>JAMXFF010000005.1:0-4180 GCA_025370845.1 Laspinema palackyanum D2a | reverse complement strand
GTAACGACTTCAGTCGTTTCTTACTCTAAACCGAGTAAATATCGCTCTCCAGACTCATGAGATACCCATAGCGACTAGGAGTGGGAGCATCTTGCTCCCTAGAACTATAGTGAGCAAGATGCTCCCACTCCCAAAGTTGAACGGAACCCTAGGAATTCCCTTCCTTCTGCGAAGTAGGTTCGCTATCAGCCGGTAGAGTAACTTGACCCTGAGCCTCCCCCGATTCTGAGGTATCCTCAACTACTGCCGGATCTTGCCGTTGCGGGCGATTTAAAAACGGATTGCTCTCAATCTGTGGCAACTCCGACTCAGCCGGATCTGCCGAAGTCACTTCCACCACAGGTTCAGAAACCTCCATCACCTCCACTACCAGATCCGCTATCGGAATCACAACTTCCGCAGGGGGTGCGAGCTCCACTTCAGGAGCATATTCTTCAACAGGTTCAGGAGTCAGTCTCCCTTCCGGTAACCCTGGCGATACTGACTCCTCAACGACCTCTTGTGCTTCCGTTTCCGGTGGATTCGGTGGGATGGCCTCCAGGAGGACCTGTTCCTCCACAATCCCCTCATCCGTCCTGATGACCGCTTCTACCGTTTCCACTGCCGAAGGATTGGCAGAAGTCACCACCTCCACGGGTTCTCCTTCCTGTACCGTAACCTCCACCACCACATCAGCAGTGGTGATCACAACTGTCGGCTTTTCTTCTGGGGGTTTGGTGTCAGAGATTGCCGGGGAGGAATCCACGGTAATCGACTCCACTGCGATCGCCGGTTTGGGTTCAACCTCCCTTGGAGTCTCAACCGCCTTAGAAATCGGTGCTTTAGGCTTAACCGGAGGAGACTTGCGGAAATTCAGCAACCCTTGGATTCCCGCTTGAATTTGGGTCAATAAACTTGGACCCTGGGGTTTTTTAGCCCCGGGAGTCACTGATTTAGCCGCGACTTTGTTCAGGGAGGGCTTAACGGGTTCATCCAGTGGGGGATTTATGGTTTCGGCGACGGCTTTCGCATCTGCTTTCGTGACCCCCGGACCTTCTAAATCATCATCGTCAAAGCCAAAATCATCATCCTCGGACACCTCAGATTCCACCGTAGCGCCTTCTAGTGCTGCTGCCGCAGGCATTTCTAGTCGTTCCTCGGGAGCATCCTCCGTTGGCACTTCCACAGGCATTTCCAGACGGATGACCTCCGCTTCCGGTTCGATTAAACCGGGTTCCGGCAGTGGGGGTTCCACGGGAACGGGAGGTTGGACTAGGATGGGTTCAGCCGGTGGGGGTTCTACGGGAACCGGAGGCTGGACCAGGGTGGGTTCAGGACTGGGAACTGAGGCCACCTCAGCAGGGGGTTGGGGTTGAGTTTTTGGCCCTGGGGTGGGTTTGGCTGGAGTTTTATTTTTGTTTTTATCTTTGTCTTTACCTTTAAACAAGAAAGAGAAGCGATCGGCAAATCGTGGCGTTTTCGGTGGGACCGTGGTCACCTTCGCCGCTGGTTTTGCCGGAGTCACAGGTTTCGGGGTCGCTGGGACTGGGGAGACCTCTGGAACTGTCGCCACGGGAGGGGGGGCGACTGCGGGTTCCTCAAGCTTCACCGCCGTTTGGGGAATAGGTTGGGGTATCGTTTGAGGTTTCGGCGCGGATTTGGGTTTAAACATCGCCGTTAACCCTCCGGTGAGGCGATCGATTTGCTCGCCAGTTACGGGAGTTTGTTCCGCCAGTGGGGTCGTTTGTCGGCGCAGGGTTAAGGCTTGCCAGCCAAACCACCCCAATAAGCCCACACTCGCCATTTGTCCTAGCAGGACCGCCCCAGAAATCCGGCCCGCACAGAACCATAAGACTAAGGCATAAAACAGTCCAACGCCACTCCAAATGAGATCGCCTTTGCGATGGACTTCTGGAAAAAAGAAAGCGGCCATATAAATCGCGAAGCTACCCACCGCGACGGCTAAGGCCAGGATGTATGGAAGCATAATGCCGGTTCCCCCTGCTGTCTACTACATGGACGACTCACCCGTTCGTCTCTACAATGGTCATTCTACCGTTCCAGAGACGGCGATCGGATCTTCCCCCAAGACGATCCTGCTAGGTTTGGAGTGGAAGTCAGGATATTGGGGGGCTGATGGGATTTTTGAGCGAGGCGATCGCCTCCCGTCGCCACAGGATTCCTACCCTACTCCTGCTGATTTGCCTAGACTCACCCCTCAAAATTGGATTCATTTGTCAAGAATTGGTCAACAGAGAATCATGCCATTTTCAGTTGCGGTAGAAATGCCAGAGTGCCTCTAGTAAAGTGTTGGCAACCATTTGAGTGCCAGTAACTCAGGCAATTTCCCCAGAAATAGCAGATCAAGTTCTCAACAAGGGTTACCTGAAGAATTACTCTGAACGGGCTACCCTAAAAAAGGTAAGAGACAGAAACACAACGAGACCCAAAACGTTATGAGTAAGCAGAAATTTGGTGTGATTGGTCTAGGCGTCATGGGAGAAAACCTGGCTCTCAACGTCGAAAGTCGGGGCTTTCCGGTAGCCGTTTACAATCGCACCGGCAGCGTCACCGATAAATTCATGGCCGCCAGAGGAGGCACGAAACAAGTCAAAGCCACCTACAGCCTAGAAGACTTTGTAACGTCCCTAGAACGCCCCCGTCGCATCCTGCTGATGGTGAAAGCCGGTGGTCCCGTGGATGCGGTGATTGCTCAACTCAAGCCTTTATTAGAAGAGGGTGACATGATTATTGATGGCGGAAATTCCCTCTATCAAGACACGGAACGCCGGACCAAAGATTTGGAATCCACGGGACTCGGATTTGTCGGCATGGGAGTCAGCGGTGGAGAAGAAGGGGCGCTCAAAGGGCCCAGTTTGATGCCCGGTGGGACTGAACAAGCCTACCGAGACTTAGAACCCATCCTGACGGCGATCGCCGCCCAGGTAAATGATGGTCCCTGCGTCACCTATATCGGCCCTGGCGGTTCCGGTCACTATGTGAAAATGGTGCATAATGGCATCGAGTATGGTGATATGCAGCTCATCGCCGAAGCTTATGACCTTCTCAAGAGTATCCTCGGACTGGATCATCGCCAGTTACACAAAGTATTTGCGGAGTGGAATACCACCCCAGAACTGGACTCATTTTTGATTGAAATTACCGCCGATATTTTCCGCTACCTCGACCCAACCACCAACGGTCCTCTAGTGGAAATGATTATGGATTCCGCCGGACAAAAAGGCACCGGACGCTGGACTGCTGCCGATGCCTTAGAATTAGGGGTTGCGATTCCCACGATCGCCGCTGCGGTGAATGCCCGAATTATGTCTTCCGTCAAAGAGGAACGGGTTGCTGCTTCTAAGCAATTAACAGGACCAACTATCAAATTTGATGGAGATGTTCAGGAATTTATCAATAAGGTTCGCGATGCCTTATACTGCTCTAAAATTTGTTCTTATGCCCAAGGCATGGATTTATTGAGCAAAGCCTCGAAGCAGTTTGGATATAAGTTGAATCTGGGTGAAGTGGCCCGGATTTGGAAAGGTGGCTGTATTATTCGGGCGGCTTTCTTGGATAAAATTAAGCAAGCCTTTGATGAAAATCCCGAATTACCGAACTTGCTCCTAGCACCGGAATTCAAACAAACAATTTTGGACCGCCAAGAAGCATGGCGCGATGTGATTGCCATGTCGAATAAGATGGGGATTCCTGTTCCGGCATTTAGTGCATCCCTAGATTATTTCGACAGCTACCGCCGCGATCGCCTCCCCCAAAATCTCACTCAAGCACAACGGGATTACTTCGGCGCACATACTTATGAACGCACCGATAAACCCCGGGGTGAGTTTTTCCATACCGAATGGACACAAGTTTCCGAAGAAACCTTGAGTAAAACAGGTCAACCCGAGTAATCATCCTCGTTCCCTGGCTCTGCCAGGGAATGCCAAATCGGAGGCTCTGCCTCCTGATATCTTCCCTGTCCTCTCGTCGAAGATTTGCGATCGGCTAAATTTTTTGATACACTAAACCCTAATCTAATTCTCACAAGTTTGCCAATATAATTTTTGCCAGGGAAGTTTCTCACATTTAAGATTACTTCCGGTCCCCTCCCCTTGGCAAGGGGTAGGGCTGTTTCATTCTAACAAAACATAGAGGGAGTAACGACCGTAAAATCAATAGCTAGAGCGAGAATGAAGCC
>JAMXFF010000064.1 GCA_025370845.1 Laspinema palackyanum D2a | reverse complement strand
TTACTACGAACGAAGAGAACGACTGAAGTCGTTACTACGAACGAAGAGAACGACTGAAGTCGTTACTACGAACGGGGGAGAACGACTGAAGTCGTTACTACTGAAGTCGTTACTACGAACGGGGGAGAACGACTGAAGTCGTTACTACGAACGGGGGAGAACGACTGCAGTCGTTACTACGGACAATCTGGAAACTACTCCATCCTCCATCCTTCGCCAAAACTCGGTACAATAGAAGATCGCGTTTCAACATAGCCCAACTATCGTAGGAGAAACCATGTCCCGCAAATGTCAACTCACCGGCAAAAAAGCGAATAACGCAATGGCCGTTTCCCACTCTCATCGCCGGACCCATAAGCTGCAAGAAGCCAACCTGCAATGGAAACGGGTCTGGTGGCCCCAAGGAAACCGCTGGGTGAGACTGCGCTTATCCACCACCGCTATCAAAACCCTCAATAACAAGGGGTTGCAAGCTTACGCCAAGGAAGCTGGAATCAACCTGTCCAAATACTAAGATTTCCAGCCCTTGGGAACCTGTACGATTAAGAGGCGCGGCAATGCCGCGCCTCTTTTCATTTTTGGGGTCCCAAAACCCATTTCCTAGGTCCCTCTTGACAAACTTTCTAACCCAGGGATGATAGATTTTTTTCTCCCTCTGGGTAAGCTAAAAACTAGATAATACAATGATTTGAGAACAATCTCCGGAAATATACGGAGGGTCACTTCCGAGATTTTTAAGTGACCACAGAAAAAACACGTTCCAGTTCTATTCATCGCACCTGCACCCACGGAGCAGCTATGGCTACAAAGCACAAGATCCAAAAAGCGCTAACACGCCTCGTGCAAGCAATCACTCGATTTGCCCAAAAGTTGACGAGTCGAAATACTTATCGGTTTCTCCGCATGGCTTTCGTCAGTTCTCGACGGCGAGTGCAGGGGGGTTTTGTGTTGCCAACCACAGTTTTACTGGTGTTGGTGGTAACTTTAGTTATTGGTTCCTTATTATTTAGAACCTTTCAGCGGACTGAACAGGTAGCAATTCAGCGCCAACAGCAGGTGATTTATAATGTGGCAACTCCGGTTTTAGATAGAGCTAGAGCGAAACTAGAGTATCTGTTTACAGGGAGTGAATATCGTTTAGGAGGTGTCCCTGGCCAAGATATTTTAGCGGAGTTTCTCCAAGACGCTCGATTTAATTTAGACGGGGAAAGCCGCATTGATATCAATAAGGATGGCGTAAACGACAATGCTTGGTTTTATCGAGACGAACAAGGAAACCGGGTTGCTTATTCGATTATATTGCAATCTCCCGAACAGCAAGAGTCATTGGAAGACCTTACTGACGCGGCAGTAGCTGAAAGGGCGAATAGCCTCCAAGTTCGGACAGGTCCGATGATTGCGCCAGCAAAGCTGAAAGCGGGATGCGAAAATGTGGCTGGTGCCGCAGATTCCAGTGCCGTTGAAGCGGGATGGTTTGAGGCTCAACAAAGTACAGCTTTTCTTTATAAAAATTTTCAAATTAACGTCGTTGTTATTAATAATGAGGGCGGGCGACGGAATGTAACAACATTAGAACTGGAACAAGATAGAGAAGCAGAACGAGGCAACAAATGGGGAGCTTGGTTTAACAGCGACCTCGAAATCCATCCAGGGGATACCTTCCGATGGAATGGAGCCATGCACAGTCAAGGCAATATTATTGCGGCTAATAACTTTACTGCCTACTTAATTAGTTCTCCCAATTCCTGCCTTTATGATGAAACGGCTTCGGATATCTCGGTTGCCGATACTCTTGCTTTTAAAGGACAGTTTCTTGCTGGAGCGATGGCAACAAATAAAGCTGAAGGTAGCTCCGTATTTAATCTCTATGATCCGACCAATCCTTCTGAAAAAACAGAACCACTGACTGCTGCTAGCGATTCAGTTAAGACGGGTGTACCGAATGATGTGGCGATCGATCCGGTGGCACTCTTTACCAGCGGAGATCATGTACCCCGAGGCGCGGTGACTCCTTTTGATACGTGGGAGGGTAGCGCGTTAAATGTAGGACGCCTGAAAAACAAACAAGAAGAGTCGCCTTCCATCGATGATAGCTATCGGGCTGATGACCGTTTGGGTCCTCAACCGCCTCCGCGTCAGAATCCTTTGGATCCTACTTCGCCTCTGGCTGGCAAAGTTGGAGAAAATATTAGCGGTTCTGCTCTAATTGCAGAGGAACAACTCAGGTTCACTCGGACTAAGGCTCAAGGGCTGGCAGCCGGTGATACTCGATTTCAAACCCTGGGGTTAGATGGGTACTGGGAACGCCGTGCTGATGCAGAAGGGTTACGTTTGATTGTGGGGGAACGCTTGGAACTGGGCAATCCTTTCGGCTGGGAAAAGCCCACCCTAGCCGGGGGTGCTGTTAATCCAAATGCTGACCCACTTTTCCCGGCTGCAAGCTGCTGGGGTACACGCTGCCATGAGTCGCTCCAGTACAAAACGCTGAGAGATAATCTAGCGGCTGTACAAGGTATGGTGGTTTACCATGCTGCAGATGGGAGTGCTGTTGCTCAGGACCAAGAGCCACTGGCTTGTGTGGCAATGACAGCTCACCCCGGAACAAAAATTACGATTGATAACAGTACCGACTTTTCAGGCAATCCTATCAATCCGAATGACCCAAATATTAACTTTTTCACCGGACGGGGAACCAATGGATGGGAGTTTACACCCCCACCGGCAGCGCCGTTAAGCAACGCTCCGTTGAAGAAAGCCTTGGAAAATTTAGCCTATTTTGCGGGAGATCCTAAGGGTGCATTCCCAGCTATACAAGATGGGCAAATCCATCCTTACCCCAACATGACGATGTGGGGTAACTTCTCCAACTTACGACGGGCGCTCAAGCTCCCTCCCGGTAACCCAGGAAATGACAGTTTAGCCGATCGCTCCTATATCGATTCAGCAGCTTGTACCGTGGGAATGTTAGCTAACAACATTAAACAACTAGATGCGGAACCAGCAGCAACCGATACGACGAAGACGTCGTTGGAAACTCGACTTTCGGAGATCAAGCCTAATCCTGCTGACAATACTGGTAAAGGGGTGGTTCAGCTTGAAACAGTTAATGCAACTACTAAACAGATCAAAATATGGTTCATTGGTAATAATACGGCAAACCCGGATATTACACTTCCTGTGCCTGCATCTACAACAATTGCACCGGCAGAAGCTTATCTGCAGGTACTGGACGCAGCGGCTGAGGCATCCGGTGCTACTGCTGACGATAAAAAACGAGCTCAATTAGCTTGGCGGCTTCATCTGAAAGAGCAAGTAGAACGCGATCGCAGCAATGGAGTTGGCTATACTTGTTCATTTCCCGCTACTGCACCCCCCACTGGTACTGCACCCCCCACTTATGCCAATCTTGTTCCCCTGTGTGCCACTCAGTCTAAATTCCCGGCGCTTCATTATATTTTTCCCACAGTGAATCATGGAGAACCTGCCAATGCAGCCGCTGATACTATTGGGAATCGGGATGCCTACATCACAGGAGCTACCGTTAACTCAGGCAGAACCTATAGCGAAGTAACCGATGCGGACATCACGGCGATCGCGGACCTGATTAAGCCTCGGGCATTAACCGCATGGAAAGTACCTCGAACAAAATTCCAGGCGAGTTTACCCACCGTCAACGAAATTAAGGCTCCAGGCGGTGCTAGCGAACCCGTACCTTTCCTAGATAAAGGAATGTACGATGGTCGCCAAGCGATGGGGGTCCGGGTTTTGGACATTGACCTCAACCTGCTGAAAACTGGGAATGGCCTCACGAATAATTTGTGGTTACCCAACAGCGGGATTGTCTATGCGTTCCGTGAAGATGCGGTGCGGGAAGATGGGATTGCTCGGCCTGCTGGTAGCACTCCTCTTGAAACTAGCATGAAGGCAAATCCCACTAATCCACAAACAGATCCAGCGGTGGCAGCTAATGGGATTAGTCCGAAACCTGTAGATTATCATGCAGATCCAGCCCGACGACCTCACGGGTTCCGCCTCAAGAATGGCCGAGATTTAAGTCGTCCTGCTCCAGCTAATGCTCCTGCGCGGGGTCTGTCCTTTATTTCGGATAATCCGGTTTATATCCAGGGAGACTTTAACCTGCACAGTACCACCACCGGCACCACGAATAATTTGCAAGAATTTACCACTACATTGCAGGGGAATTGGAGTAATTTCTATACTCGCAATCGTCCCTTTGAGGACAAATTTGCAAAAGCAGGAAGCGATCTCTGGCGTCCCAGTGAAATTTTTGCTGATGCAATTACCCTGCTTTCGAGTAACTTCTGCGATGGCAGCATTGAAGACGGACTCCGCTATTACCCAGCGAATCACGGTAATCCAACAGCAGTGCCCGCTCTTTATGGTTGCCCGGGCACGCCAAATTACACATCCTACATGGGTATGAACCGGCTCAAAGTCCAAACTCCTGATACCTCTGTTCTGCGAGAAAATGGTGCTCGATCGCAACCGGCTAAGCCACCGACTACGCCTCTTGCATCAGGACGCTACCCCATAAAAATTGATCGGGATGGCCGCCCCCAAATTTTTCCGAATGCCACAAGTACCACTGCGCTAGATGCTGGACAATATCGAACGTTCACCGACATCCCAGGAGATTGTGGACAACTGTTTAACCGTAGGTGTATTGGGACCCCTGTTGATAATCAATACAACGCTATTCTGATTCAGGGGATTGTTCCCTCTCGTGAAAATCAGCCTTACGGGGGTTTACACAACTTCCCCCGAACGCTGGAGTTCTGGCAGAATCGAACCCTGTCCATTTCCGGCTCGTTCCTCCAGTTTAACTTCAGTACCTACGCCACTGGGCCTTTTGACCAAGATGCCTGGGAACCTGCAACTAGCTCACCCGGGGATACTTCGATCAACTATTACTTCCCGCCACTGCGGAACTGGGGTTATGATGTGGGACTACAACTGGCACCAGTTCCCCCAATTTCCGAACGTTTAACGGCGATGGGTAGCAACCGCAGCGAGTTCTATGATGAACCGGCGATCGATGATCCTTACATCGAAAACTTAAGGTGTGCTTCAGCAGACGGTGGCCTTGTAGATCCCAGTGCGAAATGTAATTAAATCAATCAGACAAGGAGGTAAAGATGCGGTTACAGCCACTTCTATTTGAGAGGACGAAATCAAAGGAGCAAGGGTTGACCTTAATTGAATGCTTGATGGGAATCCTGCTTCTGACCAGCATATTAATCGGCATTGCTCCGCCTCTGGCAATTGTGGTAGCCACCCGAGTCCAAAATCGGCGTGCAGAACAAGCCCAGCAGTTAGCCCAAGCAGAGATAGACCGAATTCGAGTCTTAGTGGCTCAAAGTGGTTATACCAAGGCCGATTTACCTGGAGTAGAGACGGGTGCTCCTGAAACAGTCAATATGACAATTCGCAATCAACTGAGTTCTCCCGTATCTTGTTCAGGTAAAACACCAGAAGATAACCAAAATCTTAGACCCACTGAGTTGGTGAAGGTCGATGTCGATGGCAACTGTGAGACTGATTTTTTGGTGCAAAGCGTTCGCACCCAAGGGCAGAGTATCAATAGCAACAGACCTCCCGGGCGTTTTACGATGACCGTTCGGGTCTATGCCGCATTAGGCAGGGAGCAAGGGGGTCTAACCTTAAACACTAAACAAGCTGCTTTGAAACTAGCAGGGGGTCAAGGCAGTCAAAACACTAACCCTTTAGCTGTGGTGCAAACCGAAATTTTTGCCCTCGATAGTGATAATACAGGCTGCATTCTCAACTCTAGTTTATGTGTAGAATAACCTGGGGTGTAAACGTTTTAATTTGCTAAAAAATCCTATTAAATTAGGCAGGATAACAATGGCTAAAAAGCTTTTTCAATTATTACTTAATCGGTGGAGACTTTCGCATCCTAAGCATTCCCAAGATGGGTTTACTTTGTTAGAGCTTTTGGCTTCTATGATGATAGTAACAGTTATTATCACTACTATCTTGGCTTTGGTTGTAGATTTGCTAAAGACTGACCAACAAGAAACCGCCCAGAGCGAAACTCAGCAGGAAATGCAAAGAGCGATCGACTATATTAGCTCTGAACTCCGCGAAGCCATCTACATTTATGATAATCGATGTTTCCTAGGCAATTCACCACCCCCCAATTCACCAGACCCCAAATGTAGAGGGATTTTTAATTACCTAACGATTCCGGCCAATAGTGTTCCGGTGTTAGCATTTTGGAAGCTTGAGCCTTTACCTGCGAATTGTAAAGCGCCTTCTGAAAATCCAGATGATCCTTGCAACGATTTGCGAATCGGCGGGAGGACATACTCTTTAGTGGTTTACTACTTAAGCACCCATAACCCTAATAATACTTGGACAGGAAAAGCCCGGATTGCCCGCTATCAGCTTGATAAATTCCAATCTAATACCGACGCTCCTGCACTGTTTACTGGGTATATTGATCCTAAACCCGAAAAATTTATCGACTGGCCTTATCAAACCGGGACTCATACTGTTAGCCACGCCGCTCTTGATGTCTTAGTAGATTTTGTAGATGTTAATAACGAGCAGCCCAAGTTTGAGGCTCAATGTCCTAATAATAATTATGAATTAACCCCAAGCCCGCAGTTGGCACAGAGTAAATTGGGCCCGAAAAATCTAGGGTTTTATGCCTGTATCCGAAAAGCCGAGGATAGAAAAGCTCAAGATGCCTTAATTTTTATCCGAGGTAATGCAAATGGAAAGCTTGGAGTTACTAGCGATGCCTATCTACCTGCTCTCCAAGCTCAAGTGATGAGAAGAAGCGTATTTGGTCTGTCGGGTAATAATGAATCAGTCACTCCGGATCCATAAAGTTAACAGACTAAAGTCATTACCGCCACTACAAAAGCAGAGGTTAGATTCGGGAGAAATGGCATGAAAAAACAGAGTCTTTCTAAAAATCCTACTACATCCGGTTTTACTCTCTTAGAACTCCTGGTTGTTGTCTTTATTATCGGTATCTTAGCAGCAATGGGGATACCGAGCTGGTTATCTGTGATCAACCGGCAGCGAGTGAATACGGCTCAAGCTCAAGTAGTTCAAGCTTTAAGGTCCGCTCAATCTACTGCAAAGCAAACCCGCTCTTCACAACAAGTTACTTTTTTAAATCCCCCCGATCAGGTTCCTACCATTCAAATAACTGGTAAACCCGACCAAAAACTAGGAAATGGCAACTTAGAACAGGGAATGATTCAACTGGAGCTTCCCACGGGAACTGAGTCAATTACATTTGATCTGGATGGGAATGTGGATGCAGCCCGTTTGCCCTTCAGAGTCGTATTGGCTGGAACCAACAATAACCCTAGGCGTTGTGTTGTTGTTCTCACTATCCTAGGAGCCATGACCCAAGGAGCGGATGAAGAATGTAATCCTTAGCTGAATTAAAACATCCATCCTGAAGTTTGTAAAAAAATATTAAAAATCCTCGCAATTTCTCCCGTGAGGATTTATTTTATTTTAAAACAATAATTCAGGGTGCTGAATGATGAAATTATCCCCTCACATCAGACATCGGTTTCACCAGTCACGGGCGAACGGATTCACACTGCTTGAAGTTTTAATCGTTGTTTTTATTCTCGCCATTCTAGCTGGTATCGGCATTCCCAGCTGGCTGAACTGGTTGAATACTCTCCGCCTTAATTCCAGTCAAAATCAAATTTATTCGGCGCTGCGTCAAGCTCAAAGTCAAGCTACTTCCAATAAAGACATCTATCAAGTCAGTTTCCGAGAAATGAATGATAGGGCTCAATGGGCGGTTCATCTTTCCTCTGGTACTCCCACAGACCAGGACTGGCAAAATCTCAACTCTTTTGTAAAAATTGACGAGAGCAAAACCACTCTTTATCGATACCCTTCGACGGGGGTGTGGCGAATGCAGTTTAATGACAGAGGAAACTCCAATGGTCGCCTGGGACGGGTGACGGTTCGCCTTCGCAATAGTAACAGCAATAAACAGCGCTGTGTCTTTGTTTCTACCCTGTTAGGAGCGATGCGAAAGACGGAAAAGTGTGGGTGAGGTTGGGTTGAGGAGCGGCGGGGGTTGAATCCCCGGATGTAGAGGCGCTTCGCGAAGCGCCTCTACAGCCACAACCGCTGATCCGGCGGGGGATAAATCCCCCGCCTCATAGCTAAAGTCGGTTAAAACCGACTGCAAGTCTTATCCCGTGGTGTTTTTAGTCGGTTTTAACCGACTTTAGCTGTTAGGCGGGGGTTTTAACCCCCGCCGGATGTGTTGCCACCCGCCGGATGTGTTGCCACCCGCCGGGTGTTGCCACCCGCCGGATGCCACTTCTCAAGTTTGAGACATCCAAGCCTTCCGCGCTTCTTCAGTCTTCTCTTTATCTAACTTAAACACCAACACGGATAACGGAGGCAAACACAAATCCATCGAGTAAGCATGACTATGGAACCACCACTCATCGGCCCATTTACCCCCTAGATTCCCCATGTTGCTGCCGCCATATTTGCCGGAGTCGCTGTTAAAAATTTCGCTGTAGAATCCATGTACCGGAACCCCAACGCGATAATGACTGTGCGGTTGCGGAGTAAAGTTACAAACCACCACCACAAAATCTTCCTTATTTTTATCCCAGCGGATAAACGACACGACACTATGACGATTGTCCGAACAATCAATCCATTCAAACCCTTCTTGTCCAAAATCTTGGGTATAGAGTTCTGGCGTTGAACAATAGAGGTGATTCAGGTCGGTCATGAAGGTTTTAAGCTGTTGGTGTGGCTCAAATTGCAACAATTCCCACTCCAAATCGCCCCAGACATTCCACTCACTCCATTGGCCGAATTCCATGCTCATAAACAGGGTTTTCTTGCCCGGGTGAGCAAACATATAGGTAAACAAACAGCGGACATTGGCTAATTTCTGCCAACGGTCCCCGGGCATTTTACCGATGATATTGCTCTTACCATGCACCACTTCATCATGGGACAGGGCCAGCATGAAGTTCTCGCTGTGGTGATACCACATACTAAAGGTGATGTTGTTCTGATGGAACTGGCGGAACCAGGGGTCCATGCTGAAGTAATCCAGCATATCGTGCATCCAGCCCATGTTCCATTTCAAGTTAAACCCTAACCCGCCAACATAAGTCGGCCAGGAGACCATCGGCCAGGAGGTAGACTCTTCGGCAATGGAGAGCACCCCAGGATAGTAAGAAAACAGCAGATGATTCGCTTGGCGCAGGAAGTCTGCGGCTTCTAGGTTTTCCCGTCCGCCATATTGGTTGGTCACCCATTCCCCATCTTTCCGGCAGTAGTCTAAATACAACATGGAGGCGACAGCATCGACGCGGATGCCGTCAATGTGGAATTTGTCAAACCAGAATAAGACGTTGGAAACGAGGAAGTTGCGGACTTCGTTGCGGTTGTAGTTAAAGACGAGGGTCCCCCATTCCTTATGTTCGCCTTTGCGGGGGTCGGCGTGTTCGTAGAGGTGGGTGCCATCAAAGAAGGCCAATCCATGTCCATCTTTGGGGAAGTGACCCGGAACCCAGTCTACCAAGACGCCAATTCCCTCTTTGTGGCAGCAATCCACAAAATACATGAAGTCTTCCGGGGTGCCAAAGCGGGAGGTGGGGGCATAGTAGCCGGTGACTTGATAACCCCAGGACCCATCAAAGGGATGTTCAGCGATGGGGAGTAACTCAATATGGGTGTAGCCGAGTTCTTTGACGTAGGGAATCAATTTCTCGGCGAGTTCCCGGTAGGTGAGGAATCTGGCCCCGGGTTTGAGTTCGGAGACGATGACGACAGGTTCGGTGTCTCCGTTGGGGAGTTTGGCGGGTTCGGAGGCGGAGGCATGGAGCCAGGAGCCTAAATGACATTCGTAGACGGAGATGGGTTTGGTGAGGGGGTCGCTGTTGCGACGTTCTTCCATCCAGTCTTGGTCGGTCCAGGCGTAGGTGTCAAGGTCGGTGACGATGGAGGCAGTTTTGGGCCGGGGTTCTTGTTGGAAACCGTAGGGGTCGGATTTTTCGTAAATATGGCCTGCGGAGTTTTTGATTTCATATTTGTAATGTTCGCCGACTCCGATATCGGGGATGAAGAGTTCCCAGACGCCGTTCCCGCGTTTTGCCATTTGATGTTTGCGCCCGTCCCAGTGGTTGAAGTCGCCGAGGACGGAGACGTTGCGGGCGTTGGGGGCCCAGACGGCAAAGTAGACGCCTTTGACGCCGTTGACTTCTAGGGTGTGAGCACCGAGTTTTTCGTAGATGCGATGGTGGTTGCCTTCGGCGAAGAGGTGGATGTCGAGGTCGGTGAGTTTGGGCGATCGGAAGGCGTAGGGGTCGTAGATGACTCGTTCGTGCTCGCCTTCTTTGATGCGGAATTGGTAGTTGGCGAGTTCAGCGGTTTCTATGATGCATTCAAAGAAGTGGGGGTTATGCACGGACTGCATGGGATATTCTTGGCGCTGTTCCGGGACGATGACGGATACGCTGTCGGCGTTGGGGAGGTAAGCGCGGACGGCCCAATGGGAGATTTTGCCGTTGTCCTGGATGGGATGAGCGCCGAGAATTTCAAAGGGGTCTTGATGTTGATTTCCAACTATTTGATGGACTTGATCCGGGGCGATTGTTATGGTCATGTTTTGTTGCCTAAATGCAGTTCATGAATGGGTTTCGATATCTGTGCGGTTGATTAACCCGGGATTAGGGTTAGGGCACAGGGGTTAGATATTGCGATCGCCTCGGGTAGGGGTGTTGATGATGGCTTCATCCTAGAGGTTTTTGGGTCTCGGGGATGAGGGGAGCTGGTTGGCTCACCCATCGGCTCCCTATTGCGGGGAGATTGGGGAGATTGGGTAGATTGGGGAGATTGGGTAGATTGGGGAGGAAACGACTGAAGTCGTTACTACAAACTTCCCCATCTTCCCTATCCTCCCCATCTTCCCTATCCTCCCCATCTTCCCTATCCTCCCCCCCTAATGCCCTGGCGATCGCTCCCTTAGAGGGAGTAACTCTTTTACAGGACTGACGTTTGTTCAAGGGATTGAACCCGATAGGGTTGATGCTTTTGATAAAATGCATCTCCTATCTACTTCAGGTGATGGGTCGGTCCTGTTCTATCAATACACCAGAAATATTAAGGATTGTAAACTAAAATGGCACGTTCAAAACGGAAAAATCACCCGGAGTAATTCTCTAACGGGCAAGCGATTAATCATGATCTGCCCGGGAGGGATAGGCGTGATCGCCGTAGTTGGACTGCCATCGTAGGGGGCGATCGTCCCTCGAAATGCCGGAGCTTCGAGCAATGCGGCATATTCAGCCGGGGTGAGGGGGGTGCCATCAACGGGCGATCGGCCTTGGGTAATAATTTCAGTTCGCAAAATTTCCTCGGGAACATCAGAGGCAGGAGGTAAAGCGGTCGCCAGTGGGGTGATCCCCAGCAGCATTCCCCCGACTAAAATCAACTGAATTAAAGGGGTGTGACCCGAGAGTTTAGGACCTATAGGTTGGTGGCGATCGCTCATACAAATTAAAAGATAATTTTCTTAACTTTTACTAGCATATTTTCAACCCTTTCTTATCAGTCTAAGGTGATAAATAAGTCGCCACACCTGGCGGGGATTAATCCCCCGCCTCATCGCTTAAGTCGGTTAAAACCTGAGATCTTGCACCACTGGCAACACCGGGCGGGGGATAAATCGATTGGCGGCCTCATAGCTTGCAGTCGGTTTTTAACCGACTGCAAGTCTGATGCAGTGGTGTTTTCAGTCGGTTTCACCTGAGATATTGCACCATTCTCAACACCGGCGGGGGATCAATCCATACGCATCAATCTAACTTCTGAAACTCAAATCGGATCAGGATTTGGTGCTATTTGTCCAGTCCGGGTCCGGGAGAAATGGCTCCCCACTGGCCCCTAAAGCTAGAGGCTATATGCTCTCTATAGAATTGAGGAATCTTTAAAATTTTCTAAAAAAATAGACAGGGCAGGCATTTTGACTTTAAAATAGCACCTTCTCATCTAGGTCCTCCAAAACCCAAAATAGTGATGAATTCAACTAAACTATCCGAAAACATCCCGGCCATTTCAAAAAATATTAAGATTGGAATTTGATGACCCTAAAACTCTGAAAACACCCCACTTTTTCTGATGGGGCATTCGGCGAATGCTTGGAGACCCTAAACCCCGAGGGGTCTTTAACTTCTCAGGGTTTAGAACAACGAGTCAACCGACAGAATCTGTTGAGTATTTACGCGGAATTTTTGAAGAGACCATTCTGCTAACTATCCAACCCGTTTACCCAAATATATCCCCCGAACTTTTCAATTATTTTTTCATAATTTTCCTTCAAGATACTCCCCTATTAACTCTACATGAACAATTAGCTCCTGAATTTAAAGTAGCTGGAGTTTTAGGGATGTAGTGGCGCGAGCGTGAGCGCCAATACATCGGTTAAAAACCGACTAAACACAACACTGTATCAGACTTGCAGTCGTCTTTAGACGACTTGATTCTATGAAGCCGCCAACGATTTATCCCCCGCCAATGTTGAGAAGGGTGCAATATCTTGGGTCAGATGCAACACTGATCTAAGAAACCGGGTTTCTTAGCATGATAGCGAGGTTCAAAACTATAATGCGCCAACCTCTTTTAAGGCTAACTCAGCGGCCCGTTTTTCCGCTTCTTTTTTACTCCGTCCTTTACCCACTCCATACACTTGATTTCCGACCTTCACCTCCACGGTAAAATCCGGTGCATGATCCGGTCCCGATTGGGCGATCGTTTCATATTTGGGTTGAGTCGGACCGAGATTTCCTTGGACCCATTCCTGAAAGCGATTTTTGGCATCTAAAAGAATACTAGATTCAGCCGTCAACTTGCGATCGAGAAGACCTTCCGCTGCGGATTCAAATAAAGGTTCGACAAAATTGCGGACCGCATCAATCCCAGAGTCCAAGAAATATGCACCGATAATCGCTTCAAAGGTATCACTCAACAACGAATCATTTTTGCGAGCTTTATCTTTAATTGCACCTTTCCCCAACTTCATGTTTTTACCCACCTCCAAATAATTGGCAAAATCTGCCAGTTGGGTTTCATCCACTAAGGCCGATCGCAATCGAGTCAATTGGGATTCATTCAAATCCGGATACAGCCGGTAAATAAAATGGCTACTCAAAAAATTGAGAACCGAATCCCCTAAAAACTCCAGGGTTTCATTATTCTGACCCACTTCGGGATTTTCATTCGCATAAGACCGATGAATCAGCGCCAAATTTAGCAAAGCCGCGTCGCGAAAAGCGGGTAATCTGGGGATATCATCCAAACTTTCGATAATATGAGATTCATCCGCAACATTCAGAAGGTCTGGACTAAATCCCCCCCGTTGGACAAAAACAATCACCTTCTTTTTTCTGCTTTTTAAAACATGACCTAAACTCGTAAAATCTCCATCTCCCGAGACAATAATAAAAATTTCCGCCGAATCAGGTTCCACCGCATAATTGATACAATCGACAATTAACTTGTGATCTACACTATTTCTTCCACCGGACGGAACATCAACCCGTTCAAACCCCAAGTCAGTCAAATATTTGCCATGAGACCGGCTTTCATGTTTCCAATTAGAATAAGCATGGCACAGCGCCAATTCTCCCTGGTTTGCTGAAAACTCTACCAAAAAATCGGCTCGTTCTGGACTTATTTTGACATTTTGACAATCCCAATAGAGCGCGACTCGCTGGGAGTTAGTATTAATCGTTGATTTGGACAATCCTTTTTTAGGAGGCATAAGCGTTAGAATTTTGTCTTGAAGTTGAATAGGTGTGGGAAGAGTCAATAAATCAGTTCCAATAATTAAAGACTTTTAATCATTGGAATAATTCTGATTTTTGACTAAATTAGGCTGAATTTGTGGTGTAGTTACACAGTCTGACGAGAAAATATTTCTTCTATCCGCCTGTGATTTTGATTATGTAACTACAGCACAGATCCAACAAGAGGGACAATGCAGTTGCACTGTTGGTTAGGGAAGGGATGGGGTCAAACTGAGTGGCAACACCCGACGAGGGTTTAAACCGCCGCCGGTTGTTGCCGAGGATCAGGCAGAAGTTTGAACCTCCGACAGACTGCTGGGGATCTGATATCTTAGATGGGGTATTGCTTCCAGTCCAAGGCGCTTCAACCTTTGAGCGATATTCCCCTGGTCTCTGCTGAGGATTCCCCTAATAGAGTTATCTACCCATAAATCTAAGGACCCCATTATGACAAATCATTTGGCACAGACTCAAAGTTTGTATCTTCGCAAACACGCGGAGAACCCGATCGATTGGTGGCCCTGGTGTGACGAAGCATTAGCAACCGCCAAGGCACAGGATAAACCTATCTTTCTATCCATTGGGTATTCCAGTTGCCACTGGTGTACCGTCATGGAAGGAGAAGCGTTCTCCAGTGAGGCGATCGCCTCCTATATGAACGCCAACTTTCTGCCGATTAAAGTCGATCGCGAGGAACGACCCGATATCGACAGTATCTATATGCAAGCCTTGCAAATGATGACCGGCCAAGGCGGTTGGCCCTTGAATATTTTTCTCACCCCCGATGACCTTGTACCCTTTTATGGCGGCACTTACTTCCCCGTGGAACCCCGCTATGGTCGTCCCGGTTTCCTAGAATTGCTGCAAGCGATTCGCCGCTACTATGACCTCGAAAAAGGCAAACTCGAAGCCTTCAAAGAAGAAATCATGGGTCATCTCCAACAGGCGGCGACCCTCCCAGGAACCGAGGACCTCCCCGAAGAACTCCTCTGGAAAGGATTGGAAACCAGTGTCACGGTGATTGCCCATCGGGAATATGGACCCAGCTTTCCCATGATGCCTTATGCTCAACTGGTCCTGCAATCCACTCGCTTTGACCGAGAATCGGAATATGACCCGAGGAGTGCGATCGCCCAACGGGGTTTTGACCTCGCCTCCGGTGGCATTTATGACGCCGTTGCTGGTGGATTTCATCGCTACACTGTCGATCCCACCTGGACGGTCCCCCACTTTGAAAAAATGCTTTATGATAACGGTCAGATTGTCGAATTTTTAGCCAATCTCTGGAGTGAAGGCATCCAAGAACCGGGATTTGAATGGGCCGTTGCTGGAACAATCCAATGGCTTAAGCGAGAAATGACTGCCCCGGAAGGCTATTTTTACGCCGCCCAAGATGCTGATAGTTTCATCACTCCCCAGGACAAAGAACCAGAAGAAGGCGCATTTTATGTCTGGACCTATCAGGAATTAGAAAGTCTCTTAACAACCGAAGAATTCACCGCACTCAACCAACAATTTTTCCTGACTTCCGAGGGCAATTTTGAAGGAAAAATTGTCTTAAAACGGACTAATCTCCAGACCCTCAGTCCCACGGTAGAAACGGCTTTAGCCAAGCTATTTAAAGTCCGTTATGGTGCCTTACCCGAAGCCGTTAAAACCTTTTCCCCTGCTTGTAACAATCTGATAGCTAAAACCCGCAATTGGCCTGGTCGGATTCCTCCAGTCACTGACCCGAAAATGATTGTCGCTTGGAATAGTTTGATGATTTCTGGACTGGCAAGAGCAGCAGTGGTGTTTGACAATCGGGAATATGCCACCCTAGCCACCACTGCGGCGAATTTTATTCTGGAGCATCAATGGGTTCAAGGTCGTTTGCATCGCCTCAATTATGAGGGTCAAGCCGCAGTGCTCGCCCAATCGGAAGATTATGCTTTGTTGATTAAAGCCTTATTGGATTTAGAACAAATGGAACAGGTTCATGCTTCTGATTCCAATTGGTTAGAGAAAGCAATTCAGGTTCAGGAAGAGTTTGATGAGTTTCTCTGGAGTGTGGAATTGGGGGGATATTTTAATACGGCGAAAGATAGCAGTAGTGATTTGATTGTCCGGGAACGCAGTTATACCGATAATGCGACCCCAGCAGCTAATGGGGTGGCGATCGCCTCCTTAATTCGGTTATCTATGCTTACCGAAGACTTGACCTATCTCGATCGCGCCTTTAATGCCCTCAAGTCCTTTGGGGCCATTATGGACCGCGCACCTTCCGCCTGTCCGAGTCTGTTTGCTGCCTTGGATTGGTATCGTCATCACACCCTAGTTCGTACTGCCAGCAGTCGCATTCCCGGGTTAATGGCTCAATATTTTCCCACCTGTATTTTTCAGGATAAGTCAGACCTCCCCTCGGAGGCGATCGGCTTAGTCTGTGAGGGCCTCTCCTGTAAAGAACCCGCCACCACCGCCGAACAACTATTAGAACAGTTGCAAGGTGCTCAAGTTAGATCGGGCGGTTAGCAACACCCGACGGGGGATAAATCCCCCGTCTAACAGCTAAAGCAACACCCGACGGGGGATAAATCCCCCGTCTAACAGCTAAAGTCGGTTGAAACCGACTGAAAATACCACGGGATAAGACTTTCAGTCGGTTTCAACTGACATCTTCTATCTGTGGCAACAACTGTTGGGGGTTAAAAACTTTTAGCTGAATAGCTCAAGTCGGTTAAAAACCGACTAAACACCTCCGGATAAGACTTTCAGTCGGTTTTTAACCGACTTGAGCTGTTAGGCGGGGGATTTATCCCCCGCCGGGTGTTGCAACTTTACCGGGTGTTGCAACTCACTCCCCAGACTCCTCAACCTCGGGGGTTTCAACCTGTTCTGAGGGGGGAATCCCCTCAATTTGAATCAGGGATTCCATGATTTCTTTGACAATGGGTGCGGCGACGGTTCCCCCGTAACCACCTACGGGTTCATCCACGGCGGCGAGGACGACGTAACGGGGGTTATCTGCGGGTAAGATGGCTACAAAACTGGCGATGCGGGCGTAGTCGGAATAACCCGTGCCATCATCGGATGCTTTTTGAGAGGTCCCGGTTTTTCCGGCAATCCGATATCCGGGAATTTGGGCGGCGCTGCCGGTACCGTCGGTGATGGCATCCTCCATCATCGCCACGACTGCTTGAGTGGTGGCGGGGGAAAAGACTTGGCGCTTGGGACGGAGGTCCGGTTCCCAATACTGGCGTCCTTGACTATCAAAGAGTCCCCGGACGACATGGGGGGTGACGAGATAGCCTTCATTGGCTAAAGCGCCGTTAATTTGGACCAGTTGGAGGGGGGTCAGGGAAAGACCTTGGCCGAAGGAGGCGGTGGCAGCATTGACCGGGGAGGCCATAAATTCGGCTCGCGATCGCAGTTGACTGGCAGTTTCAAAGGGTAAGTCTGCGCCGATGATGTCCCCGATGCCTAGGCGTTGCAGCCAACTGTAAAAGACCCGCGATCGCATCTGTTCGATAATATGCACCATCCCCACATTACTGGAATAGCGGATGATTTCGGTCACGGTGAGATTGCCTCGACCGGCCCCATCGGAGTTGGAAATCGGCCATTCATCCACATAAATCCGTCCTTCATCATAAAAGACGCTGTTGGCTTCAATGGCACCGGCTTCTAAGGCGATCGCCACCGTAATCGGTTTAAAGGTTGATCCCGGTTCATATAAATCCGTCAGCGCCCAGTTTTTAAATAACTCCACATCGGCTTTAAAATATTCGTTCGGGTCGTAGGAGGGGTCGCAAACCAGGGCTAAGATTTCTCCGGTTTTGGCATCCATAACGATCGCCGTCCCCCGTTTGGCATTCCACTGTTTCCGATGTTTTTCTAAAGCGACCCGCGCCGCTTGTTGCAACCGCGAATCTAGGGTGATTTGCAAATGCAAATCGTCCAGGCGCATAAATTCCGCCGGTACCGGGTCGGGGATCAGCGAACCCCATAAGCGACGGTCCAGTTCTAACGAGGCTTCCCGGGCAAGTAAGTGCTGGTGGCTGGCTTCTATCCCCGCTTGACCTTGCCCTTCTGTGTCCACATATCCCACCACATCGGCGGCTAAGTTTTCTTGGGGATAATAGCGGGCGCGATTTTGCTCTAGTTCTAGTCCATCGAGGAAGATATCTCGGATGCGATCGGCATTTTCCTCCGAGATGTTGATCGCCACCGTAATTCCACTTTCTGCTTCGTTGAACTTTCCGAACAGTTCGGCACTGGTTTTATTCAGAATCGGGGCGAGGTTGACCGCCATCTCTTCCTTAGAGATTTGAAACAGTTTGGGATGGGCATATAGGGTATAAACCGGACGATCCAGAGCTAAAACGTTGCCACTGCGATCGACGATCGCCCGTCGGGGAATAAACGGTTGCAATTTCACATCTTGCTGCTGTCGGGCTTGTTCTTGTAAGTCCTGCCCGTTCACAATTTGCAATCGATACAAATTTCCACTCAATCCCAAAATTCCCGCTATTAAAACCCCCCAGACGACCGCGAACCGAATGCGCGGATTTCCCAATCGCGTCAGGGCGCGGACTCCTCGCCTCACTCGCGGCGAGCTGTTCAAATTCTCCAGAATTAATAATAAAAATGCCAGGGGTAACAGTAAGAGCAAGTTTTTATCACTCTGTTTTCCTCGCTTATTCCGAGCCGTCCCCCGGTTGTTTTTTTTCGCGCGTTTAGATTGGGTTTGGGGATGAGAGTTCCGCTGCAAACTTCTCCCAGGGTGTGGAATCCTTGATGCCATATTCCGCTCGTACAGTGTAATCAGGTTGGAGAATTTGAAGGCTTTTGATCCAGAATTAATTCAGGCGATATTCCCCGGTTTAGGTCAGACATGAGTCGAGTTTGATTCCCGACTTTTGGAGGTTAATATCCCACGGGTCGGGTATCAGAAGTTGGGGGTTCTTCCCCGATTATTTCTTCTGTTGCTGGGGGTTCTACTGGGGTGGGTTTTAAAAATATCATTTGTTTTAAGTTGGGGGGTACTAACCCGCTTCCCGGTTCTTCCGCTTGTTTGGAAAATTGGGTTTTTAAGCTTTCGTTGGTTGTGGTCAGTTTTCGCTCTTGGCGGCGCAGACTTTCCAACTCTCGGAAGGAATTACCCCACTGTTGCTGATAGTAAACAGTGCTGCCATAGATGAATAAGGCGGCACTGACGAGGAGGAAGGTGGCAAAGGATGAAACGGTTTGTGCTTTCACGAGCGATCGCAACCAAAAGGGAATAGCCCAAGGATTTGAGGTAGACTGATTTCTCGTTACCTTGTTCTTTCTGGATTCGCTTGTCTTCGGGTTAGGGGTTAATCCTTCTCGGACTCGGGGACTGGATTGAGCCGATCGCAAAGGGGTGACTTGAGCAGGGGTTGGGGAGGCGATCGCTAGGTTTTCTTTAGCTTTTCTTTGGCGAGTTGCGATCGAGGTTACTTTATTACTGGATGTGCCTGCCGAAGTTGGACGGGACCTGATTTTTCTCGGAGCATTTGAGGGTCTGAACGCAACTGTCATAACTTTAACCAATATTAGGCTGTTCTGTTAATAGATCTATTTATATCGGTTCCCTTCTCAGGGGCAGGGAGGATTGAATCCCTGGATCAATTGAGTTGAGAATTCCGATGTTCCTAGTCTTGTGGATTCCACGGAGACTCCCCCATCCTAGCACCGGCTTGTCTGTAAGTCTTTTGCAGTTGGGGAACTCTGATTTCAGGAGGGCGATCGCTCCGGTTCCCCCGATTTCCCTCTCCTTGGGGAGTTGTTGAATTGCCTCAATTGAGATAAAAAGCACCTCTTCCCCAGTCCCGAGGTCAACGGATAGGCTCCATCCGTACCCACTCTCTCCCTGGATTGTAACAACTAGCACCCCGGTGCAAACTCAGGCGGATTTACCCGACTTGCTCCCCAGGGTCTAAGATTTCAGGGTCAATCCACCCCGGGATCTGGGAGGGTTTCTTCACGAAGCTATAAAAAATTTTTAAGATAAATGAAAATTTGTAACTTTTTTCATAAAAATGCCCTATCCTATACTACTAGCAGATTTTAAGGTAGTTTTCCCTGGGTAGGTCCAGGAGAAACCACCCCAAAAAGCTGCCCTAGATTGGGTTCATTAGCAGTTGTTCATTTTGTAGAAACGACTGAGGCAGTCTGGGTCCTTGGTCATGGCTGATTCATTCACTCCCAAATATCCCAAATGAAAAACAAAATCGCAAGTTTAGCTGTTTTACTCGCTTTATCTACCTCTGTTGTAGCCTGCAATACCAATGAACCGGAAACCCCTGCTACGACTACCCCCACAGAGGAAGTTCCTGTAGACCAGACAGCCCCCGAAGCTGTAGAGACCCCGGCAACCACCCCCGAAGCGACTCCGACCACTCCGGCAACCACCCCCGAAGCGACTCCGACCACTCCGGAAACGACCCCCGAAGCAACTCCGACGACTCCGGAAACCGCTCCTTCTGCTCCTTAAAACAGAGCAGCGACGGCTGTAGGAATTGGAATAACCACAACTACAAACGATTAACTTGCAGTAAGGGCCTCAACCTCGCGCCCTTGCTCAAGTCATTGGAGTCACAAACCCTTGACATTTGTCGAGGGTTATTTTTTGAGAATCCAGGAGTGTGGGGAATTCTCCACCCCATACGCATCTATAGCAATCCTTGCGTGCCGTTGTGGAAGAGGTCGGCGGCCCCTTTCTCGTTGGCGGCCCAGAACGTCCGAGGGGAGAAGAAAATGTTATAAATCCTGCAAGGACTGCTATCGCTAACTTCTGCAACTCAAATCTGATCAGGATTTGGGGCCATTTGTCCAGTCCGGGTCCGGGAGGAATGGCTCCCAAGTGGCCCATCAAACTAGAGGCTATATGCTCATGGAATTGAGGAATTTTAAAAATTTTCTAAAAAAATAGACAGCGCCAGCATTTTGACTTTAAAATAGCACCTTCTCATCTAGGTCCTCAAAAGTCAAAAATCGTGATGAATTCAACTAAACTATCCGAAAACCTTCCGGCCAGTTTGGAGGGTTAAGAAACCCGGTTTCTGGAACCCTTTTGCGGGATGAACACCTTAGTTCGATCGCCGTCGCAGGACTTCTAATAACTTATGAAAATAATCCGGCAAGGGGGCGATCGCCTGAATAGTTTCCCCGGTTTCGGGATGTTCGAGGGTCAGACTCCAGGCGTGTAGCGCTTGTCCTGGCAGATTCACCCCGAGCGATCGCCCACTGGAATACACCGGATCACCGACAATCGGATGTCCAATATAGGCACTATGGAGGCGGATTTGATGAGTCCGTCCGGTTTCGAGTTGAAAATGAATTAACGTATAATTCCCCAAACGTTCTTTAATTTGCCAATGGGTCACCGCCTGTCTCCCGCCTTTTTCTACAGGAACGATCGCCATTTTCTTGCGATCGTGGGGATGTCGGGCGATCGGTGCATCAATGGTTCCGCTTTCGGTTTTCGGAACCCCATAAATAATCCCCAGATAGTCGCGACGGGCAGTTTTAGCTTGAATTTGACCTTGTAAATGTTGATGCGCGTGATCGGTTTTAGCAACAACGATCGCCCCACTGGTATCTTTATCCAAGCGATGAACAATCCCCGGACGCTGTACGCCGCCAATCCCGGACAAGTTCTCACAGTGCGCTAACAGGGCATTGACTAAGGTATCATCGGAATGTCCCGGTGCCGGATGAACCACTAAACCTGCGGGTTTATTGATGATAATCAGGCTGTCATCTTCATAGAGAATATCCAGGGGAATCTCGGTTGCGCCGATTTCCAAGGGTTCTGCTGGGGGAATCTCGATGCAGAGGCGATCGCCGGTTTCCACCATAATCTTTTTCGAGGTGCAAACTTGCCCATTGACTTTTACGCAATTTTGTGATATCAATTGCTGTATTCGTGACCGGGACAGGTCCGGGAGTTGGGACGCCAAGTAGCGATCGAGGCGATCGGTTACCGCATTGACTTCTAAATTAATTTCTCTGATTGCCATCATTCCAGGTTAAGTCCCTATTCTTGAGGGCATTTCTCCCGGTTTGGAAAACCCCTGATCTAAAATCCGACTAAAATAAAATAAGTCAGAGATACAGAACTACTGTGTCCCTGACTTATCTGAGGGCGAACGACCGGGATTGAACCGGCGAATGGTGGAATCACAATCCACTGCCTTAACCACTTGGCTACGCCCGCCACCACGTTTTTTACTATAACACACCCTTGTGGATTTGATCTACCCTTTTTCAAAAAAAATCAAAAATTTTGAAAATTTGCAGGAAAGGGGTGCTGAACTCAGGGGGGGAATGGGGAAGTCTAAACAAAGAAATCGGTACGTTGAGTTGTGATGAAGAAAATAAATGCGATCGCGGCGGTCACAGGTACAGTATTAGTTGGGCTGGGGGTAGCAATGGCGGTGACCAACCCGGGTCCGGAGTCTTATCATGACTATGCCAGTCAACGACTGATGGAGTATGCCCAAGAAAATGCCTGTGATAGATTACCCATTGCTAAAGGGGCTTGTGTTTCAGCCATTGGATCCGTCCAGAGTGACATCGAGGACATCATCCGCCGCAACACTCAGCGACAAAACTTTCTGTTGTGGAGCGTTTATAAAACTGACCTGTCTTTGCCCCTGCCCTTAATTCCGGCTTATCAGTTTGAAACCGTAGGGGCCTTCCAGAGCTTCTACACCTACGAATATAAAAAACAGTAGCCAAATTTGGGGGTAAATCCTCAAGGCCATGTTATACCGGGAATGACACCCTGTGGAGTCCAAACTTTACCCGATCGCCCCCTGGTCAAAGTCATGAGCTACTGCGTTATTCCCGGATGCGTCCAACCCCAAAATCTTGAGTCGGCGAAGACTTGCCAAAGCTGTGGCAGTAAATTAATCCTAAAAGCCCGCTACCGCCCCATTCAGGCCCTAGGACATGGGGGATTTGGGCGGACCTTTTTGGCGGTGGATGAAGATATCCCCTCTAAACCCCGATGTGTCGTCAAGCAACTGTTTTTTCAGAAAGGGGAAACCCAGCATATCCATAAGGTGAAGGACCTGTTTTATCATGAGGCAGTGCGCTTAGACGATCTGGGACATCATCCCCAAATCCCCTCCCTCCTGGCCCATTTTGAGCAAAATCAACGGCTGTATCTGGTTCAGGAGTTTATCGAGGGACCGACTCTCTCCTCAGAACTGAAACAAAAGGGGGCTTATCAGGAAGCCGAAATCCGCGCATTGCTCAATGATTTACTCCCGGTCCTAACGTTTATTCACGATCGCCAGATTGTCCATCGAGATATCAAACCGGCTAATATCATTCGCCGCATCAGGAGCGATCGACCCTCTTTCACCGAGCAACAAGCTGGGCAAATTGTGCTAATTGATTTTGGCATTGCCAAGCTCTTAAGTGCGACGGCGATGATGCAAACCGGGACAATTATCGGGTCTCCCGAATATATGGCCACGGAACAAAGCCGAGGCAAAGTTGTTCCGGCCACGGATTTATATAGTTTGGGCGTAACTTGTCTGCATTTACTCACGGGAATGTCTCCAGGCAATTTATACGATGCCCTCCAGGACCGATGGAGGTGGCGGGATTTTGTCCGAACCGATAAACTCGTCAGTACGGATTTAGGGCGGATATTAGATAAGCTGGTCGAGAATGCTCTCACGAAGCGCTATCAGTCGGCGGCGGAAGTGCTGCGAGACCTAAATCCGACTCCAGAAGCCTCACTTACGGTATCGCCATCTCCAACTCCCCCGCAAAAGCGAGTTGCCTCTGTCAAGGCTCCTAAACAATCGCCGGTTCAGTCCAAATCTGCCCCAGTTCCACCCCGGACAAAGAATTGGCGGGATGCCTTCGGTCAGTTTTGGTCTGGAGTAGTCCCCTCTTCCAATCCAGTCCGTGAACCGGATGTTCTCACTTCAAACCTCGGCATCGATTATAGTCAATTGCGAGATTTACTGGCAGCTAAAAAGTGGAAACAAGCGGATGAAGAAACCCGGACCTTATTATGTCTGGCTGCCGGTAAATCTCCGAGAGCTTATTTATTTGAAGATGATATTGCGAAAATGCCCTGTGAAGATTTGCAGATGATTGATCTGCTGTGGGTGAACTATAGTGATGCAAGGTTTGGACTTAGCATTCAATCGCGAATTTATGAAGGGGTGGGGAAAGATTATGGTGCATTTTGCGATCGCATTGGGTGGAAAACCTACAATCCATCACTTCCTTACGAAGGGATTCAATTTAATTTGAAAGCACCGATTGGTCATTTACCTTCCCGAAGTTGGTCCGCTGGTTCTAAATGGTGGCGACACGCTGGGGCGATCGCGGCGAAATTGCAACAGTGCGATGCCACAGATGAGAGAGAATTGCCCCAAGGATAAGGGGGGTTGATTTAAGTTTTACTCGGGTGTAGGCAGGTGGCACAGCCTCCAATGGAGCATTCCTAGGCAGAGCCTTGGAACGAGGATAACTCAGTGATTGTAGGCAAATCCAATCCAAACAAGGCACAATTTGAGTGAGAATGTTGTTTTGTCCGTCTGTTACAGACTCTATAGATCTCATGGCTCAATCGAATCCTCGTCCCACCCTGGCTCAAATTTCTGTCCAAGAACTCGCCGATCGCCTTGCCAGCGCACCCTCCGATGTGCAACTGATTGATGTCCGCGAACTCCACGAGGTGGAAATCGCGGCGATCGCTGGGTTTACCATCCTTCCCCTGAGCGAGTTTTCCCAATGGTCCGGGGAGATTTACACCCACTTGGATCCGGACAAAGAAACCCTGGTGTTATGCCATCATGGTATCCGATCGGCTCAGATGTGCCAGTGGTTACAAACCCAGGGATTCACCCAGGTTAAAAATATTAGTGGGGGCATCGATGCCTATTCCCAACTTGTAGATCCTACTGTGCCACGGTATTAATTTCCCCCGGGTTTCCTGGAGAGGGAAACTCCCCCTTGACTCCCTAAGCCTGGATTCCCTACATTAAGGAATCTGAGGCAGTCGTCCGATGGGAATAGGACCCGGAGGGATTTTTTTCCGCATTTAAGGGGGTCAATTTGATTAAAATAGGAACCCTGTCATGATAATTTAGTGGCATTTCACACGAGTCCCGATCGCATACTTTGGATAAAACAATTTTGAAATTCTCCTCGGCTTATTTACTGGTTTCCCACGGCAGTCGCGATCCTCGTCCAGAATTGGCGATGCAAGCGTTAGCCGGTTTATTGCGCGATCGCTTGCAGCAACAGCAGGGTCAGTCCACTTTACCAATGGTGGGAACGGCACAATTAGAATTGCATCCCTTGCCTTTACACCAACAAATCACCGCGTTTGCCGATCGCGCCCGGGCGGTGGGATGCGATCGCCTCCAAATTTTACCCTTGTTTCTCCTAGAAGGGGTTCATGTCATGGAAGATATTCCAGCGGAAATTGCCCAAGCTCACCAAATCCTGGGGACAACCATGCAGTTAGATTTACGCCCACATTTAGGCAGTCAAATCAGCGGATTGAGCCACTTATTACAATCGGCAATTCAACCCGTTCAGGACAGCAATTCTGACGATCAACAGTGGATTGTATTATCTCACGGATCCCGGCGGGTGGGTAGCAATCAAGTCGTGGAGGAGATGGCAAATCGATTACAGGCACTCCCCGCCTATTGGTCCATTTCTCCTAATTTAGAAGAAAGGATAGACCAGTTCATTCAAACGGGACATCGCCATCTGGGTATCCTTCCCTACTTTCTGTTTTCTGGGGGGATCACCGATGCGATCGGCAAACTTACCCGAGAAATTTCTCAACGCCAACCGGAACTCGATATCCAGTTAGCTGATCCCCTTGGTGCAACACCCGAATTAGCCGAATTAATCTTAGAACTGACTGCTTAAATAAGAGATAACTTTTCTTTGTTAATCAATCCAGAGGTTTCGATTCATGCAAGTAACCGCAACTGAATCCATCCAAGCACTCGTAGCACCGGCTGTCATGATTTCATCGAGTTCTCTCTTTTTTTTGGGATTAAATGCTCGGCACTCTTCCCTATTGAGCCGAATTCGACTTCTAACCGATGAACGCCGAAAACTGGTCCGAGAAATAAGCCATAATCAAGAAATAGAGCGGGAAGAAGAAATCCGATTGATGAGTGTTAGAAGTCAACTTAGATTCTTGCTCCGCCGCGCTAAATATGTTAGAAACTCAGTTTTTTGCAATATTATTGCTGCCACGTTATTTATTCTAAGTTCCTTGGCGATCGGGCTAGATTACTTGTTAGAAAATCCCGTAAATCAGCATTTTCCTCTATCCCTCTTTGTCCTAGGAATGTTAATGTTTTTAGGAGGAGTTACCTTTACCGGAGTCGATGAACTCATCTCCTATTCCGTCATTCTCATGGAAATGAAAGATGAGCAAGACCCCAAATAGTAATGACTTCAGTCGCTCTCTTAAGTTCGTAGTAACGACTTCAGTCGTTCTCTTAAGTTCGTAGTAACGACTTCAGTCGTTCTCTTAAGTTCGTAGTAACGACTTCAGTCGTTATCATCCGGCGGGGGTTAAAACCCCCGCCTAATAGCTAAAGTCGGTTAAAAACCGACTAAAAACACCATTTTGTCAGATTTTCAGTCGGTTTCAACCACAAAGAAACCGGGTTTATGACCTAACTTTCCTGCTAATTACAACCGGTTTTCTCAAGAGGCCCGGTTTCTAAACTCTACTAAACCACCACCTAACGATGAAAAGTTTCGGCTAAAATTCACCCCAAATTACCCCAAAGAACGCAATAAACTTTTGACTGTTTCAATCAATTCCGATGGATGAAAAGGCTTTGCCAAATAGGCATCGGCGCCTTGCTTAATCCCCCAATAGCGGTCAAACTGTTCCGCCTTGCTCGAACACATCAACACCGGAATATTTTGACCATTGGGAGTTTTTTTCAGCCACCGGCATAAATCATACCCATTCATCCGAGGCATAATAATATCTAATACCACGATATCCGGAGGACTGTCTGCAATTTTTTCTTGAGCCTCGACCCCATCCCGGGCTTCAATGACCTTCATTCCCACATTTTGGAGGATAGATGAAAGCATTTCCCGCGCTGTAGCACTATCGTCCACAATCAATACCGTACTCATAATGACCTTTCTATATGCTGGGTTTCAAACCTTGACTGAATAGGAACAGGAGCTATCTTAATCTTACTTCCTGGAAGCAGAATTGCTCCAGTGAGTTCCCCTCAACCCACCCTTCACGCCTCAACCCTTTCCTTCAAAGAGAATTGCACCGTCAGCATTCCTGTTTATCATGAATTCTGGGACGGTTAGAGTGAAGGCGAACGGGTTTGGCGACTGGGGGAAGCGTCTCTCCTAAATCCCCTTTTTATCGAGGGAGTAGCTGCTTGAGAAGTTGATCCACCCTCAAACCGGAACGGTTTGAGGGGAGGGGGATAAACGGGGGATCACGGGTGTAATATCATAACCTCTAAAGGGGGATAATCAACGGACTGTTTGGCTGTTTTCTCTATTCTAAAAAAGCAGGGGAGAAAGAGCATCCGGCAAAAGGCACAACTTCTTCTATGACAAAAGTGCGAAGGGAAACAATGACTTTTGTCACAATCTTCGGAGGCACTCACCCTGTTGCCTGTTGCCATGAGTCAACTCAAGTGCTTACCCTGATTGAGAAAAAGTAGAACGGTGACAGAGGGAATAGGGTGCTACTGGGCGCAAGAGAGGGGAATATTTCTGGCGATCGCGACAATTCTGGGGGTGCGATCGCCTCCCGAAATCCGAGATTTCATCGTAATATCGGCTAAATGCCAGTTTTCCGCCTACCCCCTGATGAAGTCCTTCGCCTCCAACCGAAGGGACGGGTTGTCGGATCACGGCTGATATCTGCATTCGTGAAGGGGTCCCAATGATTCGCATTTTATTGGTAGACGATCAGAATCTGATTCGTCGGGGGTTGATGGCATTGCTAGAAGCAGAAACGGATTTGCAGGTGGTGGGAGAGGCGGAAAATGGACAACTTGCGATCGAACAGGTGAAGCATCTCCAACCCGATGTAGTGCTCATGGATATCTATATGCCGGTGATGGATGGGGTACAGGCAACCCAGGCAATCTGTCAGCAATTTCCCGAGGTGAAAGTCTTGGTGCTCACCACGGTGGATGATGATGAATCGGTGGCGGAGGCGCTGCGTGGAGGTGCGCGAGGATACTTACTTAAAGATACACCCTCGGAAGAGTTAGCCCATGCCATTCGCACGGTTCATAAGGGCTATACTCAAATTGGACCCGGTTTAGTTACCAAAGTGATGGCAAAAGTCCAGACAACACCCCTTCGCAAACCGAATGTTCCCCTAGGATGGCAAGAATTGACCCCGAGGGAATTGGAAGTGTTGCGGTTCATTGCTCAAGGTGCGAGTAATCGGGAAATTGCTCAGAAATTGTATATTACCGAGGGAACGGTGAAAAATCATGTCACTCATATTTTAAATCGGTTGAATCTGCGCGATCGCACTCAAGCGGCGATCGTTGCTCATGGAGTATTTTTTGAGGAAAACTCGTAACTTAGAACAGTTGCCAACGAATCCTAGATTCTTAATCATGTGACTACTGATTATTTTTAAAGGAGCAGACTGATTATGCCGGAGAATCATCACCTCGACGAGACAACCCAAGAGTTGAAAGCGAACTTGCAGTCCCATCTTGTCCAAGTTGCTCGCGATCGCGACCCTTACCTTGCCACTGGCGGCTATTTCTATGTCCGAGAATACATCCGCCAACAGTTGCAACAGTATGGCATTGTAGAAACTCACTCATTTGAAATCAATGGCAGAACCCATGAAAATTTAGTGTTAGATATTCCAGGAGGCGATCGCCCCGGCAAACCCAAACCCCCCATCTTAATTGGCGCACATTATGACGCCGTACCCGGTTCTCCCGGTGCCGACGACAACGCCACCGGCATCGCAGTCTTACTAGAAATAGCCCGCATTTTCGCCACGGAAACCACCCGCTATCCCCTCCGCCTCATCGCCTTTGATATGGAAGAATACGGCTTATGTGGCAGTACCGCCTACGCCACCGAACTCGCCGCCAAACGGGAACCCCTTCGCTTAATGATTTCCCTAGAAATGCTGGGATATTGTAATCCTCAACCCCATTCCCAACAGTATCCCCCAGGATTACAATATATCTACCCCAATCAGGGAAATTATATCGCTTTAATTGGTAATATTTCTACCCTAATCGATCTAATTAGAATCAGCCGAATTATCAAAAAAACCGGCGTCCCTTGCCAATGGTTACCCGCCGGTAAAAAAGGCAACATCGTCCCCGATACCCGACGCAGTGATCACGCCCCCTTCTGGGATGTAGGATATCCAGCCATCATGATTACCGATACCGCCAATCTCAGAAATCCCCATTATCATCAACCGAGTGACACGATAGAAACCTTAGCTTTAGACTTTCTAACGGGAGTTTGCCAGGGATTAATTGCCACTATTCGGAAGTTATAACCCATTTCGTCTGTAAATTAGATGAAGTAGGTTAGATTGAGATTGCGGGGAATCCAATTGTTGAAAATTATGTTATCATAGCCGTTAATACCCAATCCGAGAAAGCCCGCACCCTCAAGGGTGGGGCTACACAAACGAAGCCCGCCTGCGCGGGCTAAGAAAGGTTTTGTAAGAAAGCCCGCACCCTCAAGGGTGGGGCTATACGAACAAAGCCCGCCTGCGCGGGCTAAGACGAGAAAAAGGGTTTTATAAACCGGATAAAATAGCACCATTTAGGCTCTTCAGACTTTTTGGTGATAAGTTTTTCTAATTATTTTGATACTTGTTCGCGAGCTTAAAACCTGAAAATCATATATATCAAGGCTTCCAACTCTAAACTTGACCAAAAGGAGTCTCATAAATCCCCCAAATACTAAAAAAATAATTAAATTTAGTTAGGAAGTCCAAAGTTTAGCCGTAAACTGATAAAAACAGGGCAAAAATCGCTCATTACCCTTTCTGTCTAAAAAATGAGGCACTCAGGTTTATGGAAAATTATCTGAATTTAATGCTGGGATTACCTGAAGTTACGGTTGCC
>JAMXFF010000063.1 GCA_025370845.1 Laspinema palackyanum D2a | reverse complement strand
GGGGGATCAATCCTTTTTTGCAAAAGGTCTAATGTAGAGGCGAGAAAGCGAATCGCCTCTACATAAGCTTAAATATCAGTTTACAGGCGATGGTGGGAGGGATTTATCCAGCTAAAGCTTGAAGCAATGCATCACCCATTTGGCGACATCCCACCAGTTTCATGCCTTCGGACATGATATCTCCCGTGCGATATCCGGCATCGAGGACTTGGAGAACCGCTTGCTCAATTTTGGTTGCTGCTTCCGGTTGATCTAACCCATAGCGCAACATCATGGCGGCACTTAAGACTTGGGCGATCGGGTTCGCTTTATCCTGTCCGGCAATATCTGGCGCTGAACCGTGGACGGGTTCAAATAAACCGGGACCGGATGACCCTAAACTGGCAGAAGGCAGCATTCCAATACTGCCCGTCAGCATGGCAGCGGCATCGGAGAGAATATCTCCGAACAGGTTGCCCGTGACAATGGTATCGAATTGTTTGGGCCACCGGACTAATTGCATGGCGGCGTTATCGACATACAGGTGAGAGAGTTCGACATCGCTGTATTCTGCGGCGAGTTGAGTGATGCGATCGCGCCAAAGTTGGGAGACATCCAGGACGTTTGCCTTATCCACGGAACATAATTTTCCCTGACGTTTGCGGGCTGTTTCAAAGGCGACACGGCCAATGCGATCGATTTCTGATTCCGTATAGGCCATTGTATTGACCCCGCGTTTTTCCCCGGTTTCTGTCTCGAAAATGCCTTTCGGTTGACCGAAGTAAATGCCCCCGGTGAGTTCCCGGACGACCATGATATCCACGCCTTCGACGACTTCCCGCTTGAGACTGGAGGCATCTACCAGTTGGGGTAAAATGGTCGCAGGTCGTAAGTTAGCAAAGAGATTTAAACCCGCCCGCAGTCCCAGTAAGCCGGTTTCCGGTCGTTGGTGGCGGGGGAGGTTATCCCATTTGTAGCCACCGATCGCCGCGAGGAGGACGGCATCACTATCTTGGCATTGTTTGAGGGTTTCCGAGGGCAGGGGTTCTCCGGTGGCATCGATGGCAGATCCGCCGATCGCCGCTTCGGTGAAGGTAAAACTCAAGTCGAGTTGCTGTCCGACCAGGTTTAAGACGTCTACCGCGATCGCCATAATTTCAGGGCCAATGCCGTCGCCGGGAAGAAGAGTTATGCGGTAGTTTTGGGTCATAGTATGTTCTCAACCAGTGCTTGCAAATGATTCATCATATCCAAAAACTGCACCGTTTGAGACCCAATGGAGGACATCGGGATTGGGGGCGATCGCAATTGATTCAGAGGTGAAATTTCTACCGGAGTCTTTTCCGCCTAAACTGAAGGGAGCATCTCGGGTTTGATTGAGTTCGATTAGTGGATTTAAGATGACGATGTTCAGGTTTCGGCAAAAAGCAGCGCAGTGGGTTCGGTTTTGGCAGCAGCAATTTAATTCTCAATCATGGTTATCCCTTCACTCCCTGATGTTAATCAAGGGTATTCTACTATTTTTGCTGTCAATGGGAGTATTTTTGTATATTACCGATGGGGTCATAAACCAAGAAACTCGGGATTGGGATTTAAAGATCATGCTTGCTATTCAAAAAACCCATACTCCCATTCTGGATATCCTGATGAAAACCTTTTCTAATATAGGTGGACCTGTGGTATTGATAGGGATATCGCTGGGATTAACGGTCAAATTTTGGCTCCGCAGACAGTGGATTGAATTGTTTGGATTGTTGTGGGCAGCTATAGGCGGGGCCCTAGTAAGTCTGTTGATTAAAGCCGGTTTCAATCGCGATCGACCGCAGATCTGGGCGATGATCCATGATCACTTGAATACCTCCAGTTATCCTAGTGGTCATGTGATGAATGGGGTGGTGATTTATGGATTTTGTGGTTATTTGTTAGGCCGGTCTTTTCCACGATGGCGGGGGTTGATTTATTTGGGAACTTTTTTACTGGTGTTGGGTATCGCCTGGAGTCGAATGTATGTGGGATTGCATTGGCCGACGGATGTTTTAGCCGGATATGCCACGGGTTTTGCTTGGTTGAATGTCTCAATCATCAGCTTTGAAATTCGCAAACGGCGAGAGGAGATGCGGCGCAAACAAATTTAAGAGTTTTTCTATTTTATGAAGATTAGAGCGCTTACATTGTTTTTTATGCCAACATAGAAAACAGAAAAATAATCGATTAAGGAGCAATAAATCATGAGTTCACCCAATTATACTCCCCCGGTTAGCCAACTGTTGACTTATGGGGCGGTTTATCAGTATGACTTCAAAAAAAGTCCCCATTATATCGAAAAATTTGGATTGACAAAAGAACACATTCCTGAATTAATTCGCATGGTAGGCGATGAGGAATTACACGATGCAGATGCCGAGAGTTTGGAAGTTTGGGGACCGATTCATGCTTGGCGATCGCTGGGAGAACTACGGGCGGAAACGGCGATTCAGCCCTTAATCTCAGTGATTCACAAATTACCTGATCACGATTTTTTTATAGACGAATTGCCTCATGTTTTAGCTCAAATTGGCCCAGCCGCAATTCCCGCTTTGAGAGATTATTTAGCCAATCCTGATTATAATGCCTCGGCCCGCTCCTCGGCGGTGGATTCTCTGGAAGTGATGGCGACTCAGCATCCCGAAGTCCGGGACGAATGTGTGAGTATTTTAACCGAAAGGTTTGCCTATTCTGATCCAGAGTCTCAAATCTTAAACAGTTTTATTGTTTTCAGTTTAGTCGAATTAAAAGCGGTAGAAGCCGCTTCGGAGATTGAGGCAGCATTTGCAGGCGATCGCATTAATAAAGATTGGTGCGACAATTGGGAACTCGTCCAAGTTGAGTTGGGGTTAAAAGAACCCAAGAAGAAACTGAAAAACCCCGATGGGATTGCCACCTTGTTTGAAAAAATTTCCGAAAAACGTTCTCAAACCCAAATCACCTCTGGGTTTGGGTCCCCTAAAACTCAGCAGAAATCGGGAAATAAAAAGAAGAAGAAGCGCAAATAAACCACAACAATCCCGTATTCTCTTGCAGTGTGGAGGCTAAAATCTAGGGCCAATGGTGGCGGTTATTGACATAATTTGTCTTCCGACTCTCACCAGAGTAGGAAAAAGCCAGAGGTAAAGGTTAGGATAGACAGAATAGAGGCAGAAAACTTAGGGTTGGCAATCCATACCTGAGTGTTCTGCCTGGAGGGTAAGCTCATCTACTGTGGTATAAATTGTACTTTACAAAAAGACACTTATAGAGTGGGTGGCATTTAATGATTAGCGATTCTATAATGTCTAAAATAATAAGCTGGCAAGGTAGGTAACACTCTATGGATAAAGGATTCGCGCCTGTTGCAGGCCACCTCTCAATCAAAGTCAGGGCTTAACAAAAACCAACCGCTTTCCATGTCCATGTTACAAGGAAGCTTGTCAAATTATTTTGATGACGTACCGGATCCAAGAGTAAACCGAACCAAACGTCACTTAATCAAAGACATTATGGTGATTGCTTTGTTGTCTACAATAACTGGAGGTGATGGATGGGAGGATAGGGTAAATTATGGCATCAGTAAGCTTAATTGGTTAAAAGAATTTTTAGAGTTACCGAATGGGATTCCTAGCAATGCGAATTTGAGGAATGACCACAAACCAGTCTTCTGTAATTTCTCCGGTAATCTCGTCGGTTTTTAAGTGTCGGTAAATGCTTTTAACCGTCACTTCTGAGGGCTGAAACTGGAAGCGATCGGGCTGAAGTCCTTGTTGTCCTAATTCAGTATTTCCCTTGCGAGATAAAATGCCAATTTCCTGACCTGCTGCTGTAAGAATTGCCCACCCATTGCCATAGCGGTTGACTTTCATCTGAAGCGGGGCGTCTTCTTGTAAAGTTTTGATAATTTCCTGCTGCTTTAGGGTAGAGCAAGCCCCGATATTCACATCCCTGGGAGTTAAGTCTAAATAAAGCATCGGTGAGGGAAATACACCCCCAGGCTGTTTTATCTGTTGGCTACTAACACCCGTTTCCCCAACAAACTGACTGGGATTAGTGCCGCATAATAGCAGTTCTTCTTTCGCCCGAGTCATGGCAACATAAAACAATCGTCGCTCCGATTCAATGTCATTGGTGCTTGTTTCAAATTTATCGGTTAACAGGATAACCTTGCGAAATTCCAGCCCTTTGGCTCCATGACAACTGGTGACTAAAACGGCATTTTCTTCTAAATTAACATCGCTGTTATTGTATTCATACAAAGTGGCAACAACGTCACCCGCACTTAAAGGCAAGGCGATTTCCTCCGATCCATATCCCCGTTCTAAATCTAAATCCGCAGCAATCTTGAGCAGGGTTTTGACGGTGGGTTCGGTTTGGCTCCGATTCCAGGCGCTGAACTGACTTGCCATCCAGGATTTGACAGACTCTTGCGGGGAAAAAATGCGATCGCTCTCTTGGTTTAACTCGTCAATTAGTTGGCAGGTGACACGATTGCGAATCAGCTTGATATCACAACCTTTGAGTGCATAAGTCGCAATTTTCTCTCGTTCCAACAGCAACCGAATCGGACTGAGAATATCCCACTGACGAGCTAAAACGGCAATATCGTTGGCAGCAACTCCGTCACGCAACCAAGACTGAATTTTTTGCGTCACCCAGACCGCTTGTGAGGCGCGATCGCTAAACGACAAAGCAGTAACGGGTTTGCCGATTTCCCCTTTGCGATCGGCGTTAATCCGAACTTGCTCGTCAGGGGTTTGTTTAGAACGTTTGGGATTATTTTGGATGAGATGGTTCGCCGCTGCGATAATCGCTTCTGTCGAACGGTAATTTTCCGTCAGCAAAAATCGCTTCGCTCGATATTCCGCTTCAAACTGTTGGATGTATTTGGCGCTGGTTCCTCTAAATTCATACAAATTCTGGTCATCATCCCCGATCGCGCAGAGATTAATCTGAACCGATCGCGACTCATCTCCCGAATCTCCCAATCCGGCAATCAGTTTAATCAAGCGATACTCATCTTCCCCGACATCCTGATATTCATCCACAAAAATATACTCGACATTTCCGAGTAATTGAATCCGTCGCACTTGGATATCGGCATCTTCAGATTCGTCTCCCTCTGCGATTAAATCGCACGCTTCCTTGAGCAGTTGTTGAAATTCTGTATCTTTGGTCAGTCTTTGATTCCCTTGGGTGCGACCTAACAATGCCAGTGCTAATCCGTGAAAGGTATAGACGCGCAATCGCGAGGCGATCGCTCCAATTAATTCTTGCAATCGCAATCGCAGTTCCCGCACCGCATTGCGATTATAAGCCAACACCAAGATGCGATCGGGATCGACTCGCTTCACTTTCACCAGATAGGCAATGCGACGCACGATCGTCCGGGTTTTGCCAGAACCGGGGCCAGCGATCGCTAATAATGTGGGATCTTCCGCTAAAACAATTTGCTCCTGCGCTGCGTTTAAATTCCCCATAATGCGGCTGTAGTCATCCTGGGTAACGGGACGTTTTGCCGCTTCTGCAAAAAGATCGGGATACCGTTTGCGAAATTCCTTTTCTGACAGGCTAAAATAATCCTCAACTAACTGCTGACGCCCTGCTGCTTCTTCAGTTTGTCCGTACTTTAGCATCAGATGAGTCCGGCGGGTTTGCTCGTCATAATAATTCTGAATTTTCGCATATCCACTCCCAATAACCGTTTCTTTTCGCCCTTTTATCACGCGCAGTTTCAGCGCTTGGTGGAAAAGATTCGCTCCCTCAGTCAGTCGGAGCAGTTTGCGCTGATGCAACCACAGCAATCCCGCCGACAATTCCTCTTCCATGACTTTAAAGGGACGGAGTTTTTCGTTAATATCGTTCAACAGTCGATCTAACTCATAAACCACCCGCAGTCGAGCGCCTTTTTTTGCCGACAGTTTTTCATAGATCACCTCTAAGATCGCATTGGCTAAATCTTTCTGCGGATCTAAGTTTTCCAGTACCCGATCAAGTTGTTGGATCCGCACCAAGTCGCGATTGAGTTTGGTGACACGCACCCATTTTTGAGAGACCCACCCTTCTAAAATATCCATCAAATTGACCGCCCGGATTTTTTTTGTGCGTTCTGGATCTAATCGCGCCGCCAAACTTCGCAAATTGACCTGGATATACTCCCGTTCTCCTTGGAGTTCTAACAGGGCCGCGAGTAATTGTTCTTCCCACTCGCGCAGGCGATCGCAGTTAGTTCGGGCATCTCCTTTAACGCCTTTGTTAACGAGTAAAGTTAAGGGAATTTTAGCAGAACAAACTCCGGCTTTCTGAAGTTCTCGAATGCGGCGCGTCAGTTCCTTGGGGTCGATTCCCGATTCATCGCTTAAGCGATCGAGGGGGATGGGTTCTTCTTTTTCGATGTAATGCGCTTTCGCCAAGTGCATGGCGGAAATCAGCTTTTTAAATGGTTTAATCTGAGCCTTGGGTAGGATATGAGCGAGAGCATATTCTGCAAATTTTTCTTGGGACTCTTCATCGGTTTGACCAACCAGTTCAAACTGAACGTAAGCCGATAGATTTTCAGCCCGTTCGATTAACCCCAAATTTTCCAGATATTGCAGCGCGACTTTAATTTTTACGTCTCGATACTCCGGATCGGAGGCAAACTCTTCATCGAGTTCGCTGGTTTGTAAAATTTCATTGAGAGTTGCCCAAAACCACTCATCGGATGCGCCACCATGTATGCGATCGCGAATGCTTCTGGCGGAAATAAAAATATTTCTCAAATCGGCTTCGCTAAGTTGCATCTGACTTTGCAGATAAAAGATGGTTTCGGCATCTTTTTCATCAAATAGTAGAATACAGCTTGCGGGTTTTCCATCTCGTCCGGCACGTCCTGTTTCCTGAACGTAGCCTTCTAAATTGGCGCTCATGTTATGGTGAATCACCGCTCGCACGTCTTTGCGATTAATTCCCATGCCAAAGGCACAAGTCGCCACCACCACGTTTAATTCACCGGCTTTGAATTCCTCCAAAACCTCTTGTTTTTCTTGTTTGTTGAGCTTTCCGTGATAGTATTTGGCCTCGATATTGGCTTGATTCAGCAAATTGGCTAGGCGTTCTGCATTTTTGCGAGTTGCCGTGTAGACAAGAACGCAACCGCCAAGCTGGCGAGCTTTTTCGACTTCCTGAAGCAAAATTTGCTCTTTGTTGCCATTCACCGCGATCGCTTGATACTCTAAATTGGTTCGTGGTGTCGATTCAGAGATTAAGCTGCCGATATTCAGAGCGGATTCGGCAAATAGTTTTTTAATATCTTCTTGGACTTTTACCGTTGCGGTTGCTGTCATCAATGCCAACAGTGGCAAGGGACGTTGTTGATAGAGTTCCTCGATGAATTTGGGGACATACCGATAGTCCGGTCGAAAATCCTGTCCCCACTGACTGATGCAATGTGCTTCGTCAATGACCCACAACGCGGGTGGCATTTCCTGAAGGATGACGCGGATGCTGGGCGATCGCAGTTGTTCGGGGCTAATATAAAGCAATCCTTTGCTGCCTTCTCTGATTTGCTGCAACCGCTGCGATCGCTCCTGCATGGGAATATTGCCATTGATAAATGTGGCAATATTCAATCCTTGTTCTTCTAAATCTTTCACCTGATCCGCCATCAGCGCTTGCAGGGGAGACATAACGACGGTTAAACCGCGTTGAATTTCAAATAGCATCAACGCCGAAATCTGATAGCACAGGGATTTTCCGCCTCCGGTTGCCATCACCACCAAAGGGCGATCGCCTTTTAAGATCGCAGCGATCGCTTCGTCTTGTTTTCCCCTAAATTTCTCCAGCCCAAACCGTTCTAGATATCTCTGATAATCCGGCAAGACTCGCAGAGCATTCAAAATCTGATAAAATCCGGGCTGATGACTGAGCCATCCCGAAAAATGTTGCGGAAATTCGGCAATATTGCACTCATAGTTCCAAGCGATCAGCGCTGCTAAATACAGCCGACTGTTAAAATCTGCGATCGCCGCTTTTTGCCAAAATTCTTGCAGATAATTGAGGTCAAAAGAGGCGATCGCTTCTTCTGGGAGCGCTTCCAAAGCCGGAGCCTCTTCCCTCTCCACATCTAACCTTTTAAAGAATTGCCGATAGGCGCGATCGGCGTCCTCGCTTCCACAAGTCAGCAGCCAACTATAAATGTGCTGTAGCGATCGCGGTTTTTGCTCCAGTTCGGCAATAATTTGATGCAGCAATTGCTCCGTCGCCCGAGCATCTTCCAGAGGATTGTTACTCGCATACGCACTCGGCTTATACTCTTTATTGAGCTTGTGTGACGCTTCTAACGGAAACGCTAACAGTGACAATTCCAAAGTGTCGATAATTTCCCAAGGGTACAATTCCGGTTGTTGTTCGATGAGATACCCATAGTCAAAGCGCCGGAAATTGTGCCCGCAAATTACCAAACCCTTTTCTTTAAACTCCTTTAGCCTCCCCCAAGCAAAGTCAAAATCCCTCGGAAAAATATCGTCACTCCAATTTTGGCAATGTAGTCCGAGCCGATAGAGATTTCCCTCACCATTAATTTCTAAGTCCAGATATAGCATTCCTAAATGATTTATAACATCTGTCTTCTCCCCTCTCCCAAAGCGGGAGAGGGGTTGGGGGTGAGGGTCTTCCACAACTGATTTAGGATCGCTATAGCAATAATAATTTTCCGCTCTGTTGTCTACTAAACTACCGTTTTTTCCTAAATTTTCGGCTAGGATAATGATTTGATTGTCAACATCAAACTCCTCCTGCCAATCCATCTCAAAACTATTTTCTTGCTTCCCACAAAGCTTGACTTTGGCAATGCAATCGATTTGTAAGCCTAAGATCTGCGATCGGAGCGACTCTACCCACTGCTCTCGATCGGGTACGATACCTGCCTCCAGTATCACTTTGAGGCAATCGTGCTTCAGCGACGCTTTTCCCAGAATGCCGTGAGGCTGTAGCGACTGGTTGAGCAGGGTTGCGATCGCCTCCACATCCCCTTGCTGTGCTTGTTCCAGAAGATCTCCCTGATTCATCGCTGGCAAATTCCTACCCAATCTTGTTTTAAAAAAGCATTATTATCTACTTTACCCTAATTCACGCTTTGGGATTGTTAAGAAATTCAAACCCCTCTCCACTCCACATCGGTTTATCTCTCCAACAACTGCATCCCTCGTTGAACTCATTTGCCTTCAGACTCTCCCCGGAGTAGGCAAAAGACTGAGGCAAAGGTTACGATAGACAGAATAAAGGCAGATAACTTAGGGTTGGCAATCCATCCCTGAGTTTTCTGCCTACCTGTTACTTTTCCAAATCTTGTCCTCAAAATAATTTTATGAAACCCATAGAACGAATTTCTGATTATCTCTGGGAAATTCCCACCTCCTACAAACCTGGAATGCGAGTTCCCGCCCGAATTTATGCCACGGAACAGCTAATCCGCGATATGGATGAAGCGGTTGCAGACCAAATCAGCAATGTGGCAACCCTGCCGGGAATTACCCAAAATGCCTTATGTATGCCCGATGGGCACTTTGGCTATGGATTTCCCATTGGCGGTGTTGCTGCAATGGATATTGCCGAAGGGGGAGTCATTTCTCCTGGAGGCATTGGCTTTGATATTAACTGTGGAATGCGCTTAGTCGTCACCAATCTCACCGAAAAAGAGGTAAAACCTCAGATTAAAAAATTAATCGATAAGCTGTATGAACGAGTTCCCGCAGGAGTAGGAAGTAAAGGCTTTGTGAAAGTCTCTCGCAATGAATTTCGCCAAGTGGTGCAAGAGGGGGCCAAGTGGTGTATTAACCAGGGTTATGGATGGGATGAGGATTTAGAACTCACAGAAGAAAATGGCTGTATTGCCGGGGCTTATGCCTCTAAAATTAGTGACAAAGCCATCGATCGCGGTTGCAATCAAATTGGCACTTTGGGGTCCGGTAACCACTATTTAGAAATTCAAGTCGCCCGTCCTGAAAATATTGTTGACCCAGAATTAGCCAAAGCCTTTGGGATTACCATTCCTAATCAAGTGGTGGTGATGTTTCACTGTGGCAGTCGCGGATTTGGGCATCAGGTGGCGACGGACTATCTGCAAGTCTTTCTCAAAGTCATGGAATCTAAATATGGAATTAACATTTTAGACCGAGAATTGGCTTGTGCGCCGTTTAATTCTCCGGAAGGGCAGGATTATTTTGCGGCCATGAAATGTGGACTAAATATGTCTTTTGCCAACCGCCAGGTGATTTTGCACCGGATTCGTGAGGTCTTTTCCGATGTGTTTGGAAAGTCCGCTGAAGCATTAGGAATGCATCAAGTTTATGATGTGTCTCATAATACGGCTAAATTAGAAGAACATATTGTGGATGGCAAAGCGAAATCGCTACTGGTCCATCGCAAAGGGTCTACTCGCGCCTTTGGTCCAGGAATGGAAGGCATTCCAGACCGCTATAAACCTTATGGTCAGCCGGTGATTTTAGGCGGCAGTATGGAAACCGGATCCTATCTCTTAGCGGGGGTATCCACTGGGGCTCAAAGTTTCTTTAGTACCGCCCACGGTAGCGGACGAACCATGAGTCGAACTAAGGCCCGAAAACAGTGGAATGGAGAACAATTACAAAAAGATATGCAGAAGAAAGGGATTTACATTAGAACCACCTCCTGGCGGGGTTTAGCCGAGGAAGCAGGAGGCGCTTATAAAGATGTGGATGCGGTGGTCAAAGCCACAGAATTAGCGGGATTAAGTAAGCGCGTGGTTCGCTTAGTTCCCATTGGAAATGTCAAGGGTTAATCACCATGAAAACACGCACGCCAATTACTGTGATTACTGGACCATTAGGCAGTGGAAAAACCACCTTATTGCGCTATATTTTGGAGACAGTTCCCCGCAAAATTGCCATTTTAATGAATGAATTCGGCGAAATTGCCATTGATAGCAAGGTCATTGAGGGGAAAAATATTCAAATTGCTGAATTAGGCGGGGGTTGCGTTTGCTGTTCCTTGGCGGGGGAATTTGAGGCGGCCATTGAGGAAATTCTGGAAACGATTCACCCCGATGTTATTGTGGTAGAAACCACCGGGGTTGCTGAACCCGATGCTTTGGTTTTTGATATTCAAGAAACTTTACCTCAAGTAATTTTGGATGGAGTGATTACCACCATTGATGCCGATGGATTAATCAAATATCCCCAGATTGGCCATACCAACCGACTGCAAATTGAAGGGGCAGATTTTATCCTGTTAAATAAGGTGGATTTGGTTGAAGAGTCACAATTAAAGGAAATTGAGGAAAAGTTAATCCAGATTAACAGTATCGCCCCAATTGTTAAAACCGAACGCTGTCAAGTGGACCCGGATTTGCTGTTTGGAATAAATCGCGATCGCATTCAAAAACCACCCCATCACGTTCATCAGCCAGAGTTTGATTCCTTTAGCTATACCTCGAAACATCTCTTTCGTCTTCCCCGGTTTGAATCCTTTGCAGATAACCTAGATTCCGACATCTATCGCGCCAAAGGATTCATCCGGTTTGCTGAGGGAAATTATCTGTTTAATTTCGTCGCTGGACGGTGGGAGTTGGAACCCTTTAAATGTGAAAAAACCGAGTTAGTATTTATTGGAAAACAAGTGCAAAATCGCCAACCTGAAATCATCCAGCGATTGCAATCCTGTGAGGAATAGCCGATGCCTTATGAATTTTTAGAAGAAGTAGCAACAGCAGATATCGCCTTTGTTGCCCAAGGGAAAGATTTAGAAGGGGTATTTCTTGCTGCCGGAGATGCCACGGTTAATGCGATGATTTTTGAATTGGAAAGCATTGCTTTGACTGAACAGCGTCAGTTTACCTTAGAAAACGATGAATTGGATATGTTGCTGTTTAATTATTTACAGGAATTCCTGTATTATAAAGACAGTGAACAGTTGTTGTTGCTGGGACAACAGGTGTCGATCGCCCAAAACAATGGACTCTATCACCTAGAGGCGATCGCCAAAGGAGAAACCCTCGACCCCGATCGCCATGAACAGCGAGTTGATGTCAAAGCAGTCACCTTACATCAATTTAAACTTGAATCCACCCCAGAGGGATGGATAGCAATGGTTATCCTGGATATTTAGTCGGTAGTTTGAGGCATTAAAGTCCTGGACTGCATTTAATTTCAGCCCGATAAAATTATCACGAGTTCCTGGATAGCGGAGGAAATTTCCTGATTTTACCGTCATCTTCTTGTAAAAATGGAAAGTCAAAGACACAGACTAACCTAGCAGATAACCAGGGATAATGATGCCTCAAACTCAATCGAACCAGACCCCGATAGAACGAGTCTTTTCTATGGGTTGGATGTCTCATTCTGACGACGAAGTAACCTTTGATGCCACCGCATCGGTTACTCGGTCAGAACTGGCCCAAGTTCTGGGAAAAGCCTTTAAGTTAGACCAACGCAGTACAGCGGAAAATCCCGAGATTTCCGTTCAAGATATGACCGGCGATCGCCCGGATTATGCCGCCATTCAAATTGCCTTAAAAACTGGCACAATGACCGTCGATAGTCAAGGCCGATTCTTCCCCGATCGCCCCGTAACTCGCGCCGAAGGATTGGCAATTTTTGCCCAAGCTTATGGGGTATTTCAGCTATCAGAAGATGCTGTTACCGAACTGTTAAATGAGTATCCCGATGCCGTGGATATCCCCGATTGGGCCAAGCAAGCAATGGCAACGGCGTTACAAGAAGGGTTTGTCAATAGCGATCGCAATCAAGCCATTCGTCCCTTAGAACCCATGACTCGGGCAGACCTTGCTCATGCCTTAATTCAATATCTGGAAAAGCAACAAAATCCCGCCTTCGTCTCAGAGTATCTCTAAACAATTCAAAAGCCCCCCTTTTCAAGGGGGGTTGGGGGGATCTCTCCGCTATTTTGCAAGAGGTCTATAATTCATCACGCTTAATCAATCCCAAGGGGTGTAGGAAAAACTGCACCCCTTTCCCATTGGGGCAATTGTTATGATAATATGTAGCCTTTTTCAAAAACCATGATAGTCTTGGATCCCCCCAACCCCCCTTGACAAGGGGGGCTAAAGCCTTCCATCTTGATCGCGGTTAATGATATAATACCCCGGTCCTTTTAACTGTTTCCGTGGGTCATCACTGTATAGGGATAACCAGACAAGCGAGAAAAGTGGAACCGTGATGCATATCGATGAGGCGACTGCAACCAATCAACAAGCTGAACGCTATTATCAGGAGGGTGAGTGGACCGAGGCAGTGGCCCTCTGCCATCAACTGATTCAAATTCAGCCAAATTTTGCTCCAATTTATAAAACTTTGGGTAATAGTTTGCAAGCTCAAGGTAAACTAGAGGCAGCAATGCGGGCATACTATCGCGCGTTGGTTCTCAATCCAGAATTTGCCGAAGTTCATGCCAATCAGGGGACAATTTTTTATCAAATCGGTGAGTTAGACTCAGCGGTTCTTTGCTATCAAAAAGCCTTAACCATTCAGCCAAATTGGGCCGGTGTTTATTGGAATTTAGGAAAAGTTTTTAAGGAAAAAGGACAAGTTGATGAGGGGACAGAATATCAAAAAACCGCTTTAAGACTCAATCCGAGTCAGTTTCCCCCGGACCTACACAATCAAGTGGGATTAGAGTTAAGTAAACGCGCATCCCTTGAGGAGACCACGGCATTTTATCAGCAGTTTATTGATACCTACCCCGACTGGGGTCCCGCTTACTTAAATTTAGGCATATTTCTGGAATCTCAGGGGAAGATAGAAAAGGCGATCGCCTGTTTTCAGAAAGCGATAACCCTGCAACCGAATCTCGCTGCTGCTCACTTTAAACTGGGCTATCTCCTGCAACAAAAAAATGAACTTGAATCAGCGATTGATTGCTTTAAATCTACCCTAAAACTGCAACCGGATTGGATTGAGGCTTACAATAATTTAGGTATAATTTTAAGAAAGGTCAAGCGCGAAGAAGAAGCGATCGACTGTTTTAAAAAAGCCATTGAAATTAACCCCAATTTTGCCGAAGCCTACCGCAACTTGGGAACAACATTGCAACAACAAGGCAAGCTAGAAGCTGCCGCTGCTTGTTTGCGAGACTGTATTAAAATTCAGCCCAATTTTGCCCTCGCCCACGGCAATTTAGGCTACGTTCTGGAACAACAAGGCAAACTGGATGAAGCCAAAGCCTCTCTGCGTCATGCGATCGCCTTGGAACCGGATTTAGCAATGGCCTATGGCAATTTAGGCAATATTTTACACCGGGAAGGGGAACTGGAAGAGTCCATCTCCTGTTTCCAAAACGCGCTCAAATATGATGCAACTTTTGGGAGGCTCTACTTCCGAGGTCAACCTAGTTTGGAAACTCTCCCCAACCACTTATTGCTGGATCTTCCTGTCACCCAGCCTAAAAAAGTTTGTCGATGGACTCGGGATTTATCCACTCCCTTTCAAGGCAACTTGAACAGTTCAGAAATTACGATTCGAGACATCAGTCCCTCCACCTCCGTAAATCTTTTTGCCGGGAAAACCATTTCGGCCCTAGAGGATTCCAATCCCACCTATTTTTCAGAAACTTCTGGACAATCTCCCTCTAACTATTTAGCAATAGTTCCTCATGGACGGGCTTGGGGGGATTTGTACACCAGTGCCATTTGGACGGAAGATAATCAATTGTTAGCCGATATTTCTAACGGAAATGTTCCTTTTCTATTTTCGTTAAATAAATTGCCTCAGATTCATTACTTTGATGAAACAGTGGCATTTTTATCCACCCTAGGAGGCGCGACATATTATCATTGGTGGGTGGATATTCTGCCTCGATTTGAACTTCTAAATCAGGCCAAAATTGATTTAGATAGCATTGATAAATTTGTTATCAATGATTATAATCAAGGATTTCATAAAGAAGTCATCAAATTCCTGGGTATTCCCGAACATAAACTGATAACCAGCGTCGAATACCCTCACTTACAAGCCCGTCAGTTGATTGTTCCTTCCGCCACCAGTAGTACAGAAAAATGGTTAGGTTCTTTTATTGAAGGTCCGCCTCAATGGGTCTGTAAATTTTTGCAGCAGAAATTTCTCCCCCTTGCCGATTCTCAGCAGTCAGCCCCTATTGATAAAATTTATATTAGTCGAAGAGGTACAAGAATTCGCCGTTTTGTGAATGAATATGAAGTCAGTACATTATTAGAATCCTATGGATTTAAAACGGTTATTTTAGAATCTCTCTCGATTCAAGAGCAAATTACCTTATTAGCAAGGGCAAAAATGATTGTTGCTCCTCATGGGGCCGGATTAACGAATACTATTTTTTGTCAACCCGGGACTCAGTTGATTGAAATTTTTTCTCCAAGATATGTCCCCGATTGTTATTGGATTATTAGCAATCAAGTCGGGATAGACTATTATTATCTGATTGGGGAAGAAGTAGAAGGGTACTATTTAAAACATCCAGACCCCTCTTATAAACCCCTCAACTGCCCACCCCGGGCTGAACATATTTATGTTAATATAGACTCGCTCTTTCAACTGATGAAGTTGGCGGGGTTTATTTAAAGGCAGCAATTAGAGTGAACAGTTATGACTATGAATTACCCCAATTCAGCACAAAAGAATGGATAAGCGAGTTGAATCCTTAATTCAGGAAGCAGAGGCATATTACCGACAGGGAAAATTCGAGTCGGCCCGGAGTGTTTGCTATCAATTGATTCAGATCCAGCCTCATTTTGCTTGGAGTTACAAACTCCTGGGAAATATATTGCAATTATCAGGAAAACTGGAGGCGGCAATCCGCGCTTACCAATCGGGAATAGATTTATTTGAAAAAACCTCTAAGGGTTCTATCCAGTTAGCCGAATGTTATGCAGATTTAGGAGATAGTTTAATCCAAATTGGGGCGATAGAAAAAGCGATCGCCTGTTTAGAGAAACAAATTATTCTACAACCCGACTCAGCCGAGGCTTATTGCACGTTGGGAATTTTATTACATGAGGTGGAAGACCGAAAACGGGCATTTGATTGTTTTACCACAGCAATTCAGATTCAACCCAATTTAGCTGAGGCTTATGGAAATTTAGCTAACCTCTTGGCCGAACTCAATCAATTCAGTGAGGCGGTTAACTGTTTAAAAAAAGCAATTACTTTAAAGCCTGATTTAGCAGAACTGTATGGGAATTTAGGAGCTTTATTATTTGAGCAAGGTAAATTTACGGAATCGATTTGTTATTTAAAAAAGGCTATTGAAATTAAACCGGATTATGCGAATGCTTACCATAAGCTAGGACAGGTTTTTCAACAAAGCAATCAACTGGAAGAAGCCGTCGCTTGTTTGCAAAAAGCAAGTGCACTTCAACCCGATTTTGCCGCTGCCTACGGAAACTTAGGGATGTCCCTGCAACTCCAGGGAAAATTATGTGAGGCGATCGCAGCTTTTCACAAAGCCTTTCAACTCCAACCGGACTTATCTTTGCTATTTTTTAAAGGACAAAATCATTTAGAAGCGACTCTTAATCAGTTAGTAGCGGTTCCCACTTATCCTACTAAAACCGTCTGCTTATCACTAGCAAATATTGCTGTTGATTTTGATACAAATAAACCCAATTTAACCTATATTAAAATTAACTCCGGTCAATCCGTGTATCTACGATCTCCCAAAAATTATTCAGGTAACTTCCCTCAAGTCCCTCCTAATCTCCAAGAAAGGTGGGGAGAGTTTCCAGAAAGGTATCTGGCAATTCTCCCCAATGGGCGGGCTTGGGGAGATTTAATTACCACCGCTATTTTGACCGAACAAAATCAACTTTTGGCCGAACTCTCTACCGGAAATGTTGCTCATTTTACGCAAGTCAATAAGCTCCCTAGAATTAAAAAAATTGATGGAACTATAGCATTTTTATCGGCCATAGGCGGTGATACTTATTACCATTGGATGATGGACATTTTACCCCGATTTAAGTTACTTCAATGTCAGGGTATTGACTGGGATACTATTGATAAATTTGTCATTAATAATTACAAACACGCTTTTCAAAGAGAAACTTTGAATTTTTTGGGGATACCAGAAGAAAAAATCATCACCAGTGTAGAATATCCCCATATTCAAGCTTCTCAATTAATCGTCCCCTCGGTTCCTAGCAGCATACCGAAATGGTTTGGCAATTATATTCAGGGAGTACCTCCCTGGGTGTGTAAATTTCTGCGTCAAGAATTGATGCCTCTAGCGGGACCCAACCCATTGAAGGGATATGAACGGATCTATATTAGCCGTCAGCGCTCACAGTTTCGGCGATTTGTAAATGAAGAGGAAATATTAGACTGTTTGGGAAAATTTGGATTTAAAATGGTTATATTAGAATCTTTCTCTGTATCTGAGCAGATTGCAATTATGGCATCGGCAAAATCGATAGTTGCCCCTCATGGTGCCGGACTCAGTAATGCCGTATTTTGTCAACCCGGGACGAAACTGATTGAAATCTTTGCGCCCCGCTATGTCGAAAACTGTTATTGGATTTTAAGCAATCATATCAATTTAGACTATTATTATTTAATTGGAGAAAGTCTGGAAAATTACTACGCTACCAGACCCCAGATTCGTCCCCTTAAGCGAATTTATAAGGAGGCAAGAACTGACGATATTTATGTCAATATTGAATCTCTCGTGAAATTAATAGATTTTGCGAAGTTGGCTCATTAAATCACCTATTTTTATAAAATTAATTAATTATGAATCAGCCCAACCTCATCCAAAAAGAGGATAAGCCCGTTGAACCATTAATTGAGCAAGCGGAGGCATATTACCGTCAGGGAGAATTAGAGTCAGCCCTGACGGTTTGCCATCAATTGATTCAGATGCAGCCCGATTTTGCTCCTAGTTACAAACTTTTGGGGAATCTGTTACAAGCAGTGGGGAAAATTGAGGCGGCAATTCGCGCTTACCAAATGGCGATCGCCCTCTGTCCTGAGTTTGCAGAAGCCCACGGAAACCTCGGGACCCTTTACTATCAGCAAGGAGATTTTACACAGGCGATCGCCGCCTATCAAACCGCCCTAGAGTTTAACCCCAATTTAGCGGGACTCTACTGGAACTTAGGGAAAGTCTTCAAAGAAACCGGAGATCTCAATCAAGGGATATTTTATCAAAAAGAAGCCCTTAATATGAATCCCAAATTAGTCGGCGCTTCCGGTTATTTTACCTTGGGTACAGACTTGCTGAATCAAGGCGAGTTAGAAGAAGCGCGCTCCCTGTTTCAAACAACTTTAGAACTTGAACCTACCTCAGCGGAAGCTCATGTTCATTTAGGCATCATTTACCGGCAACAAGGGTGGATGGAAGAAGCCATCAATAGCTATAAAACAGCGATATCGCTTCAACCGGATTTAGTAGAAGCGCATTGGAATTTATATGAATTATTCAGCAGTTCTAACAATTTTGCCGCTGCGCGTAAATCTGCTGATTGCTATATAGAACACTGTCAAGGGGAAGGGCAATCGATGGCAGCGATCGCCTGGATTAGTGCCTATCTCAAAGCAGGCAGCGCTCAAAATGCCTACCAGCATTTTTTAACTTTAGAGTCGCAAGTCCTGAAAAATTTAGACAACCTTTGCGATCGGGATATCCAACGCCTCTATTACAACAGCTTTTATATCCTCACCAATATCCGCGATAATCTGCGCCAAAATTCTCACTTTTATCGCCAAATTTCTCAACGCTTTCTTCCCACCATACCGCGCTTCCAGACTCCCCCTCCATCCCGTAATCTCTCCCCTCGCCTTGCCTCAACCCCGTTAAAAATTGGCATCATTTCTCCCCATTACAGGCGACATTCCGTGGGTTGGTGCAGTGCAGATATCCTCCGCGAGTTATCTCTACTCACGCCGGATTTGTATCTGTATGTCACAGGTCCTATCCAACCGGACGATCGCACGACTATTTTTGAAAACTTAGCCGCTAAATTCTATCATCCCTCTGAAGGAGTCAGTCGTCAAACTATTTTTGAAGAAATACAGAATGATAACTTAGATATTTTAATTGATTTAGACTCGCTAACTATTGATACGAATATTGAAATTATAGCCTCTCATCCCGCCCCTATTTGTATTTCTTGGTTGGGCTTTGAGGCCCCGTTTATTTCCTCAAAAAACTACTTCCTTGGGGATTGGCAGACTCACCCCCAGGGAAGCGAATCCTACTATCAAGAACAATTAATCCGAATGCCGGATTCCTTTGTGGCGAGTTCGGGATTTGAGCGAATGAAAGCTGACAGCGATACTTTGAGACATTCTTTGGGAATTAATTCAAACCAGGTGGTTTATCTCTGTGTCGCCCCCGGACGTAAATTTAATGGGGATTTAGTCCGCGCTCAGGTTGCCATCCTCAATCAAGTTCCTGAGAGTGTTTTACTCTACAAAGGTAAAGGCGATCGCGCTTTCATTTCTGCCACTTATCAACAAGAATGCCAGCTACAAAATGTCAGTTTTTCGCGCCTTCATTTCTTACCCCGAACTCGCACTGAAGAAGAACATCGAACCCTCTATTTATTAGCCGATGTTTTACTCGATTCCTATCCCTATAATGGCGGAACCCATACCTTAGAAGCGTTATGGTTTAACCTCCCCCTGGTGACCCGCAGTGGAGAACAATTTCTCTCTCGAATGGGCTATTCTTTCTTACAAGCTTTGGGAATTCAAGCGGGAGTGGCATGGAGTTGGGAGGAGTATGTGGAGTGGGGGGTCCGCTTCGGATGCGATAGACGCTTCCATCAGCAAATTAAACAGCAGTTAATCCAATCCAAAACAGCGGAAACTCTCGCCCCCTTGTGGAATCCTAAAAAGTTTGCTCAGGATATGTATCGTCTCTTTGAACAGTTGCGTCAGTTGGAGGATGAAAAATTAGGTTTTTATTAGGGTTATTGTTCTCTATCAAAAAAATGTTTAAAATTCCGTTGTTTCAATCCGCTGCTGTACTCAATTTCTAAAATTCCGGCTTATTAATGGTGAGAATTGTCACGGGATTCAAGGGAAAAAATCGGGTTAGATGAGCAATGGGAACGGAACGGGATAAATTCGCCTGCAAGATGCGATAATCCCACTGGCGTTCATTGACCCAATTTAATGCTTCATTCAAATGTTCGAGGGTGGCTAAGGCGATCGCCATTGTTCCTCCTTTTGCCAATTGTCCCCCACAAAACCCCAGAATTGTCCGCAATTGTCCCCCCGTTCCCCCAATAAAAATCCGATGGGGAACCGGAAGTCGGTCTAAAATATCCGGGGCGCTACCATGAATTGAAATCACATTTCGTACATGAAGGCGTTGACAATTTTGCTCAATTAAAGAAATCCCCGCGCTGGTTTTTTCAATGGCATAAATTTGAGATTTGGGAAATAATCGCCCCATTTCAATGGAAACCGAACCCGTTCCCGCCCCAATATCCCAGACAATTTGACCCGATTGGAGTCCTAACTCGCCTAGGATGAGAATTCTAATTTCTCGCTTCGTCATCAAACCGGGACGATCGCTAAAGGTTAAAAAGGTACTATCCGGTAATCCAAACGTAGGTAAATTCTGAATCTCTAATCGTTCAGGGAGATGACCCAACTGCCGCACCAACACCACCACATTTAAGGAGGAAAAGGTTTGGGATTCTAAGGCGATAATATCATCACTTTGCTGAACTGGAAAAATCTGGATACGCTCATCAGAACCGCCGAGGTTTTCACATACCCAAAAGTCATAACGGCTGGGTAAATCCAATGAGAGCAGCAGACGCGCAATTGTACTGGGGCTATTTTGGCCGTTGGTGAGAATGGCAATTTTTGATGCACCTTCCCGCAATACGGTTAATAATTCATCTAAGGTGCGTCCATGTGCCGTAACAATTCGGGCATCTTGCCAGGGGACTTTAATGCGACTGAAGGCTAATTGAATGCAGCTTAAATGGGGATGAAAATCAATCTGGTCCGCAGGCAGTTCTGCTAACAGTAACTGTCCCAATCCAAAAAATAACGGGTCACCACTGGTGAGCACCACCAGGGTTGGGGTTGCGGGACTTTCTAATGAACTGGAATTCCAGCGAATTAACTGACGGCAGAGGGTTTTCAAGGTAAGACCAATGTCTTCTATAACCAGGCGTTCGGCGGGATGTAGGGGAAAATAACTCAAGTGGCGATCGCTTCCCACCAGAAGATTCGCCGATTCGATAATTTGGCGCACGGGTTCCGTGAGTCCCGCTACCCCATCCAACCCAATTCCTATTACATGAATCATCGGTTTATTTTCGTTGCGATCGCCACTGAGTTTATCCCATTAAAATTCACAATATTTGTCGGTGTCATTGGTCCTTTATCCTTTGATTTTTTGAATACTCAGGACCAATGACCAATGACCAATGACCAATGACTCTTATAGTCTCCTGCTCAAAATTCAAACACCGGCCAATCTTCTTCGCGATAGTAGTGCGTCATATCGTCAAATTTGCGAATTTCCGCTCTTTGAATGACGATTTCTTGGGGACTATCTAGCCATTTATCATTAAAATCTGCTAAAACACCGCTGAGATGCTCCCGGTCCAAACTGGAGGGAATCTCCGCAAAATAGCCTAAGGTAATATGGCCGGTAAAATGATACTGCTGCTCGATTCCTAACCCCATTAACTGTTGATTTTGATAAATCGATCGCCGCAATTGGACGATTTGATCGTAGGATTTCTCATTTTTCGGCGCTAAACAAATCCCGATCGCCCGAGTCCGCAACATCACCCCCAGGGCCTGCCAGCGAATCGGGGGACCGCCAGCAAGGGACTGGCATTGCTGGAAACTTTGGCCGATCGCCGATCGCAGTTGCTCATCATAGTTGGGATTTTCTGCCGACGCATCGCGGTAACTGCCGTCCCAAATTAAATCCGCTAGGGTGACATGAAAGCTATCCGCAGGGACCGCCACCATTAAACCCGGTGCCAGCAGCTCCAGAAGTTGTTGCTGACAACTCTCGATATTGTTATAAAACTCTTGATTTTCAACATCTTCTCTCATCGGTGGGGTAATCACCGTGTACCCTGGAAAAGACACAGGCTTTCTGGCCCCACCCTCAGTCCCCTGAAATTTAGGAGAAGTTTGAATATGCTGGAGTCCCGACTGATAGGCATCTTTCAGGGTCATCCGCGCCACTCGATTCAAATAGGTTTGTAAAGTATCGTCCAATTTTTATTGCCTCTCTTGTCTATATCTATAACGGTTTTCGCGCTAGTCTTAGGTGCGGTGAGAATGACTTCATTCTGAGCGTTTCGCCCTGAACGGGGATCAGTGGTATGACCATTGCCAATCTCTTTTATCTTAAAGGAAGGGTTAACCCTCCTGTGTTTTTGACCCGGGGATCTTATCCATAGTCTTCTATATGACAATTTACCTCTATTGGGGATCAGATGACTTTGCAATGGCAAAAGCAGTCAATGGGTTGCGCGATCGCACCCTGGATCCCGCTTGGGCCACCTTTAACGCCGACAAAATTTCCCCCGAACAGTCCGATGCCGTGATTCAGGGCCTTAATCAATCCGTCACCCCGCCCTTTGGCAGTGGGGGACGCTTTGTCTGGTTGGTGGATACCAACGTTTGTCAACAGGCATCCGGGGAAGTCTTAGCGGAAATGGAACGCACCCTGCCGGTGATCCCCGAAACCAACGTCCTGCTACTGACAACCCCCAACAAACCCGATGGCAGACTCAAAACCACCAAACTGTTACAAAAGTACGCCACAGTCCAGGAATTTTCGCCCTTACCCCCCTGGAAGCATGATGAAATCGTCTCATCCGTCCGCAAAGTCGCCCAGGAAGTCGGCGTCAAACTCACCCCTGATGCCGTGGACCTGTTGGCGGAATCCGTCGGCAATGATACGCGATCGCTCTATAATGCCTTGGAAAAGTTGCAGCTGTATTCCCTGAGTGCCGGACCCCAACCCCTGAGTGCCGCCACCGTGGATCAACTCGTCACCGCAACGACTCAAAACAGCTTACAGCTTGCCAGTGCCATTCGCCAAGGAGATGTAGGAACCGCTTTAGAATTAGTCGCAGATTTGATTAACCGCAACGAACCCGCCCTAAAAATTTCCGCCACCCTTACCGGGCAGTTTAGAACCTGGTTCTGGGTTAAACTGATGATAGAAAGTGGGGAGCGCGACGAAAAGGCGATCGCTGCTGCTGCGGAAATCGGCAATTTTAAACGCATCTACTTCTTAAGAAAAGAAGTCAGCGCCTTCTCCCTGGGTCAATTAGAACAAATTTTAGCCCTCCTCCTCGAACTAGAAGTCAGCCTCAAACGAGGGACAGAAGAACTCACCACTTTACAAACCAAAACCATAGAACTATGCCAACTCTGTCGTCAAACTTCCTTTCGGTAAAATTTCTGTAAAGCCGCCCTCTCGACCCACCCAACCGGAACTAAACCCGGTAGAATTGAATCATAAAAAGCCGCCCCAAAATCAGCTAAGTGAACCCATATCCTCCCATAAATCAGAAGAAAAACAATTATTAAATCTAAGTTTCATCCTTCTGTAAGGGATTAACAATTGCTGTCAAAAAAACTTGGTTTTTCAACTTATCCTGATTCTTGCTCAGTTAATTTATCGCCAATAGATGTTATGATAATGTTCAAATTGTCCCCTGTTCATGTTCAGAGAATCCGAGTGAAACTCCTCTGCATCAGTGCACTTTCCGCCTTGGGAATCCTCACCGGGTCCGTTCCCCATCTGTCCCTCGATTCTGCCAACTGGATTGGGATGTATTCCGCCTCGGCGCAAAGCATTACCCCCGAAGAAATGGATAACTACGCCCGTTCCATCCTGGCGATCGAACAACAGCGATCGCAAGCCTACCAAGAAGTTGAAACCATCCTCAATTACGTTCCCGCCATTGATTGCCGAAATACCGATTCAGTCAACCAACTCGATCGCGAAGTAAAAGCGATCGTCGTCAACTATTGCGAAGGCTCAAAAACCCTAGTCACCAGTAACGGATTAACCATCCAACGCTTTAACGAAATCACCGAACTCGTGAAAACCAATCCCCAATCCGAACAACAACTCCGAGAAGCCCTAAGTCGTCTCCAATAATCACCCATTGTTCTTCCCGAGGGTAACTCGGGAAAATCAAAGTTCGTAGTAACGACTTCAGTCGTTCTCTTTTGTTCGTAGTAACGACTTCAGTCGTTATCCCAGGGAAGTTCGGAAAAATCTTAGCGATGCCTTCCCTAATTTTATGAATCAACCGAGCAACGAAAGAGAACAAGAGAACAGTTTACAGGATAAATAACGTTTCGCGGGGAGCGTCGTTACGAAAGACAAACTTACAACTTTGACCCACATCAAAATTAATGTTTACAATAGTTGCGGTTCGTCCTTGGGTTAGTAGAGCTTGTGTATCAACTGCTGCGATCGTCCCCATACCTAAGCGACGATGTAAAACTTGCAGATTGTTGTTTAGGTTCTGGCGAGATAAGGGTTTTCCTAACTTCATCCCACTTGCGCCAGGGCGAATCTTAAAGTTGTCCGATTTCTGAAGGGCAATGGTAGCTAAATGCTTGCCTAGCTCAATCAGAAATGGAGCATCTTGAATTTGCGATCGCCAAGTTTCAGGAATGGCTTCTAATCCAAAAGCTGCACCCCCCAATCCACCCACAAAAGCGGCGATCGAATCCGTATCGCTGCCTATCATATTCGCGGCTGTGATAATATTTTCCTGGGTAGTTTCGGGATTGCGGGCAAACAGATAAATGCCAGCGATCGCCGTACCGAGTCCAGACCCTTTAGTATTGCGGTCAAAGCAGCCTAATTTTTCCAGTATGCTTTTGGGTGATTCATCCTTGTGTAATGCTGACCAGACTAAACGCAACTGCTCAACAGCCTCTTGTTTAGTGTTAGCAAAAACCGTATTAAAAGATTCTCCCCTCCCCTTATTCCATTCACTTATCCATGTTTTCAACTCAGGGATTTGTGGAATCTCTAAGGATTTTACCCAATTGCCTAATGTTTCAATTAACTCCTCTCCAACAAGAGGTGCTGAACCCTCTAAAACTAGATGCAATGCATATCCATAGAGAATCGCTCCAATAATCCCTCGGGGATGTCCGTGACTAATAATTGAATTGCGCCAGATATCAGCCTCAGCTTGCGTCCAACGTCCAACATTAGCCAAGACATGAGGGGAAATTCGCATAGCTGCACCATTAGCACCACCATCTCGATAATCTATCGTTCCTTGTTTCATTTTCCGGCTGAAAAAGTTATTATTCCAATCAGCCGATTTGCGCTGGATTTTCTCTGCTGCTTCTTTGACGGTCCCACCGGCACCACGAGCGTACTCCAGCCACATCGGATACTCCAAGGTGCAAAAAGTCCGATAGTCAAAAGAGCCATTGGGGGAAATACAAGCGGCAGTGCAGATGGTTAATTGGGTGTCATCAGAGTAGTCGCCAGGGGCAATATAATCTTCATAACCTTGGAATCGTCCACCAACTCGCTTACTCCATGCCTGATATTCAGTGATGCGATCGACTCCCATTTTGCGTTGGAGGTCATCGGGCGATCGGATAAACTCAGTCATCCACCCCATTGCATCACCCGCTGCCGCAGCAAGTAGCGATCCAGCAGTACGATTAGATAGCGATTCAAGCAAAACTAGCTGATTCTCTTGCATTAGTCTTCGACGTTAATTACAATAACTAAATTCCCATTCTGTTATACCACTCATTTCTATATTGAAACAAATTTGGTTCGCAACGAACATTTCCTTTCCATCCAGATTGACGCACTGATGGTATATCCAATTGATTGCGTACTACAACTTCCACAATATCATCGATATGAATCCCATCATGAATTAAAATTTCAGATTGAATACAGGTGGGTAAGTTCTTGGGTTTATTGCTCCTATCTTGCGTTCCTTGTCTGTCTGTTACTTCATCCTTAAATAATCTTTGAAATTTTGCCCACCCAGATTCAATATGTATTCCACTATTTGTAGCAGCATTAAATTCACAAAATTCTGTTTCCCTTTTCCAAAGAAAGTCCGTTTTTATGTGGAATAAAACCACTTTATCACTACTTTTATGAACCAGCCCATATAGCATGAAAAAATTATAATAAGTCAAGCTACAGTTGACATAGTTTTTATACTTAATTCCTTCAGGCTTACTTCCATCAAATGGATTGTTTTCTATGCCATGTCTATCTAAATGATGTAAAGATAGTATTCCCCCGAAATCACAAATATTTTGAAGATTAGAAAGTCTGGTTATATGGACTATTTTTTCAATTCCCCGTTCGGCAACAAAGGCACGAATTTGTTGCGCTTCAGCCGCATCAGGACGAAAGCAAACAGGTGGAATTTTAACCTGGTATTCCTGAAGCGAAGGTGCTTTTTTAACCCAGTCTGGAAGTTGATAAATTAAAGACTTTCGTTCTGAGTTTGACAGTGAATAATGAGAAATTACTGTTTCTATTTTAGATAAATTAACCAATAATGCTCCAGACAAAATTTTTATTTTTTCTTCTGGAGGCAAATATTTAAAAAGTTTTTCATGTTTTTTAGCTGATTCTGGAAGTTTATTAATAACTCTAAGGAAATCATCATAAGATTTGTTGCTATCCTTAAACTTATTTTTTTTTGAGTCTTCTAATAAACAATATAAAAAATTTAAAACATCGTTACTTGATTGAGATTTTTTTTGAGGGTATTGATCCAAAATTTTGGCAATTCCGTTGATCGCGCTTTCATAGGATTCTGGATTTTGAAGCTGCGATACAAAAAAATCAATTTTTTCATCATCTGACAAAAAAGAAAAAATAGTGGTATCTTGTTTATTCTTTAATGGTATTATTTTTCCAGTCACTGATGATTGCTTTTGCTTATTGTCAAACCCACCTTGTAGTAATTTTAAAATTTGCTCGATTGCACTCTCATATTCTTTGAAATTTTTAAGTTCTTTTACCCACACTTCTAATTTTTTTTTATTTACCAAAAAAGCAAAAAGCTTGGGATGTTGTGTAGCTGTTCCAGGAACTATTGACAACAACGAAGATCGCTTAGTATCAGCACAAGCTTGGAGCAACTCAGCAATGTGCTTGATCGCGCTTTTATACTCTTCAGGATTGTTAAGTTGCTTAATCCAAAATTCTAGTTTTTCATCATTTGACAAAAAAGCAAAAATATTTGGATGTTGTTTAGCTGTTTCCGGAATTATTGACAGCAATGAAGAACGCTTAGTATCAGTAAAACCTTGGAGCAACTCAGTAATTTTAACCATCGCGCCCTCATATTGTTCAGGATTGTTAAGTTGCTTAATCCAAAATTCTAGTTTTTTCTCATCCGACAAAAAGGTTATAATTTTTTCGTTTTCTTTGATTTGTTCAGGCAGTTTTGAAGTCAAGGATATTTTGTCAAGAACTGAACAGTTAGCTATAATATGAGCTATTGAATAAACAACCCTGTCATATTGAGAATTGTTAAGAGAACATCTCAATACTGCTAACAACACATTGATATTATCGCTTTTAACACAATTATCGATAATTTCTAAATCTGTTTCGGGACTCAAGAGCTTGAGATTTAAAGCATCGTCTCTATATTTATTTTGGTCACGTCGATATGTTTTTCTGATGTCAAAAACAACGAGGTCTCCTCTTTTGATATCTTGGCTCCCCGAAGTTGCCTCATTAATATAGAAAAAAACTTCTGCTGTACCGTTTTCACTCCGCTCGAACAATTGCAAAAACTTTGCGTCGTTTCTCAGTATTTTTGCACTACCAAAATATTTTTTTCTGTTCCACGAATCTATCACTCCCACTTCTCTAAGTGGGCGCAAGTTTTTGGCCTCATTTCCTTGAATATCAAAAGTTATAAACCGTCCTTGCTTCAGTTCTTCTGCTAAATGAATTTCACTGTGATGAATAGCAAAACACTCCCCGTCTTCACATTCTAATATTTTATAATGCTCATCTTGTTGTTTTGTTCCCCAACCTTTAAATAGTGCAGTTTTACTCATTTTAAAAATCCAGACATTTAATTAAAGTTCAAACTTACGATTATTGATTACGGAGAGAATTTCTCCAAATCATCAGGTGATACCTGCACCATCTCTCCTGTTCGTTCATAATCCTAATCTAATCGGTCATAAGTATTAAAGACTTGAATGTACCCTACCTAGTATCTATCGCACGCTAAAGAGAAGACGACCTTTCATAACCGTCAATTCTGGAAACTACGAGTTGCTGCATCTGATAAAACTTCTTCCATCCAAGCATTGATGCTCTTACCGGCTTTTGTTGCAGCTAGAAAAATTTGCCGGTGCTGTTCTGGGGTGGTGCGAAATGGCAGTTTACCGGAGAAAGGCTTCTCTGGCTTTTCCCCTAATTCTTCACAAAATTCTAAATAATCATCAACAGAATCATGAAAAGCCTGACGTGCTTCTTCTACGGTTTTACCCTGAAAGGTAATCACGTCCTTGATGTCTAAAACGCGACCAAACAGGATGTCTTTTTCTGGATCGACTTCAATTTTAGCAGTGTAACCTTTGTAAGTTAACATATTTGGCTCAGTGGTGGAACGACGAAATGGTAAAACAACACTTGTTGGAGACTTTGTAAAATGGTGTGGCATGATGCGGTGATGGGTTGACTAGATGGGTGGCCAATCTTTTAAAAATTTGGGGTAGGGGCAACTGGTGATGTTGCCCCTTTTGTGAACATCTTACTAACGGTTACTCAGACACAGATATAGAGGCAACTCTACCTTTTTCTAAGAATTCCCGGACACTTTTAACTGCGCCCTTGCACACTTCCTTTTCAGGATGTGGTTCGTGAAAAACGGCTTTGACGCCGTTTAATGCAACTCGCACCCCAGACCCTCTCCCTGGGCGGACAATAGCGCCTAGCGCTACGAACAGGCTTTCAACATCTGTCCAGACAACATCTGAGCAAACGGGGTTTGCATAGATTGCCTTTAGAGTTCGACGCTGTTTGCTATTTAATCCATTTGCCAGTTGAAGTCCCTCAGATTGAGATGCTTTTACACGAAGTGTCTGCATTATCACCCCAGCTTGACGCCATTCTTCTATGATATCATCGGATGATATCGCTGTCAATGGAAAATTTTTCAAGAGGCTGGGGAGTGGCGCTAGTTAAAATTCCGGGGTTCCACAGTGACAATTCAGCATCGCGTCGTAGCCGATCGCCTCTCCCCGTCACTCAACGCAGCAGCATCATTGGAGTTGTGTCACGATTAAACTAAAACTCATGTCCAGGAAAATCCCTCATGCTGACCCGAATCGAAATCGATGGTTTCAAAAGCTTTGAGCAGTTTAGTCTCGATGTAGCGCCGTTCACCGTCATTTTAGGTCCAAATGCTTCAGGAAAATCTAACCTGTTTGATGCGATTCTACTGCTGTCTCAACTGGCTGCAACTGACCTGAGATCGGCACTGAAAGGGTTGCGCGGCGAACCCTTGGAACTCTTTCGCAGGCAAGCCGATGGCTCCTCTAGTCCGCAAATGTCTTTTGCCGTCGAATTGCTTCTGGCACCCCAAGTGCGTGACCCTTGGGGTGAAGTGGTGGAACTGTCTCATTCTCGGGTCCGCTATGAAGTGCAGATCGAATATCTAAAAGGCGATCGCCATCTTGATCATCTCCGAATTACCCAAGAAGCTGTTATCCCCATTTTAAAAACCGAGGATCAATGGTGTTCCAATTACCCCTCCATTTCTCTCTCTTTCTCTGAGTTATTTCTAAAATACAACCGGAGAGAACCTTGGCTCACCACGGAAGAAAAAGAAGGTAAGCGCATCTTTAAAATCGCCCCCGATGGACGCCCGGGTAAAACCTTATCTGCTGAGTCGGCAGAATCGACAATTCTAGGGAGCATTACTAGCGCTGAATTTCCTCACCTTTATGCGGTGCGCCAGGAGTTACTTTCTTGGCGTTTTCTCCAACTCGATCCGGTTGCCCTTCGCCATTCCAGTTCCCGTGCTGCTCCTCTGGATTTAGCCCCAGATGGAGGGAATTTAGCAGCGGTATTAGCCCGAATTCAAGGGGAAACTGCTACAGATATTCAACCCAAAGGGGCTTTAGCTGACATCGCTGCGGATTTGAGCTATTTGGTTCCTAGTGTGATGGATATCAGTGTTGAGGAAGATCTCAAATATGGGGAATATCACGTGAATCTTGCCATGAGAGAGGGGCAATCTTTTAGTTCTCGGGTAGTTTCTGATGGCACGCTTCGGCTGCTGGCTTTACTGACTCTATTAAATGACCCCAATTTACGGGGATTAATTTGTTTTGAAGAACCCGAAAATGGAATTCATCCTTTACGATTAAAAGCGGCGATCGCCCGACTGCGGGAACTGGCTATCAATCCATGCAGTAACCAGATTGACCCGGAACAACCTCTGTCTCAAATTTTGCTGAATAGTCACTCCCCTGTTGTGCTTTCGGGGCTAGAAGATGGAGAAGCGGTGTTTGCCGATATGGTGAGCGTGATTGACCCAAACACCCAACAAATCAATCGAAAAACGCGCATGAGACCTGTTAAATTTAATGGAACAGGGGTCTCCGGAGAATCGGGAAATTTTGTTAGGGGTTATGAGGTCAATCGCTATCTGAAAAGCGGTGAACGGGAGGAATAGAAAAATGCGCTATTTGGGAATGGCTTTATTTGCCGAAGGGCCAACCGATTATCGATTTTTGCCTCCGGTGCTACGCCGAACTACCGAAAATTTATGTTTACAACGGGCCATCACCACCATAGAAGTGGGAGAAATTCTGCCGCTTTATTCACCGGAAAAGTATCGAAAAGCTGATTTAGAAACCCAGATTTTAGAAGCAGCACGAGAAGCACAAGGAGCATTTGATATTTTATTTATTCATACTGATGGTGCAGGGGATGCAGCCGCAGCTTATGCAGAACGGGTACAAAGAGCTTCCGAACGAATTGCCGCAGAAATTCAGCCCCCGCAGCAACGGACAATCGGTGTGGTACCTGTGCGAGAAATGGAAGCTTGGACTCTGGTAGATGGAGATGCGTTGCGTCAGGCTTTCGGGACGGTTTTGAATGATTCTGCCTTGGGAATTCCAGCAAAACCTCGGGAAGTGGAAAAGATTCTTGATCCGAAACAAACGCTCAATCTGTTGTATCGTCAAGTGATGGGTAGTCGTCGGCGCAAAAATTCAAAAAAAGTGGAGGAATTTTTCGAGGCGATCGCAGAGCGGGTTCAACTGTCTTGCTTGCGTCAAGTTCCAGCATTTCAACGTTTTGAACAAGAACTCAATGATGTCCTAGTGGAACAGGGATATATAAAAAAAATGAAGGAATAAAGGGCAGAAGCTTTACTATTTGCAGTCATAAAAAAGCCATAAAAAAGCTATTTTGTTGTATTAATCTGTAATCCTTAACCTGTTGTTTAGTTCTTTCTCAGTTTTCTAATGCAGGGGAAACGAACCCAGGATATTATCTACAAAGGTTCCCTGACTATTTTCGCCATCTGATACGCCATCGTCATCCATATCCACTAAAATAACACCGGCAGAAAAGACGCATTGAATGTCAATTTTTTGCTCGGCTTCCGAAACTAATAGATATAAATCTCCCCCGACGAGTCCACATTGAATTTCATGGTTTCGCATTTCCTCGGGATAGGTTTCTTGTAAAGTAGTGACCTGTTCCTCGCAGAGGCGATCGCTACATCCCCAAGAACTGCCAAAGCTGTCTTCTTCTCCAGGAACCGGAAATAGACCCAAGGAAATCCCTTCTCGATACCCAGCAGTATTATCTCTTTCTCCGTTCCAGCAAGCCAAGCTCACTCGGCGACTCTCATTCTGTTCCCACAGATTCATGCCGATGAATTGATTCTCGCTACATTGGGATTTCGCTTCGGCGATCGCCTCGGGGAAACTCTCTTGTAATTCATTCAGCAGTTCGGGACAGTCGAATTCGGCACAATTTCCCACAATGGCAGTAGGTTCTCCCGTGGCGCGCAAAGGTAATCCGAGACAAGCCGAGGCGATCGCAATCCCGAAAATCAACAAGGATCCTGGAGTTTGGAGATTCATAGAGGTTGACCACAACAGGGAATTATTAGACCTCTTGCAAAATTCTCGCT
>JAMXFF010000062.1 GCA_025370845.1 Laspinema palackyanum D2a | reverse complement strand
AGTTATTTGTTGTATTTCTGATGTAGTTTTTGACTCCTTTAAAATAACAGTAAATGGATAACGGCGATAAACAGCAGATTGACCCTGATTCAATAACAATCGAGCTTGGGCGGGATGTAGTGGGTTTTGAGGCTGTTTATTTGTATCAATAACAAAAACGTAATTAGACATGAAATAACTCCTATTTCTAGGGTAAAGTTCGCTTCAATAATGTTATCTGAGCTTGAGAGGCTAACCACACTGTCTTACCCCTCGTAAAACTGTTTAATGATTAACGATAGAGCCACGAACTAGCGTCGCATTCGTGGGTATCTTGACTCAGGTAACGGAGTCAGTTAAGACTTGGGCTGGTCAACTAACTGCAAGCGTGAGGCATGAAGCCCCGTTACTTCAGTGCGGGGTGCTGACCTTTTATCACAGACTTTACCTTTCCCTTCCGGTCCCCTTTCGTGGCGATCGCCTCAACTGGATCCGCTTCACCCTTTAGAGCAATTGCCCCTAACTGATCAGCCATTGTAGCGAGTTGAGATTCAAGCGCTGCAAAACGGGACTCGGTTGCGTTCTTGATTCGTTGGTCTAGGGCATCGACTGGGATCAACTCATCATCAGTCTGGGGAAGTTTCTTGTCACGCACAACAGCCTCAATATATCGCCGCAATTCATCTGATGGGTTGGATTTGTTGCGATCGCAGATTTCCCCGAACTGTTTCAACAGGGTCTTCTCAATGCGGAACCCCAATAGCTTTGTGGCGGGTTTTGTAGAACTTGCCATAACTTTTACCTCTGTTAACATTGCTAAGAGTGTAAGCTATTCCACCTTGACTGTCAACAGTGTTAACAATGTTGTATTGACACTAAGAAACTTAAAAAAGAGTATATAGACTAGACTTAGGTTCACCCCCACCTTGAGTATCTCCCCTTCTAACTAAATTAGCTGACATCAGCGTTAACAGTATTATCATGTACATAATTGGGAGTAGATCAACCCAAAGGATCCATTGCTTGGATCCTTTAACTCGCTAAGTAAAGATCACAGAATTGCTCCTCTTTGACCTTCACCCCTCAAATCAAAGGACCCACCCCATAGCCGTCCCTGTGGCCCCTCCAAAAATAACCAACTAATACATATCATGTTAACAACTTTAACTTAGACTAACCTTACCGATTATTCTGGATCCTCCTCCGATGATGACCTCGTTCAGATGTGGCTTTATGGCAAAGCGGCATTGACTCAAGAAAAGTACCGACGGATTTACCGAGAGTTCATCGAAGCGATCGGCTTACCTCTTAAGTCGGTGACCTTGGCAGATCTCCACCGCTTGATCTCGACCTTAAACGTGATCGCCCCATACTATTGCTGTATCGCTTTGCTGGCAAGAAACTGACGCAGTGGATGCAATTTCCTCAACCAATTTTTCAGTTACGTTCACCTCAACGATGCAGGTGGATGGATTATCTTTTTGTTCAAAAGTTGGCAAAATTGCGTCAGTTGCGTCAGTCTGGCTCGGAGCAAGGGTTGCAGCGTCAGCCATTGCGTCAGGACTGACGCAAACTGCGTCAGCGAAGGCTAAATCCATCAGATAGGTCCCACCCTCGTCACGTCCTTTTTTGGCATTGGTGAAGATGGCCATAATCCGAGCAGGGACCTAACCAACCGCTTTGGAGAGCTTGTCAAAGTGGTTGGTTAGGTCGTACCACAGGGACTTTTCCTTGCTCTTGTCGGTGGCCTCAATCTCCAGGCTCCCGGTGTCCTGATACCACTGCTTCAACATATTCCAAATTTCACTGGCATAGAGTTTGGCTCCTTTGCAGAACGTAAGACCCCTCCCGTATCTTTGGCGAACTGCGACCCGCATGGGAGGCAATGGATAATGGATAATGGATAATGGATAATGGATAATGGATAATGAAACTTCCTCTGACTCCCTCACCCTCTCCCAGAAGGTGACGGTGAGGAAGTCAGAGGTTGAGGATAATGGATAATCTATAATTTATGGTCCATTCAATTCATACCAAACATGGCTAGAGATGTTTTTCATCAGCAGGTTAAAAATGCTTTGATTAAAGAGGGATGGAATATTACTCATGACCCCTTAACGATTCGGATTAGTGAAGCCGTAAAATTACAAATTGATTTGGCGGCAGAAATTGCGTTCGCAGCAGAACGGGGGTCGGATAAAATTGCTGTGGAAATCAAAAGTTTTATCGGTGATTCTGATATTAGTAGTTTTCATACCGCGTTAGGACAATATCTTAACTATTGTCAAGCCCTGGAAGAACAAGAACCGGACCGATTGGTGTATTTAGCCATTCCCGTTGACACCTATTATGATTTTTTTCAACTTCCTTTCATCCAAAGAACCTTAAAACGTTATCAGGTTAAGTTAGTGGTTTATGACCCTAAATTAGAGGAGATTCGGTCATGGATAAATTAGCACGGTATCGACAAATTGTCAAGCAAATTTTGCGGGAACACGCCCAACTTTCTGGGAATGCGGACGCGGTAAAAACCCAGCTTATTTTTGATAGTGAAAATGACCACTATCAGTTAAATTATGTAGGTTGGGAGGGAGATAAGCGGGTATTTGGTCCGGTGATGCACTTTGACATTGAAGACGGTAAAATTTGGATTCAATATAATGGTACTGAAGACTCGTTGGCTGAACAATTAGTTAAAATGGGGGTACCCAATTCTGATATTGTCATTGGGTTTCACTCCCCCTTTAAACGGCAATTCACTGAATACTCAGTCGGATAATTATGCATTCCAAACATCTATGCAAAAACAGATGAACCCATGAGCTTCCGGCGTGGCAGGTGTATCGCAATCTCGAACAAGGTTGGCAGTGCCTCGCTCCGAACTGGAATAGATAACTTACACAAATGGCAGGATCTGACCGATTCACCGGCCCATCGCGGCTAACCGACTTACAGCGGGTAACGCGGGTAAGGGTCAAATAGTCTAATTGGGTTAACTCGGACTGACTCACGAAAATTTCTTTTAAATTCTGAAGGTTCATCGCCCACCCCCAGCTACTAAATACATGAGCAGCGGCCAGAGTTTGGGACTACCCGAGGAACTCTACCCATTGATCTAGGGTGAGGATATTCTCTCCTTGCTGATTGAGCAGCGCCCCTAGGAGGGATTGGGGGTCGGGGTTGATTCGGGCTAGGGCGAAGGCATATTTTAGGCTGCAATCTTCCTTGCCAAAGGGCTGGAGGCTGGCGTCGATTGCTTGACTGGTGATGGCGCAAAGCATTACTGTATCTCGGAAGCTCAGCTTTACGCCATTGCCCAAAATTGACTCGAACGCGGACGCTGCAAGGGGGGCGTAGTAGCCGATGGGTTTCGGCACTGATAAAATGGTCGTTAGTTTTCACTCCTCAGTGAAAACTAACGTAGCTGCGCGACTTTCGACGGGAGCGCAGCGATTGTTTTTGGGTATCAAACTCTTGTCTTTTAGTTTCGTGCATACTAAATTTAGTTTAGGCATAACAGGGGTCCAAGAGGTTTTTTTAACTTTTGTATCATTTTTAGTTGGAAGGGGTTAGATATAGCTATAAGTTTAAAGAGAGATAGAGAAAAATCTTAGTGACTAAATAAATGAGAAAGAACCCTGGGGGCAGACCGGCTCTGTATGATAGACCAAAGACTCGGACGACTATTTCTATTTCTATTGAAGGGTTAGAAGGCTTGGATGTGCTCGCTAACTCGCTAAACCTTAGTCGCTCAGAGCTGGTGGAGAAAATCGGTAGGGGTGAGTTAACCATTGTCTCACCCTCAAAGCCCGCACAAATAAAAAGCACTTGCCCTCCTCCTTAGCAGGGCGATCGCCAACCGCAAGCGAATCCTCGCTGCAATAGACGCAATCTCCGCCAAAATGTCAACCCTAAAGCAACCCACCGCTATCGAGCGCAATCAAGCCGAAGCCTCTGAACTCACGCAGAGGCTAGAGAAAATTGATGCTGAGGTGGCGGTAATGGAGTCTCTCTGGGCCAAATTTTCTTCCCAGGAGGAATGAAGACTCGACTTCCTCTCCCGACCCCACAAGGTTTCTCGCTTAGTTGATAAGTAACTCCAAAACGGTACTAATAAATGAATTAAATTGATGATAGCTTTAACCCCTGTAATCTTTACAGGACAAAGGTTCAAAAAGTTAAATTTCTATTTATTAGTCCTTTAAAGGGTCAAGAAGTTTGATTTCATGAGCCAAAGTTTCCCAAAAAAATTCCATTTTTTCAACAAAAAAAAGAAGAGCTGTCCCTAAAATCTAACGCTCGTCTGGTAAACGAGCAAGGAAGCAGCCCCTCGACCTGTTTTTCTTTAAATTAAGTAAATTAAGTTTAACACAGGTTGAGGCATAGATAAAGGGGACAGCTCTAATAAAGGAGCAGTCCAGTGTCTACCCTTGAGAAGCGCCCACTCGTCCAGTGGCGGCATCTCCGTAGATGTCGCCAATGCAAAAATCCCGTAGAGAGCGAAAAATTTACCCGTTTTCTTGCCCAGTTTCAGAGCCGCCAGTGTCAAAGGTGGCAATGGATCGAGCGAGTTAAACTCTCCCAGCCGTCGCCTCCGCTTCAGCCCACCTTAGACCGAGTAGGTGGAGGGGATGAGCTATGAGCATAGTCTACCCCTCGACTCTCTCGGGTATCCGGCACTGGGCGATCGCAGATTGGCAAGCATCCGGCATCGACCCCGTGATGATTGCCGCCAATCTCCAAATCTTTGAAGGCATAGCAGCACTAGACCGCGTGCTCTATAGCCCAAAACTTCGCCGCACCCAATCCGGCGGCAACCCCGTCGCCCCCCCGGAACAGAAGCCTTACCGTTTCCTAGAAGATGGCATCTGGCGCTGCAAAAATCTGGCTCCCTCCTCCGGTTGGGAACAGGAGAGCTTATGGAGTCAAGTCAAACCCCTCCACCCCCGGCCATCCTGGAAAAAATTAGAGGATGATTCCTGGGTGGTCGTCCCTGGGAAATTCAACAAATACGAGTCCCCCAAGCACGAATCCTATGGGGTCTATTACCTTGATGTCCCCGAGCAAATCGCCGCTCAAGTCAGCGCTCGTTGTGGCGTCCCCTATCCAGGGGGGAATTTTTGGCAGTGGGTCAGGGACAACATTTCTATACCCGTCACCCTTGGGGAAGGGGCTAAAAAAGATGCCGCCTGTCTTTCCCGAGGTCACGCCGCGATCGGGTTGGGTGGGGTCTGGATGTTCCGGGACCCCAGCGACAAAGATAAACTGCACCCTGACCTTTTGGCGATCGGGCTGAAGGGGCGTAGGATTCATATTGGGTTTGACTTTGACCCCAAACTCAAAACTCAAAGAGCCGTTGGAAAAGCCTCGAACACCCTGGCTTATCTGCTGAGAAAGGAAGGGGCGATCGTTGACTTCATCCGCATCCCTTCCCCCGACGGTGAAAAATGCGGTCTCGATGATTACTTTGTCCAAACTGGGGATGATGACCTAGAAGGGTGCGAATTCTCTAGTGAGTCCCTCTATCCTTACAATCCCTGGGAGTTCACCTACGAGCCAGATATCTTGGTCAATCGCCGCTATCTGGGCGATATTGAAGGGCTTCCCTATTCAGGATTGAGAATCGTGAAGGCGACCACCGGCACCGGGAAAACGGACCACATCCGGGATCAGATGGTCCCCCTGATTGAACAGGGGTCACGATGTCTGATTATCACCAACCGCAAATCCACCGGACGGGAGTTAGCCGCTCGCTTTGGGGTGCAATATATTGACGACGGCGAGGGGGTTAGAGATTCAGTCTATGGTTTCGCCTGCTGTGTTGAATCGGTGAAACCCTTCGGTAAAGCCTCACCCCAGGTGACCCGGGTCCGCCAAACTGAACTGGGACATGAAAAACTGCCCTCTGAGTGGTTAGATGGGATTGTGATTCTTGACGAGTTTGACCAAACCTTGCAGCAAATGTTAGGAGGGTCAACTTGTCGAGGAGATCGCGGTTGGATTATCACCACGTTTAAGAGCCTCATCCAAGATGTCTTAGTCCGGTCCAATGGGTTAGTAGTAGCCATAAGCGCCGACATCAGCGATTTAGATGTTGAGTTTTTGATGGCGATCGCCCGGGAAGCCTGTGACGACGAAGATTCGTTGCAATGCCCCATCAGGCCGTTTGTGGTGGTCAATGAGTTCCAGCATGAGCATAAATACAATGCTTACCTCTATAACGGACCCGCTGACATCTATAACAAAGCGGTTGAAATCCTGAAATCTAAGCCCCAGGATAAGTGTCTCTGGTTCAGCGTAGAGGGGGCACAAACTAAATCAAAATGGGGAACGAAGACGATTGAGCGGATGCTTAAGGAGGAGTTTCCTGGCATCCGCATCAAACGGTTTGACCAGCAAATTCTCGGGACTGACAACTCGGATGCAGACATCGAACGCATTAATGAGTTAGCGCGTGACTGTGATGTGATGTTGAGTTCCACCTCAATCAGCAGCGCGGTCAGCCTACATGAGACTGAGCGATGGATTGCTGTTTGCGACATTTCCGCTGGACTCAACAGCGTCCGAGAATATCGGCAGCGACTTGACCGAGTGCGCGCGGGGGTAGACCGGCATTTGTTTATCCCCAAAATTGCGAAACCCATCGCTAATGGGTCGAGTGACTACCGGAAGATTAGGGCGGGCAAAAACCGACAAGTTTCGGCATTGATGAGAATTCTTCAGGAGGTAGATTTCAATATTGATAAAGCCTACGACCCAGTATGCTTCCGCACTTGGACCAAACAAGTAGCCCGCTTTAACCGGGATTGTTATCGCTACCGAGAGACGGCTATCTCTCTGTTTGAATCGGAGGGGGTGCGGGTCATTCCGGTTGATTCACTGGATAAAGAGGGAGCCAAAGCTATCTCCGATTCGGCGAAGATAGCTCGGGATAAAAATTGGGCGGACCACTGCATACAACGGGCTGATGCTTTGGAAATCGAGCCGGAAACGTTCAGGGAGTTGGATAAAAAGGCTCAGAAAACGGAGGCCGAGCAGTACCAGTGTGAGCGCTATCGCATCGTGCAAGACTTTGGCGGGATTGAGGAGTTGACCCCTGTGCTAATTAAGAAGCATGATGAGGGCCGTCACAAACAATGGCGCTTGAATTTCTATCTCTTGTTTGCCAAGTTTGCGGAGTCTCAGGATAGGCGAGATTTGGAGCATCTGCTGTCTCGCCCACTCCTTCATCTGCCGGATATCAAATGCCGTTCGGTGAAGGCGAGGATGTTGGAATTTCTTGGGGTGAAGCGGTTGCTAGACCCGGAGAAGGAGTTTACTGCGGATTCGCCGGAGGTGCAAGGGATTGTTACCCTGGCGCGATCAGGTCGCCAGTCGATTAAGGATTGTTTGGGAGTCAAGATTAATCCCGGTGTGAGTGCGATGCAAACTTGTCAGCAGCTTCTGGGTTTGATGGACCTCAATCTGACAAGTTCCCGTCGCCGTACTCCTGAAGGGGTCAAACGCTTCTACCGATTCGTTCCTCCCCAGGATGAGCGCTGGACTGTTTTTGATCTTTGGGTGGACCGCGAGGTGTTGAAGTCTTCGGATTCTCCGGGGAGTGATCTAGCGGGTGGTGATCCAGCAGCGAGTGATCCAGTCCCTCCTGATCCAACCCCGGGTGAAGAGTGGGGCCGATCCACCCCCCCTATAAATAGATCTATTTATGTAGGGGGTGGATCAGGAAGGAGAGATCAGTCCCCCCGAAAAGAAGGGGAGGGTATCGATTCCCCCGCCGGTGAACAACCCCAGGAGGACATGGCGATCGCCTCCACTAGACAAAACCCCACCAATTCCCCCGCCGGTGAACAACCCCAGGAGGACATGGCGATCGCCTCCACTAGACAAAACCCCACTGATTCCCGTGTCGTGGAACAACCGGAGGGAGTCGAATCCGCCACTAATTCCCCTGCCGGTGAGCGACCCTTCGAGGGCAACGATTCCCCCGCCGGTGAACAACCCGAGGAGGGCAGAGCGATCGCCTCTGATGAAGAAAACCCCATCAATTTTGCCGCCGGGGAGCAATCGTTCGAGGGCATCAATTCTCCCAGCGATTCCCTCGGAAGTGACCAACCCGAGGAGGACATCAACTCCGCCACCAATTCCCCCGCCGGTGACTGAACTGATGCAGGTACCCTGCCCCCTCGGTTTGGAACCGGCGATCGCATTCGCGGGATCTATCAAACTGCTTATGGTGGTACTGAGGAGAGGGAGGGGATTCTGGAGGTTGACCCGCTGGGTCGGCTTTACTTCACCCTTGAGAAAAAGGCGAAGTTTGACGTGACTCCCAGGGTTCTTTTAGATTTTTTGCAGGATGTTCGTCCACTCCCTGACCCGGTGGTGACAAGGGAAACGACTGCGCTAATCGGACAACTAACCCAACAGGGGACCGGCTTAGAAGCAATCCGGGAGTTACTTGTTGGCCGGTATGGTGTCTCGGATGGGAGGTTGATGTCCACGTCGCAATTGAGAGATTTGCGCGATCGGCTTTTATCCCTTCTAGCCAACGCTACTGAACTAGACCCAAACCATCACTAACATGGAGGAGGCTGTGGTTCTGATTGAAATTAGTTCCCTGGCATCGATGTGATCGCGGTTGGCAGATAAAGGACTGGGTGCAGAGAGCTTCTGAACCGCACCCGGGATTTTGGCCGGAATGAGTGGCAAGTCTGGGTAGACAAGGATGGCGGATCGGGCCTCGCATCACTTCGGAGGGATGAACTGGACGGGGCGATTCCATGAAACCTACATTTCGCAGGTTTGTCTATTTCTATCCTCAATCTATTTGGGAGCCTTTTACAAGCCGGAAGTATTGATCCCATCAGCGTTATGACCTTAAAACCATTAGAAAAAATTTGGGGTAATTATTGAGAGTCATGCCTAGTAAAGGTTAGATTAGGGCCTTCGCTAGAGGCTCAAACCTCGTAAATTCGTTAAGCTCTTCGGCATTTAAACTGGATGCTCCTAGTGGGTTGTGTGGGGCTTGTTATGCGGAGTCGCCTTGTCATAAGATTGAGTGGCAGTTTAAAGGGAAGCAGGGATGCGATCGGCACAAATTACGCTTGCTGTGGGAATGTCGCAACTGTGGGGCGATGTTTAAGATTCCGGCGTTGTGGGTGGATGGGTGGTGTCATCGCTGTTTTACGCCGTTTAGGGAGATGGAGAAGCAGCAAAAGTTTTGGATTATGTAAAGTGATATTACCGCTCTTTAATTACCTGTTGCATTTGATTACTGATTGTGGTATGTTATGTAAATCTTGTATTATATCACTGATAAAATTACAGTATTGATATAGACTGCTACTTAAAATTAATTTATATATGGTTGTAGGTCTGAACTCTGTTCGTGAACTTTTAGAAGCTGCTTACTCAACTCTCAATTTTCAAGAGGGTGAGCTTCTTGCTACAGATATTCCTCCTACTAACTTGACGCTGGAACAATGGATCGAAAAAGGAGATTGGCTATCTTTAGGTAAGCAAGTCGGGGTAGAAAAGATTTTTTTTGTTAATAATAATCCCATAATTGTTTTTGCTGGTGTAGAAGAAACTGAAGATGATGAAGTTTTGCGTCGTGTTTTTAATAAAATTTGGTGCATGGCAAGACCTCACTATTTATTTTTAGCAAAACAAGGTGAACTTGCTGTTTATGATTTAACTAAGCCTCCATCTAAAACTATTAAAGAGTGGCAAGACAAAGAATCATTGGCTGTTGCTAGAACTACAGCCGAGGTAGCATCAAAATTATATCAATATAGGCGTGAGCAAATAGAGTCTGGTAGATTATTTGAAGATCAGCGTTTTGGGACAGACAACCAACGGGCTGATCAATCTTTAATTCAGGATCTTAAGAGAGTCCGTTTTGCTCTCATGGATAAAGGGCTTAGAAAAGATAAATTAAAATATGCTCATTCCCTTATAGGTAGATCAATTTTTATTAGATATTTAGAAGATAGAGAAATACTCTCGCGGGAGTATTTTGATGAAATAGCACAAAAAAATCCAGAATGGCAAAATTTACTAAATGCCCCAGACTTCCTACCACTTAATCTTGAGCCTGAAGCTAAACAATTTTATATCAGAATTCTAGGAAATAAAGATTTTACCTATGCACTTTTTGAAAGACTAGCTAATGATTTTAATGGAGATATGTTTCCCTCTGATCTTCAAGAGGAACAGGCAATTACAGCAGATCATCTCAAACTTTTACAAATGTTTTTAAGAGGAGATTTAGGGTCTTCGGCAAAACCATTATTCTTCTGGGCTTATAAATTCCAAATTATACCTATTTCTTTAATTAGCAGTATTTATGAAGAATTTTATCATGAAGAAAATGAAGAATCGGATGATTTTGGTACGCATTATACACCTGGTTCGTTAGTAGAATATCTTCTGTCCAAAGTTCTAAATCCAGAACGCTTAGATACAAATCCTCGTGTTATTGATCCTTGTTGTGGATCAGGAATATTTTTAGTTGAATCCTTCAGACGCATAATTCGCCATCATGTGTATAAAAATAATGAACTGCGGTTAAATCCAGAGAAAATGAGAGAGATTTTACGCAATCAAATTGCAGGCATTGAAATTAACGAAGAAGCTATACGCATAACATCATTTAGTTTGTATCTTGCTCTTATTCACTATCAGGAAGCTCCGAATATACTTAAACAAATTAAAAATGGAAAACATCTACCCAATCTTATTTACCAAGATGGGTGGAGTGATGATAAACAGCATTTTAATAATTTGCTTAGAGCAAATATTTTTGATATTACTTCAGCAATAAAAAATAATAATGAAATATTTAAAAGGTTTAATAGTAATTGTGCTGATGTAGTAGTTGGTAATCCTCCTTGGGGTTCAAGTCCAACTGGATGGAATAAAATAGCTAAATGGTGTGAAACCCATGAATACCCAGTTGGGGATAATGAAAGATCCCAGGCTTTTATTTGGAGAGTGCTTGAATTACTTCATGATAATGGTTGGGCATCTCTTTTAGTATCTACAGGTGTTTTGTTAAAGACACACACAAAAAGTCAAGCTTTTAGGAAAGAGTGGTTAAAAAAAGTTGAACTTAAGGAAGTTATTAACTTTGCTCATGTCAGAGATGTTTTTTTTCGTGGACGAAGGACAGCTTCTGCAATTGCTCCCTTTGCCTCGGTTTTATTTTGCAAGAAAAGTGAAGTACAAGCTCATAAAAACTATGTTTTGTACTGGTCAGCTAAAAAAACTGCAATGGTTAAAGAACTTCAAGCAGTTGTTTTGAGTGTTGTTGATCGTCATGTAGTAAGACAGGCAGACTTTTTGCGTAATGATACTCTTTGGAAAATTTACTGGTGGGGTAATCATAAAGATGTAGCCATGATATCGGCTATAAATTTATATACTCCTCTAAGAGTTTTGCATGATCCAGATAATAGTGGACAGGGTTTTACTAAAAGCATTCAAGAGAGAAAACCTTCAAAGTGGTTACTTGAATATAAACAATTACCAGTAAGAGATAATTTTACTAAGTATGGAAATATTAACCCCGATTCATTTATAGAACCACCTACAGAAGTTAAGCGAAAAGGTAAACCAACCTTCTATCAAGGAGATAGATTGCTTATCAAGCATGGTATTACTCAATCTTCAGATAAAAAAGGGCAGATTATAGCTCGAATGGAATCAGCTAAATTCTGCTTCACTAATTCAATCAACTGCATTAAATTAATTCAACCAGAAACGTGGAAATATAAAGTTATTCTGGGAATTTTGTGGTCTTCATTACCACGTTATTACTTTTTTCTGACTTCCAGTAAATGGGGTATATGGCATGATGGAATTTATAAGAATGAATATTTAAATCTCCCAATTACTTTACCTACAGATAATAATCTGCGTGAGCGAATTATTCAGATTGTTGAAGAACTACAAAATTGGAATCAAGTAAATAATCAACTAACAGATTTAGAGTATAGCTTAGATGAAGCAATATTTGATTTATATGAGTTAAATATATCAGAACGTGACCTAATCAGAGATATGTGTGATGTTGGAATAGAATTTTTCTACAACCACAGTAATAGTCAGGCTGTGCAATCTTTAAATATAAAATCTCTTCCAAAATTGCAAGGTACTATTTCAGATATTTCCAATATACGTGGTAATCAAAATCATATTCAAAGCTATATTTACACCTTTCTCAATATTTGGAATCGTGAACTCCAACCTGATGGTGAGTTTAATTGGAAAGTTATTGATGCTGAAACCAATTCAAGTATGTTAGCTGTTGTATTTTCAACTCAAGAGAAAAATATTTCTCTACCAGACCGTTCTAGTTCTAGCGAAGATGAATGGAAAGAAATATTAGGAAGTATTGGTAAACATAATTTAGGTCCTTATGATAGTCATCAAATTTATATTGATGGTATGATTCGTGTAGTTAACGATACTCAAATTATTATCATTAAGCGTAATGAAATGCGGTTGTGGACTCGTAGTATGGCTCGTGAAGATGCTGAAGCTACGTTGCTACAAGCAATTCACTTACAAGAAACTACTCAAAGTGATGGGGTGAGGTATTATGATTCGTATTAGTAGGCAAAGAGAAGATATATGGACTAGACATGAAAAAAGAGTATTGGAAATATTTAAACTAGCTTTAAAAATGCTCCGTGAAGAATCTTCACTTCCAGATAAGGAAGATGAAATAAATCGGAAATTATATTTTCTTGTACGTCGCGCAAACGGGGATTTACAAACTCAAAATCAAGGTATTGAGTGGCCTATTACTTATGAATCAAATAACCAACCAGATGCAGATGATGTAACTCGAAGTCCAAGAGAATCTAAACGTCCAGACTTTCAATGGGGTGTATGTGATACTAACGAACTTGACCCTAATAGAAGGGACAAATTTTATATTATTGAATCCAAGCGACTAGGTTCTCCATCAAGCACCACATGGATACTTAACAAAAACTATGTGGTTAATGGCATGAAGCGTTTCGTTGATCCTGAATGGAGCTACGGTAAATCATCACACTCAGGTGCAATGATTGGCTATATCCAAGATATGGAATTGCAAACTATTTTGGAGGAAGTTAATACTAATGCTGCATCTGAGTTATTACCTAATATTACTATATCTTCTGATGGTGAACAACCCGATATCACAAAACTAGACCAAAAATTAGAGCGTGAACACATTCAACCTACGCCATTTGATTTGAGACATCTTTGGGTTGATTTAAAACACCATTATAAAGATAAAGATAAAACTAACCAACAAACAGAAGAAGAAGTTAGTAAACCCAAACAAACTAATAAAAAATCTATAACCACTAAAAAAAAGTCAAGTATGCACCTGAGTAAGTGCAGCCCTGGTGAATATCAACCCGGCCAACCCTTTGGAAAAACTGGAAACACAGGGGCAAGCACAGGGCCTCACCTTCACTGGGAATCAAGACCCGATGGGACAAAATCAAGCGCTCAACCGCCAGAGCTTTGGTCTCTGCATCAAACCCTTACAGGGAAACTTCCTCCTCGGCCATCCTCAAGCCTGTCAACAGGTTTCACCGCTGCCTATGACTGGACTCTGGGAAAGGAGGGCGGATGTTCGGACCATCCTGCCGATCGCGGTGGCAGAACCTATAAAGGAATCATTCGCTCTGTGGCTCAACGGCACGGCTATGATGATCCCTGCTCTATGCCCGAATCCAAGATTCAAGAAATCTATTTGAAGGAATAGTGGGAACCCGCTAAGTGTGGCGAGTGGCAGACGCAGACGGCTCAGATGCAGCTAACGTGCTTCGATACCGTGGTTAACTTTGGTCAGGGTGGGTGGGAGATGTTCTCAGCCCAAGGCTCACGACGGGACGGACACCGATACCCAGCTTTACCCAAGGATGAGAGGGAAACTGCACGGGCGATCGGGCAATGGAGGCTTGAGTATAGGGATTTTAGGGTGAGTGAAGCTCCAGACCAAAGGGTATTTTTGAAAGGGTGGAAAAATAGGGACAACGATCTGTTGAGACAGATAGGGGGATGACAATGGAACCGCAAACAACAGAATGGAGAGCTAACCCGCTATTCCCCGGCTATGCCTTCCGAGGGCATATTGATTACATCATCGAATTTGGATTTATTGAGGCAGAGTTTATCGGAGAGGATGAGAACGGGGAGATGGTGGGGAAAGGGCGAGGGTTTTTCCCTTTACGCACCCCGCCAAACTTTGTAGGGGCAGTCTGGACCGGGTTAATCCTGTGGCAGAAGTCTCAGGAATAAACATGGAACAACCCCTCGCCTCACCTCAGTTGTTCCAGGAATGTTACACAAAACAGCCCCCAGGGATTAACCTTGGGGGTTTTTTATTGCGATCGCTCTCCGGAGGGCTGAAACTCTTACCTGGAAAGGGCTTTATTTGCTACTTTGCGGCTGGTGTCAGCTTCGCTATTTCTGGGCCTAGTTCCACTTACCACGCTGCGGTCTGAAAATGGAGCCTTCAGATAAAATAGGGAAAACCGGGTGTCTCCCAACAATCAAAGATGTCACGATACTCCAAAGACTGGCAGCAAATCGCTCTAACCATCAAGGACCAAGCGGGATGGCGTTGCTCTAAATGTAGGTGCCAGTGCCTCCGCCCCGGAGACCCCACCAAACACCTGACCAAATCAGAACGGACCAAAATCACCCTGACCGTGCACCACCATAACCGGATGCCCGAAGACAACCGCCCCGAAAATCTGATTGCACTCTGCACCAGTTGTCACTTGTCCTACCACAACCGCAAGCAGTCAAACATCCCGCCCGGTCAGCTATCCTTCGATTTTTAGTGGCACTGGAATTGGTTGGGCCGATCGCCTAGTCAATCCTTGCCACCCCTGCCCCTTATCCTCACCGAGGCAGATAACAAGCTGCCCATCCAAAAGTGGCTTAGACAATTATATTAAAGAATCAAGAATCAAGAATCTCTACCCCTATTGCCACCCTAAATTCCTTACCACCACTACCCATCCAAATTGTCAGAAAACCTATCAAAAACCTCCATGTAGGGGTTTATCCGCCTCATGGTCATGTTCGGGTTGCTGCACCGTTGCACCTCAGCGAGGATAACATTCGGCTGGCGGTCATTTCCCGGCTGTGCTGGATTAAGAAACAACGAGCCAACTTTGAAGCCCAACCCCGCCAGTCCAAGCGAGAAATGGTTTCTGGGGAAAGTCATTATGTATTTGGCGATCGGTATCGGCTATTCGTCATCGAACGTCAGGGGCGTCACGAAATAGCCTTACTTCCCCCTAAAACCCTTCAGCTATTCGTCAACTCGGGGATTTTACCTCAAAATAGGGCATTAGTTTTAACCGAATGCTATCGCGCTCAACTTAGAGCCAGAATCCCTGATTTATTAGAGAAGTGGCAGCCAATAATCGGGCATCATGTCGCCGATTGGGGGGTGAAAAAATGAAGACCAAATGGGGAAGTTGTAATATAAACCAGCATCGGATTTGGTTGAATTTAGAGTTGGCAAAAAAGCCGGTAGAATGCCTGGAGTATGTGGTGGTGCATGAGGAAAGTTCATTTTTTGAAACGCCATCATAACGAACGCTTTAAAGCCTATATGGACAAATATCTACCTCGCTGGCGGCAATGCCGGGACATTTTGAATGGGGAACCGTTAGGAGAGTTGTAGGGGGTTGCAGGGGGAGAATTTGAGGGAAACTTAGGGTTGGTTCAGACCGAGAGGCGATCGGTTTCCAGGAGAACCGCCAACCCATCAGTTGTGGGATGAACACTGAACTTAGAGGCTTCGCGATCGCATCTGGGGAGGGAGAATCGCCCGGTGTCGAACCCAACCGCCCCAGTTCTGACTCGCCGGTGCAATCTTTGGGGAGACTTCAGGCGATCGCTCGTCTGTCTTGCCCCCGTCGCCAGTCCCTCCAGAATCAACAACCCGTTGAGCAGTCCCGCGCCTTCCACTGCCGGATTGATTTACACCTTACCCACCTAGGTTTCATGGGGTGGTTTCATAAGGTGATTGCAATTCTCCGCTGCTGTTAGGGACTAACTCCCAATCCCTAGGGGTGACATTGGTTCCCACCGGCACGATTCCGGCCAACAACAAGCGCCGCCAATCCGTTGGGATTAGAGATGTCCGCTTAAGTTACCTCTCCAGGCAGATTCCCAGACTAGAGGAGTCCGGTAGATTAGGAGCATAAGAAAAACAAACCCGGGTTAACACAGGCCGCACAGGTCTATTTAAAAATCGATATAAAAGGCAATCCCGTCAGACTGGCTCTGGCGGGATTGTTGCGTTTGGGCTGGCGATCGCACCTTAAGACAGACTCTTGCCCAACAGGGATGCCCATCGGTTAAAATGGAAACATCGGAAACATTGCGGAAACATGGAAAAATTTTCTTGACATTCTGGTGATGGGGGCGTGAGAATGGGAGCAAATCCTAAAGCTAGGAGGGCAGCCCGTGAAAGTCACCAGACATCGACCCAAAATTCTAGAGGCCCTGCAAGAGTGGTTTCGTATTCACAAAGAGGGACCAACCTTAGAAGAATTGTGCGTAGAACTGGGAATGCAACCTCGCCAGAAAGCAACACTGCAACGCTGGTTGCAGACCATGCGAGGCATTGACGTGGAATGGGAAGATAATGCCGCCCGCAGTCTGCGTCTACTTGCAGGGGATCCAGAAGTTGAACCCAGACCGCAGATAGCTATACCAGAAACCTTACGGTATCTAGCAACAGGACTGGCAGAGTGGGAAAAGCGGGACCAAAAGGAGAGAGCGCATATTCCAGAAGCACTCCGCATCGGGATGTCCCGAATGTACCTAACATCCCTACTGCAAGGAGATAAAACAGCACCCTCAAACATCCCTGAATTTTTTGACTGGGCAAAAAATTCAGTAGTCGAGTGGAAACCCGCCGCAGAAATTAAACATCTGTCACCGGATATCACCCTCATTGAAGACGGATTAGTTTCCGAATTTGCCGAACAGTGGCAAGTTACAGGTAACGACGTAAAAAATCAGGTGCAGGAGAAAATCTTGCAAGATGTTCTTGAACATTGCCGAGGGCATCAACTAGAAGAAGCCTATCGCGCTTTCCGGAAATTGATTATTGAACATCCTGTCCTCCCCTACCCAGAATACCGTCGCTCCCTGTCTCTGCCCCAACTAAAACCCTTGCGCGAATTTTTACTAAAAACCTATATTGATTTAGTCGATTTAGCCGAAGAAAAAAACTATCATTTTTGCCCTCGCTGCAAATATCTAATGCGCCGAGGACAAGATGAAACCTATACCTGTCGAAACTTAACCTGCGAGCGCGAGAGTGCCAAACTTCATCTCCCTCCCCAGCCACCAATTCCTAAACATGAAGCCGAAACTTGGAAAGCTGTAACCCTAGGCGTACATCAGTACGGGACAATCCCGGGAATTTCAGAAATTAAATTAGCAGAAACTCTTACCAAAATGGGCATCCGCGTTACTCTGTGGCCCGAGATTGACGAATTTGACTTGCTGGTAGAATTCAGCAAAAAAGTCCGGTGGGCTATTGATGTTAAAGATTGGTCCTATCTGGATGAGGAGCGGTTGCAGAAAGTGCAGTACCGCCCCAATGCAACAGAAACATTTATCGTTTTTCCTGATGAGCGAGAACCAGCACTTAGAATTAAAGTAGTCCGGCAACAAATTGAACCCAACTTGGGCGGTATCCGCTTGAGGTTAATGAGTGAAATCATTGCTAAAGCAAAACAAACTTTGGAGAAAAAACACAATGCGTGATCTGTCAAACTGGGGAAAACAAGTGCGGAAAGCGCTGCGAGAATCTGATGACTTAAAATCTTATGTATCAGACATCCAGACCGGGGCTGATAGCCAATCCCAAAAGCGAGAAGTTGAACGCTTGGCTCAATTGATTACTGAAGTAGAGTTAGGGCTAACCTTATTGAAAGATATATCCCCAGAAGAAGCGGCCAAAGCCGTTTCAGCTTTACTTTCAGGGTATCGCTTTCCCATTGCAACTTTGCAAGATGATGACAACTGGAGACGGGTACAAACAGCCCGTTTTTATCTCGTGCGACGTAAAGGCAATCAATGGGAGCGGTCGCTCAATGAATATATCAAAATCCCTGAGATTTTGAGAATCTACAGTTTAACAGAAATTAATGAGCCGCCCCAATTAATTCCCTCCAGTACCTATCCCAACCGCTGGCAACTATATCGTCAAACTCTATTGTCCCCGCCACCCCACAAAAAAGAAAAAATTCAGCTAGCAGAGCCAGGGTATTGGTATGCTAAAGTTTCCCACCAGGGACGTGCAAATCTTGAAGTACCTATTAATATTCCCCCAACTATTTCTCATCTTCCATCCTCACCACAGGTGGTTTTTCAACGCACGCGCACTCCGGAGAATGCGTCCCAGACTATTACCTTAGAGGAATTACAGATTTCAGCCCAAGAAATGGATACTTCTCTGGCTAAATCCGGGTGCAATTCCGAAAATTATTATACCCGACTTCAAGGGATTTCCTTACGTCTTTATGACGAAATTAGGGATGATTTTCATCCCGGGGTGGAACTGGAAATAAATCAACTCGTACATATTGTGGGCTTATTAAATGTTGGCAAATCTACCCTTCTTGAAATTCTGATTTACCATTTTGCCAAGCAAGGATATCGCTGTGCCTTAATCGTCAATGATGTGGTGGCAGCCGTGCGCCTCGCCTCCCTCTTTTGGCATGGACTAGGAGTTCGTGCTACTCCTATACTGGGGAGTGAGCGTTCACAACAATTAGAAAAAGTCTACGAACCAATTTTAGCAACACAGGGGGAGGAAATTGAACAAGGTGCTGTTCATCCAGCATGGCGGTGGTTTAGCCCTGTCTGTCCGTTGCTTGCTTTAGTCCAATCAGAGGATAATTGGGAATTTGGTTCAGAACCCTGCCACAACCTTTATCAAAAAGTCACAGAAACTAAAGAGGCATTGGAGAGAGACTCAAAAAAATTAAAAGACTGGGAGGAAGGCGAGACTGAAGATAAATATACTTGCCCTTTTTATTACCAATGCCCGCGCCACGATTTGGAACGAGACATCGCGGAATCTTTAGTGTGGGTATTAACGACGGCTAGTTTCATTCATAGCCGCGTACCCCGCCAAGTTTTTGATGAAAAACTTACGTTTGCTGAAGCCGTTTACCGTGAATGTAATTTTTTATTTATTGACGAAGCAGACCGGGTACAGGTGCAATTTGATGAAGCCTTTGCTCCTGATGAAGTATTAGTTGATTCTTCAGGAAACTCATTATTAAATAAACTGGGACTCAAATTTGCTACAGCAATTTATAATTCCGACCGACGCCGGATGGGGGCTGAATTAGTTGCTGTTGCAAAAAAAGCAAACGACTATGCTCAAATTGCAACTGACATTATTCTGCCCAAACTGCACAGTCAACCCAAACTGGTTGAATGGTTAGGTTCAAATCCCTTCACTGGCCGTTCCGTATTTTCCCACATTATCCGGGATCTCCTCGAAACTCTACCAGACACAGATCTACAGAAACCCAACACTAAACTAACCCGCAAAGAAAGCAGCCAACAACGGATAAAACGGATTGAAGCGGGGTTACCACCAGAAAAGGAACGTCAGCGGCGCAAACAGCTATTGCAGACCGTAGAGAATTTTTTGCAAGCTCCCCTCAACCGACGCAAGGGAGGTGAACTTTCGGATCTGGCTTTTACCCTATTAAGTGCAGAAAACGAGCGAGTAGCATTAGATGATGTGGCGGATTGGCTAAATAAGTGGCTTGAATCCTCGGGAATTTATGTCACCGAAAGTAAGTTTGAGGAGGTAAAAGGCCATTTGTATTTTGCCATTCTCGTAGCAGTGCTGACGAATCGGTTAGCTTTTCTGGTTGACCATTTAAGTGCTTTAATGCGGACCGGCATTATTGATTTGCACGACACCAGCCTTTCCCTAGTGTATCGCCCGCCTCGCGACTACCTGCCGGTTCTACCATCTGCCCCAGTAGGTAATATTTTGGGTTTTAAATATACACCAGATCGCGGCAGCAAAAAAGGTGGGAAATTGGAGTATTTTCGTTATGTTGGGGTGGGTCGCTTCTTGCTTCTCAATTTTCCCACTCTTTGGGCTGTTGACGGTTGGGAGGGTCCCCATACAGTGCTGATTTCAGGCACGAGCTATGCTCCGGGTACTCCAACTTATCACATTCAGAAAAAACCTACAGTCTTACTAGAACCAGCGCCAACTAATGACAGAGCAGGTGATGCGGGAATTGACGACAGCGAGTTTTTCTTTAGACCGCAACAGAGCGCAGGGAGGTACATCGCTCTATCAGGACAACCTCCTGCTGTGCGGAAAAATAATGCTGAAGAAATGGTTAAGGCTATCTGTAATAGACCTGGACAAGCTAAGAGTTTTCTCGATGAATTATTGGAGGAATTAAACAAAAAAGGACAGATTGACCCACAGCGCTGGGGTCAGCGAGAGAGGGTCCTCTTTATTACCAATAGTTATGATGAAGCAGAGTTAGTTGAGTCGGTTTTAAACCGGGTTTATCGAGTTGAGAATCTTGAAAAAATTAAAGTTCTTCGTCGCGATAATGCTCCCACTCATTTGAGTGGAATTCGCCGGGGTAAAATTCGAGATCTGAATCAACTCCCTACCCAGATTGTAGTAGCACCTTTAATGGCCTTAGAGCGAGGTCATAACATTCTCAACGATAGCCAAATAGCTGCATTTGGTGCAGCAGTATTCTTATGTAGACCTATGCCCACCCCCGATGATTGGCAAACTACCGTCCAGCAACTTAACAATTGGGCGCTAGAAAACATTTCTAATTCTGCTCTCTACGAACCAATTCAACGGCGCGGAGACCTTCTTAACCTAGTAAACATGGAGGATGAGGTTTACAAGTATGCAGTGGCCAAGATGCTTGACCTGAGCTGTCGTGCCATGTCTTTTCCGCAGTTAAATGATGAGGAAAGAGGTGTGCTTTGCTGGAGTCAATTAGTTAGTATTTGGCAAATCATTGGACGGTTAGTACGAGGAGGCGTCCCTTGTATTGTTCATTTTTTGGACGTCAAGTTTGCACCCCGATCCGCTGAAGGTGAATTAGACAGTCAAGCTACATCACTTTTAGTAGGAATTATCAAAAATCTTCAACTTTCGGTTGAGGGAGAAGAAAAACGACCGAGCGATAGAACCTTAGCGCTTGCGCTTTATGGAGCTTTTTTTACTGCACTAAAACACACAAAGGAATTACGCTATGACATTTAAAACAATCCTCCCTGGAGCCTGGAAAATCACCAAAGAACTGCAATACACTCTCTTTTCCCTTCAGGTTCCTACGGCGTGGCAGCAAGTTGCTAAATCTCTGGCACAAAAGCGCGTCAAGCTGCTTGGTAAAGGCTATCCGTCTGTACCAAGCAGCTCTCTTGATCCGATTATAGCTGCTAGCTTCCCGAAAATTATCCAGACAGCGCGTCAAGGCTGGCAACGTCCGGGTGTACCTTGGGTGTTTGCCACAGAAACTGCGGACCTATCAGACTTGCCTGAATTCATTAAAGATTGGCTGCGAGAAGAGTTTAGCGACTGTTTGGGAGAGGAGGAAGTCGAGTCGATTCTCGAACAGCTAGATCATAGTGCTTGGCATTGGGAAGCTCCCCAAACTTATTCTCTGCTGCATCCCCCAGAGACCCCCTACGGGGATATGCGCTTCCAAGCTATTCCAGATTACCTAGCGACTGAATTTCTTAAAAATCCCCAAGTTGGCTTTGGGGTTAACAATCAGTATGAACTTACCTTCTACCGAGTGGTTAGCATCAATCAAGGTTCTGAATTGATGTCATGGCCTCCTCATCCCGTTTCGCTGATTGAGAGAAATCAACAAGTCGGTACAGCCCATATCTCCTTTGTTATTCGTTTCAAACTGCAAACAGTTCCTTGGCGCAAAGAGCCTATGATTTACCATCAACTTTCAATCCGGCAGTGGATTGTTGAGCCTTTCTCGAAATTCCCCTATAAAGGTGCTACTGCCTATATTGGGGATAATCGTCGGTGGTTAGATGGGATTCGCCAGCCTTTCTGTTTTATGCCTCTACGAATCAAGCAAGTCATGACACAAAATGGGAGAAACCCCAGATGGTCAAGAGCCATTAATGAGCTTCTAAAAATTAACGATTCTTTACTTCCTGAACCTCACAACTTAGCTTTTGAACCCCAATATCAATGGTCCAGTTTTGGAGAAGAACCCTGCGGAATGCAGGTAGCAATATCTTACCATACGACCTGGGGAAAACTCCCTTGCCTTCGCGGGATAAGTCCGCAAGATTTATCGAGTTTGGATGAAGCCATTCAAAATAAATTGGTCAAGGGAAATTCCGCTCTTCAGCGAGTCGGAAAATTTCAGAAAGTTTTAAGTGGAGCAAATCCATTATGGAAAATAGAAAAGCCGAAAAACAAAAAAGACAAAACCCGGGAGCATTTAGATACTCCAATGCTCCGTCCTGAAATAGCTAGAAAAGCTCTATTCCGACCTATTGAAAACCCGTTACACACCCTATTTATTCTGTGGGAAACCAAACAATGCCGCGATGCGCTCATTGCTGAAATTTGTGATTTACTTGGCTTGTCCCAAAAAGGGGATGCTCAGGTTTATAACTTAGAAATACAAGGGGAAGAAGCTATCTATGAAGGCTCATTGGGTTCTCTGCGGATTAAAAGCCAGCACGTTCAAGGTTTGACGCAGAGGCTTGATGTAGATAATCCATCAGTCAAAGGCAACACCCCACAACAACGGCGCATTAATTTAATCAATGAGCGTGTATCGCAGATTATCTCATCTCTTCCAAAAGTTCAAGGAATAGGCGGGGCATTAATTGAAATAAAACCCAAGAAATCTTTCTTCCCCCCTGAGTCAGATCCGAAGTTGGCATTAAGAATTGGAGCCATGCAAGCCGGTTACGTTAATCAACATATTTATTCCCTGACAACTTCCCTAGAAAAACAGAAAGAATCGCTCAACAAAAATGATTGTAACCGATTACAAAAAGCGGTCTCCGATTTGTTACGACAATTTGGAGTTCTGCCTGCACCTTTAATTGACGTAAAAAAAGATGGTATCACCAATTCTAACTTGTGGCTGACTTGCTTTCATCTCCTACGTCGTACTCGCAAAACAACAGCGAGCAACACACCTGTTAATGTGGCATTAATGGTGCGAGTTAATCCAGTCAAGGGAATTGTACAAGTTACCACCCCTTCTTTATGGCTGACACAAGGATGGGTATCATATCCTGTTGGACTGAGCTCCCTGGTTACTGAAAAATGGGACGTGGATACCTACCACTCTGAAGCTACTGGAGATAGCGGCGAAGAATATTCAAATAATAAACAAAAGCTCGAACAGCAGCTTATTAATAAATTCATAGCTGATTGCTTGCGCGATTGCTTAAGCACTTCAGTAGAAAATGATGAATTACCCCACGTACTTTTCATGGCAGAAGCACAAAACGCCCGCAAGATTTTGACATGGTTACAAAACCCCAAACTACCCGCCAACAATTTGCCCAACGAACTGAAACAACATATTCAGACAGAAGCAGAACAAAATCGCTTGTGGCTTGCGCGGTTGCGAGTTGCAGACAACGGCGAAGTTCCTGTTGGTATTGTCAAGGGTTCTCCCGGCACTAGAACTAAAGGTTTATTCTCTTGGCCATATGTATGTGATAGTGGGGAGACTGATTTGTACCTCAGTCTTAGGAAGTCGTCCAATAGTGAACAGGACTTATTACGCAAGTCAGAATCTCGACTTGATAATGGCAGCCGACCTGCTGGAAGCCGAAAATTCCTAGAGATAGCAGTGCTTCATTCCCCTAGCATAAAGGCTGAAAAATTGGCTTGTTTCATCCATAATCTCAGAGACCGCTGGCCCTATTTTGCAGATGAGGTTTCTTTGCCCTTTCCGTTTCTGTTTGCCACTTTAGCTAAAGAGTATGCTGTTAGTGGCAAAGATCCGATTGATTCATCAGAGGACTCAGAGGGTTCTCTGGATGAATAGCAATTGGCTGAGATGTCGGGGACATCAGCTTCATCCAGACCGCAGGCTTTTTGTTGCTACACTCCCCCCAAGAGGAGCAAATCAACTGCTACCCGAATCAGCTCTTTTCTGTGATGCGATCGCCTCCGGCATGGCTGTACTTACCGGGGGTGCTTAAACGCTGGCGGTTTAGTTTTCTAAAAAGTTGGCTAAGTTCGTTAGACGGATCCTCTTTCAACCGGGTCTCTTTGCGAACAAGGGTCAGATAATGCAAGACTGCCTTCGGATCAGATTTCGATTTGGACTTTTTGGGTGACGGTTCGGGTGACGGTTCTGATTTTGCCGCCGGTGTCGGTTCTGTTAATTTCGGGTTCACTACATCACAGAGGCTGCGCCGTTTAATCATTTAGAACCCCACTCGCGCAGGAGTTCATCGGCTACTTTCTGGTAATCGCTGGCGGCTTCTTTGGCATTGCAGCCCTTAGCTTCTATGATGGGCATTCCTTCAATAGGTGATTCTCCTTAAGGAGAAGCTTCGCGGTAAGCATCAGCTATGCCGGAGGCTTGGGGCAAAAAGCACAACTCAACACTAGCCTAGAAAACTGTAAACCCTGGAAGTTTGGCTCTATTCGTTCACAAGCGGTAAGCAAGCTATGCTGGAAGCGATCGGCAACCCAACCGACTCACCGCTCCACCTGGTGAAACAACTCGCCGCGTTTTTCCCAGCGGATCAAAGCTGGGTCCCGACTGCGGCTCCATTTTTTAAAATCCTCGACACCTTGGGTCACCGCTTCGCCAACTTCCTGGGGTGTCACCTTCAATCGTTCCGCCAGTTCTGCTGTGGTCAGTGCCTTGGGCTTAATCGGTTCAGACATCACCGGCATCTGGCTCCGTCCCCTGCCGCCTCTGCCCCCGGAACTCAGCACAGCTTCCACCACCGCCACCCGTTGCTGCAACTGAGTCAGTTGCCCTCGCAGCGATTCGAGTTCAGGATTCTGCTGTCTGCCATCAAAAAACTCGCGCAAGATTTGGACCAGGGCCGCACTCTCGCCCAGGTTTTCCTCCTCCATGTACTGCCGGAGCCGGTTGTGGTACTCCACCGGCAAATAGCCCACAATCCGTTTCGTTGGTGTTGCCATGCTTTAACCGTGCTGTAGTCGTGCCTTAACCTCCCATCATACCGCTCGTCCGGGGCATTCAGTTAGTGTTCTCTCAGTGCTACTGACAGCACAACCCCTCTGAGGGGCCTCTCTGGAGTTAGCGCTCAGGTTTACGGGAAGACCGGACCCGTTGAAGAGTCTTTCGCCCCCAGTAGACAAGGGATTGAGTTTAAACTCCCTCAAAACGATATGGTTAGCCAATGATAATTGAGAATGCCAGTTCCACAGAGTCTTGTTAAGTTTTATCCGCCACTTCACGAATAGGGTTCCCCAGTTGCTTAAAATGGTTGGATGCGTTGGCGGTGAGTCATGGACGACCTGCAACAGTTTATTTTTGAATCCGAGCCGTTGCGGTTGCTGGAGCCAGTCCCCCTCACGCAACAACCGGCTGCGGTTTATTTAGCCAGTCTGGGCAAAACTTCACAAGTCACCATGCGGCAAGCACTCAACTACATTGCCGCACTGCTCACCAATGGCTCATGCGATGCCCTCACCCTAGACTGGTCAAAGTTGCGCTACCACCACACCGCTGCGGTTCGTTCGGCTTTGTTGGCTCGGTTGGCTCCCGCCACTGCCGCCAAGATGCTCTGTGCTCTGCGGCGAACGCTCCAAGAAGCATGGCGGCTGGGGTTAATGTCCCATGAAGACTATGCCCGGGCTGCGGATTTGCCCCGCATTGATGTTCCTAAAAAAAACTTGAAAGGTCGGGCGATTGCCTCGGATGAACTCGCGGCGATGCTCCATGAGTGCCAAAAGTCGGTCAGTCCTCTGAATCTGCGCGATGCGGCCTTGATTGTCATCCTGCGCGGTACGGGCATGAGGCGAGAGGAGTTAGTTAATCTGCAATTGAAACATTACCATCCTGACACCGGGATTATCGAAGTGATTGCGGGGAAGCGCGACAAGGATAGGATAGTTTACCTGGCTGATAAGTTGGTCCCGGTTGTGGAGAGTTGGCTATTCGTTAGAGGGCGCGAACCCGGGCCGTTGCTTTGTCCGGTCAACCGATTTGGGAGAGTCCAACTCAAGGCGCTGACTCCAGATACGGTGTACAAAGTGGTGCGGAAGTTGGCGGCCCACGCTCAAATCGAGCACTGTTCCCCCCATGATTTTAGACGCACGTTCTGCACTGACCTCCTTGCTGCTGATGTCGATCCCTTCACGGTGCAGCAACTCGCCGGTCATTCTTCACCCACAACGACCACCCGCTATGACCGGCGGGGGGAAGAGACCAAGCGGGCGGCAGTGCAGAAGCTGGAGTTTTGAAAGCTCGTTGGAGTTGAGTAGCCGTTGAGGTTTTTTTTGGTTGCTTCGACCCGGTGAGTGGCTACTCGACTCAGGGCAATAGTCACATCGAAACCAGCCGAAAAACTTCGGTGACTTTGGAATAAATCCCGCAAATTTAGTTATCATACTAGCAAAGAAAAACCAGCATTAACAATGAGCGATAAAGCCCAACTCAAACCCACGCCAGCCGATTTAGAAATTGCTGAAACAACTCAACCGCCAACCGAATTAGAAACTGTTGAAACAACTCAACCGCCAGCCGAATTAGAAATTGCCGAAACAACGGAACAGGAAACGGAAACGGAACCAGAACATAAGGGCGCATTTTTTCAAGCAGTCGGCATCCTCCCCGGTGAGGTTAGCTTTGAGGAGGGGAGTATTATGGCAAAAGTGACGGTGGGGGGTAAGGAATATCGACTCTTGTTTAAGCCCAGGTTGATGTCGGCGATGGTTGCCTTGAAACTGGAGATAAAACAGTCGGGAAGTACAACGCAACGGCTCATTGTTTATCCCAAGGTGATGCACTTCCCGAAGCAGGACCAACCCCATCAGCTTGCTTTTCAGTTGGTTGGTTTTGAGAAAGACCCGGCATCCTCCGCCATCTCCATGCAGCTAGAAGATTTTGAGTTTAAGTTGTCGGGGTTGTGGCAGTTCATCCCAGTTTGTCGGGTTCCGGTCATCTCGGTGTTCCGCAATTTTGATGAAACCATCCACCAGAATTTGAAAAAATTAGATGAAGCAGTTGCGGCTAAGAAAAAGGTCAATTTTATGAAAGCGACCCATGTGCCGTTGATATGGAAAGACGCGCCCTTTAAGCCATTCCGTTTCAACCCTAAACTCGAAAAAGAGGAGCAAGGTCGTCCCCTGTTTCTGCAACTCAAAGCCAAGTTTATCCCGGCGAAAGACGGGTTTGAGTTTGTGGCATTACTCGCGCCACCCTTAGAAAAAGCACCCAAATTTTTCAAGGCATCTAACGACGATAAAGCCACCGTCCAAAAGCAGAAAAAAAAGAAGGCCAACCCCTCTAAAGCCAACCCCTCTAAGTCAAAGTCCACCGCCATATCGGCAAACGCCACCCCCTCTAAGGCCAAGGAAAAACAGGCCAAACAGAGCAAGGAAAAGCCGAAGCCAAAACCACGCCCGGTTAAAGCACAGCCAGAATCCGAGGAGTAACGTGATGTGTTGGTGGAAGCTGTGAACTTGGCCTGCTAAAGGTTCGAGGCGAGGGCATCCGGTTCAGTCGGGTTTTGGTGCTTCCACCTCGGGATAAAGTTCTTGATATTTTTGCCAGTTTTCCCGGTAGAATTTGCGTCCTTCTTCGGTGATGCCCAGATAGGATTTCAAGTCTTTGTGGAACTCCCGAACCAGCCCACTCCTGCCATAACGCATCTTGTCGTCCCATGCCCGCAGCCGGAGCCAACAATGCTGCCAACTATGGCCGCCATAGTCTCCTGAGCGTTCCCCGTCTGCCCTCAATCCTTCATCCCCAGCTTGCCATGCGGCTACGAGCGCCTTCCACTGATAATCCCTCAGCGTCCTTGGGGGCAGTTTTTTGGGAGACTGAATACCCAATCCAGCCCCCACCACGGCCCGACCCAACCGAGTCAGTTTACATTTGAACCAATCTGAAACCTGATAGCAGTAGTCAATTTCAATCAGCTTGCGGGTGGCGAGTGCTTTGAACGTGCTGCCGGTTCCCGGGTCAACCACGTCCGCCGCTTTCAGTTTCTGCCTGAGTTGGGAGGAATTCCCAAATAGCTCCAAATACTCAAGGAAAGCGCCACTCGTCAGCCGGTCGAGGCCGATCGCCACGATTCCACGCACCCCGCTCGGTCTCTTCCCGGTTCTGGTCAATCTCGAAAATCTGCTTGAGATAAATTCGTTGCCGCTCGTTCAACTCATCCCAGATTTTTTCGTGCTTTGAGCGGGGCTGGGCTGGCTCGGGTTTTGACTCGGGTTCGGGTTGCGGTTCTGGCTTAGGTTTAGGCTCGGGTTCGGGGACTGGCTCGGGTTTGGCTTCGGTCTGCTGCTTGATGCTGTTGATCGCCCTCGCCAATTCCGCCAAAAACTGATCCAGCCGCATCGACCAATCTTCCCCAGTCGTGCCGATTGCCTCCGGCATAGCTGCGCCGATCGCCTCGAACGCCAGGGGAGCGAACTCCGAGTAGCAGTTGCGCTCGCCCAGTTTTACCCGAGAACAAACGAGACTCCAGCATCGATGGCGGTGTTTCCTGTTGCGCTCGCCCAGTGTCACCCGAGAGCAACCCCCGAGGAGACTCCAGCAGCGAGGGCGGTTGCTCGGGATTGCCACCGGCAGCGACAAACTCACGGTATCGAGCAGACAGTTCCTCCACCTGCGATTCCATCGGCACCGGCACCCTCATCAACTTGGTTTCGTAGGGCGCTTTTTTGCCCCGCCCTCCTTTGGGTTTCATGGCTTGACTTGCTAACTTGGCTTTATTTTAAAACTTGTTACCAGGTTTTATGAGACTGATTGGCTGGATTGAGTTAGCCCTTTGCCGCTACTTGTCCGTCCGGCTGGCTGTTTTCTTTTATTCTATCTTGACAATAGACCACGTACACCAGGATGAAAAAGCACTTTAGAGTTTTTAATTGATGGCATTTATCCATGTACACCTGGATAATTCATCAGAATTCCTTATTTCCACGTACACCTGGAAATAAGAAGCTATAGTGGAAGTCATCAAGGAAGGTAGAGGAGAAAGCAAACGATGAAAAGAGAGAGCGTTTATGGGGCGAGGACACCAAGCGAAGGGAGAAGCCGATCGCTCCTGGGGACGTTTTCGTTTGAGGGTTCCGAACCCCTCAACAAAACTGTGACCGTGAGGGTGAGCGAGTCAATGGCGACAACTTTGAAACGGTTAGACAACAAACAGGAATGGCTTAGGCAGGCGATCTCCGAAAAACTCGCCCGTGAAAGCAATTAAAAAAGGATTTATTTGATGCCAGAGAATGAGCGAGACCCGCAATGGGACCTACTAAAAGAAACCCGTGAATGGTCTGCGGCTACCAGTGAAGATCTGTGCAAGAAAATTGCAAAACGCAAGGGTAAACGCCTTGTAGAAGTTATTGACACAGGACAGGTTCCGCTTCGGTTTGTATGTATATTAGAGGATGAACCAGATGAATAAATCAGTTTTGGTGGAAGCAGGTCAAGTGCCTCTAAATGAAATAATTTCATTTTTAGATGCGATTGCTAACCGTGACTTTGCACAATTCAAAGACATGGAGAGAGCCTTTGTTTCCCAGTACCAGATCGAGGTTTGGGAGGAGTATTTTAACTTTCGCCTACTACCTTCTTTAGATAAAGATTCAAGTAACTGGTTATTAGAAAAATTCTTAGGACAGGGTAATTAATTCCCTGGAAACAGATAAACCCCCTGCCGGACTGGTAGGGGGTTTTAGTTTGGGGGGTTTTCTTGAAGCCCACATTCCGCATAAGCAAAAATACTTAGCTGGAATGTCTCCGCAAGTTTTTTGGCTGAAGCAAACATTTTCTTAAAATGGCTACAAACCTTGAACTCTAAGATTTACAGCTATTTTCTCTAGAAGGGGTTCTATAACTCTCTCCAGCGGAGCAAGCGCTCAAAAAGTGCGGTTTTTATTTATAATATTCTCAATAAGCCGGAAAACTCCGGTTACAGTGAGGACCATAGCTCCCCTAGATTTTTTATAAAATCGCTGAAACCCTTTATGGGCAAAGGTTTTTAGAAAATAAAAAGTCAGCAATTAAACCGGAGGAATGTGGGTTGAAGGCGAGCGTCCTCAAGAAATTCAGGCTCGCCTAGGTTAGGTATTCAAGCCTGAATACCTAACTTGGGAACTAGATGCTGAGACTCAGAAGCGCTTGAGTGATCTTCTGAGACTTAATAATGTAGACCTTGCCCTTGATGGTATTGGGTGATCCGGTCAAGCTCACGATCCAGCGGTGAAGGTCGGCCAAAGTCAGTGATTCAAGAGTCCAGGGGTGGTTGAGAGACTTAGGCATTTTGTTACAACGAGAGCGGGTCAAGTAACCCCCCAATTTTTGGGCTCCCGCTGGCTTTTTTTGTGGTCGTTACGTTACGCCCTATACCATTTGGCCGTATTCAGTAGTGCATGATTCTGCCCAGTTTTTTATCAGATGGAAGCGATTCCCCCGCGATATTTCCCCATGACATAAGGGGGGAAGAAAGCAACCACTTTGGGTTACATGAGTTGGGTTGTTGAGTAGAAAAAGCTATGAAACTTGTTCGGTTGCCCATTGTCGATGCAGTTCAGCCATCCAGCGTTTTGAGCCAAACATACCCATCATTAATTCAGAGACGCTAAAATCTGCATCCAGCTTTGACCAATGTAAACCCTCTCCGTTCGGGGTAATTTCAATCTCGGCTAAATCCTTGGCTACGGCATTGGCTAACCCCTGGGCAATATCGGGTGGAAAACTGAAGATAGCCCCACTTTTTAAGTGAATGATAATCAAGCGATTGACTGCATCATAATAGGCAGCTATTGCTCTCGGTTCAGTTGCATTAGCCCTTGCTGAAGCGATTCTCGCTTTTTCTACTTGTTGTACAAAAGTTGAATCATCTCCGATTGGGTTAACCACGGGTGTCAATTTCCTCAAATACATCCTGAACTTCGGACTGATTATTAAAATAATAAACCAGGATATTAGGAGCGAGAAGGTATTTAGTCTGCATCCCATTCTTGTCGAAGTTCTAATTGAAATTTCAGAGCATCGACGCGCTTGGGTAGAAAACCACGCCATCGATTCAAGTTGAGTCGGGGTAATTCGGTAGTGTTTTGGGCCTCTTCAGAGGGGTCTCCCTGAGAAACTAGGGTGGTTAGGTCTTTTAATAGAAGTTTTGGCTCATCTGAGGTTAGAGTTTGAGCTTGATGCAGAATTTCTTGGTAATTATACATGGGTTTCTGATTCAACTTTTAGGTGATGTTTTGATTATACTCGCCCCTAGCTCAACCGGGTTTATTCCCTTGAAGGTGGAGACTCAGAATCCGGGCTTTCCACCCCTAACCATAAGCGTAAAACTTTTTCAATTTTTGACAACTGCTCTGGGTTTAATTCTCCTAATTTTCTGATGAGCTTTGCATGAGGAATAGTAATCAGGTTTTGCGTGTCGAAAACTCCGGGCTTGAGAAATCTGGTTTTAATCTCTACTTCAAAACGTGAACCCCTAGGGCTGGTGGTGTGAGGAATCAATGTTATTAATGCTCTATCCTCCATCAAAGCCGGAATACTCACTACAAGACCGGGCCTCACCTTGGCAGTGTAACCTAAATCGACAAGCCAGACTTCTCCCCGGTTAGGACTACTCATCATCTGTTTCTTGCTCGTCTAATGCTAAAAATAGTTCTTCTGCATTGAGGACTAAATCCTCATCTGTCAAGGGGGGAACATCAAAATTGACAACCCGTTTCAGTATTTCAACAGCGAGTGCCTGTTGTTCGGTCTGGGGCAAATCATCAAAGTTTTTGAGAAGTTCTTGAGCTAAGGTATTCATTATGAGTGCAGGCAGCTTTGCTATCTAAAATCAGGTTTTAAGGTCAATTCTAATTGTATCCCAAGTCAACCGGAGCAACCGGGTTTCTCGAATCTCCTCTCAAGCGATTTCAATGGCTGATATCAGGTTAGGTTGATGGGGGGGAAAGCCTTTCAACGGGGCTTAAGCGGGGTTCGTCGGTGTTTAAGGCGATCGCTATTACCCCCGTCAGTTTTTCGCAAAACGGTGATAAGTGCTGGGGTGGGTTTGGTCGGGGTGGAAAATGTTTCGCCAGTCATAAAGAATGGCCCTTTTGTTCTGGGCGATTGCAAGTAGGCATAGCTGCGCTTACCGTTCACTCAGCAGCGAACTGAGCGGAAAAAATCGCCCCTTCGTTCCGGGATTCAGTCAGTCAATACCAAACCGATCGTCTGACTGAACCTCCAAAAAAACTGGCCCCAACCCCAAAAATGGAGTGATGCTACTGGCGATGGAAAAGAATGGCTCCTCCATTCGAGGCGATCGGTTTCGTAGTTGAGCGATCGCCGGAGCAACAGAACTAACCTTGTTGAGGTTGCATCGTTTGGGCATAGGCCCAGAACTAAGGTCCTTCAACAGAAATAAACTAATAAAATCCTTGCTAGGCAAGACTTTTTGGGGCTGTAACGGACTGGGATAATTAACCAATCTCATACTCTAGCTGCCGGAGTAAGGATCCAATTTATAAGGTGAGCAATTCACCTGCCATTTTGCCGCCCTCTCGTTTTAGCCGAGGATGACTCACTGATAATGCGATCGCCCACGGGATAGTTCCAACTCAATCCCTAAACTGTCAGTCCTGACAGTTATTTGCCGAGGACCATTCCCACCGGATGCCAACTTTCCCGGTCACGATGACTCGCCCCCAGGGGAACCGAATCAACTCTTGAGTTTCCCCCGCCGATGATTCTCCTGGGGAATGGGCTTGGTTTCCCGTGGCCGATCGCCTCGTTTGAAACCGACTCAATCCACTGGCTCCGGTGCGAGTCAGTTCCAGCGGCGACGGGTACTCACTCGGATGAGTTGCTTCCCAACTGAATCAATCCGAAGGGGTTCTGTCTTTAGCGGGCGATTCCCTACGGGAGAGCTTCCGCTTACCGCAACTGAATCCCTAAACTGTCAGCGCTGATAGTTATTGCTGATGAGTCTTTCCGGGGTGATGATGCGATTGCCCCAGACGGTATCTCATACCAATTCCCACATATCGGTTACTTGACCCGATGGCAACTTGTAGCGCCTTACTTTTCCATCGGCTTCTAACTGCTGTAGAGCCGCTTCTATATCATCTAACTCCGCTAGAGAATAGTAGGTTTCATTAAGATATTTTTGGATAGTTTGAGGGAGCCTTCTCTGAGTTTGTAAGGATTCTAAGACAAGTTTTTCTAGGGTGCTCATTAGGCTGCAACTCTTGAGTGAATATCATTTTCCCGAATACCCTTAATTTTGGAACCGACTCAATCCAATGGCTCCAAGCTCGTCTCATCCAATGGCGATGGGATGCCAATATTTTTGATGTTGAGAAACGGAGGAATCCGAATGAAATGCCACTTTTGCGATAATCCTGCATCCTTGTTATCCGACGGGGAAAATTGTGACCGGCCCATCTGCCGACTCCATGCCCGCCAACTCTCGTTCTGCCTGATTTGTCGTGGTTATGGCGGTGATACCGTGGATGTTTGCCCGGACTGCGAGGCGTCCAAGAACCATTGGCAACTCAGGATAGGGGCCATTGATAAGCGGTAAGTTAGTCCGTTGCTCCCTGCCAGTGATGCCGCACATCGCCAGCTATGCCGTAGGCTATCGCCACTGCCGGATTCAGCCTGTTCGGTTCCTGCAATGCGATCGCCACTGCCAGATAAATCCAATTGGCTCCCACTGCTATCAGCACCGAGACGAGTTGCGATAAGCCCGGGGGCATAGCTGGTGCTTACCGGCTACTGCAGAGGTGCAAAAATAAATAGCCAGTCTAGTTAGACTCCTTGAACCCTTGAAATTTCCATAAGAATGGTTTGGCACTCGTTCGATTGAAGTAATCGATAAACTTAAGGATTTGCTCAGATAGGTCCAAGGTCGAAGTGAATTCCCCTCGTTTTAAAAGGCG
>JAMXFF010000061.1 GCA_025370845.1 Laspinema palackyanum D2a | reverse complement strand
CATGATAGATTCGGATGGTTAAGATGAGTCAGTTCTCCTATGTATTGTACCTCATGAGTCCGGGAACCGCTATATATTTACCAACTACCAGTTCCGCGATTAACCGCAGCCGATCGCTTCTTTGCCGAAATCGTCGATCGCGCTGCCAAACTCATCTGTACCACCCCAGAATTTGACGAACTGGCGCAAGAAGTGGGGTTAACTTCGCACCAAGACGGCGTAACCGATGAAGGCGATCGGGCTCAACTGCGGGCCGAACTTGACGGGATAATCGCCCATATTTACGGATTAAATGAAGAAGAATTTACCTATATCCTCAGTACCTTTCCCCTAGTTTCTGAATCCGTAAAAGAGGCAACCTTAGAGGCATATCGTAATTTTGCTCCCCTATCCGGTGACCCCGAAATCATTAACTTAATCACCCAAGGAGAAGGTCATCAGTTAGAGTTTAAATCCACCGTCCGTTGGAATTTACGGGAAAATAAAAAAGATACAGCAATGGAACATGAAATCGTTAAAACCGTGGCCGGTTTTCTCAATGCCAGCGGAGGTACATTATTAATTGGCATCAATGATGACGGCGTACCCCTCGGATTAAAGTCTGACTATCAAACCTTGAAAAAAAGTAGCCCCGATGGATTGGCACTGTTTTTAAATAATGATTTACTCCTGCGAGAAATTGGCAAAGAGTGCGGCACATTATGGCAGATTACCGTGCATCAAGTCTCCGGATTTGAACTCTGTCGCGTGGTGGTTCAACCTTCCCCTAAACCCATCTATGTCAAAGTTAAAGACAAAGGGGGGAAAGAGGAAGATTGTTTTTACCTTCGCAGCAATAATTCCACCGTCAAACTCAGCCTAAAAGAAGCGGTTGATTATGCGAAGACACGCTGGGAGTAAGGGAGAAAATTGTTATGCAACTCCCTAACTCCTCCCCACTGCCTCGGCAATATTTCCCAATCCATTCTCCTCTAACTTCTGCACTAATCCTGCTAAAATGCGCCGGACCATCCAGGGTCCTTCGTAAATCAAACCTGTGTAAATTTCTAACAGACAAGCACCTGCGGTTATCTTGTCCCAGGCATCTTCTGCTGTGAAAATTCCCCCGGTGCCGATGATTGGCATTTGTCCTTGGGTTTGTTGATGAATATAGCGGATAATTTCAGTCGATCGCCCTCTTAACGGTGCACCACTCAATCCTCCCGCTTCTTCCGTAACCGGGTTTCCGGTTAACTTAATGGTTTGGGTTTTTAATCCATCCCGGCGAATGGTCGTATTCGTGGCAATCATCCCCGCCAGTTGATAGGTTTGAGCGACTGTTATCGCCTCAGAAATGGCTTCCCATTCCAAATCGGGGGCAATTTTAACTAATATCGGTTTAACCCCTTGATTCTCCTGTTGCAAGGCGTCTAAAATCTCCGCCAGTTGTTTCCCTTCTTGCAGCGATCGCAATCCTGGGGTATTCGGTGAAGACACATTCACCACAAAATAATCCCCGAATTCTTTCAACAGCCGAAAACTACCTAAATAATCCCCCGGCGCTTCTTCTAATGGCGTAATTTTAGACTTGCCTAAATTAATCCCAATAATCGGTTTTTCCGAAGTAACTTCTCCCTTATCTTTATCCGCAGTCAGGCGGTTTGCTAAAGATTCTGCACCATTATTATTAAACCCCATGCGATTGATAGCCGCTAAATCCTGGGGTAACCGAAACATTCGGGGACGAGGATTACCCGGTTGAGCATGAAACGTCACCGTCCCGAGTTCAGCAAACCCAAACCCTAAATTAGACCAACTTCCCCCTACTGAACCATTCTTATCAAATCCCGCAGCTAATCCAATGGGATTGGGAAATTTGATGTTCCAGAGGGTTTGTTCTAAGCGGGTATCAACAACCGTAGAACTGCGATTTAATTGGGACAGAATGGTGCTAATTGTGGCGCGATCGCGATTCCGATGCAACCACTCCATCGCCACCATCGTTTGATGATGCCACCACTCCGGATCCGGTTGCACCCCGGAAAAAATTAGAGGACGTAGGAGAGTTTTATAAATATCCAAAGTTACAGATGTTAGGTAATTTTAAAAGAGTTAAAACCCCGAGACAGGCGGGGGTTTAAACGTTGGCGGCCTAACAGCTAAAGTCGGATTTATCCGAGATCTTGCACCATTCTCAACACCTATAGGGGTTTTAACCTTTTAGCCTGTAGAGGCGCTTATAAAAGCGCCTCTACGGCGGGGGTTCAAACCCCCGCCTAATAGCTAAAGTCGGATAAATCCGACTGCAAGTCTTATCCCGTGGTGTTTTCAGTCGGTTTCAACCGACTTTAGCTGTTAGGCGGGGGTTTGAACCCCCGCCGGGTTTGAACCCGTCATCGGGTTCAAACCCCGTCATCGGGCACCACCCCTACCGTTCCGCAACAGCAGCTTGCGCTTGTTGCATTTGCGGCTGGAATTGGAACAACGAATAGACCACATTCCGACGAATCGCCGTCATCATGTCCAGGAACAACTCATACCCTTCACTCTTATACTCCAACAACGGATCTTTTTGACCGTAACTCCGCAACCCAACGGATTCCCGTAAGGCATCCATTTGTTGCAAATGTTCCCGCCAAAGGGTATCGATTTGTTGCAGAATAAAGAACCGTTCCGCTTGCCGCATCAGTCCCGGTTGAATGCGATCGACTTGCGCTTCTTTCAAATCGTAAGCAATCCGGATTTGTTCCTGGAGGAACGTCTTAATTTCGTCAATGGATAAGTCTTCCAACTGAGAGGGTTCCAAATCCGCTAACAGATAGACAAACTCTTTGACCTTATCCACCATTTGATCCAGTTGCCATTCTTCCGAGGGTAAATCGGGGTTGACATACGCTTCCACGATATCATCCATCGTTTGTTCTGCGTACTTAATCACCTGTTCTTTCAGGTCTAATCCTTCCAAAACTCGGCGACGTTCGGCATAGATGGCGCGACGTTGGTTGTTCATCACTTCGTCATACTCAAACACCTGTTTCCGGATGTCGTAGTAGTAGGTTTCCACCTTTTTCTGTGCACCTTCCAGGGAACGAGTCAGCATTTTAGACTCGATCGGCATATCTTCTTCCACCCGGAACATATTCATCATGGACTCGACGCGCTGACCGCCGAAAATCCGCAATAAGTTATCCTGTAAACTCAGGAAGAATTTGGTAGAACCGGGGTCACCTTGACGTCCAGCGCGTCCCCGTAATTGGTTATCAATCCGGCGAGATTCGTGCCGTTCAGTTCCGATGACGTGCAGTCCACCGAGTTGAATCACCTCTTGATGTTCACTGCTGGTAAACGTTTCGTATTCTTCGCGAATTCGGTTATAGATATCCCGGAGTTTTTGAATGGCTGGGTCATCGGTGGGGGCTTTTTCCGAGGCAACAGCCACTTTATCTTCTGCCTCTAATTCGGCCAGTTTCCGTTCCCCATATTGTTGCACGGCAAATTCTACCGCTTCCTTGAGTTGCTGTTCTGTTTCCCGAGAAAGTTGGGTGGGGAAAATTTGTGGGGAGACTTTCCAAGTTTTGACTTTCTTATCAGAAGTTGCCGCAAACCCTTCCGGTTTATTATTGCGGGAATCTGTCCCAGCAACTTTAACGGCATTCATATCCCCTTCTTCCTCGGGTCGCACAATGCGAGGTAGTAGGTATTCCCGCACTTTCAGACGGGCCATATATTCGGCATTACCCCCGAGAATGATATCGGTTCCGCGACCCGCCATGTTGGTGGCGATGGTAACGGCCCCTTTGCGACCCGCTTGGGCGACAATTTCTGATTCCCGTTCCACGTTTTCCGGTTTGGCGTTGAGCAGGTTGTGAGGAATCTCCAGTTGATTCAGCAATCGGCTGAGCACCTCGGATTTTTCAACGCTGGTGGTTCCCACCAACACCGGGCGTCCCTCTTGGTGCATTTCCGCACATTCTTGGGCGATGGATTTCCATTTCCCTTCCTCACTTTTATACACCACGTCGGACATATCTCGACGTTGAAGGGAGCGATTCGTGGGAATCACCGTCACTTGGAGGTTATAAATCCGCTCAAATTCTGCCTCTTCCGTCTTGGCAGTTCCAGTCATTCCGGCTAACTTAGGATACAACAGGAAAAAGTTTTGATAAGTAATGGTTGCCAATGTTTGAGTTTCCGGTTGGATTTCCACACGTTCCTTTGCCTCGATCGCCTGGTGTAATCCATCACTCCAGCGACGTCCAGGCATCACCCGTCCGGTAAACTCATCCACAATCACTACTTCATCCTGCCGGACAATATAGTTCACATCCTTGATAAACAGTTCCTTGGCTTTAATCGCATTAAAAATATAATGCGCCCAAGGATCCGCCGGATCATAAAGGTCCGTCACGCCCAACAATTCCTCCGCTTGGGCAAACCCTTCATCGGTCAACAGGATATTTCGAGCTTTTTCATCTACCTCATAATGCTCCTCAGCATTCAGCGCCATCGCAATCTCCGTGGCGCGGGTATATTTCTCTGTGGGGCGTTCAATCTGCCCAGAAATAATCAAGGGGGTCCGCGCTTCATCCACGAGCACCGAATCCACTTCATCGATGATGCAGTAATTGAAGGGACGCTGCACCACCTCTGCCATTGAGGTTGCCATGTTATCCCGCAGATAGTCGAACCCGAGTTCGGAGTTGGTGCAGTAGGTGATATCGCAGGCGTAGTTTTTCTTCCGTTCCGTCGGGGACATTCCCTGTTGAATCAGTCCCACGGATAACCCCAGGAACCGATGGACTTGTCCCATCCATTCCGCATCCCGTCGGGCGAGATAGTCGTTAACGGTAACCGCATGGACGCCTTTGCCATTTAATGCGTTTAAGTAAGCCGGTAAGGTAGAAACGAGGGTTTTCCCTTCCCCGGTTTTCATTTCAGCAATCTGCCCTTCGTGCAGGATGGCCCCCCCGAGCAACTGCACGTCAAAATGTCTCATCCCCAATACCCGCCTAGCGGCTTCTCGGACCACCGCAAAGGCTTCGGGGAGGATGTCCTCCAGGATTTCTTTTTCTTGGGCGATGGTTTTAGCTTTAGAGAGCTGTTCTTTGAATTCTGCTGTCTTAGCCGTTAGTTGTTCATCGTCGAGGGCCTGGATTTCTTCTTCAAGGAGATTGATATCAACAACGATGGGTTGATATTTTTTTAACTTGCGTGCGTTGGGGTCGCCTAGCAGATTTTTAAGCATATCAGGACAGTAGCGCTACTTTTAAGAGGGTTTGATTCAGCCAGTTTTATGTCCCGTATTTTACACAGCTTGGCTGACGGGAGTTGGAACTGATATGAATTTTATCATTTCTACCGAACGGATGAGTGGATTGGGGAGATGGGGGGGTTGGGGAGGTGGGGGAGATGGGGAGGATGGGGAGGATGGGGGAGATAGGGGAAATGTTCGTAGTAACGACTTCAGTCGTTGCTTTCGTGTTATGGCGTTAGCCATAACACGACCAATTGAAGGGTCCACCGCCTGTTGGGTTGGGAACTGGAGCGATCGCCTGATATCGAGGCGTTACTTGGCCAATGCCAAGTAACGCGGCAACGACTGAAGTCGTTACTACGAACAAAAGAGGATAACGACTGAAGTCGTTACTACGAACAAAAGAGGATAACGACTGAAGTCGAGATGTTGAACATCCTCCCCATCCTCCCCATCTCCCCCATCCTCCCCATCCTCCCTATCTCCAAAATCACTCAGCATTCTCCCACTCAGGGGTTAGGCTGCGAAAATTGTATTGCTCACTCCCGGGATGGCATTGGATGCAGGTTTTGAGGGTGAGGGACTCGGGGAGTTCGACTCTCGGATGGAGGGCTTTGAAATAGTTGGAGTCGCGGATGCGATACGGGAGGGGTGTGTCAGGAGTTTGGAGGCGGGAGAAGAGTCGCAGGTAGTTCCAGATGACGAGACGACCGGGATCGACGAGGGGTGGGATTTGGATGCCGTAGTGGTCGGTGTCTTGGATGATATCCCGCCAGGTTTCGGTTGGGAAGATGGCGGGAGGGACGGCGATATGGCAAGTGGCGCAGTTATTGAGGTAGAGTTCTTGTCCGAGTTGCAAGGTTTCGGGGACGGGATCTACGGTGGGGATGCGCGGAGGCTCGATCGCCTCGGCGAGTTGCCAGGAGATGATGACACTCCAAAACAGCAGCAATAGAAACAGGACGAAGGGCGATCGCACCCCCTGCCGTCGAAGGATTTTTGTTCTTATCAACCTTAATATCATGTTCATCATGGAGCGCAAATTGATAACTCAAGCTAGAGGGATGGATGCTGAAAGCTAACTCAATAGCTTCTGGTACTGAATACTCCATCCCTCCCCTTTACCCGTTAAGGAATGGAAACCGATCGCAAGAGTTGCTCCACAATGGTTTTAGCACGACGTCCCCCGGAAGGAATCAGGCGGTGGCAGAGGACATGAGGGGTTAAAAATTTGACATCATCAGGAACAGCATAATCTCGACCCTCCAGAAAAGCTAGTGCTTGGGTGGCGCGTTGCAAGGCGACTGCACCCCGGGGACTAACGCCGAGGGTAATATCCTCAGACTCTCGGGTAGCGCGGACTAAATTAACGATATATTGCTGCAAGGAGCGATCGACCCGCACCTGAGAACAAAGACGTTGCAGTTCCAGGATTTCTTCCAGTCCCAGGCAGGGTTGCAACTCCCGGAAATTGGACCCTTTGTGTTCCAGGCGCTGCAACATTTGCAGTTCTTCCCCTTCGCTAGGATACCCGATGGAAAAGGACAGGGTAAAGCGGTCCATTTGAGCTTCCGGTAAGGGAAAAGTACCTTGATACTCAATTGGGTTCTGAGTGGCAATCACAAAAAAGGGATGGGAAACGGTCCTCGCCACGCCATCGACGGTGACTTGTTGTTCTTCCATCACCTCTAACAAGGCAGACTGGGTGCGGGGAGTGGCCCGGTTGATTTCATCTGCCAGGAGAATATTGGTAAAGACGGGACCGGGGAGAAATTGAAACTCGCCGCTATTGGGATTCCAGATATTCGTCCCGGTGATATCGGTGGGTAAGAGGTCCGGGGTACATTGGATCCGTTTAAAGTCTCCGGCAATGGAACGCGCCAGAGATTTGGCAATCAAGGTTTTGCCGACACCGGGGACATCTTCGAGCAAGGCATGGCCCCCGCTGAAGAGGGCCACGAGCACGAGGCGAATGGCCTCGGTTTTACCGACAATGGTTTGGCTGAGGTTTTGGGTTAGTTTTTCTACACGGTCTCTCATAATTCGCTCAATATCACCCAGAGTTAATCTTGGCAAGCGGGATTGATTTCAGACTCGACGATCGCGCCTTTGAGAACAGATCCCTGTTACCAGCTTACGGTTAAATTGGGTGATACGGAATCTGGAACTTGTATGAGTACCGGATTTGGCATGGAACCGGATTACTCTTGGGGGCTTAACAGGGTGCGGGCGGTGTCGCAGTCGGTTTGGATTTGGGCTTTGAGTTGGTCTAGGGAGTCAAATTTTTGTTGGGGACGCAAAAAATGCTCTAGGTGCAATGTCAAGGTTTTCCCATATAAGTCCCCGGACCAGTCTAAGAGGTGGACTTCGACGGTGGGGGTGGCGATCGCATCGACGGTGGGACGAGTCCCGATATTCAGGGCACCCATCACCGCCTTTTGTTCACCGAGGTTGGATGCACCATAAACCCGCACGGCATAGACGCCGTGGCGGGGGAGAAATTTTTCCGGGGGAAGTTGCAGGTTTGCGGTGGGAAATCCAATGGTGCGGCCAATCTGCTTGCCTTGCACCACTTCTCCAATCAGGCTGTAGGGTCGTCCCAGAATGGAGTTGGCTTGTTTGAGGTTGCCTTCGAGGAGGGCTGCACGAATGGCTGAACTGCTAATGCGATCGCCCTTGGCCGTTTTTAAGGGAACGAGGTGAACTTTGACCCCGTAACGAGCGGCGATCGCCTTGAGTTCGGTGACGGTGCCTGAGCGTTGCCGCCCAAAACAAAAATCTTGGCCCACACTAATCTGTTGAGCGTTTAGCCGTCCTACCAGAATCTCTTCCACGAAGGCTTCTGGGGTCATATTAGCTAACTCCTGGTCAAAGGGCAGCAAAACGAGTTGTTGAACCCCGATCGCTTCTAAATATTTGACCTTTTCACTCAGGGGGGTTAACAGAGTCCGCCGTTGCCCGGAAAAAAATTCCTGGGGATGGGGATTAAAGGTAACGAGGGTGGGGTAGGGTTCTAAACTTGTTTCCGGGGCATCATCGAGGGATGCCTTGGGATTGGGGGGAGAATTTTCCCCATAGCTTTCTGCCGTCACAGGAGGGACAGAAAGCGGCTGACGGCGCAAGGACGGACTTAAAATAGGCTGCATGACCTGTCTGTGTCCCTGATGAATGCCATCAAAATTTCCCAGGGCAACAGAGGCGGGAGTCAGAGCCGTTGTTAGAGAAGAGGTAATCCACACAGTTTACATTTTGACACATAAATGGAAACTCCCCAAACTCTAGCCAAAATTTCTCCCGTGAAAAGGGTGCTGATTTTGAAAATTATGTGGGGCGATCGCCCGTAAAATCGGGTGATGCTTCAGCAGCGACTGGACCATTCCATCTCTACCTCAGTGATGTTGAAGCCTCACCCGTTTGAGTTTAGACTGACCTGTGTAGATTAGACCGAGGCTTTGGCCTGTTGCGGTTCAGGAACCACTGGTTCTTCCCCGGGGGTAATTAACTGGACTGAGAGTCCCTCCCTTGCCATCAGGGAATTCGGAAACAGTTGAGCCGCTTGCTCACCGATCCGATCTAGGAAATCATCATTATGCAGGGGGTCATGATGGAAAATCACCAGTCTTTTCACGTTGGCTGCCTTAGCAACTTTGACCGCTTCCTGCCAGGTGGAATGTCCCCAGCCGACTTTACTGGAGGTGGGGGAGTTGTACTCGTCATCGGTATAGGTCGCATCGTAAATCATGACATCGGCATCGCGAGCTAACCAGAGGACATTTTCATCGAGGCGATCGGGAAAATGTTCTGTATCCGTAATGTAAGCCGCCACATACCCGCGCCAGCTTACCCGATAGCCGACTGCCTCTCCGGGATGATTCAGGAGGGCATTTTCAACCTTGACCTCTCCAATTTGCACGACTTGGCCGATTTGGATATCGTGAAATTCGAGTTGAGCACCCATAATCTGCAACGGCACCGGAAAATTCGGGTGCAACATTTGATCGTTGAGGCGTTGCTCGATGGTGGCTCCATTTGGCGCGACTGCTCCATGAATACGGAACCGATTGTTTTTAATAAAAGCCGGTACAAAAAAAGGAAACCCCTGGATATGATCCCAGTGGGAGTGGGTGAAGAACATTGAAGCTTTGACCGGCATCTGTGATAGCAGGGATAGTCCTAGAACCCTTAAGCCCGTCCCTCCATCAAAAATTAGGCGCTCACCACCCACTCGCATCTCAATGCAGGGTGTATTACCACCGTACCGAACGGTTTCGGACCCGGGACAGGCTATGCTCCCTCGCACGCCCCAGAAGTGAACTGTGAATTGGTTTTGCATCTCTTGCATGGGTGTATTTCGGTTGTAGTCGCAATGGGGTCTATCAGTCAGGTTGTACCTTTCGGCTAAATCTCTAAGAAGGAGAAAATAGAGATAACTATATTCAAAGTTAACCAGGTTTTAGAAACTTATGGCAGCATTCTCCTGTTATACCCGAAAAAGCGGAAATTCGGATGAAGGTCACCAACTTATTTAACAATTTCAAACTCCTTGGGTTCTAAGGATTGGCTGGGGTGGGGTTCTCTGGCTTCTGTGAGTGAGTTTTCACGCCGTAGAAACCCGGATTGGGGGAGCTTCTGCGATCGCAATTTGCCTTCGGTGGAAGGGTCTTGCTGTTGCAGTCTTTGAAGCGGTGGGCGATTGACTGTCGGGGTGATGAGTTCAATCCCTGATCACGCCTGACGCTTCACCACCGACAGAGGACGGAGCATTTTGAGGTCTGAATTTCCCACTCACCCTATTTACCCTGAAAGGATTGAATGTTCACCGTTACCCAGGATTTCGGTTTGGGGTGGCGATCGCCATCTTTCTTTGAGGCCCTAGGGGAGATTTCACCTCACCTCGGCTGACCCCAAAGGGTTCTGAACCCTCCCCCTCCCCTGATGCTGCCCTCCCTATTCCTGACAAGGGTCCCAGGAGGCCAGGATTCTGCTCGACCTGGGGTCAAACCGGGCCCATTTGAGCAACCCCTTATCCCCTGGGGTAGATTACTCCCCGTCGGGACGGGTAAATCGCCCCATGTTCCTGATGAGAATTGAGTCCTAGGGTGGGGACCTGATGCCCGAGGGCGTCTAAGGCTATCCCTGTAGCCTTGCTTTCCCTTATTTCTACTCTCATTCTACTCTAACAAGATTGATAGACAAAGACTTAGATTAATTGTAAATAGTTTGTGTTTTGAATCGGTGTCCCCTTGAGTTGCTCGACTTAAACCCCTTTTGCTGTTTGAGATTTTTTAGGTCAGTAAGTGGTGGCACTTGTTAATAAAAATTGGCCAGGGAGCTTTGAATCCATCCTGCTGTGCCTTGTTTAATCTGGGTTTGATTCCTGGGTGGCTTGCGCTTACCCTGTGATGATCCCATCTGGCCCCGACATTCATTCTATGAAATGACTGGCCTGAGTCCGGTCTCCCGGCCCCGATCTGTTGAATCCCATTGTCTTTAACTTTATTATAAAACAGGTTGAACTCAGACTGGGGTCGAGGGTGAAGTTTAATTAACGAAGGAACCCCAACTCAATTGGGGGGAGATTGTCCGGATTTTTCTAAAATTTAACGATTAAATTAGCTTGAAAATAAGCTATTATAAAAATAGCCCGCCTGATTTCTCCCTTTCTACCTTCGGTGAGTGGCGATGAACGAAATTGCAGAATCGATGAAAGCTCAAACCGTCAGAACCGACTGCGATCGCCCCGAAGGACTGGGGAATCCGTCCCCATCCCTAGAATCCGCTCAGAATCCAGCCTAGCTAGAACCCTCAGCCCGGATTGGGAGAAAGCGGTGGCAATCTGACCGGATCGGGCTGAATTCAACAAAAACTCCCCCCTTAATCTTCAGCCAACTTTTAACGAAAAAGCCCACTGAATCTGGACGCCTGGATACTGCCGTTTTTGCACGTTACCCAACCCCTCCTCATCCCCGCCGGACTTATCCATTGGGGGAGCGCAAACCCTCAATAATGTAGAGGCGATTTCCTTGCTCGCCTCTACATTATTTAGCTTGAATTCTCAAAATCTGCGTAAGTCCTGCCCGGACATCGCCCCTACCTTTCAGATGCATGGGGAAAATATCCCGCAATCCTGCCCTTGTTCCAAAAAACCACAGCCAAAAGCGTTCCAGGGTCTTGGGAAAATGAGAAAATAGTAACAAAAGTTAAAATTTCCGACATTTTCACCGCATCGTGATTCCATGACAGCCCTCCCTCCCCCCGACCTGTTACTTCCTGGGCAAGCCCCTCCTGCCCCTTCTAAGTCCTCCCTCACCAGTTTTCTGAACCGATTGCAGCCCACCCCAGAAACGGTTGTGCTTCTGCTGGCTGTCTTCATTGGCAGTAGCACCGGGATGGGAATCGTCACCTTTCATTACCTCATTCACCTCATCCATACCCTGATGCTGGAGGATGTCATGGGCATCATTTCCCCAGCGGGACCTTGGACCTTGGCTTGTATTCCGGCCCTGGGGGGAGCCGTGGTGGGGTTGATGCGCTGGCATCGGCCCGATTTTGGTCCAGGCATTTCGGCACTAATTGCGGCAACTCAGGGCCTGCGGGAACTGCTGCCCCTGAGACCTGTGACAAAAATGGTGGCGGCGTCGGTTTCCTTGGGGACCGGGGCCTCTTTGGGGCCGGAAGGTCCCAGCGTGGAAATTGGGGCGAATTTTGGGATGCTGTTGGGGGAAGTGCTGCAAGTGTCACGAGAACGCCAGCGTTTACTCTTGGGTGCCGGTGCCGCAGCGGGGTTGGCTGCCGGATTTAATGCCCCGATCGCCGGTGTGTTTTTTGCCTTGGAGGTGGTTCTGGGGACGACGTTTGCCACTTCGGCAGTGAGTGTGGTCTTACTGGCGGCAGTGGTGGCGGCGTTAATTGCTCAAATTGGCTTGGGTTCTCAACCGGCTTTTACCCTGCCAATGTATGACGTGCGCTCTCCCTTGGAACTCCCTCTGTATTTAGGCTTGGGTTTATTGGCCGCAGGAGTCTCGATCGCCTTTACGGAAACGATTCAATTCGCCCGTCACTGCTTTCGAGGAGAGGTGCCGCTAGTGAGATGGCTAGGTCGAATTCCCCGCCCAATTCATCCGGCGATCGGTGGCGTTGTGGTGGGGTTGGTGGCGCTGCAATGGCCCCAAATCCTGGGCATTGGCTATGAAACCGTAGAGGCGATGCTTCAGGATGTAGAGTTTTCCCTGCCGTTGTTAATCGCCCTGCTGGTGGTCAAGTTGGGGATAACGGCGTTCTGTCAAGGGAGTGGGTTAGTAGGCGGGGTATTTGCTCCCGCGATGTTCCTGGGGGCTTCCTTGGGTTCCGCTTATGGAAAAGTTTTAGCCGCTAATTTACCGGCGATCGCCCCTCATATAGCCGCCCCTCCTGCCTATGCAATGGTGGGAATGGCTGCGGTATTGGCGGGAACGGCTAAAGCACCCCTGACGGCTATTTTATTGCTGTTTGAACTCACAAGGGATTATCGGATTGTGCTGCCTTTGATGGCGGCAGTGGGTTTGGCCGCTTGGTTAGTGGAAGGGTCAAAGGTTCGCAATGATTCGGAGTTGAATCCAGAACAGATGGGGTTTAATGTTGCGCCCGATCGCCAGGTGGAGATTTTACAGCAAATGTCTGTGGCGGAGGCGATGCATGAGTCTTGGGTGATGTTGAAGGATACTCAGTCGGTGTTGGAGGCGGGGTTAGCTTTGACTCAGGGGAGGTCTTACAGTGCATTGGTGTTTGATTGTAGCGATCGCCTGATAGGAATTGTTAGTTTACAGGATATTGAACGGGCGATCGCCTTGGGAGAACGACCGGGAAGTACCCTGGTAGAATCGGACTCCGGGGCGGTGCCTTGGACTGAACAGGCGATCGCCGAGATTTGTACCCTAGAAGTTTTGTATGCCTATCCCGATGAGTTGCTGAGTGAAGCATTAGACCGGATGGCGGCCCGAGGATTGCGGCAATTACCTGTGGTAGACCCGGATGATCCGCATCGGGTTTTAGGGTTGCTCGATCGCGAGGGGATTTCTTTAGCTTGCAATGTTGCCACGGTTTCTGAGGCGTTGGCACCTTATGTCCTGTTGCCCAATGCTGCACCCTCTCTGGAGTTAGCCGAAGGCGATCGGGCCGCTTAGAGAATTCCACCTCATCCCATCTTCCATAGGACTTACACAATCTTTAAAGTTAACCTTTAAATGCGGTAGAGGCGAGAAAGCGAATCGCCTCTACCGCATTTAGGGTCTATTTTCAAAATCTGCGTCAGTCATGAACGTGCGATCATCCCCGGGGATTTGCCTTGTTTGGAGTTGGGTTATTGATTTCTAATCGCAGTTATAGGGGGATTAACGGTTTTTAAATTTTGCTTAGAGTTGCGCTTGATGTTGCGCTGGCGAGGAAAGATTGTTGGGGGTTATGACCCATCAGGAGAGTCTTGCAATGGTCCTGAACCTGCGATCGGGATGGATCATCAATTTTTCTCAACCCTTTTGTTGAAGGTGGTCTATATATGTCAGGTAGCGATCGCGACAATTACTCCGATTGACAACCTGGATGGAGAGGGAGAAGGGTTGGTGAATCCTCAAGAAATCCCCCTATAGGGGAATAGACGGTCTAGGTGGTCAGGGTAATATTTATGTTGCGGACTCCACCATCGACGGGAGGGGACTGGGGAGGGAATCGGCTGATGCAATCCGATTATTCGCGATCGCCTGATTTGAATTAACTGAGAAAAGAGAATGGTAATTCCGTGCTTATCCTTGTTTGGCAATGGAACTCCAGGGATTTTTTCAGAAAACCCAATAGTTTTTGAGGGATTTATCGGGGTTTCCTCGGATCCTTTGCCTGAGATTGGAGGATAGACTCAGGGAACGAAGCGGGTTAAAAATTGATGAATAGATTTACGCGGTGGTCCGGGTCAGGATGAGATGCGATCGCCGAACTAGGGATTTTTTGCAATGGCGATCGGCAAGCAGACCTGTTCATCTCCAGGTCAATGGATGACCCGGGAACTGATAGATTCACCTCCAATCCAACACCCACCCCAACAATTCTTCCCTTGGGGGTGATCCGATTGAAAGCCAGGGTCCGGTTATGACAGGACGGAAAGCCAAATTAGAACCGTGAATCCACTGAGATTGCTGGTGACAGGACTGAGGGTATTGAATTAGTTTGCTCTGGACTTCAGGAGGCATTAACCGCTCAGGGCTGAACTCTTCAGAACTAGATGCGGCAAGGATTTTGGCACTTGCCGCCGCCCCAAACCAAGCGTCAGAATTACTCAAGAGACTAGGTAAGGGTTGGGATACAACCCTCTTTGTCCTCTACCCGATGAGTCGGCTTTCTGTCGCTGGTTTAACTGCGGCGACCTGACTGGCAGTAGCCGTTACAGAATCGCCGTCTGGAACTCATTCGTCGTCAGAATCTTTATCGATTTGGCGCAGGTGAATGTGTTTGCGTCCTAGGGAAATTTCAAATTCATCACCCGGATTGAGATCCATTTGCTTGGTGTAAGCCGATCCAATCAGTAAGTTGCCATTTGACTGGACGCTAATGCGGTAGCTGGCGCTACGTCCGCCACGACCTTGACCATTTTGCTTGCCATCGAGTTCAATACCCTCAGCATCAATCAGGGCATTGAGGAATTTCATCATATTGACGCGCTCTACCCCATTTTTTGTAACGGTGTAGTAGCCGCACTCTCTGGCTTTTTCTTCTTTGCTGAGGTTCTCTAGATCTTTGACTTTCTGGAGAAGATCTTCACCAACTAGGGGTTCCATCTTTTTCTTTTTACTCATTGACTTACAACGACCGCCATGAACAATAGGTCTAACGAGTTCTATTTTAGCCGAGTGTTGCTAAAAATTAGAACTTTTTTTTTCGGGCAGTCAGATTATTAAACTATATTACACGAATCTGATTGGATAGTCACTGGATTTTCACTCTATCTGTGGCATCCGGAATGGTGAAGGCTTCACGGGAATCCGCAAAGGTGAGTGATAGCTAGGGGTGGACTGATAAGAGATACTGCCCGGTCCAAGTCGAATTGACCCTAACCTATCTGAGGATAGAAAGGGTACAGGGGTGAATGGTGGTCTAAAGATGGGGAGGATAAACGAGCGGATCTGCGCTTAAGGAAGGTAATGGTCTCGAATCGAGTTGTTCAAGGGCAGATGAAAGAAGCGCCATTGATTGAAAGAGGGGGTTAACATCGGTCAGTTATCCCGGAAATAGCCACTGTGCTAATTGAGTTGGGACTTGAAGCGCTCAGGAAGAGAATGGGTAGGAACAGGAGAGTTAGAGGGACATGATGAGGCGTTAAAGGGTTACGTTTAAAAGCTTGAGTCCGGTTGCACTCCTGTTGACAAGGGGGGGTTTGTAATGGGGCTGATGACATTTTATGCCAATCAGAATCAATTGAGAAAGGGTTGGGTTAACCCGAGGCGGATTTTGTTTGTAAAGGTTGCTTCTAGTGAAGAGAAAACAAGTCAGTATCCTTCATCGGAGTCTTGACGGTATCGCTTTGTTACTATATAGACGAAATAGGAGACAAGGGCTATAAATCCCGGAGGGACAGGGGTCCCCGGATGAGGAGAATGGATAAATTGGCTGGGTTCCGTCCCATAAAATGAGGGATAAAGCACAGGTATCCGATTCAGGGAGAGAACATTCAAGGCAAGCCAGGGTGGATAACTCCATCAAAGATGCGATCGCATTGCTTCTGGGAAAATTTGAGGGGTATCCGGCAGGAAAGCATCCCACGAAGGGAACAGAATATTTCCAATATAAATCCCTCTTCCAGTTGAAAAGCGTTATAACCAAGTTTTGATGCACTATCAGATTCTATTCAAGGGATGAAGCTAACAACCCGAGGACACTATAGCGTTAAGGCGCTGCTGGATTTGAGTTTACAGCCACAGTTTGGCCCAACTTCTGTAAAAGCGATCGCCGATCGCCAGGATTTACCTGCCCCTTATTTGGAAAAATTATTGATGGAAATGCGCCGCGCGGGTTTAGTCAAATCCCTGCGCGGTGCCACGGGGGGTTATCAACTCGCCCGACATCCAGCACAAATCTCTCTGGGTCAAATTTTAGAAGCGGTTGGGGAAACAATTGATCCATTCCCAAGAACCTCCCCGGGTAGCGAACAAGCAGAGGATTGGGTAACCGATCGCCTCTGGCATCAATTGCACCAAAAGTTGAAGGAATCTCTCTATACCATTTCCCTCGAAGATTTGTACTTTGATGCCCGAAGTTGGCAAGCATCCCAAGGAGAAGAAACCAATTTTGTGGTATAACCCCTGGCGGTTTGATTCCCCTGTTCCCCACAGAAAATGAGTGTTTTGACTCAGATTGAAGCCAAACGCACCGATCGCTAATAATATAGATGAGTTCATGTCCTCACCCATAAGGTTAGCTGTATCAATCGTGCAACCCACAGAATTTGCACTGGGCGTTTTGGCGATCGCCGCTTATCTGGATTTTTTGATTGGCGACCCTTGGGGTTGGCCCCATCCAGTTCAAGGCATGGGTTGGGTGATTTCTCACTATAGCCAATGGGTTCTAAACCGATGGAAACATCCGGTTATTCGCCGAATTGCCGGGATTATTCTGGCGACGGGTGTAGTCGCCTCCACCGGATTAATCGGATGGGGAATGATTCAGGGGTTCTATTATTTGCATCCTTTATTGGGATTGGCGATCGAAAGCATCCTCCTCGCCAGTTGTTTCGCGGGTCGCAGTTTAAGAACCGCTGCAGAAACCGTCTTAGCACCCCTAACCGACTCGGATTTAGAAACAGCGCGGCAAAAATTAAGTCTATATGTAGGAAGAGATACAGATAATCTCAGCGAATCTGAAGTGATGCGCGCTGTCTTAGAAACCGTGACGGAAAATGCTGTAGATGGCGTCATGGCACCTTTATTTTATGCGATCGCCGGGTCCATGATTTTTCATATTGGGGCCTTACCCTTAGCTTTCGCCTACAAAGCTGCCAGTACCCTCGATTCAATGGTCGGTTATCGGGATGAACCCTATACCGATTTAGGATGGTGTAGCGCCAAACTCGAAGATATTCTCACCTGGTTTCCCTGTCGCTTAACGGTCATTACATTAGGACTATTAAGCAACTGCCTCCCAGACATTTGGCGAATCTGTCAACGGGATGCCACCCAAGACCCCAGTCCCAATTCTGGTTGGAGTGAATGCACCTACGCGGTTATCCTCGGTGTCCAACTCGGTGGCATCAATTACTATAGCGGCATCCCTAAACCCAAACCCCTCTTAAATACCCCCCTCAATCCCATCACTCCAGAACGCATTCACCAAGGAATGTTACTCACCCGATGGTGCTTTTTAACTTGGTTGAGTATCACCCTCAGTTGCGGATTCCTCTTCACCCAGTTTGGAGGTTAACACACCGATGAATAGTGTTGCATTTGATGAAAACTTTTACCGGACTGCCTATCCCGATGTCCAATCTGCCGTAAATTTGGGAAGTTTGCGATCGGGACTAGAACACTTCCAAATGTTTGGCCGCCAGGAAGGTCGAACCCACATCTCTCCCTTCTATAACGAGCAGTTTTATCTAAATCGTTATCCCGATGTTGCCAATGCCGTAATGAATCGGGCCTTTATTTCCGGGGTTGACCATTTTGTCCAATTTGGATTGGCAGAAAAACGGACCGGATCGCTATTATTTGACGAAAATTGGTATCGTCGGCGATATCCTGATGTCGCTAATGCCGTGACTGCGGGACTGTTTCAATCGGGATTAGAACATTACCGATTATTTGGACAAAGCGAAGGACGTTCAGGCACTTCCTTCAATGAATTTGGCTATAAACAGGGGAACCCGGATGTTAAAACTGCCGTGGAAGCGGGGAGTTTTAATTCGAGATTAGAACATTACATTGCCTTTGGACAATTTGAAGAACGCCTCGGGATTTTTACCGGGACTGCTGGGGATGATACCATCACCGGGTTCGGGTCTATCAGTGAATTATCCGGTGTAGATATAATTCCGGGTCCCTGCTTTATCGGAGGTTCCCTGACTGGGGGGGAATGTTTAACCTTTCAAAGTAGTGGAGTGAATGAGGTGGATGTCTTAACGGGAGGTCCGGGTCAAGATACCTTTATGTTAGGACGACTAGAAGTGACTCGCAATCTTGTCCGAAGCGTTCCTTTCTATGTGGGGAGTGGGAATCAGGATTTTGCGCGAATTCAAAATTTTGAACGGGGTCAGGATACCATCCAACTTGCCGGTGCACCCAGTGATTATTTATTGGAGTCCATTGAGGGGAATGTGCATATTGTTCAGAATAATGTGGGATTATTGCAATCCTTACCCGCTCCCGATTTAGTGGCGATCGTTGAAGCGGTCCCCAGTTTGGGGGAGGAGAGTTTAACCTTTGTGAAAGGGACTTTGGGATGAGGGAGAGATGCACAGTCACGACTTGAGGGGTTTCTGCCTCCCCTAACCAAATCTCTCATTTTGCGCTATGACTAATAAATTCTCCAATCCAGACTTGACATGAATGCTAACGTGATTGAAATCCTCTCTGCAGAAGAACTGCGCCGGACTGTGACCCGTCTGGCGTCCCAGATTGTGGAACGGTCGAATGATTTGTCAGAATTGGTGCTGATTGGCATTTACACCCGGGGGGTTCCCTTCGCGCATATATTGGCAAGTCAGATTGAACTCCTCGAACAGATTCAGGTGCCAGTCGGTGCTTTAGATATTACATTTTATCGCGATGATTTGGATAATATTGGGATGCGAACTCCGGTAAAAACGGAGATGCCGTTTGATTTGACGGGGAAGGAGGTGATGTTGGTGGATGATGTGATTTTCAAGGGTCGCACGATTCGCGCTGCCTTGGATGCGATCGCTGATTATGGCAGACCCTCTCTGATTCGCTTGGCGGTCCTAGTCGATCGCGGTCATCGGGAGGTTCCCATTCATCCGGATTTCATCGGCAAAACTCTCCCCACGGCAAAGGAAGAACAGGTTAAGGTCTTTTTCAATCAGATAGACGATCGCGATGGGGTGGAATTGATTAAGGTGATGTGAAGGGGGAGGATGGAGAAAATGTTCGTAGTAACGACTTCAGTCGTTACCGCGTGACTTGGCATCCGCCAAGTCACGCGCTCCTTTGGAAGCGTAACCTCAAGTCCCCAAACAGCGAATTAATCCGCTCATGGATAAGTGTCATGGCGTCCGCCATGACAGGAGAGCAACGACTGAAGTCGTTACTACGAACAATTGGAACGACTGAAGTCGTTACTACGAACAATTGGAACGACTGAAGTCGTTACTACGAACTTTCCCCATCAACCCAGGACATAAGACATAAGACAAATGACAAATCTAAACTCTGGGGAAGAAACCCAATCGCGGAAGGCGGAACATATTCGTGTTTGCCTGGAAGATGATGTGCAATTTCGGTTGAATGGGACGGGTTTGGACCGTTATCGGTTCACCCACTGTTGTTTGCCGGAACTGGATTGGCAGGATATTGATTTGACGACGCGGTTTCTAGGAAAATCCCTCGGTGCTCCCTTGTTGATTTCTTCGATGACGGGGGGGACTGAGGAGGCGAAGCGGATTAATTCTCGCTTGGCGGTGGTGGCGGAACAGTTTCAGATCGCGATGGGGGTGGGTTCGCAACGGGTGGCGGTGGAAAAACCGGAGGTGGGGGATACGTTTGCAGTGCGATCGCTGGCACCGAATATTCTGTTATTTGCCAATTTAGGGGCGGTACAGTTGAACTATGGTTATGGGGTGGATCAATGTCGCAAGGCAGTCGATTTGCTGGAAGCGGATGCGTTGATTCTTCATCTCAATCCGTTGCAAGAAGCGGTTCAATCCCGGGGAGATAAAAATTTCCGAGGATTGCTTGACAAAATCCATGAGTTATGCAATGTATTACCCGTGCCGGTGATTGCCAAAGAGGTAGGCAATGGGATTTCGGCGAAGATGGCCCAGAAATTGATTGAGGCGGGGGTGGGTGCAGTCGATGTCGCCGGTGCCGGGGGGACTTCTTGGGCGAAGGTGGAAGGGGAACGGGCGAAGGATGTTCGACAGCGCCGCTTAGGGGCAACTTTTGCGGAATGGGGTTTACCTACCGCAGATTGTATCACTTCGATTCGGGCGATCGCCCCAGAGATTCCCTTAATTGCCTCGGGGGGATTGCGAAATGGATTGGATGTGGCGAAGGCGATCGCCCTGGGTGCGGACCTCGCCGGTTTAGCATGGCCCTTTTTGCAAGCAGCAGCGGAATCCGAGGCGGCAATTCAGACCCTGGTGGAACATTTACTCGCAGAAATTTCTACAGTTCTGTTCTGTACTGGCAATGCTACCCTCACCGAACTCCGAGACTCGGACGCCCTCCAATCCTAGTGGCAACACCCGGTGGGTGTTGCCACGCGGCGGGGGATAAATCCCCCGCCTAAGAGCTAAAGTCGTCTAAAGACGACTGAAAGTGTTATCCCGTGGTATTTGTCTTAATTTAGTGGTATTTGCAGTCGGTTTTTAACCGACTTAAGCTATTAGGCGGGGGATTTATCCCCCGCCGTTGCCGTTGCTAATAGCTAAAGTCGTCTAAAGACGACTGAAAGTGTTATCCCGTGGTATTTGTCTTAATTTAGTGGTATTTGCAGTCGGTTTTTAACCGACTTAAGCTATTAGGCGGGGGTTTGAACCCCCGCCGTTGCCCCCACCGTTGCCGTTGCTGGGTTTCTGAACGTCCGAGAAGGATTAACATAGAAGAGATAAGCGATCGCAATTTCGGGTCTGTTTTCAAAACACCGACGCCGGAAGTAGCGCAGATAACATAAAGGACCGTTGGAAAATGCGAGATTTTTTTAAATACACCTTTGCGAGTATCCTCGGGACGATTGTCGGATTAGGCGTTTTAGGTGCTCTGAGTTTAGGTGGACTCCTGATTATTGTCGGGACGATCGCCACTTCGTCGAAAGATGCGGGACCGAACGTCGAAAACAACTCGATGCTGGTGTTTGACCTTTCAATGAATATCACCGATTCTCAACCCACCTCCACCACTGCCGAAGCATTATCCCGAACCCTCTCGGAGGACTCGGAACCCAGTACGATGACCTTGCGGCAGGTGGTGGAAACCATTGATGCTGCCACAGCGGACGATCGCATTCTCGGGATCTACCTCCACTCTACCTCCTCCAGCAGTAACGGATTTGCTACCCTGCGGGAAGTGCGTGAGGCCCTCGAACGGTTTCAGGACAGCGGTAAAACCATTATTGCCTACGACCAAGATTGGAGTGAAGGGGAATACTACCTCGCCTCGGTTTCTGACGAAATTCTCCTCAATCCTCTCGGCGTCCTAGAAATGAATGGGTTGAGTTCGGAAACGACTTTTTTGGCAGGAGGTTTGCAGAAATACGGCGTCGGAGTTCAGGTGACCCGGGTCGGAAAGTATAAATCCGCAGTGGAACCCTTTGTATTGACCCAAAGTTCCCCAGAAAGTCGGCAACAGACGGAGAAGTTGTTAAGCGATATCTGGAGTGATTTTCTGACAACGGTCGATCGCCGTGAGAAGATTAGCGCTCAACAGGTGCAGCAGGTGGTGAATACCCGGGGAATGCTCATGGCAACGGAGGCAGAACAACAGGGATTTGTTGATCGCCTCGCTTATTTTGATGAAGTCGTCGCACAACTGAAGGAACTCACCGGCAAAACAGAGGAAGACCGCACCTTCGAGCAAATTAGTTTACCCCGGTATGCCGCAGTCAGTGATGCTCAAAGAGCGACTAAGGCCCGCTCGGGTTCGCAAATTGCCCTAGTCTATGCCGAGGGTGAGATTGTCAGTGGGGAAGGCGGTTCTAATCAGGTGGGAGGCGATCGCCTCGCCAAACAATTGCGCGACTTACGGCGCGATGAGGATGTCAAAGCGGTTGTCTTACGGGTGAACAGTCCCGGAGGTTCTGCCACCGCATCGGAAGTCATTCAGCGTGAGGTTCAGTTGATTGCCGAAAGCAAACCCATTGTCGTGTCAATGGGAAATGTCGCCGCTTCCGGTGGGTATTGGATTTCTAGCTATGGGTCGAAAATTTTTGCTCAACCGAATACGGTGACGGGTTCCATTGGCGTGTTCGGAATGCTGCTGAATGTCCAAAGTTTGGGCAATAAGCAGGGGGTTACCTGGGATGTGGTGAAAACCGGACCTTATGCGGATATTGATACCATTACCCGCCCGAGAACCGCCCAAGAAATGGCGATTATTCAGCAAATGGTCGATCGCATTTATCAGCGATTCTTGAACCTGATTGTCCAGTCTCGCAATTTACCGGCCCAAAAGGTAAGTGAGATTGCTCAAGGTCGCGTTTGGTCCGGTCAAGAAGCGCAACAACTGGGGTTAGTGGATGAAATTGGCGGTCTCAATGATGCAATTTTGGCCGCAGCGGAATTAGCAGAACTGGGTGAGGAGTGGAAGGTGGAGGAATATCCCCAAACTCGCACCTTTGAACAAATCTTGCTTGAACGCTTGCTGGGAAGTCGCCTGAAAGCACTGGTCCCGACTCCGGAACCGGACCCGCTAACGGCACAATTACAGCAACTCTATGAGGAAGTGTCGATTGTCAAAAATTTGAATGACCCGTTCCATGCTTACACTCGCCTGCCTTTTACGTTCCGGATTCATTAAGAGTAGATCCGCTAGGTTTGGCGTTGCGAATTATATTATGTTTGCTCGATGACCCAGAGAGACCTAACCCCCCACCCCTTACAAGAGTAGTTGTTTTACTTCCGGTCCCCTCCCCTTACCAAGGGGAGGGTTAGGGTGGGGTCCCTCTTAGGCGATTCCCTACGGGAGAGCTTCCGCTTACCGCACGTCACGAAGAAAGAGGTTGAACAAGTCTCCATACAGGCGCGATCGCCTCTAAGAGTGCGTGACGTGCGATCGCACGTCACGAAGAGACCCCACCCTAACCCTCCCCTTGGTAAGGGGAGGGGACCGGAGGTGCAGTTAATAGTAAGGGGAATCAGCATAGAAGAGGAAGAGGAGGAAGAAAGGGTTTTTTAGATTGATCTACTGGACTTGATATGAGGGGTGATTTGATAGGCGCAACGCCGATCGCCTTCCATGATATGTTCCACTCGTTCGATGGTGACAGTTGGTCCGAATAGGGTTTTAAAAACTTCTAGTTCGGACCGACATAATAAGCGACAAGTGCGCGCAGCTTCATTAATGGGACAGTGGTTTTCTATGAATAACCAGGACCCATTCGCTTGGCCGATCGCCTCTGCCATATATCCTTCCTTGGTCCGAATTTCTGCAAGGCGTTTTACTTGGCGATCGAGTCGGGATTGCTGTGAATTTGGACCGTTATCCCCTTCTAACGTGGCAAACTGAACGCGATACCCTTGAATTTGTCTACGCGATCGTTCTGCTAAGACTTTCTCTAATTCTGCTTCCCCTAAAACCGCTTCAAAACTATTCAGAAATTCTACCATCAAGTCGGCATGAGTATTGGGAAATAAATTCACCGTGCGATCGGTCAACTGCCACAACTTCACAGGTCGGCCAATCGGACGCCGTTGTTCCGAATAATCAACCAAACCCTCTCCCCGCAGCGCCTGTAAATGCTGCCGAATCGCCATTGGAGACACCTCCAACTGTTCTGCTAGGTCCGTCGCACTGGTGGCCCCTTGCATCTTTAACAGGTAGAGAATTTGCTCTTTTGCTTTTTGTTTGTCATCGGTCATTGGACATGAAAAGATGAAGGATCAAAGCGGAAGCATGAAGGCGGAAGCATCCCAGCAGCAGGCATTTCATTAGAACAAAAGACGGTCCCTGGTGGTCTTTTATCCTTCATCCGGTCCCGCCACATTCTTCCCTTGAATCCGAATTATAACAATTATAAGTCAAACCGACGCTGGAATCGAGAGTCTAAGTCGGCACTTTTGCGTTGATTGCACTGACGGCAAAGGGTTTGCAGATTACTGATATCGTTGGACCCCCCCATTGCCAGAGGAATAATATGATCAATATTCAGTTCGGTTTCTTGTTCGGTTTTGCCACAACTTTGACACTGATGGTGATCGCGTTCCAAAACATAACCTCTAACTGATGCAGGAATCCGGATGCGAGGCGTTTTACTCATAGATTTTTAGTAAATTAAGGGGTAAATTTAAGAGTTGGGTTCATCCATCATCCGCCGAATATCATCCAGAGGTGATTCCGGTTCCCTAAGAAGGGATTCGAGTTCCTGGGGTCCGGTTATTTCTTCAACTTCTGCGTCATCTGAGCAGAATTCTAAGCTGATTTGGATTCTGATTTTGCCTTTTTTCCAGCCGGAAGAACCATATTTTAAAACTTCAACCTCGACCCCCTCTCCAAACCATTTGAAAGGTTCTGCCTTGAAATTATTTGCAACCATAGTTTTTTGGATGAAGTGTATTAAGGTTTCCCTTAAATCCCCAAATTTAAAGATTGGACGGTCCAGCCATATTGTTTTGTAAAATGGTTTCGATACAGATACCACCTCGTCGTCTTGGAGCGTTTTAAATTTAGAATTCATACCAATTATCTTGAAAAATTCCTCTCATACATTATCTCTCGTGTCATGGCTCTGCCGTGACACGGGCATTTTGCGGCTCTGCCGCCTAATACATTGGACGGCGTTATAACGACAGGAGGCAGAGCCTCCAATAGTGCGTGACTCGGCAGAGCCAAGTCACGCACTATTGGAGTATTATATAATAAATTCTCGTGTCATGGCTCTGCCGTGACACGGGTATTTTGCGGCTCTGCCGCCTGATTGGTTCTGCTACTATTATTGAGGCAATGTTTTGCTCATCCCTGCATCCGTCGAATATCATCAAGGGGTGATTCAGGTTCATTGGTTTCGGCTTGATTCTGTGTCGATGTTTTTTGTACTTCTGGCTCATCTGGGCAAAATTCTAAGCTTATTCTAACTTTTCCTTTTTGCCAGCCATTCGCACCATATCTTAATACTTGGGCGGTGATTCCTTCGCCACCCCATTTCATTTTTTCGTCTACTTTATCTGCTTGGAATATCCTGTCGGCATTTTTTATTAGAGTTATTAGGGCTTCAGTTAGTTCATGAGTTTTGAATGTTGGATGGTTAACTAATATTTTCAAAGAATTGTCTACCGACACAACCTCATCAGATCGTAGTGGCTCAAAATTATTGCTCATAACAACTACCTAACCTAAAAAACACCCTTTGTATTGTATCTCATGAACAACCCATTGTCAATAGGGTAAAATGTGCCAAAACACACCCTACCCTATTGACCTTCATTCCCTTAAATCATCTCCACCACCTCGTCTAATTCTACATCTTCCACTTCAACAGGTTCCACCTCTATAATCGCCTCTTGCAAATTAGCCAAGGGTAACTGATAGCGGTCTAAAAGCATCGCCTGTAAACAGCTATTAATTCCCGAAACCACCTCGTTGTAGTCGGCCATTTTCTTCTGAACTTCTTGCAACTGGACTTGATTGCTATCGAGTTGTTCCTGCGCCTCCCGTTCTAGGGTTTTCTCTAGGTGCGATCGCGCCCGGTTGTATTGTTGTAAAATCATCTCCTCTTGCTGCTTGACTAACGGCAACAAATGAGTTTTCAGGGTTTGATTCACCGTTTGCCGGAAGGTACTTTGGATGGTGTGTTTGACTTTCGGTTCAAAGTCTAACTTTAACAACTGGCGAATCGCCGGTTCCGCATCTTTCATGGTGATACAATCATAACTTTGAGAAGTTTGTTGCAGCACTTTACGGAACTGATAAATCGAAAATGTGCCTTCATCGTAAAAGCGAGGACTCTCCCGCACGAAGCGATCGCATTCCGTACTCGCCGCAGCACGAATCGCTTGCTGAACTTGCACCTCCAAATTTTTAACCGTCTGTTCTAATCCAGCATCACCGCCCACTAATCGGCATAAGTCTCGATAATACTCTTGACGGCGAATTCGCTCGATTAAATAGGCGAAATAATTAGCAATGGTTCGTTCTGCTTCTTCTGCCAATACCTCCTCTAATTCATTGGACAAGTAATAAAAAGCCTCGACTAAAATCGCCAATAACGGTGCAGTTGAGTTGCGAGGATGGGTGAGAGTCGCTTGCCGATATGCTTCTTCCACTGAGAAGGTATTCAACAGTTCATCCATCCGGCAAACCATACGGACTTTCAGTTTGCGGAAATCTTCCTCAAAGGGGAGGCACTGATTGGTGACGACTTCATTCACCTCTTGGGTGATATGTTCATTTAAGGCCATTCCCAGGCGGCGTAGGTCATTATTCAGTTGTTCCATTCGCCGCAATTTTAACCCTTCAATGTTGACGGGTTGACTCTCTAGGTCCCGATATTGTTGGACATAATGGCGACTTAAGACGAGACAGATGGGTTGGAGGTCATTGGCGAGGGTTTTAAAGAGGAGAGGGCGTTTTTCGTTGGTTAGGTAGTTGGTAATACTGCGGCGAAACTCCTCAATACCGCTATCAGAAATCAGTTGATTTATGAGGGAAGTTCCGCATTCGTTGAGGATGCGGACGTAGTTTTCATTGGGGGTTTCGTAGCTGTAAACCGCAATTTTAAATTGACTGGGGGAGAGTTTCCCGGAGTTGGCGCAGTAGCGGTTAAATTCGTTGACAAATTGCGGGGTATCTTCCTGGATGCTGGTGTTTTTGACGCTTTCGGCAAACAGGGAATCTAATCCGTAGCGATCGCGTTCGCTAGTTTGTTTGATTTGACTTCCCCAAAATCCCAGCAATCCACTGGTTTTATAGAGGCGATTGGTATCTCGGAACTGGGTGACAATTAAATCATCTAACCGTTGCCGGAGTTGGGTATTGTACCAGGTTTCGTCAATGCGGTTGAAGACATAAAAGACGCGATCGCGAATTCCGGGATTAGACCGCATTTTTTCCAGCAACTCCGTCTCTTCTGTCGTCATATCCCCTTCCGATGCCGGTTTGAGGACGCATACCACCGCCGAGGTTTCCGGGTCTTCAATCTTGCGATAGGTCAGTTCCGCATCCCGTTTCACCGGCGCATCAATTCCCGGTAAATCAATCAGCACATTCCCATCTTTGAGCAAAGGATGATAGCAGTAATATTCAATCCGTTTCAAGACCGAACTATTGCTACCCCGTCGCGCATAACTGGCGGCTTCTTTGAGGTTAGAAAAGTTAAATTGCTCCATCGAAAAGGTATTATTATTCATCGGATGGATGCGACTACTATTGTCGGCAAATCCATCCAGCAATAATATCAAAGCCTTCGCTTGCTTGGCTGCCTGGGATTTACTTTCTCCCCCTTCTTTAGTCAGTTTGGCTTCTCCAATCTGCCGCAACAGTTTGAGAACTTCCGGTTCATCAATATTAATCGCTGCTTTGATGTCTAGGCGCTCACATAGAGCAATAATCTGGTCTTTAATCTCCCGAGCACTCAAAAACGTGAGAACCACTCGTCCTTGGTCCGGTTCTGCATATTCAATATAGCACTCGGTTCCCGTGGCGTGACCTTCTGCACTGTAGAGCAATTCTCGTTCTAACAGAGCATTAATCAACATGGATTTACCCGCACTAAAAGCCCCCGCAAAGACAATTTCAAACTTAGGGGCCACGGCCTTTTTGAGAGAAGACAGAACAGCGGTGATATCCTGTTGTCGCAAGGCGGGTTCTTGATGCAACAATTCGAGGATGCGATCGACCTGATCCTGTAGCTGCTGACACTGAGGGAGTAATTGAGTCATAGCAGTGGTAAAAATGCCCCAAAAAAACATTATGTCTCTTAGTATTCCACAGTTCCCTAGAAAATTATCAACAGAAAAATTTCCAAAAAATGATGCCTCTCAATACAAATCGGGGCAACTGCTGAACAATTGCCCCGACTTCGCGCCGATTTAACTTGATCTCAGGGGTGACCCGGAAGCGTCAAACCCTCATTCCCTTAACCCCTTAACCACGCCACTTGCGGGTAAACTCATCTAACACTGAACTATGTAGCTGCCGTTGTAGCCATTCTATGGCCTGTTGTTGATGGTTTAATCCTTGATAATAATTACAAACATCCACCAAGGAAATATTCCCAGGAACCGGAACCGATGCCAACTTCCGCCATTGCCGAGAAAACTCGGATAAGGTACTGTTGGGAATCTGACTTTGTAACCATTGCAGCGCCTGCTGTTGGTTAGTCAAGCTTTGATAATATTGACAAACATCCACCAAATTGATACTCGTGGATTGAGTCGCTACTTGCTGAGTTCCCGATCGCCACCACCGGGCAAATTCATTTAAAATCCCACTGGAAACCTGTCCCTGCAACCAATGAATCGCTTGGTCTTGCATGGGCAATCCTTGATAAAATTTTGCCACATCCACAAAATTAATCGGGGAGGACGCAGAAGCATGACCCCGCCAGCGACGGGCAAATTCTAGTAAATTCGCCTGAGATAATTGACCCTGCAACCAATTTAATGCTTGATTTTGATGGGAAAATCCCTGATAAAATCGACAGACATCAATTAACCGAATTACAGGAGTCGGACCCGAGTGAATAGGAGGCGAAGGAGGTGCAGGAGTGGGCGGTGGAATCGGACTCGGTGTTGGCGTGGGAATATAAATCGGGGGAGGCGTTGGTTGCACTTGGGTCGAAGGTTGAATAGTGCTCACTAAGGCCGCCCAAGTCTGAATTCCCACAATCCCATCCACGGTAACATTCATCGCCCGTTGAAAGGCCATCACCGTTGAGTGCATTGTTGCGCCAAATACCCCATCAATAGACCCGGGATTGAATCCTTTATCCCGGAGACACATTTGGATATACTTAACATGAGAGCCTTTCCCACCTTGGCGGCAGACGTTAAACCAGTTGATATCTACACCGCCATTAATTCCGCTGACTTTACCGCTTTCTGTGTATTGCCAAAAGGTCCAATTATCCCACCCCCCGGGAACCCAGGGATTGTTCGTCTGATAGTGAGCAATCCACAGGGGATAATCCGTGAAAATTTTAGGATCACCAATCCGTTCCCAAAAACTGGGAAAAGTGTAAATAATCGGGCGACGCTTGGTTTCTTTTTCGACAATTTCGACCCAAGTTGTAATATCCCGAATAATCGAACTTGCACCGACCCCATCGGTAGATTCAATATCCAAAACCGGCGGCAAATCATTCGGTTCAAGTTTCACCGTTTTGAGGAAAATATCCGCTTGTGCGCGGGGGTCTTGTTTGGCACGATAGAAGTGGTAAGCACCCCGTGGCATCCCCACGGATTTGATTGCCGCCCAATTACTGCGATAGGAATCGGCCACAAACGTAGCGCCTTCGGTTGCTTTGGTAAAGGCAAACCCCATGCCATCGCGAGCTACGGAATTCCAATTTACGGGGTCTTGCCAATCGGAAACGTCGATACCTTTTGCACACATAATGGTAGATCGGGTTGAAAGAGTGAGGAACTTAAGTGGCTTTGTTTCGGCACAACTTCTCAAGGAAGTGGCCGGATCTTTGATACAATTAGGAGGCAATTCCTCGGGTGTTAGCCCCTGCACGAGGGCCGATCGCAGCTTGTTGTGCAGGAGGGAAAACTTAGAAGGAAAAAGCTCATGCTTCTCCTGCCAGTCCCCGAAAATGCTCCCTGGGAGTGATAGCTAAACTATACGGATGGTGGTGAATTGGATCGGGAAAGGGTCAGGATTTAACTTGAGCTGCAATCGATGACTTTTATCTCATCCCGTGCCATAGTAATTGAGTAAAATTTGAGGTCAGATTGTTTATGGAAGTGATTCCAGCGATTGATTTATTAGAAGGTCGTTGTGTCCGTCTGTATCAGGGGGATTACGATCGCTCGGATGTGTTTAACGAAGACCCGGTAGCGGTTGCCAAACAATGGGTCGATGAAGGTGCGACTCGCTTGCATTTAGTGGACCTAGATGGGGCAAAAGCGGGGGAACCGCGTAATCTGAAAACCATTGAGGCGATCGCCCGCGCTGTATCCGTTCCGATCCAAGTCGGTGGCGGATTGCGAGACTATGCCTCGGTTGCCAATCTATTATCCCTCGGGATTGATCGCGCTATCCTCGGGACTGTGGCAGTTGAAAAACCGGAACTCGTTCAGCAACTCGCCCAAGAATTTCCGGGTCACATTGTGGTCGGAATTGATGCGCGAGATGGCAAAGTTGCCACCCGGGGATGGTTGGAAACCTCGGAAGTGTTAGCGACGGTATTGGCGCAACAAATGGTGGAGTTAGGCGTGGCGGCGATTATCTATACGGATATTCATCGCGATGGAACATTGGCAGGACCGAATATTCCCGCTTTGCGGGAACTGGCGAGGGCCATCGATATTCCGATTGTGGCCTCCGGTGGTGTGAGTTCCTTGACGGATTTGCTCAGTTTATTGTCCCTGGAACCGTTAGGGGTGAATAGTGTGATTGTGGGACGCGCACTTTATACCGGGGATGTTTCTCTGAAAGAAGCAATCCAGGCGATCGGTCCTGGACGGATTCAGGATGTGCCACCGGATTTCGGGTCTTCTACTTTTGCTTGAAGTTAAGAAAAAACCCCTCCGGTCCCCTCCCCTTAGCAAGGGGAGGGTTAGGGTGGGGTTCCCCCGTGAAAGGTTAGGAACAGTCTGAATGCTTTATCTTGCGGGGATTTTTGCCTTTAAAATTTTGGGTGAACTCTTAAGGTGTGGACCCCACCCTAACCCTCCCCTTGGCAAGGGGAGGGGACCGGAAGTGTACTTAAATGTGAGGTAAATCTCCCTGAACATAAAAAACCCCGCCCGATTGGGTGGGGTTATAGGGATAGGAACGACTGAAGTCGTTACTACGAACGTGGAGAACGACTGAAGTCGTTACTACGAACGTGGAGAACGACTGAAGTCGTTACTACGAACGAAGAGAACGACTGAAGTCGTTACTACGAACAAAGCAAGAGAACGACTGAAGTCGTGACGTTGAACTAAGAGAACGACTGAAGTCGTGACGTTGAACATTGGAAAGATAAGTTCAGAATGATGTTTCTAAAAACCCGGGTTTGTAGATTAAGCGTTGTCGGTTAATACCTCTTCAAAGGCAAAATCTGGGGCAGCTAGGACAAAAATTGTGGTGGGTAAACCGGCAGCGCGAGCTTGTAATTGTTCATAGTAATCCGTATAATTTTCGCGAGGGGTTGCCATGCCGAGGAAGACTAAATCTGTGTCTTGGGAAGAGTTGTGCAGAATGTCATAAAAGGGTTGTCCATCAGCCACCAGAACTTCCGGAATGGCACCGATGCGTAATTGTTTGACCAAAGTGGCAATATTGGCTTCGGCAGATTCGGCAGCGGTGCGATCGGGGACGACGAGTTTGAGATAGACTTCGGCATTTTGCCATTGACTGCTGGTGCGGACTAAATAGGCCAAAATCAGCATCAGACCGCCATTGGCTTGTAATCCACCCCACCACACATCAATCCGGCGACGTTTACCAAACCCCTTGTCGGCATTTTCCCGAAAGATAATCAGGTTCCGTTTGGCTTGGTGCAGGTTGGCGATCATGTCACAATAGCGATCGCGATGGGAGGGTTCTTCACTATCTCCCAGTACAATGGTATTCGGCACTAAGGGCCCGAGTCCATAAATTTCTACTAAATTTTCCGCCCCAACGAAGGGGTCTGGGGCGGTAATTAATCTCACTAAGGCTTGAACTCCGCGCTTTTCTAAATAGTCCCGAATTGTGGCTTCGAGTTTGGTTTGTTGGGCCGTATCCCTAGACCCACTGGGGAGAACACTGGAGACGGTAATTAACCCGCGATTGTGAGTAAAAGCGGTGGCGAGTTCTATCAGACTCCAGCGCCGGGTGGGTGCACCAGAAAGCACCAAAATGTGAGGTCGCCAGTTTTTGGTATCCGGTTCGTGGCTGAGGTTGAAAATCCCCGTCCGCACGACTTCCATCCACAGTCCCCGGCGCACATCTCCCCAGGCGGATTCCAGTTCGCGACGTTCTAACCAGATATAAATCCCCAGGACGACAATTCCAGCAACCACGGTGGCGATCGCATCAATCAGGAGCATCACGGCGATACAACCGATCGCACCGAGGAGGGAAATCGCCCAATGGACCCGAAAGGTGGGGCGATAGGATGGACTTTGCAAAAAGCCTTCAATGCCTGCGGCTACATTTAACACCATGTAGGTGGTTAAAAAGAACATGGTGAGGACCGGGGCGATCGTATTCAAATCCCCAACCGCTACGGCGAGGGCGGCAATCCCTAAAGTGACGCAGGTGGCGATAAATGGCTCATCATCCGGTCCTCTTCCGTTCCCGAGTATCCGCATACCCGAGGGTAAAATGCCATCCCTTGCCAGGGCTTGCAGGACCCGAGGTGCACCTAAAATACTTCCCAAGGCACTGGATAAAGTCGCCCCCCAGACTCCCAGGAGAATGGCCGGTCCCCAGAAGGCCATGTCTTGCATAATCAAGGGATTGGCAATCAGGGTACTGGCATCGGCACGCATCGCCAGGAGCACTGGTAATCCCATATAAATCACATAGCCGGTGCCTACGGCAGCGAGGGTGCCCACGGGAATGGAACGGGAAGGGTCGCGCAAGTCGCCGGACATTCCCACCCCCGCCATGATGCCGGTAACTGCCGGGAAGAAGACGGCGAAAACCACCCAGAAGGATTCGGAATTTTCCGGTTTAGCGCCCCACATTTCGATGACGGTGTTCTCGACAGGACTGCCGAAGGCGAAGGAGACTAGAGACAGGACGATCGCCGCCATGATGAAATATTGGGCACGGATGGCGGTCCGGGCTGATTTCATGGCGAGGAGGGCCACGGCGAGGGTGGTAACTAAGGCGATCGCCCGTTGCATGGTTCTGAATTCCGGAAAGGCCTCCACAACGCTTTCAGCAAAGCCGATAGTATAGAGGGCGACAGAAAGTCCTTGGGCAAAATACAGGGGAATCCCCACGGCACCGCCGGTTTCAATTCCCAGGGACCGGCTGATCATGTAGTAGGCTCCCCCCACTCGCACCACGCGATCGGTGGCGATCGCCGAGATGGAGAGCCCGGTGAAAAAGGTGATGGAGGTGGCGAGAGTGACAATAATCAGAGTACCGATTAAGCCAACATTCCCTACCACCCATCCAAATCTCAAGTACATGATTACCCCGAGAATGGTCAAAATCGACGGGGTATAAACGCCGCCAAAGGTCCCCAAACCACCGGATACAGGAGGATTTACCGGGTCTGGCGACGGAGGACGAAATAAGGAAAAGCTCGGCATAAGGACGGATAATGACAATAACTACACCCCACCTTAGACGATCGCCGCCCCAGAAGGCTCCTGAAAGTTGCAGGGAAGTCTCAAACCAGGCGATCGAGGAACCGGGATTACTCCAGGTTTCATCTCCTCCAATAGATAAAACAAGAGGCCGGATTTCTCACGATGGCTCACAATAAATTCTCAAAGCAGATATTACTTGTATCAATCTGCCTTTACCCTTGTTGAGCCACTGTAATTGTTCGGACTCAGAGGTGATCTGGGTTAGCCTATCCTCCTGTTCAGTCCCCTCAGCCTCCGGTGAAAAATAGACCTCTTGCAAAATACCGGATAGATCCCCCCAACCCCCCTTCTTAAGGGGGGCTTTAAAGAATTTTGCAAGAAGTCTAATCTATTCTACGGGTGAGAGTAGGCTCTTTTTTAACGGTAAGGGTAAGGATTTGGAGGTTGAGTGGGTGGGGAGGGCAATGGTGAAACTTGTACCCACGCCGAGGGTGCTATCCACGGAGATTTCCCCACTGAGCAAGTCTACGGATTTTTTAACGATCGCCAATCCTAAACCCGCCCCTGGAACATCGCCGACATTGCTGCCTCGATAAAAGATTTCAAACAAGCGAGGGAGATCTTCCGGGGGAATCCCGATGCCCTGATCGCGAAAGCTAAAGACAAGGTGAGTCGGGTTACACTGAATAAATAAGTCGATTTGACTGGATTGTGGGGTAAATTTAAAGCAGTTGGAAAGGATATTTCGGATAATATGTTTCAGTAATTTGCTGTTAATACAGACCGAGTTAAACTCTCCATCAATTTGCAAATCAATTGAGCGTTTACCGGGATTATAAAGCAATTTATATTCTTCTATTAGATTCCAACAAAACCGCTGTAAATCAAACTGGGATGCTTGGAACAAGCCGGAATCTTGATCGCCATTAAAAATTAAAATATCATCTAAAAGCAGAGTGATTTGTTTAATAGCACAGCGAATTTTTTCAAAAAGTGGAGACCTTTTGGATTGCTTTACTCCGTCACTATAGCGTTCTAGGAGTTGGGTACAGAGATGAATGGTATTGAGGGGAGTGCGAAATTCATGGGACAGAATCTGGATGAATCGAGACTTAACGAGATGTAATTCTCGTTCGATGGCCAGGTCTTGGCGAGTTTTTTCCGCTTCTTTTAAAGGGCTAATATTGCGAATCAACCAGCGAAACCCTATCAGATTTCCCTGGATATCGTGAACTGGAGAAACAGAAATTGCACCGGGAAAGGGCTCGCGATCGCGCGGGAGCATTTGCACTTCCCATTCCGTTAAGGGTCCCACAGTTCTGAGTTGCTCTAGTTGGCTGCGAAAGGCACTCCGGTCTTCTATTACCACAAAAACTGCCAGGGGTTTATCTCTCAGAAAGGGGCGACGCAAGTTAAATAACTGTTCTGCTGCCGCATTCGCTTCTTCAATCACCCCAACCGCATTGGTCACCAAATAAGGATCCGGTGCTTCTTCAAATAACTGTTGATAGCGCTCCCGCTCTATTTCCACCTGTTCACGAGTCGAGAGCAGTTGTTGATTTTGCATCTGAAGCTCCTCTGTTGCCACGTGCAGTTCTTCCAATGCCTTTGAGAGTTCGCCAAACACCTCTTTTAAAAAGTCCGGTGGAGGGGCAGAAAACTCCTGAGCGAGTAGTTGCATTTGCTCTAAACGCTCTCTAGCCTGTTCAATCTGCTCTGTGAAAATTTCCATCCTAATTTCTCCATTCAGTTTTACTCCTAACTTTAGGATAGTAGCTAATTGCTCATGCATCCACAAGGCGGAAAAATTATAAAAAAATCAAGCTGGAAGTCAGTAGGGACTCTAGATCCAGGGGGTGATGATTTTTGTGAAATCGAGGCCGAAATCCCAGACGGGAGAAGAGAAAAGGCTCAAGAAGACAGCCCCGGTTGAACTTCCTTGATTAAAAGAATCACCCCCTGAGGTTCTGGACTCCCATCTTTGAGCGGATTAAAACTGAGGTGGCACTGAATCGAGTCACCTTGATTATTTAACGCATCAATCAGCATTTCTTGCTCCGCTTGTGCTCCAATCAAGCATTGATGAAGGGGGTCGCGCAGACGTTCCACGGGTAAGCCAATATCCAAACTAAAGAGAGATTGCTTATTCACTTCATCAGCCTTCGGTCCCCAGAGATTTTGGGCCGCTTCGTTCCAAGTTTGAATTAAAAATTTACGGTCTACCACAATCACCGCTGATGGCAGACTGGCAAAAATAGCCTCTAAAAAAGCGTTACATTGATTCAGTTCTACCGTTTTCCGCCCGAGGTCATCATTGATGGTTTGAAGTTCCTCATTGCTGGATTGAAGTTCCTCATTCATCGTCTCTAGTTCTTCATTGGTAGACTGGAGTTCTTCGTTGGTCGTCTCCAATTCTTCATGGCTGGACTGGAGGGGAGCATCCCGATTTTGTAATTTTCCCAATAAATGATATAATTTTACATTTTTAAAACAACGCCCTCATCAAAAAC
>JAMXFF010000060.1:25838-37017 GCA_025370845.1 Laspinema palackyanum D2a | reverse complement strand
TTTCATGATAGATTCGGATGGTTAAGATGAGTCAGTTCTCCTATGTATTGTACCTCATGAGTCCGGGAACCGCTATAACACCTCATAGAGTTGATTCCGCCGAGGCAACAAGGAAAACACACTCGATAATTCATATTGAGGAAATTCTTGATGTTGCAGTTTCACAAAAATAAAATTTCCCCCATTGGTTACCATCCCAAAAACTGGCCGTTGTGAATTGGGATGAGCCAGCATATAAGCTAAAGTTTGCGGCAAAGCCATTTCTAAGGAAAAACTGGTTTCCTTAGATTCAATCACCACCACCCAAAGCCTTTCCAACAGAACCAACGCATCAATCCGACCCCGATAAATTATCTCATCCCGTTCAGCGGTAATTTGCACAGTCGGTTCCGTGGTAAACCGAAAGGGAGGCTGAAAAAATCCTGCCAAATCCAGGAGTGGGGACAACACAATTAATTTAATCGTTTCTTCTCCCAGTTGACCATCAGAGAGTTGATAAAAGTATTTTTGCTGAATTTTATCAAGGGTTTGTTGCTCTGCTTCAGTCAGAGTATTGTCCAGGTTTAACCACTCGGGGAAAAATTGGTCATCGGTACTACGCTGGAGATTAAATTGGGTTTGCAGTTGTCTGAAGGTTTTTACAGTCCGCTCTATGGGTAAAGTTTGGGTCATAATTGAAGGGTTAGAGCAATAATTAAGGGGGTGAATATCAAGCCCTGTTTTATTTTAGCATTGGGTTAGCGACCTAATGGGGCGAGAGCGGGTTGGGTTAACTGATCAATGGAGAGCGATCGCATCACCGCTTCAATTTTATTGTTGCCACCAATCTCAAAAAACAAATGAGTCCAGTCGGAAGCAGGAAGAGAGAGGTTTTCTAACCAAGGAGAGGGCGTAACTTGACCCCATCCCACAATCGTACCCAACGTTTGGGGAGGTTGAATCTCTGTTTCTAGGTTGGGGTTGATTTGGACATCCAGCCGAATGCAAGAACAGAGAACCAGTTTCATGGGTTGGTCAACCGATGCCACTTCAGAACCAGAACCCCTACCATTGAGTTCCCAGTAGTAGTTCAGATTCAAAACATAATCATAAGGAAACTGCCAACCCATTGACAGTAATTCAGATTCCGTAAAGTCGTATTGTTGCCAAACTTCTTGAAATTGCATAATTCTTTTTAATTAATATGATTGATAGAATTAAGGAATCAGCGAAAAATGGGTTTCTCCTCTAGTTCCCGGTTTACCGAATGCGTTCAAAGGTTGCTCGCCTGGTGCACCACCTCCAGGGCCATTGTAAACTCTGGCATAACAGGAACCATCCGGTTTGCTCATAATTCTAACGCTGCATTGATGTCCAGGACTTGTCCAGATGTTTCCCTGACCGCTTTTAGAACCCCCTTGGGCTAGGGTTGATGTCCAACCGGAAGCAGTGAGAGTGATTTCTAAGGTAGTTTTATCAATACCTTTGCCCAGTAGATTGAGGACATCTATGGCAGTTAAAATGTTACCTGATGGCATAATTTCAAGGAGTCTTGTGGCATGAGTAAGGATTGGCTATATTAGGAGCAAGCAGCATTGCGGTTGCTGGAGGAGCGAGAAAAGCGCTATCAGGAAAGTCATTTTTATGCCGGTTTTTATAGAGTAGCCCGCGCAGGGAGAGCGAATCTAAAAGCCGACACTCCACCCATTAACTCATGAATCTGAGGCAGCATCGTTACTCGGGAGATTCGGTAACGGAACATCTCCTTCAACAGCCGTAAGAGTGACCTGCTGTTGAGAAGATGTTTTATTCGCCTCAATAATTTCACGGATGGCTTCTTGAAAATGAGTTTGCTTCACTCGTTTTGCTTCTTTTGGTTTATCTTCTCTTGCAGCCGCAACTACAGATTGAAGAACAGCATTTTTAATATCTCGACCTGAAATATCCCCAAATTCTTTGGCTAATTCAGCAAAATTAACCGACTCATGTAAAGGAAGTTGGGTGGGGATTTGGGCTTTCCAAATTTTGGCCCTTGCCTCCTCTGTTGGCAAATCGAATAAGACTTTCCATCGGATTCTACTTAAAAATGCTGAATCATAATTGCGAATTAAGTTGGTCGCAAAAATTATAATCCCCTCATAAGCCGACAATTGTTTTATCATTACACTGCGAGTTAAATTAACTGCGGTGTCTGTTGCTTGCGTCACATTTTCTAAGCGTTTCCCTAAAAATGAATCTGCTTCATCGAAAAATAAGAGTGCATTGTTTTCGGTTGCAAAGTCAAAAGCGCCTTTAATGTTTTTAGGAGTTTCCCCAACATATTTGGACTCAATTTGTTCGTAAGGAACATCTAATATTTTGACGTTCAAAGCATGAGCGATCGCCTCTGCTGTGAGAGTTTTCCCGGTTCCTGGGGGTCCAGAGAAATTAATGGAGAGCGCTTTGTCTAACTTGTGCTTTTCCCCCATCCCCCATTCCTGATAGATTAAATCTTGATACTTGATTTCAGCCAAGACTAAATCCACCTGACGTTTTGTTGTGTCGGGAAGAATCACATCATTGAGCGTATATTTAGCCTCTCGCAAATACAAACTAAAATCTAGCTTAGATTTGGAATCTTGCTCTGGGTTGTCACCCGCTGGACTCGGTGGAACCGGGGGTTGAGGTTCGCGTGGGGGAATCGTCTCACCAGCCGCTTTCCGAAAACCATCGACTCTAGGCATTAAACTTCCTCTTGATTCATTCATGAACTGTCCAAGATAACTCTCAATTTTGCAGGATGAGAATTTCTGCTTGTTCCCTGTAATTGGGCAAATTTTGGATAGCCTTTGGTGGGAAACCCTCTAATTTGAAGACTTGAGAGGGTTTTTGCTCCACATAATGAGGATCCCAAATTTCTAGGTTCACTTGAGAGGGATCTCTATCTCGATAAAAAATGCAATAAAGAGTGCTGCCTTGTCCAAACTCTTGAATCAACGTCGGCTCAATGGCTCGATCCCAAAAGGGCGTTAATTGCTGTAGAAAAATGTCATATTCTGAGGGGTTCGGCTGCTTTCTAAACCACTCGATCATGCCGCTCAACCACTCAGGACGAAGGTTAGAGCGATTCTGAGATTCAGCACTGTTGCGGAATGCCGCAGATTGATTCCGTTTAGGTTTCATAGGCTCCATTCTGGGCATAGTTTTACTCCGTTATAATCTAAATCGATGAAGTGGATTGAGGGGAGTTAATCAATTTGGATGATTAAGGCATTGAAAAATAAATTTTGCTTCATTTCCAAGTAAGGATCTAAAGTCTTGTTGACTGTTTCCAAGCCTTTACCGAAAGGACTCTTAGCAACCAGTTGAAACAAAGGATTGTTGGACAGTTCGGATGGGGGTGCAGGAGGAGTAGTGAACTTCATGAACAATGGATCAAACAATTGATACACCGTTTTTCTCCATTGTTTATACTCGGGGCCTTTTAATAAATTATCTAGGACATAGATGAATTCCAATTTAGATGAAACTAGCTTAGATTTAATCAGCAAATCCCGCTCATCTAGTTGAGGGACTTCATACCCTCTTTCTTCAGGAGGCGTTTCTGTATCATAAAGCCAAATTTTCAGATACTCAAAGTCACAGTCTGTCATCTGACGAGCTTGGCGAAAAATCACGCGGGCGATTAAATCATCAAAGAACTGTTGAATTTGGGGGTGGACTATTAGTTGACCGACGCTTGTGTAGGTTCCGGGTATGCCACATATTTCGACACTGTTTAAAATGGTATCGGGGTCAGGGGATCGAAGTTCTATATCCAGAAACATCTCATTATTATTCATGGGTATGCTTTTTTGTAAAAAATCCTTCAATACTGCCAATTTTCTAAGGTTAATATTCTAGCCTCAGACCGCTGAGTCGGAAGAGGACTATTTTGCGGAGCTAAACCCAGTACAGGAGAACTTTGTTTTACGTTAATCACTTCAGAGGGTTTACTGTTGGCATACCTAGGATCCCAAACTTCCATGATGGTTTCGCCAAGAAGGAAACCGGCATAGAAAATGACATACAAGGTGGCAACCGCACCAAAGGCAGTAAATAAAAGACTAACAACAGCCGTTTGCCATATTTTTTCAAGGGCCCATACTAATCCCTCAATAAATGCTTTACAGGCTCTACCCAGCCAAGCTAATAACTCGTCAATCAAACCGCCTACCCATGCAAAAAATCCCATAACTGTGTAAGCCTCCTCTAGTGCCAAATTTATAACGATAGAACTGTCATCACTGGATTCTGTTTGGTCGGTAACTGGGCCTTACTATCAGCCGGACCCAAGGAAAACATCAGCGATTTTTCTTGATAGCTTCTCGGGTGAAGGATTTGAACAAAAGATTGTTGTCGATCGCTGAAAATCGCAATCAGCCACTCGGTGGAATACCCTAACTCCCTGCGTAACTGGGATTCTATCTTGGACCAGTTCTTATCTAAATGTTGGGCAATAACGGCCAAGTAGTGTTCCGTTGCTTCTTTGAGAGAGCCAAAAAGTTTAGTAGCCGAGGAAACTAAGTTTCTATAGAGGGTAGCAAAGGCTACAGATAAAGCCTCAATGATCGCCGCGACTCCATATCCGACGAAAAATCCGATGAAAAATCCGACGATGCCACTGATTAACCCAATGACAAGTTCAGCTAAAAATTCAAAAATAAAGTCCATAGTTTCCATCGACCTCTAACGAGGGCAGAGTTGGGTCTGAGGATCGGGTAATTATTTGCCGAGGCTTCTTATTTTCTGTTCTATTTTCTCAAGTTCTGCCTCTAGCATCCTACCCCGATTATCCAGAAGATACTTTCCCAACCTCTTAAGCTGATCTCGGAACCCAAGCATCAGGTTGCTCTAAGTCCGTTGAATCTTTATGCTCTCGGATCCTAAATCTCCTGTCTGAACTGCACAACCCGAAAAAAAACTGATTTTCTACGCTGGTTTGTAACAAAATGTTAAGACCAGAGCCGAAAAAAACTGATTTTCCAGGAAAAAATTGTGCTACAATTGTCGAAACCCTTACCCACCATAAGCTCTATGACAGTAGCAGAAGTGTTGCAGTTGGTCGATCGCCTGGTCGAGCAGCAGCGGGGAAAGCATCTCAATGACTTAGAAAAAACGGTGGTTCAAGGTTTGTGGCAGGGGCAAACTTACAGTCAAATCTCCGATAAATGTGGGTATGATGAAAACTATATTGGTGATGTGAGTCGTCAAATATTTAAACAGTTATCTGAAGAGTTAAATGAAGATATTAAAAAGTCTAATTTTTGTTGGACGATAGAAAGAATTATAAATTCTCAGGTTTTTGGCTTAGTCAACGGTAACATTAATTGGTGTACGCCGCATCATCAAACCAATCCCAATCCGTCGATCGCCGATCAAGAAGACCCCAATAACCAAACCCGGTATTCAAATTTAACCCTGGCCCCCAAAATTACCCAGTTTTACGATCGCACCCTGGAACTGCAAACCCTCTCTGATTGGATCCTGGCTCAAAACACTCGCCTCATCTCCGTTGTTGGATTGCCGGGAATCGGGAAAACAACTCTAGTCAAGCGGTTTGTAGACCTGAATCTGCAACAGTTTGATGCAGTGATTTGGAAAAGTATCAAGATTGAACCCAGTTTAAATACCCTAATTACAGAGTTTTTAACAAAGGTTGCTCATGCTGACTTAAGGTTTAGCGAAATAAACCTTATGGAGTTATTCAAAGCCTTGAAAAACTGTAAAACTTTGTTAATTATTGATGACATCCAAGAGTTATTTAAACCCGGAAAGTTAGCCGGACAGTATCAAAGCCGTTTTCAAGAATACAAAACCCTATTTCATCGGCTAGGTGAAATTGAACATAACAGTCATTTAATTTTAATCACTCAGGAGCAATGTCAAGAAATGATTGGGTTAGCTGGGGAATTAGATCCAGTGCAGATTTTAAAATTACCAGGATTAACCCAGACCAGTATTCTGAGCGATCGCAGTTTAAAAGACCCGTCAAGTTGGTCCCAGTTGATCCAGCGGTATGAAGGTCACCCGGTTTATCTCCAAGAGGTCGCCGATTTAATTAAAACCATGTTTTCTGGTAAAGTTTCGGACTTTTTAGCGGAAGAAGGAATAATTTTAACCGCCAACATGAAATCCCAACTCGGGGATATCTTTAACCGATTGTCTCCTCTGGAAAGACAAATCATGGTCAAGTTAAGTCAGTCTCCGAACCCCATGTCGAAAAATCAGTTAAAGCAAGAGCTAGACCTCTCCTTAATGGATTTAATCAATGGGTTAGAATCTTTAAACCGACGCAATTTACTGAAAACCAGTGAAGCGGAGACCGTTTTGTTTGATGGGGTGGGTTTGATGCAAGAATATATTAGAAGTCTAAGCATTGATTAACCCAACCCTGTTCCACCCCCCAACAAACGACCAATGACCAACAACCAATGACTAAAAATATGATAAAATTAAACCGATCGCCTAGCAGAGAGCATGGTTTATGAATATCTCCCTGACCCCGACACAACAGGAATTTATTCGCGCTACCGTCAACCGTGGCAGATATGCTTCGGAGGGTGAAGTGGTGGCAGCGGCATTGCAGTTGCTGGAGGACCGAGAAAAGCGCTATCAGGAAAAGTTAGCGCAATTGCAGGAAAAAATTACTGTAGGCATTGAATCCCTGGATCGCGGTGAAGGGATTGATGGGGAAACGGCCCTTCGAGAGCTGCGGGAAAAGATTATCAGTCGGTCTCAAGAGCAATGAGTGTTTATATTCTATCGGATGCGGCGTTCCACGATATAACAGAAATTGCCACTTACTTGGAACAGCTTAGTCCGGCGGCGGCTGTTCGTTTGATTGATAAGATCATTGAACAATGTCAAAGGCTGGCCGATTTTCCGAATATGGGACGCCGATGGGACCAAATCAGTCCGCCTCTGCGGAGTTTTCCTGTTGAAGATTATCTGATTTTCTATCGGGGGATTGCTGACGGAATTGAGGTAGTGCGGGTGGTGAGTGGATATCGAGATTTGAGGACTATTTTGGAGTGGGTGGATGAGGATTAGGGAGCAGTCTCTTGACGGCACTCATCCATAATAAATAAAGGAGAGTGATACCTTCCATCCGTCAACCCCCTAAATTCCTGAAAGGCTCTTGAACCTTGGGATGTAGAATCGACGAGTCCCCGTTTTCACTTGGAAGTCCCACTGGGGTCCCCAAAAAACTTTAAAAAACTTAACGAAAATTCTCATCGATTCAGTCTAACCTAACCCTTTAGAGGTTATTTTTTATGGCCTCTTGCGAAGGCGATAGGTCCGCTGTTTTATTAAAGTTGGAAAGTTAAGGAAGCGAATGAGTAGCAATTTAGCAACAAAACTGCGTGAAGGCACGAAAAAGTCTCACAGCATGGCAGAAAATGTGGGTTTTGTCAAGTGCTTTTTAAAAGGAACGGTTGAGAAAAGCTCTTATCGGACTCTGGTGCGGAATCTGTACTTCGTCTATTCGGCGATGGAAGAGGAGATGGAACGGCACCGCAATCACCCGATTCTGTCTCAGATTTACTTTCCTGAACTGAACCGCAAGGCGAGTTTAGAGCAAGATTTGGCTTTCTACTATGGCAGCAACTGGCGGGAGCAGGTGGCTCCTTCTGAGGCGGCTCAAGCCTATATTCAGCGGATCCGGGAAGTGTCGGAAACGGCACCAGAATTGTTGGTGGCTCATTCGTACACCCGTTATTTGGGCGATTTGTCCGGGGGTCAAATCCTCAAGGGAATTGCTCAACGGGCGATGAATTTAGAGGGCGATGGCACGGCTTTCTATGAGTTTGAGCAGATTACGGATGAGAAGGCGTTCAAAACTCAGTATCGTGAGGCGATGAACAATTTGCCGATTGATGATGCGGATGCCGATCGCATTGTGGATGAAGCCAATCATGCTTTTGGGTTGAACATGAATATGTTTAAGGAACTCGAAGGCAGCTTGATTAAGGCGATCGGTCAAATGGTGTTTAATGCCTTGACTCGTCGTCGCAATCGTAACAACACGGAACTGGCAACGGCTGAATAATCTCTGAAAAAGTGAACTGAGCGATCGCCTATTGGCGCTGGGCAGTAGGGTCGAGTGTCAATGGGCGATCGCTCCGGTTTTTTGAGGAGATTTAGGAACAAGCTTGAATATCCACGCCACATTCATCAACCAGATAACAAAGCGCCCGAAACCGCAGTCCCATCAGTTCATCGTAGAAGGGATTGAGTTTGCATAAGGGGGGAATGTGGAGGAGGGTGCGTCCCCTAAATTTGAGGTCCCGGGCAAAGGGACATTGCGCTGGAATGAGCTTGTAGAGTTGTTTCGCCACATGGGGATCGCGAACTTCAATCTGATCGAGCCATTGGCGCAGGGGTTGCAGAACAGGGAGAAAAAGTTGCGTCATGATAGTACCTCATTGGGGTGCGATCGCAATTCGCTTGCCCCTGTAAATGGTTCCTATTTCCACCATAGACGGCTTAACACAAAGTTTTGTAAAGGAACTGACAAAAGTCCCCCGGTCCTTGTAAAGGTTTTGTAAAACCTCAAGGGCCAGTTTAAGACCCCCCAGAACCGGACTTCAGAGCGATCGCCGCTTCACTCTCGCCCAAGAAAACTCCTAAACGTTCGTAGTAACCCCTTGACGGGGTTTCTTTAAAGATGACTCCTGAAGGAGTGACTACGAACGTTTGAATGATTTATTTTTTCCAATCCCCCAATTCCTCCATAATTTGTCCTAATTTGTCCCGGAGTAAGCGGCATTGGGTGCTATCACCCTTGCTGGTTTCTAACAGTTTGAGGGCGGTTGCATAGGCGCGACTCGCTTCTAGGAGTTTCCCCGCATCCTGGAAGGTATCCCCTAAAATTTGATAGGTTTGGGTGAGCGTCGGATTGAGTTTGAGAGATTGTTGACAGAGGGTCAGTACCCGGTGTAATTGTCCTTGATGATAGGCAAGTTCGGCTTGTTGAGTAAGGGTTTCAGCCGTGGGAGGAACGGAGGGACTGTTCAATCCACAGAGGTGATTTAACCAGTCAATCCATGCCGTGGCGCGCACCTCCCAAGTGCAGGAATGATGGATATAATCCACCTGTTTTTGCAGTTGGGATTCGGCATTGAACGCTTGCAAATCTGCGATGGCCTGCACTGTTGCTTCAACAAACCGATTCCCATAATTTTGCCAATCGGTTCTTAAGGAAAATTGCCAATCCCTAACAGAAGAAAATCCCTGCACATCCTCAACCGAAACTAAGGGACAAAAACCGGCTGCGGTTTCAGTCAGTGCCGCTAAATTGCTCGTCACCACCCGACATCCGCTTGCCATTGCTTCCATGACAGCAATACAAGAGGTTTCTTTAAAAGTATTGGGATAGGTTAACAGAGAAACCGATCGCAACTGTTGAGCGAGTTCCGGTTGAGACACTGACCCCAAATATTCTACTCCTTCCATATCCCGACAGCGTTGATAGAGTGAACCATAGACAGATTCATCGATATCTTCCCGCAGTTGATAGACTTTTTTGCTGGAGAAAACTTTGAGAATGGTTCCGGGGACGGCTTGGCGAATTTTGGGAAAAATTGATAAGAGTAAATCTAATCCTCGGAAGGGAGTGCTGGTATAGGCGAGAATGGGGGGATGAGATTTATGGGAGAGGATAGAAGTATTGGAGGGAAAGAGGTTTTGAAAGGCTGGCGCGATCGCATTCCTAAGAATTGCACTGCGCTCGGAATTAATGTTAAAAACTACTTCAAATTGATGTCGTTGCCACTCACTGACAAAGGCAAATCCATCATACACATCGCGTTCCGCTGGATTTTCTAATGGCTGCATTGCCTGGAGAGTGGGAAGCTGTTGAGTCCACAAAATTAAGCGAATTTTATCCCCAAAGAATTGCCGGAGTGGGATACCTTTGCCTGCCACATTTAAGATAATTGCCACATCCAGCGATCGGCGCACTATTTCTGACATTTGATTTAAGGGAAAAGCCAAACAGTTTACCCCTCGTGAAATCCCTGGGTTAGAGGTTTGATTAAATACAAACACTTCATGACCCTGTTGCGCCAATTGTTCCGCTAAATAACATAAAGCTGATTGGGAACCTCCCATCGGCATCTGGTATGCGCTTTCTACCCGGTAATCCCAATCAGAAGGGTCTATAAATGCAATTTTCATATCAACTTTACGGCGGTAGAAACGATTGGAAACAGGCGCGGAACCCAGGGGTGATCTGAGCCACCATCCTATAGACATCGACACCCATTGATAATATCACCCAGGGCTGAATCAGTCATCCGGACGGGAAAAAATGCGCGATGGGGACAGGAACAGGGTAAATTTGACAGTGGAGTTTATTTTAACTGTCGTTCTGTCCCAGTGGGGACAAACATAGGAGTGGATCTGATGAGTACAGCAAATGCCATGAAACGCGAAGTCGGCAAGGCAGCCGCGCAACGGGTGAAATCTGGTTCCATCGTGGGATTAGGGACGGGTTCTACCACCGCTTATACCATTGAGTTCCTCGGGGAACGGCTGAAAAATGGGGATTTAAAAGATATTAAAGGAATTCCGACTTCGTTTCAGGCATCAGTGCTGGCGAAAGAGTTTGGTATTCCTTTAACGACTTTAGATGAAGTCGATCGCATTGATATTGCTATTGATGGTGCTGATGAAGTTGATCCCCAGAAAAACCTCATTAAAGGCGGCGGTGCAGCACATACTCGGGAGAAAATTGTTGATTGTCTAGCCGAGATATTTATTGTCGTGGTAGACAGTTCTAAATTAGTCGATAAATTGGGTTCCACCTTTTTGTTACCTGTCGAAGTCTTGCCAATGGCAATGACGCCGGTAATGGCGGCGATTAAAAAGTTAGGGGGAACCCCGGAATTGCGGATGGGTGTTAAGAAAGCCGGTCCCGTGATTACGGACCAAGGGAATTTTGTAATTGATGTCAAATTTGATAGCATTGACAATCCAGCAGAATTAGAAAAGACGCTGAACAATATTCCTGGGGTGTTGGAAAATGGGTTATTTGTTGGGGTCACCGATGTCGTGTTAGTGGGTGAAGTGGTCGATGGTAAAACTGTGATTCGGGAACTGTAAACCTCGCCGCTGATCACCGAGTGCCAGTGGCAACAGCAACAACCGACGGGGGTTAAAACCCCCGTCTAATAGC
>JAMXFF010000060.1:11176-25738 GCA_025370845.1 Laspinema palackyanum D2a | reverse complement strand
TAAAGTCGTCTAAAGACGACTAAAAACATGACCGCATAAGACTTTCAGTCGGTTTCAACCGACTTGAGCTGTTAGGCGGGGGTTAAAACCCCCGCCGGTTGTTGCAACTAATAGCTAAAGTCGTCTAAAGACGACTAAAAACATGACCGCATAAGACTTTCAGTCGGTTTCAACCGACTTGAGCTGTTAGGCCGCCAATCGTTTTAACCCCCGCCGGTTGTTGCCACTGCGGCAAGATGTCAGTTGAAACCGACTATAATTCTTATAAAGTAGTGTTTGCATTCGGTTGACAACCGAATGCAAGCGATGAGGCGGGGGTTTAAACTTCTGCTGGTTGTTAATATCAAATTCAAATTCTAATGATGCAATACCGACGGTTTGGACGAACTGAATTGCAAATGCCGGTATTTTCCTGCGGCGGCATGAGATATCAGTACAAGTGGCAGGATGTACCCCAATCCACGATTCCAGCGAATAATCAAGAGAATGTAGAAGCGATTATCCGGCGTTCCCTGGCTGTGGGGATTAATCATATTGAAACCGCTAGGGGATACGGGACATCAGAAATTCAATTGGGGGAAATTTTACCGAAATTACCCCGAGAGAAACTCATTGTGCAAACCAAAGTTAGTCCTACAGAAAACCCCGAAGAATTTCGAGCAACTTTGGAACAATCTCTGTCTAATTTAAAGTTAGAATATGTAGATTTATTGGGAATTCATGGAATTAATACCCCGGAATTGTTAGACTACAGCATTCGTCCTGGGGGATGTTTGGATGTGGTCAAAGAGTTTCAAGCTCAAGGCAGAGTTAGGTTTGTCGGGTTTTCCACTCATGCACCAACTGAGGTAATTGTCAAGGCAATTAATACGAATCGGTTTGATTATGTTAACCTGCATTGGTATTACATTAATCAGGGAAACTGGCCTGCGATTGAAGCAGCAACCGAACAGGATATGGGGATATTTATTATTAGTCCTTCTAATAAAGGGGGAAACCTCTACAGTCCTCCGGAAAGATTAGTGGAACTTTGCAAACCCCTGAGTCCCATTGTATTTAATGACTTATTTTGCTTGTCTCATCCTCAAGTTCATACCTTGAGTATTGGTGCATCCAGACCCACAGATTTTGATGAACATTTGAAAACGTTAGAGTTTTTAGAAGAGGCTGAGGAACTGTTACCCCCGATTATTGAGCGGTTGGAACAGGCGGCGATCGCCCGCTTTGGAGAAGATTGGGTGAAAAGTTGGCATATTGGCCTACCCAAACCCGAAGAAACCCCCAATTCGATTAACATTTACCTGATTTTATGGCTGCGAAATCTGGCGATCGCATACGATATGGTGGATTATGCCAAAATGCGCTATAATTTGCTTGGAAATGGTAACCATTGGTTTCCTGGAGAAAAAGCCGAAGCCATTCAAACCTTAGATTTTACCCAATGTCTAGCGCGCAGTCCTCACGCTGATAAAATCCCTGGACTTTTAGCTGATGCTCATCAGTTACTCGCCGGGGAAAGTGTGAAACGACTCTCTCAACAATAATCGTGTTACAATATGACAGAAAGCCGGATATGTTTTGTCGGTGACTCCTTTATCAACGGAACTGGAGACCCAGAATACTTAGGCTGGACCGGCAGAATTGTCGCGGCAGCTTGTCAAGCGGGTGAAGAAATTACCTATTACAATCTCGGGGTCCGGCGAGATACCTCTGCGGATATTTTAAAGCGGTGGCTGCCGGAAGTTTCCCACCGCTTACCCCCGGATTGTAACGGAAAAGTCTTATTTTCCTTCGGTGCCAACGATATTACCCTCGAAAAAGGAAAAATGCGAATAGACTTTCCGGACTCCCTCAATCATGCATGGCAGATTCTTGAACAGGCGAAATTGTTATTTCCAGTGTTAATGGTGAGTTCTCCTCCCCTTGGCAACGGCGAAGACAACTTGAGACTGGCTGCTTTATCCAATCAATTTGAGCAAATTTGCTTGAATCTATCCATTCCCTATTTAGATGTTTTAACTCCCCTTCAACAGTCCCCAATTTGGCTGAATGAAGTGGCGGCTAATGATGGAGCACATCCTCAATCAGCAGGATATGCAGAATTGGCAGAATTGGTGAAAAATTGGTTAGGCTGGACCTCTTGGATTAACGCAAAAAAGGCATGAACAACTTGAAACTTTCCCTCCCCAAACCGAAAACCCAGCTTTCTATAACCCTCTTAAGTCTTCTACTGATGTTACCCGGACTCAATAGCTGTACAAACGGGGATAATAATCCAAATCCGACTCCGGTAATCCCGGAAACAGAAATAGATTTGCCGGAACAGCGATTTTTAGAATTTCCAGGATGGCTGGGATTTGGGACCAAAGTGCAACAAAATGGTGCCAGTCAGTTTCGCTTTTCTCCAACCAGTGGAGAAGCACAAATTGCCATGTTTTCTGAACAATGGTCATTAGTGGATCCAGGAACTCCTTTGGTGGCGATCGCACCGGGAATTCGTGAAGAAGTGACCTTGCGGCGCTGGCAAAAGGAACCATACGGTTGTGATAACCGGACCACCCCAATGGCCACCTTTAATGCGTCTCAAACCTTCCCAGAAGGAGCAGTTTGGGTGTTGCCACCCTCTCAAGGAGATGCTGCTACTGCCTTACCTTTAGAAACCCTACCCATCGATCGCATTCCCGAGGGAGTCCTGCGTAAAAATCCGCCCGATCCCAAGCAAATCCTTGCTTGGGAAGCGGGAGAGACTATCATTGTCTTGGAACAAACCACCGAGAAGACGGCAATGTTAACGGTTGCTGACAATGCCGGAACCGCTCTCTACACCAACCCGGTGGAAATTTTGTCCCAGCCGGGTGCCTACGAGGAAGCGATTGATTTTTCTAAACGCATTCAACCCGGAATTTCTGCACCCATTGGTGCCTTCCAATTCCAAAATAATGCCGTTCCCTTGTTGGTGTTTTGGCGTCCCAGTTTGGAGGGTGATAGCTTTGAGGCGCTGGTTCCCCGAGGCGATCGCCTAGAGTTGGTTGATGTCGGTTCCGTCTACTATTGCGCCTTTTAAACCAACCAGCAGCAACAGGTTTCACCCTCCCCAATGCCTTGGGGAGGGCTTTTTCATCTTTACCCAGTCTTGGCAACCTCGTCCCTGGGTTGGGTTCACCGCACCCCTCCTTCCCCCCCGAGGGGATGTTACCCTAGAGGGAATCGGAAAGATGAGCCCGATCGCAGAACCCTAACTCGAATATTGAGGAGTCAAACGTGGTTGCAAGTCCCGAACAACAACAAGTAACAACCCCAGTCAGCAGTGGCAGTCATTCCCATGATGATCGCGTCGCTGTTTTATTGATGGGGTATGGAGAAGTCGAAAGTTATGACGACTTTGCCAACTACAACGAACAAGCGCTGAATCTGCTCACGGCGAAGTTCGCACCTGTTCCAAGCTGGATATACCCCCCCCTGGCCAAATTACTCGCCATCTTTGATTTCCATGAATGGAGTCATCAACATGGCAAATTCATCTCCCCTCACAATGCCATTTTTGAGAAACAGCGTGAGGGAATCGAGCATGAACTGCAACATCAGTGGGGCGATCGCGTTAAAGTTTTCAAAGCCTTTAACTTCTGTGCACCGCACCTTCCGGAACAAGTTCTCACCCAAATTAAAGCCGAAGGATTTGATAAACTGCTGATTTATCCCCTCTTAGTGGTGGATTCTATCTTTACCAGTGGTATTGCCGTAGAACAAGTCAATTTAGCCCTAGAAAAGCTCAGTGAGGGGGAAAGCGAGCATTGGGTCAAGGATATGCGATATATCCCTTCTTTTTATAACCAACCCGCCTATATCAATTTAATGGCACAAATGGTCGAACAAACCATCGCTGCTGAGCTCACCGGGGAACATTTTGCCTCACAAATCGGGATTGTGTTAATGAATCACGGTTGCCCTCACAAGGCAAAAGGCTTTACTTCGGGAATTACGGAAAGTCAGGCCCTCTATGATGCCGTGCGGGATAAGCTGATTGAACGCTATCCTCTAATTTCCGTGGGTTGGCTGAATCACCAGACTCCTTTGATTGACTGGACTCAGCCGAATGCGACTCTCGCTGCCGAGAACTTGATCCAACTCGGAGCAAAAGCGGTGGTGTTTATGCCAATCGGGTTTGCCACGGAAAATCATGAAACCCTGCTGGATGTGCATCATATTATCCATGACTTAGAGAAACGCCACTCCGATGTGAGTTATATTCAGATGCCCTGTGTTAACGAACAGCCGGAGTTTTTGAAAATGGTGGCCGAATGGGCGAACCCTTTAATTGAAGACTTACTCAGCGATCGCGCTGCGGTAGCTGGAACCCCCTTAGTGGCGGCTCCTCACAGCCATCACCATCACCACCATCACTAAAAATCTATCCTCGGATAGAGAGGGGATCACACATGGGTTGTGATCCCTCTGGAGAGTGAAATTACAGAACAATCACCGGACCCGTTTTCCCTGGGAAGACGGGTTTTGTTCGGTGAAGGTAGAAAACAGATATAGCGGTTCTCATGTCCATAAAGTGCCGCGATGGCGGCCCCAAACCCCTCTGCCAAAGAGGGAGAGGGGCTTTGAGAGAATACCTAATGAGTCCACAGAACCGCTATAGCTATTTAATTTCTGTGGTAAACTGGTCGAACATCCCCGGATGAAACAATTCATTAGAACCGAGAGTCATACGGAGACAATCGGACTGGGGGCTTGGGATGAACCTCCAGAGAATCCCTTGATTAGAGGGAAGATTCGGGAAAATGCTGTCATGGATTGGTTGTTAAATTAGAAAACTGACACAATTGATGAAAATTGATTCGTTTGTAGGGGCTTTCTCCCGGGAGAAAGCCCCTACCCATCGTCTAGTGGGTACATTTTGTTATGGTGAGGGAGAGTCAAAAGGCTTTGAACGTCAGAAAGTGGATAAAAATGGAGCATCAGGAAAATAACAATCCATCCATTTTTTTACCCGTCCGTCCTGGCGATCGCCGATGGGGATCACCCGTATGATAGGCGCTCTAGCGATCCCCAAACTAGGGAAACCGCGAGGGATGCGATCGCCATCAAGATCTCCGGTGATAACGATCGCACAACCGAACGCGATGAAATCACCCAAATGGGTGGAGAATTCGTGGAGCATGAACGTCAGTATTCCTCACGGTGTTGAGGAGGAGTCATTTATGGATTATACCTGGAAACCTTTTCTCTGGTTAGCAGGCACAATCGCCTTGCAAGTCGTTACCTTGAGCGTTGCCGCCCTCATGTTAGTGGCAATTTCATCCCATTAAACTCGATGGCGATCGCACATTTTCCCCGTCTCCCCACGGCCAACTTCCCTTGGCGCTTCTGGCATCTAAGCGATCTACTCATCACAGCATTTCCCACAGCTAAATAGGATCAAATGCCATCCCCAGTCTGCACCGTCCGCCTCTAACCCGACCCCAACCCACTTGTCGGTAAAGTAGCGTGACGGTCAACAGACGCCGGATCCCTTGATTTGGCAGGCATTAAACCCTCCCCTTTGGTATTTCCCCAAAGCGGAGGGTTTTAATTGCGGGATCAACACCGGATCAAGGCAGTGCGACCGGACAAACGTTAAACTAGAAACGGGACCTAATTTCGAGGGATAAATCGCCGAGGGTTCATCTTTGGGACCTCAGCATAGACAACTTCAAACAGGCACAGGTGAAGCGATTGAATATGAAAGGTTTTTTGAAACAGTGGATCGAGGGACAACGGGGAGTCAGTCAACCGAGTTCACTCAAAGGGGAGAGCATGACAATACAAGGCAACCGTGCCAACAGTACAGGGCCTGTCGCTAAAAAATCATCTCTCCCCGCTAAACTAGCAAGCACCCTCGGGGCAATGCTGGCATCGGGAATACTGACTCAAGGGGTGCTGCTGACGACTCCGGCGATCGCCCAAACTGAGGCAAATGCCCTGAGTTATAGCGAATTATTGCAGAAAATTGAGGCCGGAGAAGTCCAAAGAGTGGCAGTGGATCCGGCACAATCCGTTGCCCGAGTTAAATTATTACAGGGCGATCAGGAATATACCGTTCCCCTGTTCGATCGCCACCCTGAATTATTTGAAACAATTAGATTACAAAACGAGGAAGCAGAGACGATCCAATTGGACGTTCAGCCCACCTCAGACCCCTCAGCCGCCTTTGGCATGGCCGCCAATCTCCTGTTAATTCTCCTCTTAATAGGAGGATTGATGATGATTGTAAAGCGATCGGCCCAAGCGGGAAATCAAGCCATGAGCTTTGGCAAATCCAAAGCCCGATTTCAGATGGAAGCCAAAACCGGCGTGATGTTTGATGATGTCGCCGGAATTGAGGAAGCCAAAGAAGAACTGCAAGAAGTGGTTACGTTCCTGAAAAAACCCGAACGATTTACGGCGATCGGGGCCAAAATTCCCAAAGGCGTCCTGTTAATTGGACCCCCCGGAACCGGCAAAACCTTACTCGCCAAGGCGATCGCAGGAGAAGCAGGGGTCCCCTTCTTCAGCATCTCCGGGTCAGAATTCGTAGAAATGTTTGTGGGCGTGGGGGCCTCCCGGGTGCGGGACCTGTTCAAAAAAGCCAAAGAAAACTCCCCCTGCATCGTCTTCATCGATGAAATTGATGCCGTGGGTCGTCAGCGTGGCGCAGGCATCGGCGGTGGTAACGATGAGCGAGAACAAACCCTCAACCAACTCCTCACCGAGATGGATGGATTTGAGGGCAACTCCGGAATTATTATTATTGCCGCCACCAACCGACCCGACGTTCTGGATCAGGCATTACTCCGTCCCGGACGATTTGACCGGCAGGTGACCGTCGATTTACCCAGTTACAATGGCCGCCTGGGGATTTTACAAGTCCATGCCCGGAATAAGAAGCTGGCCCCAGAAGTTTCCATTGAGGCGATCGCCCGTCGCACCCCAGGATTTTCCGGGGCCGACTTAGCCAACCTGCTCAACGAAGCCGCCATTTTAACCGCAAGGCGACGCAAAGAAGAAATTGGCCACTTGGAAATCGACGACGCCATTGATCGCATCACCATCGGGATGCAACTGACCCCCTTGCTCGATAGCAAGAAAAAGCGCCTGATTGCCTACCACGAAATCGGTCACGCCCTGCTGATGACCCTGTTGGAAAATTCCGACCCCTTAAACAAAGTCACCATCATTCCCCGTTCTGGGGGCATTGGCGGCTTCGCTCAACAAAGTTTCAACGAAGAAATGATTGATAGTGGTCTCTACACCCGGGCTTGGTTAATAGACCGGATTACCATTACCCTGGGAGGGAGGGCCGCTGAACAGGAAGTATTTGGGGATACGGAAATCACCATTGGAGCCAGTAACGATATCCGCGTTGTTGCCGATTTAGCCCGGGAAATGGTCACCCGCTACGGAATGTCCGCCTTGGGTCCTCTAGCCCTAGAAACCCAGAACGCCGAAGTGTTTTTAGGTCGGGACCTCGGCAGCAAAGCCGATTACTCTGAAGAAGTTGCCTCCAAAGTGGACCGTCAGGTGCGAGAAATCGCCTTTGACTGCTATGAAAAAGCCCGAGTCATCATCCGTCAGCATCGGCAACTACTCGATCGCCTGGTGGATATGCTATTAGAGCAAGAAACCATCGAAGGTGAAGACTTCCGGAAACTCGTCAGCCAATCGGTTGACCTTCCCGAAAAACAGCTAATTACCAACGGTTAACGGTTAAAAAAATAGCCCGCGTAGGCGGGCTTGATCTGAGCAGCTTCCACCCTCAACCGGGGGGGAGCTTTTTTTTAAGGTTGCATCGAGACACTGCGGGATGAGCCATACATCGCCCGCAAAATCAATGCCGGGTCATACCAGTCATTGGCGTATCTCAGACCCCAGTGGAGATGAGGACCCGTGCTGCGTCCTGACATACCCACTCGACCGATGCGGACCCCAGCCGGAACCTGTTGACCGTCATAAATCTGTAAGCCCCCGGTGCGATCGATCAGGTAACGACGCCCCCCAGAGCGCTCAACGGCTCCTTGCATATGGCAATAGATATGCTCCCAGTCCCCGGATTGGATCACCAAACCAATGCCACAGCGATCGTCATCGATCACCTGAGACACCGTTCCCGCCCACCAATTGCGGACATAACTTCCCATCGGTGCCGCAATATCTAAACCCGAGTGAAATTCACTGCTATAACCGCCAGTCGGGGACTGACGATAGCCAAACGGCGAGGTATAAGCCTGAAAATTTTCCACCGGAAAGGAAGCCCCTTGCCAATAATTCGCCGCTGCCGTCTGTGGCACTCCCGGTCCCTGAGATTGAGCGATCTGGGGTTGCAACCCCAGAACCAGTATCACCGCTAAACCTAACCCGACAAATAACAGCCGTCTTAAAGTACGGGTTAAGTGTTTGTGCATCCATCCTGGGATAGCATTTCGCATCATCACTTCAATTCCTCAACCGCAGATTAATATTATGAATCCGTTCAAACCAGTTTGAGCATCAAACAGATAAATCTCATCTCAAGAGGGCCATGAAATTAAATGCGCCCCCATTTTGAGGGTGGATTGATCCACCACGTCGAGGTAATGGTCCCACTTGAGAACCCCTTGCCTTCCGTCAAATCCTGCACCCCAGTCATTTGGCCGGCCCTACCCCAACGCTGCTAGAAAAGTTATTTTCTCGACGTGGATCTTACCCTAAGTTGTACCCTAGTCACTCATTCACGCCCCGAATCCATAGATCGGTTTAATTTGGGGGCGGCCCTAAATCAATCTCATCTCATCCGAGGATACCGGATCCTGAATTCTTAACTTTTGTTAAAATCGCTGACAAAGATAAATTCATGATCCCAGTGCCTCAATTATGTTAACTGAAATTTTTCCTTTTCAATTTGCGATCGATACCACCGCCCTGGCGGGAGCCTCCCTATGGTCCCTGGCCCTATACCTGGGGCTTTCCAGCCTCAGTGAATGGGTAACGGAACAACTCAATCGCTGGTTTAACTTTGCCGATCGCGCCCTCTACACCTCAGAAAAAGAGTTCGAGCGCTCAAAACGGGCCCGAGAGTCCCAAAATGCCCTCTATGCCTCGGTGTTGAGTATTGTCCCCTTTCTAGCAATGGGCGGAGTCTGCAACTGGGGTGTCCAATTTACCCTGGGTACCAGTTGGGCGATTTCTGTGGGGATTATTGCCTGTATTATTTGTGGGGTCTATGAATTGGGCCGTCGAGATGGGATGTCGTAACCCGATCTATGGAATTCAGACTAAATTTGGGGCCGAAACCGGGTTTCTGGCCCCCTGAATTCAATGGGGTTAATTTTTGTTCAATTTTTTCCCCGCTTTTGACACCATTTGACCCCAAAGTAAACGATCGCCGCCAGGAGAAAACTCCCGAAAACAGCAATCACAAAGGGATGGGGATAAGAGGAGCGATCGCCCCCCCAAGGACTCCGCCAAGGTTCGGTGATTAATCCTGCACTAGAGGCAAAAATCGCCCCCGTCCCCACCGCCAGTCCGATCGCCTGGATGGTATTTTCGAGCTGTTTTTCTTGGTCTTGACGCAGGCGATCGCGTTGGGTTTGTTCAATTTCCACAATACCGCGAATCGAGGCGATCGCCTTATCCGCCAAACTGGAACCCTCGATAAAATAGTTGAGTTCGTCAGCGATGCGGGTTTGAAAATAGGGACAGGTGCGATCGCAAAACTCCCGGAAAAAGTCTAGTTCCTCCCCTTGCACCGGATGCTTTTCTTCCTTGAGCTTGCGAAGAATGTTCTCTAAGATAACGGTGTAGTTTTTGGCATGGATTGCTATTGTATTGCGGCTATGCTTGTAATTTCGCAAGAGCCGCGCATATTCTAAATCCAATTGCGGCAATTTTTTTAAGACTTCTTTGAGTTGCTCTAATTGGGCTTCACTGAACCGTTGGTTTTGGGTCTGTTGCTTTAATAATTCCCTCTTAAACTCATTGACATTTTTCTCTAGTTGTGTATAGATATCATAAGTTTTTCGATAAAGGGTGCGGGTTTCGCGATAAGCGGATAGGGCTTTATTGCGGTAGTAAAATAAATCGATAAACTGGCGATAGGAATCGATAAATTTGGCGCTGGGTAAATCTTTGCGAAACAACCAAACTAAAACGTGACAGTTTGGATCCGGTTCCTCCTGTAGATGCGAGTCGAGAATTTGACCGCCAAATTCAAAAATCGGGCTACCAAACACTTCCCCCACTCGTTCCAAAGGCGGACGGTCTTTTTTAGCGGGAATCAACTGCCTTAAACAGCGATGGGCAAATTCTTCCAACTCTTCAGGAGATTTATCTGTGTCTTCTTTCGACAAAAAAGCCGTCAAAACCAGGGTTTGTCCTAATGAACTTTGCACGAACTCGGGCAAAAACATCCCCTTTTCGGTAGTCAAATCCCGCCAAATGGAGATAGGCACTTCAGATGTTTTTTCGCCCTCTTCTCGTTCCGGGCGACGGAAATTAACGATTAAACCATAACTATCATAAAGCCGATAAGCCAGCATTCTGCCGGTTATTTCCAACTCCGAGTTAGGAAGTTTTCCCTGTAACTTGAGTTGGTTATTCGGATGCAGGTTGACTTGGGATCCGGGAGGTTCCGGTGAGGGTGTAGAATAACCGTAGAGGTGGAGGCGTTCCGAAAACCCTAATGTTTCCAACATCGCATCAGCCCGTTCCCACAACAATTGTGGATCCCGCGCTTGGGAATCCGGTTCACCCGTTAATCCCCGGCAGAGATGAAAGGCAAATAAATGTAAATTCGGCGCATAAACTAGCGGTGTTATTGATTCTTGTGAATCCATTGTTGTAAACTTTGGCGAAGGTAGAGAAGCGGGGACATTTTAGCAGTAGTTTGCTTTTGCGATGGCTCGGGAGTAATAATAACCAGATCTCTTTGAGTTTCAGGTTCTTCGATAATTTCAAAATTCGGAACAATCCACTGTCCATACCTGGGGTTATTTTCCAAAATTTCATCAAGTTCTTTCCGCTCTTTTTTTAACCCTGCTTTTGACACTGCTTTCTCCAAGGTTTCTTGCTCTTGCGGAAATTGAGCGCTCCAGTCTATAATTACAGCAGCAGCCTTTTCTTCGTCCCCTTCGGGAACTCGATCTAATTGTGCTGCTAACTGCTCCACTTGAGACAGCGCCTCCCGTTGCAAAATAGGCGGTTCCGTTTCCAGGAGTTGCGCCAACATCAGAAAAGTTTCCGTCGATTCTTTCATAATCATCCTCTGAAATTATGTTGTATTTCCCGTAGGGACAGGGCACTGCACTGTCCTCCCCAATGCTGTATTGTTCTCCCCCTTAATCTTAACCCCAAAAATTAAATCCCAATCGCGCAAAATCCCGCCCAATGGTGCCGATCTTCAAAAAGTCGATCCTCCGGACGCTTGAAGCCTAACCGTAAATTTTTACGCAGACTGTCTTTCACCTCCTTTTCTAAGGATAACTCATCCAACCATTGAATTAATGCCCGTTTGGTGACACTTCTCATCCACTGCTGCGCTTGGTTCAATGCCTGAGAAATCGAGGACTGAATTTGCAGTTCCTCATACAGTTTTACCATTAAAATTGCCGTGGATAAATCATTCACTGCCCACAGACTGCAAATCACGTTAGTTGCTCCCGCATAGAGAAACCCCAACCCCAAACTGATGTATTCTTCCAAATCGGGAGAAACCCCAATTAATCCCGTTTCGCAGGCGGAGAGAATCACCAGGCGACAGTGGGGTAATTTCAGTTCAAACAACTCCCCCAGGGTGTAACATTTTTCCAACTCCGCGCTTTCTCCTTTGCGCCAGGAGACAAATCGCTCCGCATCCCGCCCGGAATGGCTTTCTCCTGCCGCTACTGCACCGGCAAGCACGAGGAATGACTGCATGGGATTGGTAAAATTAAACGAACCATGTCCGGCAAAATGCAGATATTCAGCAGCACGAAAATCTCTCTCATAGGGATGTTCGCGCAGGGCATTTTTGGTGGCTTTTTGGCGGATTAGACGGTGAGCAGTGGGTTGAAAAGCCGGGAAAATTGCCTCAACTTCTAAGTCGGCGTAGGTTAAATCTTCCGTGGGATTTTGGATAGCAAAAAAGCGGTTTTGACTGTCGAGTTTTTGGTTGCGCTGGGAGACTTGCAAAAATTGACAACTCGGGGCATATTTAACGCCATCGGGAAAGCGATCGCATAAATACTGTGGGGAGGTGCCGTTGAGCGCTAAAGCGTGCAGGGGAAACAGGTGCAAGTCGCGATAGGGAATTAAAATCAGTTGGCGGTAGTGGGAGGGAATCCGGGCAATCAGTTGGGGTAAATCTAGGATATCCGAGAGCCGCTGCAAGAAGCTATCCAGATGGGTTTTCCACTGATTTTTGTTGTTGAAATAGGCATCGAGATAGGTTTGGCGCAACTGCTGTAATTCAGTATAAGCCTTCGGGGTGGATTCCCAAACGGAGATTTTCCCCTCTCCTCCCGTCACCACAAACGCATAAATCCGCTCCCGAGTGAGATACCATTCAATCAGGGCAGTTTTCTCGTCCAGTAAGCCCTGAATCTGGGCAAATTCCAGGGGTTCCACGCGCTGGGTGAGGGTAAAATTGGGGTCGTAGTCTTGAATGCGATCGAGCAGGGCGTCTAAGGCTTGTTTTGCGGCGACAAATTGTTCCCGAATCGTTTCAATGGCAGTGGGAGTGAAGTTGGGACCCTCGCCGCGCCGTTGCCCGAAATCAGTATCCGAGATAGTGTTGGGTTTGCTGGGGTGGTCCAGACTTTCCAGAATCCGCTGTTTAGCGCTGACTTCCCGACGCAGGCGATCGAGTTCCTCGCGCATTTCCTGGGGAATCTCACCTGTGGGTTGGCGATCGGCATTGACGAGCAGTTCGATGAGATTGCGAGACTTGCTACGTTCCACACTGGCTAAGGCTTTGCCGATATCTCCAGCATGGATACAGGCTTGCACCAGTTTCTCATAAACACTGATTTCCGCTTCCCGGCGTTTTTGTTTTTCGGTATAAGAGTCGGTGAAACTACAACTGGTTTCTACCGCTTCAATGGCAGCCTCATAGCCTTCAATGGCGGTTTCCCAGTCTTGGATATCAAAAGCCGTATTGCCCAGATTGCGACCCAGAACTAAGGCTTCTGCGGGTAATTTGCCTGGGGAACAAACGGCTAAACCCGCTTTCAAGGCGGCGATAGCTTGAGGAATTTGGTTGAAGTGTTGATGGACAACTGCCAGATTATTGTAACTGTAGCCCATACCAGAGAGATCGCCCAATTCGGTTCTCAATTCCAAAGATTGCCGACACAGACGCTCCGCCTCATCCCAGTTGCCCCGATTTTTCTCAATACCTCCCAAGACTCCCCAAGAGGTTGCCATACCCAAGCGATCGCCCAATTCGGTACTCAATTCCAAAGATTGCCGAAACAAACGCTCTGCCTCCTCCCAGTTGCCTCGATTTCGCTCGATATCTCCCAACAGTGCCCAAGATTCTGCCATACCCGAGCGATCGCCCAATTCGGTTTTCAATTCTAAAGATTGCCGACACAGACGCTCCGCCTCATCCCAGTTGCCACGATTTCGCTGGATAGAACCCAAACTTGCCCAAGAGGTCGCCATACCGGAGCGAGCGCCCAATTTGGTTTGAACTTCCAACGATTGCTGATATAGACGTTCCGCCTCATCCCAGTTGCCTCGATTTCGCTCGATATCTCCCAAGACTCCCCAAGAGATTGCCATACCGGAGCGAGCGCCCAATTCGGTTTCAATTGCTAAAGATTGCTGATACAGACGCTCCGCCTCATCCCAGTTGCCGCGCAATTGCTGGATAGAACCCAACTGTCTCAAGGAGTTCGCCATACCAGATTTATCGCCCAATTCGGTTCTCAATTCCAAAGATTGCCGAAACAGACGCTCTGCCTGATCCCAGTTGCCACGATTTCGCTCGATAGAACCCAAGACTCCCCAAGATATTGCCATCTCTTTGCGATCACCCAATTCGGTTTCAATTGCTAAACATTGCCGAAACAGACGCTCCGCCTCATCCCAATTGCCCCGATTGTGCTGGATATCACCCAAGACTCCCCAAGAGGTTGCCATACCAGATTTATCGCCCAATTCCGTACTCAATTGCAAAGATTCCCGATACAGATGCTCCGCCTGATCCCAGTTGCTCCGATTTCGCTGGATATCTCCCAACAATCCCCAAGCGTTTGCCATCCCGGAGAGATCGCCCAATTCGGTCATCACTTCTAAATATTGCTGATACAGATGCCCCGCCTCATCCCAGTTGCCCCGATTTTGCTCGATAGAACCCAACTGTCCCCAAGCGGTTGCCATCTCCTTGCGATCGCCCAATTTGGTACTCAATTGCAAAGATTGCCGATACAGACGCTCCGCCTCATTCCAGTTGCCCCGATTTTGCTCGATAGAACCCAACTGTCCCCAAGCGGTTGCCATCTCTTTGCGATCGCCCAATTTGGTACTCAATTGCAAAGATTGCCGATACAGACGCTCCGCCTCATTCCAGTTGCCCCGATT
>JAMXFF010000060.1:0-11076 GCA_025370845.1 Laspinema palackyanum D2a | reverse complement strand
TCGCTCGATATCTCCCAAGACTCCCGAAACGGCTGCCATCTCTTTGCGATCGCCCAATTCGGTACTCAATTCCAAAGATTGTCTATACAGACGCTCCGCCTCATTCCAGTTGCCCCGATTTCGCTCGATATCTCCCAAGACTCCCCAAGAGCTCGCAATGCCAGCCTTATCCCCGATTGCTTGATACAATGCGAGGCACTGTTGCAAAGATCGAAAAGCTCGGGGATATTGATTCTGTTGATACTGTTGAAACCCTTGCTGCCACAGGGTATCTGCTGCCAGTTGGGTTTGTAGCCGAGGCAGGGAATAGTTAACAATTTTTATTTTTCCGGCAAAATCTTGCAACCAGCCTGCATTCCTCTGCCCCTTTTTTGTCGTCATTTCTGCAGTGGTTCGCATCATCTCCACCAAACCCTCATCTATGAGTTCCGGGTGGGCGCTCAATACCCCCACCTCCTTGCCACTGGGACAACTCAGGAGGGATTGAATCAGTTTTATATAGGCGATTTTTCGTAGTTCGTTCATCTTGCCTACCCTTGATTAATCGGTGATTGATTCCCGGAACGGGGTTGCTGGGGTTGTGCGATCGCGTTTCCGTGCAGGCCCGGGACTGATATTTCCCAGATTCACAGCATTTTCCCTGATTGTAGTGCAGTTTGTCCCCCATTTCATCCCCAAGGACAAGACCCCACCCGGTCCCGGCAGATGGCGTGAATCTTTAATCGGGAGTCAGCATGGATTTCAGAACTTCCTCAAATTCCGCCAGGGACCCGATAGATATTCCCCGTTTGAGCAGTTGTTTTAAAATTGCCAAATCAGAGATTTGATTAATCCGGTCAATCACTGCCGGTGGCACTGGGTTAAGGCGATCGTTCAAAACTTCCAAAAGAATCTCCCGAATAAATTGGAGACCTTCTTTGAGACCTTGTTGGTACCCTTCTTGAAACCCTTTTTGGAAAGCTTTTTAGAAATCTTCTTGGAAATCTTCGGGGATACCTTCTGGGAAAAATTCTTTGCGAACAGCTTCCATTGCGCGATGTTCGATATGGGTCGGAATCAGCATATTTCCCTCACTGTGATTATTCTGTCTAGCTTCATAATCAAAAGAAAGGACAAGGCACTGCCCTATCCTTTCCGATAGATTAAGGATTTAATTGTCAGTGATTATCGAGGCAAGAACTTCCTCAAATTCCGCCAGGGACCCGATAGAAATCCCCCGTGTGAGCAGTTGCTGTAAAGTATCATAATCAGAGATTTGATTAATCCGGTCAATCACCTCGGCTGGCACTGGGTTAAACCGCGTGTTCAAAACTGCCAAAACCATATTACGACCGTTTTGGATACCTCGTTGGAAAGCTTCTTCTAAACCTTCTTGGCGACCTTCTTGGCGACCTTCCTGGCGACCTTCTTGGCGACCCGTTTCCATTGCGCGACGTTCCATGTTGCTCAGAATCGGCATTTTTCGTTCCTCCTGATAGTTTTTGAGTTTGGTATCAAAACTTTGTTGCAGGCTTTCGGGCAAGGTCATCATCCAGTCTAGTAATCGAAATAGCTTGATGATGTCTTTTTCAGTATAACCTCGTTCGGAGAGGTTCTGTACTAACTCCCATTTATACTGTTCCCGTTCTTCGGCATTTCCTGTGCTGGCTTGGGTTTTTAAATGGGCCATGACTAAAAAGGCTAAGGGGTTGAGACTGGTTTTAAGGGTCTCCCATTGGCTTTCATAGTCGAGGAGTTTGGCGATGGGAAATTCAAAGCGGATAGAACTGCCTCCGAGTTCATAGCTGTAGGAGTTGGGCCGCCATGACGGGCGATCGTCTCCTAGGATGGCTAGGCTAATCACTTTTTTGTGGATGTCAAAGGACCGATAATGGTAGATGTACATCCGTTCGGGAAAAACTGACTCTTCTTGACTCTGGACTTCGATATGAATCAAGATATAGGCTTCTTCGCCGTTTTTTTGCCAGACTTTGAAGAGTTTATCCGCTTCTCTTTCTCCACTCGTGGCGCTGGGGGTAATTTGTTGCAGTTCTTTGTCCAGGGATTCGTATCCTCGGCTCCAATCGATGAGATTATGAACTTCTGGGAAAAAGAAGGCCATGAAGGGTTCGAGATAGTCTTCTAAGGCTTCTTTCCAAGTTTGGTCATAGTTGGCATTAGGGGTATTCACCCTGATTCCTCCTGATGTTCTTGAAGCGTATGTTATTTAATTATACAACAAGATTAAAGGAGCCGCAATGAGTTTGTGCTGTATTTTGTCAAAAATATGGAGAGATTTTTTAAGTCTTGAGTTTGGATAGAAAATAGGGGGCAACTTGCGAATTGCCCCGACAGGGTTTGGGTTAATTTAATTGGGCTTGTATCTCTTCTATGATGATTTGAGCGATGTGATGGGCGGCACCGGGTTGTCCTCGGACTGACTGTAATTGCTCTCGGATGAATTGGAGTTTTTGGGGATTTTCTAACCAATCTAAGACGATCGCGGCGACTTGTTGGGGTTGCAATTTGCCGACGAGTTCGGGGACAATTTCGCTGTTTGCCCAAATGTTGGGCCATGCAAAGAGTTTGCCTTGGCGCAAGACTAGGCTGTTAATTAGTTTGGCAAAGATTGAACCGAATAAAGGTAAGTTGGCTAAGATTCCAGGCAATCCATCCCAGGCGCGCATGGCGTCTAGTTGTTGGGTGGGTAAGAGGACGATCATGGGGATGCCGAGGGAACCGAGTTCGGCGGTGTTGGCACCGACGGTAGTGAGGCAGAGGGTACATTGGGAGAGGAGGTCATAAGCGGGCGATCGCCTCCAAAGTTGCACTCTCAATCCACTGGGGGTTTCCAAATACGCTATACTGTTGTTCTCTTCTAGTTTTAATTCCCCGGGAGTTCCGTTGACTAATTTTAGGACCGGATTCTGTTGCGGATTGGCAAATTCTGCTAGGGTTTCTATATCTAAGCTTGGCGCGACGGGAATCACAAATTGACTCTGGGGTCGCACTTGATGGATACATTCAGCGATCGCCAGACACAAGGGAACCCCCTGCATCAGTTTCGCAGGTTTCGACCCAGGCAGCAGTCCAATCAGTTCCTCTGCCTCCCTCCATTCTACTTTTTCCTCGTTTTCGTTTCCCACATCACCCACCACATCGGCAATTAAATCCCCGACAATGGTAAATTTATGGGCATATTTCCGAGAATCCTGGGGTTGCACCTGATCATTCATCACGGCAAAACGGTCAATCCACCGTTGCCATCGCGCTTCCCGTTCGGCATAGATGACGGTCCGATAACCCAAGCGGTTGCCGAGGATTAGGGTAAAAAATTGGTCACCGCCGAGGAAGAGAACCACCCCTTTTTCTCGCCAGTCCCAATTCTCGGCAGTTTTTCCCCTGAGTAGAAAGGGCCAAAAGTGTTCTGCCTCCTGTACTCGGTCAATTTCTGGATAGGACCGGGCGATCGCGGCTTCTTTTCCCGTAGCATGGGGACAAGGGGACAGAACCAGGGAAATCCGCACATTTTCCCGGCGATCGCCTAGCTGTTGTGCCAAGGCGCGAACCACGGGACGCACCCAGGTGGCTAATTCTCCAGGACCATTAGACAAAATTACAATATCGATCGCTGTCATGAGCACGATTTACAGTTTAAAGTTTAGGGTTTAGATTCTGGATAGAATATCAGACGTTGTGGGTAGTTAATCACCTTATAATCACAGAGGAGATCAGGGATGACTAAGTTAATCGAGGCGATTAGAACTGGAGAAAAATCCTCAGTGGAGGCGTTACTCCAGGGAAATGCGGATGTCAATGAAAAAGATGCTGATGGATTAACGGCATTAACCGCTGCTGCGGAGGGTGGTAATCTGGAACTGGTGCAATTATTACTCGCTGCCGGTGCCGATGCTAACAATGCCGATAATGATGGCTGGACGGCGTTGATGAGTGCAGCAGGTTCGGGTAAAGTGGAGGTGGTCGAGGCATTAATTGCTGCTGGTGCAGATATCAATGCCCAAAGTGAGTTTGGGGTGACGGCTTTAATTACTGCTGCCGGAAATGGACAGGGCGATGTGGTACAATGTTTAATTGATCGCGGTGCAGATATTCGGGCGAAGGACCGCAATAAATGGACGGCGTTGGTTTGGGCCGCAGAGGAAGGTCATCCCAAGATTGTGGAACTGATTAAACAAGCGCGCGATCGCACCTAACTGGCATTCTCCCTAAACCCAAACCGGATGGCGATCGCCATCCGGTTTCCAGGTGGCACAACCGATACGACCCCTGGTGTCCGTTTAACTCATCAAGAATCGTCCTGTCGTAAACGTTTGGGTTACCCCTATATTAGTCACCCCTTCGACAATCCCGACTAAATCCCCGGGATTGCGGAAAATGTTTAAATTGCCATTGGATGCCTGGAAAGTATATTCCCCGGGATTCCCCCCTAACTGAATCTGATCCTTTCCAGGTTCAAAGTTGCGAATTAAAGCATAGTCTTCATTTCCATTCCCGATATAGAACGGTTGAATCGTTGAATTGGCAAAGCTAATCCCCGTCCCCAGGACAAATGTATCAGCCCCAGGACTGCCGATCAATACATCAACCTGACCCGTTCCCTGACTCGCGATCACCACATCTTGGTTGGGCGAATTCGCCACCACCGTTAATCCGACTCCCACCAGACTGGTATTCTGACCAAATCCGGTAATTTCATCGCTGCCATTGGACCCGGTAAACACCCCAACTCGGCCTTCATTCTGGCCAAATTGTTGATAATGGGCTAATCCCGAAGCGAAAACTCCGGCTTCCACTGCCGCTGCTACATCCTGGTTGACGGCTAAATAAACGCTATCGTTGAAACCCGGAACTTCGGTGATTAAGGACCCTTCTCCACCGGATAAGATAAAAGTGCCATCATTAAAAATATTTCTAATTTGCAGATTGGAGACCCCTTCTACAATCCCGACTACATCACCCCCTGCAGTAGAGATTAAGAAATTTCCATTAGCAGCATCAAACCGATACTCCCTCGGTTCCCCCGCCAGCAGAATTAAATCTTGCTCTAGCTGAAAGTTTTTAATCAGGGCATAGTCCAGATTTCCCTGTCCTATATACAATTTTTGCGGGGTGGGTTTTAAAGGAGTAATCCCGAATCCGAGATTAAAAATATCAACTCCCGGTCCTCCAATTAAAGTGTCGATTTCTCCGACTCCTAAACTGGTGGGATTTCCATCCAGTCCACCAATCCCCAATGGGGTAATATTAGAAAGTCCCACGCCGATAATGCCCGTAGCTTGTCCAAAAGCATTAATCGTATCACTCCCACGAGTGCCGGAGAAAACCCCAGCCCGATTCGGTTCAAATTGTCCAAAACTTTGATAGTGGGCTAACCCTGAACTGAGTACCCCGGACTCTACTGCGGTTCGGACATCGGCATTTATGGCTAAATAAGCGGATTCGTTAAACCCAGCAGGGGTCAAGGAAATATTGGGTCCGCCTGGACGCCCTTCGGCTTGTCCCAGGGCCAGAAAGTGTTGCAATCCCGAGGCCAAAAGTCCACTATTCACGGCCCCAGCTACATCAGAGTTTAGGGATAAATAAGTGCTTTCGTTCCACAGCGGGGAAATATTCACCCGTCCTTCTGCTTCCCCTAATAGAATGAAATGTTGCAAGCCAGAAGTTAGGGTTCGATTACTCACCGCCGCTGCGACATCCGGATTGTTGAGTAAATAGGTCGCTTCGTCATAAAATTGAGAAACTTGGACTCTTCCTTCCCCCAAACCAAATATTTGGAAGTGGCTCAGCCCGGATGTAAAGATTCCGGCATTAACCGCTTGTTGAACATCCAGATTATTCGCTAAGTAAAAAGTTTCGTTGTAAACCGCAAAACTCATGGTAATTTCCCCACACCAGAAAAAATTTACCCGTCAGTTGTTGACGGATATCGTCCGTATTCTATCTTAATAATTTCGTTTCCGATCTAGGGACGGTTTATTCTTTTAAAAAGATTAACCGGGTCGGGATTACGAAGGTCCCTAGATAACCCCTCCCTTGATTTGACCCGGGTGAGCGGATAATTGTAGCCCATTGTAGCGTTGGCTTTTTTACCTCACTTACACCCGATGCTCATGGCAGCAGACTCTTTTCTCTTCCAGCAACTCCACCCTCCAGTTCTCTACAGCCTGTTACATTACTGTAATAAGTAATCACCAATCTGTTAAACCCCTGACGACACCCTACTAAATTTGGGAAGATTATGAACTTCTGTAACCCACATGGTAAAGTAAATACCTGCTAATAAACTTAACAAAACTACACAATTGGCAATCGGTTCTTATCGAATTGTGTCGGATCCGGGCCAAAAGCCCCCAGAGAGACGCATTTTTTGGTAAAAACTCTTACAGTTGCCACTGTTGCGTTGGACTCGCTAGACCCTAAATTCGACGCGACAAACCTAACTGCTAAATTGCTGCAAGCGCATCTAAAAGGAGCCAAACTTCATGTTCACTCACGTCAAGCCCACCATTCGACACATTGCCCCGGATGATATCAGAGGGCGTTCTTTACTGAAGGTGGTCTATGTCGTGCTAGAAGCCCAGTATCAGAGTGCTTTATCGTCTGCGGTTCGCTCAATCAACGAAAATAACCAAAATTTAGCCATTGAAATCAGTGGTTACTTGATCGAAGAACTGCGTGACTCGAATAACTACGAGGCTTTTAAGCAGGATCTAGCCACGGCAAATGTTTTTATTGCTTCCCTAATTTTCATTGAAGATTTAGCCCAAAAAGTGACTGCCGCAGTCGAGCCCCACCGCGATCGCCTGGATGTCGCTGTGGTGTTTCCCTCCATGCCGGAGGTAATGCGTCTGAATAAAATGGGCAGTTTCTCGATGGCGCAATTGGGTCAATCCAAGAGCGCGATCGGGCAATTTATGAAGAAGCGCAAGGAAAAATCCGGTTCTTCCTTCCAAGATGGAATGCTCAAACTGCTGCAAACCTTGCCGAAAGTCCTCAAATATCTACCGATGGACAAGGCCCAGGATGCCCGCAACTTCATGCTGAGTTTCCAATATTGGTTGGGGGGGTCCTCAGAAAACTTGGAAAACTTCCTGCTGATGTTGGCGGATAAATACGTCTTCAAAGGTCAGCAAACGGTGAAATTTCAGGATCCGGTAGTTTACCTGGATATGGGGGTCTGGCATCCCTTGGCCCCGAAAATGTTTGAGGATGTTAAGGATTATCTGAATTGGTACAACAGCCGGGACGACATTTCCGATGACCTTAAAGACCCCCTGGCCCCCTGTATTGGGTTAGTGCTGCAACGCACCCACCTGGTTACTGGGGATGATGCTCATTATGTGGCAATGGTCCAGGAAATTGAAGCCTTGGGTGCACGCCCGATTCCCGTGTTTGCCGGAGGGTTGGACTTTTCTAAGCCGGTGGATGCCTATTTCTGGGATGTGGGGGCGAAAGGAGTGGAACCCCTGCCGTTGGTGGATACGGTGATTTCGTTGACTGGATTTGCTTTGGTGGGAGGTCCCGCCCGTCAAGACCATCCCAAGGCGATCGAGTCTCTGAAACGCTTAAATCGGCCCTATATGGTGGCCTTGCCGTTGGTGTTCCAAACAACGGAAGAATGGCAGGATAGTGATTTGGGGTTACACCCGATTCAAGTGGCGCTACAGATTGCGATTCCTGAGTTGGATGGGGCGATCGAACCGATTATTTTATCCGGACGGGATGGGGCTACCGGGAAGGCGATCGCCCTCCAGGACCGCATCGAAACCGTTACCCAACGGGCGATTAAATGGGCGACCCTACGCCGGAAGCCGAAACTGGATAAAAAACTGGCGATCACCATCTTCAGCTTCCCCCCAGATAAAGGCAACGTGGGAACTGCTGCCTATTTAGATGTGTTTGGCAGCATCTATGAAGTGATGAAAGCCCTCAAATGCAACGGGTATGATCTTCCAGAGTTGCCTGAGTCTGCTGAGGCGCTGATGCTGGAAGTCATCCACGATGCCCAAGCGCAGTACAATAGCCCCGAATTGAATGTCGCCTATCGGATGTCGGTGGAAGAGTATGAAAAACTGACACCCTATTCCGAACGACTGCAAGAAAACTGGGGACCACCTCCGGGACATCTCAACACCGATGGACAAAATTTGTTGGTGTATGGCAAGTCCTTTGGCAACGTCTTTATCGGGATTCAGCCGACGTTTGGGTATGAAGGAGACCCGATGCGGTTGCTATTCTCGCGATCGGCCAGTCCTCATCATGGATTTGCCGCCTACTACACCTATTTAGAGCAAATTTGGGGGGCCGATGCGGTACTCCATTTTGGCACTCATGGGTCCTTGGAATTCATGCCTGGGAAGCAGATGGGGATGTCTGGAGAATGCTATCCCGACAGCTTGATTGGCAAGATTCCGAATATCTACTATTACGCGGCTAATAATCCTTCTGAGGCAACCATCGCCAAACGGCGGTCTTATGCGGAAACCATTAGCTATTTGACGCCACCGGCGGAGAATGCGGGGTTATATAAGGGACTGCAAGAACTGAATGAGTTGATTGGGTCCTATCAAACCCTGAAAGAGAGTGGACGGGGAGTGGCGATCGTCAACACCATCATGGATAAATGCCGGTTGGTGAATTTGGATCAGGATATCAACTTACCGGACAAAGATGCGATCGAACTGACTCCCGAGGAACGGGATAATGTGGTGGGTCAAGTTTACCGCAAGCTGATGGAAATTGAATCGCGGTTGTTACCCTGTGGGTTGCACGTGATTGGGAAACCGCCTTCTGCTGAAGAGGCGATCGCCACCTTAGTCAATATCGCCTCCCTCGATCGCGACGAAGAAGGCGTCAAGAGTCTGCTGCGGATTATCGCCAACAGCATCGGACGGGACATCGACGAACTCTATGCCAACAACGATAAAGGCATCCTAGAAGACGTTGAACTGTTACAAGCGATTATCCAAGCCACTCGCGCCGCAGTCGCCGCCCTCGTCCAAGAACAAACCGATGCCGAAGGACGAGTCGCCCGAGTCTCCAAACTCAACTTCTTCAACATGGGCAAAAAAGCCCCTTGGGTCGAATCCCTGCACCAATCGGGATATCCCAACGTCAGCAACGACGACCTCAAACCCCTGTTTGAGTACCTGGAATTCTGCTTGCAGCAAATTTGCGCTGACAACGAACTCGGGGCCTTATTGCGCGCCTTAGAAGGGGAATATGTCCTCCCCGGACCCGGTGGCGACCCCATCCGTAACCCGGATGTGCTCCCTACTGGCAAGAATATCCACGCCCTCGACCCCCAATCCATCCCCACCGCCGCAGCCGTCACCTCGGCTAAAATCGTCGTAGACCGCCTATTAGACCGGCAACGGCGTGAAAATAACGGACAATGGCCCGAAACCATCGCCTGCGTCCTCTGGGGAACCGACAACATCAAAACCTACGGGGAATCCCTCGCCCAAATCATGTGGATGGTGGGAGTCAAACCCGTTCCCGATGCCTTGGGACGAGTCAACAAACTGGAACTGCTGTCCTTAGAAGAGTTAGGACGTCCCCGCATCGACGTGGTGATTAACTGTTCCGGCGTCTTCCGCGACTTGTTCATCAACCAAATGAACCTGTTAGACAAAGCCGTGAAAATGGCCGCTGAAGCCGACGAACCGTTAGAAATGAACTTCATCCGTAAACACGCGATGAAACAAGCCGAAGAGATGGGAATCAACCTGCGGCAAGCCGCCACCCGAGTCTTTTCTAACGCTTCCGGTTCCTACGCCTCTAACGTCAACTTAGCGGTGGAGAATAGCACCTGGGAAAGCGAGAACGAGTTACAGGAAATGTATCTCACCCGTAAATCCTTTGCCTTCTCTTCGGATAATCCAGGAACAATGGAACAGGACCGTCAGATTTTTGAGTCTTCCTTGAAAACTGCCGATGTCACATTCCAAAACTTGGATTCTTCGGAAATCAGTCTCACCGATGTTTCTCACTACTTCGACTCCGACCCCACCAAAGTCATCGGCACCTTACGCGGCGACGGCAAGAAACCGGCGGCATACATCGCCGACACCACCACCGCCAACGCCCAAGTGCGAACCCTATCGGAAACCGTCCGCTTAGATACGCGCACCAAGATGCTCAATCCCAAGTGGTACGAGGGAATGCTCTCCCACGGCTACGAAGGCGTCCGCGAACTCTCAAAACGCCTCGTGAATACGATGGGATGGAGTGCAACAGCAGGGGCCGTGGATAACTGGGTGTACGAGGAAGCGAACGAAACCTTTATGAAGGATGAGGAGATGCAGAAACGCCTGCTGAACCTGAATCCCAATTCATTCCGCAAGATGGTCACAACCTTGTTAGAAGCCAATGGTCGCGGGTACTGGGAAACCAGTGAGGAGAATTTAGACCGCCTGCGCGAGTTGTATCAAGAAGTAGAGGACCGGATTGAAGGGATAGAATAGAGTTAGTTTGAGTTAGGGTTGGGCAGGCATTTCGCCTGCCTCGCCTCCTGAGAATCTCAAAGTGGGCCAATGGGTTGGCCCGAACTAAACCGCTAAAACATGAAGAAAAATTTTGGGGAGTTAATCTATTCGAGTTTTATAGAAAGTCAGGGGGTTCTGATTGGCTTTGTAGGGATTTTTCTCACGCTTATAAGCGCTCGCTTCCCCTTCAAAACGCAGATTCCACTTGATATGGTGATTGTGATCGCCTTTTTTATGCTATTGTTGGTCGTCACCCTGAGTAGAGCCAGTTATCAAAGTTTTAAGACTGCTCAAGAAGCGAGTAATCAAAGTTTTAAGACTGCTCAAGAATTGAGCCAACTTCAAGCAAGTTATAAAAGTTTTAAGACTGCTCAAGAATTGAGCCAGCTTCATAATTCAGTGATTCCTAAAATGCTATATGTTAGCAAAGAGACAAGTTCACCAGCCCCTTTTCAACTCAGATGCTTGCTCGGAAATTCCGCTCTTTTTTCTAATGATACTTGTATTTCTTTTTATAGCGGTTCCCGGACTCATGAGGTACAGTAGCAACAATGAGCAAACCAATTGCGAATATCTTGTTGAGTGACTT
>JAMXFF010000059.1:32741-40939 GCA_025370845.1 Laspinema palackyanum D2a | reverse complement strand
TACTATGATATCAGATGCTATGTCTGTCATGGTTTTAGAATATTCCAAACTATCCTATTTTACCTGCGGAATGTGGGCTAAAACTCGGTGGATACAAGTTTCAATGGGGACAAGACTTGTCACAGATGGGGATGAGAAACCCCGTTTCTGAACGGGGTAGGGGACCAGAAACCGGGTTGCTGGCTGAGTTTGTTGGGACTTGTCACAGATGGGGTGAACAAGGCGATCGCCTCCTCTTGGCAAGAAACCGCTACAATACAGTCAACCCCTCAACTTGCACAGCTCAAATGGACGACGAACTGACAACCTTGGCCTTTTCGGACTATCTTGAATTGGAGAAAACCAGTCCTGTTCGCCATGACTACATCGCCGGCCAACTATTTGAAATTGAAACCCTCAGTCCCCAACACGATCGCCTTGCTATCAATATCGGATCCGGACTATACGACCGACTGCGGGATACAAACTGCCAAGTATTTACTGCGGAAATGAAACTCTGGATTCCATCCCTAGATGTTGCCTATTATCCCGATGTCATGGTGGTTTGTGACCCGGAAGACCGCAATCCTAATTATAAAACTCAACCTCGTTTAATTGTAGAAATTCTCTCGTCTAATACCCAGGGGACGGACCGTCAGGAAAAGTTTTTCGCCTATCAAACCTTACCCAGTTTCCAGGAATATGTCCTGGTTCCTCAAGACCAAACTGGGATTGAACGGTATCGCAAAACCGCAGCAGGTGACTGGGAGAAAACTCTTTTCAATCCCAAACAAGACCTGCATTTGCAATCCCTGGGATTAACCCTATCCCTGAGCGAAATTTATGAAGATTCATTAATGGAATAGGCCAACAGGTGTAACAGTTGCAACAACCGGAGGGGGTTGAAACGTTGGCAGCCTAACAACAGCTAAAGTGGCAACAACCGGCGGGGGTTGAAACGTTGGCGGCCTAACAACAGCTAAAGTGGCAACAACCGGCGGGGGATAAATCCCCCGCCTCATAGCTAAAGTCGTCTAAAGACGACTAAAAAAACCACCCGATAAGACTTATAGTCGGTTTCAACCGACTTTAGCTATTAGGCGGGGGATTTATCCCCCGCCGTAGAGGCGCTTTTATAAGCGCCTCTACAGGCTAAAAGGTTCAACCCCCGCCGGTTGTTGAGAATGGTGCAAGATCTCAGATAAATCCGACTTTAGCTATGAGGCGGGGGATTTATCCCCCTATAGGTGTTGAGAATGGTGCAAGATCTCTGATCTAATGGCAGTTTGATATTTAGTACCCAGTCTATGAAAGGAATGTTGACTCAACTGATCAGCCGATGTCGATCGCGCGGTAACCACTGGCAATCCCGTATTTTTACCCGGAGGGGATACCGACTGCTGCTGAGGGGTCTAGCTTTTGTGATGGCGTTGGGATTCGTCACCGGGGTGATGCCGGCGATCGCCTCGGTTCTGCATCCTCTCCCCTCACCGGTTCTCACATTTACTCCAGTCAAGGAAAATTTTGGCTCACGCCTGCCATTGTCCCAACTCCCCGCGCAGCCGGTGGAGGAGCAATGGGAGACTCTCCTCAATCAGGGACGGGAGCTTTTTCAGGGGGGACGATTTGCCGAGGCAGTCAGGGTTTGGAACCGCGCTACCGAGGGGTATCAACAGGGAGGCGATCGCCTCAATCAAGCCCTCTGTCTCAACTATCTCACCCTCGCCTATCAAGCATTAGGAGAGTGGAACAGGGCCGAAGCCTCGCTCCAAGAGAGTTTATCCCTCCTCGATTCCCTGGGAACTCCCGCTCACAGGTCCGGTAATCCAGTCGCCCAACGGATTCGCGCCCAAGCCTTGAACAGCAAAGGCAGTCTACAATTGGCCCGGGGACAACCGGAATCTGCCCTCGACAGTTGGAAAGAAGCCGAATCCTTGTATCAAGCGCAAGGTGACCTCACCGGGGTCTTGGGCAGTCAAATTAACCAAGCTCAAGGGATGCAAACCTTGGGACTTTACCGGCGATCGCGACAGTTATTAGAGCAGGTGAAGCAACAACTGCTCTCCCAACCGGATTCAAATCTGAAAATCACCGGCTTACAAAATCTTGGCAATGCTTTACAAGTGGTCGGGGATTTACCCGAAGCGCAACGGGTGTTATCACAAAGTTTAGCCATTGCCCGGAATTTGCGCTCTCCCGGGGAAATCAGCACCACCCTGTTGAGTTTGGGCAATACCGCCCGCGCCTTAGAGGATTCGGACCAAGCTCTCACTTATTATCGGGAAGCGGCAGCAACGGCGATTGCACCGCTCACTAAACTGGATGCTCTACTCAATCAACTCAGTTTATCTGTCGAAACTCAACAGTGGGAAACTGCTCGATCGCTCTTAAACCCCATCACCGAGCAACTGGCAACCCTCCCTCCCAGTCGTTCTGGGGTCTATGGGCGGGTGAATTTCGCGTTTTCGGCCCTGAAAATGCTAGAGGGGGTATCGGCAAATGGAGAAGGTAATTCAACCCTGAGTGCGCCAGAAATTGCCCAAATCCTGGCAACGGCAGTTCAAGAGGCGAATGCACTGCAAGATCCGCGATCGCAATCCTACGCCATTGGGGAGTTAGGGCATTTGTACAAACGCACCGGGCAGTTTTCTGATGCCCAAAAATTGACTCAGCAAGCTCTGGCGATCGCCCTGAGTATTAATGCCAAAGAGATTGCGGCGCGGTGGCAATGGCAACTCGGACGGATTTTGACGCAGACAGGGGAGACTCAGAGTGCGATCGCCGCCTATAGCGAAGCGGTTCGCAGTTTGTCTCTCCTGCGTCAAGACTTAGTGGCGATCGGCCAAGAGGTACAATTTTCCTTTCAAGAACGGGGCGAACCCATCTACCGGGAATTAATCAGTTTGTTATTGAGTTCCAATCCCACTCAAGACCACCTCAAACAAGCCCGGGAAACCCTCGAAGCCCTCCAACTGGCTGAATTAGAGAACTTTTTTCGCCAAGCCTGTTTAGATATCCAGCCGGTGCAAATTGACCAGGTGGATGCCAAAGCAGCAGCCATTTATCCGATTATTTTACCCGATCGCCTGGAAGTGATTCTCTCCATCCCGGGACAGCCCCTGCGTCATTATGCCACCGAGCTACCCCAAAGTGAGGTGGAAGGCACCCTGGAACGGTTACTCGCTGCTTTGAATCCTTTTTTCTCGGATCAGGAGCGATTGCGGTTATCGGAACAGGTGTATGACTGGCTGATTCGACCGGCAGAAGCGAGTTTAGCCGAGGCTCAGATGCAGACCCTGGTGTTTGTGCTTGATGGCCTGTTGCGAAATCTGCCGATGGCCGCGCTCTATGATGGAGAACGGTATCTGGTGGAACGTTATAACATTGCCCTCACGCCGGGATTGCAGTTGCTGGCACCCCAGGCGATCGCTCAGAACCAACTCCGGGCCTTAACTGTGGGATTGACCGAAGCGCGTCAGGGATTTAGTGCCCTGCCTGGGGTTGCTCGTGAACTGGACGAGATTAGCTCTCATCTCCCAGCGCAGATGATTTTAAATCAGGAGTTTACGGCGGATGCGCTCAAGGAGGAGATTCAAAAGAGTTCTTTTCCGGTGGTCCATTTGGCCACCCACGGCCAGTTTAGTTCCAATCCTGAGAATACCTTTATTCTCACTTATGATCAGAAAGTGAATGTCAACCAACTCCAGGAAATTTTGCGATCGCGAGAAACAGGTCGTTGGGGGGTCACCCAGTCCGAGATTCCCCCGATTGAATTGCTGGTGTTTAGTGCCTGTCAAACGGCAACCGGGGACAAACGGGCGGCATTGGGTTTAGCAGGGGTGGCGGTGCGATCGGGTGCGCGATCGACTTTAGCCACCTTGTGGTCCGTCAAAGACGAGTCTACCTCACAGTTGATGGCTGATTTTTATCGGGAATTTTCCCTCGGTCAGATGAACAAGGCAGAGGCCCTGCGTCGTGCTCAAGTCGCTTTATTGCAGCAACCTCAGTACCAACATCCGTTTTACTGGGCCCCGTTTATTTTGGTTGGAAATTGGCTTTAAATTTGAGAAATTCGAGGAAATTCGAGGTGGCCCGGACTTGTACCATTCTGGGTCTGTAGAAGGAGCATTTTCCTCCCCTGAGGATAATCAGGGAGCAAGATGCTCTGCTCGGGGAATGTTCTTGTCCTTTAAGCGCAACGGAATCTATAACTGGCAATTACAGCAACTGGATTGGCAAAGAATGCAGGGATTTGGAAAATTAATCGGGGTATTTGTCCACTGTGAACGGGCAATTTACCACTCAATTCAGACAAAATAATCCTGACCACCCGGGCGTGGAAAATGTCATCAGGAAAGAAAAATCATCCGGATTGGGGGATGGAAACCCTGAAATCAATGATAGCAATGCAGAATTTCAATTGAAGTTGTAAGAAAACTTTATAAAAACTATAAAATTTGAGTTGAAATTGACTCAAACTATAGAGTAAAGTGAAATAAAGCGGCACATTATCCTAGAGGGGTAACTGTAATATGGCAAGGCAACAGACTAATGTACCTCTAACCCTCTTGTTCACCCTATCCTTAAATGTGGCATGGGTGGGAGGCATTCTTAATCCAGCGCAGGCTCAGTCCAGCAGCGATGCTCAACGGGTACAAACCGGGGCGATCGCTCAAGTCACTTTTAATCCCCCCGGCAAGGGGCAACCTCGCAATACCGCAGGGGGTGCTTCCCGGGATGGAAATTCCTGTGTGCAAGAACCACAGTTGTCCAGTGGGTGCGTCACACCACTGTCCCCAGAAGCATATCCGGGGTTGACCGTAGCCGAGCGCCCGACGTTTTACGTTTATGTTCCTAAAACCTCAGCGAGGGAGCTATTTTTCGCCCTCAAAGATGAAAATAATCAGCATCACTACCAAACCAGTATCCCGGTACCTGAAGGGGAAGGTGCAGTCATGGCGATCGCCTTACCCGATGATGCACCACCTTTAGAAATCGGCCAAACCTATAGCTGGACCTTTATCCTCATTGATGAAACCGGACTCAAACCCGATAGTCCCGGTGTCCAGGGAGACATTCGCCGTGTGGAAGCCAACTCCCTAACCCTCGGTTCCGAGCAGGCTGATCCCACCCTGGAACTCGCGCAGCAGTACGGAAACGCCGGGATTTGGTATGACATGATGACCACCTTAGCCCAGCTTCGGCAGTCCAGTCCCAATGACCCGACAATCCTGGAGAGTTGGTCCGGCTTATTAGCCTCCGTTGGGTTAGAGGAAATTGCTACCAAACCCATTGCACTACCTTAGATGGGGTCCTTGAGGGTTCAATCCCGTTCAGGACTCCCCTTACTCCAATGTCCGCTCAACCGTTGCCATTTCATCAAGCCGGGAAATACCCTTCCCGGCTTTTGCGATCCAGTCCGCCTTCGCTTCGCTCAGAGAGAAAACCGACTTGAGACAACCGGATTGGGTATAAGTCTAGGTTTGGGCAAGCACAGGTTTTCCCTCGGTGACAGGCGGGAACTCAACCCATCACCTTCAGCTCATCATCGGTATCTCTTTAAACTGGATGGGCTGTGGTCAGTTTGTGTTGCTTTTCTCCACAAACTCCAGGAATTCTTCTAAAATTTGGGATAAACCTAGATTCTGTGGTCCTTTCTGGGTATCGATAAAAGATGTGGCTAAAGCTCAGAAAGCAAGTTTGGAAATGGCGTGGCGTCTTGATGACGGCCCCCACTGTTGCTGCGATCGTGATTTCTGCGAACTCAGCGGGTCTTTTTCAACTGTTAGAGTGGGCCACGTTAGACCTATTTTTTCGTTACCGTCCCGCTGAACCCACTGACCCTCGAATTGTTATCGTTACCATTGATGAGCCAGATATTACGGAAATCGGCCAATGGCCGATGCCCGATGCGGTTTTAGCCCAATTATTAGAAAAAGTTAGCGCTTATGAACCCCGGGTCATAGGGATTGATTTATATCGGAATTTTCGTGTAGAACCCGGGTCGGAAAGATTAGAACAGGTGTTTAAATCTACCCCAAATTTAATTGGGGTAGAAAAAGTGGTGGGCAATCGCGTCAAGCCTCCTCGGCTTTTAGAAGACCTTGGGCAGGTGGCAATGGCGGATTTGGTCTTGGATCCCGATGGTAAAGTTCGTCGCAGTTTACTCTCCGTGGTGACCGATGAGGGGGAGACTAAATTAAGTTTATCCGCCCGGATAAGTTTAATGTATTTGGAAGCAGAAGGGCAGGCTTTAGAGGCGGTAGACCCCAATAGTTCTCACTTAAAATTGGGTCAAGCCCGGTTTATCGCCCTAGAAGGAAATGAAGGGGGATATGTCCGGGCAGATACGGGGGGGTATCAAATTTTTCTGAACTATAAGGGGAGAGAAAAGAATTTTAAAACAATTTCCATGACGGATATTTTGAACGATCGCATTTCCCCGGATTTAATCCGCGATCGGGTCGTCTTAGTCGGGGTGACCGCTGAGAGCCTGAATGACCTATTTTTGACTCCCTACAGTGCCTATGGCAATAGTCTGAAACGAATGCCTGGAGTGGTGATTCATGCTAATGCGGTATCTCAAATTTTAAGCGCCGCCCTTGATGGTCGCCCCTTTATTCAAGTTTGGCGGGATTCTGCGGAATGGTTCTGGGTCATCTTCAACTCCCTATTTGGGGCCACCGTCTCCTATTCCTTGCTCCAAGCTCGAATTTTCAAAAACAATTCAAGCGGGCGATGGGCAATTTTTGCCGTCTGGCTGGGATTGGGGAATCTGGGACTTTTAATCGGGGGTTATGTTGCTTTTTTAAATAGTTGGTGGATTCCCATCGTCTCTCCCATCGTTGCTTTAACCACTTCAGCAATCACCATTGCCGGATATTATAGCCGGGGACTCCAGCGCGATAGCCAAAGTCAATTGACCCAGTTTTTAGAAGCTATGCCCGTGGCCATTGCCGTTCTTGATGCCAAGGGTAAACCCTATTATACCAATCAAAAAGCCAAAGAATTATTAGGAAAAGGACCCGTAACGAACGCACCAACTCAGCGGTTATCCGATGTTTATCAAATCTATTTTGTGGGGAGCGATCGCCCCTATCCTGCTGAAAACTTACCCATCGTCCGCGCACTCCAAGGCGAGCGCACCACTGCCGATGATATGGAAATTCACCGCCCTGATGCCACCATCCCCATCGAAGCTTGGGGAACCCCGATTTATGATGATAATGGCAATATTTCCTACGCAATGGCGGCCTTTCAAGATATTACCGATCGCAAACAAGTCGAAGCCGAACGAGAACGCTTTACCAAAGAACTCTTTGACCTCAATCAAAACCTCGAAGATGCTCTCGATGCGGAATTAGAACTCACCGATGCCTACGGGCGTTTTGTTCCCCATGAGTTTCTTTATTTTTTAGGCTATGAAAGCATTGTCGAAGTCAAACTCGGGGAAGCCGTCGAAATGGAAATGTCCATTTTATTTTCGGATATTCGCGATTTTACCACCCTGTCCGAAGGCATGACCCCGGAAGATAATTTTAAATTTATTAACTCATATCTCTCCAGTATGGAACCGGCTATTGCCGACAATAATGGCTTTATTGATAAATATATTGGCGATGCGATTATGGCCTTATTTAGCGGCAGCGCCGATGATGCCGTCAAAGCCGGAATCACCATGCTAAACCGACTCACCGAATACAATCAAGGACGAGAACAAAGCGGTTATCTGCCGATTCATATCGGCATCGGGATTAATACAGGGTCCTTAATGCTGGGCACCGTTGGTGGACAGAAACGGATGGATAGTACGGTGATTAGTGATGCAGTCAATTTAGCCTCCCGGATTGAAGGTTTGACTAAAAATTATGGGGTAGCCTTGTTAATAGGCGATCGCACCTTTTGTAGCTTGAAAGACCCGAATTCTTATAATATCAGACATATCGATCGCGTTCAAGTCAAAGGCAAATCCGAAATTGTCTCCGTCTATGAAGTCTTTGATGCCGACCCCCCCGCCATCCGCGAGGGCAAATTAATCACCAAAAGCATCTTTGAAGAAGCCATCCAGCTTTACAATAAAGGTTCCTATCCTGAAGCCGCCCGCTTCTTTCAAAAATGTCTCCGAATCAACCCAGAAGATAAAGTTGCCCAGATCTATTTAGAACGCACTCAGTCCCGCTAATCACTAACTGCATTCTCCATTGTTCGTAGTAACGACT
>JAMXFF010000059.1:0-32641 GCA_025370845.1 Laspinema palackyanum D2a | reverse complement strand
TCAGTCGTTGTTCTCTTAGTTCGTAGTAACGACTTCAGTCGTTGTTCTCTTAGTTCGTAGTAACGACTTCAGTCGTTGTTCTCTTAGTTCGTAGTAACGACTTCAGTCGTTCTCTTCAGAGTTTAGATGCGATTATAGCCGTAATAAATGATTAGTAACAAAGCCAACGGCATAGCTTACGCACTCCCCAGGCTGCCAAACTATATCCCTTATCAAAACAGGGGAGATTCTCTATATAAAATATTAGTTAAAAATCAATGCTTTGGATGCGATTAATCGCCGGGTAACGACTGAAGTCGTTACTACAAACATTAAGAACGACTGAAGTCGTTACTACAAACATTAAGAACGACTGAAATCGTTACTACAAACATTAAGAACGACTGAAATCGTTACTACAAACATTAAGAACGACTGAAGTCGTTACTCTAAACATCCTTCTCTTGACGCTGAGTTGGGGGCTTTGTTCGTATAGAGGCACCTTTGAATTTGTCGGTTTTAGGTAAAGTCATGACAGAATTCTCAAAAAAGAGCCAATCCATGTCATAATCTCTCTGATATGTCCCATCCCCTCTGGTGGCCTGATGACCCTCCGCAAGAAAACATTACTGGCGATCGGCTTGACCCTGGCTGGGTTATTTGGAGTCGTGCATTTGACCTCCTCAACGATTTTACTCAATGGCTTTACCACCTTAGAAGAAAAAGAAGCAAGGCGGAATGTCAAAAGAGTTTTGGATGCCTTCTCCAATTATCAGCAGGAATTACAGGCTCTCAACTTTCAGTGGGGGGTGTGGGATGAAACTTATCGGTTTATCGAAGATGGCAATTTAGATTATATTGATAGAAATTTAGGGGAACTCAATTTAGCATCACTGCGAGCTAATGCAATTCTATTTATTAATAAAGAAGGGGAACTGGTTTTTGGTCAGGGTTTTGACTTGGTTCGTCAGAAGTTAGTGCCCATTCCAGCAGAGGTTTCTCAGAAGATTGCAGCGACTTCCACTCAGGTGTTAAAACCCAAAGACGCTTTGGCGGGAATTGTCACCATTAATAATCGTCCGATGACGATCGCCGCCGGACCCATTCTCAACAGTCAGGGGAATCTTCCCACTCGGGGAACCCTGGCGATCGCCCGCTTTCTTGATCGCGAACAAATCCAGCGGTTGGCAACTCTCACCCATTTGAATGTGAGGGCTTATGGACTCATGGATCCGACTACCCCAGTGGAGTTCCAACCCACCATCGCCCGCTTATCCCAGATATCCGATGATCCTCCTATTCTCATTGAACCACTTAGTCAAGAATGGATGGCAGGGTATAGTTTATTACGGGATATCTATGGTAACCCGGCAGTCTTATTAGAACTAAATATCCCCAGAGATATTTACCATCAAGGTCAAGCCAGTTCAAGGTATATGATAGTTTCTCTGGCGATCGTCGGTCTAGTTTTTGGAGTTTGCACCCTATTGTTGCTCGAAAAAATGGTGTTAGCTCGCTTATTACATTTGAGCCATGATGTCAAACAAATTGATAATTGCCGAGATTTAGCCTTGCGAGTTTCAGTCTCTGGAAAAGATGAATTATCCAGTTTGGCCCAGACCATTAATGCCATGTTAGAGACCTTGGAATCCTCAGCAAAAGCCTTGGCAATCGAACGAGAAAAGGCGGAAAGTTTGTTGCTGAATATTTTACCGGAAGTCATTGCCGATCGCCTCAAGGGTCACGAAGAAAATATTGCCGATACTTTTGCTGAAGTCACGGTGTTATTTGCCGATATTGTCGGCTTTACCCAACTCTCCGCTCAAATTGAAGCAGCGGAATTGGTCCAGTTACTCAATAATATTTTTTCTCGCTTTGATCGCGCCTTGGAACGGTATCAGTTAGAAAAAATTAAAACCATTGGCGATTGTTACATGGTTGTAGCGGGAATGCCGGTTCCCTCTGAAAATAGTGCCGTGGCGATCGCCGAGATGGCCCTAGAAATGCAGGAGGAAATCGCCCGATTTAATGCCGAATTTCATCAATCCTTAAAAATGCGGATGGGGATCCATACCGGACCCGTCGTCGCTGGGGTGATTGGGATTAAAAAATTTATCTATGATCTCTGGGGTGACACGGTGAATACCGCCTCCCGCATGGAATCCCACGGCATTCCCGGCCAAATTCAAGTGTCTAGGGCCACTTATGACTGTTTGAAAAATCAATACCGTTTTGAAGAAAGAGGGGCGATCGAGATTAAAGGCAAGGGAGCAATGCAGGTGTATTTACTCAAAGGACGCTTGTAGGGGGAGATGGGGAGATGGGGAAGATGGGGAAGTTTGTAGTAACGACTTCAGTCGTTACCGCGTGAGGAAAGCGATCGCTTTCCTCACGCACAATAGGCGGCGATCGCACCTGCATTGCTCCTCGTGGCAGGCAGTACAGCCGTGACAAGCACTCTGGAGTAACTTAAGCGCCTGCCTGATCCTGAACTGGAGGGAGAGTCTCCAAAAGGCGTGACGAAAGCGATCGCCACCTCATGCGGAAACGACTGAAGTCGTTACTACAAACTTCCCCATCCTCCCCATCTCCCCATCCTCCCCATCTCCCCATCCTCCCCCACCTCCCTGCAAAATTCTGTCTGGCAAGTTAAAATACTAACCGATAACCACAACGGGAACAGAGGTCTAGGTTGGCTGGGGATTTCAGCATTCATGGTTTCCCTGGGGTTAAGGTCCTCCAGCCTGACTGATTTAGCATGAAGGAGACCCAAGATTTCTTCACTCCAATCTAGTCTATAAAACCCGTTTTTTTAACGGGCTTAGGCATAGAGTAATAACTAATCAGCCATAGACTTGGATGCTTTGTTTTCGTAAACATTATTAGGAGCCAACAAAATGAGCCAAGCCAAGCAAGGCGATATGGTGAAAGTTCACTACACCGGCAAATTAGATGATGGGACTGTATTTGATTCCTCCATCGATCGCGACCCTCTGGAATTTGTCCTGGGGGAAGGACAACTCATTGCCGGTTTTGAACAAGCGGTTTTAGGGATGAGTCCGGGGGAATCCAAAACGGAAAAAATTCCAGAGGAAGAGGCTTATGGTCCCCATCGGCAAGAAATGGTGGTGGAAGTTGAACGGCAGCAACTGCCGGATAATATCCCTTTAGATGTGGGACAACAATTACAAATTCAACAAGCCCCGGATCAAATTATTCCCGTGGTGATTACGGCGATTTCTGAGTCAAAAGTTACTTTAGATGCCAATCCCCCCCTGGCTGGAAAAGATTTGATTTTTGAAATTGAGTTGGTTGGCATTGCTTAAGCGCAAGAAAAACCCTTTCAGTTTTGTAAAACCATAAAAGATTTAGAGGTTTTTAAACCGTTAGGACAAACACACTGGCGGGGATACAAATCCCCGCCAGTCTATGAGACTCCTCCAGCCCATTTAAACCCCGACCGATGGGGGCTGTGAACCATCGCCTTGCTCTAGGGGGAGATATCTAAGGGGTCTGAGGAATAGGAGAACGGCTAGAATTCCGATTTGGAACTAATGAGAAAATAGGTATTCATTTCTCCCTTTCCTTTCACCGCAATTGTTCCCCGTTTTTCCAGTTCATAATGCTCCCGCAATAAATAATAGGTGGTTTCGCTGACTTGAATTCGTCCCGGTAAACTGTGAGATTCCATGCGGCTGGCAATGTTTACTGTGTCCCCCCAGAGGTCGTAAATAAACTTTTTGATGCCAATCACCCCGGCTACCACTGGCCCGCTATGAATGCCAATGCGAATGCTAAAGGACTGCTGATTTTGTTGATTAAATTGGCTCAAGGCGGTTTGCATATCCAGGGCCATATCCGCGATCGCTTGGGCATGGTCGGACCGTTCTGTGGGCAATCCTGCCACTACCATATAGGCATCCCCAATGGTTTTAATTTTTTCCAGTTGATGCAATTCCGTGAGGCGATCGAAGGCGGAAAAAACTAAATTCAGCAACTCCACCACTTCCAGGGCTGAAAGTTCCGAAGCAATTTCGGTAAACCCCACCAAATCCGCAAATAAAACCGTGACATTCGCATAAGTTTCCGCGATACTGTTGGGTTCCAATTTGAGGCGATCGACGATGGGTTCCGGCAAAATATTCAACAGCAAATTTTCGGTTTTCTTTTGTTGCTTTTGCAGGGCTTTTTCTACCTTAATTCGTTCGGTGATGTTTCTGAAAATTCCCCGGATGGCCACCGGCTTGCCTTCTAAATACTTACAATTCATACTGCCTTGTAAGAAGATTTTCTGGCCGGATTTAGTCACAAATTCTGCGGTGATTTCATCAAGGGTTTCCCCGGCAAAGATGCGTTCAAAGCAGTCTTGATACTGGGATTTGCTTTGGGGATGCAGAAGTTCAAACACTGTCAGGCGCTCCAGGTCCGCTTCACTGTATCCCAGGGTTTCTTTCCAGGCCCGATTGACATACAAAAACCGACCTTCTATCGAAACACTCTGAATCAAATCGCTGGCATTTTCAAATAAATCGCGATAGCGTTCTTCGCTTTCTTGGAGGGCAACTTCGGCTTGTTTGCGTTTAATAAATTGACCAATCTGGCTGGCGATCGCACTACAAGTTGCCATCAAATCTTCATCAATCGTCTGGATATCGCGGCTATAGAACCCGATCACCCCGAGCAATTCCGAGGATTGCTCCACCCGGGACTGAGTTTCCGAAGCGTCACCAAAAATCGGGAAGGCAAATCCACTATTCAAACCCGCTTGCACTAAGTATTCGGTTCCGAGCCACTCCATCGCTTCCCCAGGGAGATCCGCTGTAGAGACTGCCTGATGAGTCGCCCACACACGACCCGGTAATCCTTCCCCCTGGGCTAACTGCGTCTTTTTGCTCTGTTGCAACACTTTCCATTCCGGGAGCGGGTGATGCCACAATTGTAAGCAAGTGAGACAATCCGGTGGGGGTTCTGACTCCTGGAACACTTGAGATAGTGGATAGTCCCCGCCTCCATCCCGCGTTTGCACCTGCCAAATTTCGCCGACATCCCACTCCAAGCTTTCACATAAGGCAGGCAACAGTTTCGGTGTTGCCTCGACCAAATTTGTCGATTCCGACAAAATCCGAATTGTGGCGGATTGTGCTAAATTCCGTTGTTGTTTGCGCTTGCGATCGGTGATATCCCGACCGATATAAACTAAATCGGGAATATCTGCTGCGGAAACATTAATCACTGCAAAGGAAAATCCCACATACACTTTTTTGCGTGTTTTGGTGTGACAAACAATTTCTAACGGGGATAATCCGGGTTCCTCTCGCTCCATCTGGGACAGGAAAAAATCTTTAACCAAATCCTGATGCTCTCCCACAATTTGGGAAATCTCTTTTCCGAGTAATTCCGCTTCAGAATACTCAAATAAGTCCAGGGTGCTTTGATTGACTTTTTTGATTAAACCTGTTTCACTGGTGACGATTAATGCCTCAGCCATCGAGGAGAGAATTTGCTCGATATAGCGTTTGGATTCGGAGAGAGCAGCCAGGAGAAGATTGGTTTCATTGGTGGCTTGGACTAATCGCTGTTCCAAGCTCATGCGATCGGTGACATCTTCTAAAAAAACAATGAGTTGTTGTCCCTGGCTCTCTTCTTGTTGAACAACATACATATCAAAATAAACCGGCGTCCCCGCTTCGGTAAACCGACTCAAGGACTTTAAATCAAAGCTGATCTGCCGCCCTTCTAACACCTCCTGTAAGAGGTCCTCTACTCCAATCAATTCCGGAAAGGCAAGGCCCACCTCGTCATTGACCTGAATGGGACCGGGAGAATCCGAAAATCGGTCCACTCCTGCGGAGGTTTTACGGATGGTTAAGGCTGAATCGAGGATCAGGTACTCAATGCCGTGGACAACTAAAAATTTTTTAAAGAAGGGGTTCATTCTCCCAGGCTCGATCTACAAAAATAACGAATGCTTGATAGGCTTCAGTTAATTGAGCGAATAAATCAGATAGATGATCTGCTTTACCTTGCTTGGCGTCTCGTTCCAATTGGGCGGCAATACTACAAATTTGTTGAGCTCCGACATTCCCACTCGCACCTTTAATATAATGCGCTTCTTGTTTGAGGGTCGCCAAGTCTTCTAAGGAAACGCTTTGGAGTGATACGAGATGGGTTTGGAGTTCTTCAATAAATGTTTCTAGCAGCTCTTTCCGAAAAACCGAATCTCCTTGAGAAATTCGTTCAAGACGTTCCAGATCTAGGATCTGGTCTCCGGAGGAGCGATCGCCTGCATCAACGGGTTCAAAGCTAACTCTTGCTCCGCTCAATTGATTGACCCATTTCGATAGTATAGCCTGAAGTTGTTCCGGACAAACTGGCTTACTAATATAATCATCCATTCCTGCGGCTAAACATTTTTCCCGGTCCTCCTTCATCGCATGAGCCGTCATGGCGATGATCACGGTATGCTGGGGGTTACGGACTGGAGAATCCCCGGTTCCTTGTTCTAGGCGGCGGATCTCTCCAGTGACTTGATATCCGTCAAGGACCGGCATTTGACAATCCATCAAAATGATGTGATAACCATGAGCCTGCCACAATTTCAGAGCTTCTTCACCCTGATTAGCAATATCGGCTTGATATCCTAATAGCTCTAGTTGTTTAATGGCTACTTTTTGATTGACCGGATTATCTTCAGCCAAAAGAATTTTAATCGGAGTTTGTCCGGGGTTAATTTTATCTTTTGGATAGAAAACCCGCTCCGGTTCTATGGCTACCGATAGACCCGCTGCGCGACAAATGACTTCTAAAAACCGTGCGGGTTTAATGGGTTTAATCTGGCATTCACTAAAGCCACTGTTTAAGGCGGTTGTGACGAGATGGCGCTGATGAGTGGCGGCGATCGCAATCAAAGGAATGCTGGCAAATCGGGAATCCCCTTTAATTTGTTCAGCTAAAGCAATTCCTGTGATGTGGGGCATTTCTAAATCAATAACAATTATATCATACTCGATGCCTTCCTCCCATTGACTTTGCAAAAAATTGAACCCCTGATCTCCGTCGGTTTCCTCCACTTGGATTCCCCAACGGGTGACGCGATCGCGAATCACCATTCGCACCACTTCCCTATTGGCTACCACCAACAGAGAGAGGCCCGCTATCTCCGGGGGTGCTGATAGCTTATCAATAGGAATCTCTGCCTTTTCAAAGGGAACTCTAAACCAAAAATGGGACCCTTCTGATTCCCGACTTTCTACGCCAATCTCTCCCCCCATCAAGGTCACTAACTGTTGGCAAATCGCCAGTCCTAACCCCGTTCCTCCATATTCCCGAGTCGTGGATGAATCCACTTGGGAAAAGGGTTGAAAGAGCTGACTTTGGTTTTGGGGCGCAATTCCAATCCCCGTATCAATCACCGAGAACAACAGGGTCGTTGAATAGGGAGTTTCTGTCACCCGTTCGACTTGCAGGACTACATATCCTTTGTCAGTAAATTTAATCGCATTTCCAATCAGATTCGTGAGAATTTGCCGCAACCGCGAGCTATCGCCCCTTAACCAAAGGGGGTTCTCTTCCTCGATAAACGAGGCCACTTCTACGGATTTTAAATGGGCTTGGGGGGCCAATAAATCAATGACCTCTTCCACGCTCGTTGCTAGGTTGAAATCTAAGTGTTCTAAGTGCATTTCTCCCGCTTCGAGTTTGGAAAGGTCTAAAATTTCATCAATCAAGGTTAAGAGGGCATCTCCACTGGTGCGAATGGTGTCAATAAAGTCACGTTGTTCCGCAGTTAAAGGCGTTTCTAATAATAACCCAGTCATTCCCAATACGGCATTCATCGGCGTCCGAATTTCATGACTCATATTGGCTAAAAAGTAACTTTTGGCCGTAGAAGCCTGTTCCGCTTCTCGACGGGCGCGATCGAGTTCGGCCGTAGCCCGTTGACGCTCGGTAATGTCTCGGCCAATATAAACTAAATCGCCATAATCATCGAGTTCAGTGCCAATGGCGGCAATGGAGAAGGAAACAATAATACTTTCTCCTTGTTTCGTCCGACAAATGCCTTCAGCCGTTGTGAACAGGGCTAGTTCATGGGAGGAATTGGGGGAAGGCTTATCTCGGTTCGGGGGGAGAATTTCTTCGCTTTCAATCAACAGGGAAATCCGCTGACCAATCAGTTCCGAATCCTCGGAATATCCAAATAAATTAACGGCAGCGGGATTGACATTTTGAATCCGACCCCGGCGATCGGTCACCAACAAGGCATCGGCCATTGAGGTGATGATTTTATCCGTGTAGGATTTGGCGGCTTCTAGGGTAGAAAGGAGCAGGTTAGCTTCATTGATGCGTTGCACCAATTCTTGTTTTAATACCATCGTTTCCGTGGTATTTTCTAAAAGAATGAGCGATCGCCGTTCCTCGGTTTCAGCTAGGGTCGGGTCCGCTATCAAGTACAGGTCGAAATAAAGCGGGGTGCCCGATTCTATAATCCGGGTAATACCTTTGATTTCAAACCCTTCCCGTTGTCCTTGAATGATTGCCCGGAATACCTCTTCGAGGCCGATGAGTTCGGGAAATCCGCAGCGGATATCCTCTCCCACCCCGACTTTAGCGCCCCCGGATGCAAATTTCATCGCGCCAGCAGATGCCTCAATTATGTACCAGTCGCGATCGACGCCTAGGTACTCCATCTGGCGAGGAGTGAGTAGTTTATTGAGAATCGGGTTCATTTGGCGTTTCAAATTCACTAGGGAAACAGTCTGGGCTATTTATTTAGGATGCCCACTTCGCCTTGGGGATTCTAAACGTTGATTAAAAGGATATAAAACGGTGCGATTTCACGGACTGACACCGCCACCATCCCTGGCCCATTGCTTCTGTATTTTATCCCTTGCTTTTCAGTTTTGCATCAAAAAGTTTCAACGGTGCTTATTTGGGGAGTGATATTTAAGGCCATTTCAGATTAATCCACCCCTAGAGTGAAGGAACAGGTATGGTAAAATAAAATAATCTTTGTTTTGGTCCTCAAAGGTTCAGGGACCTAAGAATAGCCGGGGAGACATTCAGGCTCGTTCAATCCTAGGGAGGAATCTTGAAACTTCCCTCTAGCGATCGAGCGGGTCAATTTGTAGAATCCAGTCACGGATTGCTTAAAATTTGTCAAGCTCACGCCGGTGGAACCCTCCCCGGAGCCTGGTCTGGTGAAAGAGATAAATCGAATCGCGCAAAAGGGTGACAATACAGTATTGCTTCCATTGAGGGTGCGGTTCAATAGAGAAGTTAATGGGTCAAAAAAACTGTCAGATCGGGTTGGGGAGTGCATGAAAAAGAAAATACTGATTGTCGAAGATGAAAATTCATTTCGCAAAACCGTCATCAAAATCCTGAGTTCGGAAGGGTTTGAAGTTATTGGAGCAGAAAATGGCAGCACTGGGGTAAAATTGGCGCAAACGGAACAGCCGGATTTAATTTTGTGCGATATTATGATGCCTGGGCTGGATGGTTATGAAGTGTTGACCATCCTGCAACAGGACCCCACCACGGCGATGATCCCGTTTATCTGTTTAACCGCTCAGGAGGACCGTTCCTCTATGCGCCGAGGGATGGAACTTGGAGCGAGTGATTATCTGACGAAACCCTTTACTCGAACGGAACTGATGGTGGCGATCTCCACCCAAATCGCCAAACGGGAACGTCTGAAGCAGGAACAGAATCAAGCCCTCGAAGAGGCGATCGCCCAACTCAACGCCCTCGTTTATTACGACAGCTTAACCAATCTCCCCAATCGCTTAATGTTGCGCGATCGCTTCGAGCGTACCCTCCCCTCCAACCCGGATCAACCCTGCTTCATCCCCATTGCCATCCTGAGTTTAGACCAGCTCAACCGCTTCAACAATACCCTCGGCACCGACTACAGCGACTTATTACTCCAAGCCGTAACTGAGCGCACCCTGCGCTATGTGGCACCCAACGGGACCGTCGCTCGGTTAAACAGCGAGCAACTGGCCTTAATTCTACCCCCCTTGACGGAAAAACCCCAAGTAGAAGAAACAGCGCGCCGCATCCTCGGCCTATTTTCTACCTTTTTTAGCGTCTTAAACGACGAAGTATTTCTCACCAGTAGCATTGGTATCGCCATCTATCCCGATGATGGTCAAGAAATTGATAGCTTGCTCAAAGGAGCTAACTTGGCGATGCACCAAGCCAAAGAACAAGGCGGAAATTGTTATCAACTTTACACCTCAGCCATTGAAGAGAAATCTTACGATCGCCTCATGCTAGAAATGAGCTTGCGGCAGGCATTAGACCGCAATGAATTCATCCTTTACTATCAACCCCAAGTTCACTTACAAACCGGCAAAATTGTCGCCGCAGAAGCCTTAATCCGCTGGCTACACCCCGACCGAGGCTTAATTTCTCCCGCCGAATTTATTCCCCTAGCGGAAGAAACCGGACTGATTGTCCGCCTGGATGAATGGGTCTTGCAGAATGCCTGCGAACAAGCCAAAATCTGGCAACAGACCGGACATCAACTCACCATTGCTGTCAACTTATCCGGACTGCAATTTAATCAACCCGGTTTAACTCAGCGCGTCATTCATATTATCCGAGAAAGCCAAGTCAATCCCTGTCATGTGGAAATTGAACTCACTGAGAGTGCCCTTGTCCAAAATCCGGAACTCGCCATCTGCATCCTCAGAGACCTCAAAGACTTCTCCCTCCAACTTTCCCTCGATGATTTTGGCACCGGCTATTCGAGCTTAAGTTATTTGCAACAATTTCCCTTCGATACCCTCAAAATAGACCGTTCTTTTGTCAGAGACTTGCTCACTAGCTCTAAAAATGCCGCCATTATCAATGCCATCATCCAACTCGCCGGACAGCTTAACCTCAAAGTGATTGCCGAAGGGGTAGAAACGCGAGAACAATATGATTTTCTCAGAAAAAATCATTGTGATTTAATCCAAGGCTATTACTTTAGTCCCCCCCTAGCCGTGGCTGACTTTGAAGCCCTGTTAAGCGAACAACGGCATCATTCATCCGTTGTCAAAGACCTCTAAAACAATCCCCTAGGCTTCTTCCTTGAGGATGGAGATAAAGGAGTGAAGGCGGGTGAAAATTATCTCTAATTCAGCCACCAATTCTTCCAGACCCTCGGGGCACTCCTGATTGGCTTGAGATTCAATTTCACGGGCAATATTGGGCATAGAGAGGACGGCAACGGTCGCCGAGCCTCCCTTGAGCTGATGAGCGCGACGACCTAAGGCAACCCAATCTTGAGTCTGTATATAGTGCTTGATATCCTCGAAATAAACCACCGCATCTTCCATAAAAGTTTCCAGGAGTTCTAACTCAAATTCTTCATCTCCCCGAGAAATTTCATGGAGGCGATCGAGATCAATGGGAGCTTCATCCAGGGGAACAAAGGGAGTGAATTGATCAAGGAGTGTTGGCTGTTGATTGGGGGGGGAAAGGGTCTGTGGAACACCACTGATGGTTTCTCCCCAGTGACGCAACAGGGCAGCTAACTCGTCGATATCCACAGGTTTACTGAGGTAGTCATCCATTCCGGCGTCTAAACATTTTTCCCGGTCTCCTTTCATGGCATTAGCAGTCATGGCAATGATGGGAGTATGACGAGAGGACCCTTCGCGATCGCGCAACGCTTTTGTTGTTTTATACCCATCCAAAACCGGCATCAAACAATCCATCAGAACAATATCATAGTCTTGCTCTGCCAGACAGTCGAGCGCTTCCTGTCCATTCTCCACACAGTCGGCAGCATACCCCAGCACCTTGAGCTGGTTTAAAATCACTTTTTGGTTAATTGGAGTATCTTCCACCAATAAAATTTTCAGATTCTTCACCGGTTCAAATACCGGACTAGATCTGCCGGAATCTTCCTGGAGGAATAACGAAGGAGAAACCTCTGACGGTTGCCCCTGCAAGGCTTCAGTCAAACTTTCTAATAAGCGAGAGGCTTTAATGGGCTTGAGTAAATAACCGGCCGCGCCTTTTTTCAGGAGGCGTTTTACCAATTCATGTTGATGAATTGACACCATGATGACCCATTTGAGCTGGGAGAAACTGGGTTCAGAAATCAGGGTTTTGGCCAGAGTTTCCCCATCGGATTGAGCATTTTGGAGGTCTATTAAAACCAGAGAATAAGGATTGCCTTGGGTAGAAGCATTGTGCAAAGCGGCGATCGCCTCCGATGAATTCCCCACCGCCTCACCCTGAAGATGCCAAGACTCTAAATAGGCACAAATCATCTGCCGACTCGTGGCATTGTGGTCCATGACCAACAAGCGCCAATCCCGAGGAGGCAAGACTAATTCCGGCAGCACTTTCACCCCATCGGGCAAGGTTTCAAAGGTCGCGGTAAACCAGAAGCGGGAACCGACCCCCACGGCACTGTCCACCCCAATCTCACCCCCCATTAACGTCACCAATTGCTTGCAAATCGCTAATCCTAACCCTGTGCCTCCATATTTTCGCGTGGTTGAGGCATCCACTTGGGAAAAGGATTGAAATAATTTATGTTGGTCCTGGGCATTGATGCCAATTCCCGTATCCCGGACTTCAAAATGCAGGGTAGTGGTGGTGGGGGTTTGAATCTGCAAGGAAACGTGAACCACCACTTCACCCTTCTGAGTAAATTTCAAGGCATTTCCCGTCAGGTTCATTAAGACCTGACGCAGCCGAGTCGGGTCTCCGATTAAGGTGGGGGGAATTTCTGAATCTACCAGATACAGTAATTCCAGTTGCTTACTTTGTGCCTGAGTTGCCAGCAAGTCAATGGTTTCTTCGATACATCGGCTTAAATTAAACTCAATGCGATCCAGGCGCATTTCTCCGGCTTCGAGTTTAGAAAAATCAAGGATATCATTAATTAAAATCAGCAAATTTTGACTGCTGTTTTTCAGGATATTGACAAAATCCTGCTGTTGGGAAGAGAGGGCAGTTTTTAGGAGTAAATCGGTCATGCCAATCACGCCATTCATGGGGGTTCTAATTTCATGACTCATGTTGGCGAGGAATTGAGATTTCATTCGGGAGGCTTGCAGGGCCTGTTCTCGGGCTTGAACCAATTCATTAATCACTTGAGTGACGATGATGATGCCCCCGATTTGATATTCGGAGCGGTACCAAGGTTGGACGGCCCAACGCAGATAAAGTTGAGTTCCATCGCCGAGTTCAAAACTTTCTTCTGGTCGGGAGAGGACTTCTCCTTGGAGTGCGGCCTGATGAATAGCTTTGATGTTTTCGGTTTCGGGTAAGTGATCGTAATAGGATTGGCCCAGGAGAGATTGTCCCTCCAGTGCGTAATCTTTTAACCAACAGTTGCTATAGGCCAGATAGCGCATTTGAGTATCAAACATGGCCATTGCCACGGGGGCATTGGTAATAATTTGTCGTAACTGTTGGCGTTCCTGTTCGCGGACTTGTTCGATGCGCTTGCGATCGGTAACATCGTTGAGAGAACCGGCGGTGCCAATGTAGTCATTGCGATCGTTAATATTTAAGCGTTTCTGAACTTCTACCCAGCGATAATTGCCCTCTTTGGTAAGAAATCGGGCTTCGTGGCGCACGGAATCTTGTTCGCTGTTGAGGAGGGATTCAAAGGCTTTTAAAAAACTGGGCCGATCGTCCGGGTGAACAAAGGAGAGGAAAGGTTGGCCAACACTTTCAGCGACGGTAAATCCGGTGATGTCGGTCCAAGCGGGGTTGAGGAAGGTTAAGTAACCGCATTTATCCCGTTGGAAAATTACTTCGCTTAAATTTTCGACGACGGAGCGATATTTGTTTTCGCTGGCTAAAATGGCGGCTTCAGCCCGTTTGCGATCGCTAATATCCCGTTGAATGGTGGCGAAACATATTGGCTCACCCCGTTCCGGATGTTTGACTAGAAATAAACTGGTTTCCATATCAAAGCATTCGCCGGTTTTAAAGTGACGCAGTTTGGTTTCCCCCTGCCAATAGCCAGTTTCCAGGACGGTGGGAATGGCTACCTCTTGATATTGCACCCAGGTTTCTGGGCTCAGGTAGTGGGACATTTCGGTTTGATAGACCTGTTCGAGGGAATCGAGTCCCACCAGGAGGCGACCGGCTTCGTTGACATAAATGGCTTTGCCTTCTAAGGTGGCCATGCCGATAAAGTCTTTGCTGTTCTCAACGAGGGCAACAAATTTGCGGCGTTCTTCATCGGCTTGTTTGCGATCGGTGATGTCGGTATGGGAACCTGTCATGCGGATTGGGTTTCCGGCTTCGTCCCACTGGGCTTGACCCCGGGTCAAAATCCATTTATATCCCCCGTCTTTGCTCCTAGCCCGATGTTCTTGGGAGTAGGAGGACCCGGTATTGGACAGGTGGGCTTGCATGGCTTGGCGGCAGGTTTCTAGGTCATCGGGATGAATCCGACTTTCCCATTCTGCAAAGGGATGAAATTGGTCTTGGGATTCATAGCCGAGCATTTCTTGGCCGCGAGCGGAAAGGAAGACCCGATCGCACTTCAAATCCCAGTCCCAGATGCCATCGGAGGTGCCTTTGATGGCAAGCTGCCACCGTTCTTCACTCCGACGCAAGGCGGCTTCGGTTTTCTGGCGTTCGGCGATTTCACCTTGCAGGCTGTTGAGGGTTTCGGATAGCTCTCGGGTGCGTTCTTGGACTCGCCGTTCTAATTCATCATTGGCACTTTTTAGGGCGTCCTCGGCCCATTTGCGTTGCAGTTCGGCGGCGGCGCGGGAGGCGAAGACGCTGAGAATGGCGTGGGCTTCTGGCTCTACTTCTAGGGGTTGGTCGTGGATAATGCAGAGGTTTCCGATGGGCCGGTTCTGGGGGTCGAAGAGGGGAACGCCAAGATAGCCAACGGCATTGATGGTGGCGAGGGCTGGAGCATTGGGGAAGAGTTCCTGGAGGCGATCGGGGTAGTGGCAGAGTCGGGCTTCCTCGATGACGACTTCACAGGGGGTGCCGCACAGTTCATACTCGAAGTTGTCCGCAAGGCGATCGCCACCCCAAAAGGCTAAGGTTTTTAATTGTTTCTCTTCGGTGCCCTGTAGTTGGGAGAGCAAAACGTAGGGGACTCCTAGGGCGGTTGCCAGATGTTGCACTAACACGGGGAAGAATTCTTCTCCGGTAACCGCAGCGGTCCCAGAGATGATGTTTTGCAGGGCTTTTTCGGCTTGTTTCCGCGCTGTGATATCCTGCATGGCGACCACGGCCCCGAGGTTTTCTCCCTGGGCATTGACGAGGGCTTGTCCGTTGGCGACTAGAATGCGCTTTTTGCCCTGTTTTGGCAGGATTTCCATTTCCTGTTCACAGACTCGTTCTCCCTGCCATGCTCGATACAAGGGGGTCTGTTCAATGGGCATGGGGGTACTCTCGTCCGCATGGTAAAACTGAAAGTGTTCCCCCCATTGGGTGACAGATAGGGGCTGTTCCGGCAGTCCGTAGACTTCTTGGCTGGCTCGGTTTAAAACGCTCAGGGTCCCATCGGCGTCACAAGCGACGATGCTGTCTTGGAGGTTGTTGAGTAAGGCGTTGAGAAATTCTCGTTCTTTTTGCAAGGCGGCTTCGGCCCTTTGGCGATCGCCGATTTCGCTTTCGAGTTGGACAATGGTTTGCTGTAAGGTGCGGGTTCGTTCCTCGACTCGCTGGGCTAAGGCGGCATTCATTTTGGCGATCGCTGCCGAGGACCGCTTCCGTTCGGTCAGATCCCGTCCGATATAGACTAATTCTTCGATTTCCCCCTCTTCGTTGCGGATTACCCCTCGGGAAAATCCGACTACTATTTCTGCTCCTTTTTTGCTTTTGCAAGTGACCTCTACTTCGGTTTTCCTCAGATAATAAGCCTCTTCTTCTGTCCCATAAAACGGTTCAGGATTCCCCGCCTCTAAACGCTGAATATTGGGAACAATATCTCTTAACGGTTTACCAATTAATTCTAGTTCGCTGTAGTTTAATAATTCCCAAGTAGCTTTGTTTGTTTTTTTGATTAATCCGTTTGAAGTACAAACAATAATCGGGTCAAGGGCAGTTTGAAAAATTTTATCTAAGGCTGATTTCGCACAATTCAGTTTATGTAATAATAGATAAGCTTCGTTTTCTCTTTGGACCAAGGTTTGCCGTAAGACCATCCGTTCCGTGGCATCCCCAAAGAATACAAATAAGCGATCGGGTGGAAGGTTATCCTGGGAGTTGGCTACAATCCAAAAATCCAGATACAAAATCCCCTCACGCTCGGAACAGCGATTGATGCCTTGTAATTCAAAACTATTACAGCGCCCTTCCAGGATATCAAGCAACACCTGTTCGATGCCAATTAACTCAGGATATCCCCCTCTGGCATCCCGTCCCTCCTTGACTTGTTCGGGACTCTCGGCAAAGCGATGGACTTGGGGGGATTTTTCTAAGATGATCCCATCCCGATTCACGATCAGATACTCTAAGCAGCGAGGGGCTAAAAGTTTTTCTAATAGGGGATTCATGCCAGTAGTCATGTCTTTTTGGTCCTCCTTGTCTCTATCATACGATAAGCGAGGGTCGGTACAGTCGAGGGAAGAGAACCGGGCGGTTTACAAAAGCTCGCTCATGCCCCTCTCATGAGACGGCGAAACCCGGGAAGACTCTTCTTTCGCTAAGACTGAACCGACGCCCTAAAAATCCCCCATAATTTAATTTAAGATAAGTTAAGTTTTCACGAGGGTTTGAAGCGCCAACTTATGGAAAATTTCATCCACAAATTCTCCAGTACGGGCCGAGGTGGAATAAACGCCTAACACCAACGCTGAGCCCGGAGAAACGCCGGATACAACTTCCTGAGATAATTCCTTGAGTTTGGTGATTTTTTCCGGTTCTACGAGGTCGGCTTTATTTAAGGCTACCATCAAGGCACCTTTGGGATTGACGGAGGCAAATAGCTGAATATGTTCCGCTACTCGTTCAATCGTTTCGATTCGGGTGACATCGGCGACGATTAAAGCGCCACCGGATCCTTGGAGATAGGAGGGGGCGATCGCCTTAAATTTGGTGTGCCCTTCCAAATCCCAAATCAATAACTGCATCCCAATGGGTTCAGCACCGGGTTCTTTTTCCACTTGTAGGGGTTTTCGCGAAATCTTCACCCCCACAGTTGAGAGATATTGGTCACTAAATTCGCGATCCACAAAGCGGCGAATTAAACTGGTTTTTCCGACCCCGAAATCCCCAATCATGCAGATTTTCTTAGAAATAGTTGACATAAGGCTAATTAATTTTTGTCTTCTGGTGTGATTGGCTCAAAAAGAACAACCCGCCCTAATAATTTAGGTTGGCTGGAGTCTACGTCTTGAGGCGGGTTACTCTCCCCGATCGCCTCTAAACGAGTGGGTTGTATTCCTAACTGAATCAGGGCCGTTTGGACCGCTTGCGCCCGTTGCAATGCTAAGCGTTCGTTAATCCGACGAGAACCTGTGCGATCGCTATGACCAATGATCCTGAGATTTTTCTCAGGATATTGTTCGAGAAACTCCTTCAGGGTTGCCACCGTCTGTTCATAACTGGGATTTAACCGAGCCGAACCGGCATCAAAATAGATCCGAGTTTGAATCGTTACCGGGTCAAGTTTCAAGGTACTGACAACGGAATTTACCCCAGGAATTTGCTGGAACCCTTGGACGATTTGCTCCCCCTGAGACATCTCGATGACGGTGCCTGCGATGGTAACGGTGCGATTGGAGTATTCAGCGGTAATTGCCACCCCATTTCGCTGATTGAAAACCTCACTGACTCGTGAGACTTCACCCCGGACTAGGGTAGAGTCTGGGGGGACATCAACGGCAATAATTTGATTGTCTAAAATGCGATCGCCTGCCGCTGCTGCCGCAATAACTTGGGCCCGTTGACGCAATTCTGGATTCGGTAATTTTCCCGATACAATCACTCGATTTCGCTTCGCCTTCACCTCTAACCGATACACTGCTAATTCCGGGGCCGAACTCAACGCTACAGCGACTTGGGACTGAATCCGCCGTTGAATGGAATTATAGTAAAACAGCCCCATCCAAACAACCAGCATGAAGGTACAGCCCCCTAGAAATAAACCTAATAAGGCGTAAGGTTTTCGCTCGGTTGTTGGACCGGCTGATTCAATGAGTTGATTCACCAATTCCTGAATGCGAGGGGGAATATTCGCGGGATCTCCATCAAATTCCTCAATGGTTTGCTCATAATCCAAAATGATGATGCTGACGGTTTTTCGCATTTTTTTGATATAGGCTTTGCTGGGAACGCCTTTAAGAATCACCGCTAAATAGCAGTATCCCCCTACTTCCAAAATGATTTTTGAATTCCCATATTCAACTTCACTTAATTCAGAAATTTCCCCGGGTTTGACAATACAATCATTGACAAAACTGCGAATCGCCGTCAGCATTCCAGCGACCATTTCTGATTCTAAGCGGTAGTCCCCTTCTTCTTGGGCTTCGGAAATTACTAACCCCGAGGCTTTGTGAATTAAAAAGACGGCTTGCACGACAAAGGGAATGGATTCTTTGAGAATCAGTTCGGCTTCAGAAACCCCCTGAACTTTGGAGCGAATTTTGCGTTCTACTCCTTCCAGACTTAAGGTATTCGCTACTTTGTCATTAATAGACTTAATGGCCTCGGTCATGTATTTGCTAATGGTATTCCCAATCACGGGATAGAGGGCATCTACCATTGCATCGCGTTCCAGGCGAATTTGTTCTTTGATGGTGCGTCCCATTTCTGGGGCTAAGACTTGGGCGATCGAGTTGCGATCCAGGCGGATTTGTTCTTTAATGGCCATCGCCATTTCGGGTCCAAGAGCCTTGGCGACATCTTGGGGACTCTCTTTGATTTGTTGGGCAATGGCACTGGGAAGGATGGAGGCGATCGCCGAACTCATGGCTGCTTTATTTTCTTGCGATCGGTTCTTAATCACTTCATCAATGATCGGAACCAATGCGTTGGCCACTTCTTCTTTGGAGTCGCTAATTTTTCGACTGAGAATTTCCGCAATCCAGGGTTTGAGGAGTTCAATCAGCTTTTGCGGGTCATAAATTTGACTTTCCAGAGATTGTAAGTTGCTGTTGGTTTTGAGCAGCAATTCTCGCAGTCCGGGTAAGTCGTGGTCGTTCACGGATTGCTTAAGGAGATCGAGGTCCGATAATTGCGCCCCGAATAAAAGCTGCTGCAAACTTTCCATCGGATCGACGGTTTGTGATGAATCCCCACTCCCTGGCGGAGTTGGGGAAGATTGCGCCGGGGTTTGTATCCCGAACAGGCTTTCTAATTGCTCCATTCCCGCGAGTAGCGCCTCGCTCTTCCCTTGCAACTCGGATCCTTCTGAAATAATGGCTGAGTTACTCTGAGGTGAATAGGTTTTTAGGGTGGGCCATTTATTATCTTCTGGTTCACTATTTTCAGCCTGAACAGGGCTTTTTTCATCCGGTGCTGTATTCGTTTCTGTTGCAACTGGACTATTAAGGGGATGGGTTAGTTTAAGGTCGGAATTTGAACCGGATTCCGGTGAAAAGGGAGGGGTTAAATGGGCAGTAGAATTCCCCTGATGGGTGAAAGGATTTCCGTTTAAATGGGTCTCGGGTTCGGGGAATCCAGGGAAGGTCTGTTGTTTTGCCGTTGCAGACTCCGGGTTGAGTTGGGAAGGGTCTAGGAACTCATTCTCATGAGGAGAATGAGCCTTTTGGGTGAGTTCTTCCCTGATTGTTGCGGATGAACTAGATGGGGCAGGGGTGGGTTGGTCTGCCGCTTCGGCGATCGCATAATGGTCCACGGTAATGGTCCGCCATTCCCCGTTTTTGCGAGGTTTAGGAGAAGGGCGATCGCGTTTTTTCTTCCCTCGATCGCGTCCGCCATTTTCTCCCGAATCCCCCGATTTCCCTTCCCGGGTTCCGGTGCGATCGGTGGTGAGTTTTTGTGAGGTTTTGTCATGACTGGGTTCGGACAATGGTGCCCTTTTTACCGGGTTACCCCCCAGGGCTTCGAACAAGACATCGCGCAAGTTCTCCAAGGGATCTGGCGCGGGTGGTATTTTTTCATGATTTACCGTCTTTAACCACTCTTGGTCTTCGATGCGCTTAACTTGCTTTTTCTGTGACAAATCCATCATTATGCCCCCTGCCAACTCTCTTCATCCGTCGGTTATTCTGACTTTACAAAAAACGGCGATCGGCCCTGATTTTAATCGACTTTATTTACTCTCCATTCCGGTGATCCGGTAGGAGGAGATCCGCCGTAATCTGGGTTTCCGCAGCTTCGCGCAGTTCCGGTGCAAACTCGCTTCCTTTCAGCCGCATCCCAATTTCAAATAAAATTTCGGCCATATCATCCCGGGCAATTTTTCCTTCTTTTAAGTTGGTAAAACGCCGTTCCATTTCTTCAAACACCCGCTCTCGCAGGGTGTGAATGGTCTCTTGATGGGTTTGCTGAATTTCTACAAGTTGTTCTCGAATGGATTTGGTTTGCTTATCCAGGGATTCATCCAGAGATTCAATGGTATGAGAAATTTTGGCTTTGGTGCGTTCTAGCTGTTGACGCACGTCGGTCAAATCTTCTTGCGTATTTAAACTCACGCTTTTAATTTTTTTCTCCACGGCTTCTACTGCTCCGCGCATTTCGGTGGCCGATAAGTTTTTGACTTCCTCAATGCGATCGCGAAACTCTTTTTGCAACAAAATCAAGTTGGCCTCGATTTGCTCAAATCGGTGATTATAGTCCCGGATCTGTGACCCCACAATAATCTCGCGAATCTGGTCAATATTGCCCAGCCGTTCTCTCATTTCATCGCGACTGAGTTCATTCATAGAAACACCTCTTATTTTGTGAATTAGGTTTTATCAATCAAATCTTACCGCTTTAAGAGCCATTTGACTATCACGGGGAAAGACAGTTTTTGAGTGAGTGCCAATCCCTCAGTCCTCAACTTGATCCCCCCGCTCTTGACCGCTTTTTTCCCTCTGCCACTTCTGAGTTATCAATTCCCCTCTTTTGAGGTGATACTCCAATTCAAGCAAAGTTGGAGTACCAGCAAACGAGTTTGCGGGCAAAACCTTCGTAAATATTTACAATGGCTTAACCGATGCTCCCAAACCCCCTCACTGTTGACCGGTCTGACCGCTGCCCTTTAAATCAGAGTTTAAACGCCTGTTTTGAATCGGTAAGGGTATGTTTCGCCGTCGAGTTCTGTCCCGATTGTCCTTCGCTGTTCCAGGATTTAGGGGAAACTGGGCTCATTATCTCACACCTTGGTCAAATTGTCAGTGATTCAATCATTTCTTCATAAGATTTACACTTGCTTAACTTTACTTAATTTTAAATTAAAGATAGTTAATATATAATTGGCAATTTGAGATTTTAATCCTAGAAACTCATCGGGTGAATTCTGGATGATTCCGAGGTTCTATTCCAACAGGAGGCGTCAGGAAGGCTAAAATAAGAACGGTACTATTGCATAGTCGCTTATTTAAACCTTCATGACGATAGCTGCACCCATAACAACGAAGTACGAAGCGATAATCGGACTAGAAACCCATTGTCAGCTCAGTACCAAAACCAAGATTTTCTCCAATTCCTCTACGGCATTTGGTGCGCCACCCAATGCCAACATCGATCCGGTGTGTATGGGATTGCCTGGGGTGTTGCCAGTTTTGAATCAAAAGGTCCTCGAATACGCCGTAAAAGCAGGACTGGCACTCAACTGTGAAATTGCGCCTTACAGCAAATTTGACCGGAAGCAGTATTTTTATCCTGATTTACCGAAAAATTATCAAATTTCTCAGTATGATTTGCCGATCGCCGAACATGGGTGGCTGGAAATCGAACTGGTCGATGAACAAGGAAATGCCACCCGCAAGCGGATCGGAATTACCCGTCTGCACATGGAAGAAGATGCGGGAAAACTGGTCCATGCGGGAAGCGATCGCCTCTCGGGTTCTACTTACTCCCTGGTAGACTACAACCGCACCGGAATTCCCCTAATCGAAATCGTCAGCGAACCGGACTTGAGATCGGGACAAGAAGCGGCAGAATATGCCCAAGAACTGCAACGGATCGTGCGCTATCTCGGGGTTAGCGATGGGAATATGCAAGAAGGTTCCCTGCGCTGTGACGTGAATATTTCCGTGCGTCCCGTGGGACAGGAAGAATTCGGCGTCAAAGTCGAAATTAAAAACATGAACTCGTTTAGCGCCATCCAACGGGCGATCGAGTATGAAATTGAGCGCCAAATCGAAGCCATCACCAACGGCGAACCCATTTACCAAGAAACCCGCCTCTGGGAAGAAGGCAGCCAACGCACCATCAGTATGCGGAGTAAGGAAGGATCTAGCGATTATCGCTACTTCCCCGAACCGGATTTAGGACCCATTGAAGTCCCCGCCAGCCAACTGGAACAGTGGAAATCCGAACTACCCGAACTCCCCGCGCAAAAACGCGATCGCTACGAAACCGAAATCGGCTTATCCCCATACGATGCCCGGGTAATCACCGACGATCGCGCCGTGGCGGAATATTTTGAAGCGGCGATCGCTGCCGGTGGGGATGCCAAACAAGCCGCTAACTGGATTCAAGGGGATATTACCGGCTATTTAAAAACCGAAAAGCTGAATATTACCGCGATCGCCCTAACTCCCGTGGCCCTAGCCGAACTCACCGGCTTAATTACCTCCGGGACCATCAGTGGCAAAATTGCCAAAGATATCTTACCGGAATTGCTTACCCAAGGCGGGTCACCCAAGGAACTGGTAGAAAGCAAGGGGTTAATTCAAATCAGCGATACTTCCGCCTTGGAAAAAATGATTGACGAGGCGATCGCCGCCAATCCCAAAGAAGTCGAATCCTACCGCAACGGCAAAACCAAGCTCAAAGGCTTCTTTGTCGGACAAGTCATGAAACTCAGTGGCGGACGTGCGGACCCCAAGTTAACCAACCAATTGGTTGAGCAAAAGCTCAACGGGTGAGGAATTGAGCCAGAGCCTCCCATCTTAGGGAACTCCAAAAAATAAAATATGCAAAAACCCCCCGCACCCTAAAGGACTCTGTTGGCGAATCCAGAAAGAGACCTCTCCCCAAACCCCTCCCCTGGTAGGGGAGGGGCTTTCCAGCTCCCCCTTCCCTACCAGGGAAGGGGGTTGGGGGGTTAGGTCTCCCTTTAACCAACAGAATCCTTCAGGGTGTGGGTTTTTATAGATCTTTTACAACCGGATTGGGTATAGGTATGATTAGCTTTTCTTATGAAAAGTTTTCTTAAACGGCAAGCAACCCGTGGTAAGCTAATTGTTATGGTATCTTGACTTTTGGTAGTTCATTGCTTTGTTTATTTCACTGAAAAACTGAATTTTTCTCCATCAAAAAATCAAGATTTATCATTCAAATTTCTCCTAAACTTTGGTGTTTTTTAAAGCGGATACACAATAGGGACAAGCGCTTTCACCAATGTTTACTATTTGGTTATATAGCGATGAAGGGGGATTTTAAAAAGTTTTCCACTCAGGGTTTGTCGTCCGTTATTAAGATCTAAATTCATGCCAAATCGTCACCCCAATTTTGAACACCAGCCTCATACCGAAGCTGCCGATCGCGCCATTCGGTTAAAGCAACATAAAAACCTGTTTACCTTATTATCGATTGCGGCGGGTTTAATTTTTCTTCAGGGATACATGATTGCTCCCCTGATTCCCCGTTTAGCTGAAGTATTTAATGTTCCGGTTCAGGAAATTGGCTTTATTGTTCCTGCCTATATGCTATCTTATGCCCTGATGGCATTGTTTTATGGGCTAATCTCTGATCGATTTGGACGATGGCCTGTCATTCGCATTTCCTTGGCGATTTTTGTGATTTGCACTGCCTTGACCGCCACTGCTCAAACCGCTTCACAAATGGCATTATGGCGGCTACTCACAGGGCTTGGAGCCAGTGGAGTGATTCCATTAACCTTTGCTTTAATTGCAGATTTATTCCCCTTTGAACAACGAGGCAGCAAATTAGGATTAGTATTCGCTGCAATGGAAGGGGGAATGGCTGCGGGTTCCGCCGGGGGTGCGATTCTTGAACCCTTTGTCGGGTGGCGATCGCTCTTTCTGGGGACAGCAGTTCTAGCCGCTTTAGTCCTGTGGCAGATGCAACCCTATGGTGACCTATTTGATGCCCCCAATGTATCCAAGCTCCCCACGATTCGCCAGATATTTGGAGGATATCGCCAAATCCTAGGCAGTTTTCGAGGACAACGGACTTATGCCTATGTGCTCTGGAATGGGATTTATCACTCCGGGGTCTATACCTGGCTGGGGTTGTACTTATCCCAACGGTATCAAATGGATGCCTTGAGCATTGGATTGACCATTTTAGGTTATGGGATTCCAGGCTTGTTGCTGAGTTCTTTAATTGGTCGTGCAGTGGACCGCTGGGGCCGTCGTTGGCTGATTCCTGCCGGGGTAGTCATGTCGGCTTTAGCGGGAATTGCCATGATTTTTGAGATTTCCGCCAATGCAACCACCGTAGCGGTTCTCGTTTTATCCTTGGGGTATGACCTGACCCAACCCTTGTTTGTCGGGATTGTGACTGACTTAGGGGATGAGAATAGTTTAGGTCAAACAATGGGACTGAAAGTATTTACGCTATTTACAGGATTTGGTATCGGCAGCCTGTTCTTTGGAGAACTATTAAACTTCGGATTTGAAGTGTCTTTATCCCTGTTTGGTGGCATTCAGTTAATTGCGGGTTTAATCGCCTTTCTCTTGTTTTGGGAAGAAGTTCCGTCCCGGCAGGCTGAACCCCTGGGGGAACAGGGGTAAAGGGGTAAAAAAAATCATCCCCAATCGGTCAGAAGCCGGTTTTACACTCATTACAAGAGTAGGTTTTTTACCCTTAACTGCACCTGATGGTCCCCTCCCCTTGGCAAGGGGAGGGTTAGGGTGGGGTTCTCTTCGAGGCGATTCCCTACGGGATAGCTCCGCTTACCGCCACTTCACCCATTATTGGAGGCGACCGCGCCTGTATTTAGCGTGGGAAAACCTCTTTCTTCGTGACGTGGAACAAGCCACGTCACCGCCGACACCCTCCACCCACTAATTCTTCCGGACGTGGCTTGTTCCACGTCCGGAGGACCCCACCCTAACCCTCCCCTTGCCAAGGGGAGGGGACCGGAAGTTAAGCATCTCCCCCATCCCTAATGTTGTTAAATCCAGACCCTTCTAAGAACCGCATCTTGGTATAATCCCCTGTCAAATAGGCCACTTTTCAAGGAAAAAACTATGGCAGACTGGCAAGAAATAACCGGAGGGGTGACGGCTCCAAAAGGATATCGTGCGGCAGGGATTGCCGCTGGGTTAAAACCGTCAGGAGCACCGGATTTGGCATTGATTTGGTCCGATGTAGAGGCGATCGCCGCTGGAGTGTTCACAACCTCCGTTGTTCGTGCCGCTTGTGTAGACTACTGTCGCCAACGCCTTGAGGAAAAAGCCAGCGCCCGCGCTATCTTATGTAACGCTGGACAAGCCAATGCCGCCACTGGGGAGCAAGGGTTGGCGGATACCCTCGAAAGTGCCGACTTGTTAGCCCGAGAGCTCTCAATTTCCCCCAATTCTGTCCTAATTGCCTCCACTGGGGTGATTGGTCAACGGATTCGCATGGATGCCTTGCGGAAGGGAATTCCCTCCGTTGTAGCCGCTTCCTCCACCGAAGGCAATGATGCCGCCGCCAAAGCGATTTGCACCACGGATTTAGTCCCCAAAACCATCGCCTTAGAAACCACTTTTGAGGGCCGTCCGGTGCGAATCGGAGGGATTTGCAAGGGGTCGGGGATGATTCATCCGAACATGGCAACCATGCTGGCGTTTGTCACCTGCGATGCCACTGTTTCTTCCCATCTCTGGCACGATATGCTCAAACGGGCGGCCGATCGCAGTTTTAATCAGATTACGGTGGATGGTGATACTAGCACCAACGATACCCTGATTGCCTTAACCAATGGACAATCCCGGACCCCGGCGATTACAGAAATGGGTCCCGAGGCGGAAAAATTAGAAGCGGGATTGACGGCGGTTTGTCAACATCTGGCGAAGGCGATCGCCCGGGATGGAGAAGGCGCAACCTGCCTAATCGAAGTCCAAGTTACCGGCGCACCGGATGACGCCGCAGGGCGTCGGGTTGCCAAAACCATTGTCGGATCGAGCTTAGTTAAATCTGCCGTCTTTGGACGGGACCCAAACTGGGGGCGGATCGCTGCTGCCGCTGGACGTGCGGGGGTCTCCTTTGACCAAGACAACCTGCGGATTCAACTGGGTGAGTTTTTGTTGATGGAAAACGGACAACCTTTACCGTTCGATCGCCCTGCCGCCAGTGCCTATCTGAAACAAGCGGCTGCCGGTGCTTATTTGAAAGAGGATACGGTCCTCATGCAGGTGCAGATTGGCAACGGACCCGGAAGCGGAATAGCCTGGGGATGCGACCTTAGTTATGATTATGTGAAGATCAACGCCGAGTACACCACTTAAGGGACAACAGCTTGTTCCAGTGGCTAAATCCACGGATATTACAGGAGGGGGAACCGCCCCTCCTGGGGTATAAACCCGATTAAGTTTAAGTTAAAATTGAATAGAAGCGATGGATATTTCCCAGGAAGCGCAGAGCAATGGGGGCATTCGCCTTCCATCGAAAGCCTGATGATTCAACATTCGGGGGAAATTACCTGCAACTGAATTGCCCCTACTTTTCCTGAACAATAAACGTGACGTTCTGAACGGAACTCGATGAACAAGAACAAAGGCGGACGCCCAGCTACCGGACAAGGAGAGCGTTTTTACTTTCCTATCCCCAAAGTAAAAGCGGCCCATATCCTCAAGGTGATTCCGGATGAGAAGATGCCCCTGGTAGAGGAACTTTTACAAGCGCTGGCGGACCAAGCAAACCTCAAAAAATCCCAATCTTCTTGACTTTAGGTTTTTTTGCCAATAAAATTAAAGAAGAATCAAGCAATAAAAAAGCGCGATGCCCACGACCAAGTAGTACCGCGCTTCTTAGACCAAATGACCCGAATCACTCTCGATTAGCGACTAACTAATCGAAGACCAAAACGGAAAAACAATAATCAGTGAATCAATCTACCCGGACCACTACAAGAATTACAAGAGTCATCAAGGCAATCAATCACAGGAATATCACAATTCACAAGATTGACAAGATTGACAAGATTCACAATAAAGGATTATACCATGAACACGACCTATCCGCAACCCCCCGCCCTCGAAAATTTTAGCCTGCTGGAACTGTCACCGAGCAAACCCGCCTCAAAACGGTTACCCCAGCGGGGAAAACAATCCTTGGACAAGGCGATCGTCTCTTGTCCGATTGAGATAGAACGGTTGGGGGTGGTCAAACGGACGAATACGCCCTATATTGTCTATCGGACGCCCTACGGGAGGGGCTGCACCTTCATCGCCCGGAAATATTTGATTCAGTCGCTGTTGAGCTTGTTGGGGATTTGCGATCGCCCGGGGGAACCGATTACCCGGATTAGCATCAGTGAGTATCGCCTCACCGTAGAGCAAGGGGAAACTCTCTACACCCTTGGCGATCGCGAGGTATTCGACTATCTGGAACGGCAAAATCAAGCGGCGATCGAAGCGTTGCAAGTCAAGTTACTCCCTCAGCAAATCCTCGTCTGGAATCCCCTGAATGGCCATATTAACCAGGTGAACCCGGAGGGATGTTCTTGCAATGATACCCTCTACCGTCAGTTCTTTTGTAAGCATCGAGTCGCCGCCCATTTGTATCTACGAAATCAGGGGTGGGGTTCGTTAGGAACTTATTTTAAACCCACTGATCCGGGATGGTCCGAGGGCAATTGCTGAGAGTCATCCCCGAGGGTCAAGGCGATCGCCCTGCCTCGATTTAGTTACTGTTTCCCCGCAGGAAATCCGGCCCTCTCCACTGACGATAAAATAGAGGACGGGTTTAGACTGTCCTGATTTCTGTCTTGAGAGTGGGAACCGCTAAGGGAAGTTGCCATCCACTCCGAGGCGATGGTCATTCATTAAAAAAAGTAATTTATTTTTTCCAGATAAAAAATTCTTGATTCTCTATCTTTTGGCTGATCCATTTAGAGGAATTGTTCGCTTATACCTGTTAAGAGATTTAGCAATTTCTGGATTTAAGCCCCAGAAAAATTACCCCTGTGAACTTCAACATCCTCGTTAAACCGATTGCCCATGTTTAGACCCATAAATTTGTTAAAAAAATCCCAAATGCTGGGAAAATCAAGCCTAATTCTAGGCGGATTTTTGACCAGTTCACTCCTCTTTTCCCTGCCGGTGACGGCGCAAATTACGGATGCCAAAGTTGACTCTCTCGTGGAGGCATTGCGACTGGCTGCACCGGATACCGGCATGGAAGATGACGGACTCTATAGCGAGTGGCAAATTAAACCGGATAATATTCCCCGGTGGTCGAGACTCTGTATTCAACAGGAACTTACCCCGGCGGAATTTGAAGCGAATGAAGCCCAAGCTAGAGAAGTTTTAGCCTGTGTGATGGGCGATGTCCTCCAGGAGGAGTATGAAGCCAGTGGCAATGATGAATCCTTAGCCGTGCGTCGGGCTGCGGCTTGGTGGATGGCGGGAGACCCTGAGCAATATAATAGTGAGAGAATTTCCGACTATACTCAGGAGGTTTTGCAATACTATCAGCAACAGCCATAAAATCCGAGGGTTTTCGTTCCCATTTTTAAACACCAACTCCAGGGTAAAAGCATAAAAACTCCTTTTTTTTAGGCTTTATGCAGGCGGTTATCTTCAGATACCGCCTTTTTTATTGCGTTCATACCAACCCTGATAAATTGCCAGTTTTGTAACCTAATTTTTATTCGGCTCATTGCACTTCAGAGGATATGATGACGGTAAAAGTTGTGGTAAGGGGTGAAGATTTTGACCGATACAGAGGACTCAAGGCGATCGCTGCTTTCATCGGGTTGCATTGAGAATCCATCAGTGTTGATTTGTGGGTTTGGACATCCAATGACCTGCATCCCACAGCAGATTACCGCATCCAAAGTCTCAAAATGGGTGTAGGGTTGTCCTGACTGGATCGATTCAGCTTGGGAAATTTAAAGGTGTCTGTGAAGGAGTGACGTGGGATGAGCGATCCATTAATGCTGGCGATCGGGTTATTGACTCAGATGAAGACTTCAATCTCTGAGGCAATGCCGAACCAGCCTAAGCCCCCAGAACAAACTGTACCGAGAATCAACACCCAGGAATGGGAATTAACCGTAAGGGCCGATATACTTCCCCCAGTAGAAATGAGTGGACCGGAATTTAGTTCAATTGGCAGTTTATCCCCCTTGGCATTGGGTGATCAACTGTTTGGCAGTTATCCAGCAGAATTTGTGGGACCGTCTCACCGGGCGATCGCCTCGTCTAATGCGGCCCTTCCCAAAGCTGAAACTGCACAGGAACGGGTTGCTTATGCCCGAACTCCGTCCTTTCGACCCCAGTCGGGACCGCAAATGTATCAACAACGGTTAGCGGCATTAGAGGCGGGACAAACCTATACCCGAATTCCCACTGATAGTTATGGATCCTTGTGGGCGAATGCCTGGGAACAGCCGACTTATGAGCAATGGAAAGCCCTGCTAGAACGAGAAGCGCAAGCGGTGGCGAAAGGACAGGGTTCTAATCGGTTAGCGGTGTTGTTGGGAGATTCGATTAGTATGTGGTTTCCCCAGGACCGACTTCCCCAGGGGCGGATCTGGTTGAACCAGGGGATTTCTGGGGATACTTCCCGAGGCGTCCTGAGTCGATTGTCGGCTTTGCGGGGAACTCGACCGGATACGATTTACATTTTGGCGGGGATTAATGATTTACGCCAGGGGATGGGGGTGGATGAAATTTTGGAGAATCATCGGCAGATTCTGCGTCGTCTGCGTCACGACCATCCCGGTGCTCAGGTAATCCTACAATCAATTTTGCCCACGCGCTTAGCCCAGATTCCCAATCGGCAAATTGAGTGGATTAATCAGCAATTGGCGGCGATCGCCCAGGAAGAAGGGGCGAGTTATCTGGATTTGTATGCTCAGTTTAGCGATCGCGCCGGAAACTTGCAGTTGGAATTAACTACTGATGGATTACATCTGAATGCGCGAGGATACGAACTCTGGCAAGGGACCCTCACCCATGCCGAATCCTGGCTGGCGGTCCATTCAAGGCGCTAAAAGTATCTATAAAAGTTTTTGCGGATAGGTATCAATCACGCGGGGGGGATTTGGGGTCCAGATTTTCGCGGCGATCGGCCTCCCAAAGCGGACTTACGCCCTCTATAAAATCGCAATAACAGCCCTAAAGGATGTAGAGGCGATTCGCTTGCTCGCCTCTACATCCTTTAGGGTTTAGTGTTAAAGATGGCGTAAGTCCTAACGGTTTCCAAGCCTTACCGTATCAGCGTTTTAGCCCTGTACAACCTCTCTAAAAACGGGGGTTTTTTTTAATAGCGGCGATCGGTCCCCCTAAAAATTTGGGTGGAGGGGGGCAAATGGGCTTCAAGGCGATCGCAAATTTTGCTAAACTACACCACAATTACCAAATTAGACACTTTCCCATTCATCGAAGCGCGAAGGGATACTAAGTAGATAGGCAAAAATATTTTTCTATCTGTTTTGCTTATAACCCTTTCACAGTAAGAGTTATGTCAATTAACCAACTGCGGTTTAATTACGCCCACCTACTGAGTCAACCGCGAAGGATGTAGGTGGGCTTTTTCCCACCCGACCCGCATCACAACTTTGTCTTAGACGTACTCAAGAGGATCTAACCATGACCGTTCCCCCAATCACGGAAAAGCTGCTGGCCGCCAAAAAAGCCGCTGGCCTGAGCTTTGCCGACCTCGAAGCCAAAGTCGGCTGCGACGAAGTATGGATCGCCTCCGTCTTCTACCGTCAGGCCAGCGCCTCGGTGGAAGAAGCCACCAAAATCATCGAAGCCCTTGGAGCCGACCCTTCCCTGATTGAGGTCCTGACCGAGTGCCCGGTCAAAGGTGGCCTAGACCCCGTAATCCCCACCGACCCGCTGATCTACCGCTTCTACGAGATCATGCAGGTCTATGGTATGCCCATCAAAGCCGTGGTGCACGAGAAATTTGGCGACGGCATCATGAGCGCCATCGACTTCACCCTCGACATTGAGAAAGAAGAAGATCCGAAAGGCGATCGCGTCAAGGTGATCATGAACGGCAAATTCCTGCCCTACAAGAAGTGGTAGCCCCCATCGTCCCCCCTTTTACCCTAGAGACTGCGATCGCCAAGGCCCGCATGGCCGAAGACGCCTGGAACAGCCGCGACCCCGACCGCGTGGCCCTGGCCTATACCGAAGACAGCCACTGGCGCAATCGGGCCGAAATCTTTCAGGGCCGCGACGCTATTCGTGCCTTTCTGCGCCGCAAGTGGGATAAAGAACTCGACTACCGCTTAGTCAAAGAGGTGTGGGCCTACGGCGACAACCGCATCGCCGTGCGCTTTCAGTACGAGTGGCACGACGACGCAGGCCAGTGGTATCGGGCCTACGGCAACGAAAACTGGGAGTTTGACGAGCAGGGCCTGATGTGCCGCCGCGAAGCCAGCATCAACGATCGCCCCATTACCACCGAAAACCGCCGCTTCTTCTGGCCCACCTCTGGCCCCCGCCCGCAGGATCACCCGGGGCTAATTGACTCGCCGGTTTAGGCGGGGCAAACGCCGTTTGCCCCTACGGGGTGGTCGGACAGCATCCATAACAGTTTCTAGGGATAGCTATCAATCAAACTGGGGGGATTTGGGTCCAGCCAGGGGATGCGATCGGCCTCCCAAACAGGACTTACTCCCTCTATAAAATCGAAATAACATTTCTAAATAATGTAGAGGCGAGAAAGCCAATCGCCTCTACATTATTTAGGGTATTTAGGGTTTAGGGTTAAAGATTGCGTCAGTTCTGCCGGTTTCTAAGCCTTACGGTATCAGCATTGTAGATGGGTACAGCCTGCCTTAAAATGGGGGCTTTTTTTAAGGCGGCCATTGGTCCCCCTCAAAAATTGGGGTGAGGAGAGCAAAATCCCTTCAAGGCGATCGCAAATTTTGCTAAACTACACCACAATTACTAAATTTGCCTCGGTGGAGAGGATCCAACAATTCGGATCCACTCCCGGCCCCGTCTTGGGATGATCTCACTAGAGTCTCTCTCCAGAAAATGGAACCCGAGTACAAAAACCCAGCTTTCTGCTGACAGTTTCAACCTCCATCCATCACCCATTTTCTGGTATTGTCCCGACCCAGGAGAACGGGTTAAACCAATCTTCCCGAACTCCCCGTATTGATGCCCTCTCGTGATTAACCATGACGGGATCAAGGTTCAAAACCTCCGAACGATGTTGAAGCGCCAGACGCGATGCGGTTTCAAACCGTCTCTCAACTATGGCAACTCGGCCCAGTCCGGGTCTGGTTCATGGGACAAAGTGAATGAGACAGAAGGCTTTGGCTGTATGCTATAAATCGGCTTTTGCTACTTAACATCAACCCGGATTAAGATCAGCAGGATATCAGAGGACCTATGGCAACAAAATTCCCAAAATTTAGCCAAGACCTCGCGGCAGACCCGACAACACGTCGGATTTGGTACGGGATTGC
>JAMXFF010000058.1:29512-44172 GCA_025370845.1 Laspinema palackyanum D2a | reverse complement strand
GATCCTTCAGTTCCTAGGGGCCTCCTGCCAGAAATATTATTTACTCACTTGATGAAACCTGCGGAATGTGGGTTTTATTCCGTGGCGATCCGTTTATTCTTGGGTTTAAAAAACGTCTGGTGCGTCGTCATTATGAAGGGCTGCGTCTGTTTATTCTAAATCGACAGAGACCGGGTGAGTGTGATGGATATGCCTTTGGATAACATGAGGGGCTCGATTGTGGACCCTTAACGTTTCAATGATTAAGGTTTCTAGTTGTGTTAGTTTAGGCATAGGTCCCTCCTAGATTGATAGGTGCATTGCGCACGAATCATCCGGGTTGATAGCTAAGTATTGGTTTGTAGTAATGAGTAACCTATGGCATAGATTATCGGCTGTTAGAATCCCTCTAAATCTGCTATATTTTTCAAACGCTCATTAACTGATTGAGCTTCGGTTATCAAAATATCCCAGTCATCGGGGGGATACCCGTTGTTAAGCATTTTTTCAAAAACCCGATAAGCATCTGTCTTAGCACCGTAGACTCTTTTTGATTTTTCATCATTTACCCAAAGAAAAATCACTATCTTGCTATCCTGATGATATCGGAAAAATAAACGATACTGTTGGAAAAATTTAGCTCGAAAACAATGCTTATACTTATCTCCAAGAGTAGATCCTAAACGATAACTATCTCGGGTTGGGTCTTCAGGTATTATCTTAAATATTAATTTCTGAATTGCATCCAAACGTTTGGCTGCATTTTTTTTCTGATAGCCTAGAGGATCTTTTTGACGTAAGTTTTCAACCTGTATGCTAAGATTCTCAAGCTGATCTAGAAAAAGAGGATGGGTTAAGACAACCCATCCATTAATAATCAACATTCCTTCTTTAAGCAATCTTATTCATCCTCTTCCGAAAGGGGGGCATCTAAATCTGTATCCATGCCTTCAACCAATGACTGAATACGAGTCATTAAGTCGGAGTCAATGGTTGTCAAACGTTGAGGGTTATTTTCCAGATCTTGTGCTAAGAAAGCCAAAAACTTCTCTATGACAGGATCTTCTTTATTTGCTTCTGAATCCACTCGGGATATCAGAACCTGCCCAGTAGAAAGGATATCGTAACTGATTTTATCTTGCTTTTTCAAAGCTAAAACATTACGAACTGTCTGGGGAACGGTAGTTTGGTAACGATCAGTTAGCTTAGATTCTAAGCGTTGGATAGATTCGGGAGTCATAGTAAATTCCACAACAACTTTGTAGCTTATAAGCTGTTCTTCATCTAACGCTGTCTGTCTTTAAGTGGGATGCTGTAGCGAGTTGAAAAGCTCTATCCTAAGCTTCTGTAGCGCAACCTCGAACTCGCTACAGCATCCCACTTAAAAATTGGACAGCATAAGCCTTATCTCTAGGTTAATGCAACTGCATTACGTTGTCAAGCACAAATTGTACAACCTGTACCGGGGTATCCCTCCACTCGTGGGGGCTTTATAAATTTGAAACGTTGCGTCTAACACAGGGTGGGAGCTTCCCTCGGGGAGAGGGATAAATCCCGTGGCGATCGGCTCACCCCCATGAAAAATCCCTCGGTAGGGAGGGAAATCTCATCCGTCGGGCCTAAGTACCGACGGGGCAGGGATAGGCTTTTTGAGGAGTCAAGCTAATGGAAAGAATGATAAATGTCATCCCAGATATTTCCTGAGTTTCAGGTTCGACTCGTTATTTCGCAGTAATAAACCTATGAGGAGATAAATGTCAGTATCTGGCAGTTATCCCCGTGGGTCCGTTTGGGCCTGCCGCATTTTCTAAGCAGATGGGTGGTAAAGGAGGTCCCATCATTTCTAGTGATCAACGCCTTACGGCATAACTTTTGGGCTTGCCTAGACAGCCAAAAGTAAGCCGCTTACGATTGAGCAAGCAAATGGGAGAAGCCTAGCTCCTCCCCTGCTTACCTTGGGTCAAACGCCTGCTGGAACAGGAGTTTGACTTTTGTCCATTCCAAGTAACCTAAGAAAATGAACGGTAAAAATTTGACAATTGTGATCGTCGCTGTAACTTTCATTTTAACTGCCTATGGAGTACCCATTCCGGATAAATGGCACGAGGCAATTTCGGAAGCGGTGATGCTGATCTGTACCATGCTTCAAACGCTAGACAGAAAATAGGATCCACCCGGTGACAATGACGGCAGCAAATAGTCCGTAGGATAGAACGTTCTATCATTTAGCCTCAGCCCCTGCTGGGGCTTTTTTTGAAGCCGAACCCTTACTCTGTAAGGGGTAATTGCAGAATTGCGTTTTTGGAGCAATTGGTGCGATATTTGTTCAAGTTGCTAATGTATCAAAGATATCGCTTTCGTGCCTTCTAGCCCCTATTCTGAAAGGGTGTTTTTAGGAGAAGGGGCCAAAATTTAACGGTTAACCAACTTCCACTTATCAAAACTTTGACGGGCTATCCCACGGGCTTGTAAATGCTCTAGCACTTTTCTTATGTCTTTCAGATCTACGAAAATCCCTGAATTCTTCTCTCGGATGTAATCGCGTATCCTAGTAGGGAAGATGCCGTACTTATCGTCATTTGCCGTTCTTAAGGCTGCTATGACGTTTTGTTTTAATTCTGATTCGGTCATATTTTTAAGCCGGTTGATGGATATTATTCTCCAAGATTCCCTTAATTGTAGCCGCGTACCATTGCTTACCGCCACGCTTGGTTTTGTACCCCAGTTCGGTAAGTTTTGACCCAATTGCTCGTAAAGACTTCCCAGCTTGGCGCATCGCCTTGATTACGCCGATCGCCTGTTGCTCCTGTTCGTTTTTCACCATATCCCCAGACTCGGTGACATCATAGCCATATACGGGACGGGAGTAGACTTGCTTCTGAGATTTCTTATGCTGGATCGCGTCTTTAGTCCGTTGTTTACAGAGATTACGTTCGAGTTCGGCAAAACCGGCGACCATCGTCAGCATCATCCTCCCCATCGGGGAAGACGTATCCAAGCTCATCCCATTGAAGTCTAAGAGGTGCAGCGATGCCCCCAACTTATCCCAATTGTCAACGCTGGTGAGGGCATCGGCGGCACTCCGGAACAGGCGGTCAAGCTTGACCGCCACAATATTTTTGACCTGGCGCGATCGGACCAACTCAACCAACTGGCTACCCCCAGGACGAGTGCTCAGAAACTTCCCCGCGCTGACCCCATCATCAATAATGGTTTCGACAACTCTCAAACCAGCTTGTGTACAGTAGGCCGTCAGTTTTTCTACCTGTGCCGGGATAGAGACCCCTTCTTTCGCTTGTTCATCGGTGCTGACCCGGATATAGATTACGGTACTGTTATCAAAACCTTTCGTCATGGCCCCTACCTTTCCTCTTTTTGTACATAAGGGTTCCCTTATTTACACCAGTTTACCTTAAATTCAGTAGAACCCACCTGCCCCCCGACCAGGGGACCCCACCCTGTATTGGCAATTCCCTTTGAACGTAATACGCTTGTATTGGCGGTGCTGTATTGACGCTGTATGCTAACCGTATTGACGTGGGGGAACGACCAGCAATGACTCGAAAACCGATTTCACTCCGGATGGATCCAGAGGAGTGGCAATCTTTTGTGGCCCTCTGCCAGGATGAGGGGACCACCGCCACGGAGCAAATTTCCATTTTTATTCGCCAGTGCCTCGCGATGGGTTTACCCCTTTGCGATGAGGATTTGGATATTAGTCCGGCGAACCGGCTCAACAACCGCATCAACTCTGTGGAGGAAAAAATCGGGGTGGCGCTGGCGGAACTTCGGTTAAGGCTCACCGAGTTGGAAGAAGAAAACGAACGTCTACAAAATTAAAGGGTGGTCTACTTATTTGTCTACGCTTATGGGGTTGTGCCGCTCCCCCCCCAGCCAAACTAGGGGTTGCAGCCGGAGGAGTGGCAATTGGAGGGTGATTCCGTTGGGATTGTCTGATTAAGTGTAGACTGATTGTAGATTCATTGTAGACTGATAGGCTCTTCATGCTGTAGACTGATTATAGACTGGCTGTAGACTTTTCAAGGTAGAGGGAAAAACATGAGCCAACGTTCCAAAAAGGCCCCGGCGAAGTCATCAAAATCGGGGCGTTCCCAGGTGAATGTCCGGACCACTCCCGAACTGCTGACCCGGATTGATGAGGCCCGGATTGATACCAGCCGCAGTGAATTTATCGTCCAGGCGATTGAGGCATACCTGGGAATAGAACCGGCATCCCCTGAGACTACAGCTTCCCTTCAATCACTTGTAGACGCTGCGGTTGCTCAGGCAATTCAGGGGGTGACTCATACCCTGGAGCAACGGTTGAAAGCATTGGAAAGTCGGTTGTCTAGTTCGGATGTAGACCTCGCAGTAGATGCGACAATAGACGAGGTTAACCTGGATGCAGTAGACGAACGAGTAGACTCGATTGATGCGCCGGTAGAGGAGGTTGCTCCGGTTTCTGTTGACCAGCCTGTAGACGCGCCGGTAGACTCGGTTGATGATGCGGCGGATGATGCGGTGGACTCCGTGGTTGAAGGGGAGGAATTGGCGACTTCGGGAGAACCTGGGTTAGAGGAAGCAACCGGAGGCGAGCGCCACAGTTCCCAAGAATTTGAACACTCCGTAGACCAATCGGTAGACGCGGTTGATGATGCGGTTGAGGGTGAGGAATTGGCGACTTCGGGAGAACCTGGGTTAGAGGAAGCAACCGGGGTCGAGCGCAACCGTTCCCAGGAATCTGAGTTCGGAGTAGACAATCCGGTAGACGCGGTTGATGACTCCGTAGACTCCGTGGATGATGCGGTGGATGATGCGTTTGAGGGCGAGGAATTGGCAACGGCGGGAGACTCTGGGTTAGAGGAAGCAACCGGGGGCGAGCGCAACCGTTCCCAGGAAACTGAACTCGGAGTAGACGCGCCGTTCGACTACCGCACCCACGGACTCAGCGGCAAGGAATTGGCCTCAAGGTTGTCGGTAAGCCCTTCTTCTATTACCTCCAACCGTCAGAAAAAAGGCACGAATGCCTTTGCCAAATGGACAAGCCAACAGGACCCGGATGGCCTCGCTTGGAACCATAAAAAAGGGCGGTACTATCCTGATGAGCCAAAGGGTTGAGGGTTGATAGACAAAAATGTAGACAAAGTGCTAGACCAGGGGTGGGGAAGGAATTAGACGGAATGTAGACGGTTGACTAGACCAACGTTGGCCTCGGAGTTAGACGGGTTTGTAGACGATTGACTAGACCAACTTTGGCCTCGAAGTTAGACGGGTTTGTAGACGATTTGCTGGACAGCCGATGGCCTCTGATTTAGACGGGGTTGTAGATGATTTGCTAGACCACAGATGGCCCCAAGATTAGACGAGCTTGTAGACGGTCAACTAGATAGCCGATAGACTCGGAGTTAGACGGTTTTGTAGACGGATTGCTAGATCCCAGTCTGACCCCAAAGTAGACTAATCGGTAGACTGGGGACGGCTGACTACATCCCGGGCTGGCCTTGGGCTAGACTCAACTGTAGACAACTCAGTAGACCTGGGATTCATCTAGCGAGTCGATGTTTTCCGATGACCATAAGGCGATCGCCTCGCCACCATGAGAACTGCAATGCCCGAGAGTACCCGGATCTGACAATGCCTCAATCCGAGATGTCTAGCTGCCGGGAACGAGAGCGCTGCTTATTCTGAGCGCGTTTTCTATCTTGGCTCATGCGGCGCTGCATCAGCGGGATAGACCGTTCCAGAATGTAGTTGGCATCCTCGCGTTTGACCTTGACAGAAAACTGCTGGGGAGTTTCCCAAGAACCTTTGCCAGTCGGTCGGCCAAGAATCAGAGTGTCCGACCCATCCTGATATTCCAAAACCAGGTACTGACCGCGCTTGTAAGTGCGGAAGCGCTCGCCCTCAACCATCCGCCCACCCCGGTGTTTGATATAGGTATTGAGGAATGGAGCCACCCTGTTCACCCACTGTTGATATTCCTGCTGATTCAAGACATCAGGTGGGTCCTGGGTGGGTGTTGGCGTTGAGTAAGGAGACTTCGAGGGTGGGGGTGTGGGTGTTTTTGATGGAGACTGGCGTGAGGTCTGCTCCAAATAAAGTTTCATCTCAAGCTGCATCGCCGGGAGGGATTCTGACAAAATATCTTGAGCAATGGTCCGTTTAACAGGTAGGCGGCTCCCGGGTTTCCATGAACCGGAGTTGGTCTTGTGGGCAATCATCAGCAGAGCCTCATTCTCCAAATCTTCTAAGAAAAGGTCTTGACCCCACTTATAAGTCCGGAAGCGATCGCCGGAGAACATCCGCACACCCCGGTGCTTCAGGTAAGTATTGAGGAATGGAGCCACGGTATTCACCCACTGTTGATATTCCTGCTCATTCAGGACATCGGGTGGGGACGAGGTGGGTGATGGTGTTGGCGTTGAGGTTGGGGTTGATGAGGGCGTTGGTGACGGTGTTGCGATTTGAGACTGAGAGGGTTGAGGTGTGGGCGGATCTGTTGGAGACTTGCCTGAGATACTCGGATGACTGAGCCTCATAGTGCGCTGCATGGCCGGGAGTGACTGTGACAAAATGTGCTCCGCAGTGGTCCGCTTAACCGCGAAACAGTTCGGAATCTCCCAGGAACCCGAGTCACTGTTATGGGCAATCATCAGTGTTCTGGAGTCATCCCGATATTCCAAAACGAGGTATTGACCGCGCTTATAAGTCCGGAAGCGGTTGCCTTCGATAACTGGAATCCCTCGGTGCTGGAGGTAAGTATTGAGGACGGGCGCAACCTGCTCAGACCATTGATGATATTCCTCCTCATTCAAGATGTCCGGTTTGGATTGAGTGGGTGAGGCTGACGCCGGGGACAACTCAGGTCCGGTTGATAGGGGGTTTTGTTGAGGAAGTTGGCGATCGCCTGGAGTCGGTCCAGATAACGTAGGGGACAACGGAGGTGCGGTTGAGTTGGGGTTTTGTTGGGTTCGGTGGCGATCGCCTGGAGTCGGTTCGGTTGATCTGGGTTTTTGTCGGGTTCCGTGGCGATCGCTCGGGTTAGAAAAAGAGGCCCGCTCATACCACTGTTCTTTTAAAAGCAGCTTGAGAACCGGGTTGTCATATTCCGGGCGATAAGAGACACCCCGTCGCTGCTGCAACCCGAGTACCGTATAAGCGCGACCCAACGAACTTCCCGCAGCAGCAACCGAACCCAGTTGATAAGAAATTGCCAGCCCTCCATTGGAAGCAGGCTGAATCCGAACGTTTACCCCATCCGCTCGCAGCCGTTCCACCAACTCCGGTAACCTGGGCCGGTCCTGGCAGAATTTATCAATCCGGTCCTGGAGTTCAGTCAAGATAATTGGGTCGGCGGGTTTTAACCTTGTTCCTTCAGCGTACTCTCGGTTTTGGCGGCGGACTCTTCTGATTTGGCCAGTGGAGGGGTTGCGGCGATCGCTCTCCCATACTGCCGGGACTCTATGCAAATCAAACTCTTCAATCAGCGCTCGGTGGGCGGCTTGGGAACGATACCAGTCATTGAAGCTGCTGACTGTGCAACCGCCATCTATTGTCACCCGATTCACCACCAGATGAAAATGGTCCCGGTCTTGGCCGTTTTCGGTCTTGGTGTCTGTATGCCGGACCAACAACCACTGACAATTCTCGTGTCCCATCCGCTGACAGAATTTTTGGGCATACCGATAGGCGGTTTCATCGGCCATCGGCTGATTGGGATGGGGACTAAAGCTGTAATGGGCGACAGGGTACTCGGTGCGGCGGCGTTTGGCCGCAACCCGCATGAATTGAGCCGCCCATTGGCTGGAGTGTTCTCCTGAAAGCTGACTTACACCAATATATTTGGCCCCAGGCTTGTCCAGGACATAGCTGAGGATGCCTGTGAAATCATTTCCTTTAGTAACTTTCCCAATCATGATGCTTAGGATTGTTGACCCTGTTTTTCAGTTTAAAAATTGGCAGGGCTTGAGCACTCTAACTTGGGAAAGATTTTCAGGACTTTTTATAGAGGTGCGTAATTGGACGGATAAGTAATATCGCCACAACTGTTGCGACGTACTTTTAAGAAACCTCTGCCTAATTGTGGGAACAATCCTAAAAATGGGGTAATGACTCAATCCAGAAATAGTGGGGAATTGAGGCGTAGCATTTCTGAGAAAAATCGTCAAATCAGCCGAGAATTACTGCCCGAGGGTTGGTCAGGGTGCGTCGAGAATCGATAGCACTCTAAAAAAAATGTGGACACAATGACATACCATTGCTCTGCCGAAGGAAGCTAAGAAAACCGTGGGGCAATTGTCGGCCAACAGGGGATAACTGGGATAGGGCGGGATAGACCAGATTTAGCCTAAAAAATCCCTCCCCCCCGAGGAATTTTTTGGGGGAATAGCAACATTTGTAAGCTGTTTTGTATCGACGGCAATTGTAACAATCTGTAATAATTGTGCCTACATTGTCAAAACAATGGGGATGACAGCCACGGGGAAAATCACAAAAATCCCTCTCTACCGAGGGAAAATTGATTGTCCATCAGTAATTAAATAATGTCAACATTGAAACCGTGGGGTAATTAAGGGGGAGCAAGGGAACTGGTTTGGGAGGAATAAAAATCATTCAAAGGGGTTTAGAGAAGGTGTGGCGACGAAGTGGTTGAGAGAGAGGTTAGCTATAGCGCCTTTGTGGCTGTTCACTGATTATTTTTGACCCGAGTATTTGGAACGGTGGTCAAGTAGAAAATAGCTTCGGTAATGGTTCGATAAAACTCTAAAAGCTCCAACGGTTTCCAGCGTCATGAAGGCGAATGAGTTGAAGGATGCTCAGGGCAACCTGGGATTCCATTATCCAGACCGGGGGTTCGATGGCTAACCTGGGATTCCCTTATCCGGATGTGGGGTGTAATCGCCAACAGGGGATTCCCTCATTCAGCCTCTTGATGCGATGGCTAACCTGGGATTCCTTCATTCAGGCCAGGGATGCGATGGTTAACCTGAGATTCCCTCATTCAGCCCGGGGGTGCGATCGGCAACCTAGGATTCCATCTGTTCTCAGAGTGGCTTCGCTACGCTTGTAGGTACAATAATATTAAACTATTTGGCTTAATTGTAGCTACAAGACACAGATTTAAAAGACCTGTCTTTTCCTTGAAGCCTCGGTGTTTTTGGCATAGCATATCGGGTCTAAAATCGTCAAATCAGAGTAAACCAATTCAGTCGGGCGTTCGAGGGATGCCTGGAGATTGAAAAACACCCTATTAATGTTGTAGGCACAATGACATACCATTGCTCTGCCCGGGGAGATGAAAAAACCCGAGGGCCAAGTGTAGGCCAACCTGGGATAACTGAGCCAGCGCGGGATAGGCAAGATTTGGCTGAAAACATCCCTCTCTGAGAGGGATTTTTAGAGGAAATAGCAACATCTGTATGCTGCTTTGTACCTACAGAGATTGTAATAAACCTTAATATTCGTACCTACGTTGTACCTACATTGTTGGGACAACCCGGACTACAATTTCAGGGAAAATCGCCAAAATCCCTCTCTAGGAGGGAAAAATCATTGGGAATCAGTAATTAAATAATATCAGTATTGAAACGATGGAGGAGGTTGAGTCAGGAGCAGGGAGTTGTGGAAGAATGACCGGGGAGAATTGACGAGAGCCTTGCGCGAGACTCAGTTGAACTAGGGCAAATTTGAGAGTTGATGGGTGAGGGTCCAAGTCGGGCAAATACTGGGGCAACTTTGAGGGGTAGTGGGTGACGGGAAAGCCAGGGAAATATCGCGGGGGAATCGCCGAAATGTGATAAAAAAACTGGGGAGAATCATGCACTACTGAATACGGCCAAATGGTACAGGGCGTAACGTAACGACCACAAAAAAAGCCAGCGGTATCCAAAAAATCGGGGGGGGTTACTTGACCCGCTCTCGTTGTAACAAAATGCCTAAGTCTCCCAACCGCCCCTTGGACTCCTTGCTGGGTCGAAGTTATGATAGGGGGAGACCTCTGTATTGATTGGAACCGGCTGTTCCTGCTAAAGATTATCTAGGATGCAGTTGCCTCAAGGAAGCCCGAATGGGGGTTCACGAATATCCGTTTCTGCATAGACTGATTTGGGGTCATCTTTATTTTCCATGATGCCTTGCCAGCCAAGCTATAATTTCCACAAGAATAGAGAGGTAAAATGGTGTCCAACCTAAAAGAAATTGAAAAGGCAATTCTCTCCCTGCCATCCCCTGACTTTGAAAAACTCAAACAATGGTTTTTTGACATCGATTATCAACGGTGGGATGAACAGATAGAACAGGATATAGCCGAGGGTCGCTTAGAAGCATTAGCACAAGAGGCAATCTCGGAGTTTGAAGCTGGACATTGCCAAGAAATCTGATGCACTATGCCACCAGACGATTTTGGCAATGTTATAACGTTTTACCGGAAACTGTGCAAAAAACTGCGGATGAATGCTACAAATTGCTCAAGATTGATCCGTCTCATCCGTCCCTACATTTCAAAAAACTGGGCAAAAAGTATTGGTCTGTTAGAGCTGGGTTAAATTACCGTGCTTTGGGTGTTGAGGTAGAAGACGGCATTTCTTGGTTTTGGATTGGAACCCATGCAGAGTATGACCGATTGATTAGCAAATAGCCCAGAAATGACTGATATCGCTTCGGCTTAGACATTTTGTGGGTGCTTCTGTTCCGTTTCTAGGAACTGCATGAGTTGTTCGGCTGCCCCATTAGATGTATGCAATGAATGCATAATTTCGGCGACTTCATTACCGATACTAATTCCTTCTTCTTTCGCCAACTCAGCCGTTAAAAACTGGATAATTTGGAACTTCTCAGCCCGAGATAACTGTTGCAGTTGCGCCAATAATTCAGAATTTGACATAAAGCCACCAGGAAATCATTTTTTCATTTGAATGCAATGGACTACTGACCATAATGGGCTGGGGACACCAGCGCGGGCGTGGAAAATACAGAGCCACCCGCCATCCTCACCGAAGAAGTGCCGCCACCAAATCTGCCTAAAACGTCTTAACCTCGTCCCCCACCCTCTCCGCTCCTATAAGGCAGCCTGCATATTTTCCGCCCCTACGAAACAGACCCCCAGAGAGCGAAGCGTCTTGAGCAGAAGAATCGCCTTTTGCCAAAAACTGACCAGGGAAATAGCACTCGCCTTAAACACCGAGGAACCCCGCCATCTGCCAGTTAAAAGGATTTCCCGCCAATCAACTATATCTGATATCAGCCATTGAAACCTGGTTAGAGGAGATTTGAGCCATCCAGAAACCCGGGTTTTGACCCTTGACGGCAAAATTAGCTAAAATGTCAGCAACCCCTAACCCCCAGCTAAAAAATGAGTCAAACTATTGATATCACTGGACTCACCCCAGAACAAATTGAGCAAATTTATCTAATGGTAGAAACCTTTAAAACTATCAATCAACAGCAGAACCAATTAACCCCTGAACATCTCTCAGAAGCCGACCTAAATTCCTTGTTTTTTGCCAGCGAAATTCTCCAACCCTTTAATCGGACGATGCTTTATGGCAACCGGAGCTAAAAGAATTTATCTGGATACGAACATCCTCGCTTATGTTGCTAATACCAAAGCTCCTCAACATAAAGCCGCTTTAGAAATATTTAGACCTACCGAAAGGGAAATTTTGTGTGTCTCATCGCAGGTTTTAGCAGAATTTTACTCTTATCTTACCAATCCGGCTATTTTAGCCAACCCTTTACAGTCAACGGAAGCAGTTATCCGCATTAAACGGATTTGTCAGATGCCCCATATCTGCTTACTTCCAACTCCTTTAGATTTATTTGAACGTTGGCTCAGTTTATTGGAAGAAAGACCTGTAACCAATGGAGGAGTTTTTGATTTACTGCACATTGGGATTATGTTAGCCCATGAAGTGAAGACAATCTACACTTTTAATATCAAGGACTTTTCTTGGTGTTCTCAAATTGAGGCGATCGATCCGAGTCATCTTTAATCAACCCCCCCCAGGAGAATCGCCGTTTGACAAAAAATAACCGGGGTAATAGCGTTCGCCTTAAACACCGATGAACCCCGCCATCGCGCCGTTAAAAGGCTTTCCCCCCAATCAACTATATCTGATATCAGCCATTGAAACCTGGTTAGAGGAGCTTTGAGCCGCCAATCAACCGGGTTTCTGGGTTAAACAACCACCCTGGATACCCAGGTTTTCAGTCCTGGGGGAGGATGCAGTCAGGGATGAGATGAGGGCCACCGCAACGAGGGGATAGCTCAATCCAGCCAATCAGTCCCATAAAACCTGTTAACAAGTTTTAGAATAGAGCCAGAGTTACTGAGTTGAGCCATGAAACCGAAAGGAGGGCGGGGCAAGATAGCGCCCTACCAAACCAAGTTGATGAGGGTGCCGGTGCCAGTGGAATCTCAGGTGATGCAACTGTGCGATCGCTACCGTGAGTTTATCGAAGCTGGGGGGAATCCCGAAGAACCGCCACCGATGCTGGAGTCTGGTTTGCTCTTGGGTGACGCTGGGCGATCGCAACAGGAAACGCCGCCACCGATGCTGGAGTCTCGTCCGGGATTGCTCTCGGGTAAAACTGGGCAATCGCAACTGATAGAGGAGTTCGCTCCCCTGGCATTCGAGGCGATCGGCACGACTGGGGAAGATTGGTCGGCTAAGTTGAACCAGTTCCTGGAGGAATTAGCCAGGGCGATCGCCACCATCAAGCAGCAGACCGAACCCAAACCCGAGCCAGTCCCCGAACCCGAACCCAAACCCGAGCCAGAACCTGAACCCGAGCCTGAGCCTAAACCTGAGCCTGAACCCGTCCCCGAACCAGCCAGACCGCGCTCCAAACATGAAAAAATCTGGGACGAATTGAACGAGCGGCAGCAGACTTATCTCAAGCAGATTTTCGAGATTGACCAGAACCGGGAGGAGTCCGAGCGTGGTGCTTGGAATCGTGGAGATCGTCCCCGTCCTGCTGATGAATGGCGCTTTCCTTGAATATTTGGAGTTGTTTGTCCATTCATCCCAACTCAGGCAGAAACTCAAAACAGCGGGAGTCGTTGACCCTGGGACCGGCAGCACGTTCAAAGCACTCGCCACCCGCAAACTGATTGAAATTGACTACTGCTATCCAGTGAAAGACTGGTTCAAGTGTAAACTGACTCGCCTGGGACGTGCCGTGGTCCGGGCGGGGTTAGGGATTCAGTCTCCGAAAAAACTGCCCCCTCGGACGCTCCGTGATTATCAATGGAAGGCGCTCGTAGCCGCGTGGCAAGCTGGGGATGAAGGATTAAGGGCAGACGGGGAACGCTCAGGAGACTATGGCGGCCACAGTTGGCAGCATTGTTGGCTACGGCTGCGGGCTTGGGACGACAAGATGCGTTATGGCAGGAGTGGGCTGGTTCGGGAGTTCCACAAAGACTTGAAATCCTATTTGGGCATCACCGAAGAAGGACGCAAATTCTACCGGGAAAACTGGCAAAAATATCAAGAACTTTATCCCGAGGTGGAAGCACCAAAACCCGACTGAACCGGATGCCCTCGCCTCGAACCTTTAGCAGGCCAAGTTCACAGCTTCCACCAACACATCACGTTACTCCTCGGATTCTGGCTGTGCTTTAACCGGGCGTGGTTTTGGCTTCGGCTTTTCCTTGCTCTGTTTGGCCTGTTTTTCCTTGGCCTTAGAGGGGGTGGCGTTTGCCGATATGGCGGTGGACTTTGACTTAGAGGGGTTGGCTTTAGAGGGGTTGGCCTTCTTTTTTTTCTGCTTCTGCACGGTGGCTTTATCTTCGCTGGATGCCTTGAAAAACTTAGGCGCTTTCTCTAACGGTGGTGCGAGTAATGCCACAAACTCAAACCCGTCTTTTGCTGGGATAAACTTCGCTTTGAGTTGCAGAAACAGGGGACGACCTTGCTCCTCTTTTTCGAGTTTAGGATTGAAACGGAATGGCTTAAAGGGCGCGTCTTTCCATATCACCGGGACATGGGCCGCTTTCATAAAATTGACCTTTTTCTTAGCCGCAACTGCTTCATCTAATTTTTTCAAATTCTGGTGGATATTTTCGTCAAAATTGCGGAATACAGAGATGACCGGAACGCGACAAACCGGAATGAACTGCCACAACCCAGACAACTTAAACTCAAAATCTTCTAGCTGCATGGAGATGGCGGACGAGGCTGCATCTTTCTCAAAACCAACCAACTGAAAAGCAAGCTGATGGGGTTGGTCCGGCTTCGGGAAGTGCATCACCTTCGGATAGACAATCAGCCGTTGCGTGGCGATTCCCGACTGTTTTATCTCCAGTTTTAAAGCGACCATCGCCGACATCAACCTTGGCTTAAACAAGAGCGGATACTCCTTACCGCCCACCGTCACTGTGGACATAATACTCCCCTCCTCAAAGTTAACCTCACAGGGGAGGATGCCGACCGCTTGAAAAAATGTGCTAGGGGTTTCCGGTTCCTGTTCCGTTGTTTCAGCAGTTTCTAAATTGGTTGGCGCTTCAGTTGTTTCAGCCTCTTCTAAATTGGTTGGCGCTTCAGTTGTTTCAGCCTCTTCTAAATTGGTTGGCGCTTCAGTTGTTTCAGCCTCTTCTAAATCGGCTGGCGCTTCAGTTGTTTCAGCCTCTTCTAAATCGGCTGGCGCTTCAGTTGTTTCAGCCTCTTCTAAATCGGCTGGCG
>JAMXFF010000058.1:0-29412 GCA_025370845.1 Laspinema palackyanum D2a | reverse complement strand
CTTCAGTTGTTTCCGCAGCTTCTAAATTGGTTGGCGCTTCAGTTGTTTCAGCAGCTTCTAAATCGGGTGGAGTGGGTTTGAGTTTACGTTTAGCGCTCATTGTTTAGGCGGGTTTTTCTTTGCTAGTATGATAACGAAAATTGCCAGATTTATTTCAGAATCACCGAAGTTTTTCGGGTTGAATGTCTGGGCAAAGCAACCAAAAAAACTCAACGGCTACTTCACCGCAACGAGCTTTCAAAACTCCAACTTCTGCACTGCCGCCCGCTTGGTCTCTTCCCCCCGCCGGTCATAGCGGGTAGTCGTCGAAGGCGAGGAATGACCCGCGAGTTGCTGTACAGTGAAGGGATCGACATCCTCCGCGAGGAGGTCGGTGCAGAACGTGCGCCTAAAATCATGGGGGGAACAGTGCTCGATTTGAGCCAACGCCGCCAACTTCTGCACGACTTTGTACACCGTATCTGGAGTCAGCGCCTTAAGTTGGACTCGCCCGAAGCGGTTGACCGGACAAAGCAACGGCCCGGGTTCGCGCCCTCTAACTTGCAACCAACTCTCCACAACCGGGACCAACTTATCCGCCAGGTAAACTATCCTATCCTTGTCCCGCTTCCCCGCAATCACTTCGATAATGCCAGTATCAGGATGGTAATGTTTTAATTGCAAGTTAACCAGTTCCTCCCGCCTAATGCCCGTACCGCGCAGGATGACAATCAAGGCGGCATCGCGTAGATTCAGAGGAGTGACCGACTTTTGGCACTCATGCAGCATCGCGGCGAGTTCATCCGAGCCAATCGCCCGACCTTTGAGGTTTTTTTGAGGAATATCAATGCGTGGCAAATCCGCAGCACGGGCATAGTCTTCATGGGACATTAAACCGAGCCGCCACGCTTCTTGAAGAGTTCGGCGCAGAGCACAGAGCATCTTGGCGGCAGTAGCGGGAGCCAACCGAGCCAACAAAGCCGAACGAACCGCAGCGGTGTGGTGGTAGCGCAACTTTGACCAGTCTAGGGTGAGCGCATCGCATGAGCCATTGGTAAGCAGTGCGGCAATGTAGTTGAGTGCTTGCCGCATGGTGACTTGTGAAGTTTTGCCCAGACTGGCTAAATAAACTGCCGCCGGTTGTTGCGTGAGGGGGACTGGCTCAAGCAACCGCAACGGCTCGGATTCAAAAAGAAACTGTTGCAGGTCGTCCATGATTTCCCCCCAACTGATTCCTAAATTGTAAGCAAAGGGGTTCCCCCATTCGTGAAGTGGCGGATAAAACTTAACAAGACTCTGTAGAACTGCGTTTCTCAATTATCATTGCCTGACCATATCGTTTTGAGGGAGTTTAAACTCAATCCCTTGTCTACTGGGGACAAGAGGCCCTCTAATAGCTGCGGTCTTCCCGTAAACCTGGCCGCCAACTCCAGGGAGGCCCCATCCGAGCGGTTGTGCTGTCAGTAGCACTGGGACAACACTAACTGAATGCCCCGTCCGAGCGGTATGATGGGAGACTACGGCACGACTACAGCACGGTTAAAGCATGGCAGCGTCAACTAAACGGATTGTGGGTTATTTGCCGGTGGAGTACCACAACCGGCTCCGGCAATATATGGATGAGGAAAACTTGGGCGAGAGTGCGGCCCTGGTCCAAATATTGCGCGAGTTTTTTGATGGCAGACAGCAGAATCCCGAACTCGAATCGCTGCGAGGGCAACTGACTCAGTTACAGCAACGGGTGGCGGTGGTGGAGGCTGTGCTGAGTTCCGGGGGCAGAGGCGGCAGAGGACGAAGCCAAACCCCCATGATGTCTGAACCGATTAAGCCGAAAGCATTGACCACGGCAGAACTGGCGGAACGGTTGAAGGTGAAGCCCCAGGAAGTTGACGAAGCAGTGAGCCAAGGTGTCGAGGATTTCAAGAAATGGAGCCGCAGTCGGGACCCGGCTTTGATCCGCTGGGAAAAACGGGGCGAGTTGTTCCACCAGGTTGAGCGGTGATGTGCTCGCTCAACCTGGTGGGTCCCGACCGTTATCTGACCCGCGCCGGGGAAGTTGCGAGCGCCGGTGTTTAAGCAGGGGTCTAGATTTCAAGGTCTGGTTAAAATCTTATATTTTTGATATATTTCCATGTCTATTCCGTGCAAAGCCATTTACAGTCATAAAAAATCTATTTTTTAAGCTAGTAAACTGACCGTCGAATCGAACGAACCCACTACAGCAGATTTTCGCCGGTCTAATCCAGACTTATCAGTGGCAGGGGCGGCAAAATCCTTTCTGATTGGTTCCACCGGCGATCGCCTGTTGAAGGGGGAAGCGCTGCGGTGGGGGAATTTTGCTCAAGCCAACTGGAAAGAAGAAGCGGCAGGGCTGCACCCGCGAGGGCGGCGTGGCTGATGGAGGTCTTCATTTTGTCACTCCCTGAGCCTGTTAACAGGTATCAATTCAGGACAAGAATTTTGGCTCTATTTGCCAGAATCCAGACTTAGCAAGGGTTTGATGGATACGGTTAAACCTATTAAGGTATTAGACCTTTAACCGTTTAACCTATAAAGTGTTTAGTGAATGGCCTGATAACGGTTAAACCTATTAAGGTATTAGACCTTTAACCGTTTAACCTCTAAGACCTTTTAATGGATTAAGGTAATAACGGTTAAACCTAGTAAGGTATTAGACCTTAATCGGTTCCTATGTTAAAAGTTGCTATTTTCAACTTCAAAGGTGGGACGGCCAAAAGCACCACGACACTCAACCTCGGTGCTTGCCTTGCCACTAAAAAGCGCTCCCTGTTGCTTGTCGATTTGGACGGGCAACGAACCCTTTCGTTTGGTCTGGGACTCGACGGCCAAAAACCCACGGCTTTGGACTGGCTCCAGGGTCAATCAGTAAAGCCCCGGGAGACTTCTATCAATAACCTTTCGCTCATCCCCGGTGACCTGGGGCTATTTCAACTCAGTGCCGAGTCGGATTTATTCGGTCCAGCACTGGCGAAAGTGAATCAGTTCGATGTCTGCCTGATGGACTGCGCCCCGGGGCTGACGGTTACCTCGGTTCAGGCGATTTTGAGTTGCGATCGGATTCTGGTCCCGGTCATCAGCGAACCTGCTGCACTCAAAGGACTCTCCGAAGCGGTTGAACTGGTTCGAGATGAGCGGCCCGATTTGCCGATAGACGTGGTGCGCTGCCGGTATCGCAAAAGATTGACCCTCACGGTTGAGTCAGATTTGCTGCTGTTCGAGGCGGCTCCCGAGTTAGATTTTCGGTTGTTGAATACCTGCATCCCGGACAATATCTCGGTTGCTGAATCTATCGCCCATCAAAAACCCGTCACCAGCTATGCGTCGGGTTCAGTGGGGGCGAAGGCTTATAAGGCAATGGCTAAAGAATGCGTGGAGGCTTGGAATGTCTAATAAAAAAATGGGGGGAAAGTTGTCAAAGCTCTCTCAGTTCTCGGGAATCCGGCAGGACTCTCAACCGGCAGAATCTGAACCCGTCGAACCTGTCGAAGCCCTCGAACCTGAAGCCGAACCGACCGAAACTCTCTCAGCCCCCAATGCACAATCTTCCTCTAAGGATAAAGCCAAACGAAAAACTCGCGCCAAGGAGAAACAAGTCACGGTGAATATCAAGATTTTGGGACACCAGAAAGACTGGCTCTCGGAGACCGCCCAGATTATCCGGGATAACAACGAGGACCCGGTGGCCCCTGCTGACCGTGTTTATCCTCAGCACTTGATTCAAGTGGCGATAGACTTGCTCAAGTCTTCCGAGGTGAATTGGTCCAAAATCCGCAATGTGGAAGAGTTGCGAGGTCATCTAAACCTTTAATAGTCTAAAGGTATTAGACCTTTAGACGTTTAGACTATGGTGGCGAATTTCGTCACCATTTTGGGTGCCTAGATTTAACTTAATTGTTATGGATTCATGACTTTTACGGACGGCGATGTCCGTAAAAATAACGCTTCATCAAGACATTTTTTGAGGTACAGAAATTTAAGGAAATATTCAGAATTTTATACGGTTTGTTCAGGTTATAGTTATGAAATCACTCAATCCTCATTGCAGATATCTGAACTCATCCAGACCCTACAGAAGCGACTGAACCTCTCTCAAGAGAAGTTCGCCGCTCGGTTGAAAGTGTCGTTCCAAACCGTCAACCGTTGGGAGCGTGGTCATGCCAAACCCTCCCCGATGGCGATGACCTTGATTGAGTTGCAGTTGCGGCAGATGGGGGACCGGGGGGCTGGTTTGTTGGAGGCTTATTTTAGCGAGTAGACCGATTGAAAGGGTGGAGGCGTCAGAAGTAGAAATAAATAATCGGGTAGCTCATCTGTATAGGTCACTGCTGAAGACATCAAGACTATTCGAGGGGAATAAACAATGGACAAACAAGGAATCAATCAAAATTTAAGTTTCTTAAATAACTTGGATGGGGGATTGCCATCAGATAATCTAACTAATTCTATTTCAGGAGCAGATGGTGATTCCTCATTTATCGGGAATGTAATTTTTACTTTAATTAAGTTCGCCATTTGGGGGCTAATATCTTATTTGGTCTTCTTTGTGCAAGATGATGCTGAAATTAGCACATTACCAGAGAAACTTGGAAGTTTATTTATTGGGTGTTGGATTGTGGGTCTAATTTGTCCCAATGCTGTTATTAGATTCGGTTTACCAAGCGATAGATCAACAGTTAGTAAGATTTATACTACCTTAATAGCTTTAACATTCGGATCTAATATTCAATTATTGCAAGAAAATTTTTTTGGTATTAATCTTTTTAATTGGTATAAAGAAGATTTTTATTTTAATAATATTCAAATCCGAATCTTGTTCATTGCTTCTTCATTGGCTGCTTTGGCCATTATCTACCCAGAAGGAACAATATTTGGGAATGAAGAATCCAAAGAATTAGGCAGATTAGGGCTTGCTTTTATGTACTACTTCTTGGCGTTAATTATTATAGGAAGCATTGGCATCGTAAGATTAGTATTTTAAAGAGTTTAAACTTTAATTAAATCCGAAAATTCAATGGTCTTCGACAGACCGAGAGGCGATCTCCAAGCGGCTTGGAAGGAGAATCGCCACCCAATAACTGTGAGTTCCGGCAGTTTATCCGACGGAGACCTGCACCAGAGGCTTTCAGGCCGCCACCCGATGACTGTTAGCCATGTAAGTTATTGGGGCAAACTGATATCGGACCGGCAGGGCGATCTCCTCTCGGGATAACTGTCGGAGCCCACACTTATCTGACGGGGACCAATGCCGGATGTCGAATGCGATCGGCTTCAATCCTGGAAAGGTTCAGGAGCTAATTGCTGATTTTCAGGTAATAAATTTGTAGTTCTATTTTCTTAAGGAGACATACTGTGAGTCGTTATAAAGCTGGTAATTTCGTGGCAGTTATCAATCGTTTCGACCGATGTGGCTATATCGTGGGAATTGATGAAAAGGGTAAAGGGTATCGAATCAATACGGGCCAAGATGTCATATACAGGTACGAAAAAGAGTTAGTATTAATTTCGAGTGATGCCCCTATTAATTTTGGTCTTGTGACTAAAAAGTTAGATGCAGCTAGTACCAGCGAAATTCAATCAAGCGGAGTAAACAATAACATCCTTAACTTCCTCAAAACCAATACTCATCAAGCCAAGGCTTTTGGAGATTGGATTGTTAAAATGCCCAAAGAAACGTTAAGGGTATTTTTAGAAGTGGTCAAAGAAAGTGGAATCAGCTTGCCCGATACAGTCAATATAAATTTGGGGATTGTTAGTATTCCAATAACAAATAAGTAGCTTAATATCATGGCTTTTCTCGCCGAGATCATCGAACTCGCTACGATTTTGACTCAAACGGCTAATGGCTGGACAAGCGCAAAATTCGCACTCGCCCCCAAGCTCGGATCTGGTTTACCACGAAGCTGCTGGATAGGCTACTGTTGCGCTCGCATCCAAGGAAAGACGAGATTATCAAAGACCTGGGAGTGATTCGCCAGCCGAACACGACAAACTTTAAAGTTAATCCCGCTCAGTGGCAGCGGGTTCATGAATTGAAGGAGTAGCAAGGATGGAAATTTATAATCTACTCAGACCGATAGGCCATCTCCACCCAAAATAACTGCCGGACCCGACGCTAGATTGCACCGTCAACTTAGAAACCAACTTTTCATAATCTACCGAGGAGGAACTGTATGAAACTGAGAACTTTGATTCATTCAGGTGTAGCGATATTGATTGGTGCAACTGTCGGAATCGTGAATATTCCGAGCGTTCTGGACTCGGGAAAAATTGCTCAGGTTGCGGTAGCCGCCGAACCCTATCCCCAAGCGGATGAAAACGGAGATTACTATATCGTCAATGGTCAGGGGTCAGGTATGCCTTACGAGTGGGAGGTGGTGGACCCCGACCCGAACGGGTTGAATTGTCGGGAATTGGATCGGTCAGCGCGTAACATCAACGACATTTACAACTTTCCTATCCGGACTGCATTGCCAACGGGAGAGCGAATTAGTAGTCCCAGAATTAATTTAGATGACCGGGGGTTGCCTTGGCTGTGGGTTGGCAGTTCAGCCACTCGCTATCCCTGCTTTGTCCGGGCTAACAGCCGCTTTGTCCGACCGATTCGACCTTTGCCTAAGCCTTTTTAGTCTTCTCAATGCAATTTCAATCCGAAAAATTAATCTATCAATCCGAAAAAAAGGTGTAAAGTTATGATTTTAGATTATTCAGAATATCTTATCGAAGAAGATACTCAATCTTTTTGCCTCAACCAAAAATTATTTTATTATAATTATAGTTTTTGCCCTTTTTGCAGATGTAGCACTTCTCAAGTCGATCATAAAGATTTGTCTCATGAAAAAGGCTGGGCAGGATTTGATAGTTTTGAAGAAAAATTTTCTGTATATCAGTGTGATTCTTGTGGATGGTGGGAAGTAAAGCATTATAAAGAAAGCTATAATTATTATGGCGATCCAGAACCAGAAATGATTAATAGTGCTGATATAAAACGTGCTATTTTAAGGTCTTACGATCCGAAAGATATTGCCTTGCCTATAAGTGTTTTAAGAAATGCTTTGATTTCAAAGAAGGATTACATATATAAAATACACCCACAAAAGATGGAGGAATTGGTACAATCAGTATTTAGCGATTTTTATGATTGTAAAGTGGAGCATTGTGGAGGCTCTGGTGATGGAGGAATTGATTTATTTTTATTAAATTCTGATAAACCAACCATGATACAAGTCAAAAGACGGACTAAGCCTAATAGCGTAGAGGCTGTTTCAGAAATTAGAGAGTTTTTAGGTGCTGTTGTTTTAGGACAAGGCCAAAAATGTATTTTTGTGACTACAGCAAAGAAATTTTCCAATCCTGCCATTAAATCAGCTTCAAAAGCTGTAGAAAATAAAACAGTCGAACAATTTGATCTATACAATTTTGATAAATTTATGAGTATTTTAAACCTAGTTCGTAATCAGCCTACAGAGACTTGGAAAATGCTTCGTCCAGACTGGTATGATTCCATATAAACACTTTTGCTACACTTCAACTACATTTTACCAATGGAGCAATGTAATTAAACACACTAGCTTGGTCCAGAAATAGCAGAGCTGACACCAACCGCAAAGTAGTAGTTTGAACCGTTGCCAGATAAGGGGTTGAGCGTAAAACGGCTGATGAGACTCGCCGGTGAATCGCTAAGGGATGTCGTTGTCCTGGTCCGGTTAGTGGGACCGATGCAAGACAAGCTGCTAAAGACCGAGGAAGATTAGCAGCAGTTTGAGCCAGTGGGGGAAACTGGATAAGAACGAGTGAGGCGATCGCCTCCCGATAACCGTCAGATCCGACACTTATCCTGCGGGCATCACCCCAACTTTCAACCGATCGCCTCTCTCAAACTGTTAGCCCTGGCAGGTAGTGGGGCATACTGATATCGGACTTGGGAGGCGATCGGCCAGATAGCCGGAACCGCCGAGCCACTGCCGCCCAACTCTATGCAAAATGGAGCAGGAGCCAATGTTGGTTTTGTGACCTACTTCTCACTGATATTTTGTCGGGCAAAATTTCTGAAAAATTCCCTAAATCCGAACCACTAAGAGTTTAACAATATAATGACTTTACCATCTCGTATTTTTAACAAATATTTGACCCAATTTAATGAAATTATAGACGAGGGAAATGAACTATTTAATAAAATTAAAGATATTAAAGAACCTAGCCGTATTGCAGTAAATACTTCTATTATATTGACAGAAGAAGAAAAAAATCTTTTGTATGACCAAATAACTCAGTGGGAAATTCATTATTTTTCCTTAATAGATATAATTCTTCCCCTTAAAAGTACACATAGAAGTTTTATTGATAAAAAAGATAGTGAAAAGCTTTCCGGACAAAAAACTAGGCTTAGAACGCATTTGGCAAGATTAAAAGGAATTAAAGAAGTTTATATAAAAGGTATGTTTTCTGACCTATCACTTGAAATCGAAGCTGAAATAGCTGCTGATTACATGGGGCAAGCAGAACAGTTATTAACAGAAGGTCAAAAAGGAGCATACGATCATGTTCCTGCGGCTGTTTTGGCTGGGGCTGTTTTAGAAAAAGGGTTACGGGCTTTGTGTTTAAAGCAAGAACCGCCTTTATCTGTAGTAAATGCTAACAACAACAAGCCCTTAATGATGAATGGTCTCATTGATGTCTTAAAAAGCGCAGGGGCTTTTAATGAACTTAAGGCGAAACAGCTTAGAGCATGGGCAGACATCCGTAATGATGCAGCTCATGGAAACTTTGATAAATTTCAGAAAGACGACGTTGAAACTATGATTAAAGCCATCAACCATTTCCTAGCAGACTATTTACCGTAGGTTGTTTTATGATTCAAAATTTCGGTGAACCCAACACCGAACGCGAAACCGTCAGTCAAATTACCCCACCTGATCGCCTCGACCTCCTCGATACCGACTACGACGCCTTAATCGCCACCGACAGGCGATCGCCTCTCCCAAACTCTCACCCCTAACAGTTATCCGAATTGCCTCCAACTTCACTCCAACCCCGCCAACTCTTCCGCATCCTGCAACGATAGCTGATTCGGGCAACTCATCCACTCGCTTTCATCCACCATCGCTGCCCCCGCCAAAATCAGTAAGCCGTTGAGCAGTTCCTCGGTTTCCATTGCCGGATTGACCCACACCTCACCGACCCAGGTTTCATCTGGTTCCGCCAGGAAGGCGTCGCAACTTCCCCTGCTTGTTCTCCACCAACTCCCAAGCCCCCGGGTGACCGCGTTTCCCACCGGCACAATTCCGGCCAACTTCACCCGCCGCCAATCCGGCAGGAGTAGAGACTATCCGCTCAAGTTACCTCCCCGGGTGGATTCTCAGCCCCCAGGACTCGGGTAGATTAAGAGCATAAGAAAAACGAAACCGAGTTAACACAGACCGCGCAGGTCTTTTTAGTAAATCCATATAACAGACAATCCCGCTAGACTAGCTCTGGCGGGATTGTTGCATTGGGGGGTTGGTGCGCTTGGTTCTTTACCACTCCCAAAGTAAACCGAGATTAAGATTAGAGCAATTCTTGGAATTCTGGTTCGTCGCGAATTAAATCAAAATCTTCATCATCCTTGGCTTCCTCTTTCCATTTGCGATCCAATTTAATGGCTTGCTTCAAATGCTCTACAGCCTGAGATAAGTTTCCTTGCAATCCATAAATGCAGGCTTTATAGTACCACGCTGCACTATCATCGGGTTGATACTCTAACAGTTTGTCATAAGAATCAAGTGCTTGTTTATATTTTCCCAACTGAGTGAAAGCAATTCCTCTAATTCCCCAAGCTTCATATAAATCGGGCTGATAACGCAGAGCGCGGTCACAAGAATCAATGGCTTCTTTATATTTGCCTAATTTGAAAAAAGCATTACCTTGGTTTAACCAAGCTAGTTCACCGCTTGAATTGTAATCTAAAGCTTGAACGTAAGAATCAATAGCTTCTTTGTATTTCCCTAACTCACTAAGCGCAACTCCTCTATTAGTCCATGTAGCATAATCATCACGCTTGTAGCCTAAAGCTTTGTCATAAGAATCAATGGCTTCTTGATACTTTTCTAAATTTAGCAAAGAATCTCCTCTATGATTCCAGACCTCATAATCATCAGAATTAGACCGTAAATATTGGTCATAAGAAGCAACTGCTTCCTTGTCTTTACCCAAATCACTTAAAACCAATCCTCGATTATAGTAAGCAGCGGAATAGTTGGGTGCAATTTTTAGACATTGATTTAAGTCTTTTAGTGCTTTTTCACTTTCTCCTAAGTAAAATAAAGCCAAACCCCTGTTATTATAGGGAGTACCGTCTTTATGAGTGACATCTAAATTAATGCCTTTTGTAGAATCTTCAATTACTCCTTTATAATCGTTTAAATTACCTTTAGCATATCCCCTCTTGATATAAGCGTCTGTATATTGAGGATTTAAACTAATGGCTTTAGAAAAATTTGTAACAGATTCTTCATATTGTTCTAGTTCTAAATAAACAGAACCTTTTCCAAAATAAGCCTCATCATAATTGTTGTTGATATTCATCGCTACATCAAAATCTGTCAAAGCACTTTCATTGTCCCCTTGTTTAAAATAAAGATTGCCTCGTGCAATGTAAGCATCTGCTAAGTCAGGGCTGATTTCTATTGCTTTATTGTAATCTTCAAAAGCACTTGCTATCTGCTTCAACTGGGAACGAGCATAACCTCGACTCAAATAAGCTTTGGCAAAAACAGGATTAACCTGAAGGGCTTTAGTATAAAACTGTATGGCTTTCTCATAATTTTCATTTATGGATTCTTCTAAGCCAAAATTGAGTAGCTGTCTTTCTAATGGCAGATTTTCAGAATTGCTAGTTTTATATTCATAAAGATTAGCTTCAATTCCCTTGTCAATACGGACAATTGAATCTGTTCTTACTGCCGAATTTTCCGAAAATAGCTTGACAACAATATCTCCTGCGTAAGCAGGATTTATGTCTAAAAAAGACAAGAATAACCACAGAACTGTGATTCCAATGAGTGAAACCGAGCGCATAACATTTTTTGAAAATTGCTGGAATGTAAACATAGCTATTTTCCCTAGTGGAGTGCTGTTTGCTAGTTTTTTGGGGAGTTCTGCGACGAAGCCCTCTATCTTTGGGAAGATTGTAAACTGGAAAAGGTTCACAATTTGGAGTAGATTGTTACAGAAAAATAAAGCTTTACCAAAGACGGGACCCAATACACGATGACCGAACCCGATCACCTCGACCTCCTAGACACGGACTACGCCATCGGCTACGACCCCAACCTAGAACGGTTGCTCACCGACAGGGGGAAGTCGCCCGGGATGCTGTGCTGCTGACCCGGTTGGTGGGACTCGCTCAGAAACTGGTATCCCCGAGGAACCCACCCAGAAGCACCAGAAACTGGAGATGAACCGAGGCTAGTTTGTCCCGAGGATGAATCTCCCGAGGTTGATTCCTTAAAAATGATGCAGCCTAACTGCTGCTACCGACAGAAGCCCTCTATTGGGAGGAATCTTTTTGATTTCCGACCCCGACCCAATTTAGGCCAAAATTAGGATGGGGCGCAACCGAATTCCTAGTGCGCTGCTGACAAAAAACGGAGCAATTTCGGATGCACTCTGACTAAGCCCATTTCCTCTGGCTGAAGGGCAGAGTCAGAGTGCCATAAAAAAACCCCTCACTGAGGGGGTTTCAATTACTTAACTTTCTCCAGCAATGCGCGGTCACGGTTTCGCCACCCCCTCAAAAACACCCTTTGGTCCGGCGCTTCCCTGACCCGAAAATCCCGAAATTCGAGTCGCCATTGAGCGATCGCCACCGCTGCTGCCCTCTCCTCCCTGGGGAGTGCCGGATACCGATGACCGTCGCGCCGTCGCCCCTGTGTTGAGAACATCTGCCAACCCCCAACCCCAAAATTAACGGCAGTGTCAAAACAAACAAGCTGCATCTGAGCCGTTTGCCACTCGCCACACCTGGCGGGATTCCAGTATTCCGTCTCATAAATCCTACGGACAGTCGATTCAGGCATGGTGCAGGGGTCAGAGTAGCCGTGCCTCTGGGCCACCGAGCGGATGATGCCCTTGTAGGTGCGTCCTCCCCTATCAGCCGGATGGTCCGAACAACCCCCCTCTTTTCCCAGAGTCCATTGATATGCTGCATCGAAACCTGTTGACAAATTGGAGGATAAACGCGGGGGGAGCTTCCCGGTGATGACTTGGTAGAGTGACCAATATTCGGGGGGGATGACGCTTTCTTTGGTCCCATCGGGGCGAGACTCCCAGTGGAGATGAGGACCCGTTGACCCTCCGGTACTGCCAACCTTCCCAAACGATTCCCCTGGTTGGTACTCGCCGGGGTTGCAAACGGATAGGTGCATCGCCAAGAAGGTTTGGGAGGGGTTCGACGGATTGGCTCCGGAGATGGTGGCGAAAATTCCTGCCCTTCCCGGCTCATTCCCACAGTCAACCCGGACCCTCTCCACCCCAGGCAACCCAACAGCAAATAAAGGTGTGCCCGTCGGGGCCGCGATATCAACCCCAGCGTGAAAGGCCCTTTCCCCACTGATGGGATGGATACGGTAACCAACATCCGATCCAACTGTGTACCCGGCCACTGGGTCCCCTCGCTTTAGTCCGCGATTCCAATCTGGGTCAGGCTCAGTTGAGGTGGGTTTGATGGATGGGGAGATATTGAAGACGATCGCCGCCAGGGTTGCGACTGTCGCCAGTCCGACCAGCCCATCGGCAATTGCACCCCCGACTCCCTCCCTAATTCCCTTGGATATGCCATTGGCGAGGGCGGATTCTAGGTTGGTATTAGCCATCAGATTTGACCCTCATCCCGTTTGAGGCATTCAGGGGGAAGGCTGGCCCCAACCTCGTTGAGCGTGAAAATTAGCACCTCACTATATGAATATGGGCAACCCTCCGGTTGAGGCGAGGTTGGAGAAGAACCCGAAGTAATCGGTGAGGGGGGTTTGAGTTTTGCCAGGTCAATTCCCCATCGCGAGAATAATCCAAAGTATTGGGCAATCGCCGCCAATCCAATCAATGCTAAAATATGGGTAATTTTCATTTCCTTTCTCTTTTATTCACGAACAAATAACCCCCAAAGAATTAATCAATGGGGGTCGTTTTTATTAGCTATCTACAGAAAACTTGGCCCGTGCGAGTATCAATCCATTGCTGGTCCGGTGGGCAGTTTTCGTTCGGGGTGACTACCTGGTTATGGGGCGAAAGATTCCGCTGCTGCTGTTGCGCTGGCTGGGGGTTGGGGCGCAAAAAGGGGATATAACGGCGCGGGTCCGTCAGCCAGAAATCATCACCCGGTAAGCGAATCTGCGGGTTGGGTTCGTCAAACCGTCGTCCGAGGTTTTCGGTGTCATAGTTCTCAAAACCTTTGCCAATCATGTTGGCAGTCCCCGCACTGAAAAACTGCACCACACTATCGGGTGAGGCACTACGAGAAGGATTGATTCGCTGGGTAAACATACCCCTCCCGATTGGGGCAATGAGCGGACTCCAAAGAACCCAAATTGCCCCCGCGCCAATGATGGCCGTGCCTACATTTTTCATCATGATTTTTGCTCCGTTTTATGTTGATTAACTAACTCGTTCCAGACGGGACTAACAAAGCGCTTGTAACGCTCGTCTCTACTCATGTTGGTGATATTGAATAGTGAGATAACTTCCCCCTTTAGAGGCGATTTAATCTCGCCGGTGGCGTAACTTTGGGCGAGTTCTTCGACCCGCTTTCGGGTCTCGCCCGTCCAGGTTTCACGCCACCAAACCTCATCCGGGTCAGTGGCGCAAACCCTTACCCGGTGAGCTTTAATGTCAATTTCAGGGATGATTCTGACTTCGGGGAGACTCGCGCCAAACTGCACCACACAAGCCCGCTTTTTCTGTTTAAGTAAAGGCTCGATTTCCCCTCTCAAATCTTGGGCAGTGCCAGGGATGCGGTTGATGATGTCGGGGTCAAGGGCGGATGTGCCCAGGATTAACTTGTTAACTTGTTGCTGTTGAGCCTTGGTCAGGGCGACCGAGCCAACGGCGAGCATCTGGGAGATGAGGAGGAGCTTGACCCGGTAGCCGCGCCCCATCGTCAGGATGTCGGCTATCTTCTCCTTAATCTCCTCATCCACCTCATGCTGTTTGGCGGTGTTCATCAAGGCTGGGAGTTCATCAATCACGCATAAGAGTGGCGTGAAGTTGAGGGTTTGCTTTCCGCCATCACTGGCGACCTTAATCGCTTGCTGGCGGCGTTTTTCCAACTCATCCCAGACCGCATTAATCCCCGCATGGATGCGGTCGAACTGGGCTTCCACTATCTGATTCAGGGGTAAACCCATCCAGGTATTCACCCGCCCCGAGTCATCGGGTTTGCCGTAGTTGATATCGAAGATGCGAAGCTGCCCAGTGCCTTCACTAAAGCGGATGAACCCAACGATAATCTCGTTGACCACGGTGGTTTTGCCGCTCCCAGGCAACCCCACGACGAAATTGCACTGCCAGGATTGACCGCCCAATCCTTTTTTAAATCCAGCCCACTCCACGAACCATTTGCGATCGCCGCTCAACTTTTCAGCCGCGCTTTTCAACTGCGGGGGAATGACCCGCAGGACCACCTCTTTTCCCTTCTTGGCTGGGGGCGAGGTCAGCGCAATTTTGGCCGTAGCCTGGAGACCTCCCGCGAGCAAATAGTTTGAGTGGGAGGTGAGCGCCAGGATTGTGCTGATGGCGTCATCCCGGAGGGTAGAGGGGTCAAAAAATTCCTTGCGGCTGAGAATCAAACTTCCCCCAGCGAGGCAGGCGATGGAGGTCCCCAGGAAAAAGCCCCAGTTGTCGTTTGGGGTGCGTTCGGTCAAAACGTCGATCGCCCCCTGGGTTTGCCTCACTGCCGAGGAGGTTTGGGGGGTCAGGGATGCAATCCACGCAGCAATGGAGCCACTAAATAAAGTCGCCGCTAGGAGTAAACCAAGCTGGCGAGTTGTCAGGGGTTCGGGTTTAGTTCGGCTCATCGCTTTGACCTCCGGCGGGTGATCTGCTTGGGAGGGCAATCCCGCTTTGTTGCCGGATGCGTTCAATCTCCTGGAGTTGCCTTTGGCGTTCCATCTCCTCGGTGATGGCCTGTTGCCGCGCCTCCATCCGCAGGCGCATATAGTCCTGGCGGCTGAGTTGGTTGGCTGATTCAAGGGTGAGTTGCTCCATCAACGAGGCAAGGTAGGCCAGGTTGATGGGTTCGGGGGTATTTCCTCCGGCGCTTGCCCGGATAGCGTCGTTCACCGCGTCGATTTCGCTGGACAACCTTTCAAATGTTGCCCGGTTGCTGTCGGTTACTTCCCCCATCGTCGGGGCTAATACCTCGTTCAGTTCGTTGGTCAATTGCTGGAGTTGCTGGGCCAGGAATGACTGGATTAAACTCCGTTCCCCAATCCGAGTAAGGGCTGCCAACACCACCGCACGGGCGTCGGAATTGTAGACTCGGGGGATATCAATAATGGAGGCTTCACCGGAGTATTCAAATTGGCCTAACTCTCTCAAGTTTTGGGATTGTCTTGCCATCTCCCGCACTAACTTAATATCCAGGGGAGTGTAGTCTCCCTCTTTGTGATTGGGTGCAAACAAAACCAGCAGGTTATCGCGCCTTGCCCGGTCGATTGCCGTCTGCTGCATGGAGGTTTCAATCAGGGTTTTTGCCAGCAATTCATTCCGCCTCATCTCTGCCGGGTCTAATGCTGGCAAGGGAATACAACCTAGCGACTGTTCCCCCTCACGGCAGATAGGTTTTTGGGCATTTTGTTGGCCCGTCTGCGGGGTGAGATGGGGGAGAGAAATTTGGCTGAGTTGGGGTTGATTTTGGGCGATGGCTGAAACGGCTAACCCCACCCCTATCGTCCCGATAATCAGCCATAACCGGGCATGGTTGACTGAGGGTTTTACGGTGGGTGCTGGGTCTGTCTCCAGGGGAGGAGGATTGAGCAAATCTGGCAAATTAGATGTTTCATCGTGGGAGTCTTGTCGGTCTGGCAAGTCTTCCTCTATCTCCAGATAACTCCCACCGAATGGCGTCATCATGGGCTTAATCTCCTATTTTTCAGGGGGTGGGGTTGGTTAAATCTGTTGGTTACATCTGAAACCAAACCCACGGAATCTCAATGGTTACAGTGGTTGGTTTCCCGGTTGTTACGCCTTTTCCCGTTCGTCCAAGATGGCGATGGCATCCATGATGGTGAATTGCTGCGTCGGAGAAAGTCGCCCTCCCCGTAGAAGACTCTGGAGGGAGTCGGAAGCTGGGGGACAGCGCCGCCGTTGAAACACTATGTTTGCAATAGCTGACCCTATCCCGCAAAGAATAGCAATGGTCATCATCCGGGCGGAATCCACATGGGGTTCGAGCGCTCCTAAGACAAGCATCATGGTGACCATTGAACCGCCAGTGCAAGTGAGGATGGTTGTCAGTTTATAGTTCATAATTTAATTAACAGACCCTCCCATAAACAAACATTTCAGAAAATTCATAACCGGAGGTGAAACCCTGTGACTTGTCTGGGTTAGACCACCTCCGGAATACTTCAATTAATTTCCGCATTTCCTGCACCTCTAAATTTAATTCTTGAAAAGTTTGGGCAAGCTGTGCAGCCTGCCCATTCTCGCAACTAATCGCCCCAAGCAAAATTAGCTTGCGTATGGCAGCGATTTTGGGTCAGAGTTGCCCTCCTCAATCGCGAAATATTCGGCTTCAATGGTGTCCGTCATGCTATCAAGGCATTGTTCAAATCCTTGACTAAAAAAATCACCTAAATCGCCATTTTGCAAATCATTTTGAAGAATATGAAGCGCCTTTGCCCCAATTTGCTTTTTCATGGCATCCGCTAATTTCTGGGCGGCATCATCAATCTGATTGTTAATTTTTGCCGCTCCAGATTTACCCGAAGATTGAGAGCGATTTTGGCGCTTGCCATTACCATTGCGTAAATTCTCAACGGTTTGTTTATCAGAGTTAGCCATCGTAAAGTCTCCAAATTTCTTTAATTGCCTCAGTTCTACCGCGTTCTTTCACTAGCTGTCGGAACTTAATTAATATTTCAATCGCTTCTCGGTTACATCCTCGGGAACGCTCCGGTAACTCAATCAATTCGAGTTCTTTGAGAACGGCCTTATCTTGCCGGAGCAAAGAGGATGAAATGCCGAGCAACTGCTCTATCGAAGAATTCGACAGCCAGCTTACATTCGGCGGTAGGTCGGCGATAATTTGCTGACTCATTTTTTTCGCCGCTTTATCGCTAGACTATGGACAATATAAAACCCCCTATAAGGGGGTGTCAGTGATGTTTCGTCACAGGTCTATAAACCTCTGATTAAAAACTCATTATCTAGGCGGTCGTAGAACAGCTTTTTCTGGTATTCGACCACATAGACCATGATTAAAACGTCGGTGGTTTCCTCTTCAAACAGACAGGTAACCGTTTCCTGCCATCTCCTATTGGTCCGGGTCCCGAAAAAATTAGCCAGCATGGTTTTGATTTTCATAACTCAATCCCCAACTCACGGGCGATCGCAACGGTTTGAATTTTAATGGACCGTCTCGGGTTCTGCTTCCCAGATATCCACCGGCTGACGGTTTCTCTGGCAACTCCGTAATGAACCGAAAGCTGTTCGTGCGTCAGCTTTGATTTCTGGTACAAATCCCGAGGGTGCATTTCTGGCGGCGGCATAACAATCGTACTCATGCGCGCACCTCCTCGCAGGTATCGCGGCGCAGGTCTATCTCGGCTGGGTGTCTGTCACTCATGAGGGAACCTCCGTAGCTAAGGCCCGTGGCTGATGCGCTTCGGCAGCGCGGGCTAGGAGCCATTGGGCGAGGTTGAGCCAGTCGGTGGCGGGGAGTTCTGTCTCTAGCACCGGGTCCCAGTCTGGTTGGTCACACCACCAAAATTCCTGTCCGTCTAGTTCTGATTGGGAGGCATCCAGGAAATGGCAGCGACTGGCTGGTTTGGGGTCTGGCCCCTGGTCGGTTGCGAGGTAGGCTGCATGAGTGGCGACTTTGGCTAGGGCCAGATAGTCCAATCGGGTTAATTGGGTCTGATTGGCGAGAAATTCTTTTAAATTTTGAAGGTTCATCGCCCACCCCTCCGGCTACTGAATACATGGGCGGCGGCGAGGGCTTGGCACCACCCGAGGAACTCTACCCATTGCTCTAGGGTGAGGATGTTCTCTCCTCGCTGATGGAGTAGCGCCCCTAAGAGGGATTGGGGGTGGGGGTTGATTCGGGCTAGGGCGAAGGCATATTTTAGGCTGCAATCTTCGTTGCCAAAGGGCTGGAGGCTGGCGTCGATTGCTTTACTGGTGATGGCGCAAAGCATTGCTGTATCTCGGAAGGTCAGCTCTGCCCCGTTACCCAAAATTGACTCGAACGCTTGCGCCGCATGAGGGGCGTAGTATCCGATGGGTTTCGGCACTGATAAAATAGTCATAGGTTTTCACTTCCTAGTGTGAACTAACGTAGCTGCGCGACTTTCCACGGGAGCGCAGCTATTGTTTTTGGGGCTATGGGACTTATGCCGTTAGGGCTTCTTAAGACCTCGGCCTCTAAACTCTCCTCGTTAAATGGTTAACCAGTATTGTTGTTAACTAGCTTATATTGTTATCATGATAACGTCAATTAGCCCTCAAAAAAAAAGCTAAAGCGCTTGCCTAGTTTTGGTTGTAAGATTTGACGGTAGTTAACGGGATAACCACATGGCAAGAAGACCCAGAAAAGCTGAGGATTTGAGGTATGGTGAGCGCAAAGTCCCCAGGCAATTTAGCCTCACGCCGTTTGTAGACAACCTCATTGAAACGACTTCCCTATCTCTGGGAATAAGTCGGAGTGAGGTGATTGAGCAAGCCTTTCGATCCGGTGCGATCAATCTTGTGGAGGATCCTTCTGCCGCAAAAAAGCGATCGTAGATGCCATTATTGCGGGGGAGCAGCGCTTAGAATTTCTAAAGAAGCGCCAAAGGAGCGAAGACGCCAAGCTCGAACTACAAGAACTTGAAGGTTGGTTGAGAACCTGGCAAAGCTGGCGCGATTCTCTGGAGCAGATGGAAAAAAATGAGACCGTTTAACCCACTCGCCACCCAAGTCCATAGCCCTAAGCATCAGGGTCTAATCGCCAAGAGCGGTTGCAGTCACACAGAAGCGGAATCTTCGTCTGAGTCCCTTTCTGACTAAGATCTCCAAACTTGTGAATTAAATGACAAACTATGCCCTCTGACGGATTAGGATAGAAAAAATATCTGACCTTAACCTCGGTCGGCTTTCATTCTCTTACCCCGATACGCAACGGATAAAGCCCATCCCGACCCTTGCGCCCGTGCAAGGGTTTCAGGACCTCTCCTGATGAGCGTATCGCCCTATCCCGGTATCGTCATTTAAAGGAATTATTTTTAGAGGAAACGCTAGAAGGTCGGGAGCTTTCCCGGTTTTCTGCCCTAGTATTTTTCCTTAAAGAAAAATTTTTTTCTTCTAAAAAGAGAAGCCAGTTAGATATTCCCGTTGATTTCAAATCCAGAGCTATCTGTCCAAAAAAAAAGAGCTGCCCCCTAAAACTAACGCTCGTTTTGCAGACGAGCAAGGAAGCAACCCTCAGCCTATTTTATTTAAAAAACATAGATTAAGTTTAACACAGGTTGAGGCATAGATAAAGGGGACAGCTCCAATAAAGGAGCCGTACAGTGTCTACCCTTGAGAAACGCCCACCCGTCCAGTGGCGGCATCTCCGTAGATGTCGCCAATGCCAAAGTCCCGTTTTCAGCGAAAAATTTACCCGTTTTCTTGCCGAGTTTCAGACCCACCGGTGCATACGGTGGCAATGGAGCGGGCGAGTTAAACTCTCCCAGCCGTCGCCGCAACCATCCGCGCCGCAACCATCCGCGCCGCAGCAGCTTCAGCCCACCTTAGACCGAGTAGGTGGAGGGGAGGAGCTATGAGCACAGTCTACCCCTCGACTCTCTCCACTATCCAGCACTGGGCGATCGCAGATTGGCAAGCATCCGGCATATCTCCGGCGCTCATCGATCTCAATCTCCAAATTTTTGGCAAGACCACCGAAGGCGAGGAAGGAGCGGCGATCGACCTACTCCTTTACTCCGATAAACTTCCGCGCACTCAATCCAGCGGCAACCCCATCAACGGCTACACTATCCGGCAATACTCCCATGTAAATGATGGCGGATGGTATTGCGCCACCCTGGACTACCGCAACGGATGGGAATCTGATTCCCTCTGGGGTTGCTTTAAGCCGCTCAACCCTCGCACTGAGATTAAAGGGGGTTTTGAGGGCTCTCGGGCAAAAACTAAAATAATCAAATACGAGCATCCGCCAAAGGCTCCGACTGAAGCCTTTTATCTAAAGGTGGATCCAGACACTTGGCAGAAAATAGCCGATAAATACAATGTCTCCGTGGGGGTTTACACGAACTTCTGGCAATGGGTGAAGGATCACCCCACCATCCCGGTTTACCTCACGGAAGGGGCCAAAAAGGCGGCGTCCATGCTGAGTCATGGTTTTGTTGCCATCGCCCTCCCTGGAGTCTGGAACGGTTTTGAGAAAGAGGAGATTACCCAAAAAGTCTTGGGCTTGAAAGAGTGTATCAAGGCGCTCGGGCTAAAAGGGCGCGAGGTAATCATCGCGTTCGACTACGACCAAAAACCCGAAACTCAATTGCAGGTAGCCCGCGCCTCTTCTAAATTGGCCCGGTTGATGAAAGCAGAAGAGGCAACGGTTAAGTTTCTCCTCCTCCCTCCCGGCAAAGAAGGCGAAAAACAAGGGGTTGACGATTATCTGGTGGGCACGGATGACCCTGATTTCTCTGGATGCCAACTTGCTAAATCTCCATTCCGTCCTGGGACCGATGACCCGTGGGAACTCTCCAAATGGCCTGCAATCCGCACCAGCTTGGAAAAATTGGGCGATTTGAGCCAACATCTAGGCCATTCCCTGGCTGATGCCAGCGGGTTGGTTGTCATCAAGGCCGGAACATCCTCCGGCAAGACCACCTCAATCGGGGGCGATCCTAATCTCTGTATCAACGGCGAGGTTCGGGGGTGGATTAACAAGGGTCGCCGGGTTTTGGTCATCAGCAACCGCACGAGCACAGGCAGGGAACTGGCGAAGCGCTTTGGGGTGGCTTATGTCGAAGACAACGACAGCGACGCGAATGCCTATGGGATGGCCCACTGCATCGAGTCCTGTAAACCCTTTGGAAAAGCAGGGGTTAGGATCACTCGGGTATCGCCTGACGGGGAACCGTTGGACTCCGAATGGCTGAATGATTGCGTAGTCATTCTTGATGAGTTCGACCAAACCCTCGCCCAAATGTTGGGGGGGGCAACTTGCAAGAAGGATAGGGGTTGGATTGTCTCAACCTTCAAAGGATTGTTGCAAGATGTCCTAGGGCGCTCGGACGGATTGGTTGTCGCCATGAGTGCCGACATTTCAGATGTGGATGTGGAATTCATTGTTGATACCGTTGCGCCAATCAGAACCATTACCCCCACAATTCTGATCAACGAATTTCGCCGCGAGCGCAAATACTCCCTCTACTCCTACCAATCTCAGGCAGAGGTGTATTTTCAAGCCTGCAAAATCTTGAGGGGGAAACCTGGGGATAAATGTCTGTTCTTTTCGGTGGAAGGTCGCAAGCCCTCCTCAACCTGGGGGACCCTAACTATTGAGCGCAAGTTGCTCGAAGATTTCCCAGGACTACGAATCTTGAGGATTGATGCCGAATCCCTGGGAACGGATGGACATCCCGCGTTCGGTTGCGTTGAGCGGTTGAACGAATTAGCCCGTGAGTATGACGTGATCCTCTGTTCCCCTTCTATTTCCTCTGCTGTATCGCTAGATGAGCGCGATCGCTGGGTTGCCGTCTGTGACATTAGCAACGCACTCAACTCGGTACGGGAATATCGGCAGCGGCTCGACCGGGTTCGGGAGGGAGTTGATCGTCACTGTTTTATCAAAAAATCTGGCGCTCCTCTAGGAAATGGATCGAGCCACTGGAAAGGGGTCGAGGCAGGAAAGGACCGCGAATTTAAAGGGATCCTCTCAGTCCTGGAACGAACTGATACCGAGGATTTGGAGTCTCGTACCTGCCCAGTGAGCAAGCGGGCTTTTTCTAAGCAAGTCGCACGGTTCAACCGGGATATCTACAACTATCGGGAGGCGGCACTGCAATTCCTCCAATCCGAGGGAGTTGAAATTTTCGAGGGAGTTACCGAACTGGAGAAGGAACAAATCCAAGCCATTCAGAAGGATTTCAAGGAGACCAAAAATGAGCAATGGGATGAGCATTCTCAAGCCCGCGCAACGGCTGACCCTCTGACTACTGAAGACTTTGAGGCGCTTGATAAGAAATCCTCAAAGACCCGCGAGGAAGCTCTTTCCTGTGAACGCTATCGAATCAGCGGTGACTTGGGAGGGGTTGAGCTAACCCCGGATCTGGTCAAGGCCCATGACAAAGGGTTGCACCGTTTATGGAGACTTCACTACTATTTCATCCACCCCGACCATGCCCATTTTTCGGATTCGTCTGAGTTGGATGCAATCGCCAAAAAACCTTTGATCCACACTCCAGATGTCCGGTCTTGGAAACTCAAGGTTAAGGCACTGGAAATTTTGGGGGTGCGAGGGGTCTTGACGGGCGAACCGATGACCGCTCAATCCGAGGCGATTGTCACTTTGACCAAAAATGCCAAGGCGAATGCAAAAGACCTCAAGGGGCTATTCGGGACGGCGATCTCGGCTAACTGCTCCCCCATCCAAACTACCCAAACCTTATTGGCTCTCATGGGGTTGAAGTTGACCTGCACGGCGAGAAGAAGGGGGGCCAACGGCAAGATTGAGCGGATCTATTCCTTCCTCCCACCCACTGATGGTAGAGACCAAATTTTTGCCAAATGGAATGAAGCTCTGGAGTCCAAAATCACCAATAATACAGCCACGAATGTTGCTACAATTTTTACCGACTGTGCCACCCCTCCCGACTGTGCCACCCCTCCGGCTCCTGAATCCGTGAATGTCTTACAAGGCAAGGGTTTAACCGACTGTGCCACCCCTCGCGACTGTGCCACCCCTGGTAATAATATATCTATAAAAAATAAGGGTGGATCAAAATCAACAGAGCGAGAGTTTTCCCCTCCACTCAAAGAGGGCTATCGGGTGAGGTTGATTTACGAGGGTTCTCCCAGGACTGGCACAATCGCCTACTGGAACCCGGCCCAAAATGCGCCTGCTATCCTCCTGGACAAAGAAGGCAAGTATGGCACAACCCCGATTGTGCAATGGGGGCAAGTTTCAGCGGTGGAGAGCCGTGAAAGGGATATTTTCGCCCTCTGGAATCAGATTTTTAGCCTTGTCGATTATGTGCCGATGGGGAACCCTCTCTTGTCTTCCCTCCCGCCTGACAACGCGGATGAATCCGTGCTGATGGAATACTTGAGTCAACTAGAAATTGCCGCATTTTAAACAATAGGAGCAAATCAGTGGTTCAAGCAAAACGCAGACAACTCGCCCACTTAAAGGCTGAGGATTTTGTTTTTAGATACCTCTTTTTGACCACTGGGCAGCGTGGGGAGGCCCTCACGGTTTACCTGGAGGCCACCCTGGGGATTTTCCTCGGGTTTTGGGAGGACGTGCGGGTGGCAAACGGCTCAGATGCAACTCGCCTGTTTTGATACTGCCGTGAACTTTGGCGTTGGGGGTGTGGCAGATGTTCTTAGTACAGGGGCGACGGCGCGACGGTCATCGGTAAAATAGGATACTAGCTAGAAATTCCGTCACGTTGGTATGCCGAAGTCACAATAAAAGCTGACATACTACCCGTCCACACTAGCCATACTAGGTGGAGCAATAAGCGTCCATCGTTCGGCAAATCAGCAGACCAGTGAATGAATTGAAAGAAATGATAAAAGGGTGAAAAAGCAACGATATTCTGTATGAACGGGCTAGAAAAAATAGGTACGTCTCCTGATGTCAATAATCCAGCCACCAACAAACTTCCAGCAACAGAATTAAAACTTTGTGGACTAAACAGATAACTGATTGCAAGTCCGATAATGGCAAAAGGAGCTATCCCAGCTAGAAGTGCGACAAACAGGAAGAGCCAACGTAATGGGTAGACATTAATATCTAGCCGCCAAATTCCCAAGCCGAAAATTAAGAGAAGACTAGCTGCACAGACTAGCAAGGCAACACACACCTTTGCGGCTAGGTAGAGCATTGGAGGTAGAGGCGTAACCCGTAATAGCTTAAGCCAGCCCTCTGCCCGTTCAATCGCAACCCTTCCCCCTAGCTGCACAAGTGCAAAGGTTAAGGTGACTAAACTGCTGAATAATGTCAATACCTTCCATGCTTCTTCCCCACGTATTGGAAAAACAGCCACTATTGCTGTAAAAAGAAGTAACCCAAACAGGAAACTGGGGGTACGGAATAGCTGAAGCAACTCAACCCAAATCTGTTCACGCAGTAAGGTAAATGGTGAAGGAAGCTCTAAGTGGGCTTGATTGCAAGAGCTATCCGAGATGAGAGACGAAGCCGGATTAGAGGTTAGTTGTCCATTGGCTGGTGCTTCAGGAAGATTGTGTAGTGTGGCAATCCTTACATCGTATTGCTTCAGCTCATCCCCATCGGGTTGATTATTAGTCACCATCAAAATAGCAATTCCCTGTTCTCGGCACACTTGAATCTGCTTCCAAAACTCCCGATAACCCTCCTGATCTAAATTGCGGGTCGGCTCATCAAGAATAAGCAATTTAGGATTCCCTGCAAGTGCTAAAGCGAAGTAGAGACGCTGCTTTTGTCCACCCGAAAGGAAGGAGACACGGGTATTATGTTTGTCTGTTAGGTTGACCTTCGCTAAAACTTCCTCAGCTAATAAAGGATGAGGATAGTAGCTTCTGATTAGCTTTACTAATTCCCATACTGTCAAATTATTGGGAACACTGGTTTCCTGTAAAACAACTCCAACTTCAGTTTTTGCAAGAGAATCTTTTGGGGATCTCCCCATCAATGTCACAGAGCCACAACTAGGCTGGAGCAACCCAACAATCAAATTGAGAAGTGTACTCTTCCCCGACCCATTATCTCCTGATAGAACCACAAATTCATGGGGTTCAACGGTGAAGTTTATATCCTGCAAGATTGGAATATGCTGCAATCCAACTGTGAATGATTTAGAAACCTGCTTGAGTTCGATAAATGGCATAACAGTGGTCCTTAATATCCTTAATGCAGTGTGCTATACATTAGTAGCCAAACCCCAGCAGCTATCCCTACTGTAGGCAACAGTGGAACTCCGAAATATACGAGTGCCAGAAGTACAACTGATCCTCCGGCAAATGCCCAGAAGCCTGAAATCAAATCACCATCCCCGCTCCCAGGATAATCTGGACAATTACTAAGAATGCAAATATCGCCGCCTCTGAGTACAAGGAGAACTGTTGCGGTTAAACCGATCAACAAAATACCTCCAATTAGCATTCTACCTGGGGATAACCAGGATAAGAAGGTGTTTGAAGGATGGCTCGTAGTTTTTGGTTGTTCAGTTTCGTTTTTTGTGGATGACATAGATAAATTCTTTTATTTGAGGTAAAGGTTGATAGTGAATCCTTACAACGGTGCGAATACTTCTAAATAGTTGGGCGTAATTAAAGTGAACTTAAGCAATTACAAAATCATTGCGGTGAAAGGCTTTCAGGCAAAATGAATAGGGAAACATTTTTGCCTACTTACTTAATGCTGTCCTAAACAATAACCAAGTAGCAGCTCCAATTCCAACAAATACCAATATAGGTGCTCCTGCAATGGCAGCAACGGTTGCTGTTGCTGTACCAACCCCTATTCCAACTAAGTCAGGAGTAATAGAGTTCCTATTAGGGTTGAAAGGCGGGGGTGAGGGTGATTGGACGGGCGGAGAGGATTTGGGGGGAGGTTGAAAATTAGCTGGTGTTGAATCTCCAGGAAAGGAATCAGCGGGAAGGTTATCCACCCAGACAATCATTGGAGAATCGGAAGAGTGTTGGGCTTGCCATGTAGCAACACTTAGCAACACAGTCCAGGCCACAAGGCCCAGAATCAGAGGAACTTGAACCTTCCATTGTGGTAATCGTTCAGCAAAGAGTTGAAGAAAATTAATTAAGGGTTGTATCATCGCGAATAGGGAAAGCGAGTGAATTAGAAAGTTTCCCTCCATGAAGGAAGGGAGTCCTTATAGTTTAGGATTCCCGATAAACTGCTAAAGCAGCAACAACACCCTTGATTAATCAGCTTTTCCTGACATTATCAGCTAGAAACTTGCTGGATTTCTCTTTCAAGGGGCTTCAAACTCTCATTCAGCAGGTTGAATTATCAATTTGTTGAAAACCTTTACTGAGCAAGGGTTATAGCAATTTCGTTAAGCGCAAATACTCCGCCAAATTTCCCTTTCTAGCGGACGAGGAGGAATTGACTAAAAGTGTTGCGGTTACAAGTTCTCAGGGGATGTCATAACCCCCCATAACTATCTATATAGAAGGGGGTGATGACATCAACTTCCTGGACGAAGCTGAACCCGAACCGCCATTAGACGCGATCGCCTCCCCTCAAACCGTCCCATCTTCTCCCCCGCCGCCCAAATATGAGATTGGCGATCGCATCCTCGCGCCGTACATTGACCAATTCACCGGCGAGGAGGAAGTCCAGGAGGGCGAGGTCCGCGGCTTCCAGCGAGACAAGCTCCTGATCCAGTTCATCCTCCGGGCGGGTCGCTGGCTGGGTTCGCAGATCCAGTCGGTGGCCCATGACGCCTTATGTCGTGCCAAAGCCAAGATAGAGAGGCTATGGGGTCAGTTTTGGGATTTGGTCCAACTCAGAAGCAGAAAATTTTTTCACGATGATTCATAATGAGTTGACAATAAAGAGAACGTAAGCCATGATAGAGGAGCCGTACAAAAAAACCACGATGAACCATAATGAAGTTGACTCAAAAGAAGAAAGCACGATCTCGATTACTGGGCATGGACAGATTTCTTGGGAGCTTGATCTCAAAATAGTTTGCTACAAGGGGCAAAAGCCTATTGTCATTGTGGGTGACTACAAAGATTACTCCACCAGTAAGCCGGATGTTGTTGACAACGCAAGAGAGCAGATAAAAGAGTCTAGATTGACTGACTTCGTAATCGAGAGAACTACCAGTACCTACGTAGGGTACAAACACTTTAAAAAAAGTGGTTATCTGCTGATGATTGCTCCTCGGCAACAAGGTAGGGCACTCTCAATCTCCATCCCGTCAAAGTGGGATAAAAAGTCACCGCAGATTTTACGTTTGACCTATGTGGTCAAACTTTCTAAATATGCGGCTAATGCAGTGGCTCATGAAGAGAAGGCTATAGTTTGGGTCTTTCCAAATTACCACGCTAAAGAAGAGTTTCAAGCCATCAACAAGCAATACAATACGCAACTTCCAGAGGAACAAGTATCAGGCACTTATCAACTTCCTGAAATTGTCTCAAACGAAGAACAGGATTGGAAACCATTTGTTCGAGCACTGGAATCTAGTTCGTGTTGTGTTGTTGGGCGAGATGAACCAAAATTTCCAAAATTGGAGAACTACACCATACCTAAAAATTTTGTCCCAGAGTTTCTCGACCTCTGTCTACCACAGCTTATAGACAGGGCGAGACAGTAACTCTTCATGCATGGCGTAATTCAAAGTTTTTACTTCTAGAAATCCTTAATCCATGAAAATTATCAAATCTGCTGAATCTGATTTTGAGAAGCCAGTAAGTCCCTTTCACAATCATCAACAAATTCCTGAAAACAGGAAGTTACCTGCTCTGGTTGTAACATCTTGCTGCGGAGTTATTCTTGTCCTGGGGGTTTGTGCGATCTTCAGTCCTGATTTCCGAGGTATGTTGATATTGAAATTAGGACCTATTGAATTTTTGCTGGATAGACAAATACCAAACCAAGGTGAATGATTTACAGGAATCGCATCCCAGGGTAAGAGCATCTCAATCAGTCTTGACACAAGAATTTGAGGATAAGCATCCTGTACTCATCACTCATGGCTGCTCGGTTCCTTTTTTGTCTCAAGCTACGCGATCGGGTGGTTTCTTGATTAAGGTCACTAAGGGCCATCCGTCTGAGTAGCACCAAATTTCGAGGACTATTAAACGCTTGGATCCGAGATTTTTTTTATTTATTCTTCTTCAAAAGTCACATTTAAAACCGAATATTTTTTATTTTCAATGCTTTAATGTTCCCGGATAATAAAGCTACATTTGTGAGCATTTCCGGTTAAAGAACTTAGATAAATCTGGACTTCATGAGAGGTTCTATTCCACGGCAGTGGCTATCTTTTGCGAATGCTCACCTATCCAAGAATTTTAGGGGACTAAACCCCTCTCAAACTAATCTATAATCTCCAAGGAAATTACTCTGAGTCAACCCTGAGAATGGAGGAAATCACCCAGGGGATTGATGTTAGCGTAATTGGTTCCCCCCTAGCACTGCATCATAAGGGCCGGGTTGATTCCCCTGTCCTCCTAACACGGCATCCGTCACCGCTGGGATGTTTGGCAGTGGGCAAGAGTTGACCCCTTCGAGGTAATGTTGGGCGAGCAACTCTAGCTTTTCTTTCCACCCCTTCCGCAGTCTCCACCCCCAGGATGATTGATAAAAAATCAACTGAATACGCCAGTCATTCCACAGACTTGACCGGGTATTGTTTGCTTGAGTGGAATTGCCAAACAGGCCCAGAAATAGCGAAGCTGACACCAGCCGCAAAGTAGCAGTTCAAACCTTTGCCAGATAAGGGTTTGAGCGTTTATTTTCTTTTTCGCTCAAGAAGCCACCGGGTCAATCAGCAATCGCTCATCCAAATCCAACCGAAAAGTCCCATAGGGATTGATATGCCCCCAAGTTAGCGGTGTCCGCGCCCGCAAATCTTCTTTGTGCATCAACTTTAACCAATCCTTCTCAGACAAAATCTGGTGCATAACTCTGCCGTGGTTAACTGAGTGTTGTCCTAGAGCCAGGGTGCGGTCTGATTGACAAAAATGGCTGAAACTCCTACCTGACAAGGGTTTTATCTGCTACTTTGCAGTTCGTGTCAGATTCGCTATTTCTGGGCCAAATAAGGATTTACCCGAGCCTGTGGCGACAATGACATACCATTGCTGCTGCTGCTGCTGCTGCTGCTGCTGCTGCTGCTGCTGCTGCTGCTGCTGCTGCTGCTGCTGCTGTCCGGGACAGGGGAGAAGATTCTCTCGGTGGTGAGGGTTTTATCCCACATTCCGCAGGTAAAATAGGATAGTTTGGAATATTCTAAAACCATGACAGACATAGCATCTGATATCATAGTA
>JAMXFF010000057.1 GCA_025370845.1 Laspinema palackyanum D2a | reverse complement strand
CCCCACCCTAACCCTCCCCTTGCCAAGGGGAGGGGACCGGAGAATCACCCTAAACGTAAAAAACCTACTCTTGTCAGTTGGGGGGGATGGGGGGATTGGGGGGATTAGGGGGATTGGGGGGATTGGGGAGAAATATCCTGGTCTTTTAACCTGGTCTAAGCCTATAGATAGAGATTGTCAAATTAAATTTTATGTCTTTTGATAGAAGGCAAAATTAATAACAAATACTAGATATACCTTAAGTTAGAGAAAATTATTTTTTAGGATTAAGGTACTCCTAAAGATATATGACTCAGGGTGGTGGCCTGTTTTACTCTGTGGGAATAAATGACCAGAGTTTAGAACTCTCATTAGGCTACCGGGGAAGGAATTAAGGAAGGATGAAAATCTTTAAGAGAACTTCACATAAAAGATCAGGAATTAACTCTCGCCGATGATAAACTTGGGTTAAATCAGTTATCCTTCCAACTGATTGAATTCAAACAGGAGCGATCGCCGATATAGTTTCGGTCAAATTTTGAGCCGTTTTTAGGGAACCTCACCGGAGACTCATCACACGGCTTTTCGACTCAGGAACGTTTGGCGAGCGCCACTGAATGGAGTATCACCGAGTCCGGAAATACAGTTAATATACTCAAGGTGAAGTGGAGTCCTTATAAAGATTCAGAAGATTGGGTATTGAACTCTAGGAAAACCTGAATAATTACCTATTTCAGGGAAGCCCAGAACCTTTAAAAAATCCTGGGATGTAATTTCAGGAGATTGATAAACTCCTTTTAAACTGGGCGATCGATGCAATCGCCAAATCCACTGTTAATTTATGTAGTATCTATCAAGGGAAAGTCATGAGAAATCCTGTTATCGCCATTGGATTGGATGCCGGAGACCCGAATCTGCTGGAAAAATGGATGGCGCAAGGGCATTTAAAAAACTTACAAAAATTGCGCGATCGCGGAGCCTACGGACGACTCAAAACCTTTGATTATTATCGAGCCGAAACCCCTTGGACCACCTTTTTAACGGGAGCTTCTCCGGAAAAAACCGGCTATTGGGCACCCGTGAAACTCAGGGAAGGGAGCTATCATGTAGACCCCATAGAAGCCTACGATTTTGCCGAATATGAACCCTTCTATGCCCTTGGGGATGATTATAAAGTAGCAGTCTTTGATATGCCCCAAGCTCCCCTAAGCGATCGCGTTAATGGAGTCCAAGGATTAGCCTGGGGCGCACATTCCCCCCAAACCCCCACCCATTCCAAACCCGAAGCATTTCTATCCGATATCATCGCCAAACATGGGGAACATCCGGCATTACATAAAGATTTTGCCAGTATCTTAGATATTCCTGCCCTCCAGGAACTCCAAAAGAAATTAGAAACCGGAATTGAGCGGCGGGGTCAGATTTGTAAAGATTTACTTCAACGGGATAACTGGGATTTCTTGTTAACCATTTTTGGAGAAACCCACTCTGCCGGACATTTCTTTTGGCACTTAAGTCAGCCGGATCATCCCCTGTATCCCGTGATGGGGAAACGCTATCCGGGAGACCCGTTGTTAGAGATTTTTGAAGCCATTGATACAGCCATTGGTGAGATTTTAACCGCTGCGCCGGAGAATGCCAATATCGTCGTCTTTGCGGCACATGGCATGGACTTTAACAACATGGATCTACCCAGTATGGTATTTTTGCCTGAGTTTCTCTATCGGTGGAATTTCCCCGGAAAAGTGGGATTAGCTGAGGGGAAAATGGGGCAAAATCCTGGGGGACCGCTAGTCGGAGAACGGGCAAAACGGGGCTTTATGGGAACCCTCTGGAGTCTCAAAGGCGATCGCAATCCATTCCGAGGATTTTTGCGGCGAACCCTTCCCACAAAAATCTTTAGCCGGATTGAACCCCTGTTTGGTTCCCAACCGGAGCAGGATTTGATTTCTCCCTTTGAAATGCAGCAAAAAGGCGATCGCTTATTCTTCCAAACCCCCTGTTGGTATCAACCCGCATGGCCCCGCATGAAAGCCTTTGCTCTCCCAAGTTTCTCCGAAGGATATATCCGGATTAACTTGAAAGGACGGGAACCCAATGGAATCGTGGACCCCTCGGAATACGATACCGTTTGTGATGAAATTACCGCACAATTGTATCAACTCAAAGATTCCAGAACCGGGGAAACAATGGTACAAGATGTAGTGCGGACTCGCCAAACCGCCACCGACTCCGACCCAAAACTACCCGATGCCGATTTGGTGATTATCTGGCAGGATAAATGCGCCAGTGATACCGTAGAAAGCTCGACTATTGGCCGGATTGGACCCGTTCCATTTAATCGCACAGGCTCTCATCGGTCCGATGGATTTTTAGCCCTGGCAGGACCCAATATTGAACCCGGTTCTACCTTGCCTTTCGGCCATTCTTTAGATTTAGCCCCCACTTTATTAGCATTATTAGAGGCCCCGATTCCCAACTCTTGCGAAGGGAAACCGCTAATCAATCAACCGGCAGTGGTTCGCTAAACAACTGGCCTTTAAACCTTTTAGGCAATGGCTGCATTGCATCTCCTCGACTCCCCTAGTCCGGGGGGTCAGTAAAGGTTAGAAACCCGGTTTCTTCACAAAAATGTTGGTAATTAGCAGTAGATAAAGTTAAGAAACCGGGTTTCTTGTCCGAGTTAATCTAATCAGGAGTTTTTAGTTTGAAACTTAACGAAACGAATCCGGTAAGCTTGGGCGATTCTTGTTGGGAAAATAAATTACTGAAAATCCCGTTATGTGCTTAATCGAGTTCCATTGTAAAACACGTAAAAAACATGAGAAATCTGTATCGGTTCAGGATGTATCATAAACTCATCAATCCTGCCCACTTGTTTCCAAGACGGATGAATTGAAAAGACTTTCATTGTTAATTAGGGGTGAAGTATTATGCCATTAGTTTCTGTTGTTGTTCCCGCTTACAATGTTTCAAAAACGATTCGCGATACCCTCGATTCGATTTTAAAACAAACTTTTTCTGATTTTGAACTGATTATTATTAATGATGGCTCTACCGATAATACGTTACAGGTTATCGAAGGAGTCCGTGACCCGAGACTTCAAGTCTTTTCTTATGAAAATGGCGGCCTCCCCGAAGCGCGAAATCGGGGAATTGCTCGCGCAACCGGAGAGTTTATTACGTTTATCGATGCAGATGATTTGTGGACGCCAGATAAATTAGAGCGCCAGGTTGCTGCATTACAACAAAATCCGGAAGCAGGACTCGCTTATAGTTGGACCTGCTTTATGGATAGCGAAGGTAAATCCTTTAGTAAAGATTTTCCCTGCTATCTTGAAGGAAATGTTTATCCTCAATTGTTAGTCGGTAATTTCATTAGTTCAGGGTCAAATGTGATGCTGCGTGCATCGGCCATTGAATCCGTGGGACTGTTTGATCGCACCCTGAAATCCATCGAAGATTGGGAATATTGGTTACGGGTTGCAGCGAAATGGCCGTTTGTAGTCGTCCCCCAGTATCAAATCCTCTATCGACAATCGGCGACATCAATGGCATCTAAAATTGATGTCATGGAAAAATATAGCCTCCTAGTCATCGATCGCGCCTTTGCCAACGCACCCGCCGAACTGCAAGGACTGAAAAAACACAGTTTAGCCAATACCTATCAATATTTAGCCCGCATCTGCGTCACCCATACCCCAGATGCTGAAAAACTGGAAACCGGCTGGGAAAATTTACAAAAAGCCATCCGCTTGCACCCGCCAATTTTATTAGATAAAAAAGTCCAACGACTCTTAGGAAAGTGGATGTTACTCCGCCTCGGTTCTCCAGATGTGTCCCAATATTGCCTCGAAAAATTTGGACAAATGAATCCCAAAAACGACCCCCGTCGAAGTAATCTCAATCCAGAGAAAACCGAGAAAAATATCCTAGAAGTTGACAATCAAATTCAAAACTTTCTGAATCAAGGAGTTTTGTAAGTATCATAACTTTTACCTCAATTAGAACGGTCCCCATAGTTATTCCTCTCCCCTGATAACGCTTGGAACCTAACCTAAATGGGTCCAAGAAACCCGGTTTCTCTAGCTCACGAGACTAGAGAAGCCGGGTTTCTGCCATAACTTGTGATCCTTCACCCAAAGCTCATGAAAGAAACCCGGTTTCTTTAGCTCACGAGACTAGAAACCCGGTTTTGGTGTCTAACCCGTAGATCATCATTCACCATCCCAAATTCTGCGATCGCATTCCACCAACTCTTCTCTACCCAGAGGTGGCCCTTGCCATTTGCCCGCCGTTTGTTCAAAAAAATCAGCCGGATACCCTAACTCTTCTGGGGTTGGCGTTGTTTCTTCAGCTACCTCATGAATCACAATTTCTAACTCCTGATTTGCAAATTCTAAGGGAATCTGTAAAACTAGCTTACCGTCGGCATTAACTTTAGCGTCGGTATCCGTATCAATCAACGTGGGAATATCACGGTAAGAAGCACTATCGCGACTCTTCGCGGCGATCGCATCGAAGAAATCACGCCCATCATAAAAGCTGGAGTTCCTATTGCGCCCCCCTACAGCAATCCTGGATAATCTGAGCTAGGGTGCTTGTCTGGGTGGCACCGGACTGAAAGGGCTGAAACCCTGGACAACCGGGAGGCACAGAAATTTAAGAAAATATCAAGGATGTTATATCCCTTGTTCAGGTTATAGTGAAACGATGACTCAATCGACCTTGCAGATTCCTGAACTCATCCGGACCTTACGAAAGCGCATGAACCTCTCTCAGGAGAAGTTCGCCGCTTACCTCGGTGTGTCCTTTCAGACTATCAACCGCTGGGAGAAAGGACGGGCCACCCCCTCACCGATGGCGATTAAGCTGATTGAGTTGCAGTTGCGGCAGATGGGGGAGCGGGGGGCTGATTTGTTGGAGGCTTATTTTGAAGAGTAGGTGCGTGACGACCTGAACCGGCTGATATCTAACCCAACCACTATAAGTAATCGTACAGATTGAATGTTTGAGCAGACTTTTAAAAATATTGATGATGTCCTCTGGAAGGAGGCCGGTTGTGGCACTGAACTCGATTACACCGAGCAAACTTCTTGGCTGCTGTTTCTGAAGTATCTGGATGACTTGGAACAGGAACGGGCGATGGAAGCCGAGCTAAAAGGTAAGTCTTATGAGTTCATTTTGGACAAATCCTATCGCTGGTCTTATTGGGCTGTGCCGAAGTTGCCCAGTGGAGAAATAGACCGCAACAATTTTTTAACTGGCGATGATTTGATTAAATATGTTAATAATGTTCTGTTTCCCCACCTGCAAGGGTTCAAACAACGCGCCGCCAGTTCCGACACTATCGAATATAAAATTGGTGAGATTTTTGGGGAAATTAAGAACAAATTCCAAAGCGGTTACAGTCTGCGGGAGGCCCTGGAACGGATAGATGAGTTACGGTTTCAGACTCAGCAGGAGAAGCACGAGCTATCCCATCTCTACGAAACCAAAATCAAGAATATGGGGAATGCCGGACGTAATGGCGGGGAATATTACACGCCGCGTCCCCTGATTCGGGCCATGATTAAGGTGGTCAAACCCAAGATTGGAGAGCGAATCTATGACGGCGCTTGCGGTTCTGCTGGGTTCTTGTGCGAAAGTTACGACTATTTGCGACAAGGCAAGCTCACTACTCAACAACTTGAGCTACTCCAAACCGGGACACTATTTGGCAAGGAGAAAAAAAGCCTCGCCTATGTCATTGCCATCATGAATCTTATTTTGCATGGGGTGGATGCTCCAAACATCACTCACACCAATACGCTTGCTGAAAAAAATATCAGCGACATTCAAGACGAAGAGCGCTTTGATGTCATCTTTGCTAACCCGCCATTTGGAGGCAAGGAACGGAAGGAAGTACAGCAAAACTTTCCGATTAAAACCGGAGAAACCGCGTTCCTATTCTTGCAGCACTTTATCAAAATTCTCAAGGTTGGCGGACGGGCTGCGATCATTATTAAAAATACGTTCCTCTCGAATTCGGATAATGCCTCTCGTGCCTTACGTCAAGAGCTTTTGAGTAGTTGCAATTTGCACACTATTTTAGATTGTCCCGGTGGCACATTTATCGGGGCTGGAGTCAAAACGGTGGTGCTGTTTTTTGATAAAGGGGGCGTTCCCTTCGACTTCGCTCAGGGAACGGGAATGCCTTTATTTTCCCAGGGGAAATCTCCAAATGAGGGAATGGCGACTCGGAAAGTTTGGTACTACCAGCTAGAACCGGGGCGGAACATGGGTAAGACCAATCCGCTTAATGATGACGATTTACGGGAATTTGTGGAGTTACAAGCTACGTTTGCCGAGTCTGAAAAGTCTTGGTCTGTGGATGTGGCGGATATTGACTGGGAAACCTGCGATTTGTCGGTGAAGAATCCGAATAAGGGGGAGGAAACAGCGTTGAGAGACCCGCAGGAAATTTTATATGAGATTGCGGCCTTGGATGAGGAAAGTGCAGAGATTTTAGCAGGGATTGGGGGGATGTTGTGATGGTTTGGTTTCGACTGTTGGTTTCGACTGCTGGTTTCGACTGCTGGTTTCGACTGCTGGTTTCGACTGCTGGTTTCGACTTCGCTCAACCAGCTAATAAGTTCGCTCAACCAGCTAATATATTATGAAGATTGAGCAAAATATAGACGAGATAGACGAGATAGACGAGATAGATGAGGACTGAGCGAAGTCGAAGTCCGGAGGCCGAAGCCGGAAGTCCCAAGCCGGAAGTCCGAAACCCGTTTTTTGATTGGAGGTGCTCTTATGCCTTATATGTATATTTTGGAGTGTGCTGATGGTTCTTTCTATACGGGAAGCACTAAGGATTTAGAGAGGCGTTTATGGCAGCATCAAAATGGTCTGGGTGCTAATCATACTAAAAAGCGATTGCCGGTAAACTTGGTCTATGCCGAATATTTTGATAATGTTGCGGATGCTTTTTATCGGGAAAAGCAAGTTCAGGGCTGGAGTCGAGCAAAAAAAATTGCTTTAATGAATAGTGATTGGAATCAGGTTCATATTTTGGCAGAATGCCGGAATGAATCCCATTATAAAAATGGCCTTAGACTTCGCTCAGGGGAAGGTACTGAAGGAATAGCAGGAGATTTTGGATGAGATTACGGCGTTGGATGCTGAGAGTGCAGAAATTTTAGCTGGAATTGGGGGGATGTTGAGATGAAGGGTTGGAAACAAAAAACAATAGAGAAGTGTTTTAAAGTAAAGAGTGGTGATTTTTTACCCAAAAATAAAATGTTAAGCATAGGAAATATAGATGTTTATGGGGGCAATGGAGTAGTTGGAAAGCATGATAAGTACAATCTTACTGGGGAAAATATAATTATCGGCAGAGTTGGTGCAAAGTGTGGAAATATTAATCGGGTTAAGGACAATATTTGGATAACTGACAACGCCTTCTATATTTCTGAATTTACAGAAGAATTTGACCTAAAATTTTTAGAATATCTACTCAAGACAAGAAATCTCCGAAAAACAGCCAATCAAGCAGCGCAACCAGTTATTTCTTACCAGACTATAAAGGATATCATTCTAGTTATCCCCCCCCTCCCCGAACAAAAGCAGATTGTGGCGATTTTGGATGAGGCGTTTGAGGGGATTGATGCGGCGATCGCCAACACCGAGAAGAACCTCGCCAACGCCCGCGAACTGTTTGAAAGTTATCTAAATGGCGTCTTCACCCAGAAAGGTGAGGGGTGGGTTGAGAAGACATTGCAAGAGGTTTGTAGTATTACTTCTAATCTTGTTGATCCGCGCACTCCAGAGTTCCTTGATTTGCCGCATATTGGGGCAGGCAATATAATTTCTTTGACAGGAGAGCTAAAAGAAGTTAAAACAGCCCGAGAAGAAGGATTGAAATCAGGAAAATATACCTTTAATGAAAGCATGGTTCTTTACAGTAAAATTCGCCCTTACTTGATGAAAGTCTGTAGGCCCGAATTGGAGGGAATTTGCAGCGCAGATGTTTATCCATTGTTGCCAAAGGAGGAGGAATTAAGTCGGAACTATTTATTTTACCTTCTCATCAGCCAAGATTTTACACAATATGCAATTTCAGGGTCAGATCGGGCAGGTATGCCCAAGGTCAATCGAGATCATCTTTTTCGATACAGAATATCGCTTCCTAGTCTCTCTAAACAGGTGATGCTTGCCAAAAAGTTAGATGACATGGCGATTGAAACCCAACGCCTCGAATCCATCTACCAACGCAAACTCGAAGCCCTCAAAGAACTGAAACAGTCTATTTTAGAAAAAGCATTCACCGGAGAACTCACCAGCGACACGGCTAAAGAAGTAACAGACACTTCTAAGGAGATTGCTGCATAAAAAATCATTATATCCTTAGTTAATATAACCATTGAAACCGGGAGAATTTATGTTAATCCAAAAAATTATCCAAGAACTACAAGATATCCCAGAAGAGAAGCTGGCCGAAATTTATGACCTGATTCACTACTTCCGTTTAGGTTTAAATCAAGAAAATACCGAACTGCGGTCGGTGAGCGAAGTCGAACCGCGCACCCCGGGTTTACTCACCGGAAAACTCTCAGACGCTTTTTTTGAACCTTTACCAGAAGAAGAATTGCAGAGATGGGAATAAGCTATCTTCTTGATACTCATATCCTACTTTGGTGGCTTTTTAATGACCCCAAACTTAACGAAGAGTGCCGAGATATCATTCGTAACCCCAACTATCACATTCTCGTTAGCAGCGCCTCTGCTTGGGAAATTGCCACGAAATACCGCATCGGCAAACTCCCGGAAGCAAAACCCTTGGTTGATAATTATCACGGCATTTTACAACAAGCGAAGTTCATCGAACTCACCATCACTGCCGCTCACGCATTGAGGGCCGGAAGTCTACCCATTTCCCATCGAGATCCATTTGACCGAATGCTCATGGCTCAGGCAGAATTGGAAAATTTACCGATTCTGACTTACGACACTGCTTTTCACACTGGTTTGATTCAGGTTATTCCTTCCCCCTAATCACAATTATGAACGAAGCTGAGACCCGTGCCGAACTGATTGATCCCGCCCTCAAAGCCGCAGGCTGGGGAGTGGTTCCCGATAGCCGGATTAGTCGTGAGCAACGCATCACTAACGGTCGCCTGGTCGGTGATGGGAAACGGGCCAAATCGGAATATGCTGATTATGTCCTGGTCTATCGCAATCAGAAACTCGCCGTGATTGAAGCCAAAAAGCGGGAGTTGAGAGATACGGAAGGAGTGGGACAGGCTAAGAAATATGCCGAAAAGCTACAAATCCGGTTCGCCTATTCCACCAACGGCATAGGCATCTACCAGATTGATATGCTCACCGGCGCGGAAGGTTATATCAGCAAGTATCCCACTCCTGACGAACTGTGGGAGGCGACGTTCTCCAAAGCCAACGAGTGGCGCGATCGCTTCGCCGTTATCCCATTCGAGGAGAGAAGGGGCTCATGGGAGGCGCGGTATTATCAGCACAACGCCATCACCCAGGTTTTAGAGGCGATCGCAGCGGGACGGGACCGGATTCTGCTGACGATGGCGACAGGAACCGGCAAAACCTTCATCGCCTTCCAACTTGCCTGGAAACTGTTCCAAAGCCGATGGAACCTCAGCCATAAAACCACTTGCGGTGAGCGTAGTCGAACCGACCGCCGTCCCCGCATCCTGTTCCTGGCCGATCGCAACATTCTGGCAAACCAAGCATTTAACTCATTTTCAGCCTTTTCCGAAGATGGTGCCCTGGTTCGTATCGACCCCGATGAAATCCGCAAGCGAGGCAGAGTCCCCAAAAATGGCAGCGTCTTTTTTACCATCTTCCAAACCTTCATGAGCGGGAAAGATGCCGAAGGAAACCCCACCCCCAACTTTGGCGACTACCCACCGGACTTTTTTGACTTCATCATCATTGACGAGTGCCACCGAGGGGGCGCGAACAACGAAAGCACCTGGCGCGGCATCCTGGACTACTTCGCCCCAGCAGTTCAGTTAGGACTCACCGCCACCCCCAAACGGACCCACAACACCGACACCTACGCTTACTTTGGCGAACCCGTCTACACCTATTCGCTCAAAGAAGGAATCAACGATGGATTTTTGACCCCCTTTAAAGTCAAGCAGATTGAGACGACTCTGGATGAATATATCTACAGTCCCGAAGATACTCTGATTGAAGGGGAAGCAGAGGAAGGCAGGCTCTACAAAGAACCCGATTTTAACCGCATCATTGAGATTGAGGAACGGGAAAGATATCGCGTCAGACTGCTAATGGAAAGTCTCGACCAGAACGAAAAAACCCTAGTTTTCTGTGCCACCCAAGACCACGCCCTGGCAATCCGAGACTTAATCAACCAGATGAAAATTAGTGCGGCTCCGAATTACTGCGTCCGGGTTACCGCGAACGATGGCGAGATTGGAAACCAGTACCTCCTAGAGTTTAAAGACAACGAAAAACGGATTCCCACCATTCTCACAACTTCTTACAAACTATCCACCGGCGTGGATGCCAAAAACGTCCGGAATATCGTGCTACTGCGTCCCATCAATTCGGTGATTGAGTTCAAGCAGATTATCGGACGCGGCACTCGACTCTATGATGGGAAAGACTATTTCACCGTCTATGATTTTGTCAGAGCCTATCAGCGTTGTAGTGACCCGGAATGGGACGGTGAACCGGAAACCCCAACACCGATAACACCCAGAGAAAAACGCCCCCGGTCCGACAGCGATCGGCTACAATCCGAACCCACAGAACCGCAGGAACCGGCGCAACGGCAAAAACTGAAAATCAAACTCGCTGACGGCAAAGAGCGCGAGATACAGCACACAATCGCAACCAGTTTCTGGAGTCCCGACGGCAAACCGCTATCCGCCGCCCAGTTTATCGAGCGTCTGTTTGGAGACATACCAGAACTGTTCAAAAACGAGAGCGAACTGCGGGAACTGTGGAGCCTACCCGATACCCGCCATAAACTGTTAGAAGGGCTGGGAGAGAAGGGTTACGGTCCCCAGGAACTAACCGAAATCAGCCGGATTATTGATGCTGAAAAAAGCGATATCTATGACGTGCTGGCCTATATCGCCTACGCCTCAACTCCCATCACTCGCCGGGAACGGGTTATGAAACGCCAACGCCGGATTTTCTCTCAGTACAACAACAAGCAACAGGAGTTTTTAGATTTTGTCCTAGACCATTACATGAATGAGGGGGTCAACGAACTCCATCCCGATAAATTGTCTCACCTAATAGAACTCAAGTATGGCACCATTCGCGATGGTGTTAAAGAACTGGACAGTATCCGTGATATCCGCCAAGTGTTCATTGGTTTCCAGCGATACCTCTATGAGAAGGAGGATGCTATAGGATGAGCAGTCTAAGGGAATGGAGAAGAAGACGATCGGCTCTTTCAATCCAGCAGCCACAACCGGCGGGGGATCAATCCCCCGCCTAACAGCTAAAGTCGGTTGAAACCGACTGAAAGTCTTAACCCGTGGTGTTTTTAGTCGGTTTTTAACCGACTTTAGCTATTAGCAGGGGGTTTTAACCCCCTGCGGTTGCTGCGGTTGCTGGATTACAAAGACCGATGAATCGAATCCGGCCAGAAGTCGGTGACATCATAGCCGAGTTCTTCCAGAAGACTCCGCAATAAAGGTAAACTTAAGCCAATGACATTGGTATGGCATCCTTCCAATTTTTCCACGAAGAGTCCGCCTCGGCCATCGATCGCAAAGCAACCGGCACATCGCAGGGGTTCTTCTGTTGCTACATAGTTTTCGATTTGCCGATCGCTGATGTTGGCAAAGTACACCCGGGTCATTTGGCAGCGCACTACATGGCGATCGCTGTTTAAATCAAACAAGGCATGACCCGTATAAAGTTCACCCACACCCCCCCGCATTTTCTGCCATCGTTGGACTGCCTCTGCTGGGGTTTCCGGTTTGCCATAGATTTCCCCATCCACTTGCAAGACTGAATCGCACCCCAAGACGACTACCCGGGAGGGGTTGTCGGGTTTTTCTGGGGTCACAGTGCGATCGCCTGGATTCCTAAACTTAGCTACCACTGCCTCTGCCTTACATTGCGCCAGGGTATTCACCAGAGTTACCGGATCCGTTGATGTCACCGTTGATTCATCAAAGTCACTCCGACAGACAATCGGTTCGATTCCCGCACTTTGCAACAGGTGCAAACGCGCGGGAGAAATTGAAGCTAATACAAATGCAGGAATGCCCATAATCTTATTATTTTTGCTTATTAGTAGAAGACCTAACCTCCCTTCCCCCCTCCCTTACAAGAGTAGGTTTTTACTTCCGGTCCCCTCCCCTTGGCAAGGGGAGGGTTAGGGTGGGGTCCCTCTTGGCCGATCGCACCTCACCAGGAATCAGTGGGTGGAGGTTCCTCATGAGGTGCGATCGCCTCTTTTGAGTGCGTGACTTGGCGATCGCAAAGAGGGAACCCCACCCTAACCCTCCCCTTGCTAAGGGGAGGGGACCGGAGGTGCAGTTAATAGTAAGGGGAATCACCATAGAGGACCCCACCCTAACCCTCCCCTTGCCAAGGGGAGGGGACCGGAGGTGCAGTTAATAGTAAGGGGAATCACCATAGAGAACCCCACCCTAACCCTCCCCTTGCCAAGGGGAGGGGACCGGAGGGAGGTGCAGTTAATAGTAAGGGGAATCACCATTTCTAGGGAAAAGAATTGGGGGGAGGGAGGTCCATCTTCAGCGTGATGATGTTCACGGATTTAGTAAACCGAGAAACTATCAACCACGGTTTGAAACTGCTGTTTCATTTTTTCGGCGCGCGCTTCCGAGGTGGAGACATTTAACGTAAAAAGTTTCCCGCGACTAATCGCAACACTGGCAAAATTATGTCGCTCTTGGGTGGGAAGTTTTACCGCATATTCTAACAGATAGTAAGTCTTTGTTCCCTTTTCTCGCTGTTCGGCATTAATTAATTCTGCTTCGCGCCCGGATCCTGGGGGTGCGATCGCATTTTTGGAGAGTTTATACCCCACCTCACTCGGTGTCCCCAATTCGGTTAAGGTTTTCCCATCCTGTACTGGAGAAATCACCACGCTCACATTTTCCCGGGTTTCTATCAAATCGTGATAGACCACATCCGGACCATTATTCACCTTCACCGGCACCCATCCATTCGGATATAGGAACTCGTATCCATCGGTACTATCGATATGGCTTTGGAGTCCACTTGCGGCTGAAACACTACAACTGTTGAGGACTAGACTAAGTACGACCACCATAATGGTGGCAATTCGTTTGAGCATGACTGCAATCTCCTTCGTTGATGACCGGGATTGCACCAGCACCAATGGCTGAAGCGCCCCCTTACGCTTGCGCGTGCTCTTATTTTGCCATTGCCGGGGGCGATTTTGTCTGATAGCGGGTTTATTTTTTCCCGAAGGGGATCGCACTGGACGGGGATTTACTTAGTTTTAGCGGTAGTCCCTTCAGCGGGTTTGGGAGTGAAAATTAGGGGTTGAAAATTAGTAAAGATGCAGCCTTTAGAAAGTTATTTCAATTAAAAGGGTCGCAAATTTTTCTAACAGGATTTCCACCTATTTTGAAAACCTACCCTAAATGCAGAACTATTGTAAAAAACCGGATTGATCCCCCCAACCCCCCTTCTTAAGGGGGGCTTAAGAGATTTAGGCTTAAGTCCGACTATTTTGCAACAGAAACCCGCTGATGCAGCAGCGGTTAAGGAATGCCTGGAGATGAGTCAACCCATTTAATTTTGAGGTCGGGAAACGAGTCAACGACCTTAATTTTAAAATCTGGGAATGACTCGACTACCTGCCACTTGCCACAATCATCGGAAAAGGAATTAACCATTTTTACCCGGAGGTCGGGAAATGAGGCAACGATTTGAATCTTTAAGTCGGGAAAACTCTCGACAATTTGCACTTTGCCATACAAAGAAATGTCATTGTAGGTACAGTTCGCATCCACCTTGTTTTCAGACCGGGCCGGGGTCACCCAGAGGATGAGTCCGAGGGTCAAAAGGCTGGCAAATATCCACAAAAACCAAGGTTTGAGCATTTGGCGATAAAATTAATCCGGGGAAGGGTTGAGAATTCAATAGACTTCTTGCAAAATACCAGTTTTATCCGCCTTTTTCCCCGTGGGATCCCCCTCCCGTCCCCCTTAAGAAGGGGGAGGCCAGAGGAATAAATGTTTTATTACTGGGGGAGGCCAGATTAAGAAGGGGGAGGCCAGAGGAATAAATGTTTTATGACTGGGGGAGGCCAGAGGAATAGACATATTGCAAAATTAATTCTCTGAAGCCCCCCTTCTTAAGGCGGGTTGGGGGGATCAATCCATTTTTTTGCAAGATGTCTAATTTTTCTGAAAGACTAGAAATAAACAGAAACAGAACAACTGCACTTGACAATGAGCCAGATCGATCGCACTGAAAAAATAAACCGAGTTGGAGTAATAGGCGGGGGTCAATTGGCCTGGATGATGGCGGATGCGGCGGAGGCACTTGGGATCGAACTCGTGGTTCAGACCCCCAAAACTAGCGATCCCGCAGCGGCCCGAGCTTCTGAGGTGATTTTAGCACCGATTGATGATGCCCAGGCTACGGCGCAACTGGCTGAACGCTGCGATGTGATTACGTTTGAAAATGAGTTTGTGGATTTAACTGCGTTAGGGGAGTTGGAACGACAAGGGGTCTGCTTCCGCCCGAAATTGTCAGTTTTAGCGCCAATTTTGGATAAGTATGAACAGCGGTGTTATTTGCGATCGCTGGGGTTGCCGGTGCCCCAATTTATGGCTTTTGATGGGACAGAACTGCCGCCTACCCCGGACCTGCCATCGGAAAAGGTGGTGATCAAGGCGCGGCGTCATGGCTATGATGGTCAGGGAACGGCTATTTGTGGCGATCGCCAAACTCTCCTCGCCACCTGGGAACGCTGGGGTCGCCCGGGGGTACTCCTGGAAGAATTTATCCCCTTTGAGCGAGAATTGGCGGTGATGGCGGCGCGAAATCAGGCCGGTGAGGTGGTGATTTATCCGGTGGTGGAAACCCAGCAGGAAGCGCAAGTTTGCCGTCGGGCGATCGCCCCTGGGGATGTGACTCCGGAGGTGAATGCTCAAGTGGAGGCGATCGCGCATCGTCTATTATCCGCCCTAGATGTCGTCGGCATTTTCGGCATTGAACTATTTTTAACCCCCCAGGGTCAAGTCCTAGTCAATGAAATTGCCCCCCGGACCCACAACAGCGGACACTTAACTATCAATGCCTGCAACACCTCGCAGTTTGAAATGCATCTCAGGGCAGTTTGTGATTTACCCTTGCCCGACCCCTCCCTCAACTGTGCAGGGGCCGTGATGGTGAATTTGCTGGGATATGAGGAGTCTGAGGAAGACTATAGCGCCAAACAGCAGCAACTCCGGGCAGTTCCCGGGGCGCATCTCTATTGGTATGGCAAGACTCAATCCCGTCCCGGGCGCAAAATGGGTCATGTAACGGCGATCGTTCAAGGAGTATCCGGAAATGCCTTACAGCAGCACTGTCAGGACCTCGCCCACCAGATAGAATCCATCTGGTATCCAGGGACCCTTTAAATTCAGAACGGAGGCATCTCCCCCATCTCCCCCATCTCCCCCATCTCCCCCATCTCCCCCATCTCCCCCATCTCCCCCATCTCCCCCATCTCCCCCAAATAATTCCCTCGCCCCCCTTGTCATTTCGGTGAAATAGATTACAATGAGATAGCTGAACTGCAACGTTGGTGACTGCCAATAGTGTTTTATGATCTATGCCTTAATTTATAAGGGAATCGTAGAGTTCTAGTGGCCGTAAACCGGACATTGTATCCGGAAACGTAAGCTATGAGCCGCGGTGCCCACCTGGTTTTTCCAGGTCAGAAGCTGAGGTAAGACGGCGTTGCGGTCAGCCCCAATTTTTTAAAACCTATCCTATCAGGAAAATCCCGCTTCATCAGCATCAAGGATGCGGGATGCCAAGATGAAGGATAAACGGTTACGGTTGTGAAGATTATGACTCGTGACCCTGTACAGTTGACCAAATCGGAAAAAGCACTTAACATCGCCAATAACTAATGTTTTAGACTTGCTCCGGTTTAGCCTGTGGGTGATAACTCTGGGTTAGTCTGAAAATTAGCACCGGAGATTGTTGTCTGCGGTGAATTGACCGGACTGATGCCAAGAAAGCAAATTGAACCCTAAACAGAGGGGAGATTCGCGAATCTCCCTAGAGAGAGAAGCGGTTAGTCTGGTTGAGCAAGGGAGCAAACAGCCCCTAAAAATGTCCATCTCTTTATCATCCTGAATTCAGAGTCTTAATTGAGTATGATGAGGAGAATTAAACCATTAAACGCCCCTAATTACATAATGGCTCGCTACACTGGCTTATTTATCGTTGCAGTTCCCCAGGAAAATTTCCGGCCCTTGCTTGGAGAAATTTTAGAGGCTGCGAATTTGAATATTATTTACGAAACTGCCGACTATATTATGGCGCGGGAACAACCGGGAGAAGTGCCATTTACGAAGTTAGTAACCGTGGAAGTGTTAATCAATAGAACGGCTGGGGTGGAAGATGAAGTTCGCATGAATGTGGTGATGAAAAATGAAGAATTGCCCCTGCATTTAGATAACCGTTGTCGGCAAATGTTTAATTTGCTATCGGAGGCGATCGCAGAAAATCGCTATTGGGAGCTTTTAGAAACTGCCGCGAGTTAATCGGGGTGTCGGTTCCCAATTAGGGGCAATGGGAAGCGATTGAGAGTAGAAGTCATGCAGAATTCTAAAAAGCCGATTGGCATTCTTAAGGGGGGTTGGAGGGACTTGCCTCACATTTAAGTACACTTCCGGTCCCCTCCCCTGTGTCTTGGGGAGGGTTAGGGTGGGGTCCCCGTGACCTGCGTAAGCAGGTCACGAAGAAAGCGGTTTCCCCAGCCTCCTCCATACAGACAAGATCGCCTCCAAGAGTGCGTGACGTGGCGATCGCCACGTCAGAAGAACCCCACCCTAACCCTCCCCTTGCCAAGGGGAGGGAACCGGAGGAGAGGAACCCCACCCTAACCCTCCCCTTGCCAAGGGGAGGGAACCGGAGGAGAGGAATATAATATTTGATTCCTGGGGGCTTTTTGTAATTTTGCCAAAAGTCTAATGAGTGCGACGCAACAGCAGGGAATTGGTGACGACACTGACGGAACTGAAGGCCATGAATGCACCGGCAGTGGCGGGATTTAATAAGATTCCCCATAGCGGCAGTAGCAGACCGGCAGCGACGGGAATACCGAGGATATTGTAAGCGAAAGCCCAAAATAAGTTTTGCCGAATTTTGCGAAAGGTGGCGCGACTCAGGTGGATAGAACTGACCACATCTAGGAGAGAATCGCGCATGAGGACGATGCCTGCGGTTTCTACGGCAACGTCGGTGGCGGCATTTAAACTAATCCCAATATCCGCTTGCGCTAAGGCAGGGGCATCATTGATGCCATCTCCGACCATTGCGACGCATTGACCCTGGGATTGCAGGTGCGCGATCGCCTCCGCTTTACCAGCAGGGGAGACTCCGGCGAGGATATCCGTGGGGTTGAGTCCCAGGGATTGCCCGATCGCCTGGGCCGCTTCTGGGCGATCGCCGGTTACCATCATCACCCGTAATCCCATATTCCGACAAGCATTCAAGGTGGATTGAGCATCCTCTCGCAGGCGATCGCGCACGGCGATGCATCCAATTAATTCTCCCCCTTTCCCCACTAACACCACGGTTTTTCCCGCTTCTGCCAGTGCTCGGGTTCGGGAACTCCAGTCTGGGGAAATCTCTATCCCCTGTTGCCTAAACCAGTCCTCGGTTCCCAACAGGATAGAATCATTCTCCACTCTTGCGGAAACCCCGCATCCCGGTTCCGTCTGAAAGCAATCGCCACGGAGGAGGGGGAGATTCTGGGTTTTAGACTCGATTAAAATCGCCTTGGCGAGGGGATGATTAGTCCCGCTTTCCACTGTGGCGGCGAGTTGCAGCATTGCAGCAGCATCAACGGAGTCAATGCAGAGACAATCGGTGACTTCCGGTTCCCCGGTGGTGAGAGTGCCTGTTTTATCAAAAATTACGGTATCAATTTGGGCCACCCCTTCGAGAATGTCTCCCCCGCGAATCAGTAATCCCCGTTCTGCACCCATGCTGGTGCCGACGAGGAGGGCGGTGGGGGTGGCGAGTCCCAGGGAACAGGGACAAGCGATGACTAAGACGGCGATCGCCAGTTTCAGACTCAGTAATAAGGGGGAAGTCGGTTCCATCATGGAATGGAGGTGACCTGCCATCGGTAAGAGGGGGGTCAACTGCATCGCCGGTTGTAAGACTTGGGGGAAGAGGTGAGTGCCGATTAAGTACCAGAATGCAAAGGTGAAGCTGGCGATCGCCATGACGCCGTATGTAAAGTATCCGGCGACGGTATCGGCGAGGTGTTGAATCGGTGCTTTGCGGGTTTGGGCCTCTTCTACGAGGGCGACAATTTGCGCGAGGGTGGTTTCTCCCCCAATGCGGGTGGCGCGGATGGCAATGACGCCGGATTGATTGAGGGTTCCGCCAACCACGGGATCGCCGGTTTGTTTGAGGACCGGGAGGGATTCGCCGGTCAACATGGATTCATCAATGGTGGTACTGCCGGAGATAATTTCCCCATCTACAGGGATTTTTTCTCCGGGGAGGACTTGGACATATTCGCCGACTTTGACGCGATCGGCGCTGATTTCTAGGGTAAAGAGGGGGGAGTTGGAATCGGTTGCGGCAGAGAGGGGGGTTGTAATTAAGCGGGCGATCGCGGGTTTGAGGGAGATTAGGGCCTGGAGGGATGCTGCCGCGCGTTGCCTTGCTAGTTGTTCTAAGGTGCGCCCGAGGAGGATAAATCCGAGTAACATGACGGGTTCATCGAAAAAGCATTCCCATTTGAGTTGGGGAAACAGGAAGGCGATGCAACTGGCGGAATAAGCACTGAGTGCGCCTAATCCGACTAAGGTATTCATGTTGGGACTGTTGCGCCATAAGGCGCGGACCCCTTCGAGGAGGATGGGACGGCCTGGAATGGCGATCGCTGCTGTTGCTAAGGCCCAATGGAATCCAATTTGGTTGAGGAATCCCAGTTGGCCGAGGTGTCCGAGTCCGGAGAGGAGGATTAGGAGGGTGGCAACTGCCAGATTCCAGATAGCGGCGCGAATGGATTCACGGTGGCGACGGGTTTGGACATTCTCCCCGGGTCCCGAGGGGGTGGTAGAACGCAGTTCTGTGGGGAATCCTGATGCGGTCAACTTTTGGGCCAGTTGTGCCGGGTCGATTTTGTCCGGTTCATACTCCACTGCGGCCACTTCCGTGACCAAATTAACCCGGGCGGAAATGACGCCCGGTTGTTGTGTGAGTTGACGTTCTACTGCTTGGACACAACCGGCACATTTCATGCCGCCCACATCCAGGGCAGTGGTGGCAACGGGTGAGGGGGGATTGGGTCTTTGGGTTTCGGATGAAAGCATGAATATCAAATCATCAAGGTATTATCGCCAAAGTGTAACGCTTTTCCAACCGGAGTGGGCTTTATCCTTCATCCTCGGGTTCCGCGATCGGGCGCTTCACCGAGGAAAAAATCCGGTAGCTTTCATTCTCACTATCGGAGAAGCCGGTGGTCGAGTCTCCATCCCATCTCACTACGTTATATTCCACGTTGTCGGCATAAATGGCGAAGGTAATTCGCACGACTTCTAAAAAGTTGATCAGCCACTTGCATTCCGTTTGAGACTGTTCCTCATAGTAACGGATTAAGTTGGCTAAACAGGCTTCTAAGTGAGGGGAACAGGATTTACAGATTAAAACCAGCTTCAACAGGACGATCGCTAAGGTCATGGGATTGCCGTTTGCCAATAACAGAATAAACAGTAATGACGGTTCTTTGCCGGTTTCAGTGGTTAAAAATTCAATGGTTTTTTTACAGGTGGCTTCTAGCAATAAGGGGGTTAATACTTCATTGTCCTTATTTTGAGCCAGTCCTAGCAGTTTATTAGATAATTTATTATTAATCGTATCTACAAAAGTTTGATGTTCTACAGAAAATATCAAATATTTTTTAAGGGCAATTTTGAAGGATTTGTAAGTAACCCCTTGAGTTTGATTGATAAAAATATTGGCCAAATTGACATAATTGTAAGGGCCGCGTTTAGCAACCACCGTTTTAATGAGTCGGAGGACATCATTGCCCAAACCCGTCGGGTTTTTGTTTGTGACTTCTGGAGGCACGATTTGAGCTTGGGACCGAGCGGTGTACATAGCGAGGTCAAACTTAAACCGTTCTTTGAGTTGGCGGGAGAGGGCTTTGGCGGCTTCTTTTTGTTCTTTGGATTTGCCAAAGACGGATTGATGGGCTAATAAATAACTCGAATAACGATGGCTCCAAGGACCATCTTCGCTCTGAGAGGCAAACAGTTCGAGGGCTTTGTAATCGTCGCTATTGCAAAAATTAGTTAACCAGCTTCGGAGTCGGTGCAAACTCATGGAAGCGGTATAGGAACCAATCGTTTTGTCCTGAAACATTTGGATCAGGTCCTGAATGGCGGCATTGTTGCGATTCGATTGCCAATTGTTGACGAGGATGTAACAACATCGATTGAGAATTTTATGAAATTTGTCTTCATCTTCCGCATAAATAATCCGAAACAGGACATTCCAAGCATCGGTGTTTTTATCGGTATTTACAAATTCAACGAATAAAGTTTTAAACTCGATGGTGACGATTTCCGGAGAAGTCGTGGTCACCAAGTTTAGGAAAAAGCTATAAATAATTTCTTCATTTTTATAAAGCGGTGTGGGCTGCCCGTCCAGATTGGGGGAATCTGGCTGCTGCCCATTGGGTAAAGCGCCACTGGTCATAAGTTATGTTGTCTGAGATCTGAATAGGGGTACAAAGAGTGGAATCCTCGGCTGAAGTTGAGTTCAATGAGGAAGGATTGGGGGAAATAATTCCAGTTGGGATGAAACCGACCGATCGCCGTTTCTCCAGTCTGCCAAAATAACTGGACCCAGACAATCGTAGTATTCCTTTGCCGTTCGGTGATACTCGGCAGGTAGTGGATGGGGTTATGGGCGGCGATCGCCAACACTCTACTCTTAAACACTTGAGGTGTTCGGATCAATGACAAGTTGCCACTGCCCAAGAGGGAAATTCTCAACTTTAGGGGGTGGATTGATCTGAATAAATGGCCCTTTCATCGATTTTCCATGTTATAAGATGGGCGATCGCACCGTAAATTTTTTGGCAACCGGAGAATTATCTCCAATTATAATTGACCGGTCTCGATTCAGTCAGATGCAACCTTTAACCGAGTCTCCACAGAGAATTCAGGTTATGGGATTATAGCCGAAAAACTCCCCCAAACGTGGATATCCGATGGCGATTGGACTCTTGAGGACAGCGGAGGGGATTTGATGGCCCTAGAGAAATCCGACACCCATCGCTATGCCCGATGATTTGCCCGTACTTGCGGTTAAGAGGCGCCGATCGCCCGTTGCCAAGGTTTGCCCGGACTGACCCGTTTGAGGGGGATGCCCTGGCGATCGCCGGGGTATTTTTCCTCTACTGCCCCAGTTGTCTAGGGCGGAGATATTCCCACCCGGTTTCCCCTGAACACCCCCTTTCCTGCCTCCGCAGAACGCTACCTAGAAAACAGTTGGGATTTTCCTCACCCCCCTTCTGTTCAGTAATGGGTGGGACTGTAAACAATCGCCCCAACGGGCGGGAAACTCAAAACATTGGCTGACCTTTCATGGAACAGAGGGGGGGATTTTACGGAGGGTGAGAAGGGATTTGGACCGCCTATCTGAGGAAAAATTTGATTAAAGACTGTCTGTGGGCTTATTGGGTTCCAGGTCGCGCAAATGGCGGCTCAATTGGGCAAGCGACCTGGAGGGTTGTTGTTGTCCTAATCGGGGACAAATCTGCCTGGACTCGTCAGGGGAGGGGGGAATAATTTATCTCCCGGCACTTTTAATTCGAGCTAAAATTGTTTCCATTTCCGACAATTCCACCGCCCCGGAGAAGGGTTCTTCATTCATGAAAAAGAATGGGGTTCCATTAATGCCTAATTGGCGAGCGAGGATGAGGTCTTCCTCAATGGCCGATTGGGCATTTTCACTCTGGCGATCGCTGTTAAATTTCTCCAAATCTAAATTTAACTTCTGGGCGATCGTCCCATATAACGGTTCTCCCAACTGCTGTTGCTGTTGGAATAATGCATCATGATATTCCCAGAATTTCCCCTGTTGTCCAGCGGCCCAAGCGGCTTGTGCGGCTGGCAGGGCTTGGGTATGAATCTGCGTCAAGGGCAGATGCTTGTAAGTCAAAGTGACCTCAGACTGATGTTTAGCCATAAACTGATTCACGGTTTCGTGAGCTTTGGCGCAAAACGGACATTGAAAGTCGGAAAATTCCACAATCACGATATTTCTCTGGGAAGCACCTTTAACGGGAGAATTCCCGATAATTGCCCCCGGGTTGGTACTCATTTGCTGTAAGAAAGCCTGCCTTGCTTGCTGAACATCATTTTGTTGGGCATCCTGATAGGCTTGGACGGATTCAATAATGACTTGGGGATTATTCCGAATAATCTCCAAGACTTGTGCTTCGAGGTCGGAATTGGCACTCGTGCCATTGGGACTGGTACAACCGAACAATCCAAAACCGAATATCAAACAGCAAGCTAAAGTCAGCGAAAAAAAGCGAAACCGGGTCATGAATAACCTCTGGGATAAAAATGAGTAGCAGATCACTACTATAGGTGCTTTCCCGGGATTTTGACGAGTTGCCCCTGGGTGCAGAAGATGGGTTTCATTGGTGATATCGATCGCTGCTAGATTAGAGGAGTAAGGCTACCATCATCTCCAGTAATCCCCTGCCCTTTGGCACCCCTGGACTGCGGTGGATTTTGGTAGCCTACAGTACAGTTTGGAGATTAAGGAGTCATCGGTTATTTGATTTGAACGGATTTGGCCAATCTGCTTTGGCTTGCCTTTGAAGCCCGTCCGAAGCACCCCTGCCAAATTGAGAGGTCCCCGGTTATCCCTGAACGGCGATCGCCCCAGGGAGGCATTGCGCTGATGACAAACCGTTGTTGTTGGGACCTGACCTATCACTAGACTCTAACCACCCCTCACGAATGTTACTCAATACCCTATGTATGAGCGGATTTTTCCAGTGCCTGATCGCGTCAAATCCCCCAATAAACCCATTAAAGTCGGGGTGTTACATTCCCTAACGGGTACGATGTCAATCGGGGAAGTATCAGTCAAAGATGCCACCTTGTTAGCAATTGAAGAAATTAATGCGGCAGGTGGGGTACTGGGCCGCCCCCTAGAAGCGGTGATTGCCGATGGCGAAAGCAATTTAAAAACCTTTGCCGATCAAGCCAAACAATTACTCACTCAGGAGCAAGTTGAGGTCATTTTTGGCTGCTGGACCTCTGCCTCACGCAAAGCGGTACTCCCGATTTTGGAGGAATTAAATGGATTATTATTCTATCCGGTGCAATATGAAGGATTAGAACAGTCTCCCAATATTTTCTATACGGGTGCAGCACCCAATCAGCAAATTGTTCCGGCGGTGCAATATTTATTGGATCGGGGCTTTCGCCACATTTATTTACTGGGCTCAGATTATATTTTCCCCCGGACAGCAAATCAAATTATTAAAGCGCAGTTAGTAGCCCAAGATGCGGTTTTAGCCGGGGAAGAATACATTCCCTTGGGTTCCCAGGAGGTGAGGACGGCGATCGCCCATATTCTTTCGGTACAACCGGATGCGGTGCTTAATACCCTCAATGGCGATACCAATGTGGCCTTTTTCCGAGAGTTAAATCAAGCGGGGTTGACCCCGGATGACTTGCCGGTGATGTCTGTGAGTGTTGCCGAGGCGGAGGTTCGGGAAATAGGGGCGGACTTCATCGCCGGACATCTGGTGGCGTGGAATTACTTTCAAAGTATCGATACTCTGGAAAATCAGAAATTCGTGAGGGCCTATAAAGCCAAGTATGGCAGCGATCGCGTCACCTCGGACCCGATCGCCTCGGGGTATCTGGGGGTCTATTTATGGAAAAAAGCCGTGGAAAAAGCCCAATCTACCCAAGTGGCAAAGGTGAAGGCATCGGCCAAAAATATAGAATTAGTCACCCCAAAAGGGTTAGTCAAATTGGATGGCAAAACCCAGCATCTGTGGAACACCGTCCGCATTGGGCAAATCAAGCCCGATGGGGCGATCGCGGAAATTTGGAACTCTCAAGAGGCAGTCGCCCCGGACCCCTTTTTATCCCGCTATCCTTGGGCCGCAGGTCTCTCTCAACGGGGATTCCGCTGGGGAATTAATGCCAAACTGATGAGCTTATTTAGCGCTTTAGTGGCGAGTGCCTGGGTTGCTTTGGTTCTGGAGTGGCGGACTGCAACGGAAATTGAGAGGAATATCGCCGCCTTAATTGCGCGGGTTGAGCAAATGTCTACACCCCAGGAGGAAATGTTGCAATGGGGCTATGCAGTGATGGCGGCAGCACAACGGAGTCAATATTTATTAGTAATGCTGCTGCTGTTGAGCATCGTCTCAATGGGCGTAGCCTTTTTTGTGATTTCCCGAATTACTCGGGCCTTAAATGGCGTGACTAAAACCGCGCAACGATTAGCTTCTGGGGATTTAAGCGCGCGATCGCCTCTGGTTTCCGGCGATGAAATTGGGGTACTCTCTTCGACCCTGAATACAATGGCACAACAGGTAAACTGTTTACTCAAAGGGTTAGAAGTGCGGTCTCGCCAGGTGGAAGAACATAGTTTAGAATTACAGGCAGCGGTTTATGCCGCACAAGCGGCCAGTCGGGCTAAAAGTACCTTTTTAGCCAATATGAGTCACGAATTGCGAACGCCACTGAATGCGATCGTGGGTTATAGCGAACTGCTGCAAGAAGAGGTGGAGGAGATTCTCGCCGATGAACAGTTGATCAGCGACCTCCAAAAAATTAACATTGCGGGCAAAAATCTCTTGGCGATCGTCAGTGATATTTTAGATATTTCTAAAATTGAAGCGGGCAAAATGGACTTGTGTCTGGATACCTTCGATGTCCCCCAGTTGATTCATGAGGTGGTCACTACCCTTGAACCGTTGTTGCTGAGTAATGGCAATGTTATCCGAGTAGATTATCCTGAAAAGATGGGGATGATGACGGCAGATATCACCAAAGTCCGGCAAATCCTCTTAAACCTGCTGAGTAATGCAGCTAAATTTACAGAAAATGGCAAGATTATTTTAGAGGTGAGGATTAAAAATCCGCAAGAGAATCCCGGGGAACAGGTCACCCTAAATTCTACTCCTTTGCCCCCGAGGGAAACGCCCTGGATTGTCTTTCACGTCCGGGATACGGGAATTGGCATGAGTGCTGAACAAATCGCCCAACTGTTTCAACCCTTTGTGCAAGGGGATGATTCGACCACGCGCAAGTATGGCGGGACGGGATTGGGTTTAGCGTTGGTGAAAACATTTTGCGAGATGATGGGAGGGGCGATCGCCGTGGAAAGCGAACTGGGGCGAGGGTCGGCGTTTGAGATTGCCCTACCCTTGGTGGTGAATACAGCACTACAGAAGGTTAAGATGAATCGAGCTGCTTAAGCTTGAGATGGATTGTCGGCAGTTTATCCGATTGCCGGTACAATAATCAGCAAAACCACTAGGATTCAAAAAATTATAATGCCTGAACATAAGATATGGCAACGGGTTGAAATCCTCTCGGGCCACTTAGACCGGGTGAGTTCCGTGGCAGTCTCCCCGGATGGGAAAACCCTCGCCAGCAGCAGTTTAGACGAGACGATCGCCCTGTGGGATCTGAAGTCGGGTCAAAAACTCCAGACTCTCTGCGGACATTCTGGATCGGTTCTGGGGGTGAGTTTTTCCCCGGATGGTCAAAGTTTGGTCAGTGGTGGGACGGATAAAAAGATTCAGGTTTGGGATTTAGCTCAGTTTAAGCCGATTCGCCAGTTGGGGCGCTGGTTTGGCGGTCATGAGGAACCTGTTTTAGCCCTGGCAATGGCCCCTGATGGCAAAACCCTAGTGAGTACCAGTGGCGATCGCCGTCTGAAAGGCTGGAATATGGCGACGGGTAGAAATGAATGGACGCTCACCTTGAATGGGGAGAAACTTGGGGAGATTCAGTCTGTGGCAATTAGTCCCGATAACAAGATTTTAGCGGGAGGCAGTAGCGATAGTCAGATTGCCCTGTGGAATTTGCAGACTGGGGAAAAATTACGGACCCTCACGGGGCATTCTGGGGGGGTGACGGAGGTCGAATTTAGTCCCGATGGACAGGTCCTGGCCTCTAGCAGTTGGGATAAAACTGTGGCCCTGTGGAATCCCCGGACGGGAGAGCAAATCACCTCCCTGGTGGGGCATTCCGATGGGGTGAATGCGGTGAGGTTTCATCCCGATGGCGAGAGACTCGCGTCTGGGAGTTGGGATAAAACGGTGGCCCTATGGAATGGGAAAACGGGAGAACAAATTGCCTCCCTGGTGGGACATTCCGATGCCGTGCGATCGCTGGCCTTTAGTCCCGATGGGCGAGTGCTGGTTTCGGGGAGTTGGGACCAGACGATCGCCCTGTGGCAGGTATAGCCTTTCTCTTGGTGGTGAAGTACATGAAGGATCCCCCTAAATCCCCCTTACAAAGGGGGACTTTCCCGGTCCCCCCCGTGGAACTAAACATTTATTCCTCCGGCTCCCCCCTTCTTAAGGGGGGCAGGGGGGGGATCTTTGGTGGGCTAGGGGCGATCGAATAGACGGACCTCATCAATGTGAAAATTGCTATAGAATCGATCAATAGTTATGCCCGGATTCCCCCGTGGAGGTTAATCGAGGAAACCCATCAGTCCATCGGTGTCATCCCCCTCATTGGAGCAAATGGGCCGATTTCCCATCAAATGATCGCAGTTCATGAGGATGGTGCTTTCTGTAATCGGACGATTTCCAGACACCTGCATGGAGTGGGCGACGTGAATCATACTCGCCCCAATCGGACGAATCCCCGAGGAGTTTAAGGTATCGGCTACGATAAAATTACTGGCCTCAACGGGACGGTTGCCGGACAGGTTGATACTGTCGGAAATCTCAAAGTTGCTCAGTCCGATGGGGCGGTTTCCGGGTAAACCCCCTTGACGATAGAGCTGAATGCCTTCCGGGGTGGCTTTTTCAGGTAATTTATCTTGTATTTTCTTCATACTATCTTGGGGTTCGTTTTCTGGGTTGGTTGTCTCAGTCTCATCAGCGATCGCGCTATCCGCCATCTCGGGATTCTCCTCCAAAAACACTCGGTTAGTTTTCCTTTGCTCCTGAAAATCCGTCTCGTTTCCGCCCTGTTTTAGCACGGTTGAATCGGTAAGTTTCTACCTCATCGATGGCGATAGGGGGCCTTATGTTATGAGTCGGATACTAGCTTTCGCTGTCAGATCTTTTTTAGGGTTCTAACTTAAGCCTTAATTATACGGGTTGAAGGATCTACAGACGAGTTGATCGCACTCTACATTACTGTAAATTTTTGTAAAACCCTCCAAAAAAATCTTATCGGGATTATAAGCCAGCAGAGGTGTTCCTCGGTCATCCTAGGATTCTTGGCGATTCGGCAGGGGGGGACCCGACAAAAGGGCCAAGGGGCGATCGTAATGCATCGCCCCTTGGCCCCCAATTTATTCTATCGACCAAATGCTCGCCTTACTTGCGATTACTCAGCCATTTGGCAGCAGCAATTCCTAAAATAGCCGCGACTAACGGATTACTCAAAAACTTCATCATCCAGGGTTTATCGGCTAAAACATCCCGGAAAATATCAGGATGAGCATGATAGGCAAATGCGGCTAATTTAGAGACATCATCTGCCGACATTTTCTTGGGATGGTGACTCGAAAGAGCCAGTTGTTTCTCTAAATCGCGATCGCTGAGTCCGCGTTTTTTGAGTTCTTTGAAAAACTCCTGCGCCACATCATCCCGTTCATCGGGCTTAATTTGGGCGATCGCTTTCCGCAGTTCCGGTTCCATCTGGGCCGGAGGAATGCGATCGTGTTGCAGAGACTCGCCAAATAGGCGCTTACGCTCATCCCGCGTTGAGCGCTGGGCAAAATCATCAAAATTTTGATAATCGTCGGTTTGGGGAGCATTCGGCATCATTTCGCGATCGCCTCTAGCTAAATCGCCCATAATTTCCCGTTTATATTCATCACTCGTCGCCATATCATTCTCCTAATTTATTCCATCGATAGATAAGATAGATCGTCAAAACTGTTGCGATTTGACTCAAGCTCTATCCCGCTTTATACTGAATCTGCTGAGACTGCATATCATAATCCGCAGTCAGAATCAGTTGTTTATCCGGTGCATACACCATCACTTTTAAATTCCGATTGGGGAAATTGTGATGAAAGCCTTGCGCCAGCGATCGGGCTAACTCTCGCACTTCATTCGGTCGAACTTCCGGCGTAATCACCACCCCTAACTTATCATTATCTCGCACATAGGCATCTTGAATCAGCCCTTTAGCATTTCGCACCACCCAGTTGCCAAAATTCTCCCCAGTTTGAGTATTACCCCGTTCCAATTGGGAATAATTGTGCGGACTCGTCACCGAGGGGGAGAGGCGCGGTTGCTGCGCCGTCGGTGTTCCCACACTACAAGCGGTGACAAAACTCAGGACTAATACTAAGACCAAAGCAGTCAACCCTTTCTGAACTCGCTTAAACACACTCACCTGAATTTTCCTCCAAATTTTATAGTAATATCAAATCCGTTCTCAGGGGATGCCAGTTGATTTAAAGGTGAATTGATAGATTTCTTGTAAAATTTCTGGACTGACCCCTGTCAACAAACCTTTAAACAAAAGATTGATGACTCCTCCGATTCCACCTTTGAACAGGGGGTATCGGAAGGTTCCCTTCACAATGATGCAAAAGGGTTAAGAATTGAGGGAAGGACAGGGATGCTCCCCGCCCTTCCCTCTCTTCAAAGATTAAGCTCTAGTCGATCGCCTTTTTGATGTTATCTTTGATATCTTCTTTGGCGTGTTTGGCTTCGGCCTCAGTTTGCTTCATTTTGCCCTCAGCCTGATCCTTGGGATCGCCGGTCACGTTTCCTAACGCTTCTTGGGCTTTCCCTTCGACATTCTTCATCGTTGCATTAACTCTATCTTCAGCGCTCATATTATTCTCCGTCTTTATGTGACTTGGTTTTATCTGTATTTAGAATAGCAAGGATAACAAAGTAAAAGCATCTATCAATGGATATATTATCATCCTACCCCTGAAGACTTCTAAGCGGGGATCGCTGATATCTTAGCAGATTCCTATCCCATTTTGCCTAATTCCCGGGTTCTCATCTTCTCTTATAAGAAGAAGGGCCAAGGTATTAATACCTTGGCCCCTCTTCTTAGCTGACTGGCTTACAAGTCTTCTACTCGCGTGCTCTTGACATCCAGTTCTTCTTTTAGGTTTTCCACACTATGTTCAATATTGGCTTGGACTTGCTTGGCTTTACCCACCGCTTTTTGCTTGGGGTCCCCCGTCAGATCACCCAAGGCTTCTTGGGCTTTCCCTTCAATATTCTTAGCTGTAGCTTTCATGCGATTTTCAACACTCATCTGTATTTCTCCCATTTATCGTTAGTTTTTTATGGGCTAATCTATTTGAGTTGTAAATCTTAAATACTTAGCCTTAAACTCATAGTAGCAATCCGGTATCAAAGATGCCCTCTGTCCTCCGACATATCTTGAAACAAACAAGCGAGAAAGTAACGGGTAAGAGGAGAGGACTAACCCATCACCTCAATCCAGAAAGCGGTGGGTTTTATGAATGGGACCTACAGATTGGGGTGGGTGACAAATATTTAGAGGAGTGCGTTCGCGGATCCGCCAACGCACTCCCAAAATGTACGCGAATAACTGGGGGAAACCCTATGTTTGCCTCAATAACCTTCTACAATAGGAAAAGAACTCACTCTCAATCCGACTATGCAACCCTTTCGTCTGGAAGCGCCTTATCAACCGACAGGGGACCAACCCCAAGCGATCGCCAAACTGGTCCAAGGTATCCAAGGGGAAAAACCCTTTCAAACCCTCTTAGGTGCCACCGGAACTGGCAAAACCTTTACCATTGCCTCCACCATCGCACAAGTGGGGAAACCCACCCTCGTCCTCGCCCATAATAAAACCCTCGCCGCCCAACTCTGTAACGAATTGCGGCAATTTTTTCCCCATAATGCTGTCGAATACTTTATCAGCTATTACGACTACTATCAACCGGAAGCGTATATCGCCGTCACCGATACTTATATCGAAAAAACCTCCGCCATTAACGAAGAAATCGATATGCTGCGGCATTCCGCCACGCGATCGCTCTTTGAACGCCGCGATGTCATCGTTGTCGCCTCCATTAGCTGCATTTACGGGTTAGGAATGCCGACGGAATACCTCAACGCCGCCATTCCCTTACAAGTCGGACAAGAACTTGAACCCCGGCAACTCTTGCGCGACCTCGCCGGTATCCAATATCATCGCAATGACGTAGAAATGGGTCGAGGACGCTTCCGAGTCAAGGGTGATGTCCTAGAAATCGGACCCGCTTATGAAGACCGGATCGTCCGCGTCGAGTTCTTCGGCGATGAAATCGAGGCCATTCGCTACGTCGATCCAGTTACCGGAGGGATTCTCGCCAGTCTGGATACATTAAGTATCTATCCTGCGCGTCACTTTGTCACCCCGGATGACCGCCTAGAAGCAGCTTGTCAGGCGATCGAACTAGAACTAGAAGACCGCCTCCAGGAACTGGAAAAAGCGGGAAAATTAGTCGAAGCACAACGGATAGAACAACGGACCCGCTACGACCTAGAACTGCTGCGAGAAGTGGGATATTGCAACGGAGTGGAAAACTATTCCCGCCACATGGCCGGACGGGAAGCGGGAGAACCTCCAGAATGTTTACTGGATTATTTCCCCAAAGATTGGTTATTAGTAGTGGATGAATCTCACGTCACCGTCCCGCAAATTCGGGGGATGTACAATGGCGATCGCGCCCGCAAATTGGTCTTAATCGAACATGGATTTCGTCTCCCCTCTGCTGCGGACAACCGACCTTTAAAAGCAGAGGAATTTTGGAACAAGATGAATCAATGTATCTTTGTCTCTGCCACTCCAGGGGACTGGGAAATTGAGCAATCTGCCGGGGAAGTCATCGAACAGATTATCCGACCCACGGGAGTGGTAGACCCGGAAATCTATGTCCGTCCCACCGAGGGTCAAGTGGATGACTTGTTAGGTGAGATTAAAGACCGAGTGAAACGCAATGAACGAGTCTTAATCACCACCTTAACCAAACGCATGGCAGAAGACCTCACCGAGTATTTCCAGGACCGGGGAATTCGGGTGCGTTATCTGCACTCGGATATTAATTCTATCCAACGCATTGAAATTCTCCAGGACTTGCGGGAAGGGGAATTTGATGTATTGATTGGGGTCAACTTGTTACGGGAGGGGTTAGACTTGCCGGAGGTGTCTCTCGTGGCGATTTTAGATGGGGATAAAGAAGGATTTTTGCGATCGCATCGGTCCCTGGTCCAAACCATCGGACGCGCCGCCCGTCATATCCGGGGACAAGCGATCATTTATGCGGATAACATGACCGACAGCATGACCTTGGCGATCGAAGAAACCGATCGCCGTCGTGGAATTCAGACCGCCTACAATCAGATGCATGGCATTACCCCCACCACCATTATCAAGAAATCCAGCAATGCAATTTTGGCCTTTTTAGACGTTTCGCGCCGATTAAATGCTGCGGAAGCCGAAGGGGTCGATTCCCTCACCCTCGCCCTTCAGGAATTGCCCTTAGAAGATATTCCGGAAGCGATTTCTAAACTGGAACTCCAGATGAAAGAGGCGGCGAAAAAGCTGGAATTTGAGGAAGCAGCCAAATTGCGCGATCGGATCAAAAAACTGCGGGATAAACTCGTCGGTCATTCCTAAATCAACCGTTTGGCGGCTGGGAAAACCCCATCCGCCATCTCATCCCGCGACCTTAAACTATGGTAGAATTATAATCCCCTGTTGTTTATCCCTCGAACCGATGGCAATTACGAGAACTGAAGCCAAACAGTTATTAGAACGGCTAATTTTTGACGAAGAACCCCCCAGAGAATGGGTGCAAGATGTCTGGGAAATGAGTCCCACTCTGGGAGAAACCGCCGCTAAATTATGGGACGTTTATGAAGCCATCCTTGAATGCTGTCCCGAAGAAAAACTAGAAAATTTACTGCACAGTATCTATCAAGAATCCCTGAAAGACTTGTAAACTTTCCAAAGTGGAATAACCGGAACACTTGCCAAGAGTCAGTTGTTCCGGCTATTCTAGGAAACAATGCAAATCAACTGGAGAATAGACACTCGTGACAGAAGCAACCAACGTACTCGGGGGAAAACTGGAAAATTGCTGCACATCCCCCATGACCGGATATTATCGAGATGGAAAATGTAACACCGGAGGCGGAGACTACGGTGCTCATGTCGTTTGTGCACAAGTCACCGAAGAGTTTCTCACCTTCAGCAAACAGCGGGGAAATGATTTGATCTCCCCAGTTCCCCTGTGTAATTTTCCCGGCTTAAAACCCGGCGATCGCTGGTGTTTGTGCGCCTCTCGCTGGAAAGAAGCCCTCGATGCCGGAGTCGCACCCCCGATCGTCCTCTCCGCCACTCATGTATCCGCTTTAGAGTATGTCTCAGAAGAGGAACTCAAACAATATGCCATAGACGAATCGTGACCAACCAACATCGTAAACATTGCATCTACTGACCTGAAATCTTTTGAAGAAACCCGATTTCTCACCCTGGACTAGAAACCGGGTTTCTCTCCTCAGCTTTTGCCAATTTCCAGAGAGATGTTCCCCAAAACTTACCTATGACCTCGATATCAGCCATTATTCCAGAGGTTCTAACGTTACCGGGTCCTCTGCGATCGGCACAATAAACCGACTATTAGCACGAACAAAACAATTCCCCTCCTCAATAGAGACAGGAATCCAAGGTTTCCCACGCTTATCCAGCAAGACAATTTGATTGGCTAGATTTCCCGTCACCGCCTCCAATCGGTCCCCCTGTTCAAAAACCCTCACAACCGACCACTGAGAAATTTCATGGCGGTTATTCGTGCGTAAGAGTTCCGGTATCTCCAGACTATCCATAATAACGCCCTGAAATTGCCTAGGCATTCGACAATTTAACCCATTCGGATCGCGATCGCTCACCTCCCAATTAAACTGACGATTTCCCCGCCTTCCCGGGAACAGATAATCCCCATCCGCATTCGTAGCGGGAACCGCCAAACTCGGACCAGAAACCAGGACCAGACTAGCCACAACAGCCGATAAACACTTGAATAGTTTCATTCGAGTCAAACCTCAAACTCTTACCCTCTGTTCTAGCATTTTTGTAAGGCGATCGCAAGAGTCTCTTATGGGCCTATAATCCAAGAGTTACCGAGGAATTAATCCTCCCTGCAGTTGGATTCCATAAGTTGCTCAAATTCCGCCAACGAATTAATCAGAATAGCCCGTTTAAACAGGTAATGTCGGTTTCAGTATAACCTCGTTCCTAGAGGTTCTGTACTAACTACCATTTATACTGCTGGCGTTCTTCGGCATTTCAGGTGCTGGCTTGGGTTTTCAAATGGGCCATCCCTAAAAAGGCTAAGGGATTGAGACTGGTTTTAAGTGTCTCCGACTGACTTTCATAGTCCCGGAGTTTGGCGGTGGGAAATTCAAAAGTGACTGAACAACTAGCGAGATCATAACTATGATGTTACCGCATCGGTGGTATTCTCAACCCTTTTAACCCCGTCTCCTTTTGCTCCTCATTTAATCCTTTTCCCTGGATTAACACCCCAAATCCCCCTAATCCTCTGGGGTCGATCGCCTCATGTAAGACTTGCCTGCGATTAATCATCGTTCCCAAATCCATGCCTGGAGTAGTGGAGAGTGCCGCAATGCGATCGCCTAACCCCAATGCCATTAAAAACATCGCCTGCTGGGTAAACCCCAACTTCTCCAATCCACAGGATTTCCCTGCTCGTTCTAAGGCAGTAAAATCAACGTGAGCCGTTATATCCTGTTCCCCGACTAAAATATAGGGATTATCATGATAGCGGTGTTGAGAATAGCATTGTAAGGTTCCTTGGGGTCTAGTTGGTGTATAATAGCGATGAGCGGGATATCCATAATCAATCGTTAGCACATATCCCTGTTTGAGTTTTTCGCTCACCTGTCTCACCCAATCCAATGCCGCGAGATTGACTTCTGTGCGATATCCGTCGGGATAGGGTTTGCCGGTGATGTCAATGTCAATCTGTTGAAAATATTCGGTAATTTTCGGAGTGGAGAGTTCCCCGGTGATTTCTTGAAAGGGTGATGCTTCTGGAGACTCTGGTATTTTGTCCGAGGTGGTGATATAAATTTCTTGGAGTTTTCCCTCTGTTACCTGAATTTGATGCACGGGGAAGGCATCGATTAACTCATTAGAAAAGAAACATCCGGTGATTGAATCTGCTGCGATTTCGTCCCAAGTCACCCAGCGCAAATTTGCACCACTGCTGGAGAGTTTTGAAAATTGCTGCTGCTGTAACTGGCTCATTGCCGGGGATTGTTCGATGATTAGATATTCGGTAGCGGTGAAACAATCCCGATGGTGGCGATAGAGATATTTGATGACATCCGCAGCGATTAATCCTTGACCCGCACCCATTTCTACGAGGTGAAATGGAGTGGGATGTCCGAGTATTTCCCAGATTTCTATGAATTGCACTGCCAGCATTTCCCCAAAATCTGCACCTAAGTGGGGGGATGTCATAAAGTCTCCCTGTGCGCCAATTTTTCCCACATGGGCGGAGTAATATCCATGTTGGGGGTGGTAGAGGGCTAATTCCATATAGTCGGCAAAGGTGATTCGCCGGTGGGGATTTTGTTGGATTTTTTCTTGGATGATTTTGGCTAATATATTGGACATTTTGAGTTAGTATTTAAGAGTAGGGTTGGGATTGTTTTCCCTACCGCAATTAGGCGGCAGAGCCGCAAATAATGCGTGTCACGGCAGAGCCATGACACGAGAGGTTTATTTCTATTAGTCGGTTTTAACCGACTTTAGCTATTAGGCGGGGGTTTGAACCCCCGCCGGGTGTCGCTTATCGGTCAACGGAACCCATAATCACGTCGATGCTGCCGAGAATTGCCACAATATCCGCGACTTTGTTACCGCGTAAAATAGAGGACAAAACTTGCAAATTATTGAAGTCAGGAGCACGAATCTTCCAGCGCCAGGGGAAGACGTTATCATTGCCAATGAGATAAATTCCCATTTCTCCTTTGCCGGTTTCCACTCGGAAATAATGCTCTCCTGCGGGAATTTTAAAGGTCGGGGCAATCTTTTTGGCGATGAATTGATAGTCAAATCCGTTCCAGTCGGATTTGGGTCCTTCCATCATCCGTTTGGCTTCTAGGTTCTCGTAAGGTCCACCAGGAAGACCCTTTAAGGCTTGGCGGAGGATTTTGACCGATTCGCGCATTTCGGCCATGCGGACGGTATATCGCGCTAAACAGTCCCCTTCGGTAGCCCAGCAGACTTCCCAATCAAAGTCGTCATAACATTCGTAATGGTCAACTTTTCTTAAGTCCCATTTGACGCCGGATGCTCTCAAGACGGGACCGGAGAGACCCCAGTTGATGGCTTCTTCCCGGGAGATGACCCCGAGGTTTTGAATCCGGCGGCGGAAAATGGGGTTGTTGGTGATTAGGCGTTCGTATTCGTCAATGACGGGATCGAAGTAGTCGCAAAAGTCTTCGCATTTATCCACCCAACCGTAGGGGATGTCAGCGGCGACGCCACCGATGCGGAAGTAGTTATTATTGACCATGCGTTGCCCGGTGGCGGCTTCCCAGAGGTCATAAATCATTTCCCGATCGCGGAAAATGTAGAAGAATGGACTCAGTGCTCCGACATCGGCGAGGAAGGGTCCCAACCAGAGTAGGTGGTTGGCGAGTCGGTTCAGTTCCAGCATGATCACCCGCAGGTAGCTGGCACGTCGGGGAACTTCGATGTCGGCGAGTTTCTCCGGTGCATTGACGGTTACCGCTTCGTTGAACATTCCCTCAGCGTAGTCCCAGCGACTAACGTAGGGAACGAACATGATGTTGGTGCGGTTTTCGGCAATTTTCTCCATGCCTCTGTGCAGGTAGCCCAAGACTGGCTCGCAATCGACGACATCCTCGCCGTCAAGGGTGACGATTAGGCGCAGGACCCCGTGCATGGAGGGATGGTGCGGTCCCATGCTGAGAATCATGGGATCGGTTCTGGTTTCTATCCGGGTTGGTGGTGCCATAAATTCAGGGTGCTCCTGTTGAGACAGATTTGGTCGGCCCTACCGGCCCGCCGAGGATTTTCTACAATCTAAAATCGGGACGGGGTAAGGCAGTTCGCTTGCCAATTGTTTCTTTTTGTTTCATTGCTTTCATCATTATAGGGAGATTGGGTCCGTGGTAAATCAGGGAGTGAGTCTAAATCCGGAGGGAACGGAGGGGTTTGTCCATTTGTCGGTGTTGAGTCGGGAAGTGGTGGAAGGGTTGGCAGTCCGTCCGGGAGGGCGTTATTTGGATGCGACGGTGGGTGGGGGGGGTCATTCGCGGTTGATTTTGGAGGCGGCCCCAGGGGTGCAGTTGGTGGCGATCGACCGCGATCGCCTCGCCCTGGATGCAGCAGGGAGTCGGCTGGCGGAGTATGGGGATGCGGTGACATTTTGGCAGGGAAATTTTGCGGAATATCAGCCCCAAGAGCTGCGGTTTGATGGGATTGTGGCGGATTTGGGGGTGAGTTCGGCCCAGTTAGACCGCCCGGAACGGGGGTTTAGTTTTCGGTATGAGGCTCCGTTGGATATGAGAATGGATGAACGGCAGGATTTGAGTGCCGAGGAAATTGTTAATCATTGGGATGAGGTGGCGTTGGCAGATATTTTTTATCGCTATGGGGAGGAGCGGTTTTCTCGTCGGATTGCACGCAGAATTGTGGAACGGCGTCCGTTGGAAACCACGACTCAGTTAGCATCGGCAGTGGCTTCTTCGGTGCCTGGGAAGTACCGAAATGGGAAAATTCATCCAGCAACCCGGGTATTTCAAGCCTTGCGGATTGCGGTGAATGAGGAACTGGCGGCCCTGGAAACGTTTTTAGAAAAGGCTCCCTTGTGGTTGCATCCGGGGGGACGGCTCGGTATTATTAGCTTTCATAGCCTAGAAGATCGACTGGTCAAGCATCGGATGCGGGATTCACCGCTTTTGAAGGTGCTGACGAAAAAGCCGATCACGCCAGGGGAAGCAGAAATTGCCAACAACTCGCGATCGCGCTCGGCCAAGTTGAGAATATTCGAGCGCATTGAGCCGGATCTAACCTAGGAGATCACAGGTCCCCAGGTGAAGACCGACAACCGGGGTGTGGAGGGGCCAGCAAGACTGACCCACTAGCTCATCCCAACAGAGTGACGGTCTTTCAAAAATCGACCGAACTCAATTGCAGGCTGCTAACAAGCCAGCTCTCTATGTTAAGCTCATTTGAGCGGAGGAAAGCCCGTTAGTGCCTGCCGATCGCCGGGTACTTTTGTAGAGAAAGGAATGCCTACCCAAAGCGTGATTTGCCAGTGGTGTTCTGAACCCGTTAGGCACCCGATTGAGATCGGCCCGTCGAAAACAGCCGTACAAGGGCGCAAGTCACACTGAATCCATATAGCCTGTAAGTGGGGTATCGCATGAGTCGGGGAAAAGGGAGCAAGCTGAAACTGATGGTGGTCGATGATGAAATCGACAACCTAGACTTGCTATACCGGACGTTTCGGCGGGACTTTGACGTTTATCGAGCAGATAGTGCGTTTAAAGCTCTGGAGGAGCTGGACGAAAGCGGCGAAATGGCCGTGATTATTTCAGACCAGCGAATGCCAGAAATGAATGGCACAGAATTTCTCAGTAAAACGGTAGAACGGTTTCCCGATACGATTCGGATTCTACTGACCGGCTACACCGATGTAGAGGACCTGGTAGAGGCGATTAACTCCGGCCAAGTATTCAAGTACATCACCAAACCTTGGAACCCTGAAGAATTAAAGGCGGTGGTTCAGCAAGCGTCTGAAACTTACAAGGTGGTTAAGCAAAGTACAAATATCCTCCGTCGCGCTCTACGCCGGGAAGCATTATTTAATGCGGTGATGAGCGCGATTCGGGAGTCTTTGGACTACCGCAGTATGTTACAGACGATTGTGGAAACCGTTGGCGAAAATTTTGAGGCGACTCGTTGCATTTTGCGACCTGTAGAGGGCGATCGCCTCACGGCTGACTCGTTTTCCTATCTGAACCCCGACACAGGCTCCATTGATGTACCCGAGGAGGAGGATGCCCTCATTGCCACGGTCCTGGAAAGCCGTCAGACTCAATTAGTTCAGGGAGACAACAATGGCAAGGATTCCACTCGCTTGGTTGTTCCCCTGAGCTACCAAAAGGATCTGCTCGCGGTGATGTCGGTCTACCAAGATGGCAGCGCCACCAGTTGGTCTCCTGAAGATATCCAATTGATTGAAGGGGTGACCGAACAAGCGGCCCTGGCGCTGTCTCAAGCCAAGCTCTATCAGCGCACTGAGGAGCAAGCCCAGCAAATGATGGCTGAATTAGAGGTGGCTCGTCAAATTCAAACCAATTTGCTCCGGCAAAGTTGGCCGGAATTTGAAACCGCCCGGGTTCAAGCCTCTTGCTATCCCGCTCGCGCCGTCGGTGGGGATTTCTTTGAGGTCTATGTTCATGCTCAAGGTGATATCTGGGTCGCTGTCGGTGATGTTTCCGGTAAAGGGGTCCCCGCTGCGCTGTTTATGGCGAGTGCTATTTCGGTGATGCGGCGTGAACTGGCGCAAGAAACTTCGCCAGAACCCGAAACGGTGATGATGAACCTCAACAGCGCTCTGGCCGATGACCTAATGGGCAACAACTGTTTTATTACAATGGTTGTGGCTCGCTATCGCCCCTCGACGAGAGAGTTAGCCTATGCCAATGCTGGTCATATCTATCCCCTCGTCTGGTCTCATCAAACGTTAACTTCTTCTGATCGAGCCACCGTCGAACCCAATTTCCTCAAAGCTCGGGGCATTCCTTTGGGAATTCTGCCCGTCTGGAGAGGCAAGGTGGGGAGCATGGAGTTAAATCCAGGGGAAGTTTTTCTGCTAACGAGCGATGGTCTCACGGAGGCCACCATCACCAATCCCGACTCCTCTATTGGACACCATAAGGGGTCGATGTTGGAACAAGAGGGTCTCTGGCAGTTGATCGGTCAGGAAAATCATCCCCTCGACCTCAATCACTTATTAGCTCGCGTCCGCGAGATTGCTCAAGAGCAGGAAGATGACCAAACTATACTTTCTCTGGAGGTTCTGTAAGCAATGAGAACTGAGTTGCACGTCCCAAGCGACTTGCGGTTTTTAACGATTGTTGAAAACTGGCTTTTGGGCTGTCTGGAAATGGAGCTTGGAGATCATATTGAGTGGCCCCGTCAGTCGAATCGCTTACGTTTAGTTCTGGCGGAAGCCTATTCTAATGTGGTGCGTCACGCTCACCGGGATCAACCCAATCTCCCGGTCCTGGTTCGTCTGGAACTCAAGGAACGGGATATCGCCCTGGAAGTTTGGGATCACGGCAAAGGGTACGATTTATCGACCTATATGGCCCCAGTCCCGGAACAAATGCCCGATGGCGGTTATGGCTGGTTAATCATGAATCGGCTGATGGATCGGGTGGAGTACAGTCTCCAAATTGATGGTCGTAACTGTCTGAAGTTGGAAGCGAGTATGTCGGAACAAAAAGCGTAAGCGATTACCTGTGGAACGGCGATCGCTCTATTTTTTTGCGGGGTTCCGATCGTCCGTTCATGCGGCAAGGATTCTCTCCTTCACTACTCTCTAGGCGATCGCCCCTTGACGTTCCCTCTCGCCCTCCCCTCGAAAAAGGGGTGCATTCTATGTCTAAGAATTCCAAAAAATAAAATATCCAAAACCCGCACCCTCAAGGGTGGGGCGTTTGCAGACAAAGCCTGCCTACGCAGGCTACTAGAGTAAAGTAGATTCTTAACAATCGGATTGGAATAATTTATTTGTTGGAATACCCCAAACATTTTAAAGATTCTCTCTCCCCCATCCTCCCCATCTCCCCCATCCTCCCCATCTCCCCCATCCTCCCCATCTCCCCCATCCTCCCCATCTCCCCCATCCTCCCCATCCTCCCCATCCCCTACCGTCTCAAATTGACCAACTCTTTCAACGATGCCAACAACTTGACCCGGACGCTGAGAATTTCGGCCTCTGGATTGAGGACGAAAAACCAGGCAACATTCACTTTAAAAAAGGCTGTCTCCACCTGTCCCCGGATTTCAAAATGCTGGTTCCCCTCTTCAACCGATTCCTGAAAGTCCGATCGCGGATATAGTTTCATTCCCTTAGCTTCCGCTTCTAAATAGGCTGCGATCGCCTCCGGTCCCACCAGAGGTTCCTCAAACGGTGGCCGCAATTCCCCCTCTGGTGCAAATAAACAACTGACTGATTCAAACTCCCCTTCATTCAACCCATTAAAATACTGCTGAATTGTTCCCGGAAACTCTTTTTGACTTCCTCCTTCGGACATAGAATTATCCCGATTCGAGTTAGAATTACTCTCGGTTAGGGTTTCTAAATTTGTCATAATTTTCTCCTAAAAATTTTGAATTCAAGTAATAACCATTATAATTCTAGGTCAACAAAAAAAATCGGGCTGCGGAAGAAAACCAAAACTTCCACAAGCCAGATAGGTGTTTGCCTAGGGAGAGGCAAGAACGTTGGAAAAACTTATATCAATAAAAACTTACAGAGTTTAAAATTTAAAGAGTCTTCGCCGTGGAGGTTCTGCCACCAACCAGGGGAATTAAGCCAGTAAGCGGATTGCTGTTGCTTCTGCTTTTCCTTTCTTGACTCCCATTATGTAACATTTCTTTACAAATAACAACCCTTCGACAATCAGAATTACCAATCATTGTCTTAACCTAGAGTAATGAGAGTCCCCAACCACGGTGACTGTCTTCATTCCAGCCGATCGCCCCGCCAGCGATCGCATTCACTCACTCCGAAATCTAGCCATGAACCCCACCCCCAGCCAAATTAAAGCCAAAGCCCAAGAATTGGGATTTCATCAAGTCGGCATCGCGGCGATCGACCCCCCAGACCCCGCCCCTGTCGCCGCCTTACAACAGTGGTTAGCCCAAGGCTATCAGGCTGACATGGATTGGATGAACAATCCCAGACGCCAGGATATCCGCCAAGTCATGCCCGATGTCCAATCCGCGATCTGTGTCGCCCTCAACTACTACACCGAACATCAACATCCCCAAGACCCCAGTTATGCCAAAATCTCTCGTTATGGCTGGGGGCGGGACTATCATAAAATCATGCATAAAAAGCTCAAAGCCCTCACTTTATGGCTGCAAGGGCACAATTCAGATATTCAAGCCCGCTATTATGCAGATACCGGCCCTGTACCGGACAAAGTGTTAGCACAACGGGCGGGAATCGGTTGGATTGCTAAAAATGGGAATGTGATTTCTCGACAATACGGTTCCTGGATTTTTCTGGGAGAAGTTCTCACGAATTTACCCTTAACCCCCGATTCTCCTCATACTTCTCATTGCGGCACTTGTACCCGTTGTATCCAGGCTTGTCCTACGGGGGCGATCGCGCAACCCTTTGTAGTGGATGCTAATCGGTGCATCGCCTATCATACCATCGAAAACCGTTCGGAAACCTTGCCCGACTCCATTCAACCTCACTTAAGCGGCTGGGTTGCTGGTTGTGATATTTGTCAGGATGTTTGTCCCTGGAATCAACGCTTTGCTCAACCGACGGATGTTGCTGAGTTTCAACCCTATCCTGAGAATGTTTCCCCGACTCTGGCAGAGTTAGCGGATATTTCTGAGGAGGAGTGGGACCGCAGGTTTCGGGCGTCGGCGTTGCGTCGGATTAAACCGGAGATGTGGAGGCGGAATGCTGGGGCGAATTTAGAGGAGATTAAGAGGGGAGGTAACCACTGATTTCACGGATTTTCACGGAGGGTTTGAATGAGGTGGCGTTTGATTTCTATGAATTCTGGGGTGAGTTTGAGGTCTAAATGGCGATCGCTGGGTAATGGAATGGCGGTTTCTTCTTGGATTTTTCCGGGATGGGGAGACATGACATACATCCGTTGGGAGAGAAAGATTCCTTCTTCGATGTCGTGGGTAATGGTTAATATTGTGGTTTGTGTTTTTGACCAGAGTTCTATCATGAATTGTTGCATCTGTTCTTTGGTTTGGGCATCTAAGGCACCAAAGGGTTCATCCATGAGTAAAACTTCGGGTTCGTTGGCTAAGGCACGGGCGATCGCCACTCGTTGTTTCATTCCGCCAGAGAGTTGTTTGGGATAGGCGTTGCTAAATTTTTTCAATCCGACGACTTCTAAGTAGTAGTGAATTCTCTCCTGTCGTTCTGCTTTGGTGATGCCTTTGAGGGATAGCCCAAATCCAATATTATCGCTAACGGTTAGCCAGGGAAATAAGGAGTAGTTCTGGAAAATCATCCCGCGATCGCACCCGGGTCCTAAGACGGGTTCGCCATCAATCAGCACGGTCCCGGATGTGGGGGTTGCTAATCCTGCTATAATGTTTAATAAGGTGGATTTTCCGCACCCAGATGCCCCGACGATACAGACAAACTCATTGGCTTTAAGGTGGATGTTGATATTCTCTAATACCACCAGGCGATCGAAGGTTTTATAAAGTCCTTTGACTTCGAGTTTGGGGGAATCCAGTTCGGGGGCGGCTTGGTTCATTTGATTAATTGCAGTTTGGTTATTTAAAATAAAATTTTGGGGCGCGGCGCGATTTTTTTTTGAGGTTGGGGTTGCAAACCTAGCGGTTCGTGATAATATATGAGATAATGAGAGTGGTGCTTGTTTTAAAATTTTAGTCACCACTCTCATTATCATATATATTATCACAAAAAACAAGCTGCGGCACATTTTTTTAAAAAAAAGTTGGCGCGCCGCAATTGTAAAGTTATTTTAACCCTTGGGCGATCGCCATCGTGGGGATAGCAACTGCGATAGAGTAAACAGGATTCATTGCGACGAGAGACTGAAAGATGAAGCCGCGATCGCCTAAACCCTATCTTAAGCCTTCCATATTTTGGAGCATTCGGCAAGGATTTCCTTACCGACTCCGGATTGTGTTAGCCATCAGCGCCCTAGCGATTCCCCTCGCAGTTTGGTCTATTTTAAGCTATGGCGGATGGATTTCACCGATGCTATTGCCCACGCCCACCGATGTTTTTAGTGCAGGCATTCAAATGTTTGCCCAAGAGAACTTATGGGGGGATGTAGTTGCCAGTTTCCTGCGCGTCGCTGCCGGATTTTTTGCAGCGGCTGCCGTTGGCATTCCCATCGGCATTGCAATGGGAACCTTTTACAGCATGGATAGTTTATTTAGCCCGATTGTGGGAACCGTCCGGTATATGCCTGTGGCAGCATTTATTCCCTTAATCATTGTCTGGTTTGGACTGGGAGAAAGTGCCAAAATTGTGATTATTTTTTTAGGCATTGTCTTTTATAATGCCATCATGATTGCCGATGCAGTCAAATTTATTCCCAATGAACTGCTGAATGCGGCTTATACCCTAGGTGCAAACCGATGGCATATTTTATGGCGAGTGATTTTACCCGCATCCGTGCCCAGTATTTTAGATACCTTGCGGGTGAATATAGCAGGGGCTTGGAATTTCTTAGTGATTTCTGAATTAATTGCAGCCGATCGCGGGTTAGGATTTAGAATAGCCCGGGCGCAACGGTTTGTGCAAACCGATCGCGTCTTAGTGACGATTGTGGTAATTGGGGCGATCGGCTTACTCCTAGATTTAGCCTTTAAAACCCTATCCAAACAAGTCACCCCCTGGGCGGAACATTCTCAACATTAAACCTCTTGCATAAATTTCTTGACTTAAGCCCCCCTTAATAAGGGGGGTTGGGGGCATACGCATCAAGCTAACTTCTGAAACTCAAATCTGGTAAGCATTAGGGGCCATTTTCCAGTCCGGGTCGGGGAGGA
>JAMXFF010000056.1 GCA_025370845.1 Laspinema palackyanum D2a | reverse complement strand
CCTCTTGAAGATTACGCCGGGTCAAAAGGCTGAAACTCCCTTTCCATAAGGATTTATAATTTTCGGACGAGTCTAATCTATTGGATCAAGAAAAAATTATCTTACCAACCCGGTTTCTAGTCCCCACAACTAGAGCAACCGGGTTTTTTGGTTTTTACAAGTTGATGGAGGATGAAACCGATTTTAACTTTATAAAAAACGATATTTTATCAACTAAAGCTAGAAATAACAACAAATTGAGACTGCAAATAATCAGTTAATTGTCAATTTATTCTATCTTGGACTAGAATCAAAATTAATTGTTAATATTTCGGGTTTAAACCCATTTAACAAGTGCAAAATTAAGGATTTAACTTATTACATGACTGCATTACTAGCCCTTTTAGCCTTTTATGTGGCGGCGAACCTGGGGGCAAACGACGTTGCGAACTCGATGGGGACCTCTGTCGGGTCCAAAGCACTGACCCTGCGACAGGCACTGATTATTGCCGGGATATTGGAATTTACAGGGGCCGTCCTCTTTGGTCAAGAAGTATCCCAAACCCTAGCCACCAGCGTTCTGGAACCGAATGTGTTTGCTCATGCGCCACATCTGCTCCTGACGGGCATGATTTGTGTCATGGTCACCTGTGGAATTTGGTTGCAGGTTGCCACATCCCAGGGGTGGCCCGTTGCCTCGTCCCATGCCATTATTGGGGCGATCGCAGGATTTAGTGTGGTGGCGGTGGGATTCGATGCCGTGGATTGGTCTACTATCCGGCTGATTTCCATCAGTTGGCTACTCACCCCAGCGATTAGCGCCCTAATTGCCGCTACGGTTTATAGTTTCATCAAGCGGTGGATTTTAGAACATCCAGAACCCTTACAACAGTTAGACCAATGGATTCCTTGGTTGAGTAGTCTGCTGTTGGGCGTCTTTGGGATTATCGTGCTTCCCAAGGTCCTGCATCCACTCAATGTTTGGATTGGGACTGAGTTTGGGATTGTCCTTCCCTCACAAGATTTACCGCTGCTGGTGGGGGGTATGGCAGCAATTGGACTGACCCTGGTGCAGTGGCGTAACCTAGAACAGGGGGATGGGCAAAATTGGCAAGAGTTAGAGCAAGAGTTAGAGCAAGAGTTAGAGCAAGAACTAGAGCAAGAGACCGATTTAGAGACGGAAACAGAAATCAACTCGACAGTGTACTCTTCCCCTGTTGAAAAGCAACTGGCGCGGTTTCAAGTGCTGAGTGCTTGTTTTGTGGCCTTTGCCCACGGATCCAACGATGTGGGGAATGCCGTGGCCCCCTTAGCGGCGATCGCCTATATTCGCCGCACAGGATCCGTTCCCCTAGATGATTTCAGCGTTCCCCTGTGGATTTTGATATTGGGGGGTGCAGGCATCGTGACAGGCTTAGCAATATGGGGTAAAAAAGTAATAGCCACCGTAGGCGAAAATATTATTGCCTTAAAACCCAGTGGTGGATTCTGTGCAGAACTTGCCACGGCGACTACGGTATTAATTGCGTCCCGCTTTGGTTTACCCGTTTCCACCTCCCATTCCTTAGTCGGGGGTGTGATTGGCATTGGATTGGTGCAAAACCCTAAATCCATTCGCATGGAAACCCTGCGGGGAGTATTTTTAGCCTGGATTATTACAGTTCCGATCGCGGCTGTTTTAGGAGCTGGTCTATTTAGTATCGTGCGGTTGATTGGGGAATAAGGCGATCGCCCTGGGGGGACAAACATCAAGAATCCCTGAGTTCAGCAGTAGGGGGAAAATCCAGCCCTCCTCCCTTAGACTCGCCCCTCGAAGGTGGGAGTTTCAAGCTCGGGATAGACTCTAGGGCGATCGCCCCCAAGAAGCAACAGCCCGAGCTCGGTGGAATAATTTTCTTTTTATAACAAATTAATTGTTGAGTTTTTTAACAGAATTGGAGCGTTTGATGGAAAATTTAACCCACCTTCGATAGAATCAACCAAAACCTGTGCGTCTGCTTACTCATTTAGATTAGAATGTCAAACTGAAGGGAATTTTTCAGTTTGACATCGGATAGAGTCAAACAACGGCTAGGATGCAGGATTCGCTTAAGCGAATCAATTAAAGTTCAACCCAACCCATCAGCAAAAACACACCGAGTGCCAAGCGAGCGGCGATTAGTTTGGTTTACGATCGATAAGCTAGAGGTAACAGAATAATGGGGCAACTGGACAATCAACCGGAAAACTCGACAAACAGTAACACTAAAGAAATCGAAACCCTTCTGAGTTCCATGACCCAGGAGCTTCGAGATATTCAGCAAAATATAGTCGTTCAGTTGGCTCGGGACATGGCCCGACTGCAAGCGGAACAATCCCGCCTCACTGCTGATATTCAAAAACTGCAAAATCAACAGCAGCAAATCCAATCGCGGCAAATGCAGGGGGGACCGGGACGGCATACCCAGCAGCAGTGGACAAAGCAACTCGCGCAAGTGATGGCGTCCCAACTCCAACAAGAATTGAGCGAACGGTTGAAGGAAATCATGGTGGCTCCACCGGCCCCATCGCAATCCTTAACGACCCTAGACCCCAATAGTGGAATGTCGTCGCCGCAGACGGTAAACTTAAATGAAAATGCCTATCGGTTGTTGGCATCGTTAGATACGACCCTGAACACCACCTTTAAAAATCTGCAACAGGAACTGAGCACCTATCAAAGCTCATTGTCCCAGCAACTCGGGCGAATGCACTCGTTGCAGCAGCAAGGGGAAGTGATTTTAGAAACCTTGGTCGATCGCCTGATTGACCAATTGCAGGAAGAAGCAACTAACGTTCAAACTACCGCAGAGATTGTCACGAATCGCAGACAAGGACTGCCGGTGGGAACTCCCTCCAACCGAGGCGATCGCCCGGAAGGGACAGGATCTCAAAGCGATCGGGTTGCGGCAGAAAAAGCGGCGATGGCAGAAGTCCGGACCGCTCCCCCAGCTACCCCAGTCCCCAGTCCTCCCGTTGAAAGTAATGTCTTTTTAACCGGGTTAATCCTGGCCTTGTTATCCTCGATTACCATTTCCTTCCAAAACATCATCACCCGGGTGATTCTCAGTGCTCAGGACCTCTTTGGATTGTGGGAAGGACAAATCCTCGCTCCTGGAGCGGGAAATTCCCTGTTAATTTTAGGGATGCGGATGCTGTTTGTGGTGCCGCTCATGGGCTTTATTCTGGCCCCACTCCTGTATCCCAATACCTGGCGGGATATCAAACAACTGGGCAATCCTGAAAAGCGGGGGTCCCTGTGGATCGTCATTGGCAGTGGCTTATTCCTGTTTATGTCCCAGTTCTTTATCTATATCGCTCTGGGAAATATTCCAACGGGGGTGGCGATTACTTTGTTCTTTATTTTCCCACCCGTCACGGCAGTCTTGGCATGGCTGATGTTTGGTGCCAGACCGAGCTTTATCTTTGTTTTAGCCACCGTAACGATTTATCTAGGATGCTTTTTGACGGTATCTGGGCGGCTGACTGGAGGCGCACCGGATGGAAATTTGGGTCTGGGAATTGGGACGGCGATCGCCTCGGGGTTGACCTTTGCGGGCTATGTAATTTTGACCCAACTCAGTGCCAGAAAACTGAAATTGCATCCGGCACCGTTTAGTGTCATCAACTTTTCCGTGATTTTAATCTTGGCGATTCCCTTCGTGATCTTGGGTTCGACGCAAGGAAACTTCTTTACTTGGAATGTCTTACCCGAAAATTGGACCCAGTTATGGATTGGCAGTATTGCTCTAGCGACAACCACCCTGATTGGTTACGCCTTGAATAACTTTGCCATTCCCATGATTGGTGCACCTTTAGCCTCGGTGGTAGCGGCAACGGGTCCTGGATTGACCAGTTTAATGGCGTTGCTGTTTATTGGGGAAGGACTCGGGCTCAATGAGTGGCTCGGGGTGCTAATTGTGACCCTGTGGGTGCTCGGAATTAGTGTTGACAACATGACTAAGCAAAAGAAACAGGCCCCTGTCGCCCCCGCTCCTGCAAAACAAGGAGCTTAAAGCGGTTCAACGGAGTTCACAGACTCTCAAACGGGGAAAAAAGAAAACCAGCGATCAGGCGATCGCTGGTTTTCTTTGTCTTTGGAATGTCCGTTCTATGAGAACGGAGAGGGAGGGATTCGAACCCTCGTTAAAGTTACCCCTAAACAGCATTTCCAGTGCTGCGCCTTCAACCGCTCGGCCACCTCTCCAGATAACTGGGTTTGATGCAAATTCATACCCACAAGAATCTTATCCTAGCAGAACCCATTCGGTTTTGCAAACCCTTTTCCAAAAAAAATTTTTTATCCCGGAATTGAGTCCGAGTTCGAGGGGGGACAATGACCCTGGAGTAAGGGTTTGGGGACTTATGAATCCAGTGGCATCCCAGGGAGTGGGTAGATCCGGATATCAAAGATAGCGTAACCTAAGCATTAGATCCTTTGGTCGAATCCTTCATTGATTACTGAGCCACACCATGACCCATTCTTATCGCATCACCATCCACAATCGTCAGAATGGCAGCCGCCAAACCGTTGAAGTCCCCGAAGACCGCTATATCCTGCAACATTGCGAAAACAAAGGGGTTGATTTGCCGTTTTCCTGTCGGAATGGGGCCTGTACCACCTGTGCCGTGCGGGTTCTCTCGGGAGAGATCCATCAACCGGAGGCGATGGGACTCTCCCCCGCCCTACGCGATCGCGGATATGCCCTGTTGTGTGTCAGCTATCCCCGTTCTGACTTAGAAGTAGAAACCCAAGATGAAGATGAAGTGTACTACCTCCAATTTGGGCGTTATTTTGGCAAAGGCAAGGTCCGGTTTGGACTGCCTTTAGACGAGGATTAAACTCGATGGGGAGCAGGAGCTATGATAAAAATTTTTCGTTGTCCGGTATCCTGGATCGGACTTCTGTTCCTGGTGAGCTGTTCGGGCCCGGTTGGTTCCGAACCGGTAGAAGTCAGGGTCGAGCGGGTGCTCAGTGGCAACAGCTTAGAAGTGCGGGACTTGGGCGAAGCAGGTGGGGCCAAACGAGTCCGGTTAATTGGCATTGAGGCACCGGATTTGCAGCAAAATCCCTGGGGAAATGCGGCCAAACAGGAACTCGAACGGCTGATTGAGGGGCAGACCCTGTTATTAGAATGGGATATAGAGCGGGAAGACGGATACGATCGCCACTTGGCGTATCTCTGGCGGGATGGGAAACTGGTCAATGAAGAACTCATTGCCGGGGGATATGCTTTGGCACAGGTGCGATCGCCCAACATCAAATACGATCGCAGGTTTACTCACGCGCAAGAAAAGGCCAGAATTATGGGACAGGGAATTTGGGATTCCCAGACCCCTTTGCGGGTCCATCCCAGTGACTTTCGTCAGAATCGGCCCTAAATCCTGAGTTCAAATTCTTCTGCTTAACGCTGAACTGTCAATCTTAAAATTTTCATGAGTCATACCCCCGAACAACTCCAAATCTTTCTCGATATTGCCACCGAAGCGGCCCTCGATGCTGGGGCGATCATTCAATCCTACTGGGGGAACTTAAATGCGATCGAAGAAAAAGGACGACCCGGGGATCTAGTCACCGCCGCCGATAAAGCCTCGGAGAAAGCGATTTTAGAGGTACTCAGACGGCACGTTCCTGAACATGGCATCCTCGCCGAAGAAAGTGGCAAGCTGGGAGATAGCACCAGCCAGTATCTGTGGGCGATCGACCCCTTGGATGGGACCACGAATTTTGCCCATCAATATCCCCCCTTTGGCGTCTCTATCGGCTTGTTGATTGATGGCATTCCTCAAGTGGGCGTGGTATTTGACCCCTTCCATAACGAATTATTTAGGGCCGCTAAGGGACTGGGAGCCACCCGGAATCGGCAACCGATTCGCGTCTCGGAAACCGTAGAACTGCGAAATAGCTTATTAGTGACGGGATTCGCCTACGATCGCCGGGAAACCCCCGATAATAACTATGCCGAATTTTGTCATCTGACTCATCTCACCCAAGGAGTCCGGCGCAGCGGATCGGCTTCCATCGACCTCTGTTACGTCAGTTGCGGGCGTTTGGATGGATACTGGGAACGGGGACTCTCTCCCTGGGATTTGGCTGCTGGGGTGGTGATTTTATCGGAAGCGGGAGGAAAAATCACCGCCTATGATGGCAGTCCCTGGAAAATCGAATCCGGACGAATTTTAGCCACCAACGGGAAACTGCATGAGAGGCTGAGTCAGGAACTCCTCCAGGTTAAACCCTTAGAACGGTGGGCTAATTCCTGATTTTAGGTGAAGTTTCGGCATTTCCGGGGTCTGACCCGTCTCGGGTTTTTGATAAAAGTGCTCTGTTGCTGACTCGGAGAATGGTTCAGGTTTGGGAGGCGATCGCCCTAGAGGACTGCCTTTGTCCCGATTATGGGGGCAAAGGTGATAGCGATCGCCCTGCAATGACAAGGGCGAAGTACACTAAAGATAAGGTTACAGCCAGGGGATGGGCATATTACTATGTCTTTAAACATCAAGCAAGGCTTATTTCAATTTGATTTCGAGGACCACCATGCCATCTTGGGGGTGCCACTAGATGCGGATTTTAATACAATCCGCAAACGCTATATGCTCATTGCCAGAAGACTGCATCCAGACAGTTCTAAGGCAGAAAGTCCAGCGGATAAAAAACTCGCAACCCAGATTTTGTCCAAATTGGCCAATCCGGCTTACAGCAAACTCACCAACGAAAGCACTCGTGCCGAATATGGTGTTTTGCTGGGGATGATGGGCAAACGATTGGTGCAGGAAAAAGATAAAGTTAAGCTCAAAAGTGAAGCGGCTCAACAGTTATTAAAGTCCCAAAATCTGGAAACCGACTATAAAGAATCCGTCGCCAAACTGGGGAAACAGGCTTATGAAACCCTGAGTCAAACCCTGGAGACAATTGGACAACTTAGCGAGCTAAATTTGGTCTACCTGCAACGCAAAGAAAGCCAAGGGGAAACCGTGGGCAAGCCTGCTTCTGATAAAAAAACGGGCAAATCTGCCGCCTCGGGCAAAAAGAAAGCCGAAGAGAGTCCAACTCAACAACCTGTGGCGGCGGAACCGAAGGCAGATCCTGAAAAATCCGCTCCCTCAAAAATCGATAATTATTGCCGTCGGGCGGAAAATTTCATCGCCGGGGGAGATTACGATGGGGCAGTGAATGAGCTAAAAGAAGGGTTGAAAATTCAACCTAAAAATAGTCGGGCTCATGGATTGCTGGGCCAAGCCTATCTGAAGAAAAATCAGGCTACCTTGGCTAAAGTTCATATCAATCAAGCTCTGAAGTTGAATCCGCAAGAAGAATCAGCTTTAGAGGCACAAAAAGGACTGCAAAAGCAGATTCAAAAAGCCGCGAAAGAGAAAGATAAAAAATCTCCTTTAGCGGCCTTCTTCGGTAGTTTGTTGGGTGGGAAAAAGAAAAAATGATTCATCAACCTCCAGCCGGGGCTAGGGATTTACTGCCCCTTGACGTGACCCAAAAACGCTGGATAGAAAAGCGACTGCGCCCGGTATTTGAAGGGTGGGGGTATCACCGGATTATCACCTCAACGGTAGAACGGTTGGATACCCTAATGGCTGGAGGCGCGATCGCCCAGTCAACGGTGATCCAACTTCAGGAACGGGAGGAGGATAGCCCCCTGGCCCTGCGTCCCGAACTGACCGCCTCGATCGCCCGCACTGCTGTCACCCGGATGGCGGACACGACATTTCCTCAACGGCTTTATTACAATGCCAATGTATTTCGCCGTAGCAAAAACAACTCCCACGGTAGCCAGCAGGAATTTTATCAAGCGGGGGTAGAACTGCTGGGGGTGGGTGGATTGCTGGCGGATGCAGAAATCTTATTGCTCTTGCAGGACTGTTTGCAGAGTCTGGGATTGCACCAATGGCGGCTGGTTTTAGGGGAAGCGGGGTTAACTCGCTCCTTACTCCGGATCTTCCCGGACCCACTGAAACATAAAGTCCGGCAGGCGATCGCCCAACTCGATCGCCTCACCCTCGAAGCCCTCCCCTTAACCCCCGAACAACAGGAACGGGCCTTATTTTTGTTAGATCTCCGGGGTCGTCCCGAGGATGTCTTGCAGCGGGTGGGTCAATTGGAATTGGAACCCGGGGAACGGGAAACTCTGGAAAATCTCAAATCCTTAATTGACTTGTTGGCGGAATCTTCTCCTAGCAACGGGGCCACCCAAGAGGGTCCGATCCTGGATTTGAGTCTGATCCAACCGATGGATTACTACACCGGCATCGTCTTTGAAGTGGTCAGCGAAACCGAGTTCGGACCGCAATCCCTCGGACAGGGAGGGCGTTACGATCGCCTCTTAAGCCTTTATCATCCCCAAGGAGAAATGATTCCAGGGATTGGCTTTGCCCTCAAGCTAGAAAACTTGCACCAAATCCTGCTGCAAACGGGTCAACTGCCGACGACAACCCCAGCCCCTCATACCTTAGTGGTGCCAACCAGCCCTCGCGCCTACGCGCCTGCCTTTGCTCACGCGCAAACCCTGCGTCAGAATGGGGAGGACATCCCTGTAGAACTGGATCTGTCTCCCTACTCCAGTCGCTCAGGGGTTCGCCAATATGCACGAGAGCGCCGGATTGCCCAAATTGCTTGGATTGAAGGGGATGGGAACGCCGAAATCGAAATCCTCGGATAACCCGTAACCAGAGCATCTAACGAATCCAGGGGGTGTTCCTAGGGGGAGGGACTCCCAAAAATGGAATCAATCTGTAGGAGTTAATTCATGATTTGGGTTGCGATTTCGCTCACCATAGGCATCGGCATTGGCATCGGAATTAGGCGAGTGATTCCCGGACTCTCTGTGGCGATCGCTCGCCAATTCCACCAGCCCCCCAACCCAAGCCAGGACAGCCCGGGGTCCTTTGAACCCCAGTTCCTGAATCTGATCGCCCAGATGGATGTTGGGGTCGTGTTGACGGGACCTGAAGGCGAGGTCCTCGTCACCAATCCTGTTGCCTTGACCCTGCTGAGTTTGGATGAAGCGGCAGTCATGGGCAGGCCCTTGTTCTGTGACAATCCTCATCTGTTGCAAGAAGACTGCACCCCCTTTGCGCCAGGAAAATGTCCCATCATGGAGGCGATCGCCACCCAATCCCCCACTCAAGGGATCATCGGCATCGGGGCTCAGTCTCTTCTCACCCCCAATCCCCGTGGCATCCCGGACTCCTTCCTCTCCTGTAATGGGGAACTCGATTGCGATCAATGGTTGCTGGTTAATGCCAATCCGCAAATCGCCTCCAATGGCAGAGTCGAACAGGTCCTCTGTACCTTTAGCAATATCACCGAACAAAAACGCGCTGAAGCCTCCTTGCGGCGACGGGAGAATCGCCTGCGTCAATATAGTCGGGTCCTCGGAGAGTTGGCGAAAAGTCCCAGCCTCAACCAGGGAGATTTACAAGCTTCCCTGGAACAAATCACTGAAGCGGTGACCCAGACCCTGGGAGTGGAACGGGCTAGTATCTGGTTATATACGGAAGACCGCAGGGCGATTCACTGTATCGAACTTTACGAACGCTCCCCCCAGAAACATTCGGCCGGACTCGAACTCACCGCCATTGACTATCCGGTGTATTTTCAAACCATCGAACAGGAACGGATCTTGGCCGCCGATCAGGCTCAGGAAGACCCCACAACCCGGGAATTTACCGAGGGTTATCTGATTCCCTTGGGGATTACCTCCATGTTAGATGCACCGATTCGGGTGGGGGGACAAATGGTGGGGGTGATCTGTCTGGAACATATTGGGTCCGCTCGCCAATGGCGGATAGAAGAGGAAAACTTTGCCGCATCCCTAGCTGATTGTGTCGCCTTGGGGTTAGAAGCCAGCGATCGCGCTCAAGCGAGAGTCAACTTAGAAAAAGCCCTCGATCGCCTCCAAGCGGTGTTAGATACCGTCCCCGGATGTGTCTCTTGGATTGCATCAGATTTACGCTACCTCGGGGTGAATCGCTATCTGGCGAATTTGTTCGGGCGATCGCCTGCCGAGTTTGTCAATCACCCAGTAGGATTTCTCCAAACTCGCAAAGAATTTCCCAACTTTTTACAGCAATTCTTTGAAAGTTCTCTCCATAAAACTACCGCAGAAATTGGCTTAGACATTGAAGGAATTCTCCGGCAATATTTGGTGGGGGTCGAAAAATACAATCACGGAAAATCAGCGGTTTGTGTGGGAATTGATATCACCGAACTCAAGCAAACGGAACAAGCACTGCGACAAGAACGGGCTTTACTGCGGTCTCTAATCGATTCGATTCCCGATTTAATTTTTTATAAAGATAAACAAAGGGTATATCAACGGGTAAATAAAGCGTTTCAGCGCTTTGCCTCCCGAGAGGAAAGCGAGATTATTGGCAAAACTGATGAGCAACTGTTTCCCTCAGAGACGGCGAAAATTTGTGCTGAAATTGACCGGCGTATTTTGGACGAAGGTCAACTCTTGCGAATGGAGGAGCAACTGGAGCAGTTTGATGGGAGCAAAACCTGGCTCGAAACCATTCAAACTCCCTTTTTTGACCCGAATGGGGAAATTGTGGGGATGATTGGGATTAGTCGGGATATTACGGAACGCAAGAATGCCGAGACTGCACTGCAACAGTCCAAAGATGAATTAGAACAACGGGTGGAGGAACGGACGGCGTTTTTAAAAGAAGCGAACGATCGCCTGCAAGTTGAGGTGGCCCATCGGGAACAGGTTCAAATTGCCTTAAAAGCCAGCAAAGACCAACTTCGGCAATGCTTAATTGCGGCGCGAATGGGAACCTGGGATTGGGATATTCTCAATCATAAACTAACAGGTTCGGCTGAGATGGAAGCGCTTTATGGTTTCGTTCCGGGTTCATTTGATGGGAAGTATGAGACCTATTTGGAAGCCATTGACCCGGAGGATAGAAAACGGGTTGAGGAGGCGATCGCTGAAATTCTCTCCTCTACTTCAGAACGGTTTGAAATCGAACAACGCATTCGCCTGGAAACCGGGGAATTGCGCTGGTTGAGCGCTCAAGGGGAAGTGATTCGCGATTTTGCCACGGGACAAGCGGTTAGAAGCATTGGCACTGTGATGGATATCAGCGATCGCAAGCAAGCACAACTCGCCCTCCAAGAGGCTGCCTACGCTGCGGAAACGGCCAATCGCTCTAAGAGTATGTTCCTGGCTAATATGAGCCATGAATTGCGAACGCCCCTGAATGCGATTATCGGTTATAGCGAAATGCTTCAAGAAGAAGCCGATGATGTTGGCTATACGGATTTGGTTCCCGATTTGGAGAAAATTCGCAAGTCAGGAAATCATCTGCTCGTGTTAATTAACGATATTCTGGATATCTCCAAAATCGAAGCCGGAAAAATGGATTTGTATTTGGAGGATTTTAATATCAATGAGTTGATTGAAAATGTGGTGAGTACGGCTCAACCTTTGGTGGAACGAAATGAGAATACCCTGGGGGTGGAGTGCGATCGCAATTTGGGGATGATGTATGCTGACTTGACGAAAGTCCGTCAAATTCTGCTGAATCTTCTCAGCAATGCCGCCAAATTTACTAAAAATGGTGAGATTACCCTCTCGGTTCTCTTATTTTGTCCCACAAACGGGGCAATGGGCTCTGCCGCTCACGGGACCCCCTCTTCTTGGATTCAGTTTGCGATCGCCGATACCGGCATCGGCATTACCCCCGAACAACGGCAGCATCTGTTCAAACCCTTCATGCAAGGGGATGCCTCAACCACGCGGGAGTATGGGGGCACCGGATTGGGACTCGCCATTAGTCAACACTTCTGTCAAATGATGGGGGGGGAAATCTCCGTAGAAAGTCAACCCCTGTGCGGGTCCCGTTTTACCGTGATTCTTCCCTGTGAAGTGGTTGATCCCTAGTCCGAGCGACTCTTTGCCCATGCCGTCCCCTTTTCGATTAAAATCCAAGATTGAGAGATCAGTCTATTCTGGACTGGAAATTAAGCTGTAAGAGAGGGAACGCCGTGCCACATACCATAGTAACCAACACCTGCGAAGGCGTCGCCGATTGTGTCGATGCCTGTCCCGTTGCCTGTATTCATGAGGGTCCGGGGAAAAATGTTAAGGGGACCGATTGGTATTGGATTGATTTTGCCACTTGTATTGACTGCGGGATTTGTGTACAAGTTTGTCCGGTAGAAGGGGCGATCATCGCGGAAGAACGACCGGAACTCCAGCAGACTCCGCAATAAAGTCCGCAATAAAGAAGGAGTGAAATGGCGATCGCAATCGATCACAGAGGTGGCAGATGATTGGGCGGATTTGGCAACAATTGGTGAGGTTTTTTCGGGCCGTTTTGGGAGGGTTGAAAGGCTCATCCCATCGGCCTGAATTGGAACCGAGACGAGACCTTCACCCCCTAAGTAATTCCGAATTAGAGCATTATTTTCTCCAGTTGCTCGATGGCATTCATAAAGGTTGGCAGCAAGTTAAGGTGCGGCGATTTTTTGAAGCTTTTGGCGATCGCGTCACCGATGAGCGATGGAGTAATTGGTTACAGCAATTTGGCAGCAATTTATTGGCTTCCCCTGCCCCTAATCAGGAGCTGGCACGCCGCTTGCAGCGTCTCGGGGAACTGGGATATGGCGAAGTTAGTACCGCTGCTCGTCACATTGCCACTCAGTTATTGGCAAGGGAAGCACCCTTTGACATTCACCGGGAAAAACCACCTCACAACGAGGAACCGGCGCAAAATTCAGCCTTGACAGGAACTAAACCCGCTTCCTTGGAGTTAAATCTCGGGGAAATAGCCCATCCGGTGGAGAGTTCCGAGAATGCGGCACCGGAGTTAATAACCGAATCCTCTCAATTAGAAACTGCCCCGGGATTAGCGGTGAGTCTGGATGAGTTGGGGACGATTCAAGGGCAAGAAATGCCTGTGGTGATTCAACCCCTGGATGAACCTTTGGATGTGCAAGGATGGTTTACCCGAGGGGTGGAACGCTTGGAAGCAGGGGACGATCGCTCTGCCCTGAATGCCTTTAATCGGGTCATTGAACTCGAACCCAATCATGCAGGCGCTTGGATGAATCGCGGCAATGCCTTGTTTAATTTAGAGCAAGCGGAAGAGGCTCTATCCGCTTATGATCGCGCCATTGAACTTCGCCCCGATGATGGGTTTTCTTGGGGTGCGCGGGGGGATGCCCTGTACGATTTAGAACGCATTGATGAGGCATTAATCAGTTGGAATAAATCTTTAGAATTAAAGCCAGATAATCCCGAAGTTTGGTATAATAAAGGGTTGGCTTTGGGAGTTAATTTAGGCCAATGGGATGAGGCATTAGCCAGTTTAGAGCAGGCGATCGCCCTCAACTCCAATGATGTGCAATTTTGGTTTTATCGCGGGATTGCTCTGTCTAGTTTAAATCAATTAGAAGAGGCATTAACCAGTTGGGATAAAGTCCTAGAAATGAAACCCGACTTTCGCGATGCCTGGATTAATAAAGGGGTAGTTTTGCAAAAACTAGGCCGCTATTCCGAGGCGATCGAGGCAAATAATCAGGCGATCGGGTTGTTGTCCCACTAGATGGGAAGATACGGGAGATACGGGAGAAAGTTTGTAGTAACGACTTCAGTCGTTACCTCGTGAAGAAAGCGGGAGCTTTCATCACACCCCCATGAAAGATAACCCGAAAGTTTGTAGTAACGACTTCAGTCGTTTCCTCGTGAAGAAAGCGTCAGCTTTCATCACACCCCCGTGAAAGATAACCCGAAAGTTTGTAGTAACGACTTCAGTCGTTTCCTCGTGAAGAAAGCGTCAGCTTTCTTCACGCCCCTTTGGATATCCTCCAGTCTCCAAGCAGGCGGGTCAGTCTCCAATTGTGGGTGTCACGGCGCAAGCCGTGACACCGGAGAACGACTGAAGTCGTTACTACGAACGAAGAGAACGACTGAAGTCGTTACTACGAACGAAGAGAACGACTGAAGTCGTTACTACGAACGGGGAGAACGATTGAAGTCGTTACTACAAACATTCTCCCCATCCTCCCCATCCCTCTTACCCTACAGCTTCGTCCCGCATTCAGGGCAGAAGTGATTTGTCGAGGCATTTTTTGCCCCACAATTGCTGCAATAAACTAACTCAACCTGTAAGTCTTTTTGCTTGAGTTCGGGTAAACCTATCATTTGAGCATTACTCTTACCCGGGGCTACCATTGGGTAGCAGTTTTCGTTGCGGGTGACCTGGACATCGAGGACAAAGGGTCCATCATGAGCCAGCATTTCAGCGATCGCATCCTGGAGTTCGTCCCGGGTTGATACCACCTTGCCTTTCATCCCATACGCCTGACAGAGTAAGGGAATATCCGGCATCCCAATCTCCATGTTGGACGAGGAGTAGCGTTCCCCATAGAAGGTTTCTTGCCACTGACGGACCATCCCTTGCCAGCCATTATTGATAATGACAATTTTGACTTTAATGCCATACTGGGCGATCGTTCCCAGTTCTTGGAGGTTCATCTGGAAGCTGGCATCGCCACTGATACAGATGGTTTGTTCATCCGGTAGCGCCACTTGGGAACCCATCGCCGCTGGGACTCCAAACCCCATTGTCCCTAATCCGGCGCTGGAAATCCATCGACGGGGGCCATTTTTCAGGAACTGGGCCGCCCACATTTGATGCTGTCCCACATCGGTGGTGTAGTAGGCATCTGGTGCTTGCCGTCCCACTTCTACGATTACCTCTTGGGGAGAGAGGGCGGTTTCGGGATGAGGCACCAGCAAGGGATAATCTTCCCGCCAGCGCTCAATTCGTCCTAACCATTCTTTGGTTTGATTGGCATCGGCAATATCCCCGGTTTCCCGCAGGCGACGCAACAGATCCGTGAGCACTTGGTGTACGTCACCCACGATGGGAACTTCCGGTCCCCGGTTTTTCCCCACCTCTGCGGGGTCAATATCGATATGAATGACTTTAGCGCGGGCGGCAAACTCATCCAGCTTGCCTGTCACGCGATCGTCAAAACGAGCACCGACGGCAATCAGCAAATCGCATTCACTTACGGCAAAATTTGCGTAGGCGGTGCCATGCATTCCTAACATTCCCAAGGACAAAGGATGATGTTCCTCAAAGGCTCCAATGCCCATTAGGGTGGTTGTCACTGGAATCTGAAAATGTTCGGCGAGTTCTTTAATTTCGTTATGAGCACTGGCGGCGATCGCCCCACCCCCGACATACAGTAAGGGTTTTTTGGCTTGGCGAATTAACTCGATCGCCTGATTAATTTGTCGGGGATTCCCTTTCACCGTCGGTCGATATCCCGGTAATTTAATACTCCCCGGTTCCACCGGCACATAGTCAAACTCTTCCAACCCCACATCTTTAGGGATATCAATCAACACCGGACCGGGTCTGCCGGTACTGGCAATATGAAACCCTTCGGCGATAATCCGCGCCATATCCCGAGGGTCGCGCACTACATAAGAATGCTTGACAATCGGTAAGGTAATTCCATAAATATCCGTTTCCTGGAAGGCATCCGTGCCGATCGCCGCCCGGGGCACTTGTCCGGTAATAATCACCATTGGAATCGAATCCATGTGGGCGGTGGCAATTCCCGTGACTAAATTAGTTGCCCCCGGGCCGGATGTCCCAAAGCAAACCCCCACCTTGCCTGTGGCGCGGGCATAGCCATCGGCTGCATGAGAGGCTCCTTGTTCATGGCGAACTAAAATATGCTGGACATCCCCTGTGGCTTCAAACCGATACAGTTCATCATAAATCGGTAAAATCGCCCCACCCGGATAGCCAAAAATATGTTTGACTCCGTGACGCTTGAGACTATCCATCAACGCATAAGCGCCGGTTCTACGAGTGGGAACCACGACGGGTTTTGTTTTTCTGTCTGATCTGCTTTCTGAAAGCATGGGCAAACCTCATGTCCTCTATGGCAATAGTTGTAAATCCCCCGCTCTTTAGACCGGGGAAGAAAAATAACTCAAGGGAGTAGCTATTTCCCGGCCTCTTGAAGAACGGGTTACGGACGCTACTATAAAAGTTTCTATTTTCATCATGCCTTAAGAGTTAATGAAATATGATGTTTTTTTATTGAGATTTTAGCTCTCGCTTCTCATTTAGTTGACTTCAACCCACTGGGACCCTTCTAATCAGCCCTCGATTTTTTACCCAACCCCTGAGTCCATCACAGGGGAGCCAGTTCTGGCCCCCTCCTGCAATCCCAGGCGAACCCCACCCCAGACCGAGGGCAGGGGACCCGAGGTGCAGGTCACTGGATGAGGGAATAGAGCTAGGGGCCTAGGGTTTGAACTGAACCGTCACCTTGTCAAATTAACCGACTTCAAGCCACTGTAGCGAAGGGATTTCTGTTGGAGGCGGTTGAGACACTGAGGAGACAGCAGTTTCTTTGTGACTGAGGGGCAGTTGGCGAATATTACTCGGTTGGTTAGACCCGAAGGGAATTTCAATGGTAAATGCGGTGCCGCGATTGGGGTGCGACTCACATCGAATTCGTCCGTGATGTTTTTTGACGATAATTTCATAGCTGATTGCCAATCCCAATCCCGTTCCTTGTCCGACTTCCTTGGTGGTGAAAAAGGGGTTAAAAATTTGGGTTTGAAGTGCGGGGGGAATTCCTATCCCATTATCTGTAATCCGAATCACCACTACCCCGTTTTGAAGTTCAGTTTTAATGCTGATTTTCCCGGGAACCGTCTCCCCGTTATCGGAAATGGCTTTTCGGGGAGAGTGTTGCTGGCGATCGCTTACCGCATCGATCGCATTGGACAACATATTGATAAACACCTGATTGAGTTGTCCGGGATAACACTCGATTGGCGGTAACTCTCCATACTCCTTGCTGAGTTCAATCTGATTCTCCTCCAGGCGATGTTGTAGCATCACCAGGGTGCTTTCTAGCCCTTCATGGATATCTGCCGGTTTTCGATCCGATTCATCCATGCGTGAAAAGTTACGCAAATTTACTACAATTTCTCGAATGCGATCGGATCCTCCTCGGATGGAAGAGATTAAGCGAGGCAAGTCTTCCCGAATAAATTCTAAGTCTAGGGATTCCCTAAAATCTTGAATCGTAATCGGTAGATCGGGAAATGCTTGTTCATACATTTCCACTAAAGTTAATAATCCTTCAGCATATTCAATAAAATGAATTAAATTCCCCGAAATAAAACTGATAGGGTTGTTGATTTCATGGGCAATTCCCGCCACCAGTTGCCCTAGACCGGACATTTTTTCACTTTGAACTAATTGCGCTTGGGTTTGTTTGAGATTATCTAGGGCTTCGGTTAGTTCTTGGGTGCGCTCTTGGACTCGCAATTCTAACTCTTTATTGTACTGTTGGGTTCGCTCGAATTCATAACCTTTGCATAAATTATGATAAGCATTAGAGTGGTAACGCAGTCGAGCAACTAGCTCAATTTTGTCGGGTATTTTAATTAAGTAATCATTGGCCCCTGAAGCAAAGGCTTGGGCTTTTTTTTGGGGTTCTTCCTTTGTGGAGAGGACCACGATCGGAATATTGCGAGTCCCTGGATTAGCTTTAAAGAAGCGCAGGAGCATCAACCCATCAATCGCCCCCATCACTAAATCCTGTAAAATTACCGTGGGCTGAATTTGAGTGGCGAGTTGAATGGCTTGATCCGGGTCGGTAGAATAACAAAATTTAATATCTTTTTCCGTTGCCAGCATCCGCCTAATGGCTTCACCGACAATCGGCTGATCGTCTATTAATAAAATAGATACAGGTTGGGCTGAAAGTTCTCTACTCATTGCTGTTTCCCGGAATCGGACTGAAAATTTAGGGTTGGAACGTAAAGCGATCGCCTGATTCACTTTGATTAATTCCTCACTCGTGACCCTTGATTGCATTTAGGCTCCTAAAATAAAAACTAAAATGGCTCACCCATTAATGGGGTTAGGTTAAATTTTCCTGGAATGGACGATCGCCCGGGAGTCGTAGAGGCACTCTATTGTTATTCCCCCTCTTTTCATTTTTTATACTCCCCTATCCTATGTCATCTATCTTTAGGCTTAAAAATATCAACGCCAGTTTCCCTTTGAACTCTCAATCTGGAGAACTGGAGAACAGAGGGGTTCAGTTTTTGTAGATGTTGCGCTGATGAGAGAAAAGTAGTAACAATGACTACTGAATTTTTTAAACTTATCATACAATGGAGTCCAGAGGTTACTTTTATTCGGTGGACAGGGCTTAGCTGAAAAAGTTTCCAGTCCATTCCCTGTATTCCCCTGTTGAGCAATCTGATCCAGGGGTAAAGTACAGGGAAAACGAACCGGGTTTCTGTACAAAATGTTACCCATTTCTCAGAGCCCCGCCGGTACTTGTCGGTTGGCCCAACCTCAGCACCCCTCAAGGGTTCAGACTCTCAACCGGACGTCTTTCCTCTGGGAGTTTAAGACAGAAAACCCACTGGAAATAGCCGGATTTGGTATAACTGGCGGTTTCTAGTGAAACCCCGATTCTTGTCGAGGAGATGGCAAAACCGTACCCAGGCCCGAGGGTAAATCACCGTAAAATTAGAAAACCTCGAAACCCTAACTTCAGAAACTGGATGAGTGATTAGAGACTCAGGAGTTTTACCCCGATCGCCTCGGGATTCAAACTTTCTTGTACTGCTCCCAATTCGACCGCAGCTTTGGGCATTCCATAGACGATACAACTGCTGGCATCTTGGGCGATCGTCTGCCAACCTGCCGATCGCAACACACTCAATCCTACGGCTCCATCTCGTCCCATGCCGGTGAGCAGCACCCCTAATCCTTGCCCCGGCCAGTTTTCAGCCAAACTTGTAAAAAAAACATCCACCGAGGGACGATAGGGATTACTCCGGGGATGTTTAGTATAGCCCAGGGTGCGATCGGGGCGCATGAGGAGATGATCGTTGGTTCCTGCGACGATAATTTTACCCGGTTGTGGGGTCATTCCCTCTTGAGCCAAATCAATTTTCAAGCGGGTTTGCTGGGATAACCACTGGACAAAACTGGCGGAAAACTGGACATCGATATGCTGGACGATCGCCACCGCTATTCTAAAATCCTGGGGTAACTTAGACAAAATCTTGGCGATCGCCGTGGGACCTCCCGTAGAAGCGCCGATCGCCACCAGGGGGGGATAGGGTTGAGTCGTATAACCCCACTTGGCAGGAATCGGATTTGGGGGCTTTTTGCTGATGGGTTTACCCAGCAATTTATGAACCGTCCTAATTTTTTCCAGGAGGGTTTCTCCCCCTTCCGCATTGCCGTAGTGTCCCAGAATTGGCGTAATCACTACATCTAGCGCGCCATATCCGAGGGCTTCAAATACTTTAGGTAAGTGAGTGTTAATACTAGAGGTGACCAGCAATATGGCACAGGGACAACGACCCATAATTTGGCGAGTTGCCTCTACCCCATCCATCACCGGCATGAAGACATCCATTAAAATGAGATCCGGTCGCACCGAGGTACATTTATCCAGGGCTTCCGCCCCATTCCGGGCCACCCAAAGCAGTTCATAATCCGGCACTGATGTTAAGACGCGCCGTAAGGCTTCTATTGCCAACAGCATATCATTAACAATAGCAATTTTCATATAAGAGATTTTAAGGTATAGTAATGAACGAATCTTGAAATTTCTCCTATTATATCTAAATTCCCCTCTTTTTCCTTAAATTATTTTTTTAATAAATAACTCACTCTAAGCCTGATTTTTAGGGTCAATTTAAAATAATCCGCTCACCTCGGACTCAACAAGCGTGACTCAATTGCCGATAGTTTCTCCGGTAGATGTTGGCATGGTGGTACTACAGTCATGCCCAAAGCCCCCTGTCTAGGCGACAGGAAAGAGGTTTTCCGGCAATGCTGCAGATAAGTCCTCCGGTGCGATGATCCCAGCGATCGCCTCGATCTGGGCAGGCTCAACTCTCATCCGCCATCCCGATCATATCCATGACCGCATTTAAAAAGGTATCATCATGAAAACTACTTTTTGTCAAGTAATAATTTGCCCCCGCTTCTAACCCTAAAAGCCGGTCTTCTTCCCGGTCCTTGTAGGACACAATAATCACCGGAGTAGACTTCAATTTTGCATGGCTTTTCAGGTGGTTAACCAGCTCAATGCCATTCATTCGAGGCATATCAACATCGGTAATAATTAGGTCATATTCCCCAGTTCTGACGGCATTCCACGCATCAATACCATTGACTGCAACCTCGACTTTATAGCCTTTATTTTGCAACAATTTACGCTCCATTTCTCGGACCGTAATCGAATCATCAACCACCAGAATTTTTTTATGATGTTTGGACTCTTTGACTTGGGTATCCTGGGTAATTTGACTTAACCGGCCACTACTCAGAAGCAGATCCAGCGATCGCACTAAATCTTCCACATCAATAATTAAAACGGGAGAGCCATCTTCCATTAATGCTGCCGCACTAATATCTCGGACCTTGCCCAGACGGGAGTCTAGGGGGCGGACCACCAAATCTCGCTCCCCCAGGAAGCGATCGACCACTAAGCCATAATAGTTGCTGCGATCGCTCATCACAATCACCGATAACAACTCCTCATTCAGTTCACTCTTTTCTAATTCCAGAACTTGATGAGCACTCACCAGACTAACATTTTGACCATTAAGGCTAAAATATTGCCGGTTTTCCACAACAAAGAGTTCCCCCCGCTTAATCTGAACAATCCGATCAATTCGGGCGAGAGGAACCCCGTAGGGTTCGGCAGAAATTTCCACTAACAGGGTGCGAATCACCGAGAGGGTTAAGGGTAATTGCAGATGAAAACGGGTCCCTTTTCCCAGTTCAGACTGAGCACGCAATAACCCCCCGACTTCTTGCATCATCCCCTTGGCAATATCTAACCCCACACCGCGTCCAGAAATTTCAGTCACCTCCGTAACCGTGGAAAAGCTGGGTAAAAATAAAAATTCCATCAGTTCCGTATCGGTGAGCTGATGAGCAAACTCAGGATTGACCAATTGATTAGCAATCACCTGTTGCCGGACCTCGGCTAAATTGATGCCTCGACCATCATCAGAAATCGTAATCAACAGCATTCCACCGCGATGAATCGCTTCAAGGCGCACAGTTCCTTCCGGGGGTTTTCCTTTCTCAATCCGTTCCCGGGGTGATTCTATCCCGTGGGCGATCGCATTTCGCAAAATTTGAGTCAGGGGAGCTTCTAGCTTCTCTAAAATATCGCGGTCAACCTTGGTAGATTTGCCCATGATTTCAAAATTTACGGACTTCCCTAGTTGTTTAGCTAAGTCTCTCATCATGCGAGGAAAGGCCGCAATCCCTTCAGCAAAAGGTCTCATGTGACTGTCAATTACTTCCCGATAGAGACGGTCGGAAAGGTTAGCAAACCGACGGGAAAAAAGTTCGAGTTCGTTGATGCGATTCGTGAGAATTTGTAAGCATTCTTTTTGATGAACTTGAGCGATTTCTATGTGAGTTTTGGCTAATTGGCTCGTTTGAGGGTCGCTCAATGAACTTTCTAATTTTTCTAAGATTTTTGATAATTCGGTTTGGTGTTTTTTGAGTTTAAGTAGGGAATCCGCAAAGGGTTGTAACCAATTGGCTTCAATCAGGGACTCCCCGGCTAGACCCATTAATCGATTTAAGTTGTCTGCACTTAAGCGGACGACGCGATCGCCACTGGAACTAGAGGCGGAAGGGGATTGCGCCCTCACCGTTGGAGGCGGCGCAGGGTCTGGAAAAGGAACCAGGAGCCGGGAAGGGGGGGGGTCAACGGGGTGATCCTGCGGTTCCGGTGGGGATGGGGGTTCCGGCTCGGGAGTGCCTGATTTTGGGGGAGCTGGGGGAGCTGGGGGAGCTGGGGGAGCTGGGGGAGCTGGGGAGGCAATCTCCTGGATTTGGCTGCCGATCAGGTCAATTTCCGGCTGGTGGTCCTGCATCCAGCCTTTTAACTCCGGTTCCCTCACCTTGCTCATACTCAAGAGGAGGTCCACGGCGGAAAGTAGTACATCAATATGGTTTTCTGAAACCGTGATTTGACCTTCCTTGGCAGCTACAAAATAGTCCTCCATGCGATGAGCAATCTGGACCGCTTCCTCAATTTGAACAATCCGGGCCGCCCCTTTAATCGAATGAGCACCCCGCATTAACGCTTCGAGTTCTTGGCCGGACTGACTGTGATTTTCTAGGCTTAATAAATTTTCATTTAATAGAGCAGATTGGGTTTCAACTTCCATTCCGAATAAATCGAGCATGGATAATTGACTTAAATCTTGTTCAGAGTGTTTCACAAAATCCTCCGTTTCAGGGTAGAAAATACCAATTCTTCATCAAGGTAATTTACTTTTTTGTCTTGCCAGTTTACAATGTATTGAGTATAAGTAATCGGGGCTTTGGAAACCACCGCAGGCACTTCTTCAATCAAATGGCGATCGCATCGGTGAATTCCCTCAATTTCATCTACAGAAAAGACCCAAATATCTCCTTGAATATTCACAACGACCATACGGGAATAAACCGTCCGAGTCAAATCCCCAGGACCGTTTAACGGTTTGGGATAAGTGCCTGGAGGTTCCAACCCTAGGAGATTTCTCAGAGAAATGCAGGGCAAAAGTTCCCCTCGAATATTCACTAAGCCCAGGAGAATTTCGTTAGTTCGGTGGGGTAAGGTATGAATGGTGCAAGGCTGAGTGATTTCTTGGAAGGTAGAGGCGGCCAGGGCTAACCATTCTACCCCTAGGCGAAAGATCAGCAGAGAAAGTGGGTCAAAGAATTCCGCTGTCGCTCGTTGTAGTTGGGGAAGGGTCTGGCGATCGCTCGTTAGGGTTGTGGGGGTTTGAGCGAGTAAATCTGTCCATTCAGCCCGGTAGTTTTCTGGGGCATCCCGTTCCAATAAACTGCGACCGGCACTGGTATAAACAGGGCAGTTTCGGCAATGGATGACTGTATTGAGTTCGGGACAAGAGCGATCGCCCTCTATTCCGATTTGGTTCCAGCACTTTTCAGACATAGAGCAAGTCTTAATGATGGGGATAATTTTGCACAGGAGTGATAGCCAGATGCTCGCTCATAAGGAGTGGGATGATTAAGGGACGAGAAACCGGGTTTCATTGCCCTTTCTTTGTTAAGAATTGGCCCCAATTTTCTCCAGAAACCCGGTTTTTATCATCAGAATTACCCCGGGTTTAGGGTTGTTACAAAAAGGCTGTCAACCTGATTGGGTAAACTTGACAGGTTGTGGGTTTCCATCGCCCAACCCTCTGTCTGGGTGAGAGTTAGGCTTCGGCTTCAAAACGCTACTCTGCTCAGGGAGGGGAGCAGAAATAGCGACAACCGATCGCCCCTTAGATTTGCACCTTGAAAAACGAGATTTCTCGTTGTAATCCTTGAGCGGCTTCATTTAATTGCTCGATCGCTCGATTGGTATCCCGCAGAGATTGGGCCGTTTGTCGGGAGGCTTCACTCAGTTGAACCATTGCATCACTAATTTGTTGAGCCCCTTCCGATTGATCCTCCATGCCTTTAGTCACGGCATCAAATCGGGGAGTCAGACTTTGAACCCGCTCAATAATCTTACCAATTTGGCCGCTGATAGTACGAACATCCTCAACCCCTCGGCTGACTTCTGTGGTGAATTTATCCATTTCCATCACCCCAGTGGAAACAGCCGATTGCATATCTTTGACCATACTTTCAATATCCAACGTGGCGATCGCCGTTTGGTCCGCCAGTCGCCGAATTTCCCGGGCCACCACCGCAAACCCTGTGCCATATTCCCCCGCTTTTTCAGCTTCAATCGCCGCGTTGAGAGAGAGCAAATTGGTCTGATCCGCCACTTTGGTAATAGTAGTCACCACACTATTAATGTTATTCGCTTTTTCGCTAATCACCCCCAATTTGGACGAAATCGAAGCGGTGGCATTAGCTAATTGGCGCATGGTGGTTTCCATGCGAACAATTTCTTGTTGGCCGGTTCCCGCAGCAATCGCCGTTTGTCCGGCGAGTTCCCCGACTTGATCCATTGTTTTTACTAATTCGCCCGAGGTGGCTGCAATTTCTTTAGCCGTGGCGACCACTTGGTTCGTCGAAGCCACTTGTTCTGTCACCGTCGCTTCTAATTGTTTGCCCGATGCGGCAATTTCCGTGGTGGAACTGGTGATTTGAATTCCCGAATGTTGGACCTGACGAATTAAGGAATTTAGCTTTTGGGTCATCTGAGCAAAAGCAACCGTTAATCGGCCAATTTCATCCTGAGTTTCCGTCACCTTCACCGGAGTGGTCAAGTCTCCCGAGGAAATCTTTTCCGCGACTCGAACCACCCCGACAATTTTAGCCCCGAGGGGTTTGGCGATCGTGTTACTAAAATACAAGCCAAAAATGATGGCAGTCAAGGGACCCAGGAGCATTCCGAGAAACACCCAAAAACTACTTTGGGCCACATCTTTTTCAGCATCTCTGACCACTTGAGAAGCTATATTTTGATTGGATTGTAAGACCTCTTGTAGGGTTGATTCTGCCGCTTGATACGCGGGAATATTGGTGCGAGCGCGTTGGGCATTCATCTGTTCTAAAATCTCAGTAGCGTTTCGGGCACTAGCCATTTGGGGACTATTGGCTTGACCGGACTCCCATAAACTGACCTGAGTTTCCCAAGGTTGCAAAATGCCGTAAGATTCAAATTCTTGATTCAGTTGCAGGAATTCTTCATGGATTTGCTTCCAGCGGTTCCAAGCTTCCATAAACTGATTATAAAGGCGAATTTCTTCCTCATTATTCCCCGTAATATTGTTGTATTCGGCAAATCCTTGATTAATTTGTTGCCATGCTCGATTGATTCTGTCTTTGGCAACGGTTCTACGGTCAGTGGAACTGCGGGGATTGAGGAGCAATCGTTCAGCCGATTGAATTTGGGTTTGACCTTCTTTGATTTTCCATAGGGCGATCGCACTCGGCATGGAGTTACCTGTAATGGTGTCGAGGCGATTACTTAACCGATGATTTCCCCCCCAACCGACTAGGGCTACAATTAATACAATTAAGCCCATAAATATAAAAGCCGCCAGCATTCGAGCTTGCAAAGAGAGATTCCGAAACATTCTGTTTTTCCTTTGGTGTTGAAAGGGTTTGGATGGGTCTATTAATCTTTACCCCGGAATGAGAGCGTGCTATTTCCCCTGAGAGTTGAGGAGTCTTTGAATCCGCTGTCTCAGGGTACTGGCATGGGTGAGATCTCCTTGAGATTCTTTGAGCAAAAGCAGATGTGTCAAGGCTTCATAGTGGTAGGGTTCGAGGTAAACGGCTTTTTCCCAACATTGTTCGGCACGCTCCGACTGTCCTGCGCCTTGGCGGATTTCACCTAATAAGACGTAGGCATTGGCATCGGTGCGATGTTGACTGAGGTAAGTTTCGCATAGCTGGGCGGCTTCATACAATTGTCCGAGATCCGCTAGATGTCTAGCCTGCATCAGAAGGGACTCAGGGATTGGCTGGGGTGAGGAAGGGGTGTTCGAGGCGCTCTGTGAGCTTGGAGGATGTTCTCTTCTGGCTTCTGGGGGGGGTTCCGCCCAAGAAGGGGGTGGGGATTGGGGTGGAAATCCAGGAGAGTCAGAGCGCGGCGGATTTGGTGGGGGAACCTGGAAGGAAGAGTATTCAGGCTCATCCGGTGGGACACAGAAGCGAGCGCTTCCGTCCCTTTTTTGTCGCTTGCGGTAGGCAAAAGTCATGGAATGGCGCAGGGAGATGAATCGCTGCTCAATCATGGGTCCGGCTTCAGCAGACCCAACAAACAGCACTCCAGCGGGAGATAATAAACGATTTAACACTTGCAAGGCGCGATCGCGAGCAACGGGTTCCAGATAAATTAATAAATTCCGAAAAAATATAATATCATAAAGCGGTTTCCCATATAAAAATAGTGGCTCTAAAAGATTGCCGTGGATAAAATTTACGGTCTCCTTAACTGCCGGTGAAAGTTGATATCCCTGGGAAGTTTCCTCAAAATAGCGGTGGCGAAAGCCTAAATTTTTACTCCGAAATGAATGCTCTCGATAGAGACCTTGTTTGGCTTTAGCTTGGGCTTTTTGACTGATATCAACGGCGTCAATCACAAACCTATTCGGAGGTAACCCTGCATCTAGGAGCATCATAGCGAGGGAATAAGGTTCTTCTCCCGTGGAGCAGGGAACACTGAGCAGGCGCAGAATACCTTCTTGGTGGTGGGGTAACCACTCGAACAGAACGTAACGCCGGAGAAACTCAAAAGATTCAGGCTCCCGAAAAAACCAGGTTTCGGGCACAACGGTCTCCTCAATTAGGGCCTGTAATTCCTGGGGGGAACAGAGCCATACATCGAGATAGGTGGTCACATTCTCCACCCCACAAACCTGCATCCGGTCTCGAACCGCCTTGACGATCGCCTGGGAACCTAGGGTTTTGGGGTCTAATCCGCTCGTCTTGCTGAGTTTTCGCTCAATTTCGTCCCAAACCATGACTATTCAGTCTCCCCAATAGGCAATAGGAATGCTTGTGCTTGCTGTGAAAGTAAATCCTCCAGGCGCAACTGCTGGATTGTCCCTTTTTCGTCCATGATGATTTTGCCCAAATAGGCCGCATTTTCTAAGTGAATCCCCTCTCCCTTAAATTGAGAGTCCGGGACATTCACCGTATCCGTCACTCGCTCGGCCATTAATCCAATCAGTTGCTCATTCTGGTGGTTTTGCTGATACTTAACCAGAATAATCCGAGTGCTTAAGCAAGAGCGAGAGGAACTCCCCCGAATCAAATGACAGAGATCGAGAACCGGAACAATGCTCCCTCGGTAATTAAACAATCCCGCCATATATTCTGGGGCATGGTATAGTTTTCTCAATTCCACCAGGGGAATGACTTCTACGACCTGGGAACAGCCTAGGGCATACCGATCAGGCCCGACATAAAACAGTAACATTAACATTGTTGAATTTGAGCCTCAACCGGCAACAGAGGAATGGGGGATAGAAGATCCGGATCTCATCAATTGTAGCGTTCCTCCATTGCGACTGAATCCTCGAATCCCTCCTCAAGTAACAAGAGCGTTAAGACTCATCCCCAATCCAAGGGTCAAGGGTGGGTTTTCTCTCGAACCCACCCGATCAGGTGCGGGTTTTTGCTCAATGTAGGGGCGATTCGCAAAGGATGCCCCTACAGTCTAGGGTTGGGTCTCCAAAGGCAGCATCAGTCCTGGAAAAAACCCCGTTCTCTTCCCCCTAGCAGGTAGCAGAAAATGGGTTTCTTGCCTACAGAAATCTGCTAGTTGCGACAGTGTTTCTGAAGAAACCCGGTTTCTAATCCCTCGGGAATTTAAGCGGTGGTGATATACCCCTTATCTTTGAGATATTGCAGCACCTTGGCGATACTTTCTGCCTCGGTTTCGTCTTTAGTAGAACATACAATATCCGGATTGAGGGGAGCCTCATAAGGGTCATCAATGCCGGTAAAGTTTTTAATTTCCCCAGCGCGAGCTTTTTTGTAAAGCCCCTTGACATCGCGTTCTTCGCAGACTTCCAGAGGCGCATTTACATAAACCTGAACGAAGTCACCAATCCGATGGCGGACTTCTTCGCGGATTTCACGGTAGGGGGCGATCGCCGATACCAAAACAATCACTCCATTGCGGGTTAATAAATGAGAGACAAAACCGATGCGGCGAATATTTTCGTCGCGGTCTTCTTTACTAAAACCCAGTCCCTTCGTCAGGTTTTGGCGAACGATATCTCCATCGAGAATTTCGAGTTGATATCCATGCGATCGCAGTTCTTTCTCCACTCCCTGGCTAATGGTGGTCTTGCCTGCACCGCTCAAACCTGTAAACCACACCGTGACACCACGCTGTTGCATTTTGACTTAACTCCAGATATTGTGCAATAAACGATTATTTCTCAAGCACCCTTTAAGGCTTTTCGATTGTACAGAACTTTGTCCCCCCTGTTAAATGGCTAATTCCGGGGGTCACGGATTTGATTGCCACAGTCCTTGAGCCTTCAATCTTCGGGGACCCATTCTAAGGGGCAGTCCAGGGTTTGAATCAGAGGACCCAGCGCATGGGAACCACTGACGAAAATTTTCTCCGGTCCTGGGGTCCCCAACCCACTCAGATAACTGCGGATTCCCTCCTCGTTGAGGGCAGTTTTCGCCGCGATTTCCATAGAAACGGCACGACGAGAGACTTCCTCTAAAATGTCCGTAGCTAAGGCGCGATATCCTTCCATCATCGAGATCTGCAAGGTCCGACGGGACCCAATACCTAACCAACCATTTTCTCCCAAGTCCCGCATCAGGTCATCGATCGCCTCGGGATCAATGGCAAAGGTAACGCTTAAGAGGCAATCGAGTTGTTTTGCTTCCTCAAAAGCGAGATGGAGCGCTTTTTCATAACCATACGGGTTGGTCAATACGAGTAAAATTTCTGCCATGTCAACCCCTCAATCCGACTAAGGGCCAGTAGAATTGGCTAATGCCCAGAAACACCACAATCGAAATAATATCCAGCCAGACTCCCCAGCGCAGGACCGCCAGAGGACGAACATAGCCACTACTCACGGCGATCGCCAAGGCAGGGGTACTCACAGGCAGCATAAAGCCTAACCCAGCAGGAATCACGACCCCCAGGGTCATGGCACGGGGTTCAATCCCATATTTTTGGGCCAGGGCCAGGGCCACGGGTAGAATCACTGCTACAGCAGCAGAATTGCTCATAAATTCAGTCATTGCCAAGGCGATCATGGTGACGGCAGCGAAGATTAGCAACGGGGACTCAATTCCAAACCCCAAGAGGAGTTGGGTGAGTGCGGCAGCGGCCCCGGTATCATTGAGGGCCGCAGACAGGGCGATCGCACTGCCATACATGATAAAAATCCCCCAGTTGACATCTTCTTCGACCTCTCCCCAATTTGCCACTCCCAGAATAAACGTTAAGATGACTCCCAACAAGGCGATCACATCTAAACCCCAGCGATCGCCTAGGGTAATCCATAACAAAATGGTCAGGATTAAGATTCCTGCGGTCATAATTTCCCGGCGAGAAATCTCCCCAAGTTGCTGATTGCGTTTTTCTAGGAAGCGTCGCGCTGTGGCGAGGGAGACTTGTTCCGTTTGTCCCACTCCCTGGAGGACAAAAAAGGCGATCGGTAAGAGTACCAGCACCACCGGAGCCACAAACAGGGTCCACTGGGCAAAAGAAATGGTTTGACCTGTAGTATTTTGAAGAATCCCCAAGGCTAGAGGTCCCCTAGCCCCCCCGAGAAGGGTGGTATTCGAGCCAATCACAACGCCCCAGGCGAGGGATAAAAAGGCGGCGACCCCAAAGCCTTTGCCGGGCTTGGCGCCAGCGGCCCGCACCACTTCTAAGATAATGGGAAATAACATGGCTGCCACGGCATGAGCACTAATAAAACAGGACATCAGGGCCGAGAGTCCTAAAATGGCCCCGAGAATCTGGCGCTGGCTGTTCCCACATCGGGTTACCACTGCTAAGGCAATCCGGGTACTCAGTCCCGATCGCATGATCGGACTGGCGAGAATGAAAGCCCCGAGAATGAAAAACACCGCCCGGTTACCAAAATAGGCATAGGTTTCTTGGGCGGAAATTGCCCCACTAAAGGGCAGCAAGAACAGGATGACGATCGCCGTCACCGGCAAAGGCAGCAGGGTAGTTCCCCAGGAAAAGGCGGCTAAACCAAAGACGGCAAAGGCGCGTTGTGCACTGGGTTCAAACCCGGGAAGGGGGATGAGTAAGAGGGTGACATAAATCGCCACGGCGATTAAGTAGCCGATCCAGCGATGTTGAAAGAGTTGCGATCGTTGCAATAAGGCGCTGATGCGCTTGGAGATAAACCCAAAATACTGTTTTAGGCCCATATTTGGTATTCAAAGGGGTGAGGCGCGGTTTTGGTGAAAGTCGATTGAACTCGCCAGCGATCGGCGAGGAAAATAGAGAAGGGTTGACGAGAACGAGTTGGGGATTTCCGACACATCCAGGCAATTATAGGCGATCGCTTTCCCGGTTCTAAACATTTTTCCGAGGCGACTCCCGCCCGGATTCGGTGTCAATGGATTTTAGGATGGATTTAGATTTGCCTCAATCTGGTTATGAGATAATTCATAAATGGTTTACTCGTCTGGTTGTGGCGGGGATCATTTACACCCAGTTGAAGGAACTGAATCTCAAATATCCTACGCTTAGTAAAGAGCAACATCAAGAGCTTTTGAATGCGAAGACAATTCTGGAGAGCCAGAAATAAGGATGAGAATTGGTTGATTTTAGCGATCGCCAATGGTTGACTCGCCTTGTAGTAGCTGGTATCATTTACAGCCAGTTTATTCTATTCCCTTCTTCCCCTTCTTTCCCGACGCCCTAGCCCCTAGCCCCTAACCGCTGAAAGCGGTTGCTATACTATCGATGAAATACGCTAAGTTAGCTAAACTGTGGGACTCATTACATTCCAGTTTCTGGTTTGTGCCAACCCTGATGGTGTTGCTGGCGATCGCCCTTTCCTTTATTACCATCGGGATTGACCAGAGCCAAGAAGCCACTCTCATCGAAAACATAGGCTGGGCTTATTCTCTAGGGCCTAATGGTTCACGGGCCATTCTTTCTGCGATCGCGGGTTCAATGGTTACTGTTGCTACCACTGCCTTTTCTATTACAATCGTGGCACTTCAGCTTGCCTCTTCCCAGTTTGGGCCGCGCTTGCTGCGGAACTTTATGCAAGACACGGGCAACCAAATTGTACTGGGAACTTTCATTTCCACGTTTGTGTATAGCTTGATGGTACTGCGAACAATCAATGGGGTGGACAAAGATGAGTTTGTCCCTCACCTGGCAGTGACCATCGGCCTTGGCTTGGCGATCGCCAGTGTTGGTGTATTGATTTACTTTATTCATCATTCAGCCTCATCAATTCAGGTCGAGCAGATCATAAAACAAGTGGGGGATGATCTTGATGTTGCGATTGATCGGCTCTTTCCTGAAAGAATTGGACGGAATACATCAAAGCATCGAGAGGAGGAGAGCCTAGCCGCTATTCCAGCCGACTTTGATCGAGTTGCCTGTCCCATTAAGACTATCGCCAGTGGCTACATTCAAACGATTAATGACAACCAACTGATGCAGATTGCGACAGAGAATAATCTGTTATTGCGGATTCAGCAGCGTCCTGGTCGCTTTGTGGTAAAAGGAAGTGAAATTGTACGGGTCTTTCCTGAAGAAAAGGTAAACAAAAAGCTTGCAGTACAGATCAACGAGGCCTTTATTCTCGGTTCACAGCGCACAGAGCAGCAAGATGTGGAGTTTCCCATCGACCAACTGGTTGAGATTGCAGTACGCGCCCTTTCTCCAGGAATTAACGATCCGTTTACTGCCATCCGCTGCATCGATCAACTGAGCGCGGCTCTTTGTCATTTAGCCCAAAGAGAAATTCCTTCTCCCTACCGCTACGACGACCACAATCAGCTTCGGATCATCGCTGAACCGATCTCGTTTGCGGATGCGACGGATGCGGCTTTCAACCAGATTCGGCAGTATGGAAAGTCGAGTGTTGCGGTGACGATGCGGTTGTTAGAGGCGATCGCGGCGATCGCGCCCTTTACTCACCGAATACCAGACCGAACCACGCTACAGCGTCATGCCGATATGATTGAACGCGGTAGCCAGGAAGGAATTGCGGAGGAGTTAGACTACAAAAATGTGAAGGAGCGGTATCTGGCTGCGGTGAAAGCGATCGGTCAAGTTTAATCAAGAAGAAGAAGGCGATCTCTTGTTGTGGGGATGAGATTGAAGGAGGCGATCGCGTTAATAATTATTTGTCTTTGCGGTCGCCTATAGCTTCTCGGAACTCATCAACGAAGCAAATCATTTTTGATTGCCTAATCTTGGCTAAAAACAGACAATTTTAATAAGCGTATCTGCTTCGGTATAATGTCGGCATTCATGTGCGCGACTTCCGCGTGAGGTGAACGCTTTGTTAGGCGAATATTTATTGCCGATTCACTGCTGAACCTCAATCAAGTCTTGTTCATTTAAAAATTGAAAAAAACGATCATGAATATTTTTACTTCTTGTAATCACCTGGTTTTCGTCAAACTCCTTCAAATCAATAATATTCTTAATTTCATGAATTTGGCTTGGGTCTTTAAATTTCCCACGACGCTGTATACCACTATATATTTTCTTCTTATCTTCAAATCGGTAATCAGATGCTCTTATATTTATACTTTCTTCCAGAAGTATTTTATTCCCCAAGGATTCAAGATTGCTCTCGTTTTTTAAACCACCTTCGATATCTTGTCGCTTTCTCGAATAGATATGTTCGATATCGAATCCTTGCTTCAAATCAAGGACTTTTTGTTCTTGGAAAGAATGGGCATACCAAGTTATCATGGAGCGTGTAATTGACCTTTGGTTCGTAAATGTATAATTTTCAAATTGAGCGCGAGATTGAGTCTCATTAAACTTATACTTTGAAAAAGTAGCGATTGACCCATTAACAATGGTAATCATTTCATCGTACACAGGAGTACGAAGGGCATTTACTCCAGGATTAGTTATTGCGTATGCAAATATAAAAGCCGTGATTCGATCAAGGAAAGTGCCAAAAGCGCTTTCCTCCAGAAGACCTTCGCTGTTCTTGTTTTGCAAAAAATAGACAGATGTAATATTTTGCCACATTCCATTTGGAGCAAAATGTAGTACAAACAGTTTTTTAAGAATGCTATCTGAGAATCGTCCTTTGTCTTGAAGGATGATACTTTTCCAAAAAATAGCCAGTGTTTTTAGATCACCTATAGTATTTTCTTTCTTTAAGTATTGATATTTATTCCGTTCATAAAACTTTCGCAGTGATTCCGTAGTTGAACTTTTATTTCCTTCTTTTGCTCGCAGAAAATACATATATCGAGAAAATAGATCATCCATTGGTGTGCCAGTTATTGGATGAAACACTGTATTTGATAATTCCTCAAGTTCTTTCCAGTCCTTGATAAATTCATCTTTCTTATTGGAGTCGCTAAAGTATTTATAAAACTGGGCTTTAAAAATATCAGCATCTGAGAGTGGAAGACCACGATCGTTTAGTGTCGAAAAAATTCGTAATGCCGTATCTTGGGACTCTGCCTCAATAGGTAAAAGAATGCAGTTGTTTAAAATTCGAGCAGGAAAATATGGGAAATAACTAGCAAAACCTTGTAAAAAATCTTCTATTTTATTTTGAAAGAATTTGTAATTTTGAACGTATTGACTCTTAGCGCCAGCCTTTACATCGCCAGTCCTTAGCAGTTCAAGAAATTCATCTTTGTCGTTGTCGGTAGCTACTTCGGAATCTATTTTTAATAGTGATTTGTCTGCGCTACCAAAGGTGTCAGTTTTCCATATACACTTCTCAATTCGTTCCCTAGTAAGCATAGAATTTCTGTCCTGCATATTTGAAAATTTGTCATAAAAGGCACGAAGGATTAATAGTAGTGTAGTAAGTCGCTGTTGCCCGTCAATCACCTCTGACTTCCCATTTTCATTTTTAAATGTAACTATTGATCCAAGAAAATATTCTTCGTTATCGTCGAATGCATCACAATTATTATTTGGAAAAGAAAATAAAAATAAGTCATCCCAAAGAGTTTGACATTGTTGATCATCCCAAGCATATGGTCTTTGGTAATCAGGGATGAGGAAGTCAGATTTTTTGTCCGACAATAAGTCAAATATGGACTTTTGATCAACATTGAGTTTCGACATTTATGTCCTCTGTTTTCGGCTAACGGACTAATTGAGTTCAAGAGAAATTTTACTCTTAACCAGAATACTACGCTTTTGCCCACACCAATGATGTGTTATGCACTGATCGCCTCAACAATCATCTACTAAAGGCGATTACCATTACCATAATTCGTAATAGTTAGGCGATCGCATCAACATTCATTTCCATAAAGTGCGATCGCCGATCTTTTAGCTTGGGTTAAGGAACGCAACCCAACGAGAGAAAATGATAACCTCACGGTGGGTTACTGCGTACCGACTCAAGTTCGATCACCGCTCTTGTAGGAGAATTATAACTCTGTTTTTGGCTAATTGTCAAGTCACTACGCTCGCTTTCTCTGGTGAAGCACAATATCCTCAATTATCTAGCTGCTAAAGGGTTTGCGGTATGCGATCGCTATTATTGTGAGTCTTGATTTTTGGGGCGATCGCTTAACGATTATTTATCTTTGCATCGGGACACATTCTGAAAGGAATTGCCAATAACTTCTCGGTACTCAACAACGAAGCAAACCATTCCCGATCGCATAATTGGACTAGCCAGAATGAAAGCCCCGAGAATGAAAAACACCGCCCGGTTACCAAAATAGGCGTAGGTTTCTTGGGCGGAAATTGCGCCACTAAAGGGCAGCAAGAACAGGATGACGATCGCCGTTACCGGCAAAGGCAGCAGGGTGGTTCCCCAGGAAAAGGCGGCTAAACCAAAGACGGCAAAGGCACGTTGTGCACTGGGTTAAAACCCGGGAAGGGGGATGAGTAAGAGGGTGGCATAAATTGCCACGGCGATTAAGTAGCCGATCCAGCGATGTTGAAAGAGTTGCGAGCGTTGCAATAAGGCGCTGATGCGCTTGGAGATAAACCCAAAATACTGTTTTAGGCCCATATTTGGTATTCAAAGGGGTGAAGCGCGGTGTTGATGGGAGTCGGTTGAAGTCGCTGGCGATCGGCCAGGAGAATACAGAAGGCTGGACGAGAACGAGTGGGGGATTTCTGACACATTCAGGCCATTATAGGCGATCGCCACTCCCGGTTCTAAACATTTTTCCCGGCGACTCCCGCCTTACAAGAGCAGGTTTTTTAACCCTTCACTCCACCTCCGGTCCCCTCCCCTTGGCAAGGGCTTACAATAGTAGGTTTTTTACTTCCGGTCCCCTCCCCTTGGCAAGGGGAGGGTTAGGGTGGGGTCCCTCTTGGGCGATCGCTACGTCATGCACTCTCATGAGGCGATTCCCTACGGGATAGATCCGCTTACCGCACCTGTATGGCGGCGGGTTCAAGCTCTTTCTTCGCGAGGTGGCGATCGCGCTTGGGCGTGAAATCTCAACCCACTCATTCATCCTGACTTGGCTTGCGCCAACTCAGGAGGACCCCACCCTAACCCGGACCTTGCCAAGGGGAGGGGACAAGAGGTGCTCTTAAGCGTTAAAAACCTGCTGTTGTCAGGAGACTTGCGCCCGCATCGGTGTCAGAGGACCCCACCCTAACCCTCCCCTTGGCAAGGGGAGGGGACAAGAGGTTCTCTTAAGCGTAAAAAACCTACTGTTGTCAGGAGACTTGCGCCCGCATCGGTGTCTGTGGATTTTAGGATTGATTTAGATTTGCCTCGGTCCGGTTATGAGATAATCAAAGCATTCTGAGGACGTCGGTACTGTCTGCAATCAAGAGAGTTCTGGACTCCTGAGCAGAGGCTGCGCCCAGGCCATCGCAGCTTACCTGAACCCATTACCAAGGTGCTGTTTATGGTTCGTTTGAGCGATCGCGCGTTTGATATCCTCCGTGCCGAAATTGAAAAATCCGGTGGGACCGATTCCGCCAGCAAACTCCAGCGGAATATGGCATTTAAGCGCTTAGAAAAACTTCGCCTACAATCGGGAGATCCCGTAACTGCTGCGGAAATTCAAGAACTTTTAGTTGATATTTATCCGCAGTTGGATCCACAAATCTTGCAAGCGGCACAGAAGGCGAATCGTCCCCCCGGACCCTTGAGCGCGCTCAAATGGATCCCCGTGGCGATGGCAGGGGCGGTAGGAGTCGCCGCTGTAGTTTGGGTGCTCAATCTCCCCTATCCGATGATTCGCCGTCCGGTTTCTAAGACAATGCCGGTGGTGTTGTTGCCGAGTTTTATCAGTATGGATCATAACTATCGCCAAGCGATTTCCCTGGTGGAACAGGCGGATCAACTGGTGAACAATGCCACGAGTCGGGCGGATTTTGACTTGGGAACCGAAAAGGTCAATCTGGCCCAAAAATCCCTCGATCGCCTGCCGGTGTGGTTTCTGGGCTATTATCCGGAACGGTATTGCACTCTGTTTGGTTGTAGCTGGCGCTTTACCCTTGATGAGTTTGAGTCGGCGCGTAAGGCGATCGGGCGGATGGAAGCGACGCTGTTTCAACAACAGAATGCTCAGACTCAGCTTTCGGAAGTGGAAACGGCCCTGAATACGGCGAAACAGCAGTATCAACAGGCAACGAATTTGACGGAGAAACAGCAGGCGATCGCCGCATGGCAGTCGGCAATTGATCGCTTAGTAGAAATTCCCCCGGCAACCTTGGCGAGTCAGATGGCGCAACCGAAGCTGACAGCAGCAATGCGGGATTTTGAGCAGGTGGTGGGTTCGGCAAAGGACAGTTTGCAAACGGCGACGACGATGGATGCGGCGAAAGCATTTGCGATGCAAGCGGCGATCGCCTCCCAAAATCCCCCCCATTCTGCGGCGCAGTGGGAGCAAGTTCAGCGGTTGTGGGATATGGCGATCGCCCGGTTAGAACGGGTTGAAGCGGATGCACCGGATTATTTGGAAGTTCAGAAAAAATTGGCGGAATATGAGGTCAATCGCGGGATTGTGGCGACGCGCTTACAGGCGGAAAACGATTCCGTGCAAACCCTCAACCGGGCAAAAGAGGCGATCGCCGATTGGCAGGAGTTGGCAAGAGTCGATCAGGATAGTCTGGACTGGGGGAGACTTTCGGGAGAATTACGGAAAATTATCACCCAATTGGAGCAAGTGCCAGCCGGAACCACCGCCTCGGCAGAAGCTCAGGAGTTGCTGAAATTTGCCCGGGACAAAGATAAACAATTGCAGCCGTTTTAGGCGTGAGGGGCGAGGGGTATTTAACCTCTAGCAACGAACAAAGTGCGTTAGACAAATGCCTAACGCACCTTGATGTTTTAAAGAGGGGCAATCATGAGCGCGCTCATTCTACCCCGCTTGTTCTATTGATCGGCCGGAGCTGGGGCTTCAGTCGGGTCAACAATTTGTGCGTCTACTTTCACCTCTTTTACCCCGCGAATTTCTTGGGCTAAAGTGGCGATCGAGTCATATTTTTCTTGGTTAGGAACCGTTCCCGTCACCGTAACCACCCCATCTTCAGCAATTACGGCCAACTTACCCTGGGGGATATTGGCTTCTAGCTTACTGCGAACTTCACTAGCTAGGTCACTGTCTGCACGTTCTAGGGGGTCGCCCGCGACGTTGTTTCGTTCTTCCCGCGCCCGAATGTCGCTATCGAGTTGAGCGCGGCGAGTCTCATCCCGGGCATCTTCGTAGGTTTCTCCCACTTGAGCGGGTTCCTCTACGGTTCCGTCGGCGGTAACAGGAGCATCAGCGCTGGTCCGTGATACGTCCTGACAAGCACCGGCACCAAATAAAACAGCAAGTCCGAGTAAGAAAGGAGTAATCTTTTTCATGGTTATTTTCCTGAATTTTTTTTACGTTTAGGGTAGATGTGCGATTCAGTTTTGATGGGTGACACTACCGGATTGGGAAGTATCCTCAGCACATCTGAATCGCCCCAATTGAAACTATCTGTTTAAAATTCTCTATGAGAACACAAGATCTCAACTGCTGGAACCCTGTAAACTGAGTTCAATTAAGGCCGAGGGTTCCAGCCTCATGCTTTGCTTAGAAACAAGCTAAAGTTTAGCGGCGGATATCCCGTTCTTTGGTATGGTCAACGACCTTAACAACATTATCCTCATAGACGACATCGCCATCGGTACGAACCACATCCCGTTCCCGTTCAACTACGGGGGTGCGATTTTCAACCACGGTTTCTTGACGATGAACAACGTCGGTTTGATGATGCACATCTTGGGTATGGCGAGCGTCATACACGCCCCATTCTTCGATGCCACCCCGATTTAAAATGGTGTCAGCACGAGCGATATCTGCTTCGCTGCCGTCTACAATCACTAAGTAATCACCCCGAGAGACGCGCTCTTTATACACTTGAGCACGTTCTTCAGGAATTCCCAGGCCAACTAAAGCACCGATTAGGCCCCCTGCTGCTGCACCGATCGCTGCACCACCTGCGGTAGTTGCCAACGCCGTTGCCGTTGCACCGGCTAACATGATAGGACCAATCCCGGGAATGGCAAGTGCGCCCAAACCGACGAGTAAACCCGTAATGGTTCCGATCGCCCCTCCGGTTGCTGCACCCACTGCTGCACCTTCATCGGCTTTATTGCCTCGATCATCACCGTGGAGGTCATCCGAAATGGGACGATTTTCATCCTTGGCAATCACAGATACGCGGTCCATTGGGAAGCCACTATCTTTGAGTTCACGCAATGCCCGTTCTGCTTGCATCCGAGTGGGAAATGTACCAACGGCTCGTTTTTGGTATGTTATAGCCATGTTTCCTCCAGCTTAAAAAATTTATTTGGAAAAACTACATATCTTTCCGTCTTACATTTCAATTACACCATGTTTGCCGAGAAGATTCATCCCTCGAAAGGGTGAAGTTAGTAACCAACAGGCGATCGGGAAAATCTTTTGCCAGCAAAATTCCACAGCGTAACCCTACAAAGGACTTCAGCGATTGCGCCATCTCATGTTCTTCTGGATTGGGTCATTTATCTCTACCCCTATTGAGAGATAAACCTGCGATCGGTCCGTAGCAACAACGGGCGGGGGTTTAAACCTAGTAGCGACAACCGGCCGCCAATCGTTTAAACCTAGTAGCGACAACCGGCCGCCAATCGTTTAAACCTAGTAGCGACAACGGGCCGCCAATCGTTTAAACCTAGTAGCGACAACCGGCCGCCAATCGTTTAAACCCCCGCCTAACAGCTAAAGTCGGTTAAAAACCGACTGCAAGTCTGATACAGTGGTGTTTTCAGTCGTCTTTAGACGACTTTAGCTGTTAGGCGGGGGTTTGAACCCCCGCCGGGTGTTGCCACTACCCGCCGGGTGTTGCCACTACCGCAAATCCCCCAAAAACTCAGGTGTTTCCAACACCGTCACCGACACCAAGGGAGTCACCTCAAAATCTTCCTGCAAAATGTGAGTTTGAATCTCCTGTGTCAGACGACTGCGAATCTCTTCGGTAGACAGATCCACCCCCTCTTGACGCTGCACATAAACCACCGCCAGTAGGGTATTCTGGCCCGAAATATTGGGCCGAGTAAACCGCACATTCCCCTCCACCAAATCCGCCAAGTCGCTACTTTCCACCACTTCCTTGATTTCCGCATTAATCCGCTGTGCCCGACTCGGGCGTTGAAAATTGGGAGAATCAGAAAACTGCCACATCAGCAGCGCCACCAGTCCAGCAGTTGTCAACCCCATTGAAATCGGAAACAGCTTTTTCGTCCCGCGATCGTACCTTGCACCCCGGGGTCTTAATCCAAATACCCGAAAAATAATCGCTGCGGATAAATTAATCCCGAATAATTGCAACAACAGCAAAAATAAGCCATTGACAATCATATCCCAGCGCCCCAGAGGAATCGACATCCCGATAATTCCCGCAGGGGGAGAGAGGGAGGCAGCAACCAACATTCCGACTGATGCCCCTGCCACCAAACTGCTGCGTTCCGATTGTACTAAATTTAAAGCCCCAGCAGTCCCGGCAGCTAAAGGCAGCAAAATGGCTACAGAGGAAATTTGAGAGTTTTCCACCATAAACGGCGTGGCAATCTCTTGTTGCATGATCAGACTCAGAAACGCTGCCACAGCAATTAACACCGCCAAGGCGCTAAAATAACGTACCAGACTGCGTTGGAGCAGTTTTTTGTCTCCTCGCGCCGTGGCGATCGCCACATTCATCGCTGGACCCGCTAACGGTGCAATCAGCATGGCAGCAATCAGTAAAAAGCTGCTATTGGTAAATAATCCAATCCACACCACAATCCCTGCGAGGGCCGCATATCCCAAAAATCCCCGCCAAGACCCCACACTCTGCAATCCCCCGAGAAAAATCTCGATCGCACTGCGTTCCTGAACCTCCGTTACCTGTTCGGGGGCCTCGGAACTGGGCGGATGCAGGGGCATCATTCCCCGAGGAATTAATGTCACTGCCAAATTCTCAATGGATTCCAACTCCTCTAGCAACCCTTCCACTTCCCGGTTGGAAACGTGCAGAAATACCACATCCACGGGACCTTCTGAGTCCTTTGCCTCGAACTGGATCAGATTCGAGGCATCATAACCCTGGGCAATCTGCACCACCTCTTTTCCGCAACCCTGCGGGACTCTAATTTGTAATTGACGCATATTCCCCTAAATTCTTAATTCTTTTTTTTTCAGGCTAACGTAAGCCAAGGGGAACCTGTCGGTACAATAGATCCTAAGTCCCCTTGCCTTGCGCTTCTGTTCTATGAGCTATTGCCTCAATCCCCATTGCAAGAAGCCTTACAATCCAGATAACGCCAAGTTTTGTCTGAGTTGTCGTTCTCCGTTAGGGCTTAAAAATCGCTATCGTACCATTCGCCCCCTCGGGGAAGGCGGGATGGGACGCACTTTTTTGGCCCTGGATCAGGACCGCCTCAATGCCCCCTGTGCGATTAAGCAATTATTACCGGCACCGGAAATCCAGTCTGACTTGCAAGCAATGGCAAAGGTGACGGAGTTATTTGAACAGGAGGCGCGGCAGTTGTTACTGTTGGGGGAACAACATTCCCAAATTCCGGCCCTGTTAGGCTATTTTGAACAAGATAAACGCCTGTATTTGGTGCAGCAGTTTATTGAAGGACAAACGTTGTGGCAAGAATTGCAACGGTTTGGGGCGTTCAAAGAGGAACAAATTCGTCAGTTGTTGTTAGATTTGCTGCCGGTATTACAGTTTGTCCATGAACGGCAGGTAATTCACCGGGATATCAAACCGGCGAATATTATTCGTCGGGAGGATGGGAGACAATCCTCTGGGGGTCAGTTGGTGTTAATTGATTTTGGTATTGCCAAACAACTGAGTTCAGGCGGGGGAAAAACGGGGACGAGGGCGGGTACGGAAGGATATGCGCCGATGGAACAATTGCGCGGGGGGCGGGCATTTCCGGCGAGTGATTTGTATAGTTTGGGGGTGACTTGTATTCAGTTGTTAACGGGGATTTCCCTCGATCGCCTCTATGATCCGGTGGAGTCGCGGTGGTTGTGGCAGTCGCACTTACAGCAAGTTGGACGCACTGTGAGCGATCGCCTTGCTGTCATTCTGAATAAGATGATCCAAGATTCCATGAAAGCCCGCTATCCCTCTGCATCAGCGGTTCTTCAGGACTTGAATACCTCAGGCAGTCGGAGTTTCCCCGGGGCAGTCACCCCCTTTGTTCCCGCAGTTCCTACGCCGCCAACGGTTCCACCGAATCCCCTGCTGGAACTGTTTAAAGGGCAAAGCTGGGACTGTGACTCGACTCTCACGGGACATAGTGCAGCCATCAAAGCCGTTGCTCTCTCCCGGGATGGTAAAATCATTGCTTCTGGGAGTGAGGATAAAACTCTCATGATTTGGGACCGTCATCCGGGGAAAGTCCTCCATACCCTCACTCAACATTCCGGTGCAGTTACTGCCGTTGTCATTTCCCCCGATGGCAAACTCCTGGTTTCCGGAAGTACGGATAAAACCATTAAATTCTGGCAATTACCCACGGGCTTTTTACTTCGCACCCTCACTGGACATACCGGGGCGATTACAGCTCTCACGATTACCCCCGATGGCAAAACTTTAGTCAGTGGCAGCGCTGACAAGACTCTGAAACTCTGGAATTTGCGGACTGCACAACTGCAACAAACTTGGGAGGGACATACGCAAGGGGTTTCCTGCCTCACTTGTTCCCCTGATGGCAAAACCATCGCCTCCGGCAGTGACGATCGCACGATTAAACTCTGGAATCTGCGGAATGGCACGGTGAAAGCAACGCTGACGGGACATCAGGAACGGGTTGAGGCAGTGGCGATCGCCTCGGATAGTCAAACCCTCGCCTCGGGCAGTCGGGATAAAACCATCCAAACCTGGCAACTGGATACGGGCACAAGATTAGCCACCCCCAAGGAACATTTAAGCGGATTTCAGGCGATCGGTTATCTCCCCTTACTCCCCACTCTCAATCCTGGAAATGGTCATATTTTAGTCAGTGGCAGCGAAGACAAAACCCTGAAAATCTGGCATCAAGAAACTGGCAACCTCCTCCACACCCTCACGGGCCATAGTGATAGTATAACCTGTTTGGCCTTAAGTTTTGAGGGTCAGACCATCATCAGTGGCAGTCTTGATAAAACCCTCAAAATTTGGCAGAGTTTAACCCCTTAAAATTAAGATGATGAACCATTGTTTAAATCCAGTTTGTAAACAACCAAAAAACCCCGAGGGCAATAAATTTTGTCAAACCTGCGGGTCAAAACTGCTGCTGCGAGACCATTACCGAGCCTTGAAACCCATTGGCAGTAGCACCTATAGCCGGACATTTTTAGCGGTTGATGAAGATATTCCCTCCAAACCCTTCTGTGTAATTAAGCAATTTTTTCCGCCGCGAACTGTCAGCGAAGCCCAAAAAGCAGCGGAACTTTTTCAACGAGAAGCAGTACAATTAGACCGACTGGGACAACATCCCCAAATTCCTCGCCTCCTCGCCTATTTTGAACAAGATAAACATCAATATTTAATCCAAGAGTTCATGGAGGGCAAAACCCTCGGGGAAGAACTCAAACAGTCCGGTGCTTTTTCGGAACAACAAATTTTTACGTTTCTCAAACAAATCTTACCGTTGCTGCATTTCGTTCACAGCAATCAAGTGATTCATCGGGATATCAAACCGGCTAATATTATTCGCCGTCCCCGGGTTTCCGGAGGAGATAGTTCTTCCCTAACCCGTTCTGATTCTTTGCTGCTTGTGGGATTTAGTGCCGTAAAAAGCCTCTCCAATCAACCCACAATCGGCAATGCTACCATCATCGGCAGCCCCGAATATACGGCATCGGAACAGTTGACGGGAAATCCTACCTTTGCCAGTGATTTATATAGTTTAGGGGTAACTTGTATTGAACTCTTAACCCAAACCAGTCCGTTTAATCTTCGTCATGGGAATCAATGGGAATGGCGACAATATCTCAGCCGTCCGGTGAGTGCGGCTTTAGGCAAGATTTTAGATAAATTGCTGCAAGATAAACCCAGTCAACGCTATCAATCCGCCCCAGAAGTATTACAAGAATTGGACAGTTTGCAACCGAGGGAATGGAAGTGTGTTGAAACCTTTGCCTCGGGTAGTCGCATCCGCTGTGTGGCAGTCAGTCCCGATAGTCAATTAATTGCCAGTGGCAGTGAAGAGAATCGCATCCAATTATGGTATCCGGGAAGGGGAAAGTCTGGGGAACAATTGGGAAATTGGCTATCGGGACATTCGGGATGGGTACAGGCGGTTGTTTTTAGTCCCGATGGGCGATTGTTAATGAGTGGCAGTTGCGATCGCAGTCTGAAAGTATGGGATTTAGGCACAGGAAAACTGCTACGATCGCTGGGAGATTGGTTTGCACCTCATACCGGATGGATTAATGCGATCGCTCTCAATTCTCCTGGCACAATTTTAGCCAGTGGCAGTACCGATACAACAATTAAACTTTGGAATATTAGTACAGGGAAACAATTTGCAACGTTAACGGACCATCAAGGAACGATAGAATCGGTGGCGATTTCTCCCGATGGCAAATTATTAGCCAGTGGCAGCGGCGATCGCACGGTAAAACTCTGGGAATTACCCACGGGAAAAGCCGTGGCAACCTTTACGGGACATGAGGATATGGTGCGATCGCTTACCTTCAGTCCCGACAGCCAAATTCTCGCCTCCGGCAGTCGAGATCATACCATAAAATTGTGGCAAGTGAATAGCGGGGAACTGTTAGGAACTTTAACCCATACGGATTGGATTGAAACCGTGGCATTTAGTCCGCAGTTACCCTTAGTTGTGGGGGGAACTCGCAATGGTGCAGTCGGCTTTTGGAATCCCTATACCGGAGAAGAATTAAATGGAGTCCAAGCGCATTCGGCATCGGTAAACTCGGTGGTATTTGCATCCAATGGAAGGGTGATGATTAGTGGTAGCGCTGATGGCAGTATTAAACTCTGGCAAGCACCATTCTCAACAACCGGGGGGGGATAAATCGATTGGCGGCCTCATAGCTAAAGTCGTCTAAAGACGACTGAAAGTCTGATACAGTGGTGTTTTCAGTCGGTTTCAACTGAGATCTTGCACCCGTTGCAACAACCGGCGGGGGATAAATCCCCCGCCTAACA
>JAMXFF010000055.1 GCA_025370845.1 Laspinema palackyanum D2a | reverse complement strand
CCTGTTTCGCTCTCTTCCCTCTTTCGAGTGACGTGGATTTCTTATTTTCCTCTGCCTAGAGTGACAGAAAAGGGATATGTGCCAGCTTGGGTGTCGGAATTCGATCGCCACTCTGATCCAGGGGGGTATTTGTTCTAAAAAGTAGGCTAGGCGGGCAAAGTCGTAGCCGAATTGGGGAGGAAGCTGGACAAGCAGAATACCTAGGCGATCGCCCAGGCATTCGAGTCCCCTGCCTATCCGTGCCAACCAGTTCTCTGGGGAGTAAAGACGCTGAGAATGCGTTAACCCACGGGGCGCTTTTACAGTCATCAGAAATCCTTCAAGGAGGCGGTGCTGCCAGTTAGTAAAGGCCGCATCTTGGGGCCATCGATAGTAAGTGCTGTTAACTTCGACGGTTTGATACTGCTGGATATAGTAATCCAGCCGGGAACGCGGCGCTAACTGGTAGGGATAAAGCACACCTTCCCAATGTTGATAACTCCAACCTGAAGTACCGATGCAAATCGTCATTGCCTTTACTCCAACGTAAATTGTGTTTAGGTGTGAATTTTAAACTTTTACTTTTTTGGGAAGCGCCTTTGTAATAATACTCAAGGTAGAGGTAACGATCAACAAAGATTGCTACGGTTGGGTTAAGTTCTATCTCTGACCCTATGACTTCAAACAACACCACGCCTAATCGGCTTAAAGAAATTCTCCGGGTTGTCTTATCGGTAGCGATTATCGTAGTAGGCACTACACACTTTACTCACCCCGATCAATATGTCAGAATTGTGCCGCCTCAATTACCTTACCCGGCTGAGTTGGTCTACATTAGTGGATTTTTCGAGATTTTAGGAGGAATTGGCTTACTCATTCCGTTTGTCAGCGTTGCGGCTGCCTGGGGACTGATTGCTCTGTTTGTCGCGGTTTTTCCCGCTAATATCAATCAGGCGCTTAATAGTATTCCCATTGAAGGTATTCCTCATCATCCTTGGCTTTACTGGGTTAGACTGCCTTTTCAGGCTGTGCTGATTGCTTGGGCTTGGTGGTACACTCAAAAACCCGATGAACAACCGGGCTCTTTTAAAGAACAATTATAGCTCTTGGTTCCCTGGCGAACTCTACCCAGGAGCGTAGGCCAAATGATTGATAAATTGATTCTAATTGCATTACATCTCTTGCAAAAAAATAGGGGTTATGCTTAAAAGTCTAGTCCAGTTTAGGTGACAGGTGGAATGAATCAGTTAATGAGCAGTGCGTTTCGCTAGGATTGCACCTATCCCTAGAGAATGAATCAAGTCTTCTACTGTAGCACAAAATTGTTTTGCAAAACGTCTAATACCCAATTTGGGACTCGTCAGTCTACAAATTTTACTCAAGCGTGAGATACAAAAGTTTCACCCTTTCTTACAAGGGCTTTCTACCCAACACTTCTAGCAAATCCGGTGGTCAAAGCTCTATTTACTCTTTAGCCCCCGCAGGAGAGGCTCCGTTCGGATAGCCTTACCCTGTCTGGGTGGGGGTTGTTGCTGACCTTCTTGATCCTCCAACACTTATATTTTGTGTCTCTCCGGTTGTCTAACTTGTCCGGTACTTACCCCCTAGCCAACAGTACAGGTGGGTTTACACCATCAGGAGCAGTTGCCAGGAAACCTTTTGGATAGTTCTCAACTCAACTAAAGGCTATAGCAATATAGCGGTTCTCATCACTATATGGATATGGTACAGCGATGGCGGCCCCAAACCGTCGGCGGCCCAGAACGGGCCGCCATCGGCTTTGAAAAGTACCTCATGAGTCGGGGAACCGCTATATTACATAATTTGTAACACAGCCCGGGAGCAAGATGCTCCCACGGACAATTTTGAAAAAGGGGGAGGATGACCCAACTCATAGCCAATTTAGGGGTGAAAATTCGGTTTTCTTTCTTAAGCGAAGCTTAGGCAGGCTTTAAACGCCAAAGCCCTATCGTGAAGGCTGGATGTTTGGCTTAAAAACGCCCGATTTAGGATGATATAGGGCTGCTATAGATGGTTTCACAGGAGGGGTTTGTAAGATAAAATCCGGGGAGAAAAAACTTCATTTAAACAGGGAAGGTAGTTCTAAATTTGTATGCGCCTCGCTTCAGCAACCGTTTGTTGCGAACAGTCGGATGGGCAGCATTGAGGAGAATTGTACAATCCGGGAAGTTGCTAGTACAATGAGAACCCCAAATCATTCCAGTCGGGGATGCTCGTCAAGCAACAGGAGAATTTCATGGACTCTATCGGGGGGTAACTTGGGCCACTCCTTGCCCCTTTTGAAGTCAATTTGATCCAAGGCCACAGATCCGGGTTGCTAGACTGAGATAGGTTGCGGAGGAGGTGATGGCAATGCGATCGCCTCTTTCAAGAAGGGGAAAGTCCCGAAAGGGTGGGGAAAACAACTCATCTGGCAAAGGGAGACTCGTTTCCATGAACTGCGGTGCAATGAATTGAGGAAATTGCTACCGCCGAAACCTTGACCTGCACTAGATTAGAAGAAATCCCCTCCGGTTTAAAGCCCCTTCTTCTAATCGGGGCTAAATGGAGTACAGTAAAGATTGAGGAGATGGTAGGGGTCGGAAAGTTCAGGTGGGTTCGCATTATGGTGTTGGAGGCGATCGCCTCCAACCTGAACATTTTTCCCAGTCCCTAGGTCATGTAGACCAGCGTCGAGGCGATGGGCAAGGGTAAAAAGGGTGGGTCTTGTGGGTACAATTTGTTAACTTATTTTGACAATCGGTTGACGGATTACCCCAGCTTTTATGCTTACTGTCTAGGGTGAAATTTTACTTTTTTTTGTAAAGAAACATTACATTTAAAGTTCTTAGGGCAATCCTTTAAATACTGCGGATCAGTTAGGGAATCATTAACTTAGTCAAACCCCAACTTAGTCAAACCCCAAATTGAACAAATCGGCCCAATTCTCTCTAAACCTATGAAAACTCCAAATTCTAAAATAAATATGAATCATCGTTTACCCAGCCAAATCATCCTATATTTGGACCGGGAACATTTGTTGTCTTTATTTCACCTGCTGCGCCATGCCCTAGAAAGCAGTGGGTGGTTACGGGCTTTATTAGTGGTGGGAGACAATTTAGAACGGTGTCAAACACTCCAAGAAATTTGGTATAAAACTGGGCAGAGGATTCCAGAAAAGGTGGAATCTGGAGTCGGGACCTATCCGGTAAAAACGGCCAAGACGCCAAACCGATTCTCCCTAGCTGAAGTGGAGGTGCAATCCATGCCGAATGCTTCCAGTCAGCCGAACTATCCCCTGGGCAAGCCCCAACGATTTGCGCCGGTTCCGGTGATTGCCCTGGGGGGAGTAGAAACGAGCATCCTGGCCCTGAGTTCCCATCTGAACGTCTGGATTCAAGTGGAACTGGAGCAAGCTCACCCAGAGAAAGAATTTGCAGCCATTGAGGAAGGGAATGAGCCGCGTAGTAGAGTATCAGTGGTGTTCGATCCAGAGGCGATCGTTCAGTTGCTGCGAAGCTCAACCCTGGCGACAGCAGTCCCTCACTGTTCCGGTTTGGAAGCGGTGGATCTAGAAAATGATGAGCGGGTATTGCGGCGGTTTTGGTTACATACGCTCCATTTAATCTCTTCCCAAGACTCGTCCATCGCCGATGCCCAAGAGAGTGCTAACTGGGTCGAGTCTAACCCGTTAGGGGAGAGGACGGCTCAAAACCGGCGATTTTCCCGGGGGAGAGAGGCTTTGCGATCGCCTGTAACCCCTCAGCAAACTCAAGACTGCATCGCTCAACCGTCATCCTGGATCTCATTTCCCAATCCCGGCTTTGATGAGATGTTTTGGGACTGTCCCACGGGAATTGTTTACCACAGCATTGATGGCGGGATCGTCAAAGCTAATCCAGCCTTTTGTCAAATGACGGGGTATAGTCCCAGTCAACTGCGCTATTTAGATTCCCGGGCGATTTCCTATCCCGAAGATTTCGCGGCATTGTTGCGACTGATTCAACAAATGGTGCGAGAGGGAGTCAAACGGCAAACCCTACGCCAGCGTTACATCTGCGCCAATGGTTCCCTATTGGCGGCAGAGGTGACCCTGTGCCTGGTGGGGGAAGAAGAGGACGAGAGCTATTTTATGACCTTTGTCACGGATTTGAGCGATCGCGCCCGCGCCGAACAGGAAATCCAACAGCGGCGATCGCGGGAAATGCTCCTGAGTCGAATTTCTGCTAAAATCCGCTCCACTTTCGATCTGCCCACTATTTTAAAACTCGGCGTGCAGGGTCTGCGACAGGCCCTAGACACCGATCGCGTCCTTGCCTTTCAGTTTTTAGCCGATGGCAGTGGCGTTTGTATCGCTGAAGATGTACAAGCGCCTTATCCCTCCATCCAGGGACAATGGCTTCCTGCGGACTGTATGCCCCTTGCCCATCGCGATGCCTATCGCAATGGACATCTGGGGTCAGTTCCGGATATTCAAAGTGCCGCCCTGAGCGATTGCTATCGAGAAATGCTCAACCAATTTCAAGTCCGCAGTTTTATGGGAGTCGCCATTGGGCGGCATAAGGAAGATTCTATTATACCCGATAATCTGGGTATCAGAGAACTTCAGAACTCGACTGCGGAAATCTCAGAAATTGACGCCAATGTTTTCAAATCTACGACTGTTTCTAGCCTGTGGGGATTGCTGGTGGTCCATCACTGTCATGGTCCCCGACAATGGACGACAGACGAAAAGCAACTGGTGCAAGCAGTCGCCACTCAGATGGCGATCGCCATCGAACAAGCCAATCTTGTCCAACAATTACGCACCTACGCTCGGGAACTCGAAGATCGGGTACAACAGAGAACCAATACCCTCGCGCGATCGCTCCAATTCGAGCAACTGATTCGCCATTTAACCGAAACCCTCAGCAGTGCCACCGATGAAAACAGTGTAATCAGTGCCGCTGTACAAGGGATCGTGGAAACCCTCGGCGTGGATAGCTGTCATGCCCTATTATGGGATGAGGAACAAGAGGTATATCAGGCTCAGGCATCGTTTCTTAACCCCCTTTCAGAAAAAGCGTTGCCCGTTGCCACTCGCTTGGACTTTAATCAGCTCTCCTCGGACTGTCGTACTGTACTTTTACAGGGGGAACTCTGTATTTTAGATGCGGTGAATTGTGAGGAAATTGGCGATCGCCTCCTCCGTGGGAATGAAAATTTCCCCGAACCCGCCCAAAACCAATTTTTCCAACAAACTCTGGTCCCGATCGCGGATGATAGCGGTTCCATCGGCGCTTTAGGTATCATTCAGCCGCAACACAAAGACTTTGATAGCGACGAGATTGAACTGGTGAAGCAAGTCGCCAAAGTTTGTGCGATCGCCATTCGCCAAGCCCGCCTGCTCAGAAAAGAACAGTCTTCCAGGCTGAGTGCTGACTACTTTCGGTCCTTTCTGCGTCAGTCCAGTGATATTTTTGTCGAGTATGACACCCAACTGCGTTATCTATCGATTAACGCCGCAGGTGCCGCCTTCTTTGGTCTCACTCGCGAACAGATCATCGGAAAAACCAATCGAGAACTGAACGCCAACGCCGCCGATGCGATCGAACCCCTGTTGCATCATGTCTATCAAACAGGCGATCGTGTTTTAGTCAGTCACGAGATTAATTTCCCCATTGGCAACAAAACCGTAGAAACCGTGTATTCTCCCATCTCCGACGAAACCGGAGCAATCCATCGGATTATTGCGATCGCCCGAGATGTGAGCGAATTTCGTCACCAATGGCAACGCCTGCAAGAGCAAAATCAAGAACTAGCCGCCATCAACCGTCTCAAAGAAGAGTTCATTGCCACCACCTCTCACGAACTCCGCACCCCCTTAACCGCCATTCTCGGCTTCTCCAGCGTCCTGCTAGAGGAATCCTTCGGCTCATTAAACGGTAAACAAAAAATTTACCTAGACCGGATTCATACCAGCGGACAACATTTGTTATCCCTGATTAATGATATCCTTGACCTCTCCCGAATTGAAGCCGATCGCCTGGAGCTCGAACCCCAACTTGTTTATATTTGCGATATTTGTCAGGGTCTCGTCAGCTTGATTCAAGAGCGAGTTGCCAATCACGGCTTGCAGTTTCAGATGGAAGTAGACCCCTCCCTCGAATGTATGGTAGTTGACCCGCGCCGGATCAAACAAATGCTCCTTAATCTTCTCACGAATGCGATTAAATTCACCCCAGAAGGTGAGGTAGGGTTGAAAATTTATCGCTCTCGTGACCCTGAAACATCCGACGGGTGGGATGGGGAGTCAAAAACTGGAGACAAAGCGACATTGAAGCCAGTGCGTCATACCCTTACTCGGCCTCATGATTGGATTCACTTTGTGGTCTGGGATACGGGGATTGGCATTGACGATCGCGATCGTCCGAGGTTATTTTCTCCCTTCTCCCAAATTGATTCCTCTCTCACTCGCAAATATCAAGGCAGTGGTTTGGGGTTAGCCATTACCCGAAAATTAGTCGAACTCCACGGAGGATGGATTTCGGTTAACTCTCACCCCAATCAAGGCTCGACCTTTAGCATCACCTTGCCGTTATACGAATCCGCCACCGAAATTCTCCTCGATGCCCTAAAAAATGGAACCGTCTAATCCGGAACGGGGTTCTTGTTGTCAGAACCCACACCCTTTCCTAATGGAATGCTACCCCCGGTGTGGGTTGAAACGGGCAAGAACCCGTTATCGGGGGGGTAACCCAATTAAGTGACTTTCACCGACTCGAATCAACCCTTCCGCCCGTAATTTGCCCATTAATCGCGTCACTGTTACCCGAGTTGAACCGATCGCGCTGCCAATCTGAGCGTGAGTTAAATTCCAAGGTAGGTAATACCCACTCACCCCCTCTCCTTCTGCATCATCCCCAATGCCTTGACCATGTTCTTCAATCAGTAACGTCAAAAATCCCAACAGTCTGGCGATCGTCCGTCGCTGCCCCAAAATTCCCAGCCACAGCAGCTTGCGCTGATGTTGATACCGAAACGCATCCAGGACCTGTTGTCGAAATAACGGCCACTGATCTAAATCCGGCCAGTACATCCACATCACAGCGGTTTGATCAATGTGAGCGTAGGCTTCAAAGGTAAAAAACGTCTCGCTGACTACTTCAAAGGGTTGCCCCTGGCTCACAAACCCTAAAAAGGTTTCGGCGTTTTCCCCTTTGTCTTCCCCTAGGACGGGGAGGGTATTGAGTTTCCAGCCTTGAGCCGGAAGTTCCCCAGGGGTCGGGGAGAGCTTAGGCGATCGCGAAGGGGTGCCCACTTCCACTGGGGGTAAGTCGGTGTCAGAAAAATTATCCCCGGTCCTTTTCCGGGATGAAACCCGGAGGGAATTGGAGCTATCTTTGGTAACTCCCACCAACCGGACGGATCCTGATATCACTAAATATACTAATCCAGGACGGGTGGGAATTCGTTCTTCTTTCCGAAAAGTTCGACATCGATAATGTTGTTCAGCCCACTCCAAAATCGGTTGGTGAGTTAAAAAAGGCCGAGAGGGTTGGTCCGGTTCAGATGAATACATACCTAAAATTTTGGCAGGGTTTGGCTCGACGCACCAAAGCAGATGATGCGGTGGCGATGCAAATACTCCCTTTTCTCAAACGTCATAAACTGTTCAAAATCGTTGATAACGTTGATAATGAGTCCGGGTCAACCCCATAAAAATAGGCGGTTTTTGCCCCACCCGTAGCCTTCTCGATTCCCCGATGCTAAACCGACTCGCCCCTGAAACAGGATGAGGGGAGGTAAGATAGCACAGAGTTCAGAATAATCTGTTATGGGTTTGGAGCGATCGCCCTTGAAGAGTTCTCGGTTCATATAAAATAAGCTGGGATCCAAGAATTACGGTAGCCCATATTACTTGCCCCCCTCAGACTTGTCCGGTTACTTTTTGCCCAGTTTTATCCGGTGATGGATGAGCGGGCTTTCGGCGATCAGATGAGTCTGGGGACCCCACTGGACCCGATGAACTGACGCTCTCACCCCCTGACTGGATCATGGTTGAACCCTTGGCGATCGCCCCGCAACTTTTAGCCCAACTCCAACAAGCCATCCCCTCACCTTTGACTGGGCCCCAGTCTATCCCCCTCTATCGCGCCAAAGATTCCCAACGGATCCTTTATATTTCCCCAGTCGCCCTACAACTGGCGAAACAGGGGTCTATGCCCCTGATGGAAATTGCCCAGGCGATCGCCCAGGGCTTCTCCGACTCCAGGCCCTTAAACCTAGCATTTCCCATTAGGGCCAACCACTGGATCCTGAGCGTGGTTCCTCCGGGCAAACTGTACCTAGAACTCACCGACCCTGGGATTGCGATTTGGTTACAACAGGCCCTTCTTTGGGACTTCCAACCGGACCCCACTCCGGACCCGTCACCCTTGCCCCCCTCTAAGTTCCTCGATTTATTTCCGATTCAATATGCCCATGCTCGGTGTTGCGCCCTGTTACGGTTGGCCCACCGAGAGGGTTTGATTACCCTGGAAACCCCTGCCCATCTGGGTATGGGCTCGGTGACTGCACCAGACCCGATCCCCTGGTTGGAGTCCCCAACCCACCTCAAGCCCCATCATCCTGCCGAACGCGCCTTAATTTCCCGGGCGATCGCCACCGTAGACGCCCTCAGTTTTCCCCTTTCTCCCACCCAAATGACTAGCCGATTTTCTGTCGCCACCCTCTTAAGTCAGGACTTCCTGACATTTCACGCTCAATGTCAAATTTGGGGATCCGTGCAATCCCAGGACCCTGATTTAGCCCAAGCCAGATTTGGGTTGATTTTCATCACCCAAAAATTACTGAAACGCTTGCTAGAAAAAGACTTAAGCAGTTTGGCCCCTTTGGAACTTTAGCCCATAGCCCTCCGTCTGGGAAACTGAACTCAAAAAAATGTCACAAAATTCTCAAGAAAGTTTGTTGAGGGGGGTGACAAATCTGCTTGGGTTCGATATATTAACAGGTGTGTGAGGAGCGAACCAGATAAGGGCACCGAGACGAAACACGGCCAGTCGTCGGTGCCCTTTCTGCTGCAAATTTTTAAAACTCGACAAAAACCCACAGGTTTATAGGGGAGATTGGGGAGATTGGGGAGATTGGGTAGTAACGACTTCAGTCGTTATCGTCCCCAGTTTGTAGTAACGACTTCAGTCGTTATCGTCCCCAGTTTGTAGTAACGACTTCAGTCGTTTCCGCGTTACTTGGCTTTACGCCAAGTAACGCCCTTGTCAGGCCCTGGCTCCAGTCCCCAACCCAGGAGGGGGTAGACCCTCGGATTGCTCGTGTGATGGCTTACGCCATAACACGAGAGCAACGACTGAAGTCGTTACTACAAACAAGCGGTAGATCCTTGGATTGCTCGTGTGATGGCTTACGCCATAACACGAGAGCAACGACTGAAGTCGTTACTACAAACAAGAAGAAACCCCTTCAATCGTGACACAGAATATCTTCCCCCTCTTCCCTATCTGAGTTAGAGCAAAAACCGCTCGATCGCCCGGGCAACTCCTTCTTCTTCTACCGAGGGACTCACCCAATTTGCGACTGCTTTAACTCCCTCGGGTGCATTACCCATCGCCACACCGATACCGGCATACTCCAGCATTTCCACATCATTAAAATTATCTCCAATACACATGACGTTCTTAGAGGAGAGTCCGAGGATATCTTCCGCTAGATAACGGACGGCAGCGCCTTTATTCACCGCTGGATTTCCCGCTTCTAGGAAGGTGGTATGAGATTTGGTGAGGTAAAGTTCTGTCGGGGTATAGCGCAAGCTAAAGGCTTGCAGCAACTCGTCGATTAAAGCCGTGTTTTGGCTGAGGGCGAGGAGTTTCGTGGGGGCGGTTGCAGCAATTAGGGGTCGCAAGTCCCCATAAGGAATGGGTGTCACTCCGGTGCGATCGCCGTAAGCTTGGCTGTCTGCGGTGAGTTCGCGAACGTAGAGACAATCGTCGATATAGCAGTGAACTGAAAGCTGCGATCGCACGGTGGAGTCATCAAAGTAGTCTAATAATTCCAGGGCGATTTCCGATGCCACAGGGGTGTGGTAATGAAGGAGTTCAGTGGCGGGGTCTTTGATTAAGGCCCCTTGGTAGGCGATTAAGGGTAAGGGGGAGAGAATTTCCTGGTGGAACCGGAGGGCCGATCGATACATCCGTCCCGTGGCGATCGCCACCGGGATGCCTTTTCTGTGTACGGTAGTTATCGCTTCTTTCACCGATTGGGTGATTTGATTGGAGACTCCGGCAATGGTGCCATCAATATCGAGGACCAGTAATTGGATATCAGCATTGGCGATCGCCGGTTCACCCAATTGTTCGGGGTTGGTTACTGGAGTTGGCATAGCGAAGAAGGGTCCCTTGAGTGTTACGGATTGACCTATTGTCTGAGTATGGAAGCAGTCGCCCCCCGATCGCAAGGGTAATTTTTCGCCCCTAGAGCATCGGTACAGCAGGGGAGGCAAGGGACAAGAAATAGGATTTTTGGCTTTTCTCCAGAAACCCGGTTTGTTGTTCCCAGACTGTCCCCGGGGACCAGCATCGGGCGATCGCCTGGGGGAGAGAGTTAGGGGTTTTTCTGAATAAATCCCTGAATCACCCCCGCACCCCCCCAATTGCTGGGGTGATTTCCCGAGGTTATAGAAAGAGGAAACCCTCCCTTGCACCCGCCTTGCGATCGCCAAAATCCAGTCCTCCTGTTTCCCAACCAAAATGTTGTCCAACTTGGAGCGTTTCCTAGATAATTAAATTTTTATTAATTTCATAAACCCCTTGATCAATTGCTGATAAAATTAAATTATTATAGTTTAGCAAAATATTTTATATTAATCTGCAATCCGGAAAATTGCCGAAATTGTTCTCAATAAAACAAAGAGAGGAACGGTTGACAGCATGGGTTAAAATGAGAATTAAAGGACTACTCAAGTCTTAAAACCGGCATAAACCCGACTCAAACCAAGAAACAATCCCAGCCAAAAACCCTCTTTTCCCTGGGGGATTTCAGGGGAGAGACAGGACCCGACGAATGCCCGAGCGGATTTCAGGCGGACTCTCTTACCCTGGCCGGGGATATGGATTGAAGAAATTGGCAATTTTAGAAAGCTCTGGGATAATGTTGCATTTTTTGAAGAAATCCCCCTATCTGGAAAAGAACATGAGAAAATAGTTAAAGGGTTGGTCCAAGGTCAATTGGGCGCGGTCATTGGCTAGAGTCTCATGGGTTGCTGCCGGAATATTCTACAAATTTTATAAATTTCTAGGAGTGCTAGTTGGCTATAAGTTTCAGATAAATCCTCAAGAAAGAAGGCTGAGGCATTCAGGAGCGGGACAATGAACTCTCGAATTTTCTATTGGAACTGCTCACCCTTTTCATTTTATAATAAGGGATAAGAATCACCCTTTTTAGGTTTGATAACAGCATCCATTCAAGGAGAAAGAAACGATGAAACGAATTTTGGTTGTGGATGATTCCGCTACGATGAGAAAAATGGTAATCGCATCCCTGCGAGATTTAACCAACGTGACATTTCAAGAAGCAGGGAATGGATTAGAAGCGATCGAACAACTAGCGGTTGCTCCCTTCGATTTAATGATTTTAGATTTGAATATGCCGGATATGCATGGGTTGGAAGTGCTGAGATTCGTCCTGGGGCATCCCAGCTATAATGCAACACCCATTGTAATTTTAACCACTAAAGGGGATGAAGGCAGTCGGAGTGAAGCCATCCAAGCGGGAGCAGCCTGTTATTTAACCAAACCCTTTGAACCTCGCTCCCTTTCAAGTCAAGTTCATGATTTACTAGCTCATTAAATCATCTCTCCCATCTCCCCCATCTTGATGGCGGGTTCCCATCTAAAATGTAATTAACCACTTGAGTACAAAGATATAAAAGAGAGAAAAACCCTCGTGTCCACCCACCCAGACCCTAAAAATTTTTTTAAAGATTTCTTAGAAGACTACTTTGCTGAATGCGAAGACCACTTAACCGTAGTGCGGCGAGAGTTATTGGAGATCGAGCCGTTTGTGGGGAAAGCTGGAATTGAGCGGAGTGTTTTGAACGAACTGTTTCGGAGCTTTCATTCCCTCAAAGGATTATCCGGCATGGTGGGAGTCAAAGAAGCCGAGGAACTCGCCCATGAGATGGAGAGCTACTTGCGGGTGCTGCGAGACCAGGAAGTTATCCTGAGTCCTGAAGGATTTGATGCCTTGTTGGGAGGGACCAAAGGGCTAGAGCAAACCATCGCCGCCCATCGCGATCAAAAGCCCTCTCCGGATATTAGCCCGATCGTGGCCGCCTTAAAGGCTGTCACTCCCCAAACGGAAAAAGCCGGTGCAGGGGAACAATCCGCCCCCGTAGCCCCCCTGCAACTCAAAGCCGAAGACATCAGCCGTTTGCAGCGGGCCACGGAGACCCCCGGGGTTCAAGCTTGGCACTTTATTTTTACCCCCACGACGCAACTCTCCACTAATGGCATCAACGTCAACAAAATCCGCGATCGCCTCCAAAGTCTGGGCGAATTAATTTATGCCGCACCTCGGATGACCCCCGATGGAAAAATCGCCTTTGACTTTCTCCTCGTCAATGCGCTCAACCCCAACACCTTTATCGGCTGGGAAAATGACGGACTCACCTGGGCTCCCTATCTCGCCTCGGAAAAAAACCATCCCCCTTCAGGCAAATCCCCGAACCCCACCGTACCCCAGTCCCCAGAAAACGCCCCTCTCCATGAGCCTGATCCGGTTTCTCCTTCCCCACCGCAACCCGCCCCGATTTCTGCTCCCACCGCCGCCCCGTTAATTTCCCAAAGCTCCAACGTGGTGCGAGTAGACCTGCCCAAACTCGATGAACTGATGCGAATCATGGGGGATTTAGTCATCACCCGATCGCGACTGTCCAATCAGCTCACCCACCTCCAAGAACAACTCCCGGTCAATCACCTGCGCCCCCTGGTCGAAATCAACCAAATCCTAGAACGCCAACTCCGGGACCTGCGAGAAGGGGTGATGCGAGTGCGCTTAGTCCCCATCGGGGAAATCTTTGCCCGGATGCAATTTGTGGTGCGCGACCTGGTGCGGGAAACCCCCAAACAGGTCCAAGTTGAACTCAGCGGCCAAGAAACGGAAATCGATAAATTTGTCGTCGAGCGGATGATGGACCCCCTGTTGCACCTGGTCCGAAATGCCGTCAGTCATGGCTTAGAAACCATCGAAGAGCGACTTCAAGCGGGCAAACCCACCACCGGAAAAATCGCCCTGCGCGCCAAAACCTGTGGAGAAATGGTGATCATCGAAGTCGAAGATGATGGCCGGGGCATTAATGCGCCCCAAATCCTCCAAAAAGCCTCATCCCAAAACCTCTTACCCCAGCGTCCCCATCCCCTTATGAACCCTCAACCGGACGACCCCACCACCCTGCTCGAAATTCTCTGCACCCCCGGGTTTTCCACCCGAGAAGTCGCCGATTTAGCCAGTGGTCGGGGAGTGGGGATGGCGATCGTTAAAAATACCCTCCAGGAACTAGGAGGGACCCTGACCCTGGAAACCCACACCGGGCAAGGAAGCAAATTTATCATTGAACTCCCCCTGACCTTGGCGATCGCCGATGTCCTGCTGCTCTCCCTGGGTCCGGAAACCTACGCCATCAGTGCCAGCTCTGTGCGCGAGGCGATCGCCCTGCCAGCGGAGGCCATCACCGTCTTTGAACAAACCCTCATGATTCCCTACCGAGGGAAAATCATTCCCCTGCTGCGCCTGGAATCCCTCTTTAACTTAATCCCCACAGAATCCACCCCCTCTGACCCCCCTGTGTCGCCGGACTCCACCGCCTCTGCCCCCACCCCCTCCTCACCCCCCTCGGCGCTCTTCACCGGAATACCCCCGCAACACGCCGCTTCTTACACTCGGGCGATCGCCTCGAACTGGCGAGTCGTCATCGTCAGTAGCGGACCCAATACCGTCGGCATAGCCGTCGATCGCATCATCGGACAACGGGAAATCGTCGTGCGTCCCCTCAATGACCCCCTCGTTCAAGTCCTCGGCATTTCTGGAGCCACCGAAATCGGCGATGGTCGAGTCATCCTCATTCTCGATGCCCCCGCCCTCATGAGAGCCCATCATCCCCAACCCCACCGCACCTCCTAACCTCTACCCCCCCCGCCATCAAAGCCATGACCCACCCACCGAACCCCAACTCCACCTTTATCTTCTTTGAACTGGCCCACACCACCTACGCCATTCCCTCCCCCATCGTCCAGCAAATGGAAATGATTGACCACATTACCCCAGTGCCCAAAACCCAGCCTTTCGTTGAAGGTGTCGTCTTTTCTCGCGGACAAGTTATTCCCGTGGTCAACTTGCGAGTCAAATTTGGCCTCGAAAAAATTCCCTATAACTGCAGCACCCGCTTAATTGTCATTCACATCAATCAGCGCACCATTGGTTTAATCGTCGATACCGCCCGGGAATTCGTCTGTGTCCCCCCGGAGTCCATCCAACCCCCCCCAGAAGAAATGCCGGGGTGGACCAGCCGTTACCTCTCAGGAATTGCCACCCTAAAAGACCGAGTAATTCTCCTGCTCAACGTTGACCAACTCTTAAACCAATCACCCTCAATCGAGCCATTAACCCAACACCCCATCTAACCCCCCTCTTTTTTTTTATCCCCCTGACAGTTCATCAACCGTAAACCCCCTCTTCTAAGGGACTCAGACAATTTCTACTCCACCCATCCCCTAAAAAATCATGGCTAAAAAAGACCCTAAAATTAACCCCAAAACCAAAACTAAACCCAGCAAAATCTTCCATAAATCGGACCTGAGCAAAATTCAGTCATCCTCCGTACAGATGACCGAATCCGCCCATGAAATTTCACGCATCGCCGAGGATGTCTCCACCGGGGCCCTCAAACAAATTCGCTCCCTGGATGAGAGCACCGTTGCCATCAACCAAATGGTCACCTCCTTGCAAGAAACCGCCACCCTTGCCAGTACCGTAGCCACCAATAGTGAGGAACTCGTCTCCTTCGTCAACGAAATGGCCGCCTCCATTGAGCAAGTCACCGCCAGCACCGTCAGTTTAGCCACGGAAATCTCCGAAATCTCCACCAATATCCAGGAAACCGCCAGTTCCATCAAAAGTGTCAGCGCCACCACCGAGGAAATGGCCACCTCCAGCACCCAACTCACCAGTTCAATGGGGGAAATGGCCGCCTCCATTAAAAGTGTCAGTCGCGATACCGATGAGCTCGCCTCTGCCATCAATCAAACCGCCGCCTCCATTGAACAAATCACCAGTTCCATCTCTGGCGTCGCCCTGAATGCCGACGACCTCAATACCGCCGCTTCCGAAACCACCGCCGCAATGGATGAAATGGCCGCCTCCATTGAACAAGTCTCCGCCACCTCGGAAAACCTCGCCGCAATGGTCGAGCAAGTCTCCGTCTCCATCGAAGAAATGGCGCGATCGGTCCAAGGAGTCGCCCTCAACAGCAAAGAAATCACCGATGCCGCCACCAGTGCCGCCACCAGCGCCGAACAACTCGATCGCTCCATCCGCAACGTCTCTTCTCTGACCCAACAAACCAACCAAATCACCCGCAAAGTCGCCGCTGATGCCACTGTCGGCGGGGCCACAGTCCAAAAAACCATCGCCGGACTCAACCTCGTGCGCGCCTCAATGGTCAAATCCGCCTCCGCCATCCGCGAAACCGGCAAACGCACCGACGAAATCAGCACCATCGTCGATACCATTAACCTCATCGCCGAGCGCACCAACCTCCTCTCCCTCAACGCCTCCATCGAAGCCGCTAGAGCCGGAGAAGCTGGACGGGGATTTGCCGTGGTTGCCGAAGAAATTCGCGCCCTCGCCGATCGCGCCGCTACCGCCACCTCGGAAATCGGCACCATCATCAAAAGCCTCCAAACCGTCGTCGGTGAAGCCGTCAACACCTCTAACGAAGGATTGAAAGTCGCCGATGATAGCGGACGTCTCGCCGAAGATGGCGTCAGTGCCCTCAAACAAATCCTCAGCGGCATTGAAGAAACCGCTCAACTCGTCGCCCAAATTACCCGCGCCTCCGAAGAACAACTCGGCGCCGGACAAGCCGTCGTCACCGCCATCGACACCACTGCCAGTCAAGCCAAACAAGTCGCCTTCGCCACCGCAGAACAATCCGAAACCGCTCAAAACATCGTCACCGCCGCATCCCAAATGCGGAAAATCGCCATGGAAGTCACCAAAGCCATGAGCGAACAAGCCCGGGCCGCCCGAGACGTCATGAAAGCCGCCCAAAATACCTCCCTACTCACCAGCCAAATTCGCAAAGCCACCGCCGAACAGGCCAAAGGGGCCAATCAAATCGTCCAAGCCGTCGAAGCCATGCGCCGTGCCGCTACCAGCACCTCTCGCGCCCTCGCTCAACAGTCCACCGCTGGAGAACAAGTCTCCCAAGAATCCGCCCGTCTGGCCCGCTTGATTTCTAATATTTCCCGAGGAATGATGGAACAAGGCAGTGCCAGCGATTTCATTGCCACCGCAGTCCAAAATCTGCAACAGCAATCCGAGCAAGTCGCCCGCGCCATGACCGAACAATCCCGCGCTATCCGAGAGATGACTCAGACGTTAAAGACCATCTCTTCCCAGATTGAATCAATGGTTCATGCCAATCAAGAGCATTCCTCGGTCTCGGAAACCCTGCTCAGGGCATTCCAACAACTGCGGGAAATTGCCGAATGGAATGCTCGCGGGGTCAAAGAAACCCAACGGGCCACATCCTCCTTAGTAGAACGAGCCATTAATTTAAGCGCGATCGCCGATTCCATCCACGGAACCGCAAAATGAACAACATCGGCAGAAGGTCTGATGTTTGATCTCGTGGGTCTGATGTCTGATGTTCTTCATCCAAGAATCAACAACCGGTGACCCCGAACCCGTGACGGTCCTTTTGTCCTTTCTGATTCATCAAAGAACCCACACCATCAAACCTCAGACCAACAACCCAAAACCCAACGACCCACCCCATCAGACCCACGACTAACCACCCACGACCAACAACCCAGGACATAAGACCCATGACTATTAGCATTTTTACAACGGACACCAATCTGATTGTGCGGACCTGGGACCCCCGTCTGGCGCAGATGACGGGACTCAGTGGCGAAACCGCAGTCGGACTCCATCTCACAACCTTGGCCCCCGACTTCTTATCCCGGGGATTTGCCTCTCGGTTTGAGCGGGTGCTGAGTGAAGGAGTCGTGGAAACCCTGGCTCCGGCATTACACCACTACCTGATCCCCTGTCCTCCCTTAGTCCCCTCCAAATATTTCGAGTATATGCAGCAGCGGGTGACCATTGGTCCCCTGCGGGACAAAGAGCGCGTGGTCGGGACCATCGTCACCATTGAAGATGTCACCCCTCGCCTAGAGCAGGAACGAGAACAAGAAAGAAGACTCACGCGACCCTCGGCCTTAAGAGATTCCCCCCCAGAAGCCTCATCGTCGGAAGAATCTCCTGACTCGCGATCGGATGAGGGCACTTACTCGGGACCTCTACATCCCATCTTGCAAGCCTTACAGGATAAAAATTGGCAAGTGCGACGGGAAGCGGTCGATCGCCTCTCCATCGATAGCGACCCCAATCTCACCTCGGAATTATTACAACTCCTGCGAAACGAACATCGCAATCCCGGGGTCCTCAATGGCGTCCTTCAGGTCTTAGCCGCCTCGGATGTGGATATGATTCCGGCCTTAGTGGAATGTCTCAAAGATGAAGACCCGGACTTACGCATTTATGCAGCCCTCGCCCTGGGAGAACGTGCGGACCCTAGAGCGGTTCTCCCTCTAGTGGCGGCCCTAGGGGATATCAATGCCAATGTTCGTTATCACGCCATTGATGCCTTGGGTCAGTTACGCTCCCAGGAAGCCGTGGAACCCCTCGTGGCGATCGCTGAATCCAATGATTTCTTCCTCGCCTTCCCGGCCCTGGATGCCCTGATGCGGATTTGCGACACTGCTATCGCCCCCCGTCTGCTCCCTCTGCTCAAAAATACCCTGAGTTGGCGGGTCCGTCGTGAAGCCGTGGATAACTTGGCTCAACAAAATGACCCGACGATCGCCATCGAACTCCTGCGAATGTTGCGCGAACAACACCGCAACCCCAATGTCCTCAACAGCGTTCTCCAAATCCTCGTCCTCAGCGATGTAGACCCCATTCCCTCCCTGGTGGAATGCCTCAAAGATGAAGACCCAGACCTGCGAATTTATACCGCCCTGGCCCTGGGAGAACGTCACGATGCCCGGGCCATTCCTGCCCTGATTGAAGTCCTCAACGACCCAGATACCAACGTCATTTATCACGCCATCGAAGCCCTGGGGCGGTTGCGCGCCGTAGATGCCGTCGAACCGTTGTTGGCCCTGGCGGAATCTTATGATTTCTTCCTCGCCTTTCCGGCGATCGATGCCCTGACTCGCATCGGCGATCGCACCATTGCCCCCAGACTCGCCCTGCTCTTGGAGCATAACGAACTCCTCGGCCCCCAAGTCGCCGATGCCCTCGGTCAATTGGGAGATGCCGATGTCGTTAAGCCCCTGGCTCTCTTATTCAATCAACCCCACCAGCCCATCAAAGAAATTGCCGTAGCCATCAACGCCATTTACCACCGCTATCAAACCCTCTTTGGGGAAGGCATTCATGTCGCCGACCTCACCCGCGCCCAAATCTCCCCCCAGGGCCAAGATAATCTCATACTGGCCTTAAAAGGGGCTAAACCCCCAGAACTCTCTGCCCTAGCCCGGATTTTGGGTTGGTTAGAAGGTCCGGCCATTGCCGAAACCCTGGCCCAACTGCTGTCTGAACCCTCCGTCCGGGAGATAGTCCTAGAGGCATTAGTCCGTCACGGTCCTTCTGCCGCCGAACTCCTGATTGCCCAACTGGATGCGGAGGATTTGGACACTCGTTCCTGCGCCATTGTCGCCCTCGGCAGAATTGGCAGCCAGAAAGCCGTTCCGGCATTAATGGCTCAGTTGATCCATACCGAGTCCGAGTTGGTGATGATTACGACCAATGCCCTGGCGCAAATTGGCGATCGCTCCTCTTATGAAGCCCTGATTGGGTTATTGGGTCATCCGGAAGTCTCCGTTCGCCTCGGGGCCATCGCCGCCCTCAACTCCCTCGGCCATCCCGCCATGCCGGAACGAGTCTTGACCCTGATTAAAGATGAGAATCCTTATGTCCGAGAATCGGCGATTAAAATAGCCGGATATTTTGCCTATCCCAACTGCATCGACCTCTTATTTGAACTCTGCCAGGACCCCGAAGAACGAGTGCGGCGAGCGGCGATCGAGCATCTGCCTTATTTGGAGCAAGAGGAACGGGCCCTGGGAGTGCTCCAACAAGCCCTCCGTGAAGATACGCCCACCGTCCGGGCTGCCGCTGCTCGGGCTTGCGGGGAGATTGAACATCTTGCCGCATACCAATATTTGTTGGAGGCCCTCGCCGATGAGGATTCTTGGGTTCGGTACTATGCGGTATCGGCGACATCTAAGCTGACGAATACCCGGGAGCAGATGGAGGGGGAAGAATCGGGGCGATCGGCTATCAGTCAGACGGGTAATTTGTTTGAGATTCTCCAAAATTTAGCGTTGCATGATCCGGCTTTTCCCGTGCGGGCCTCAGCCACTGAGGCTTTGGGTTATTGGGGTTCAGACAAAGCCGTGCCCATTTTAGCGGCGATCGCCGAAGAAGAGGGGCAAGATGAGGATTTGGTCCGGGCCGCCTTACGAGCCTTGGGGCGGATTGAGCATCCCAGCGCCCTCGCGCCCCTCTTGAATGCTTTAAATTCGCCCCAGGCCGAACGGCGTCTGGATGCCTTGCAAGCGTTTAAAGAGCGGGGTGGGACAGAGGCGGGGGTGGCATTGCAATGGTTGGGGGCCGCAGACCCAGAGACGCGGGTCGTCACAGCGGCGATCGACTCCCTGGCGCGCATGGGGACACCATCCGCCGTCGCCTCACTGCTGGATTTGACCGTGGATCCCACCTGTCGGGATACCTGCATTCAAACCTTAGCCACCCGGGGCGGGACCCATCAGAGCAACCGCCTCAAGCATTCCCGAGAGCATTCCGGGATTGTTTCCATTGAGGCTTATATTGAGGCGATCGGACGGGGTTTACGCCATGTCCATCCCGCAGTCCGCACTGCAGTCGTGGAAATTCTCACCCGCTTGAAGCATCCAGAGGCGTCTGAATTGTTGATTTTGGCTCTGGATGATAGTGATCCTCATGTCCGCCTCGCAGCCGTTACCGCTCTCGGGCATCTCGGCAACCATGCCTGTGAAGATAAGTTAGTGATTTTGGCCCGGACTGATTCGGATACTACGGTTCGTCGCGCTGCCCGTAAGGTTCTGCAAAGCTGATGGGTCATTGGTCATTGGTCGTTGGTCACTGGTCATTGGTTCCTTGATTAAGAACAAATAACAAAGGACAAAGAACAAAGAAGAAAGAACAAAGAACCGTCATTGGCCATTGGTTTTTACAATCTCCGGGCAATTTCGGCTTAGCCGGGGGTAGGTTCTTGCAGGAAAAACCATCGGGTGTCTTAACAAAAGAGCTACTCCTGATCCTAAATCCGGTACTGATAGGTCTGTAAAAACCCGCACTCTAAAGTGCAGTTTCGTTATAGAAAAGCTCAGGCGTTTGTGAAATTAGCCTGCCTACGCTGGGTTTTTATACGAAACCCGACTTTAGACAACCGGATTTGGTATGAGTCCGAAGTGTTTGGGCCTATTCGGGGTTTCTGCTCGGTTTGATCTCATTCCCCCCCTGGAAGCTTTCGGTCGTTTTCGATATACAGCAATTAATGAAAGTCCGGGATGTTGCGTCTCATGAAAGATTTGTCTATTTTTATATTCTAGCCATGAGATTTTTTCCACAGCCTTTACAGTTGACGGATAGTGTTTTTACTATTCTGCGAGATTTAATTCATGAACGGGCGGGTTTATTCTATGAAAATGAGAAGCGAGAAATTTTAGCGGACAAACTGACGCCTCGCGTGATTGATTGCGGGTTGAATTCATTTTTAGATTATTACTATCTGCTAAAATACGATGCGAGCGCAACGGCTGAGTGGAAGGCTGTTATTGATGTTCTTTCAGTACAGGAAACCTTTTTTTGGAGAGAAAGCGATGCATTAACGGCTCTAGTTGAGGTGTTGTTACCCCAATATTTGGCGGAGCGTCGAGGGACTTTTACCCCGGGGGGGTCGTACTCGTTTTCTTCCAAACCCCTGCGGATTTGGAGTGCTGCTTGTGCGACGGGAGAAGAACCTCTCTCGATTGTAATGGCATTGGAGCAAGGGGGATGGTTTGAACGCTTACCGATTGAATTGTATGCATCGGATGCTGCTAATGGGGCGATCGCTAAAGCTCGAACGGGGGTTTATCGAGAGCGGTCTTTTCGCAACTTCCCGGAGTCCCTCCAAGAGAAATACTTTACCAAATCAGAATTCGGTTGGCAAGTCTGTTCGTCCCTGCACAAACGCATTCAATGGAATGTTGCCAATTTAATGAATCTGTCAGAAATTGAACGGTTCAGTCAAGCGGATATCATTTTTTGCCGGAATGTATTTATTTACTTTTCTCCGGATTCGATTCGGAAAACCGTCCAATATTTTTACGAGAGGATGCCCAATCGTGCTTATTTATTTTTAGGGGCTTCTGAATCCCTGCTGAAACTAAATAGCGATTTTGATTTGCGAGAAATTGGCGGTGCTTTTGTTTATGTAAAGGAGAAAGCGAATAAAGTTTAGGGTCTGGGCAGGGTCGATATTTTGTTAACTATCCTTTAAATTAAAAAGAAGTAAATTGAATAATTTCTATTTTTAAGATAAAAAGGATGAAATCAAGTCCAATTTATTAACGTCAAGGGTTTAATCACTGGGGAGCGATATGAATAAAGTTGTACGAGTGTTGGTAGTTGATGATTCAGCTTATGTCCGCAAGGTGGTCAAGCAAATGTTATCCCGTTCTCCATTTCTGGAAGTGGTGGGAACGGCCCGAGACGGAGTGGAAGCATTGGAGGCGATCGAAACTTTGAACCCGGATGTGGTTACGTTAGACTTGATCATGCCCGAAATGGACGGGGTAGAATTTTTGCAAAAACAGATGGCTCGTCGTCCGCTTCCCGTGGTGATTATTAGTATTGCCAGTGAAGGGGGTGAACAGGTACTCGCGGCACTGGATGCTGGGGCTGTTGACTTTTTGCAAAAGCCGACGGCGTTGGCGAATGAAAAGATTTTTGAGATCAGCAATGAGTTGATTGAAAAGGTGAAAGCGGCTGCGAATGTTCCCTTGAATCGTCTGCCGGTGATCTCGGAACGTCCGATTCAATTGAGCAAGGTGATGCCTTCCTCCCCGACATCTGGGGTGGTGGACCTCGTGGCGATCGGGATTTCTACCGGGGGACCCCAGGCCCTGGCTTTTTTAATCGGTCAGTTACCGGCGGATTTACCAGTGCCTGTGGCGATCGTGTTACATATGCCTGTGGGTTATACCTCGATGTATGCAAAACGACTCAATGAGATGTCGTTGATGAAGGTTGTAGAAGCCTCGGAAGGGGCAATGCTCGAACCCGGGGTTGTGTTCATCGCCGCTGCCGGACGGCATTTAACGTTTGTTCGCCACAGTGATGGCACAGTGAGGACGCACCTGGATGCTCGCCCCTTCGATACCCTCCATCGTCCTTCGGTGGATGTGATGTTTCAATCTGCCGCAGAGGTGTTTGGCGATCGCGTTTTGGGGGTGGTGATGACGGGGATGGGGTCCGATGGCACTCAGGGTGCGGCTTGGATTAAATCTCGCGGCGGCTCCATTTTTACCGAAGCGGAGGAAAGCTGTATCGTCTACGGAATGCCGCGATCGGTCGTCGAAGCGGGCTTAAGTGACCGCTCTATCACCTTAGATTGCATGGCACAGGCGATTCTTGACCGGCTGTAATCGCCCACCGGGGTTGTTTCTTGTGAGGGCAAGGAAACGCCCCAGATGGGTTGGCTGTGGTTAGGTTTCGGGTTTAAGGAGAAAAACAGTTTACTCTGGTTTCTCTCCAATTTCTTTCTTGGCGTCTTTCTTCGCGATCGGTGACTAGGAGATTTCAATTGCTCCGTTTAGGGCCGCTCATTTCAGGGTTGAGAATTTTGGGTTTAGGGCAGTAATCCCCCAGCAGTTTTCCAGGGAAGATTCCCCTTAACTGTTTTGGATACTAGCCTGATTCAATTTAATTAGCAACATAGAGGTGAACAATGCTACTGACTGAAACACAAAAAAATGGATTAACCGAATTTACCAAAATGGCCTTAGCCCGCCGGACAGCTGCCTCTCTTTCGGAACTGATTGGTTTTCCGGTCGTGGTCCATGTCTCTAATGTTTCCCTTCATACACTCAGTGGATTAGGTCCTGAATTTTCGGAAATTTTACCGAACCAAGTTGCAACAATTCATCAGTTATTTACGGGTTCTATCACCGGGGATGCTCTGTTATTAGTAGATTATTACTATGCCTTGATGTTGTCTAATTTATTCAGAAAAAATTTGGAAATACTCCCTCATCGCCTCGATGCGTCAGATTGTGAGATTCTCACTGAAATCGGAAATGTTGTTTTAAATGCCTATTTAGGGATGTTAAGCAAAATGCTTCAACGACAACTTTCGTTTTCTATTCCTTCCTTCGATATTGAACACCTCCTTTCCCTGACGGAATCTCTCACCCTCAGCAAGAATGAGTTTCGTTACGCTCTCGTCGTTGATATTTTATTACAATTTCATGATAAATCTGTACCCACTCATCTCGTATTTGTGTCCGGGGTTGTCTCTATTTCTTGCTTAATTAAAGCCATTGAAACTTGGGCTTCGATAGCGGTTCCTTGTTCGTAATGAGCAGGCAACCCCTATCCCTTGTTTGTGATTTTCACAGGTCAGAATCAGGCGAAGAAATAATGCCTTAAATGGCGACTTTATTTCAGGGTCATGGGTTTGATTCGACTGAAAAACTTCCCCTCCATAACTAGAAGAGTTTGGGATAAACTAAGCGAGCATTTTCGTTATTTCTTTGACTGAAAACACGAAATAGCTCGCTAGTCGATTTATTGGCTGATTTTAATTCAAGTCGATGAGCTAAGTTGCAACGCTGAAACCCGCGAAGGTCTTCTGGACCTGGACCGTCTGTTCAACTTAAATTTTCCTTTGAATTTATAGCGAACGGCTCGATAAACTACATGATAATCTACATCAACTCCACAGGCTTCTTTCAACCAAGATTGAATTTCTCCATAGCTTTTAAACCCTTCTTCGCTTTGAATTCTTAATTTCAGTTTTTCTAGGGCCTCTGGGGGAATGGTAATCGGTCTCCCAGCGGGTTTATAAACTTTGAGTAATCCGTCTAATCCTTCCTGTTTGTACTTCTGAAACCAGCGATAGAGGGTTGAGGTATCTCTCGATAGCAGTCTTGAAAGGGATTCTAAGGTGGTGACTTTACCGGATTTTAGCAAGTACAAAGCGTGTAGTCTTTCTTTTTTTTGAGCGTTCGCCTCTTTTTTAAACCGAGTTTTGAGTTCATCTGCTGGTTCTTTGATATCTAACTTGAGAGTGTTCGCCATTTTACAATCGCTCTAATTAAAATAACTCCAGCTTAATTTTGGCGGGATTAACACAAACCAGGAACTCGCCCTCACTGCTATAAAAACAGTCTCCGGCATCCTCGCGGTTGCGATCGCCTTGAATCGTTCATGACGGATCGGGTTCGGGTTAATTCCCCATCCGGTTGACCTAGGGTACTCTCTACTCAATGGGTCAGACACGGGTCGATCACGAAGGGGTAGGGACGCAGGCATCTTTTCCTGAACCCATTTTTGGATTAAAATCAAATGCTACCCATATCTTATTCTCGACAGCCCGATGAGTCAATGGCAATCTGTCGCCACAATTGCATTACCCGGCTCTGGCTATTTAGCTTGTTCTCATAGAAGTTTCCCCCCACCTGGGGTAACGCAGGTGAGGTTCTGCCCGTTAAACTAGGCTTGATCCGGTGAGTCTTCTGTGCAGGATGCGATCGCCGACCCTGCCACCAGATTAACCTCATTCTGGATTTTATCTCTTAAAAAATGATTAAATTTGTAGCTCTAACCCATCCTCTGGCTCATTGAGGACCCAGTAGAGACAATCCCACCGGAATTGCCTCTATAGACTTTCTCTTCTGCCTGAAGCGTGGGGACAGGAATCTGACCACAAAACAACCCCTTGCGTCCGGGAAACTTGCTTTCTGGTCGGCACTCTCAACTCCTGTCCCAACCTCCTCAGTCCTGATCTATGCCGCTACCAGTTCTTGACCTTGCTCGGCGCTTGCCCAAGTTTTGTAATCTAATAATAACTGCTGCATTAATCCTTGCTTCATTTTCAGCAGGACATTTCCGAGTAAATTATTCCCCGTACTTTGAATCATGGATTTCGGCATCATGGAAAACGGTGGGGGTAGGTAAATGGTTAATCCTAACTCCGCATCCCCTCCTAAATAAGTCTTCCCTTGATGGCGATAGGCTTCCATTGTCCCACTCAGTTCTAATTGAAAGTGTTCGTTAATGGTTTCAATCCCACGCAAATTACAGCCTACGGATTCTAAACAAATGGTACCGTCCCCATCCGCCCAAACCTTGAGGTCTACGGTGGGTTCAATTTTTAAAGTAAAGAAGTTTAAGGGGCGCATTGTCAGCCGGTAGCAATTGCTACTTAACTGTTCGATGCAGCTTGGATCTGCGATCGCCCTAACAATCCGTTCAGGGGACTGCAAATACCTCTCAATCTCTACAGGTTGCTGTGGAACAGCCAGATCAACCGATTGTGTGGCAACAAACTGATAGTACATGGGAGGAGACTCTATTAATATTTGTTAAGCGGGTTTCATAAACCTTACATTAGTTTACAGTTATTGGCAATATTTTCTTTGTACCCTAGGACGGAACCTGCCCTTATGCCGGGGGTGTATTCGGCGAGAGCACCTGACTCCCCACCGCCAACCCAGACTCGGTGGCATCGGATGCCCAATGACGATAATCCAGCAACAACTGGTGCATCAACCGTTGCTTAATCGTCAGCAACACACTCTTAAGCAACCCATTTCCCGTGGTTTCTAATAAAGATTTCGGGGCCATCCACAAGGGAGGGGGCAAATCTACCTCTACGACTAAATCCGCTTTTCCCTTCAAATAAGTCACTCCCCCTTCTTCCACGGGGGAAAGTTTACCCACCAAATCCAGGCAAAAGCGGCGATCAATGTATTCAATCCCTCGGATTTCACTCCCCACGGAAACCAAATGAACAGTCCCATCCGGTTTTGCCCAGACTCTCAGATCCACCGTCGGTTGAATCCGCAGCATCATAAACTCTAAGGGACGCATTTTTAATCTAAACCGCTCTTTCCCGATTTGCTCGGTCCGAGTCGGATCCACAAGCGCCCGAATCAACCGTTGCGGTTGACGCAGGTAATGTTGAATCGGAACAGGTTGGACGGGAACAGGAATGGACACAGACTGAGAAGCGACAAACCGGATATTATGCATGGGGGTTAAGCTCAGGGTGAGGTTTCTTAATCACTACGCTATCAAAATTTACATTTTTTAACAAAGTGTAAACTTTGGCAGATCAGGCTTTACTCTGGGTCATTTGGTGATTAAATACTGGAAATGACCAAGGCGCTAGTAGAATAACCGCTTTAACTTGCCGTTAATCTTACTCTATTTCTGAGAAAACCCGTAAAAAACTTAACCGATTGGGATAATCTCACCGCTGAAAGTTTGACCGGCGCACCCACATCAATAAACCCAACTGTTTGGAGTTTTCTGGTGTTCGCCCTTTTGCTATGTTTCAAAAAGAACCGAGTTAACTGAGGAAATCTGCGATGACTGTATCCATTGCCTATTTAGGGCCTCCAGGCACCTATTCCGAAGCGGCAGCGATCGCTTATGTGGACCAGTTGCAGCAAGATACCGGGGAGGAATGTCTGTTGTGTCCCTATCCCAGTATCTCCCAAACGTTACGCGCTGTTGCCCGATCGCAGGCTCAACGGGCAGTGGTCCCGGTGGAAAATTCCCTAGAAGGGAGTGTGCCGATGACCCTAGATGCCATCTGGCAGTTAGATAGTCTGCAAATTCAACGGGCTCTGGTGTTGCCAATCTCCCATGCGCTGATTTCACCCGTCCAAGAGTTGTCAGCGATTAAAACCGTGTATTCTCATCCCCAAGCGTTAGCTCAATGTCAAGGATGGTTGGAACAGTTTCTCCCTACAGTGCAGTTAATTCCGACGAATTCTACGACGGAGGCGGTGCAACAGTTAGAAGGCGATCGCTTCGCTGCGGCGATTTCTTCTCAACGCGCGGCTGAACTTTACGATCTCCCCATCATCGCCTTTCCGATTAACGATCGCCCTGATAACTGCACTCGGTTTTGGGTGGTGAGTTTACAACCCTCTCCCGGGGGGGCTTATACCTCGTTGGGGTTTAGCGTCCCGGCGAATCTTCCCGGTGCGCTGTCTCAACCCCTCCAAGTCTTTGCCAGTCGGGGGATTAATTTAAGTCGGATTGAATCTCGCCCCACTAAGCGATCGCTTGGGGAATATTTATTTTTTCTGGATTTAGAATGCGATTCTCGAAAATCCTCGGTGGAATCAGCGTTCCAGGAATTACGTTCCCACACGGAGACTCTGAAAATTTTCGGCAGTTACGATTTTGTCGCAATTAAGTCGGATTAGGGGATGCTGGATTGCGGTTGGTGAGGTTAGGATATGAAGCATCTATCTCAAATGCCAAACTGAAGGCAGTTAACCACCATTACAAACCCCGATGGGGGTCAAAAAAAAGACCCCGCTCGAAGCATTTGAGCGAGGTTTGTGGGTGGTGTGAGAAGTGAACGTAATTGTTCTCTATAAAAATAGTAGTCAGCGGATGTGACAGTTTGATGGCGATCGCATGACGAAGTGATGTCATTTGATTCAGAGGCGATCGCCATTGGGGATCTAACCCTTCTGCTGCTGTCTATCGGTGCAACCCATCCCGTTCAGGGTCCGACCCCCAGATGTAGCGATGGGGATAATTTGATGAACCTATTCTACCTTACTTTACCCCTTTGAGAAGCTGGGGGATTTCAGCTTTACCTGAATTTATGTATCCAACGTCTCAAGGCATTCCTGCATTACCCGATCTAACTCATCCTGATGAATTGATACAGTTTGGCGATCGCATTCTGAGTCTATCCATAGGCTTAGGAATTTTTTTAGTGGTTTTCGGATTGGCGATCGCCGCCATCAAATGGACTTACCGACAACCGGAACCCCCCTTTCCCCTCCTAGAAGATTGGGTGGGCGGTTATTTGGTCTTGCTCCAAAAGTTACCCCATTTTATCTTAATTCTGGCCTTTTTAATTGGCGGATTCTTTTTATCTTCAACCTTAGCCAATCGCTACCATCACTGGGAACAATCCCGGGTTCAAGATATAGCCACGAGCGTTTCGGGGGAACTACTAGAACAACCTTCTCCTCGGATTCGCTATGTGATTGAAGAACCCTATAAATACAGTAATTGGGTTAATGGGCAGTTAGTTGAAATTGAGGATACCCGAGAAGTTAACCGTTTCCTAGCCCTCTCCGGTTCAGAAATTGCTGTCACCCTTAATCAATCGACGGATGTTAGCAATAACAAAGCCATTTATCTGGCTGAGTTTGAAGCGGAATACGAAGTGATTAACTCCTTGAGAGAACCTCGGACTTTTTTCTTTGAAATTCCTCCCCCTTCGGGTTATTCCTTGCTGCAAAACTTTAAAGTGGAGCGGGATGGGGAGCGAATGCTCCAGATTAATCCGGGAGATTATGGCTTTCCCTTTGCGTTACAACCCGGGGAAGAAACTCGCTTTCGCGTGACTTACAAGGCGCAAGGAGGACCGCGTTGGGTTTACAATTCCCAAGGCGAATCTCTCTCTAATTTTCGTCTAACGGCATTGGCAAATTTTCCCAAGGCGGATTTTGCCAGTGGGATTATCCCCACGGCACGGAATCAGGAACGTTCGGGGACCCGCTTTACTTGGGTGTTTGAAGATAATGTTTCGGTTCGCAATCCTTTTGGGGTATTTACGGCAACGGAGACGGTCCGCAAGACGGGGGTGCTGCCTCGGTTGCTGTTGTTGGCACCGGGGGTATTTTTGTGGTGGATTGTCCTGCTGTATTTATCGCTCCCGATGCGTCTGATTGATGTCTCTCTGGCAGGGGGTTTATTTTTTGCGGGACTGTTGAGTTTGACTTATTTTAGTCGGGTAATGGATGTGACTCTCGCTTGGCTGTTGCTGTCTCCCATCCTGTTGGTGTTGGTATGGGGCTTGGGAAATCAGAAGCGGGCTTCGTTAGCGGCACTGATTTGTACGATCGCCGGTGCGGTTCTGCCGATCTGGGGATTAATTGGCAGTTATACGGGTTTAACCTTGAGTGTTGCCGGATTACTGTCGGTGGTTTGGCTGGCCCTTCGCCATTGGTATGGAGGAGTAGGGCGGTTTAGATTTTAGAAAGTGATAAATATGGAGATGTTGGATTTTAGAGGCGATCGCCGATCTAAAATCCAATATCCAAAGGCTCACCTATAACGACCTCAACTTTGATACTAACTTATCATCAAGGACATCAAGTTTCTGCAAATTTTTGGGGTAAACTTCATAACTGGCTTAGGGTTTCGAGACCGAAAAAGTCTGCACAGCGAACACTCTCCTGCTGAAGGGTTCAGTCATAATTCCATAACCGAAATGGGTATATTCTGGTTTCAATAAATTAGCACGGTGACCGGGACTGTACATCCAGCCTTTGTGAAATTCTTCGATTAACCTATAGCTTAAAATAATATCGCCCGAACTAGATTGTTTCATTATGTTTTCACCGGCCCCCCCTTTTCCTCCTACTTCGGTTAAGCGGTGGGTTGGCGTTTTTCCCTCTGGACTGTAATGCGAAAAGTAGTTGCGGACGAACATATCCTGAGCATGGATTTGAGCGGCTTGCGATAATAAGGCATCTTCAACTAAAGGTGGCAATCCGTTCAGTTGTCTATCGCGGTTGACCAGTTGCAGTGCCAAGTCTCTCGTCTGCATCAGGGTCCTAGACTGGTAAGCATCAAATAGTCCTAGTTGAGATTTGCCAATCTTCCAGTCATATCCGCCGGGTCCATTGTCTAAGTAAACATAGTCTTTGACTTGCACTAAAAAGATACTAGCAAATAAAAGCCCAATCAACAGATGCTTGAAGTTTTGGCTTTTTTTAGGATGAATTTTTGGCGAATACTTGTTTCGGCTTCTGAATCCAAATTTCATGGGAATAAATTTCCTTGAATCAGGAGGATACGGCTAGAATGAGTGAAAATAAATCTGCCTAATTTTATCTCATTCTTCCAGTTTTAACTTAGACCAAACCTTGTCAAAGTTCTGCCAGTCTTACTCTGTCTTTAGGGGCCTATGTTGCAGCAATCCGACCAGGTAAGCTAGAAGCACTGCATCTGTTAGCAATTCCCCCGCCGCTCTCATCAGCCGTTCTAAGGTTGGGGTCGTAGTCAGCGGCGACGAGGGCGGCGTAGTCGGTGTCGAGGATGTCACTCATTAAGGGTGTCTTTGAGGACGGTGCGTGCGGCCAGATGAGATCGGGTGGAGGTGAGAATTTCCGATTCTCTTTCCAGTCGGGCTCGGGTATCCAACATTTCGAGAAGGGATTGCTGTTCGGCAGCAACGCCATAGAGGTTACTGGCGACCCAATAGGAGAGTTCTACCGGGAGCTCGGGGATGTCGTCGGGGAGTTCGATGGTTTGATCCATGAGTTTGCCGGAGAGACGGACGACATCTCGTAAGAGGCGATCGACTTCGCTGGCGAGGGGTCGGAGGTCTTCCTCGGGGGGTTGATCTTCGAGCCATTCGACTAAACCGACGAGATAGGGTTTTTCTCGAACATATTCTAGGACTCGAAATCTCTGCTGGCCGAGGGTGAGCATTTTCATCCGGTCATCGGGAAGTCGGACATATTGCAGAATTTCCGCACAGCACCCGATTGAGCTGGGTTGACCTTTGACGGGATCCCACATGAGTACCCCAAATCTGCGATCGCTCTCCAGAATTGTGTTCATCATAATTCGGTAGCGAAACTCGAAAATGTGCAGGGGGAGGGGTCTGCCTGGAAAAAGTACGACTTCGGGTAAGGGAAATAGGGGGAGTTCTCGAACGGCGATCGAGGAGGAGGATTGCATTATGCCTCAGTCTCAAAAGTAACTTCGCTTTTATCTTAACTGATAGGTTTGAAGTGAAGATTCCGCCACCAGGAGCGCACCTGTCTTGGCTCACGGATGAGTGAGGATTTTTTGATAATTTTTGGATTTAAAAGCTTGACTTTTTTTACAATCTATGTTAGAGAATGTGAAAATTTAAGGTTTTTTTTAAGGGGAATTATAATTTTTAATGGATTGAGGGGCGATCGCGTTTCGGTTCAGTTTGGGGTTGAATTTTTAAAAAAGGAGAATTCTGAGTTCTCCTTTTTTAAAGGATAAAAAAAACAGTCCGTTGCATTGCCAGAAGCGAGGCGCTGGATTTATGCAGACGGTGCGATCGGCTCAGGAAGACCTTTAGAGTTTGACTTCAATATCCACACCGGCAGGCAAATCGAGTTTCATCAGCGCATCAATCGTTTTAGAAGATGGTTGATAGATATCGATAATCCGGCGGTGGGTCCGGGTTTCAAAATGCTCCCGGGAATCTTTATCCACGTGGGGAGAACGGAGTAAACAGTAAATCCGTCGGTTCGTCGGTAAAGGAATGGGTCCAACGGCTGTGGCGTTGGTCCGATTCGCTGTATCTACGATTTTCTCGCAGGAAGTATCGAGCAATCTGCGATCGAAGGCTTTTAGACGAATCCGAATTTTTTGCTGTTGTAAGGTAGCCATTGATTTTTAGTTGTCTAGGTTCGGTTAATAAATGGGTCATTGGTCGGTTGTCATTAGTTCTTAGTCATTGGTCATTTGACCAATGACTAAGAACTAATGACAGAGACAAGCAGAGCAGAAAAGCTCCTCAATTTAGGATGGCTTTTCTGCTCTACCGTCAATCAGCACGCTTCTGCCTTAAAAGGTCGGAGCGTCCTCAGCCGGTTTACTTCTTGGCTACTACGGGTTGGTCGAGGATTTTAGAGACCACACCCGCGCCGACGGTCCGTCCACCTTCACGGATGGCGAAGCGCATCCCTTGTTCAATGGCGATCGGGTTGATCAGTTCAACCGTCATCTTGATCCGGTCTCCGGGCATCACCATTTCCACTTCATCCCCTTCATCGGAGGTGAAGGCTTTGATGGTTCCGGTAACGTCGGTCGTCCGAACATAGAACTGAGGACGATAGCCAGAGAAGAACGGCGTATGACGGCCCCCTTCTTCCTTCTTGAGAATATACACTTCAGATTCAAACTGAGTGTGAGGAGTAATCGAACCGGGTTTAGCAATCACCATCCCGCGCTCGATATCTGCCTTTTGGATACCCCGGAGCAGAACCCCGACGTTATCTCCAGCCAGACCTTCTTCCAGGATTTTTTGGAACATTTCCACCCCAGTCACCGTGGTGCTGCGAGTGTTTTTGATTCCAACCAATTCCACGGTTTCGCCGACTTTGACTTTACCGCGTTCGATCCGACCCGTGGCAACAGTTCCCCGACCCGTGATCGAGAAGACGTCTTCAACAGCCATCAAGAAAGGCTTATCGATCGCCCGTTCCGGAGTCGGAATGTAAGCATCCACTTGATCCATCAAGGCGTAGATTTTATCTACCCACTCATTGTCCCCTTTCTTGATACCGGGGGTTTTGGTCAAGGCTTCTAGGGCCAACAGACCGGAACCGGAGACAATCGGAATATCATCACCGGGGAAATCGTAGGAAGTGAGGAGTTCACGAACTTCCAGTTCCACGAGTTCCAGGAGTTCTTCATCATCAACTTGGTCTTGTTTGTTCAAGAAGACCACGATATTCGGAACCCCCACCTGTTTTGCCAACAGAATGTGTTCCCGGGTCTGAGGCATAGGGCCATCAGCAGCGGACACCACCAGGATAGCGCCATCCATTTGGGCAGCTCCGGTGATCATGTTTTTCACATAGTCAGCGTGACCTGGGCAGTCAACGTGGGCATAGTGACGATCAGTGGTTTCGTATTCCACGTGAGCGGTGTTAATCGTGATCCCCCGTTGTTTTTCTTCGGGAGCTGCATCGATTTCATCGTACTTTCTCGCTTTGGCTTGACCGAGAGCAGCAAGGGTCAAGGTGATTGCTGCGGTCAGGGTCGTTTTACCGTGGTCAACGTGACCGATCGTACCGATGTTAACGTGGGGTTTATTCCGTTCAAACTTTGCGCGTGCCATGTCTTCTCTAGTTCCTTTCTCAATCGTTCATTGTTCATTGTTCATTGTTCATTGTTCATTGGGAAAAAGCAATGAACAATGAACCGTGAACAAATGAACTAATATTATGCGTTCCCTTTACTCTTGGCGATGATGGGTTCAGCCACGTTGCGAGGCACCTCTTCATAGCGGCTAAACTCCATCGTAAAGATACCTCGGCCTTGGGTTTTAGACCGGATATCCGTGGCATAGCCAAACATTTCTGCTAATGGAACTTTAGCAGTCACCTTGGCAATTCCCTGCTCAGAGCCCATTCCTTCGATTTGGCCCCGGCGGGAATTGAGGTCGCCCATGACGTCCCCGAGATAGTTCTCGGGAACTTCTACCTCAACCTTCATCATAGGCTCTAACAGAACGGGTGACGCTTTCATCACCCCTTCTTTAATTGCCATAGAGCCAGCAATTTTAAAGGCCATTTCCGAGGAGTCCACATCGTGGTAGGAACCATCTACCAACGTGGCCTTGATGTCAATCATGGGGTAACCTGCTAAAATCCCAGATTCGCAGGCTTCTTTCATCCCTTGTTCTGCGGGGGAAATGTACTCTTTGGGTACAGTTCCGCCCACAATTTTCGAGACAAACTCAAATCCCGTACCGGGTTCACCCGGTTCGATTTGGATGACGACGTGACCGTACTGACCTTTACCACCGCTTTGGCGAATAAATTTGCCTTCAGCTTTAACGGCTTTGCGAATCGTTTCTCGGTAGGCAACTTGGGGTGCACCCACGTTGGCTTCTACCTTAAATTCACGCAACATCCGATCCACCAGAATTTCCAGGTGGAGTTCACCCATCCCGGCAATCACGGTTTGATTGGTTTCCGCATCAATGCTCACCCGGAAGGTGGGGTCTTCTTGGGACAGGGATTGCAGTGCTTTCGACAGCTTCTCCATGTCTTGCTTGGTCTTGGGTTCCACCGCCACAGAAATCACGGGTTCAGGAATGAACAGGGATTCCAGAATCACCGGACTATCCGAGGTACAGATGGTATCGCCGGTGAAGGTGTCTTTCAAACCGACAGCGGCACCTAGGTCCCCAGCTCGCAGTTCATCGACTTCAATCCGCTCGTCGGCTTTCATGACAATCAAGCGGGAAATCCGTTCTTTTTTATCCTTGGTGGAGTTGAGAACGTAACTGCCTTTTTCCAGAACGCCGGAATAGACCCGAATAAAGGTCAGACGTCCATAAGGATCGGCCATGATTTTGAAGGCTAATGCCGAGAGGGGAGCCTTGTCATCGGCACTGCGAGTGATTTCTTCCCCATTGGGCAAGGTTCCCTGAATCGGAGGCACGTCAATGGGAGCGGGTAGATAATCTACCACGGCATCCAATAAGAGCTGTACCCCTTTGTTCTTAAAGGCAGAACCGCACATGGTGGGGACGATCTTACCGCTAATGGTTCCTTGGCGTAATGCTTTGACAATTTCTTCCTGGGTGAATTCTTCACCTTCAAGGTATTTTTCGGTCAAAACATCACTCATATCTGCCACGGCTTCAATGAGCTTGGTGCGATATTTTTGAGCCAGTTCCATCATGTCATCGGGAATATCGGTCTCTTGGATATCGGTACCCGTATCATTGGTGTAGATCCGAGCCTTCATCCCTACCAAGTCGATGATGCCAGAGAATTGGTCTTCGCTGCCGATCGGGAGTTGGATCGCCACGGCGTTAGTCCGCATCCGATCGCAAATCTGATCGTAAACTCTGTAAAAGTTCGCCCCAGTGCGGTCCATCTTGTTAATAAACGCGATGCGCGGCACTTTATAGCGATCGGCTTGACGCCACACGGTTTCGGATTGCGGTTGAACTCCACCCACGGAACAGAAGACGGCAATCACGCCGTCGAGTACACGCATGGAGCGCTCCACTTCAATGGTGAAGTCAACGTGACCGGGGGTGTCAATAATGTTGATCTGGTTGTCTTTCCAACTGGTGGTGATGGCAGCAGCCGTGATGGTAATGCCCCGCTCTCGCTCTTGCTCCATCCAGTCTGTCACGGTGTTGCCGTCATGCACCTCACCGATTTTATGAACCACACCGGAATAAAACAGAATCCGCTCCGTCGTTGTGGTCTTGCCCGCATCGATGTGGGCGGCGATTCCTATGTTTCGCACTTTCTCAAGCGGGACAGTACGTGCCACAGCTACCTCCTTGTTTGTGTTGCCGCAATTATCTTTGAATGATGCGTTTAACGCACTTTGGTGTTCGTGCCTCTCCAAGCCTCCGGCACAATCCTCGATTTTACTTCGGAGACTCTCGGCGGTTTTACGGTTAGACGCTTGGCAATTCTATTTCCTAGACTCTTGCCGATCGCGCTTGGAATGTCGCGATCCAATTTAAGTCAGTCTAGGGTTGAATGGGTTTTTTTGACCCGCCGTTTGCTGAAACGGGCTCACGTCCTTAAACCGATTTACCTTCCCGAGAAGACAACACCTAAAAATTCTCCTCGGGTTGCGAAGTCACTCGCTGTTATTTTTTTAAGGAGTTTGACTTCTGCTTTTTGCCACTTTTCCTAGAACTCTAGCAAAGGGGTCAATTCGACATGACAGAAGGAATCCACGGTCTTTGAAGTCAACCCGAATGAGCCATACTCCTGTGGATTTTCCCCGGTCCTGTTACATTTTAATATTTTTTGCAAAATTTGTTTACATAGAACACCTTTTTTTTCCGCAATGGGTCTGATTCCGATTTTAGTAACGATAGTGCGCGAACGCTTTGTTGGCTTCTGCCATCCGATGGGTTTCTTCCCGTTTGCGGATTGCGTTGCCGGTTTCGTTGGCGGCATCCATTAATTCGTTAGCCAATTTCATGGCCATCGTGCGACCCGCGCGGGTTCTGGAAAAGTGAATGATCCAGCGCAATGCTAAAGCTGTACCGCGATCGGACCGAACTTCCATCGGGACTTGATAGGTGGCCCCGCCAACCCGACGGCCTTTGACTTCCACTAGGGGAGTCACATTTTTAACCGCCTTTTCAAAGACTTCCAGCGCATCTGCGCCGGTTCTTTCTTCGATGGTTTTCATGGCGTTGTAAACAATATTGAAGGCGACTGACTTTTTGCCACTCTTCATTACACGCCGCACCATCATACCAACCAATCGGCTGTTATAAACTGGATCGGGAGTAACAGAACGTTTTTGACTACCAGTGCGACGAGACATACTAACTTTTCACCCAAACTAACGACTGTAATTAACTGGAACTAACTGTAACTAGCCGTAACTAGCTGTGATTCGTTGCTGAGGCGATTCAGCTTGAATCTTCCCACGGTGGTGGGAAGGAAGGCGATTTTCTGGCTGGGGATTCTTCGGAGGTGCGCTTAGTCCTTTGTGAAGTGACGGTTCGCGATGGGTTGCCTACCGAGTCCGTTGAGAAGTGCCTGAATCTTTTTTATCGGGATCGCTCATTCTGACACAATCGATTGAATCGATGGGGTTTTTCATGCCATCGTTTGGCGAGATGAGCGCCATCAGATTGTACCTCTTTTTTGTCGATCAACTTAAGGGGCGGACTCTTTCCATCCCGTGGGAAGCTTGTTAATCCTTGGGTTCAATACCTTGGATACCCCACATCAGCGATCGCCCTTGAACGTTCCAGCAGACCCTTGAAGGTTCCGATTCAGGCTTATAGCCTCATTTAATCTCTATTTAGGTCTTAGGACGCTTGGCCCCATATTTAGAACGCCCTTGACGGCGGTCTTTGACTCCGGCAGTATCTAAGGTCCCACGGATGATGTGGTAACGAACTCCAGGTAAATCCTTGACCCTGCCGCCTCGGATCATCACGACGGAGTGCTCTTGCAGGTTATGACCAATGCCTGGAATGTAGGCGGTGACTTCAAATCCAGAGGTCAGGCGAACCCGTGCTACTTTTCTCAGGGCTGAGTTTGGTTTTTTCGGTGTGGTGGTATAAACTCTCGTACAAACGCCCCGACGCTGCGGACAACTCTTGAGTGCAGGCGATTTGGTTTTCTTTTCGATCTTCTGCCGTTCGGTACGAATAAGTTGTTGTATTGTGGGCATGAGTTATGGGGTATTCAGGTTTTCAAGGATCAAGTTGACAACAATCTACAATTATATCTTACCCTAGTATCCCGTGTCAATTTTTAGGGCAGAAAAACAATCCAAAACGGCAGGGGATAAAAATCCCGGGGGCCAGATTAAAGATTGAAGGGCTGACCTAAGCGGATCCCTAGGGGGTGGAGGACTCAACAATCGAGAAGGAGTTACCACAGCCACAAGTCTTGGCAGCCTTGGGGTTATGGAAGCGGAACCCCCCTCCCATCAAATCCTGCGAGTAATCTACAGTCAGGCCGTTGAGATAGTCGAGGAAGCGGCTATCGACCGTCACTTGAACGCCATCGCACTCACAGATGAGATCATCGGGGTTGCACTGTTCGTCAAACGCCATCGTATAGTACCACCCAGCACAACCCCCCGTTTCCACCCCGAGACGAAACCAGACAGTTGGGTTGGACTGTTTGGACTGGATGCGTTTAATTTCGGTGACGGCTGCTTTACTCAGCTGAATCATGAATGGGTGGACATTGGCTGTCGTGATCGGCGATCGCAATTTTACCGCGATCGCGACTCAATTGCTACTGCGATCGCCTGGGAATTTCCTCGAAAAAGCCAGGTTTATCTGGGTAAATGGCGATCGCATCTCGTTTATAACTGATTCTAACCCCATTCCCCCCCATCACAGCAACAGGACTTACGCAGATTTTGAAAATCCACCCTAAAAAAATGTAGAGGCGATTCGTGAATCGCCTCTACATTTTTTTAAGGTTTAAAGATTGGGTAAGTCCTGACAGGAAAGAGTCACTGACCATCCGGATCGGGATTATTTAGCCCGGGCATAGTCATCTTGGAAGCGCACGATATCATCTTCACCCAAATATTCCCCATTTTGAACTTCAATCAAAACCAAAGGAATCACCCCAGGATTTTCCAGACGATGATTCGTGCATTGCGGCACATAAGTAGACTGATTGCTGGTGAGCATCAGTTCTTGGTCCCCGCAAACCACCCGGGCTGTTCCGCAAACCACGATCCAATGTTCGCTGCGATGGTGGTGCATTTGCAAGCTGAGGCGGTGACCGGGTTTGACTTCAATTCGTTTAATTTTATATCCCTTGGCATCTTCTAAAACCGTGAACGAACCCCAAGGGCGAAGTTCCGTTGCTGCCACCATCGGAGAGGAAGAGGAGGCAGCAGTTGCCAAGGAAGGAAGAATTTCTTGAGCGTTAGCCATTGTTCGAGTCTCCATAATCTTATGTTGAGAGTGGGGAAGCCGTATCCAGTCCATCTAGGCGATCGCCCCGAGGGTTAGGTTGGGGGAGTCTGTACGATCAGACCTTTTCTGACCTGAGTTGAGCTAAGGAGTAGCTCGGATCTGCTTCTTAAAGATATATTTCCCAGAAAGCGCAAAATTAAAATAAAGCATTAAATCTCGTTACAGAACCCAGGGCCTTCCCGAGCCCTCTTTATCCCACCATAACAAGCCAAAAACGCCTTGTCAGTCGTCCGGGGGATAGATTGGAGCAATCTATATCAAATCTTTATCTCTAATCCTAGGGACTTTATCCGGGCTTTAAGTTTCACCCCTGGGCCTCCTCGGGACTAAGGCTCCAGCAGGGTCCCCCAGACTGGCATCCCCACAGGAGTCTGAACCGCCACCTACAACGGTTGGTGTATCCGTTTCACAAACTTCAGACTAGGGATTGTCAGATGAAAGTTATTTCTATATGATTTTTAATCCGGACCTATAACTTGGGTTTACCCCTAACTTCCTGGGATCTAATATGGATATGGAATCCTCTGGTCCATCGCTGTTCAACAGGGACGCCCTGAGCATCTCAAGACCGAAGGGAAGGAGCGCTAAATCGGAGGGAACCGAGAAACTCCCCGGGTTCTAAACAGATTTAGGGCCATCCTCAAGAAAACCGCTCAAGTCAGACGGAAATTAACAATGGCCTGAAAACCTTCTAAAATTAATCAGACAGAAGGTTAATTTGTATAGTTGCCCCATCTAAGGATTGGCTATTTCCGTTCGGGCCTTGCATTCGGGTAAAAACGGATAGGCGCTTGCAAGATGCAGCCCAACCCTTGATTGTCATTCGGGAAAGCAACGGGGGCGATCGCGCCTACCCCTTCTGCGGATCGTTTCCATCCTCAAATATGTCAACCCCTGATTTATAGAGAAATCGATGATTAAAATCTGGCAGATTTAACCCGAAAAAAATCTAAACTCTAAAATCTACAATTCCCCATCCATCATCTACCCGAAAAGCAATGCCCAACCCAAATACTCAATCTAGTTCCATCCATGAGTTCGGTTTCCTTGGTCAACCCTGGTTAGTGGAAGAACGAGACGCCTGTGGTGTCGGTTATATCGCCAATCCCCAAAACGTTCCCAGTCGGGAAATTGTCTCAATGGCGCTCAATGCCTTAACCTGTCTTGAACATCGCGGAGGTTGTTCCGCTGACCGGGATTCGGGAGATGGGGCCGGAGTGATGACGGCTATTCCTTGGCAACTCTTTGAGGCTTGGTTACAAGAGCATAACCCGAACTCCTATCCCCTGGAATCCATTGGGGTCGGGATGGTCTTTTTCTCCCTGGACCCGGTGTTACAACAGGCGGCGCGTCAAATTGTCGAGGACACGCTCAAAACCCATGATTTGCAGCTATTGGGATGGCGCAAAGTCCCCGTGCGTCCGGAAGTCCTGGGGGTGCAAGCGCGGGAAAATCAGCCTCATATTGAGCAAATGTTGGTCTATTCGCCGGATAAAACTGGGGATGAATTAGAACGACATCTTTATCTGACCCGCCGCGCCGTCGGTTCCGCCCTAAAAGCAGCGGGTTCAAACGACCAAAACCCAATTATTTGGGGACAAGATTTCTATATTTGTTCTTTTTCTAATCGAACTATTGTCTATAAAGGGATGGTTCGTTCAGCGGTCCTGGCTGACTTTTACCTGGACTTGCTGGATGAATCCTATACCAGCGCTTTTGCCGTTTATCATCGCCGGTTTAGCACCAATACCCTTCCCCGTTGGCCCTTGGCTCAACCGATGCGGTTGTTGGGACATAATGGGGAAATTAATACCCTGTTGGGTAATATCAATTGGATGATGGCGCGGCAGGTGGATTTACAGTCGCCGTTATGGGGCGATCGCATTGAACAACTCAAACCCCTGGTTAATCCCAAAAACAGCGATTCGGCTAACCTGGATAACGTCATGGAACTGCTGGTGCGATCGGGTTCTCGCGCCAGTGAAGCCTTGATGATTATGGTCCCGGAAGCCTATCAAAACCAGCCCGCCCTCAAAAATCGGCAGTCTATTGTCGATTTCTATGAATATTACAGCGGCATCCAAGAACCTTGGGATGGTCCCGCCCTGATTGCCTATAGCGATGGACAACAAGTCGGGGCCACCCTCGATCGCAACGGCTTACGCCCCGCCCGCTATGCAATAACCAACAGTGGCTTAGTCATGGTCGCCTCAGAAGCCGGTGTCGTCAATATTCCCGAAGCCGACATCATTGAAAAAGGTCGTCTGGGTCCCGGTCAAACCCTCGTCGTAGACCTCACCACCCACGAAGTCCTCAAAAACTGGGAAGTCAAAGAACGGATTGCCCAAAAGCATCCCTACGGCGAATGGTTAGCCCAACATCGTCAACATCTCCAACGCCAAACTCCCCTAACCGCCAATCAACTCACCCCCGAACAACTTCTGTCCGCCCAAACCGCCTTCGGCTACACCAGCGAAGATGTGGAAATGATTGTGGAAGAAATGGCAGCAATGGGCAAAGAACCCACCTTCTGCATGGGCGATGATATCCCCTTGGCAGTTCTCTCCCAAAAACCTCGCCTGCTTTACGACTATTTCAAACAACGGTTTGCTCAAGTCACCAATCCCCCCATCGACCCTCTGCGGGAAAGTCTGGTGATGTCCCTGCGGATGCATTTGGGAGCCCGTGGCAATCTCCTAGAAATCAAGCCCGAACTGGCTAAACAACTAGAAATTGACTCCCCGGTTCTCAATGAGGCCGACTTACAGCAGATTGCATCTCGGTCTGATGCGGTGTCTCTGTCTACCCTATTTCCCCTGAGCGATCGCCCCTCGGAATTGGCAGACTCGGTGCAAAACCTCTGCAATCAAGCCGAGTCAGCGGTGCGAAATGGCGCAACCCTGCTGATTCTGAGTGATGCACCCGGACCCAATGCTGAAACCACCTATATTCCTCCCCTTGTTGCCGTTGGGGCGGTTCATCATGCCTTGATTCGGGCGGGATTGCGCTCTCATGCCTCTTTAATTGTCAATACGGCTCAATGTTGGAGTACCCATCATTTTGCTTGTTTGATTGGCTATGGCGCATCGGCTGTTTGTCCTTATTTGGCCTTAGAAGCAGTCCGCCATTGGCATGAAGATGGCAAAACGCAGAAGTTGATGGAACGGGGTAAACTGCCTCAAGTCACTCTTGAGCAGTCTCAGGAAAATTACCGTCATGCGATCGAAGCCGGACTGTTGAAGATTCTCTCCAAAATGGGGATTTCCCTGTTGTCGAGTTATCACGGCGCTCAAATTTTTGAGGCAGTCGGGATTGGTCGGGAATTGCTGGATTTGGCCTTTGTGGGTACTGCTTCTCAAATTGGCGGTTTGAGTGTGGCGGAGTTGGGTTCAGAACTGCGGGCATTCCATGAGAAAGCGTTCCCCCAACCGGCAGGGAAAAAATTGCCGAATGAAGGGTTTGTGCAGTATCGCCCCGGCGGTGAATATCACATGAATTCCCCGGAAATGTCCAAAGCGCTGCATAAGGCAGTGGCGGATCTGAAGGGTTCCGGAGAGGGGTACGAGCATTATCAACTCTATAAACAGTATTTAGCCGAACGTCCGCCCACGGCGTTGCGGGATTTGTTGGATTTCCAGAGCGATCGCCCTTCGATTTCCATTGATGAAGTGGAACCCGTAGCTGAAATTCTCAAACGATTCTGCACGGGAGGGATGTCCCTGGGGGCCCTCTCTCGGGAGGCTCATGAAGTGCTGGCGATCGCCATGAACCGAATTGGCGGTAAATCCAACTCCGGTGAAGGCGGCGAAGACCCCGTGCGCTTTGGCATCTTAGATAATGTGGATGACCAAGGTAAGTCACCTTCGTTACCCCATCTGAATGGCTTGAAAAATGGCGATACCGCTTCCTCCGCCATCAAACAGGTCGCTTCCGGTCGCTTTGGGGTGACTCCCGAGTACCTGATGAGTGCCAAGCAAATCGAAATTAAAATGGCGCAAGGGGCTAAACCCGGAGAAGGTGGACAACTGCCCGGGAAAAAGGTCAGTCCCTATATCGCCATGTTGCGGAAATCTAAGGCGGGAGTGCCGTTGATTTCGCCGCCACCGCACCACGATATCTACAGCATTGAGGATTTGGCCCAGTTGATTTTTGACCTGCACCAAATCAATCCCAAGGCAGGGGTTTCGGTGAAGTTGGTTTCGGAAATTGGTATTGGCACGATCGCCGCTGGGGTGGCGAAAGCAAATGCAGATATTATCCAGATTTCCGGACATGATGGCGGCACCGGCGCTTCCCCATTGAGTTCGATTAAACACGCCGGGAGTCCCTGGGAGTTAGGTTTAGCTGAAGTGCAACGGGTATTGATGAACAACGGACTGCGCGATCGCGTCGTCCTCCGCACCGATGGCGGCTTGAAAAGTGGCTGGGATGTCCTAATTGCGGCCTTGATGGGGGCGGAAGAGTTTGGTTTTGGCAGTATCGCCATGATTGCTGAAGGTTGCATCATGGCCCGGATTTGTCATACCAACAATTGTCCCGTGGGAGTCGCCACCCAGCAGGAGAAACTCCGGGCGCGGTTTACTGGGGTCCCCGAGCACGTCGTCAACTTCTTCTATTTCATTGGGGAAGAAGTGCGGCAATTGTTAGCGATGTTGGGATATCGCTCTTTGCAGGAAGTAATTGGACGCGGAGATTTGCTGACCCTGCGGGAGTCGGTGCAGTTGACCAAGACTCAGGGACTGAATTTGGATGTGATTACCAAGATGTTGCCCGATACCCGGGGCGATCGCAGTTGGTTAAATCATGGTCCGGTGCATAGCAATGGGCCGGTGTTGGAGGATGATTTGCTGGCAGATGCAGAGATTACCGGGGCGATCGCCTCTCAATCTCAAGTCTCCAAAACCCTCCCAATTGTCAATACAGACCGTTCCGTTGGGGCGCGTCTGGCGGGAGAAATTGCCTCTCGCTATGGCAATAATGGCTTTGGCGGTCAGATTAATTTGACCTTCCAAGGGGCAGCAGGACAAAGCTTTGGGGCGTTTAATGTTTCCGGCGTCACCCTGCGCTTAGAAGGAGAGGCCAATGATTATGTCGGTAAAGGCATGACTGGCGGAACCTTGGTGGTGGTGCCACCCGCAGGAGCCACCTATAATCCGTCCGAGAATGCGATCGTTGGCAATACCTGCCTCTATGGGGCGACTGGAGGATACCTCTTTGCCCGGGGTCAAGCCGGACAACGGTTTGCCGTCCGCAACTCCCTGGGTAAGGCGGTGATTGAAGGGGCCGGGGACCATGCTTGTGAATATATGACCGGCGGCGTGATTGTCGTTTTGGGTCAAACGGGCCGGAACGTAGGGGCCGGGATGACTGGTGGATTGGCCTATTTCCTAGATGAAGAGGGCAATTTTGATGAATTGGTCAATCATGAGATTGTCCAGGTTCAGCGAGTCACGACTCCTGCCGGGGAGGCGCAACTCAAAGAGATGATTCAGATGCACCAAGAACAGACAGGTAGCGACAAGGCATCTCGGATTCTGGAGAACTGGACGGAGTATTTACCGAAGTTCTGGCAAGTGGTGCCGCCTTCGGAAGCCGACAGTCCCGAGGCATCTGCTGAACCGACCGTTGAGAAGGTCGCGGTGAAGGCGTAAGGGGGAAGGACCTCTCCCTAAATCCCTCTCCTTTTAGGAGAGGGACTTTGAAACGGTGGTGGGTGGGGCGATGTTTGTAGTAACGACTGAAGTCGTTCCCTCATGTTCGTAGTAACGACTTCAGTCGTTATCTTTCCCAGTTTCCAAAGGTAGGTTTTGATTCAACCCCGACGAAGCCAAACCACCTCCGGTCCCCTCCCCTTGGCAAGGGGAGGGTTAGGGTGGGGTCCCATTTTTGAACCTTGAAAAAAGAACCCATGAAAGGGGAATAACGACTGAAGTCGTTACTACGAACTTAAGAAAACGACTCAAGTCGTTACTACGAACATAAGAAAACGACTGAAGTCGTTACTACGAACTTAAGAAAACGACTGAAGTCGTTACTACGAACTTAAGAGAACGACTGAAGTCGTTACTACGAACATGAACCCCATCTTCCTTATCCAACTAACCAATAAGTCATCATTTCTCCTCGTCCTTTGACCTCAACGGGTCCGCGTTGCTCAAAGTGGAACTGATGTTTTAACCGTTCGTAAACAGTTTCTGTGACTTGAATTTTGCCGGGGAGGCCGGATGATTCCATGCGAGAGGCTACATTGACGGCATCTCCCCATAAGTCGTAACTGAACTTTTTGATGCCAATCACGCCAGCAACGACGGGTCCGGTGTTGATGCCGATTCTAATTTGAAGAGTTGGGCCATAGCGGCATTGAAGGTGGGTAATGCTGGATTGCATTTCTAAGGCCATTTGCGCGATCGCCTCCGCAGAATTGGGGTGTTTAACGGGTAATCCCCCGACTACCATATAGGCATCCCCTATGGTTTTAATTTTCTCTAACCCCAGTTTGTCGCTGAATTGGTCAAAGGTTGAGAAAATTTCATTGAGTAAATTGACTAATTCAGTGGGTTGCATTTGGGCAGAAAGCGGGGTGAATCCGACAATATCGGAAAATAAAATGGTGACGTCTTCAAATTGTTCGGCAATGGCGCTTGTGTCGGTTTTCAAGCGGTCTGCAATGGTTTTGGGTAATATATTTAATAACAAGTTTTCGGTTTGTTCTTGACTTTTTTGCAAGGCAATATCGGTGATTTTTCGCTCTAATTCAGCACCGGCCCTCGCTGCAAAAATTTTCAAGACGAGCTTGCGGGTTTCGTCATCGATCATGGGGTGGGTATCTAAAACGGCAATATGACCAATCACATCCCCTGTGGTGTCAATTAAAGGGATTCCAGCATAGCTGCGCGCCTTCAAATCAACTAAATCGGCATCATCAGGAAACTGAGCAATAATGTTGTCAGGATAGCAATAATATTGTCCGGTGGTAATCACTTCATCACAGGGGGTTCCTGCTAAATCATATTCTAAGTTTTCAGAAAAGTTTTGGTCTTTCCAAAACGATAACATCCGAACTCGGGTTTTTTGCAGGTTTGCACATTCGGTGATAAAGGCATACCGAATTCCCAGAATTTCTGCCAAATATTGAACGCAAGACTGGAAAAATTCTTGTCCAGTTTTGGAGGCAGTGCCTTCAACAATGAGTTTGAGGGCTTCTTCTCGGCGTTTGCGATCGCTGATATAGCGGTTCCCGGACTCATGAGGTACAGTAGCAACAATGAGCAAACCAATTGCGAATATCTTGTTGAGTGACTT
>JAMXFF010000004.1 GCA_025370845.1 Laspinema palackyanum D2a | reverse complement strand
CAATAAGTTCTCCGTCCTTTTTCACCAAAAACAACCTCTCTTATATAGCGAGTTTCTGTTTTACCCTGACTCATATTCCGGGGAAATGTTGTCCATTCATTGGCTGAAACGCTTTGTCCTTCAGGTAGCCAGACTCCATGATTACTCCTGATTGATACCATATACAAAAGTTCTAATTCCTCCAGTTTATTCAAAAAATGAGTCTCACTTTCTCCATACAGACTATCGGCTAATACCAATTCTATTTGGAAACCCAGGTGGACCATCTCTTCAATTAATCCGGCGGCAATTTGAGGTTTGGTTTTATAAACATCTCCCGGTTTTAAGCACTTTTGCGGCTTGAAGACTTCAAAGAGAATGGGAAACGTTATTCCATCAATTAATCCGTAAGCAACTACAGATACAATTCCATTTTCTACCTTTCCTAATCGACCGATATATTGCCGAGCTACATAATCAGTTTTTTTGCCTTTTTTAGGGTCTCCTGTTTCATCAATAATCACCCGAATTCCTCGACCTTTTAAATGATTTAAAATGAGCTGGATTCTCGAATTTTTGTGCTGGTGAATGTCCCAAGGAGAGCGAGTCAGAAAATGGTGTAACCCCTGGGCGTTTTCTAGTCCCAAAATTTTCGCGATTTCCGGTAAAGTTTTCCGTTTTATTTCGGATAATATTCCTACATGGATATTCTTAAATGCCTCATAAGTCCTAACATCTGAAAACAGGCTTTTATAGTTTTCACAGTATTCATCAATTAGAGGGAGGGTGGGCTTGGCTTGTTTTGGGGCAATCATGGTCCTGCTCTGGCTTTCAGCCGTTTTTTTTATTATACTCTAGCCAGGGTGACAGAAGAGGGATAGAAGAGGTATTTTCCCTCCTGGAACGCTTTGGAGTAGCTTACTGTGTCATGAGCGGGGCACAGCTGCCTTGCATCCTTCGCGCCACTGCGCCTTTCGTCTATGTAAGGCTTCACGGTCCCGATCCCCATTCCCTCTACGGTGGCTCCTACTCGGATGAGGATTTGTCCTGGTGGGCTTCCCGTCTTTGGGAGTGGGAAACTCAGGGGCACAGCGCATTCGTTTACTTCAACAACGACGGTGGCGGAAATGCGGTGAGGAATGCTTCTAAGTTAAAAACTTTTGTGGAGAATGGGACGTTTTAACAAGTTTATCCGCGAGTTGCAGGCTAATGTGACAGCAGGCTTTCAGGCTTTGGGGCAGGCAGTCCCTATCGATGTTAGGAAATTGGTATTTTCGGCAACAACCGACCTGTGGTAGAAAAGGATATAATCACGTGACACAACGGCAGTGGTGTCTAAAAGCAGGATTAACCAAAGAAGTCTGGTTTGAAGCGGCTTACTTCTAACTGCCTCTTGACCCCCAGACATGATCAGGCGGTTAACCCAATTGCTATCCCTCAAGAACGATGGGAACGTTGTAAACGAGCAGGGACTTGCGAAAACTGCGAACCATGCAGAAGGGATTGTCGGCTCTTGGCTCTTGAAGGGAGGTTAAAAGCATCACTCTATGGAATAATGAGGGAAACCGAGGTTGAATTTGTATTTTATTTGGGAATCATTTTAAACCCTACGATATCCGTGAGTTACTCAATCTTTAACTATGAAAATAAACCGAACAATTTACTGGGAAAATCTAGCCGAGATTGAAGAACTGCAAGAGTTTTTTCAAAAAGATTTGCCTTTTTTTAAGCAGCTCATGGAAGAGCATATTGAAGAGGTGGAAAAGTTTCCTGATAAAACTTTAGATAAATTTAGCAAAATACGGGCATTAGAAGTGACCAATGGTTGCACTCAATGGGCATTTCGTCGCGGAGATCAAGAATGCTTATCTATGGAGCAGACTCATGAATGTATGAATCTAGTTATAGGTTTTATGAAACGCACAGAATTATTTTTCCCCAGTGAAGGTCAAATTGAATTTGATGAGGAAGAAAAAGCCTTTCTTCAAGCCGCACGATTGCTTTACCAAAATGCGTTTAAAAATAACGTAAAAGACTCAAAACGTGAATATTATGCAGCATCAACAGCCCAGTTTATTGTTTTTGGGCATGAACGGATGCAGCGAGCTATGGCATTAGTCAAACAAGATTATGAAACTCTTTTTTCGCCTTATTATATTGAACGGGGACAAAAATATATTGCGCGCTACCTAAGAGGGTTTAAATAGGCATCCCCGCACTCTTAAATTTCAAGAGGTTTAATGATGAATCAATAGACAATAGACTTTTTGCCAAATATTTCTTTTATGGGTTAGTAAAAACTGTTGCTTAATTTGAGTAAATGGGCAGCTATAGCGGATTTTTAAGACCTTTGGCTAAAAACCGCATAAAAGGATAAAAAGGTATTTTGCAGTTCCACAATTGTCATGAATTCCTAATCCACAGTGATGGAAGGGTTGATTAACGAATCCTCACAAAACCCGCTTGTTCGATTAAAGCTTGTCCCTGTTCCGTGAGGAGGAGTGCAGCATAGGCTTCAGCGAGTTGTTGATCAATTTGACCGTTTTCTTTGATGATCACAAATAATCGGCGAGTGAGGGGATATTCCCCACTTTGAAAGGCTGCGGCATTGAGTTGATTTCGTCGGGTTGGACAATCTTCGGCGGGGACGAAGGGTTCTCGATAGGGGGGAATCAGGCGATTAGTTTTTCCGGCGATCGCAATGGGAGTCACGCTACATTGTCCGACAATCTCCGGGGCTGAAGCGTAGTAGATTCCCCCCAGGCTATTGCCGACTTCTCGTAATGCTAGGGTTGTGCTAGGCATAAACTGCACATTGCTCCCAAATGCCTCCCCACCCATCACATTCTCCATGAAAAATTCAATAGTGCCACTGTTTTCCGGACGCCGAGAATAGGGGACGATCTCCACATCGGGTCCTCCCACTTGACTCCAATTCCAGATATCCCCTGTATAAATTTGTTGAAGTTGAGTTAAGGTTAATCCAGGAATATTTAAGTCGGGATTGACTGCTACTGCAATTCCATCTAGGGCAACTGGAATCGCTTTTAGAGTAAATCCTAACTGTTTTGCTTTCTGCTGTTCTTCTTCTCGAATTGAGCGCGAGGATTGGGCAAAAACTAGCTGATTATCTAACATCATCTCAATTCCCGTTCCAGAACCGGAGGGTCTCGTCGGATGTTGGGTATAGCGCAATTTAAACTGGGGCAAAACCATTTGAATCACCGGATCGACGGTTCCCCGAATCGGTGCCCAAGTGGTGCTACCGCCATAAGTTGCTAGTCCCGAGGGCAGGTTAGGAACTTCGGCAAAACTGCCAATTCTAGCATCAGGATCGAATCGATAGGGGGTCTGAGATTGAGAGGAAATGCCTTCCGAGGCTAAATTATCGGGTTCAAAGGGTGTGCCGAATCCTCGGATTAACCCCCAGATAATTCCCCCTGCTAAACTGACGGTAACTAGCAGGGTTAGGACCAGAATTGTTGTTTCGTTTTTCAGTGACATTGCTGATAATTAAACGGGGTTAAGGGGGAGAGATGGAGTCAGATAGGGTGGGGATGGTTTCGGGGAATGAGGGTGAAGTTTAAAACTAGATTTGAGGTTATCCTCACTTGGATAATTAGAGGGGAAAATATAGGGCTTGATAGTTTGAATATGTTAGTCAAAGTTTTTTAGCCTTTTATTGGGTAATATTAAATACACTTTAATTCGGATAACATGATACCTAATTTTAGGAAAAACTTGCTATAAAAACTTGCTAATAAGTTTAGAAATTAGACGAAATAGTGCGGTGAAGGCGACGGCACAACAACTGGCAAAAATTGGGATAAATATGAGTGCTTCCCAGAAAAATGCCTGATTAAAAGGCGGAATGAAGAAGACAATCCCAAAGGTGACAACCGCGAGGATGAGTAAATCATACTTTTCAATAAACCGACGAGATTGAACGAAAATCAGGGCAGTTAATATCACTAACCAGGCGATCGTGCCGATCGCCGGTGCTAATCCTAAGCTTTGTAACATGATTAACAGTAGGCCCCCTTCAAATCCGGTAAAGGCTGCTCCTCGTAAGACTTCTAGGGTGGAGAAGTGGGGGGATGGGGGGGATGGGGGAGATGGGGGGGAAATGGGGGATGGGGTAGATGGGGGAGAAGGGGGGGATGGGGGGGAAATGGGGGATGGGGAGGTAGAATTGAGGGCGGTTAGGACTTCTGGGGCGGATTGGAAGCGCTGACTGGGGGTAGAGAGGAGGAGTCGGTCCAAAATATCGGCGAAGCGATCGCTGAGGGTTGCTTGACTTCGCCAATTCCATTCATTGCTGTAGGCATCGAATAACTCTTGGGGTTCTTTTCCTGTGAGTAACATGATGCAAGTCACCGCTAAAGCATATAAATCTGTTGAGGGAAATACGGTGCGTCCTGCCATTTGTTCGGGGGGAGCAAACCCCATTGAATAAATGCCGGTGGAGCGTCCACTGCTCGTTATGCTGGGGGATTGGGTGACTTGTTTGACTGCCCCAAAATCTAATAAATAGAGGCGACCATTGGTTCGGGACCTCATGATATTCGAGGGCTTAATATCCCGATGAATGGTATCATTTTCATGAACAAAGGAGAGAATTTTCAGGATTTCGACAAATACCTCCCGCACTTGTTCCTCGGAAAAATTTCCTTGGGTTTTTAATTCTTCTTCGAGATTTTGGCCGTCAATAAACTCTTGAACTAAATAAAAAAATTGGTCTTTTTTGCCGGGAATTTGGCTGGGAATTTCTAAGGGGAAAAACGCCATTAAATCCGGGATTTGGGGGTGTTTGTTGCCGAGGCGATCGAGGACTTCGGCCTCTCGTTCAAAGAGGGTATGGGCGATCGCCAACTGTTGGGGACCGAGATCTCCCGCCGGTTGAAATTGTTTGACTACACAGGTTCGCATTGCTGGAGTGCGGCGATCGCGAGCCAGAAAAGCCGCCCCAAAGCCCCCTTGACCCAGTAAACGCACCGGGAGATACCGACCATCTAAAATCAACGGCATCCCACAAGTGATACAAAATTTTTGCTGGATGGTTTTGAGGGTCGTCATATCATCGAGATCCGCAAAACTATTTTGAGGCCGCAAGCAGCCCGGACGAGTACAGTAAATTTCCATATCAAAAGCCGTAATTTTACCGAACAGATTTTAGATTTCAGATGAATCAAGTTGATTGAGCGGCGTTCTCCAATCGGGTCATCTAAAATCTAAAACCTGTTTAGCTAATCGTTGAATTGGTGGAAACGGGTTTAAGGGGTTCTACCTCCATAAATTCTAAGGGTTTTTCTATTGAGCTATCTACCCAAGGCTGAGTTGCAAACTGGGGTAAAATTTCTTGACTAAAGGCCTCGGCAGCTTTAGATCGATACCGATTGGGATTGTAAATCACTGAAAGCATTCGCTTAACCACAACCCCCTCAATGGTGGCGCGGTGGAGAATGCCCATTTGTAACTCTTTTTCGATGGCAGAAATCGAAACAAAAGCAGCGCCTAAACCAGACTGAACCGCATTTTTAATCGCCTCAATTGAATTGAGTTCCATCTCTAATTTGAGACGGCGAGTATCAATATCACAACGAGAAAGCACTTGATCAATGACTTTGCGGATAGTCGATTGGGAGTCCAGGGCGATGAACTGTAACTTATAAAGGTCTTCTTTTTGAATTTTTTCGAGTTTGGCAAAGGGATGAAATACCGGCAGAATTAAAGCCAGTTCATCTTCAGCATAAGGCTGGATTTCTAGGGACTCTTGGAGTTCCGGGGGGACTTCACCGCCAACGATCGCCAGGTCGATTTGTCCGTTGGCGACACTCCAAGCGGTACGCCTGGTGGAATGAACGTGCAATTGCACCGCGACATCCTGGTACTTCTGCCGAAATATCCCAATCATCCGGGGCAGGAGATAGGTCCCGGTGGTTTGGGAAGCCCCAACAATCAAGGTGCCACCTTGAAGATTTTGTAAATCCTCGATGGCGCGACAGGTTTCCTGACAGAGGGTCAGAATTTTTTCGCCATAACTGAGCAAGAGGTGTCCGGCTTCCGTTAGTTGGGCGCGACGCCCCCCGCGATCAAATAGTGGGACATCTAACTGCCGCTCTAGGTTTTGCACCTGTAGGCTGACGGCGGGCTGAGAAACGTATAAACTATCTGCCGCACGTTTAAAGCTGCCCTCAGCGGCGATCGCTTTGAGAATGCGTAACTGATCTAAAGTAAAAGGTAGATCGGACATACTGCTAAACCTGAAAGGGGCAAAGGGTCTGATGGCAACCGACGGATTAACACCAATGGTCCGGGAATGGGCAGGTCCAATATTGCTATGGGATGAATCAATCTCGGCGGGCGAGGGAAAATAGCATAACTTGCCATTCTAGTCCTGGATAATCAGTCGTCAGGTTGTAGTGGAGGTTACCAAATCGCCGGAGATAGCCTTATCTAAGATAAAAGCAAAACTAGGTGGCGATCGGCGATCCCGTCAAAGCAGAGAGTGCGATCCCCTCTGTCAAAAATTATGATCCCCTGCTAATGGAGATCTGATAACTGACTCAGTTTATCTTATAGTTGAACTGACGAACCCACCCATAACGGGTTGATCCATCGGTCAGTTGGATATAGAATCCACCCCCGGAGGATAAAACCCCCATCGCTTTTTGTTAGTGGATGCCTTAAAATGTTTTTCACCTCGGACGAGCCTAAGCATCGGTTCCGGCATCGGTGGCAATCTGAACCAGCCGGGTCAGGGATCGCAAGGGTCCGTTGGAGTTGGATATTTGGAGTGGGAAAGAGCTTGGGATGTTCTCAGACTGGTTGACTTCTAGCCATTTTATAATGATCGGGTTGTTGTTTGGGTTCGCGATCGCCCATAGTGGATTAGCCGCCCTGCGCCCTCGGGGGGAACAACTCATCGGCCCCCGATTGTACCGAGTTTTGTTCGCTCTGGTGAGTCTCCCCTTTGCCGTGGTGCTGATTATTTATTTCTTTAACCACCGCTACGATGGCCTCCAACTGTGGCAAGTTCAGGGCCTACCTGGGGTGATGCCGTTGGTCTGGACCCTCTCGGGGATTTCGTTTCTGTTTCTCTACCCGGCGACGTTTAATTTGTTAGAAGTGGCGGCGATCGCCAAGCCTCAAGTCCACTTATTTGAAACGGGAATTATCAGAATTAGTCGCCATCCCCAAATGGTGGGTCAAGTGATTTGGTGCCTTGCCCATACTCTGTGGATTGGGACTTCCTTTACCTTGGTGACCTCCATTGGCTTGGTGTTGCACCATTTATTCGCGGTTTGGCATGGCGATCGGCGCATGAAAGCCCGCTATGGAGAAGCCTTTGATGCGGTTAAATCTCGGACTTCCGTGATTCCCTTTCTGGCGATCGCCCAGGGTCGCCAAACCCTCAAATGGGATGAATTTCTACGTCCCGCATATCTCGGCGTCACCCTGTTTACCCTGGGTTTCTGGTGGGCGCACCCCTTGTTAATGAGGGCCACGAGTAATGTTCCTTGGTAACAGGGAAATGGGGGAACCCAGAAACATCACAGAAGTGGGGTTTAAGGGTTAAATAATGGCCTTTAAATCCCGACTCGCGGCGTTGAGTTGTACCCCCATGACTTGCAGGACTATTCAATGAATAAAGGGGATGACGGCACCAGAACCGGGAACTCTGAATTCATGAGAAAGACGCTCTGTTGAGAACTGGGAGCGTCTTTTTGTTCCTGGTTAAAAGGAGTAAGTTGTTAAACCACAGACTTTAGATGCAACGCGGCTTCTTTCAGTCGTTGGGTACCAATTTTGACCTGAGTAATCCCTGTGGCACTTTGGGAAGCGCCTTGATTCAGGTCGTTCATAGCGGTGAGAACTTGCTGGATGGCAGTGGCTTGTTCTTTGCTATTGAGAGAGATTTGGGAGACATTAACGGCGACTTGATTAATGGCATTTCGCACCCCTTCAAAGGTGGCGGCAGTTTCCCCAACGATGCGGATACCTTCAGTGACGCTTTCGGAACTTTCGCTACTGGCGAGGACGGTGGATTTGAGGGCTTTTTCGATGTCGGTGACGAGGAGATTAATTTTTTCGGCAGATCGATGACTCTGATCGGCTAATTTGCGAATTTCCGTAGCAACGACCCCAAATCCTTTGCCTTGTTCTCCGGCGCGAGCTGCTTCTACGGCAGCATTGAGTGCGAGCACGCGGGTTTGACTCGCTAAATCACTAGCGAGTCCGGCGATCGCACCAATTTGATTGGCTCGTTGGCTCAATTCATCCACCCGCGATCGCATCACCCCTACGGTTTGATTGAGTTTGGTCATTTCCGCCAGGGTGCGATCGACCGCTTGAGTCCCGGATCCAGTCAGGGTGAGGGCTTGTTTGGCCCCAGTCGCCGAGGCGATCGCTTGATCAGCCGCTTGAGCGGCAGACCGATTTAATTGTTCCATTGCGATACTGGTTTGATGCACGGATCCTGCTTGCTGTTGGGCAATCTGTTCCTGTTCTGTGGTGGCGCTGGCAATCTGAGTGGAGGTGCTGGCTAGAGTATTGATGATATCGGTCAGGGTCGCGGCGATCGCCCCTCGGATAATCGCAAAACCCAGGGGTGAACCAATCACTAAAGCCAGGGACAACAAGGGAATAAAAATAATTTGCGTGCGTTGGTACACCTCGGCTGCTTTTTCCCGTTCTTGTTGGGCAATTTCCAACTGTAAATTAATTAACTCACTGATTTTCTCCGTAAGCGGATCAATCACGTTATAGAGATAGCCATTAAATTCGCTCACACGAGCCCGGTCTCCAGTCTGCAAAGCCAGTTGGAGACGTTCAATATCGCGATCGGCACGAATGAACAATTCCTCCACTTCCCGAATCAGTCTGACCTCCTCGGGAGTGAGTTGAGTCCCTTGATAAGCCTGCCAGTTGACTTCTATCCGGTCGCGAGCGGTTCTAACCGATTGGAACGCCTGTTCCATTGTCCACAAGCCCTGATCCGCCTTATTCACCGCATCAATCACGGAGATTCCGTAATCATCAGAAATTACCTTTAACTGCTGTAACGGCACGACGCGATCATCATAAATCGTTTCGACTTGTCGGTCGATATTGGCAAAAGAAATTAGGGAATAAATCCCTAACCCGGCCAAACACAGGGTAGGAATCGCGAATCCTATATAAAGCTTTCGCCCTAACCTCATATTTTTAGTCCTCAAATTGGGGGATGCACTGAGACTCTGTTAAATCGGCACTCAGCAACGGTTCACCTGATAATTCTGGTTTTACCTTAGCCTCAACTTGTTTGTTTTGCCTTGGTCCAGTGTATCTAGTGATACCTAAAGTCTAGTCTTTCCCGTTTCGATGCGGGATCGGTTTAAAGGTTCCTGGGATGGTTAGATCCTTCTGGAGGGGATCATTCCCGGTGGAAACGCGGTGCATCCGGCAGGGGCCCAAATCAGCAACGGACAAGGGTTTGAGGTCCAGGGACAGGGATACAGTTCGGTGCTGGGAAAAGAGAGAAAACCGAGTTATCAAAAAGGCGATCGCTACCCAATCCCGGAAGAAAAAGATACACCCCACTTTGGGACTAAAAATTAGGAATAACGGCTGAAGTTGAAGAGTTAAATGGGATAAAATCAGTTGAAATGCTCCCAACCAACAATCCAGTTATAAAAGGTCAAACAACTGATGAGCGTCACGGTTGAGTTTTTGAAGACGGATTTTAGTTTCGCTTAAAGTCTGAGCCGTTTCCCGAGCGCTTTGAGCAGGAGATTCTAGGGCATCAAACACCTGTTGAATCGCCGTAGCTTGCTGCTGACTTGCCTTGGAAATAGCGCGAGTCTGGGTTGCCAGCTCAGCGATCGCACTCCAAATCGGTTCCACATTGGGCTCGGATTCTTCCAGTTCAATCGCCACAGCATGGGGTTCAATTTTGAGTTGAGTGACTAGGGTATTGACTTGCTTGGCGGATTTTTTGGTTTCGTGAGCTAAGGTTCGCATTTTTGTCGCCACCGCCTCCAGACAGTGACATTCCAATCCCGGTCGTTGGGACTCAACCCCAGCATGAAGTGCTAATAGATTGGTTTGAGAGGCTAAATCGGTCACCCGATGGGTGAGTCCATAGATTTTGCCCAAATGACCTCTGAAAGAGAGCATTTTATCTTCTATTTGGGCGACTTGAACCTGGGTGGATTCGAGCTCTTGAGCGTGGAGACTAGCGGATTGGGTCAAGCTTTCCAGGACGGTATTGATTTGACTCAAGTCAGCAGATTGATGAGTCGAGAGGCTTTCACTGACTAAGATGTTATGGGTGATTTCCTTCGCGGTAGATTGGAGGGACAGCAGGGGATGGGCGATCGCCTCGACAATTCGATAAGTCCATGCCGTAGAAATCCCCAGGGTGAACAGGACGACCATCATACTCCCCACCCAGATCCACTCATATAAGGTCGCGATCGCAAGATGAGTGCCATCGGTCTTAGACCCTTGAATCTGGTTCTGAACCGCCAGAAAATCCTCCAGCGCTTGGGTGATTTCTAGGGAAAGATTATGACTTTCCGCCGCTGCAAACGCCCTCATGGCTTGGTCTCTTTTTTGAGTTTGGGTTAAAGTCATCAAATAGCGATTCAAACTATCGATTTGATTTCCTAACTCTTTAATTTTATCTAAGCGAATTTGCAAATCTGGATTTTCAATCTGGCCATTCAGGGACTCAATGGCCTCTTCAAATAATTGAGATTTTTTTTCGTATTCAACTAAAAAATCAACTTCGGGATTGACTAAAAAGCTGGCACTATAACGCTGCATCTGGGAAAGGCCAGAAACCATACGTTCCGAGTTGTCCAGGATTTGTTGTCCTGCCGCATCGGTGTCCAGTATTTGTTGGAGGGTCTGGGTCTGGCAGGAAATCCCTGCGGCAAAGCCAAGGGACAGCAATAACGGCACTGAATATCCCAGTAAAATACGGGTTTTTAGTTTTAACGGGTTGAACATAGGTCCGTCGGTGCAACCAACAAAACATCTTGTGATTATTCATTCATTAAACCCGTGAATCCAGAATTCAGAAGAAAGAATATGCGATTAAAACTCACACCAGAGGAGGATTTGCCGGACAGTCATTGGGTGGACTTGGGGGACAAGAGGCCCCTTATGGGTGGGACACCCAGGCAGGGTGTTCTAGTCAAGTCTCCCCCAAGACGGTTCTGTTGGGACAAAAGTTAGGAAATCATCGGGTCCGACTTCAGAACCGATTAGGGTTCTTCATTGACTTCTAATTCTCCTTGGGTGAGAATTTTAGGCAGATCAAGCAAGCTCATCATTTTCTCGCGATAGGGTGCGGTACCCCGGAGGTATTCATCATTGGCCGAGTGAATGGCGGCAGGTACGGGAGCAATTTTGGACGGATGCAGATACATGACGTCACAAACTTCCTGGATGGCAATCCCCGCAACGAGTTCATCGATATGAACGACCATCACCTTACTGCCATCAATGGCACGGATCATGGGGAGGTTTAAGGTTTCGCGAATATCGATTAAGGTGACAATTTCACCCCGGAGATTCATATTGCCGATGATCCGACTGGGACAGCAGGGAATCGGGGTGATTTCTCGAATGTCGGTAAATTCCCGCACCACGTTCAGATCCAGACCGAAGTATTCATCGTTTAGTCCAATCACGGCGATCGGCATCAATCCGGTAAAGTCTTCGCCTTCGCTGAGTTTCATTAAATTGTCGGCCCGCTCTTGAAAGATTGCCATTTCCGACGGGGTGGCATGGGGGCAGAATCGCCGGTCTTTCTGAACCGGGGTCTGCGTGGCGGGTATCCCTGAATCGTTGAGTGCAGCAAGGAGGTTTTCAGCGGAATCGGTGTATGCAATTAATTGTTCTGGGTCGAGCAGCATCACTAATTCTCCAAGGTTCTTGGCAACCCCAGTGATGTAATGGTGGTAGGGGGTGTCATTTTGTCGTCCATAGGCAATTTGAGGGGCGATCGCCTCCAAGGGGATCTCTTGCACTTCATGAACTTGGTTGACAATCAGCCCGACTTTGACGGTTTGCCACTCGATGACGATGATGCTATCCGTAATCTGGTAATCTTGCGATCGCTGAAAGAAACGTAAGTTTAAATCCATGACGGGTAAAATTTCTCCCCGCAGATTCAACAGTCCCACAATGTCCCGAGGGGCTTCATCAATGGCAGTTAATGTCGGTAAGAAAAATATTTCTTGCACCGCATTGGTTGTCACCCCATACCGTGACCCATTTAAGCTAAATGTTAAATAAGAGTGATGGTCGCTCACGTTCATGTTCTCCCGCTTTAGTCCTGAGTTTGAATCGCCTTAATCAGATAATCTTTTAATTCGCTTAAATTCATTTTATCTAAATGTTCCAACGAGTAATCTGTCGGTAAATTCCCTAAAATATCTAAAGCTGTTCTCCGCATTTTATTGGCTCTTTTCAAGTCAGATTCTCGTTCATAAATGGCCGCCAATTCCAAGTAAGCGCCTATAGAAAAAGGCGCCAAATACAAAATCCGCTTTAACCAATATTTGGCCCGGTCCAGGTCGCCTTTTTCTTCAGCAAGATGAGCCATGATATAATAAGGCTCGACCGCCAGACCATCAATGGAGATAGCTTGTTGACAATACCGTTCGGCTTGGTGATAGTTTCCTAAGTTGGCATAAATTTTAGCAATCAGATAATAGGCTTGAAAATGCCGAGGCTGCAATCTAACAATATGCTGCGAAGTCAGGAGTGATTCGTCTAAGCGGTCTGCTTTAAAGAGCGTTTCCGCCTTCTGCAACAGCAGACTGACGTCAGAGTTTTTAAAAGTCAGGTCCGAGGAAGAGGTGCTGGAAGGATAGAGGGGCGATTGATTTTTATGTCGGTTGACTTTGTTATTGAGGGTCTCTAATTTCACCGAGGTGGAGATTAAGGAGGGGGAGGGTCTGGAGGACGGGAGGTTATACCCTTGAGAGGAGTGAGAAACAGGGATTTTGACGGAAGAGTTATCTCGACGCTGATATACCACGGACTGGGAAAACACTTTCGGATTAAGCTGGTCCAAGTTCTGCCCGTGCAGTTCCGCATGAGCCGTAATCAAGTATCCGCCCGGTCGCAGAGTGTTGGCAAATTTTTCGACTATTTCACCAATCACTGGGAAGTCAAAATAGACAAAGACATTGCGACAGATAATTAAATCGAGATTAGCGAGGTCACTGGCATAGTCTGGAAAGCGATCGCGGGCTAAATTACCCACACGAAAGGTGACTAACTTACGATATTTTTCTTCTAATTTCCATTGGTTCTTGCGTTGTTGGAAATATCGGGGCAGGCGCGTGGGTTCTACCATGCGAAATGACCAAGGGCTATATAGTCCTTGTTTGGCCTGCTCAATAGACTCGTGATTAATATCCGTTCCTAAGATCAAAAGATTCCAATTTTCCCAGTCTGGAATCAGTTGGGTCAGCAAAATTGCCAGAGAGTAGGGTTCTTCACCGGTGGAACATCCCGCACTCCAAATCCGCAGGGAGGGTTTGGAGTTGGAATCTGAACTCCTAACTTGGCGTTGATAAGCAATCACTTCCGGTAGCAGGACATTTTCTAAAAGCCAAAATTGACCGCTATCTCTAAAAAAATAACTTTCACCTGTGGTTAAAAGGGTGATCAAGGTTCTCCATTCTCCTTGAGCAGCGATTGCTGAATAAGAATTATTGGAGTTGATCCCCTCCTGGAGTAATTTATAATAATCCTCGGGGGAGGATAATTTAAGCGCACGGATCCGAGAAGCGAGTTTACGACACAAAGCCTCTCGGTCTTGAGTCCTGATTCGCAAACCCGTATAGTTAGAAATTAGTTGGACAAAAAGTTGTATTAAAGCTTCACTCATTTATTTATATAAACCTTGAGACGCAAGCTATGGGTTTAGAACGCTGTCTGAAGAAAGGCGAATCCCAGGAATGGGAGGAACCCTGACCATCTAGGGGGTAGCATTCTTTCAAACGGGTTCAGGGGGGAGGGGTGCGATCGCAATGGAATGCCGGGGTGGGTTGTGCTTGGGTTCGGTTCAAATGAACCCATTCTTATTTTGCCCTGAATCGGGTTAGATAAGCAGAGAGAAGGAAGATATCCACGGAGCAGGTATCGGGTTAGAGCAGTCCTAAATCAGTTGGGTCATGGATCTAGGACCCGAAAACCTTGGAGTGCGAGCCTCCAAGAACAGCTACTTAGGTTACAAATTATTTAGGATTGCTAGAGTAAGCAGCCTATTCCATTGTTATAACCGTTTTCTGGGGATTCGTGCCAATCGGAAATGAAGCCAGGAAGCGATCGCCCTTGCAGATGCTGGGGTCTGGGTGCGGTGAGCGCCCTTGTAGATACACAAGCAACCCTGAAGGGGAGAGCGAGTTCACAAAGGAGCGATCGCCCGGGAAGTCCCTCATGCCAGGGCCGGAAATCCCATGTCAGAGAGGGGGTTGGGGCGATCGGAGCATTTCAGGTATTTTTCAACCATTTGCAGCACCTTTTCCGCCTCGGGGGGCTTACTGAGAAAATCCGAAGCCCCATTTAATTTAGCCCGGGTGCGGTCAATAATGCCATCCTGACTGGTGAGAATAACAATCGGGGTCTCGCGAAAGAGGTTGCTTTGCCGTAAAAAATTGCAGAGATTATAGCCATTCGTCTGGGGCATCACCAGATCTAAAAAGATAAAATCCGGCTTTTTCTCCGAGAGGATGGCCACCCCTTGCATGGGGTCCTGAATGGCGATCGTCTCATAACCGGCAGGTTGGAGGATACGAGCCAGGACCTCTGAAACCAGGGGACTATCATCAATGCAAGCAATCAAGGGTTTTTTGGGGGCTACTGCCGCCCGAACAATGCGCCACTGTTCCAGAGGCGAAGGCCAATCTGACACGGTTTGGAGAGAGATTTTACCCTGTTCCACGAAATGATGTAAAGTTCGGGTCACGCCCACGATGGATTGTTTGCGCTCGATCGCCAGATCCCAAATCGTATTTTCCCCGTTGAAGAGAGTGTTGAGGGTCAAAAATGACTGGGAACTGACTTGTTGTTTGAGCTGGGTGGGATGACTTAAGACCGGGGACAAGTCAGGGCTAATGTAGTGTAACCCTAGTTGTTCCCACTGTTCCCAGAGCTGTTCGGCCTTCTGAAACACTTGGGCCACATCCAAGGCGGATAGGGCGATGTTGCCGGGGATCTGGAAAGACTCCAGGGCCTGGGGATGCCAATGGGTGCTAATTTTGGCATAGCTGGCCAGATTGAATAAGGCTTCTAAACTACTCGTGCGAATCAGCGCTTTGGCATGAGTGGGACTGAGCAGATGTTGGTCCATTCCCGGTTTCAGAAGTTGAAATTCCCAAGGTTCTCCCTGGGCGACATCTTTGGGATCGACCACGAACTTAGGGCAGTGTTGTCGCAAGGCCCTGGACCACCGTCGGACTCGGTGAACACTTTCAGTAATGTAGAGTAACCGGCCCATGACGAGGTAAAATCGCCACTGGCGTTCCCCGGCGCACCGAGGGGATAGTGGAGCCTTACCTTGAGGAACGGGGGGCGAAGCCGTCTCACTCATCCGGGTCAAGGGGTCTTTCCCTGAGCACTGATGCGGTTTCCCTGGGGGGCGATCGCCAAGGGGCTTAGCCCCTGGATCAGGGGGTTGGTAAGATCCAGTGCATTCTTGAGCGACAACGAGCCATGTCCCCGTCACTTTTTGCTGCATTAGCGCGGCTAACTCCCCAGCAATTTTTGCACAGCCTAAAGACTCCAATATCATAAGTAGCCGCTCTTGAGTCGATTTTCCATCACTAAGTTAGCCCGTTTTGAACCGTTTGGACATCCGTATATTTCCCGATCCCCTCCCTCTGAAGACAGGGCGCTGCCCCCAAATTGTCCCCGGTGATTGTCCGCCGGATAATGGCTACGGGGTTTCGGGGGAGGTGACCTCACGAACGGGGGGAAATTTTATTGTCCGAGTTTCTTGGCAATTTCGGGGCTGTATAGCCGCAGATAATTCCAGTAGTTCTCAAAAACGTGCTTGACGTAACCGTTTGTTTCGGGGAAAGGAATCTTATCCGCGAACTCATCGGGATCGTTGAATCCAAATTGCTCGATCCAGGAGGCTACATTACTGGGTCCAGCATTGTAACTCGCCACGGCTAACATCGAGTTATCTTTATACTGACCATGAGTAAAATCCAGATACCAAGTCCCAATTTTAATATTATCTTCGGGATCTTCTAGGTTGAAATTTTTGATACCCATACTTTGGGCCGCCCAGGACCCGGTTTCTGGCATGACCTGCATCAACCCAACTGCACCCACGGAAGACCGAATTTTTGGCATAAATCGGGACTCTTGGCGCATTAAGGCAGTGACCAATAAGGGGTTCATTTGTTCTTCTTTAGAAGCCTTCTGGATCAGGTCAGCATAAGGGAAGGGATAAAGTGCTTCCCAATAATGAGGTTGTACCTTGATTTGTTTGTACTGCTCTTGGTCTTCGGGTTTGTCTCGCCAGCGCAGACTAGACAACATAAAAATGCCATCGAGGTTATCTCCAACCCCAAGGCGAATCAACCCATCAGTAAACTGCTCAGGGACTGAGGGTTCCCGGCGATTGGTAAATTCCACCTGCCAGAGGGTCCAGGCATCTTGATCTTGGCCGAGGAGGTACAGTTCTTTGAGGACATCAGAGCCAACGGGGATCTCGATGCGTTCGGTTTGACCGACGATCGCCGGGGTCAGCGCACGGACATTAGTAAAGTCACCCACATCCCATCCTAACAACACGGCAGATCGCCACGCATAGTAGGATTCGGTGTAGTTAAACAAAATGTCTTCATAGGTTTGGCGAGCTTCCTTGCTCAACCCTAGGCGCTGCGCCCACTTTCCAGCCCAGAAACCGGCTTCGGGAGCCAGTTCGCTATCGGGGTTTTCCTGACGCAGTTCCAAAGCCCACTTGCGCGCTTCATCAAAATTGTTAATGGCCACACTTTGTTGGGCCAAACTCCATCGCAGTTCAGCGGCTCCTTCGGAATTGCTATACTCACTCAAAACCTTGTCCCGGGCTTCTTTAGCTGCACTGCGGCTGCCCAACTCATCCAGGATTTTTGAGCGGGCGAACAAGGCTTCTCCGGCTTTGTTGGGGAAGCGGTTAATCAATTCGTCGATATAAGTCAGCGCTTCTTTGGGTTCGACTAGGGTAATCAGTTGCTCTAACCCCATGCTGGCTTCTTCGCTGTCGGGAAAGTCTACGAAGAGTCGTTTGTAGGCTAAGATAGCCCCGCTGTTATCGCCGGAGAGCTGACGTCCTCTGCCGAGACGATAGGCGCTCTGGGGGTTCCATGTGGCGGAAGCGTAGGCTTCCCCGCCTTTGCCATAGTCTTGTTTTTCCCAATAGCCGAAGGCGATCGCTTCCCAATTTTCTGGGGTGAGGCGATCGCGATGTTGATTGGTCAGTTTTTGCAGATGGGATTTGTAATTGTCCAGGTAAAAGCCGTGGCTGGCGATCGGCAATAATAAATCCAGACGATTGGGATTTTCTTTTAAGCGGGTTTGAGCAATTTCCATACTCTTGGGGTGAGCCGGAAATTTCTCCAGGGCCTGGTCCCAATATTGGGGGTTGCTTTTTCCTAGTGCATAGAGTGCTTCAACCACCACCGGAGACTCGGGATGATTTTCGAGCAATTCTGTCCAAGTTTCCCGCGCTTGGGCCGAATTATTGCTCAGTTCATAAGCCTGAGCGCGTTTAAACAAAATGTAGGGGGCGAGCAGCCCATAGTCCTTTTCTAAGTCTTGGAGTGATTCCAGGGCCTGTGTTGCTTGCCCTTGTTCGAGTAAATCGTTGGCTAACATATAACGAGCTTGGGAGCGATCGAGACCTTCCCCATTGAGGGCCAACTGTTCTAACTGACTAGCTCGTTGCTCATAAGACATCAGCGCTAAAGGTTTGACCGCCGACTGGCGAGTGCTGCTTCCCCCGAGGGTCAGAATTTTGGGAGTTTTCTGACTCCATTCGATCCATTTATTCATGGGTACAGCAGCACCGATTAACAAAATCCATAGCCCAATGCCAACAGCTATCGTTACTTTGTTGTTGGATCTTTGCTTTTTTCTAAACATCAAGTTTCCCCGTCCCTGAGCTGCAACAGCCTTATTTTAATTTTTTCCTTGAGAATTTGGCGGGTCGAGCCAACTGAGTTGACCCGACGACGAATCTATCTGGGGGTCTTCCAACTGCCCTAGTCCAATTCAAGCTCAACTCATGCTTCTCAACCCTCCAAGGCCATCTAAAGCGGACGGGCGATCGCAATCAGCTCTTATTTGCGCCGACACAGAACCCAGCGTAACTCCACTGGCGGGGTCGCCCCAAACGGAAAAATATTCCGCCCGGTTGCCCAACTGATAAACCACCAGGTTGGGGGCCATGCTTCCGAGGGGAGATGAGCTTTCTCATACTCATACACTGACTCTTCCGACAGGATTTCTAGCGGCAGTCCTGCCATCGCCAACTTCAGTTCATCACGGGTAAGCAGGTAGGACCAGACGACCTCGCCCATTTGACGGACGGTTTCATCCGGTTCATATCCCTCAATGGGCAAGAATACATTAAACAGTAACAATCCCCCGCTTTCTAGTCCCGCAGATAATTTGGCCAGCAGGATGCGAACCTGATTAATATTGCGAAAGTGGGAAATCACTTCCGAAACCACGGCTAACTTATAGTAACTCGGCGGTAAATTAAGATTGGGGTCGAGAATATTCCCCTGGAAAATCCGCACCGGCAAGGCTTCACTCTCGGCAGTGGCTAAAAGTTTCTGGGCGAATACAGAGGTCAGTTCCACCGCATCCACCGGATGTCCTTGTCTAGCTAAGGGGAAGCTATTGCGCCCGGTCCCCGCACCGACATCGAGAATCGGGGCCTGTTCCTTGTTCGGGAAGGTTGCCGCTACATCGATGATTTTGGCATCGGCATGGGGTCCAAATAACGGACCGCTGCGATTTTTCACCCACCCATCATATTTTTCTTCAAGGGATGAGGTATGGACATTCGCCGTGATTTTTAACCCACTGGTCAACCCTTCTGTGGGACTGGGTGGACTAAATTTGAGGCTCAGACGGGCATGGGGTGAGGCTCGAAATCCCTCCGCCAAATGGGTGGACAAGGAGGTTCTCAAGGTTTGAATTTGTTCGTCACTGAGGGTTTGCCCAAGCCCTTTCATCACTCCCATGACCAGATTCATATGCTCATCAATCATGGCGGGGATGCAAGGCATCATCACTTCACCGATTGCCCCGGTCAAGTTTTTTAATTTGTGTCGCAGGGCCTGCGCTAACAGTTCCGGATCCCGCACGGGTTCAGTTTGGGATACGGAGAGCGAGGGGGGATTCGTTTGCGTCGATAACGGTTCTGCTCTCTGTTTAGAGGCTTCGGAAACCACTGCTAATACTCCTAGTTTAGGGTGCAAAATTAGAGATTCAATTCCAGGTTACTATGTGTAACGACCTCGGACTAGAGTTATGCAAAGAACCCCTTTTTCTCTGGAAAAATTTAAGGGTTTGAGAGGTCTTTTCCCGAAGGGTCCTAGGGGCGGGGACCGGAGGAAAGATGTTTTCCAGGGGAGGCTGCCCGGTCCCTGAAGGCGATCGCAGGGGGACTTAGGGGACTATTTTCCACAGAGGGTGTAACCCCTGTAACCCCTCTATGGAAACGCCAATCTCGATCCATACTGGTATTGTTGCGAAGTATTACATTATTCAGGACTAGGAATGGAATTTCAAGGAATAGAAACGCCACGGTTGGACTGGTCTGGAGACGCCTTAGCGATTGGGGTGTTTGAAGAGGGGACGGAAGTCACCGGGGAATTAGGTCAACTCAATGACAAGCTCGGTGGGACGATCGCCGAAGTGATCGCTGAGGTGGAGTTTAAAGGCAAGGACAATAGTAGCGCAGTGACTCGGGTCGGTGGCGGCAGTGCCATCCGCAAGATTATTTTAGTGGGGTTAGGCAAGTCCGAGTCTCTCAGTGTGGATAGTTTGAGACGTGCTGCTGGGACTGCCGCCAAGGTGGCGAGTAAAGAAAAGTGCAAAACCCTCGGCATCGACCTCCCGCTGTGGAATAATGACCCAGATACCACGGCCCAGGCGATCGCTGAAGGGATAGAATTAGCCCTGTTTAAGGATTTGCGCTTTAAGTCGGACCCGGAAGACAAGGGATCGCCCCTGGAACGAGTGGAGTTGCTCGGTTTGGCCGATCGCCAATCTGCGATTTCCCGAGGGTTACAAATTGCCAGTGGAGTAAATTTAGCCCGGGAGTTGGTGGCGGCCCCTTCCAATATTGTCACGCCGATGTCAATGGCTGAAATGGCAGAGGAACTGGCGGCTGAATATGGTCTGGACCTGGAAATCCTGGAACAGGAAGATTGTCAAAACCTGGGAATGGGTGCATTTCTCGGGGTGGCGCAAGCGTCGGAAATGCCCCCGAAATTTATCCATTTGACCTACAAACCCCAGGGGACACCCCGACGGAAATTGGCGATCGTGGGTAAGGGTTTGACTTTTGACTCGGGGGGGCTAAATATTAAGCCCACCGGCAGTGGTATCGAAATGATGAAGACGGATATGGCGGGTTCTGCTGCGACGTTGGGTGCGGCGAAGGCGATCGGGCAATTAAAACCCGATGTCGAGGTCCACTTCATCACAGCAGTAACGGAGAATATGATTAGTGGTCGGGCCATGCACCCGGGAGATATCCTCACCGCCTCTAATGGTAAAACCATTGAGGTGAATAATACCGATGCGGAAGGTCGCTTAACCCTGGCGGATGCCTTGGTGTTTACGGAGAAACTGGGGGTCGATGCGATCGTGGATTTAGCCACCCTCACCGGGGCCTGTGTGGTTGCCCTCGGTAATGATATTGCCGGATTGTGGAGTACGGATGAAGGGTTAGCGAATCAGTTGCTCGCCGCTTCCAAAACTGCTGGGGAAAAGTTCTGGCAGTTACCAATGGAAGAATCCTATTTTGAGGGATTGAAGTCCCTGCACGCGGATATGAAAAATACCGGGCCCCGTCCCGGTGGCTCCATTACCGCAGCACTCTTCCTCAAGCAATTTGTGGAAAAAACACCCTGGGCCCATTTAGATATTGCAGGGCCGGTTTGGACGGAGAAAGATAAGGGATATAACAGTGCTGGAGCAACGGGTTTCGGAGTCCGCACTCTCGTCAATTGGGTTCTGAATCCGGCTTAATCGGTTCCCGGTTCTTCGGGTTAGAAACTCCCGATTCATGAGCAACAACCAGCGGGGGATCAATCCCCCGCCTAACATCTCAAGCTCAACACCCCTGGGGGTTTAAACGTTGGCGGCCTACCCCCTCAAGTCGGTTGATGAAAACCGACTCGCAGCTCTTAAGCTAAAGGGTTGTAACCCCCAGGGGTTGTTGCTTGAGATGGTCCGACGATCGTCGCTGCGCTTATGAGAAGTATAAAAATTTCTAACCGGCCATTACTCCTCTCAATCAGTTGTCTCTACTCTTTGGGAGTTCGCTCCCAGAAAAGTAGGAGCCATTCCTCCTCAGTCGGAACGAGCCGGTGATAACTCCCTGGATTCCAGAAAATTCATTTATTCCCAACTAAATCGTCAGGAATAGGTCTAAAGTTAGAGAATGGCTTCATTGAAATGAACAATTCTATCTCTATAGATAGATTACCCTCTCCTTAAAATTGCTGGAAAAGTAGCAAGCGCGGGACAAATCCAAATATTAGCAATAATTAAGTGAGGAATTTGAATGCTCATTTGTACAAATAATTCCTCTATCTAAAGGCATTAATTTTAGTAAATTAAATTAAATTTTTTGCAAAGAGAATATAAAGTTTTAAAGAATTTTCTCTGCTGGGGTTTAAAATTCTTACCAAATCATTTAAAGTCGCTATAGTTACGGCCTTCCCTCTGATACAAGCGGAAATAAACAATTTTTTGAATCCCCAAGTTTTGACGGCAACCTTAATCAATTTGTTGCTGGATAAAACCTAGGATTTACATGACTTTAAAAAGTGATATCCCTTTTTTAGAGAATGAAAAGGATAGCCCCCTATCTCCCGACCTCTCTCTAATAACTAACTTCCGCCGAGGGTTATGGGCACAAAGAGCATTCAACTACTCGTGACATCTACTACTAAGAGGTTCCATGAATTCAGGCAAACTATTACAGTTTTTCGCCCTAGCTGGGTTGAGCATCAGTTCGTTTTCCATCGCTCCAGCGAGTCCAGCTCATGCTGATTTAACCACATCCAGCCTACCCGATGGGGAAAGTCCTTTAGAAACCCGCTTAGATCGTCTCACTCAGGGGATCAATTTAAGTCACTGGTTTGCTCAAAGTGAGACTTACAATCCGTTTCACATGGAAAACTTTATCAGCGATGATGACCTCGATTTGCTGGGGGATTTGGGATTCCAGCACGTTCGCCTCCCGGTAGATCCGGCGCTGCTGATGGACTTGAGCAATCCCGAATCACTCAATGTAGAATATTTGGGCTACTTAGATTCAGCCCTCGATCGCATCCTGGAACGAGATTTAGGGGTGATTGTGGATTTGCAAGCCAACGATGAGTTTAAAGAATATTTGGCCAGGGATGATGAGTTTGTTGATACATTTGTCCAGTTTGCGGGTACATTAGCACAACATCTCAGTCCCCGGGATCCCGATTTCCTATTTTTAGAAGTGCTCAATGAACCCTCTTTTAACTTCTTTGCACTGGAAGATGTCGATCCAGTCAAACGATGGGATTGGGTTCAGGGGGAGATTTTAGGTGCATTTCGGTCCGGTGCGCCTGAGCATACGGCGATCGCCACGGGATATGATTGGAGTGGCATTGACGGATTGCGGAAGATCACTCCAGTTGCCGATCCCAATGTGGTCTATAATTTCCACTTCTACGAACCGATGACCTTTACCCATCAAGGCGCTGACTGGATCGACGAACACTTTAATCTGGTTTTGGATCTACCCTATCCCTATAATCAAGTCGAATGTGATGCGGTGATCCTGCGAATGACCGATGAAGACTTACGGCACGTCGCCGAGTCCTATTGCGATGAACAGTGGAATGCCGATAAAATCAAAGCCCGGATCGGACTCGCTGCGGCATGGGCGACAGAACATAATGTTCGTCTGACGGCGAATGAGTTCGGCGTTTATCGAAATTTTGTCCAGGAGGAAGACCGGGTGTCGTGGATTTATGATGTGCGAACGACTTTAGAGGAATACGATATCGGCTGGGCGATGTGGGATTATACAGGAGGATTTGGCCTGTTTGACAAGGTGGATGAACAACGCATCCTCAATGGAAGCATGGTAGAAGCCCTAGGACTCTCAATGGTGGATGTGGCTTTAGATACAAAAGGCCCAGAGGAAACTGAGGAGACGGAAGAGGTGGCGATTCTGGACCCGATTGTAATTTCTCCGGTGGAGAGTGAGGAGACGGAAGAGAGTGAGGAGACGGAAGAGGTGGCGATTCTGGACCCGATTGTAATTTCTCCGGTGGAGAGTGAGGGGACGGAAGAGAGTGAGGAGACGGAAGAGAGTGAGGAGACGGAAGAGGTGGCGATTCTGGACCCGATTGTAATTCCTCCGGTGGAGATGGAGAACATGGAACCCGTTGTCATTGTTAACCCGGAGGTGATTCCTCCAGTTATGACGGATGAAGGGGAGACGGCGCGTAAGATTCCCGAACCTTCTGCGATCGCCGGATTAGTCCTATTGGGTGTTTCGGGTTTGGGAATGAAACGCCGCTATTGTAACGGATGACCAGTCATGACTGGACAGGACAGTTTCTACAGCCTTAAATACAAAAAAGGGTGGGCTTTTGCCCACCCCTCAAGGAGTTAGAAGACGTGCCAGGAGCAAATGAAGACCGAGGTGGAGTGAATAGCTCCACCCTGGGTGCTAAACTGCTTAGGCGGAGAGGATATATTGAGAGTCGATCGCCGCAATTTTATTGCCGTTGACTAAGGCTTGATAAATCATCACAGCGACTTCGGCGCGGGTGGCATCGCGAGTGGGTTCGAGTTTGTCAGCGCTGGGATAGCTCACAATCAATTCCTTGGCGAGGGCAGTTGCCACTTCCTCCTTGGCATAGTCGGGAATGCTGGTGCGATCGCTAAATTTAGTTAAGCTCTCTGCAGTCCCACCGGATAAACCGAGTCCATTGACGAGGGACACAATCACCTGTGCACGCTGAACATTGTCAGTCGGCTTAAAGGTGTTATCGGGGAAGCCGGAGATAAATCCGCTCTTATAGGCGGTTTGGACGGCGACGTAGCCCCAGAAATCTTCGGCAACATCTTTAAATGTGGCCGCATCCCGTTTAACTGGGGGATTTAAGGCTTTCGTGAGTAAGGCGGCATATTGCGCCCGGGTCATTTTGTCATCGGGCTTGAAGGTGCCATCAGGATAGCCCCCGACTGCTCCGGCGTTGTATAAGCCGAGAATGAATTGCTCGGCCCAGTGACCGGCAATATCGCTCAAAGGCTGGGATTTGACATCGGAAGCGACGATGTGAGTGGAAGTAATCGCGGTGGCGAGTCCTTTGACGACTAAGCCTTGGTAAATAATCGCCGCGACTTCAGCGCGGGTGATTTCCCGCATCGGATTGAGTTCCTTGAGATTGGGATAGTTTACCACCATCCCTTTTTCTGTGGCGATCGCCACGGCATCGGTAGCATAGCTGGGGATTTGAGCGCGATCGGTGTAATATCCGAGGGTCGCTGCATCCCCGTCACTGAGTTTCAACCCACTGGCTAAAGAAACCAGGGCCTGGACCCGAGTCAAATTGTCATTGGGACGGAACGTCACATCCGGGAATCCGGCGATAAAGCCCATACGGTTGGCTTTGACGATCGCCTCTTTGCCCCAGAAATCACTGGCGACATCGGTAAAGTTCGTCGTGGTACTACTCAAGGTTTCATTAAACGCTTTCGCCACGATCGCCGCATATTGAGCGCGAGTCAGCTTCTCTTCTGGCTTAAATGTGCCATCGGGGAACCCAGCAATCAAGCCTTTCCCGACCATTGCGGTGATAAAAGGTGCGGCCCAGTGACCGGCAATATCCTTTAAGCTTGTGGTGGGTTGCTCACCGTCTGGATCAACAGTGCTGGCGACAAACTCGATATCACCTTTGACTGTGGTCACACTCAGTGTATTGCCGACACTGAGAATTTTCTGGGTACTGACGTTTTGGACATCATACTGCCCGTTGGTTTTAATCGTGTTACCGGCGGGGTCTTCAGCCGTCCCTAGGTCCACTTTGGCATTATTGGTCACGGTGATGCCGTCTTGCTCGTTCTTTTCGATGAGATTGTTGCGAAGAACGGGACTGGCGTCACCATTAATGACTAACCCGGTGCGATTTTCCAGAATGTGGTTATCTTTGAGCAAAGGGGCTGACTGATAGCCGATGGTTAAGCCAAAGCCCGTTTTTTGAAAGACGTTATTTTGCACTTCCCCTTTGGCATTGTCAACGAATGACATCCCGTTGCCCGTATTTTCGGAGAAGACGTTGGTGAGGATGGTGGGTTTGGCGATACCACTGGCGAAGACGCCTTCGCGACTGGACTTAGATAAGGTGCTATTGGCGATCGTGGCAGCGACGCCGTGGATCCACACCCCGACCCCAGAAGTACCAGGGTTCGTGACCGTGACGCCGCGCAGTTGGGCCCCTTCTTCCAGATACATCGTGATATTCTGGCTGGGCCAATTGCCCATAGTCTTTGTACCACCCCCTTGGATGATGATGGTTTTCCCTTTAGTGGCTTCATCACCAACCAGGGTCACGCCAGCTTTAACCACGAGGGGGAATTTTTCCCCTGATGTTGTGGTATAGGAGCCGTTGGCTAACTTGATTGTGGTGCCGGAAGTGGATTTAACCAAGGCTGCGGCGAGGGTTTTCAAAGGAGCCACTTGGGTACCGGCAGCAGAATCGTTTCCGTTGGTAGGATCGACGTAAAATGTAGCCATAATTGATGAGAATTCCTGAGTATTTGCTGGTAAAAACCGGGTCACACCAAGGGAAATGGGGGCGGATTGTTGGGCATTAGATAGGGTCATCGATAGCGCACCCAGCGGGTTGGTAATGGCACCGATCGCCGGAAAGGGTGGTAGGTTATGAAGCCCAAGCCCGTTACATCGTCCTTGGTCGTCCGATTATGTTTACACTGTACGAAGCGCATTCTGGAGGATAGGGAGGAGGACGGTCACAAGTGGAATTGGCACAACGATTGTTTTCGCCTCGTGCAAGGGTTAATCCGCTTTTTGGGTGAGGGGGTATGACACTCCCCTGATTGTCCCTTTGAACAAGCTATTCTATAGGGTAACTTTCTGGACTTTGGCCCCCCGGTCTGTGACGAATTCACCCCACTGCAATGGGTTGAAACCCCAGAGAATCTACGCTCAGTCCTCTTGAATCGGATTAAAACCCTAGGAATTCGCGATGAGGTTCCAAGGAATCGATCGCTCGGATCTCCGTGGGGTCCTTACCCCTGGGGAATATCTTGTCTATTATTAATCATTGGTTAGAAAAAACGCGCACAATATCCGTTCATGATTGAAGTTGAGCATCTGAGCAAAATTTATGGCTCGACACCAGCCATTCAGGATGTCACCTTTACGGTGGAGCCTGGGGAAATTTTAGGATTTCTCGGTCCTAATGGTGCAGGCAAAACCACGACGATGCGGATTTTGGCGGGGTATTTACCCGCCAATAGCGGCACCGCCAAGGTGGCAGGTTATGAGGTCCATGAAGATTCGATGGCAGTGCGGCAACGGATTGGTTATCTGCCGGAGACGCCTCCTTTATATCCCGATATGACGGTGGAGGGATTTTTGCATTTTGTGGCGCGACTGAAACAAGTGCGCCCCGGCGATCGCCCAGAACGGGTGAATTGGGCGCTCAAGCGTTGCAATCTGGAAGAAAAGCGATCGGTTCTGATTCGCAAGCTGTCTAAGGGGTTTCGCCAACGGGTGGGAATTGCTCAGGCGATCGTCCATGACCCTCCGGTGATTATTTTGGATGAACCGACGGTGGGTTTGGATCCCCGGCAAATCATTGAGGTGCGGAATCTGATTAAAAGTTTGGCGGGAGACCATACGATTATTTTATCTACCCATATTTTGCCGGAAGTCAGCATGACCTGTAGCCGCGTGGCGATTATTAATCGGGGTCAAGTGGTGGCAACGGGTTCCCCGGATGAGTTGATGGTGCAACTCACGGGGGGGAGTTCCTATGAATTGGAAGGGGAGATGGCAGAACCTCGGGATGAGGTTGAAGATGGGGTTCAGGTTCTCAAAACCCTAGAAGAATTACCCGCAGTGCGATCGGCAGAATGGGTCTCGGATCAGAAGTTGCCCCCTTCTCGGCGCAAGATTCGGGCGATCGCAGAACCGGGGACGGAACCCGGTCCCGAAATCATTACTCAGTTGGTGACGAGGGGATTTCGGGTGCATGAGATGCGCCGCACCCAAGCGAGTTTGGAAGATCTATTCCTGCAACTGACGACGGAGGAAACGATTGTGGAGTCAGATGCGGAGTCCGATTTGGTGCTTTCCGGTGGATCGGTGCCAGAGGAAACTGATGAAGAGGCGATCGCCGATGCTGAGGTGATTGAAGAAGCCGAAACCGAACAAGAAAAAGAAGGAGAAGAAAACTAAATGGGAACGATTGTTGCCAATATTGTGGCTATTTATCGCAAGGAGCTACAGAGTTATTTCATCTCCCCTTTAGCCTATTTAATTGCTGGGTTTTTTTGGTTCATTTCCGGCTTGTTTTTTGTCGCCATGTTACTCGGCGATCAGGGCTTGATTCAACAAGTGGCGATGATGGATGCCCAAGGACAACAAATGGGAATTCCGATTCCGCCCTTCGATGTGCCTTACGAATTCTTACAACAATTTTTGCAAACCATTGGTTCCCTCTCTTTATTCATCCTGCCGATGTTGTCGATGGGACTGTATGCCGAAGAACGCAAGCGCGGAACCCTGGAATTACTAGCAACTTCTCCCATCACAAATTGGGCGGTAGCAACGGGCAAACTGCTGGGAGTGGTGACGTTTTATATCACGATGATTTTACCGTTAATGGTCCTCCAAATCATCGCATTGAATGCGGCTACCCCACCAATGCCCCTGGCAGTTCCCCTGCTGGCCCATTTTGGCTTAATTTTGTTAGCGACTACCGTGCTTTCCCTGGGAATGTTTATTTCGTCTTTGACCGATAGTACAATTTTAGCGGCTATCCTCACCTTTGTATTGGTGCTGTTTTTGTGGGCGATCGATGTGGTCGCTCAAGCCATTGGCGGACCAGTCGGGAGTGTTTTAGAGCATTTATCGATTCTCAAACATTACACCAACCTGATTCGCGGCACTTTGGATACCAGTAGTATCATTTTATTGGCCAGTTATGTGGTTTTGGGAATTTTTCTCACCGCTCAGTCTATTGATGCTTTGCGCTTCCAACGGAGTTAATCTCTCGGATTTTAACCCTGAGACGGGTTCGATTACTTCCGGGATTTTTCTGAATTTTTTAAGGAAAAAAGGGAGTTAGAACTGCAATAATCGACTCGCTTTTTCTCAGAGAAGAATGATAAAAAACTCCCGCCCACACAACAGTTGATTGCTTCTCCCTAACCATGAAAACCATTGAAAAAAAGCCCCGAGGCTTGACCAAGTATTTCAAATATGCAGTCTATTTGGGACTGTTTCTAATCATCGGCGGTGCCATTCCGGGACTTTTGACGGGATGGCAACCTGTGACCAGTGGACTGGTGATTGCAGGTGTCACGGTCCTAGTGTTATGGCTGTTGTGGATGCTGACAAATGCTGAAGGTGGATGGAATCCGCGATCGGCACAAGCGGGGACTAATGCCTTCGTCGCAACGGCATCGGTTCTGGTGATTTTAGGGCTCATTAATTTTTTAGGGGTTCGCTATACAGAACGCTTTGATTTAACGGAAAATCAGCGCTTTACTTTGGCCCCACAAAGCCAACAATTGGTGCGAAATCTGCCTCAACCTGTTAAAGTTTGGGTGTTCGCCGGGGAACCTGAACGAGGGGATCTGGAATTGCTGGAAAATTATCGCAGCCAAGCGCCCAATCTGTTTGATTTTCAATATGTGGATCCTTCACGGCAACCCACGGTGGCGCGGCAATTTGGGGTTCAAAGTTTTGGCGAGGTTTATCTGGCATCGGAGGATGGGACAAGGCAGCAATTTGTGCAGACGGTGAGTTCCGCTTCGTCCCTCTCGGAAGCTCGGCTAACGAGTAGTTTAGAGCAGTTTACGAGCGATCGCATTTATAAGGTATATGTTCTCCAAGGTCATGGAGAACGCCCTTTAGAAGCGGGACGAGGTGCTATCTCTCAAGCGGTTGCCAGTTTGCAGGACAAGAATTTTCTGGTTGAGCCCCTGAACCTGGCGCGGTTGCCTCGGGTTCCCCCTGATGCCGCTGTGGTGGTGATTGCCGGACCTAGACAATCCTTATTCCCACGGGAAGTCCAAGCTTTACAAACCTATCTGCTACAAGGGGGGAGCCTATTTGTGGCGATCGACCCGGATACCAATCCCGGACTCGATCCCTTGCTGAAAGAGTGGGGAATCGAACTGGATAAAACCATTGCGATCGATAGTTCCGGCAGTGGTGGACTCGTCGGATTAGGCCCTGCGGCCCCTTTAATTACCAATTATGGAGATCATCCGATTGTCCGCGACTTTCAAGGGGGTTATTCGTTCTATCCCTTAGCGCGTCCCCTGCTGATCAGTGATGTGGAGGGGGTCGAGAGTACGCCGCTGCTGCTGACTGGTGAGCAAAGTTGGGCGGAGTCCACCCCAGAAGACCCGGACCTCAAGTTCGATCCTCAACGCGATCGCCCCGGTCCCCTCCCCTTGGGGGTTGCCAAGACAAGAGCGATCGCCACTGACACTCCAACTCCAGAAGCAGCAACTCCAGAAACAGAAACTCCAGAAACAGTAACTCCAGAAACAGTAACTCCAGAAATAGAAACGGACGAAGCAACTCCAGAAGCAACTCCAGAAGCAGCAACTCCAGAAACAGAAACGGACGAAGCAACTCCAGAAACAGCAACTCCAGAAACAGCAACTCCAGAAACAGAAACGGACGAAGCAACTCCAGAAGCAGCAACTCCAGAAACAGAAACGGACGAAGCAACGAATCGAAGGGAAGCTCGACTGGTGGTGATTGGCAACTCCGAATTTGCAATTGATGGCAACTTCCAATTGCAATTAAATGGAGATGTTTTCCTCAATTCAGTAAGCTGGTTAAGCAAACAAAACGAGCAAACCTTATCCATTCGGCCCAAAACTGTTTTGAATCGTCGGATCTCGATGACTCCACAACAAGCTCAACAGTTAGGGTGGGCTGCTGTGGGATTTTTGCCCTTATTTGGATTGCTGACTGCTGCCGGGTTCTGGTGGAAACGACGTTAGATCGAAAGAGCGAACGACAAAAAAGATGAAATTTCAACGGTCTACTTTACTGCTGTTATTCCTGGCGGTCAGTTTCACAGGTGCGGTTTACTTTTATGAGGTAAATGTCGTGCCATCCCAGGAAGCGGCCCAGGAAAATCAGAAGCAAATTTTTACCTTTCAAGAAGACCAGGTAAAATCTTTTGTGCTGACGACGGAGGAAAGAACATTGCGCTTTCAAAGAGGGGCGATCGCAGAAAGTAGAGAACCGGGCGAACCCCTTTGGATTATGGAAGTCATTGAGAGTACACCGACTCCTGTCGAAACTATTCCTCCCCAAACACCAGAAACACCAGAAACACCAGAAACACCAGAAACACTGGAACCCACAGAAACAACAGAACCGGCTCCTGCGACACCTTCTATTCCCGCGACTTATCCTGCCAATGAAGCGTATGTTGCCTTCTTGTTGAATGAAGTAGTCCGAGGAAAAAGCGATCGCGTTTTGAGCGCCACCCCCCAACAAATTAGAGATTATGGATTAGAAAACCCCCAGGCAACCATTGACATTACCCTCAGAACCGGAGAAACTTATCAACTGGTTGTGGGTAATCGTGACTTTACCGGCAGCAATCTTTACGCCCAAGTCGATCCCCGCCGAGGAACCCTCACTGCTCAATCGGTTTTATTACTCTCAACGAACTTAGAAAATGCAGTCGATCGCCCCCTAGAAGAATGGATTCAAACTCCCGAACAAAGTATCCAACAAAATCAGAGCGTTCCTGAACCTTTACCCCAAGAAGGAGAGAATCAACCACCCCCCATTCCCGACCCTTCCCAACAACCAGAACCCATAGAACCCGAATAAAACTCCCGCCACCTCCGGTCCCCTCCCCTTGGCAAGGGGAGGGTTAGGGTGGGGTCCCTCCGCCACCTCCGGTCCCCTCCCCTTGGCAAGGGGAGGGCTAGGGTGGGGTCCCTCCGCCACTCCGGTCCCCTCCCCTTGGCAAGGGGAGGGTTAGGGTGGGGTCCCTCCGCCACTCCGGTCCCCTCCCCTTGCCAAGGGGAGGGTTAGGGTGGGGTCCCTCCGCTGATGATGCATCAATCCTATTTCACCTTCCCCCAATCTTCAGAGTGTATTAACGAATGACCAGTCCAACTGCAACCTTACTCGTTTCTTGTCCCGATCGCCGGGGATTAGTGGCAACGATAGCCAATTTCATCTATTCCCATAACGGGAATATTATTCATGCGGATCATCATACAGATTTTGCCGCTGGATTATTTTTGACCCGAATCGAATGGCAACTGGATGGGTTTGATTTACCCCGGGAGGCGATCGCCTCTACCTTCAAAGAAACCATTGCAGACCCCCTGGATGCCAATTGGCAACTGCATTTTTCCGACACCATCCCGCGTCTCTCCATTTGGGTGAGTCGGCAAGATCATTGCTTACTCGATTTGCTGTGGCGGCAGAAGGCAAAGGAATTTCATTCATCCATTCCTTTAATTATCAGCAACCATCCGGACCTTGAAGAGATTGCCCAACAGTTTGGGGCCGATTTCCACTATTTTCCGATTACAAAAGACAACAAAGTTACTCAGGAAGCCAAGCAACTTGAATTGCTTAAACAGTATAACATTGATGTGGTAGTTTTGGCCAAATATATGCAGGTATTAACCGCAGATTTTGTCCAAAAATTTCCCACGGTGATTAATATTCACCATTCATTTTTGCCTGCTTTTGCTGGAGCAAAACCTTATCATCAAGCCTATAAACGGGGGGTCAAAATTATTGGGGCTACGGCACATTATGTCACAGCGGACCTTGATGCCGGACCGATTATTGAGCAAGATGTCGTTCGGGTCAGCCATCGAGATGAGGTGACCGATTTAATTAGGAAAGGTAAAGATTTAGAACGGATGGTGTTAGCAAGGGCGGTTCGTCTGCATTTGCAAAATCGAGTCCTCGTCTATGGCGATCGCACTGTCGTCTTTGGTTAAATCTAGTGCATTGGCACAGCAGAGATTAGAAACCGGGTTTCTTAACCAAGTTTCTGTTAACTTGCCAAAAATTAAGGCAAGAAACCCGGTTTCTGTTCCTGTAGTTTCAGAGTGAGCCGGATTGCTTCTTTATTCTTCTAAACTGCTATTAATTTTATGTCTGAGGGTATAATGCTGAAGCGCTTTCACCCACAACCCTCCTAAAAAGCAGCCGATAAAATAATAGGGAAAATCTGACCAAATAAAGGTGGTCCCTAATACCAATCGTCCCGGCAGGGTGGCGCGAATGACTTGTAAAAATGGGGGATGCCAAAGTTGGAGAAATTCTAAAATGCAAGTGGCAATTAAGACGCCTATTGCTGCCCATTTTGCTGACACTTTTGGCCAAATCAAAACCACCAGCAGAATCCAAAAAATTTCGTAGGGAATCCCGCCAAATGAATCATTCAGCCAGGATTGACCCGGACCGCGATAAAATTTTGTAAACAGACCGAAGGGAACGAGAATTGCTATACTGAGGAACAAAGCAAGACGGTATTGAAAAAAGCGATGATTGGGGGAAAAGGGAGAAGTCATAGCGGCTCAATGGTCTAATCTATTGATACCTGGCTCTAATATAGCGAGTTTCAATTATTCCGGCAAGGGTGAAGGAGTAAGAGCATTTTTTCTAATTTTTTTAATTAAAATAACTTAAACCGATGACTTATTTTAGTGGATTGCAAGAATTTATCGCCTCCTGGGACGATCGCTTTGTGGAAGAAAACCCCGCCGAAACCTTTCGGGAAAGTCCCCTCGGCAATATCAACACCGATGGCACTGCCGCTTGTGCAGATTCCCCGATTTTGTCTAAATATCATCGCAAGTTTAAAAAATCCATTGAACCCGGTGTTCGCGATTTAACCATTGCTTTAATTCTTAAACTAAATTGCATTACTTATTCCAGTTGTCAAGGGCATTTGTCCACCTCCAAATCCCAAATGCGGCCTCGATATGTGGGGATTCTTCCCCGGGACTTGACTGAGTATCATTCCTTATTGGAACAATTAAAAACTGTGGCAGATTTGACCAACACTCGGTTAGCCCAAAATCCCGTGCAAGTAGTCCTAACGCCGGATACCCTAGAATCAGAAAATTGTGTGATGCCTTGTTTTAATCTGTTTTTTATCTCCCAATCTGCCGATGAAGCCACCTATTTTCAAGAAGTGGAAGCGGTGTATCAAACCTTTTTAAAATTAGTGAGCGATCGCGTATAATACTAAACCGATGAATTGGGGATAACAACCATGACAGAAATTCCTCGGCCCTTGAATGATGATGAACTGAAGGACTGGCAGTTACGACTCAATGAAGCGAACCGCCACAATATTTTTTGCCACTGTCGTAATTGTGGGGAAGAATGGGTTGATTCCTTTACGGATGTCTCTTGTAAATCCTGTGGCAGTCACGATATAGAGCATATTGCCTGTTGGCAGTTTCCTGATGGCTAATTGAAGGGAGTATCCGGTTATTTTAGTAATTCATGCGGCTCAAGGGTTAATAAAATATGCCCTGGGGTAGAAGTTAAACCCTTGAAAATCAGCTAGGCTTTACAAAAGCAGAAAAAGTTAGTTTGGGTTTTATAACGGTAAAACCTAACTCCTAAACTAGCGGAGATTGATTTGTACTGAAAAAATCTCCCAAGCTTTGCTGATATTAAAGGGATAATTATGACTAAAAATAAACAAGAAAAACTGAGAAATCTGGCCCGAGAAGAGGGCAGTGTAGAAGATTTGTCCCAAGCTGAGACTGAATCTTTGGGAACGGGAATAGCGAATCCCCCCGGCGCTAATATTGGAGGTCGGAACATGGAAAATAAGATGAAGCAATACACCCATACCAGTCCAGAATTAACGGGTGGGGATGTGGATGCGGCATGGACCGAAGCTCAGAATGTTGGGGATGAAGCAGTTGGGGGAACGGCACCGACTCCGGACCAAAATATTGTAGATCAAATCGGTAGAGCAGCGGGAGTGGAACAGGCCGATCGCCAAGAGTTAGGTGTTCGCGACGAATTGTCAGAACGAGATCAGGAACGCTGGGAATTAGACCCGGAGTCTTCAGAAGAATATGAAGTCCGGCGCGATAGTGTGGTAGGCGATCGCCTCGGTCAACTGTAGGAATTGAGCAAAATTTTACGTCAAGGAGCGATGGTTTGAGCGCTCCTTTTTTATGGCATTATTGCAGTTATAAACCGGGTTTCTTATTTCAATTTTTTGCCTGGTCAGCAAAATTGGGCAGAAACCCGGTTTCTTGTCCTTTTACCGGGGAATTCTGAATCTAAAATCCTCCTACCTCCCTAACCCCGAGCAAATTTCCCTCTCTAGTCGGATTGGCATTCCCGGCCATTTTTTTTTAGACTCTAACCATTTCAGTGATTGCATCAACAGATTAAATTTCCCTAAATCTGCTATGACCCAGAGTAAACTGACGATCGCCTTTCCTCTAAAAAAGCCTCTATTTTCCGAATACCTTGCGGAGAATTCCCTAGTTCTTCCCAACGGGAAACGCTCTAAACCGGCGATTCGCACCAGCTTACAAGCTTCTACCCTCGATGGTGTGTTTGCCACGTTTTTCTCCTGCGCCACCGGAGGGGTCTTGCTGAGTAATTTTTTGCTGGATCTCGGCGCAAGTAACGTGGAAATCGGATTGCTGGCAGCGATCCCGATGCTGGTGAATTTTCTGCAACCCGTGGGGGCCTATTTGGGTGATCGCACGACGAGTCGTCACTGGTACACCCTCTCAATTTTCAGCATCTCCCGTCTGCTGTGGCTGTTTTTACTCCTGGGAATTGGCTGGTTTCTCGTGGATCCCAGGCAAGCTCACCATCTGATTCTGGGAACCTTGGCGATCGTCGCCCTCACCCATATTTTAGGGGCTTTCGGGAGTCCCTCTTGGGTGAGTTGGATGGCAGCATTAGTCCCCGATCGCCTCCGGGGGCGTTACTTTGGCTTTCGCAACAGTGCCGCTAATCTCACCAATTTGCTGGCAATGCCAATATTAGGGGTGATGGTGTCCCAATGGGACGGGGGGACCATTGAAGGCTATGGGATTATCTTGTGTGTGGCGATCGCCGCTGGCATCATTAGCCTATGCTTCCAGTTTTTGATGGCAGATGTTAACCCCCAAATTTGGGGCAGTGATAGCGAAAGTCTCCCCAATCATGAACCGACTCCCCCCACATCAGCGATCGCCCTGCCCAGTTTTTTAAAAGATAAAAATTTCCGGATGTTTCTGCTGTATTTTGGCGGATGGATGTTTGCCGTCAACCTCAGTGCCCCATTTTTCAACCTTTATTTACTCAAAGATTTAGACATCGATGTGAGTTGGGTAACCCTCTACAACAGCCTCGCTGCCGGTGCTAACTTGCTGATGCTGCCAATTTGGGGAAAATTAGCCGATCGCCTGGGAAATCGTCCCCTGTTACTCTTCGTCGGTATCCTCGTCGCCATCACCCCGGTGCTCTGGCTGGTAACGGGAACCCAAGGGATACTCTTATGGATAGGATTGCCCCTGTTACACCTGATTAGTGGCGCAACTTGGGCAGCCGTGGATCTCTGTGGCAGTAATATCCAAATGGAAATCGCCCCGGCGAAACAGCCTTCGAGTTATTTTGCGATCGCCGCTGCCGTTAGCGGATTAGCCGGTGCAGTCGGGACCACCCTAGGCGGATTTATCGCCACTCAATCTGCTTTTGGCGGATTCGTTGGCTTATTTGCCTTCTCTGCGCTCTTGCGACTGTTGGCCCTAGTTCCCTTGCTATTCCTCCAGGAACCGCGCAGCCAAAGCCTCCGCCAGATACTTGACAACCTTGCAAGTTTTTGGTTAAAACCCCGGTTAAATTCTGATTCATAAGGGCATAATAAAAAAGTATCGGCTATTACATCCAGGACGGCCCAGCTTTACCCGAGAGCAGGATTTATGTCAAAACTTTATCGGCTTCTGTGCCAGTGGGCGATCGTCCTGCTGCTGGTTCTCAGTCTCACCGCCTGCGGCAGTTCCCTGGGGGAAGATGTCACCACGCTCACCCTCAGTGGGTGGCAAAGTAGTCCCGTAGAAAAACAGCTTCTCGAACAGCTACTCCGGGATTTTGAAGCCACCCACCCCCATATTAAAGTCCGGTATGAAGTCATCACGGATCAGTATTCTGATGTCATCAAAACCCGATTAATTGGGGATGCGGCGCCGGATATCTTTTATTTAGATACCCTCGAAGCCCCGTTACTGATGCATCGCGGAGTATTAGAACCCCTCGATCGCTATATCACCCCAGAATTTGACCTCAAAGATTTTCAACCGGCGATGCTGAATGCCTTTAAATATAAGGGCAAAATCTACGGTTTACCCAAAGATTTCTCCACCCTAGCGCTCTATTACAATACCGAATTTTTCCAGGAAGCGGGGTTAAGTGAACCGCCCAAAACTTGGGCGCAATTACAGGAGTATTCTGAACAATTAACCGTGCGACGCAACCGCGATCGCAGAATTCAACGCTATGGCTATGGCATGGTTCCCGAATTAACCCGTCAAGCCTTTGTAATTCGCGCCTTTGGCGGGCAATTTGTCGATCGCAAAGGCTTCGCCGCATTTGCTCAACCCAAAGCCTTAAAAGGACTCGCCCCGGTTATCGAACAATATCAACAAGCGCGCACTGCAGGCATCCCCTCCGATACCGGCGCAAGTAATGTCAGCGAAATGTTTGGACAGGGAAAAGCCGCAATGGTTCTTGATGGCAATTGGGCCATTCCTTACCTGCAAGAAACCTTTCCTCGGATTTCTTTTGCCATTGCCCCCGTCCCTACAATTAACGGCAAAAAAGGAACAATGGCATTTACCGTTGCTTATGTCATGAATAAACAATCTACCCACAAAGCAGAAGCTTGGGAATTGATCTCTTATCTCACCGGAAAAGAAGGCATGAAAGCTTGGGCCAGTGGGGGATTAATTTTACCCACGCGCAAATCAGTCCTGGCAGAATTGGGATATCTCAATAATCCCCTCTATGCGCCTTTTGTCGCCGGTGCCGACTACGCCACCCTCTGGCAAGCGGGAGAAAATTTGTCTCTCGTTACCCAAAATTTTAACAACCAGTTTCTCAGTGCTTTATTAGGGGAACAATCTTTATCAGAGGCCATGAAAAAAGCCCAAGCGACTGCCAACCAGGAAATTAAAGCGAGTTTGTATTAATTCACTGGAATTAAGGCCGTCCGGTCCTCAGCCAAAGACCTCCCTAAATTATGAGCAGCATACCACTCAAGTCTATGCCAGTGTCTTCTTTGAATCCAGCGTCTTCTCGGTCTAAAAAAACTCGAAGTTTTCGCTTTTCCCCTTCCCTATCCGGTTATCTGTTTATCGCCCCGGCTTTAATGATTTTAGGGGTATTTTTGGGGTTGCCGATTTTGTATGCGATTTTCCTCTCGTTTCACAAAGTTGAGATTTTAGGGGAAATGAGCTATCGGTTTGTCCACCTGCGGAATTTTACCCGATTGGTAGATGATGGACGGGTTTGGATTGCCTTGAAAAATACTGCTGAATATGTGGCGATCGTCGTTCCGATTCAGACGTTCATTGCCTTGATGTTAGCCTTGGTTCTGAATGCCCAAATTCGCGGAAAAAATTGGTTTCGGGTGGTGTTTTTCCTGCCAACGATTACCTCTTCGGCGGTGTTAACCCTGATTTTTATGTGGATTTACAATGCCGATGGGCTCCTGAATCATTTTTTAGAAGGGTTCGGTTTACCGACTTACAATTGGTTGGGGGACCCAAATATTGCCCTGAAATCGATTATGATTATGAATATTTGGGCGAGTGCTCCCTTTTTCATGGTGATTTATTTGGCAGCCCTCCAGGATATTCCAGAGTCTCTCTATGAAGCGGCCAAAATTGATGGGGCGAATGGTTGCGATCGCTTTGTGAATATTACGTTGCCTTTACTCAAACCTGTGACATTTTTTATCATTGTCATGGGCATTATTGGCACGTTTCAACTCTTTGACCAATCCTATATTTTTTCGGGAGGGTCTGGCGGTCCCAATAATTCTACCTTGACGGTGGTGTTGTTGATTTATCAGTATGCGTTTAAGAGTTTAGAGATGGGATATGCCGCTGCCTTAGCTCTTTTATTAGCAACGGCGATCGTCTTAGCTACCCTGGTACAACGGTATCTCTTTAAAGAAGATATGCCTCAGTAATCGTCATCACAGGAGAGTCACGGAGAATGAAGCGAATTTCTGGATTAAAAGCGCTGCTGTACGGATTCTTAATTTTGTATGCGATCGTCACCTTTATTCCCTTTGCCTGGGCAATGTCGGCATCCTTTAAACCCTTAGCAGAAATTGTGGAAGGAGGGATGAATTTTATCCCCCAGAATTTCACCCTGGAAAACTATCAATCCATCTTTACCCGAGAACGCCTCTTTGGGCGATGGTTGTTCAATAGTGCCTTTGTAGCCGTTTGCGTTACGGGGTTTAATATAGTCTTTAATTCAATGGCAGGCTATGCCCTAGCCCGAATTCCCTTTCGAGGAAATCGGCTGGTGTTTGGGATGATTTTAGCGGTGTTAATGATTCCCGGACAAATCACGTTGATTCCCACCTTTCTAATTTTAAAATCCTTGGGTTGGTTGAATACTTACCAAGGGTTAATTGTCCCGAGTATGGTCAATGCGACGTTTATTTTTATGATGCGTCAGTTCTTTGTAAATTTCCCGAAGGAACTGGAAGAAGCGGCAGCATTAGATGGATTAAATCGATGGCAAACCTTTTGGAAGGTGGTGATGCCTTTAGCAAAACCGGCCCTAGCTGCTCAAGCGATTTTTATTTTTATGGGAAGCTGGAATAATTTTTTCATGCCCTTAATTGTGGTATCCAGTCAGGATATGTTTACGTTACCGTTGGGGTTAAATACGTTTAAGGGTCAATATATCAGTTATTGGAACTATATCATGGCCGCTTCAATGGTATTTACGTTACCCGCATTGGCGATTTATGCGTTTTTTAATCGCTATTTTGTGCAAGGGGTTACGTTTACAGGGAATAAAGGGTGAGTATGCCCCACTCCGCTAAATTTCGCAGTAATTGGGATAATTTGGGTTAAAGTTCCACCCATTGGCGCAGTAAATTTGCGTGGGTTTTGCACAATAAATCGAATTCTACGGTTTTGCCATATTGCTCAAAGATTGACTTTCTAACCGTATCAAGTTCAAAGAGAATTTCCCGTTGTTGAACATCGCGAACCAGACTTTGAACCCAAGTCACCGCAGCGAAACGAATCCCCTGGGTTACTTCGGTAACTTGATGGAGAAAAGTAGAAGGATAAACAATCATTGAGCCTGCCGGGAGTTTAAAAGATTGTTCACCAATACTGGTATCGATGACTAATTCACCGCCTTCATAGGTGTCTGGGTCGCTGAGAAATAGGGTTAGGGAGACATCCGATCGCACCAATTCTCCATCGCCCATAATGGCATTATCGGTATGCCAACCATAAGACATTCCCGGTTCATAACGACTAAACAAAATTGGCCGAATTTTTTGGGGACGCACGGAGGCTTTAAAGAGGGGATTTTGCAAGAGGGCATTATGCACCATTTTTCTCACTTTTTTGGCATCCTCTGTATCTGCTTTCAATTGATAGTTATCTTTAACAGTTTTCGCATACCTACCCGCCGTAAGTTTACCTTCAACAAATTCACCCTCTTTTAGAATGCGATGAATCTCGTCTAACTGTTCTGGGGTGAGAACTTGCTCAATACATAAAATCATGGAATTAAGGCCAAATTTAGCTAAAAAAGATTGATGATTTTATCGGGTTCAAGGAGTTGAGACCCTAGATAGGGATACCCTAGCCCTGATATCTAATTCAAGACTAGGAAAATCCCCGACTAAATCAAATCGTTATTATCAGATGATGCTTAAGATGGTTCAATCGTTGCTCCGAAACGAAACAACAGGGGCAATGCACTAAGATTCACCACCTTCACCACCTTGGTTCTCTTGGCCGTCTTGGTTCTCTTCGCCATCTTCGCCATCTTCGCCATCTTCGCCATCTTCAGTTGCGCCTGGATTGGGAGTAGTCGAAGCTGGGGCTGTGGGAGCGCCGCCCTCTTCTCCAGCATCTTCAGTGGTAGGAGCTGGGGGCGTTTGTTCGGCTTCGGGCTGACCGGCACAGGCGGCCACGGTTGTCGCTAGACCAAGACTCAGAAATAGTGCAACAGCTTTAGATTTCATAGTTAATTTGTGATGGTGATTATTCGGGGTCAGAAGTGATTATAAAGTAATTTTAGGAAAAAAATATTAAAAATTTGGGAAAGAAAAGAAACCGGGTTTCTTGGATAACTTTTGCTGAACACCGAGATTAAATTAAGAAATCCGGTTTTTAGGCCCCGCCCCGGTTTCTGCACGATCGCCCTGGTCTTTCCCTATTTCATCGAGGGCTATTTGTCCCTATGCCGCGCGATCAGGGGTTTGGGGATCCATGCGAGCCAATCGGAGGCGATCGTCAACCCGTTGGCTCATTTGCGCTGACCCACTGGCGATCGCACCAGAACTGCGTCCATCCTCTTCAATGAACAACATTGTTATATCAAAAAGGAAAGGATAACCTCTTTAGGCTTTTGGGTGAAATTTTTTTTAATTAATTGATGATTTTTAATGATTAGGGAAGGGAGGAAATACCATTAGCTTTAATTTTGGCTCATAAAGGGCTGAAGTCCTTACTACAAACAGAAGAGAAGATAACGAGTGAAGTCGTTACTACGAACAGAAGAGAAGATAACGACTGAAGTCGTTACTACGAACATGAGAAGATAACGAGTGAAGTCGTTACTACAAACAGAAGAGAAAATAACGAGTGAAGTCGTTACTACGAATAAGGAAAGGAAGGATAGGAAGTTAAAATGACTTTTTGGTGGGGTGGATGGGGATGATGACTGCGAATTCTGTTTCTTGACCAGGTTCGGAATGGACTTCTAATTTTCCTCCGTGTTTATCCACAACGATTTGATAGGAAATGCTTAAACCGAGACCTTTCCCAGCACCTACATCTTTGGTGGTAAAAAAGGGGTTAAAAATATTAGGGACTGTCTCTTTGGGAATGCCGATTCCATTATCGAAAATCCGAATCACTGCATGGGAAGGGGTGCGGGTTTCGGTACAGATGCGAATCCGGGGGGGTGCGGGGTTGGATTCGGGTTGATTGCTGGGGGACTTTTGTAGCTGGTTGCGTTTTCCCACGGCATCGATCGCATTGTTGATCAGGTGAAAAAATACTTGATTGATATCACTAGGATAGCATTCCACCCGAGGCAATTTTCCATAGTTAATCTCGGTTTCAATCCCTTCTAAACGCCCTTTTAAAATAGAGAGCGTACTATCCAACCCTTCATGCAGATCCACATCCTTCAGTTCCGCTTCATCCAGATGAGAAAAAGTTCGTAAGGATTCTACGATTTCTCGAATCCGCTTGGCCCCTCGTTTCATGGATTCTACGAGGGAAGGAAAATCGACCATTAAAAATTCTAAATCTAATTCCTCTGCTGCATCTTTAATCTCGGGCAAAGGATTGGGATAGTGTTGTTGAAAAAGTTGAATAAATTCAACCAATTCTCCCATATATTTCGCCGCATGATTCAAATTGCCATCAATAAAAGTTACAGGATTGTTAATTTCATGAGCAATTCCCGCCACCATTTGACCAATTGATGACATCTTTTCGCTTTGAATCAACTGAGCCTGGGTTTGTTGTAAATCCCGTAAGGTTTGGCTGAGTTGTTGATTGGATTGGCTTAATTGTTGTTGGGAATGATACAGTCTGAGTCCCGCCCTGACCCGGGCTAAGAGTTCGGCGGGATTGACGGGTTTGGAAAGAAAATCATCGGCCCCAGCATCGAGTCCTTGAATACGGTCCTCTAAATCGACTTTGGAGGTGAGTAAAATAAAAAAGGTTTGGGCTAATTCGGGGTTGGATTTGACAATGCGACAGACTTCTACACCATCAAAATAAGGCATCACCCAATCGCAAATAATTAACGCCGGATGAACTTCCAGGGCAAGTTTTACCCCTTCTTCCCCATCTTTGGCAACGGTGACTTCATGGCCTTCTAATTTTAAGTCGCGTTTGAGGAGTAAGCGCGTGGCGGAATCATCATCTATGACGAGAATTTTATCCATAAGATTGAGGGAAATTAATCATAATTTTTGGACCCGTCTATTGGTCAGAATATCATAGCTTAAAGTTGGAGACAATCCCGGTTTAAAGGGACATAAAAGTGGCGGGCGCGTCACGGGTCAGGGCGGGGTTTAAGGCTTCTTTTTCGGCAATTTTGCCTCGACAGATTCTGAGAACTGGTCGTTGAGGTTAGGGGTGAGGTTATTCAGGGAAAACCGAGGTAAGATGACGGTTAAAGTTGTGCCGCCCGGTCGTTTTTCATCGCTCACTTCACTCTGTACGGAGATTTCTCCGCCATGAATTTCTACACATTTTTTGACAATGGCTAGTCCCATGCCGGTGCCGGAAATTGTACCGACGTTCCGACAGCGTTGGAATGGCTCAAAGAGATGGGGTAGGTCTTCCGGGGGAATGCCGATTCCCCGATCTTTGACGTGAAAGATGGCCAGGTTTTGGCGATCGCACAGTTCCAGTTGAACTGCCATCCCTGCTGGGGAATATTTGAGGGCATTTGAGAGTAAATTTGTCAGGATATGCCGCAGTAATTTTTCATCCATACAGGCGGAGAGACTCGGTTGAGAAAGGATTAACTCAATCCCATGTAAGCCATTATCAATAAATTGCATATCTTCGACTAATTGCTGACAAAACTGAACCAAGTCTAAGGGATTGCGGTTGCATTGCAGGTTTCCTGATTCAGCGTGACCAATTAACAGGACATCATCAATCATTTGGGTCATCGTGACGGAAACACTTTGAATCCGTTGGATGGCTTGGAGCTTTTTATCGCCTTTGGAGTCGGGAAAGTCTTCTTGGTAATATTCCAGCAAGTCAGCGGAGGATAGAATAGTGGTCAGGGGGGTACGAAATTCATGGGAAACCATTGATACGAAGTGAGTTTTGAGCTGATTGAGTTCTTTTTCTTTCGCCAAGGCTTTCAGGGTCTCTTCTTCAGCTTGCTTACGTTCGGTGATATCTCGCCCGACGGCTTGAAATTCAACGAGTTCATCTTCGGAAAAGACGGCGCGTTCGGTCCAGTGATGCCATCGCACTTCTCCATTGGGTAAAACTTCGCATTCTTCTCGATTGATCACGGGTTGGTTAACAACATCGCGCTCGAAGTGGGGCCGAAAGGGAATCAGAGAGCCTTCCATGAGTTCCTCTCGGGTCATGGTTAGATACCGACAGTAGGCATCATTGACGAAGGTAACGGTCCCGTCAGGAGCAAAGCGACAGATAAATTCAGTTTGGTCTTCTATAATCGCCCGATAGCGGGCTTCACTGGCTCTAAGGGCGAGTAAGGCAGCGGTGCGATCGCGATGCAGGCAAATCGCTGCGGCTGCCGCCCGCAAAATCGGCAGCAGGGAATCCAGATCGGCGATCGCACAATTCTCAAAGCCGATAAATCCTACTAATTCATCCTTGAGGGTGAGGGGTAACATCAACAAGGAATCCAGGTGCGCTTGTTCCAATATCTCCCGTTCCCCTGCGGGAAAATCGCTCACTTTCCCCGCCACAATTTCGCCTTTGTTGAAGCTTTCAATCCAGCGCCAGGGTAAGGGATTGGGCGGGATTAGACCCTCAGATTCTGGGCACTTCTGTTGACTCAGGTTACTCGTGGGTTCCTTTCCACACCACTCGCATAACACCAGGGGTTCGATTCCCGCCTGATCCTGATAGAGTTCGCTCATATAAGCACGACTCGCTTGCGCCGCTTGTCCGAGGGGGGCGAGCAACTGGATATAGGAGGTATTGGCTTCTTCCGGGGTGGAATCTACAGCACTTAATAACTGTTGTTGAACTTCTACTAGGGCCGATAACTGTTGATTGGCTTGGCTTAATTGTTGGGTTAACTGGCGCAGTCGCAATCCTGCACGAACTCGGGCCAGTAATTCATCACTTTCTATCGGTTTGGAGAGAAATTCATCCGCCCCAGAATCCAGACCTTGAATGCGATCATCGACTTGTCCGCGCACGGTGAGGAGGATAAAAAAGGTGGTGGCTAAGATGGGGTGAGCTTTGATGCGGCGACAGACTTCCACGCCATCCACGAGGGGCATCATCCAGTCGCAGACGATTAAATCCGGATGCAGTTCTTCCGCCAGTCGCAGTCCTTCGGCTCCATTTTTAGCCAAGGTTACCTCATATCCCTGCATTTGGAGGTTCCGTTTCAGGAGTAAGCGAGTTACCCCATCATCATCTATAACGAGTATTTTTGACATGAGTAGGTGGCGGTAGAATTGGACAAAAGACAAACGATAAAGGACAAAAGACAAAGGACAAACGACAACAAAGCCTTAACCCTTCTTCACTGTACATTTTTTCCGATGGTTATTCAAATTTCAATTGATTTTCGGCCCTCATTTTGGGTGGGATGGAGCATCTTTATCCAGGCGATCGCCTGGGGCTGACAAGGGATTAGACGGGCCAATCCCTCACCCATTTCTCAATTGGGTTTATAATTGTTTTCAGTTGTCCCACCCGTTTCTCGGCCTCCTCAAAATTACTATCTTTGGCTTGCTTTTCTAGGTTAGCAGCTAGTTTTGGTATGGCGATCGCCGCAATGGTGGCGCTTCCCCCTTGAGTTGGCTGTGCCTTACACCCGAGGGTGACGGCATCGCCCGGGATGAGAGCTTAACTGGCATCTTTTAGATCCGGTTTGCTATCCTCAATCCAGGCGGTGAGCAGTTCCACCGCAAACAGGCGATCGCTTCGGGCAATCTCTAATAGATGTTTTTCCTCAATCCAATGTTCCCCACTCCATGACCATGATTCTGGGGATGGGTCGGGTGCGGGTCCCTCGGTGGGCGTCGGGTTCACGGGGGAGGCGATCGCAGGATCGGGGCTACGGTGGCTCCACTGTCTGCTCCCCCGTGGTCAATCTTTCCCAAAAATCGGTTTCGTGAGATCATCATCCATTGGCCCAGCGATCGGTGTTATCCGACCCAACCCTCACTTAGTCTCCGGTTGAGGCGGTGACTATAAGTAATCTCCTGGCAGATTTTTGTAAAATCCCCCTCTTAGCCTCGGCGAGTGCCTAGACCTCTTGCAAAATAATGGATTGATCCCCCCAACCCCCCTTAACAAGGGGGGATGAGCGAGAATTTGGCAAGAGGTCTACTCTAAATCCCGCAGAATCACTCTAAATTCATCCAACTTTTAAGCCAAAATAAGTTAAAATTAAATCCTGCGAACTATTATTCACCACCTCATGAACATCTCCTGGTTCTATCGCAATGCAAGTTCCCATCTCTAGGGGATAATCTGTGCCATTAACGCGAATTAATCCCGACCCTTGGGAAACAAAAAATACCTCACACATATCAGCATGAGCATGGGCCTCCGCCACTTGACCCGGTGCAAATTTAGCCTGGGAAAAATTGGTGAGGTGGGGCAGATCTCCCGCCTTGAGCATCACTTTTTTTTGAATCTCTGGATTATGGGAAACCGATTCGGGGGGTAGATGGGTTAAGGATGTAATTTTCATAGAACTTTCCCCTAATTTAGCGCAACTGTTGAGCGGCTGCTTTGATGGGTTCCAGCAACTCTAATGACAAATTAAATTGATTGAGGTGGCTGGAGTGTTTCCCATCAATACTCGGTCCATGATAGTCACTGCCTCCGGTCATCAATAGCCCATATTCTGCACAAAATTCTTCTAATTTCTGGACTTGGTTAGGGGTATGATGAGGATGATAGACTTCAACACCCATTAAACCCGCTTCGACCATTTCTTTTAAAACCGTTTCCACAGGTGCACCGCGAAACAAATAGGGATGCGCCCAGACGGGAACTGCACCACAACTCCGCAACAGATTAATCCCATCTTGAATAGAAAATTTTTCATAATGAACGTAGGCGGGTTTGTCTTCTCCAATCCATCGTTCAAAGGCTTCTTGACAGGTTTTAATATAACCGGCTTTGAGTAAAGCAGCGGCGATATGGGGACGTCCGGGGGCCATGCCACCTTTTGAGGGGGGTAATTCCACGGGATAGCCGAGGGCGGCTAATTTGTCGAGGGTTTGTTGTGCCCGGTCAATTCGGCCTTGCAGTCGTTCGTTTAAAGGCTGTTGTAATTTTTCCCGGTCGGGATAAAAGCCTAAAATATGCAGCGATCGCCCGTTATGCACGGTACTCAGTTCTAGCCCAGGCACGATTTCGAGCGCTACAGATTCCGCAGCGGCGATCGCTTCGGGCCATCCGGACATGGTATCATGGTCCGTAATCGCTAAGGCCCGGACCCCTGCGGCCCATGCCTGTTTCACCAGTTCAGTCGGGGTCAAGGTACCATCGGAATAGGTCGTGTGACAGTGAAGTTCTAGCATGATTTAATTCTACCTAAAATCGCCCGGTGATTGCTTCTTAAGTTCTTCAAAATTATAGCCGATTCTCTGACTCCGGGAAGGGAGAAACCCGAGTGGGATTATCGGGGAGTTAAACGGGTCAGGTCGCTTCAAGTCAAAATTTTGCCGCGAGGGTCCGAGGTTATCCGTTCTTAAAAAGCTGACATTCACCTAGAATTAGATTTAAAGCGGCTTCACTGTCTACGGGTTTAGAGAAAAAGTACCCTTGAGCGTAATCACAATCTAGGGTTTTTAGAATCTCGACCTGTTGGGCGGTTTCGACTCCTTCGGCGATCGCATCCAAACCGAGGGTGTGAGCTAAAGCAATGGTGGTCTGGACGATTTCACAACTTTCATCTAATCCGCGCATCCGGCTGACAAAACTGCGGTCAATTTTGAGAGTATTGAGGGGCAATTCGTGCAACCGCGCCAAGGAAGAGTAACCTGTTCCAAAATCATCAATAGACAGATTAATTCCCAAGGCTTGAATCCGGTCCAAAAGTGCGAGGGCGGACCCGGTATTTTTGAGAATCACACTTTCGGTAATTTCTAACTTTAAATAGCGGCCAGAAATACCGCTGGACCGTAGGGTTTGCTCGATCCGTTCAATGGTACCGACTTGACCAAAGTTGACCCCGGAAACATTCACGCTCATGGTCAAATCTGCCGCTGCCGGATATCGCTGTTGCCACCACCCTAGCTGACGGCAGGCTTCGGATAGCACCCAGCGGTCGATCGCCCCAATCTGTCCGGTTTCCTCGGCGACGGGGATAAATTCCCCGGGAGAGACCAGACCCCGAGTCGGGTGATGCCAGCGCACAAGGGCTTCAAATCCGACAATGTGGCCCGTCGCGAGGGAAACGATAGGCTGATAGTACACTTGAAAGGGCTGGCTGTCTGGGGGGTTGGGATGGACGGTATGTGCGATCGCCCGTTGCAGATCGGTTTCCAACTGTAACCGAGCGATCGCCCCTTCATGCATATCCTGGGCAAAGGAGACAGACTGGCCCTGACCTTGCTGTTTGGCGTAATGAAGGGCGGTATCGGCGTCGCGCAGGAGTTCCCCCGAACGCTCATACCCGCCGTTATCGAGGGCAATTCCGATACTCACTGAGGAAAAAATTTCATGTTCATCTAGGGAAAAGGGAAACCGCATGGCGGATTGGATGCGATCGGCAAGCTGGGTAACCTCGGCCAGGGCGGTGATATCATCTAGCAAAATGGCGAACTCGTCCCCCCCAATGCGAGCGAGGGTCGCCCCGGGATTTAAACAGGACTGGAGGCGGTGGGCGGTGGCAATCAGCAGGCGATCGGCCACCCAATGACCTAGGCTATATTTGACAATTCGGAAGCGGTCGATATCCAGTAACAGGACGGCGACTTTCGGCGATCGCACTTTCCCCGGGGATGCCGATGCGGTGGCGCGGGACTGGTTGTGAGCATCCTGCATGGCGATTCCTAGGCATCGGACGAATGAACAGCGGTTCGCCAATCCCGTCAAGGGATCGACGAAGGCATAACGCCGCAGGAGATCTTTGATATGCTTGCGATCGGTGATATCCCGCGCCACCCACAGAACCTGCTCGCTATTGAGGGGAGACACTTTGCCGGAAAATGTTACCGGACGATCGCCCAGGATGAGTTCATACTCCAACTCCAAGGCCTTTTGTTCCCGGATTGTTCTTTGGATGTAGTCTAAAAAGCGATCGGCTAAGAAGGACTCAAAAACCTCATGGAGTGTTTTGCCCAAGAGTTGGGAGGCGGCACGTTGTAGCAAAGGAGAATCACTTGGCAGAATTTTTAGATAGCATCCTCGGGCATCAAACAACAAAACCACCTCATTAATGGCATTTAAGAGGGTGTTCATTTCGGTTTTCACCGCTTCCAGGGTGACCTCACTCTGCCAGCGATCGGTGATGTCTTGCACCATTGAGAGAATTCCGGTAAATCGGTCGGGGTCGTTAAACAATGGGGTATTATACCATTCACAGACAATCGTCTGGCCCGACTTTGTGAGGTTTTCGTTAATGCTATGGGCGTTGAGGTCTCCTTGGGTGAGACGCTGCAACAGTTGGGCAACCTGCGATCGCGTTTGGGGGGGGACGATCAGATCCGAGGTCTGGCCCAGCACTTCTTGGCTACTGTACCCAAACACTCGTTCTGCCCCGGCGTTCCACCCCAGAAAGCGACCTTCGGCATCCAAGAGAATATGTGCGATGGGCAGTCGCTGGATATGGAGTTGCAAGAATTGGAGTTCGGGTTTTTCGGATGGGCTGCTTGTCGGGAACAATGGCTGGAGTTGAGTCGGTTCTTCGGCCCTAGGCCGCCAACTCCGAAACGACTGTTTTGCTGCTTCCTGTGCTATGGTTAAAGTATAATCCGCTTCTCCCCCATCCAGGGAGTCATGAAGGATCTCAGAGTTGTCCCGGGGGACGGATGGAGCGACCTGCTGCTCCGGGAAGAGATCGGCCTGTGGCCCTGTGGCGGTTAAGCGTGATTTTCGGTGGCGGGCGATCGCCCAATAAAGCAATGCAAAACTTGCAAACCCCACAGTACAGCCCCACCCTAACCCCCCGACTGGGGTCAGGGCGATCGCCTCCGGTATCAGCCTGACTTGGAACAATCCTGAGCAGACTAGGCAAGGACCGGTCCAGACGATCACTGGATCTGGACCCGATAAGTTTAATTCCCATTCATCGGCGCTATCTCGTTTCATAAGCTTTCGCTGCTTCTTTAAAAATGCGTCCAAATTTTGTGAGCGAGCAAAATAATAGATATGCAGTAGAGTTCCTGAGCTGAGAAACCCCTCTATTTTTAGAGAAAATGCCGTCAACTTGTTCAGATTAAAAGGAGACTTTAAATTTGATTTTTGCCTTCTATCCAGATTCAGCCAGTAGTCGGGGCTATTCCGTTGCCGGGGGTTCCCCTCCGCGAGCGGATAGAGTAGAAAAACTGGGGGGGTTTTATTAAATCTTTTCCGTCAATTATGCACCTCCTTGATAGAATTTTCCTGGCTTTTTTGCCCATTTTTCCCATTCCCGTTGGGGTCAGACTACCCCGGATTTTTAGAAGTTAGTGGCTACAAGCGATGGAATGACTTTTAAATTTTAGCAGATTTTTGACCTAATTTAAGATGTGTAACACCCTCCATCTGAGAATCCAGAAAACCCTTTGATAGCAAACAATCAATTGATTAATAGCGATTTAGTTGAATGTCCAGGCGAGCGGTTTAGAGTAGATGGATCTCCCTTGAAATCAAACGTTGAGGAGAATCCATCTCCTCTAGGGACTGAACCCCGAGGTGAGGGTCACCCTTTCCCCGGATGGCGATCGCCCCTGGGTTCTAACTTGCCACTGCACTAATTCGGAAGCAAAATTAGGGTATCTCTCGTATTCGATTCGACCCCAGAACGACTGCTCACCAGAGGATGATAGTCCAGATTGCCCCACAGGGGTATCAAATCACTATAATGACGATGGAAAGCATGACCAGATTGCCCCGTGGAGGTGACAGCAACAGAAGCATCCAAATCGCTCAAATTCACAATCATCCGCATGGATGGAATCCAGGTGGGCTCAAAGGATTTTCGAGCATTCCAGGCTGTTGCATTCACAATGGCATTCCCACCGGATATCGGTACGCCACCCCGATTAAAAATCGCCTCAATAGGAGCAATTCCCGACTGACCTAAACTTTGATTTCTAAAAGTCACCCGATGCAAATCGCCCCATTCCCAACCCTGGGGATTTTTCCCTAAGCGCTTTTCGAGTTCGGCCACCGCTTCGCCAAAGGCTTGTTGAAAGATAAAATCGCGATTTTCTACTTCTGGAGTCAGCACGTTGTCCCACCAGAAACTCTCCGGATCATCAACTAAATCGGCAATTACTTTTATCCATCGATGACCGGCATTCGGCCAAAAATCTACTAGGAAATTGTCATGAAATGTTGCGGATAATAACTGCTTCCAAAAAGTTTCAAAAAGAGCGGCGCCTGGGCTTTGCTTATCCATTTGCAAATCCCAAGTTTTTAATAAATCTCGAATCTTTTCTAGGTGGGAATCCTCGAAGGGCAGATTCAGTAAAATCGGGACTAACTTTTGAGCATTGAGATTATAATTATCTCCTTGCATTTCTCGGAAGGATTCAAAATCAAACCCTGTTTCCTTCTTGTTCAACAGTTCCAAAATCCGTTGAGCGCGAAATCCATAGTCCCAATCTTTGGTAATCAGATAGGGATAACTCTCATCAACGACTGCATTATTCGCCGTGACAATATAACCGGAAGGAGGATTGAAGGTAAAGGGGAGTTTCTCAAAGGGAATATAACCCTTCCATTCCTGTTCATCGGTCCAACCGGGTACGGGATAGCGACCATCACTCTGGGTTCTCATGGGAATTTTCCCGGGCATTTGATAGCCGATATTCCCGTCAATATCGGCATAGAGGAGGTTTTGGGCCGCGATATCAAAATCCTGGGCCGCCTTGCGGAAATCCTGCCAATTTTGGGCTTGATTCAGTTGGAGAATAGCGGTAAATAGACGGGCCGGTTCTAAACCCGTCCAGCGCAAAGCGATCGCATAAATGCTGGGGTTACTGCTGGCTAAGTCTGGAAGCAGCAAGGGTTTGAGCTTAGGATAAGCTTCTGAGATAATTGGGCCATGTCGGGTGTAGCGAACGGTTTCAAATTGCGTCTTTCCGCCGGCAATTTGAATGGTTTCGGTGACCTGATCCATGTCCACCCATTTCCCATTCACTTCATACTGATTGGGATTTTCAGGATTAATTTTTTCGATATAAAGGTCCATTGTATCGGCCCCAACATTGGTACATCCCCAGGCGATGCGATCGGTGTGACCAATGATGACTCCCACCATGCCAGCGAAGGAGAACCCGGTGATATCATAGGGACAATCTGGAGTTTTTGAAGTACAATGCAGACCCATTTCATACCAAATGGAAGGCATTTGTACCCCTAAATGAGGGTCATTGGCTAACAAGGGTTGGCCGGTGGCGGTTTTGGCACCGGAAACCACCCAACTGTTAGACCCGATTTCCCCGCCTCGGGGACCGGTGAGGTTAGCCAGGGCGGATAGTTGCTCAGAAACTGAGTTGAAAGTTGGGGAAAGTTGCGAGGCGATCGCCCCCATAGAAACTGCGGTTTCTCCTGATGGAATTTCGCCCAACTGATTCCCGATTAAATCACTGTCCCCTTGGGCAATTTTCCAATCGGGTAGAATCACTGGGGCTTGATTAGAATAGGGGGGAAATAGCTCATCCACCTGTTCCGGAGAATAGGTTTGGAGTAAGACACCCCGTTCGATTTCTTCATCCAGATTTGTGCCTAAATCCCAAGCCATCACCTTCGCCCAAGTTAGGGTATGTTCCGGTTGCCAAGGTTCCGGTTGATAGCTGGCATTCATTACTTTTAAAACGCCATATTCTAAACTTAAATCAGTGCCATGATGTTCTTGGAGATAGGCATTTACCCCTTCGGTATAAGCGGTTAAAGGAGCTAGAAATTTATCCGGTAAGGTTTGGAGTTCTTGTTGAGCAATCCTGGCCCATCCTAGGGTGCGTAAAAACTGATCGGTTTTCAGTTGGGATTCACCGAAGAGTTCCGAAAGACGACCGGCACCGAGATGTCGCCAAAAATCCATTTGCCAAAAGCGGTCTTGGGCATGAATGTAGCCTTGTGCTAGAAATAAATCATGCTCATTGGAGGCATAAACATGGGGAATTCCATAGGCATCCCGTCGCACCTCAACGCGATCGCGCAGTTGGGGTAAGAGAATCTGGCCCGATTGTTGTGGCCAAGAATCGGTTACCCAATATAAAGTCAGGGAGGTCACTGTAACGGCGAGAATTACAGCGATCGCCCCGAAGATTTGCAAGGCTTTACGAAACTGGGGTATCATCAAATCAGCACTACCATGAGAAGAGTGTCATACAAATTCGTCGATCACAGACCGGGTTGAGGATTAGACCCAAGGGCTTTGGCGGTATAGCCGCACCCATCCAGGACTCTGTTAGGTGTAACGACCTATCAGATTTTAACCCCTCTCAACCTAGGGCAGGAAAGCGAAATCCGCTGTCAGACCCTTCACGGGGGTGGGCGGCTTTTCCTGATCAGGGTAAGGTTTAAATCCGCCCCTCTGTGGGACCGGCTTTATCCCTTACTGGCCAAATTTTTGACCACTGTAATCAGACGAGCGGGTTGAATCGGTTTAGAGATATGCTGGTGAAAGCCAGCATTCAGAGCGCGAGCCCGATCGCTATCCCGGGCATAAGCGGTGAGTGCCAATGCGGGAAGAACCCGCTCAGAATCGGACTCTTGACTTCTCACTTGTTGGATCAAAGAATAGCCATCCAATTCCGGCATTCCAATATCGCTCACCAAAACATCCGGTTTTTCTGACTTGATCGCCGCTAATGCCTGCGTTGCCGATGAAACACCCCGAACGATCGCCCCAGCCATTTCCAGGGTAGCAATCAAAAACTCCAGGGTATCCGGTTCATCCTCCACCACCAGCACGCGCAACCCCGCTAAGGGAACATCATCATCCGTGGGGTCCGAATGGTCCAAAATCAGCTCAGAAACATCCCCCACTGTTTCGTTCCCCTGAATGCGTTGTAACAGAGGTAGAGTCACCGTAAAAGTTGCGCCCTTGCCGATGCCCTCACTGTAAGCGCGAATACTGCCCCCATGCATTTCCAACAAATGACGGACGATCGCCAACCCTAAACCCAACCCCCCGTAAGAGCGCGTCGTCGTACTATCCGCTTGACGGAACCGCTCAAACACAAAGGGCAAAAACTCCGGTGCGATCCCCATTCCCGTGTCCGCCACTTCCAGAATGGCAAAATTGCGCGATCGCCTCAAGAGCACCTCAACTCGTCCCTCACTTGGGGTAAACTTAATCGCATTCGAGAGCAAATTCCACACCACTTGCTGAATCCGATTAATATCCCCAGAAACCACCCCCACCGATTTTTTGACCGTTTGAATCAGCTGGATCTGCTTTGCCTCAGCACTCGGACGCAAAGACTCAATCGCCGTGGCGATCGCCACACTCAAATCCACCGGCTCCAAACTCAGCGCCACTTTCCCCCGCAAAATCCGGGAAACATCGAGTAAATCCTCAATCAACTGGGTTTGCACCCTGGCATTGCGCTCAATCGTCTCCAATGCTCGCTCTGTCGTCGCCTCATCAAACTTGCGCGTGCGGAGTAACTGCGCCCAACCCAACATCGCATTCAACGGCGTTCGCAACTCGTGAGAGACGATCGCCAAAAATTCGTCCTTCATCCGGTTAGCTTCCTGGGACTCACGATATAACCGCGCATTATCAATGGCAAACCCCGCGCGCCGCGCCAACTCCTCCGCCAACATCAGGTCATCGGGTTTGTACCGACGCCCGAGCGAAGCGATATTAAAGCTAATCGCACCCAAAGTCCGACCCCGAGCCACCAGCGGGACAATGGTGCAGGAGACACAGCCTAGTTCCCGCATCAGTCTGAGATGTTCAGGATCCCGAGCTGCTGCCACTCGCATTTCATCGGTCAATTCCGGAATCAGGATCGGCTTACCCGAGGAGACAACTTGGACAATTCCATCGTCATGATTTAAGTCCAGAGGATAATACTGTTCCATCTGACGCAACAGCGCCTCCTTCCCCGGATCCGTATGAGCCATTGCCAATCCCGCGATTTGTCCGGCATCCTCCACAATATAAATCACGCAGTAATCGGCGATCGTCGGCACCACCAGATTCGCCAAACTCTTGAGCGTGGTGGGGTAATCCAGAGAGGAAGCCAGAACTGAAGAGACTTCCGCCAGGAAATATTGCCGTTGTTCCGCTTGCTGCCGTTCGGTGATATCCCGTCCCACACCGACAATTCCCGTGACTCTCCCCTGGCGATCGCGCAGAGGAGAGAGAGAAGTTTGACAGTATTGAGTCCCAGCATCGGTCTGGAAACTCCATTCATAGATCACGCTCTCCCCGGTGAGGGCTTTTTGATTCGCATTGTTATGAATCTCTGCCGCTTGCGGACCAAAGAGATCCCCTGCGCTTTTGCCGAGAAAGTCTTCGGGCAGGATCTGGGTACGCTCGAACCATCGGCCAAAAATCGCCGTATGCCGACCCTGATGATCCAACGTGAATACGATATCATCCATCGAGTTGACCAAGGTGCGGAAGCGTTCCTCACTCTCGCGCAGAGCTTCTTCCGCTTGCTTGCGATCGCTGATATCGGCCAAGATTGAGAGGTAGGTGACATTTCCCTTGGCATCGCGCAAGGGTGCTGTCCAGATGGCTACATCTATTTCCCTGCCCACTTTAGTCAAACGACGAGTTTCCGCGCCCATTAAGGGATTTCCCGCTAGGGTCGCGGAGATATTCTCTTGCAATTCCTCTCGTTTTTCTGAGGGAATGCCTGGGAATTGACACCCGATCGCTTCGGCTTCAGTCCAGCCCAAAATCTTCTCAGCGCTGCGGTTCCACATTTTGACGTTCCCAGTCGGATCCAAGACCATTACCGCCAAGGGGCAAGCTTGAATCAGGGCTTTGAGGGTTTGATTGGTTTCCCGTAACGCTTCTTGGGTTTGTTTGAGGTCCGTGATATCGCGACTGATGCAGATCGCATGGTCCAGGGACCCATCGATCGCCTGTTCTGGAACCAACCGAGATTGATAGTATCGCGTTCCCTTCGGGGTGGGTAAATAGCCCTCGACAATCCCCTCTTGTGCCGTGGCGAGCACCTCGCTGACGCTTTGTTTCCACAAAGCATCAATTTCCTCGGGGAATCCCAACTCAGAAAAAGTTTTGCCGATAAAGGCGGTCTGAGAGATGCCAGTCACTTGTTCGATCGCCTGATTGACATACTGATAGCGCCCTTCGGAATCCATCCTAGCGATGATATCCGGGGCATTTTCGGCTAAAGCCTTAAATTCCTGTTCCCGACGGTAGAGTTCCTGTTCGATTTGCTTGCGTTCGGTGATGTCCATGCAGACCCCGATCAAGCGATCGCCATTTTTGGCCTTATCCGGGAGTCGTTTGCCAATACTAGCGACCCAGGCAACGGTGCCATCGGGTTTCACCACTCGGAATTCCACATTAAAATCTTGACCGCGTTCCATCGTAGCGATCGCATGAGCATTGAATCGCACCCGATCATCGGGATGAACGATTTTGATTAAGCTATTGTAGGTCCCGCCAAAGCTACCGACTTCCAACCCCAACAAGCGATCGACAATATCAGACTGGGCAATTTTGCCCGTAGCGATATCCCAATCCCACATTCCCATGTGGGCCGCTTCCAAAGCGAGGCGCAGACGTTCTTCACTTTCGCTTAAAGCCGCTTGAGCTTGTTTGCGTTCGCTCAGGTCCAGAACAAAGCTGATCCCCATATTGGTGTAGTCTTGGAGCGGCACTTGGCCCATCAAAACCGGGACGCGACGACCATCTTTGCGAATTAATTCAGTTTCTGTGGGGGTCGCCACCCCTGCCACCAGACCCACAGTCATGTCCTCATCATCGCTGCGATTAAAGGGGTTGAGATTCTGCCAAATCACCCGACGCGATCGCAAATCATCCGGGGTGTACCCGACAATATTTAGAAACGCATTGTTGGCTTCGCTAATATTGCCATTGCGATCGCCAAACACCAATCCAATCAAATTCGACTCATAGATGTGCCGAAATCGTTCTTCACTCACCCGGAGGGCTTCCGAGGCATAGCGACTTTCCGTCACATCCATGCAGACCCCGAGGGCCCGCTGGGGCTTGCCATCCTGATCCAGCAAGACTTGACCCTTACATAACACCCAACGGATCCCCAGATGGCCTCTAGGAATTCTAAATTCGATTTGATAATCAGCATGATTGGCGATCGCCTCTTGAACCGCCTGCTCGAAACTGGGGCGGTCTTCGGGATAAATCCCTTGCACAAACGCTTCATAAGTGCCATCAAAGCTGCCCTGGTCGCTGCCAAAAATCCGCGCCACCATCGCCGATCGCTTCACCTTGCCCGTTTTGAGGTTCCATTCCCAAGTCCCCATTTGAGCCGCATCTAAAGCTAATTGACTCCGTTGTTGGGACTCACGCAGACTATCTTCCGCCTTCCGTTGTTGGGTAATATCTTCAATAAAGGCAATAAATCCTTTCACCTGTTGGCGGTGACCCCAGTCGGGAACGTAGGTGGCACGAATATAACGGGACCCTCCCTCTTGATAGGGAATTTTGGTTTCATAAGTCACTGACTGTCCGGATAATGCCACCTTGACATAAGGCCGAATCACTTGATAAGCACCCTCTCCCAGAATCTCCTTGAGGTGCTTCCCTCCCACGGAATCCCGCGAATGTCCAAACCAGTCTTCGTAGCGTTGATTGTTGAAACGATAGAGTTCTAAGGCATCTACATAAGAAATTGCCACAGGTAATGAATCCGTCATCACCTGCAAAAATTCTTGTTTTTTTTGTAATTCCTGTACAGCGGCACGTTTAGACTCTTTGAGGGAATGAATCAGAACCGTGACCAAACTTAATACCGCCACCCATATCAGATCTCCCCATTCGATGCTCCAGGTAAACGGGGAGTTTTTAAAAAAATGGTCAATCGTCGCCACCGAGAGCAGGGTGGCAAATAACCCGGGACCCATTCCGCCATATCCAGCCGTCACTGCCACCGCTGCAAAAAACAGGATGGAGGGAGTCAGTTGAATCAGTGGGAATAGCAGTTGAGTCAGCACCAGTGCGATCGCCACCGATCCCGGGGCAACACCATAATTCAGCAGATGGGAGCGCTTGTATTTCCTGAACATATTCCGCCCTCTGAGTTAGCTAGCCCGCGCTCTGGGCAGGAGCCTTACCTGCGCGTCCATATTTGCAGCAACGTCTTTTAGTTTAGCGTGGGGAGCGATCATGCCTCGACATGGGAGTTTAAGGTATTTCTGCCCCGGGAGAGATTTCCCATTCGGTCATCCCTAATTATCCAGTAGTCTTCTTCGCTGTTTATAGGAACTGACCGATTCCCTTCATTGAGGTTCCTAATCAAGGGTGCAAGAGTTGGGCAATCTCTAGTATTTTCTCGCTGATGTATCCCCGGGTTTTCCATTGGTTTGTTAGTCGGAATTTCCGCACTCTGAATTGATTTTAATTTTATCATTTTTTTAAGCAGATTTTCCGGCCACTCACCTCGGTAGCTCCTGCCCGAGGATCGGTGAGGCCGTTCACTCCTATAGGCCCGTTAAAATCATTCGGGTGGTTAATCCAAGAGAATCACATTTCCATTTTGGCGAAATAGAGTACCCCAGAATTGTCCAATTGATAGAGACTCACTCTCATGCTTCAAAGGATAGATTTCGGGTCAGCCGGTGGCGAGCAACGGAAGGATTAATCATCATACAAGGGGAGTGAATCATCGCTTCGGCCATTGTCAATACCTAGGCCGAACTCCGGTGCATCACGGGACAGATTACCCCGATTCAAACACCTCCTCTTCTATTTTAGATCCCCAACCCTTTTTAAGGAAGAGAGGTCTGACACCGGGTTTGCAATGGAAGGCGATCGCCACAGGGAACTCCGGAATTCCCCCAGGCGATGGCAACTGCCAATCCTCAAATCAACCACTTCATCCCCAAAAGGACAGAGCATCCTGTAACGACCTGTGCCTCCGGTCAAAATTGGAAATTTTTTGTCAAAATCTTGATGGAGGTGATGGGTAAGACCTCGCGGGAGTCAAAAGAATCAGCGATCAAGCACCATCCCAGTGCATTCCCGTCAAAAATTGCTCAAAAAATTGCTCAAAAATAAAGGAAGCGATTCGATGGCGTCGTTTCGCTTCCCGCAGAGGTCCGGATTAGAATCAATCCGCTGCTATCACTACACCGCTGCCAACGGTTGGGCTTCCAATGCTGGACGCTGGCTGTGGCGAATCTCCTCGATCGCCTTTTGATAGTCCGGAGCACCAAAGACGGCAGAACCGGCAACAATCGCATTCGCACCGGCTTCAATGACTTGCCAGGAATTGTTCCCTTTGAGGCCGCCATCAACTTCAATCCAGGGGTCTAAACCGCGCTCATCGCACATCTGGCGCAGCTTCCGGATTTTGGGGACCACACCGGGGATAAAACTTTGACCGCCGAAACCGGGGTTAACGCTCATGATTAAGACCAAATCGCACAGATCCAGAACGTATTCAATCAACTCCAACGGCGTGGAAGGATTGAGTACCACCCCGGCTTGTTTGCCGAGTTCTTTAATCTGACCGAGGGTCCGGTGGAGGTGAGGGGAGGCATTGTGTTCCGCATGAACCGAAATAATATCGGCCCCAGCTTTGGCAAAATCCTCAACATACCGTTCTGGTTCAACAATCATCAAATGCACATCCAATGGTTTGGATGTCACAGGACGAAGGGCTTTGACCACAAGAGGGCCAATCGTAATATTAGGGACAAACCGACCATCCATGACATCAACATGGATCCAATCTGCCCCGGCGCGATCGATGGCCTGTACTTCCTCTCCCAGACGACTAAAATCTGCTGATAGGATGGAGGGAGCAACGACAATAGGTTTGTTTGATTGCGTTTGGGTCATGGCTAACAAATATTTCATCCGTCCGTCAAGTCGTATTCAGTTTAACAAAATATGAAGAAACTCCCTAATAATTGGTTGGTGTGTGGAGCCGGAACAGTGAAGCGCTTAAAACTTAGAACAGGGTTAAGCGGACTCGTCGGCGGTGTGAGTATGGCTTTTATTGGAATTCCAGCCGTCGCCCTTCCCACTTCAATTGGTGAAATCGGCATCGATGCCCGTCGGCTGCAAGATGCGCCCTATAACTTAACGGGGAGAAAAATTGCGATCGGTCAAGTGGACATTGGCCGCCCGCGAAAATTTGGCCTTGACAAACAAGCGAACCGGCATCGGGAAATCCCCATTCAGCAGGTTTTCATGCAGGATGCACCAGCTAAAACCAGCCCCACAGATGATCCCCAAATGAAACCGGCTGAACAACACGCCGAGCACGTTGCCTCGGTGATGATTAGTTCGGATAAGGCATTTCCTGGGGTGGCCCCAAATGCCACCCTCTATGCGGCTGGGATTGGCTTGTTGCGGCGCAGTGGACAACCGGAAGAATGTTTAGCGGCTCAAAATCTGGCTGAACAAAATAGCGGAGATGTGAGGGCAATTAACTACAGTTTTGGGGAATCCCTAGCCCAGGATCCTCGTCCTAATGCGGTTTTAGATGGGAACGCCCTGCTGACTCAATGTTTGGATTGGTCAGCCCGGGTCCATAATGTGGTTCATGTGGTGGCGGGAAATCAAGGACGCGGGGGCATTCCTATTCCCACGGATAACTATAACGGGATCAATGTGGCGTTTACGACACTCTATGAGGGCAAGTTTGCCAAAGTAGACTTGGCGAATATTGGCAGTGCCTTTAGTGGCATTACCAGTCGGTTGGTGGGGTTAGAAGGAAATGTGGATAACCGCCGCGCTATTAGCTTAGTGGCTCCAGGGAGTAACTTGGATTTATTGAGCTTAGATGGTGAAGTCACCCGGACCAGTGGCACCAGTTTTGCGGCCCCTCATGTGACGGCAACGGTGGCCCTGTTGCAAGAATATGGCGATCGCCAACTTCATCAACAAGCCAACACTCCCCAATGGACCCTCGATGCTCGCCGCCATGAGGTGATGAAAGCCGTTTTAATGAACTCGGCGGAAAAAATCGAAGACCCGGGCAATGGTCAGCATTTGAAAATGACTCGCACGGTTTTTGCCAACCAGAACCGCACCTGGTTAGATTCGGACGCTTATAGCAGTCAAGAAATTCCCCTGGATGGAGACCTGGGAACGGGCCATCTCAATGCTTACCGAGCCTACCAACAGTTTAGTGCCGGTCAGTGGGGTCCGGGAAATGCCCTACCGGGAATCGGTTGGGATTATCGCGAGGTTGAGGCGAATAGTTATCAGGAGTATGTCCTAGACCAACCCATAGAGGCGGGCCGGTTCGTGTCCATTTCTCTAACCTGGAATCGTTGGGTTGATCTGGTTGATGGGAATAATAATGAGAAATATGATATTGGGGAAGGCTTTCGCGATCGCGGTTTGAATAACCTGGAACTCTATCTGATGCCTGCGGATGAAACTGATGTTCGCAAGAGTGTCTGGTCCTCAGTTAGCAAGGTAGACAGTACCGAACATATTTATCACCCGATTCCCCAAACAGGCCGTTATAAAATCCGGGTGTATTTTCGCGATCAAGTCAATGAATCCACCCAACCTTACAGTTTGGCTTGGTGGACTACCCCGACTCCTTAAAACCGCTTAAACTGATGCCTATCACGTTGATGGCTAAAACTCTCCGGTTATGACCAAGTTTCCGCCTAATTCCCCGACTGGCCCCAAACGCCAGTCTTCTAAAATCCTGGACGAGAGCGATCGCCGCGTTCGCTCTCGTTTTGCTGCATCCAGTTGGGCTGAAGAGGACTTGAACAGTCCTCCCCCGGCCCTGACTCCGGAAGACTTAGAAAACAAAGACCTTGCCCATTTAGGACTCTTTTTCTACTTCCTCCCCATCCTCGGCTTTTTCCCTGCCTTATGGACGTTATATCGTCACCAAGGTAGCCGCCAACAAAAAGCGGCCTCTCGTCTAGCCATTACCCTAGCCTTTGGGTGGCTACTCGGATATATTTTCTTGGAAACCGGCGCAAGAAGTTCGGAATTACTCACCATTCCCCTGTTATTAATGAGTAGTGTGTTAACCTCGGGCTATTTTGTGGTAAATATTTGGCTGATGGTTCGTCTGTGGCAACGTCGGCCACTGCGATTACCGGGGGTATCACAGGTTGCTGAGGAGATTGTTGGCAAGCATTTATCCTAGACCTGTCGTGGGAGGGTCGTTTCCAGCGATCGCCAAGCCTCAAGCTAACTTAAGGTTGAGCAGCCGACAACGGCGAATGACGGGCTAGATAGTGACCCCCCCAATCCCAGGGAATAGGAAATAGCCAATCAACCTATCAACGGTACGGGGTGTTAAACACCTGCACAGCCGTTTGCCTAATTGAGCGTGAGGATGCTCGTCCGATTTGATCGATATATTGTTGAGTGTGTGAGGAAGCCCGTGCCAAATCAGAACGTATCCAAGCAACGCCCGATGGCGGAACCTACCGCTAAACCCCGGAGTAACAAGCTCAATAAAGATAATCGGGGACGTTGGCTTTGGCTGTGTTTTGGCTTAAGTGGTGTGGCAATGCTCTCGGCAACAGCAGGAGCCTTGCTTGCCGTGTCTTTGTCGAGTACCCCCTTAATGCAAAGCCGACTGAGTGCTGAAGATGCAGCTATATTTTCTAATAGTGATCTGGCGCGGACCAATCTTAAATTGCCTGAGCTCACTCGCTCAGTTAACATTTTAATCATCGGTACTAGCGTTTTAACTTCTGACCTTAAAGACGAGAAGGTTCCCGAATTAGGATACCATGCCCCAGTTAATTCCCTGGATGGTCTCTCGGATGTCATGCTATTGGTCCGCTTTGACCCTGAAGCCAATAAGTTGACGGTTCTTTCTATCCCGAGAGATACCCGCACTTTAGTCGAAGGATATGGCGTCCGCAAAATTAATGATGCCAACTATTTTGGCGGTCCTGCTCTGAGCGCTAAGGCGGTTAATGAACTCCTCGGTGGCGTTCGCATTGACCGTTATATTCGCATCAATGTTCAAGGGGTCGAAAAATTAGTGGATGCCCTCGGCGGGGTCAAGATGTATGTCCCGGTGGATATGAAATACCAGGATGATAGCCAACGTCTGTACATCAACCTCAAGCAGGGAGAGCAGTATCTCGGGGGCAAAGAGGCGCTACAATTTCTCCGGTTTCGCTACGATCAGTTAGGGGATATCGGTCGGATCCAGCGTCAGCAAATGATGATGCGATCGCTGATGGATCAAACCCTGAATATCAATACCATCACCCGATTACCGAAAATCCTCTCGGTGGTTCAAGAATTCATTGATACGAACTTAACGATTGAGGAAATTGCTGCGCTTGCGGGTTTTGCGGCTCAAACGGAATCTTCTAATGTGCAAATGTTAATGGTGCCAGGAGATTTCAGCGCTCCCGAGGAATATGAAGCCAGTTACTGGTTACCCAACTATGAACGCCTGGATGCGATGATCGCCGAACATTTGGATCGCGACCTTCATGGTAGGCATTATGATTCCGTTGATCCGGCTTATGTCCGGGTCGCCATTCAAGATAGCACGGATGACTGGGATGGGGTGGATCGCTTGCGAAATAGCCTCTCGGAAAAAGGGTATTGGAATGTTTTTGTTTCCAGTCCCTGGAACCAACCGTTAGCGGTGACGCGGATTGTTGCCCAAAATGGTGACATGGAAAGCGCCCAAGCCATTCAACAGGCCCTGGGCCTGGGTGAGGTCCGGGTGGAAAGTACCGGCAGTTTGCGATCGGATATCACCATTCAGATCGGCAGGGATTGGCTGGCGAAACAAAATCTCCAGAATCCCGCGCCCTCGGTGGAGGAGTCTTCCCCAGGGGACTCTTATTATTCCGAGGATTCGGTTGAACCCCCTGCTGCGGATGAGTACCCTAGCGAACCTCCGGTCACCGAGGAGTATAGAGAGTGGACTCCGACGGACCCATCAGCCGACTCCTACGCCGACCCCTACGCCGACTCCTACGCCGACCCCTACGCCGACCCATCCGCCGACTCATACGCCGACCCATCCGCCGACTCCTACGCCGACCCAACTATTCCAGCCGAAGACCGCTATTGGCAATCCCCAAGTTACTAGGGCTTCGGTTCAGCATGAAAGGAAGGGGACCCCTACAGTATCGGTTAAAACCCGGGTTTCTATACTGCTCTTGTGTAGGAGAGGAAACTCAGGATTTAGGGGGAGGGGGAGAATCAACTCTCCAGGGTTTAACCTTCTCCCTCACCCCATCCCCCAGTTTTAGCGAAAATTCTCAGGGTTGAGCTGATGACTGGATTCGTTGCTGCTGTTTTCTCTAAGTTGCAGACCCGTCCCCCCATCCATTGGGTCTAGGAAAGGCCGTAAATCGATACTTCCGGGCTGGACTTGAGTTTGGGTGTTGCTGCCGGGAATGGGCATCCCGAAAACATCCTCTAGGGTCTCCAATAGGTTCCCACCTTGGCCGTTATCCACGAGGGCATTCACGGCTTCGGTTTGACGACCGCTATCGGCAACGGTCAAGTTTTCAAAGACGCGATCGCGAATCAGTTGGGGGTTCTCTCCCGGGGGCACCGTCAGCACAATCTGACAGGTCGGATTCTTCTCGGTGGTCACACAAATGGTGTCATACCCATTTTCTGAGCCGATCGCCAGTTCTTGCATCCCGTCTTCCCGGTAAAACTCTAAGCGACGGGCAATTTCGTTACAGCGTCGGTCTTCGGTCCAACCCCCGCCCAAGGTACTGGGTTTTGCCCATTCATAAACCTGTCCCGGTTGACTTTGAGGGGCGTACATCACGGTGTACTGTCCATCCACGACTTGACAGGTAAACCTTGCATTGCTGGCGGTGGGGGTATCCCCCGGATTGGTATCCCCAGTTTCTGTGGGCGAATTGGGCGGAACTCGCACGTTATTCGGGGTCGGGAACTCCTGGGCTAAAACTGCACCACTTGTACCCAGCAGCAAGGTTAATCCCAGGGATGCACTGACCCCTCGGATTGCTGCAAGGGGAAGCGATCGCGGTGATTTATATTTAAGTTGAAACATTGCAAAGTTCTCCCATCATTGTTATACGTCAATCATTAATCCTTCCTCATTATGACATCGCCCTTCTTGAAGTCCCTCTATCCCGCTTGGGCGATCGGTCTCGGTGTTAATCAACAACCCCTGACGCGATTCCCCAGTTAATATAAATGACAGACAAGAGTGCAAATTCACAAAAGAAAAGTCCTGTTTTTCCTGTAGACGTCTTCTCTGGCTAAAAAGATTCTGAATGGGGGATGGAAATTCTCCGGGGTGCGCTCTATTTTATGGTGGTGAGATAAAATCCATCGGCAACAATGCCGAGGCCGTCAGTACAGCGTTGAGAGTCCCATTTCCTGGGTAAAATTGAGGCTTTTTTGCCCAGAAAATGGAGTAAAACCCTGCTTTTTCCTAGGGCGATCGCCAGACCCTGAACCCCAATCAAATCCTATTCTTAGATTGGGTTAAACCGGGTCTGAACCCGCCCCCAATGTGCTATCTTTATTCCGACCCATTTATAGGATTATACAGATTAATCACCCTGTAGGGGATGAAAAAATGCAGGGTTGGGGCAAATCCTCACAAAAAAATAATTGCTTTCCAAATGAGCTGGAGTCGTGACCCGACCCTCCATCGAACACTCGCGAACGGGATTTCTCAAACCCGGTCGTTGGACCCCAGGCATCTGATGCTTCTGACTATGGCATCCATTGGGAACAAAGTCTATTTAAAAGTCTATCCCAGGCATTCGCCCAGTTCTAACTCAGGAGATTTGAGGCGGTTGGAGGATCTCTGTGGGGAAAAGATGCCGACCACCGGACGCTTCCCACTAAAATAGAAAACGAAACCTCTGAAGCAACTGACTCATGACCCCAAGTTCAAACCTGGAGACCGTGACCCAGCAAGACCCCCCCCAACTTTACAACCCCGGGAACCTTCAACCCACTGAGGATGACCCTCTCAACCACTTCCCAGATGAGGTGGAGATGTCCATCTTCGATCACCTCGAAGAACTGCGGATGCGAATCTTCTATTCCCTGATTGGGGTAGTATCCGGGATGGTGGGGTGCTTCATTTTTGTCAAACCAATTGTCCACTTATTAGAGGTCCCAGCACAAGGGGCCAAATTTCTGCAACTGGCACCGGGAGAATTTTTCTTTGTCTCAGTCAAGGTGGCGGGTTATAGCGGATTGGTCGTGGCGAGTCCATTTGTGCTCTACCAAATTATCCAGTTTGTTCTCCCGGGACTGTCCCTACGGGAACGTCGGATTATTGGTCCGATTGTTTTGGGATCAACCCTGCTGTTTGGTGTGGGTTTAGTCTTTGCCTATATCGCTTTGATTCCTGCGGCCCTAAATTTCTTCGTCAGCTATGGGGCCGGGGTGGTCGAGCAAATGTGGTCGATTGATCGATATTTTGAGTTTGTGCTGCTGCTATTATTTAGCACGGGATTAGCGTTTCAAATCCCGGTGATCCAGGCGCTGCTGGGTCTGCTGGGAATTGTCTCTTCTACAAAAATGCTGGCGGGTTGGCGTTATGTGGTGCTGGGGGCTGCCGTTTTAGGGGCGATTTTAACCCCCTCTACTGATCCCCTGACTCAAAGTTTATTTGCCGGTGCAGTTCTGACTCTATATTTTGGGGGAGTGGGATTAGTGAAGGCAATGGGAAAATAAGCGGTTTTGGTTCAGTGGTAGCGCGATCGCCGGTGGGCAGAGGGGTCCAGATGGGCGATCGCGTTTGTGCTATCTGTCATACATACAATTTTAGCGTTGAGCGGTTACGGTGACAGACCTTTGATAAGTCTGGATTCTGGCCATCAGCGCGATCGGGGATCAAGTGCAAGAGCAACATAAATGTCCCCAGTCTAGGCTCCATCTGTTGTAAAATTTTAGAGTTGAGAGTTTAAAGTAGAGAGTTTTAAACTCTTAGTCGGTCAGGATGCGGCCTCCTAGGGGGTCTAGGATAAAGTGCCAAGGCAAAATTAGCGCCCCTTGCATTGACCTCATCGTAGCTACGATTTTAAATTTGAGATTTTAAATTTGAGATTTTAAATGGGTTAACCCTTTCTCAATCAGGATTCTGGTCATTCGCCGGATGGCACAAATAAAGTGAACGATCGCTGTAATCGGTCCAAGTGCTTGCCAAATGGGGTAGTTGTGAGTTATGACAGTATCCAACTGATGTTAAGCCTGAAAGCCCTTGGTTCGATTTATGATTTCGGGAGGTTGAGAAAGGCAAGTGTGATTTCCATCAATTTTTTTGATGATCAATTTAAGACTTTGTAATGCTGAATACGTTGTGAAATATCCGTTCGCTCCTATAATACTCCCATCCGGATGGAAACCCACTCAGCACGGACGCTAACCATCTCCTTCGGTTTTAATTCAGGTGGTGATCGACGATTGATTGCCGATTGATTGCCGACCCCTAAAAATAGAGCTGCGTATCGTTTTATACCAAAGCTTTCACCTATCATGATGAAAATTCTTGCGTTCGATTTGCCTGATTCTCCATGTCCCGATTTCCAGCCAATTGTTCTCAAGTATTCCAGCTTTCTGGATACGGCTGCGGTGGGCATTTTTCAGATTACTCCGACGGGCAGCTATTTAAGGGCTAATCGAACTTTAGCTCGCATCTATGGGTATGAGTCGGGGACAGAACTGATGGCTGGGGTTAAAAATATGGGGAATAAACTGTATGTGGAACAGAGACGGTATGAACAATTAATGCAAGTGTTACGCACTCAGCGAGATGTGGAAAATTTTGAGTCTCGGATCTATCGTCAAGATGGGAGTATTGCCTGGGTGCGAGATACGATTCGGATTATGCGCGATCGCAAAGGTCAGGTAATTGGCTATCAGGGGATCGTTGAACCGATGGAAGAACCCCTGCGCGATCGCTTAAGTTCTCTGCCGGATTCGGAACCAGAAACCTTACAAACTCCCCTCACGCCTAACTTTGTGTCGATGCTATCTCATGAATTACGCGGTTCTTTAACGGTGATTGCGGCGGCGAACGATTTGCTCAAACTCCACAGTCAAAAAATGACACCCGAGCAACGGCTCAAGTATTTTCAAAAAATTGATGAAACTGTTAAACACACTTCTAATATCATCGAAGGATTCTTGACATTAGGGAAGGCTGAGTGTGGCGGACTACATATTCAATCGGTTCCAGTCTATTTTGCCAGTTTATGCGAAGATGTCTGGCAGGATGTGGAAAAATTAACCGATGTGACTCATCGCATGATTTTGACAACCACCGGAGATTCTGAACCGCTGATGACTGATCCCACCTTACTCCGACAAATTATTTTGAACTTGCTGGTGAATGCGGTGAAGTATTCTCCCCAAGGCAGTTCTATTTATTGTGATTTTACCTTTAATGAAGGGGAAATCATTTTCCGCATCAAGGACAGGGGAATCGGGATTCCCCCGGAAGATCGGGCGAATTTGTTTACCCTGTTTCATCGGGCAAAAAATGTGGCAGCGAATGCCGGGAGTGGGTTGGGATTGGCAATTGTTAAGCGATCGGTGGATTTACTCGGGGGTAAAATTTGGTTGGAAAGTACCGTGGGAGAGGGGACAACTTTTACCGTAACCCTCCCAAAACTACCCGCGCTTTCCAGTCAAATTAAGGATTACCATTCCATTAGCGCTTGAGGTGATTCGCTCTTTTAACCTTGTTCTTTTTGTCGGATGAATGTGACGTCACACCGGAGTTTCTTAACTCAAAAGCGGATGATCCGGCTAAATTCAAAGGTAAGCCGCTGATCCCTGGGGACTAGAGGTTCCCTTTCTCTAGTTTTTCGGGGAATATTGCAAGTTGTCAATTGGTTAAAGAGTCAGGAATGAGTCTAGCGATCGCCCCAGTGAAGCATCAGGAAAGCGCTCAAGAGAATTGGCAATTTAGAAATTTTCGAGCATCCATTCTGAAGCGCGATCGCCCAAATCAAGGGGAATGCTAACTGCCTTGCCTAAGCGGGGACGTTCGCGGGTGGTTGCCAGGTAAAGCTGCACCTGTTCAATGCCACCCCAGGCATTGAGATAACTGGCAACCACATCCAAATGAGCCAGATATTCCGACTCATTCATCGGGAAAGAGGCTTGTTCGAGGTATTTCCACATAATCAGGATGAAAATCTTCCCCTGAGTGCGCCGCACTTGGATATCGTAAGAGCGGCCCCACTTAGAAAGCAAGAGCTGGTGTAAGTCCTGTCCAGTCATAGAGAGAGTCCGTAAAATCTGAATCTTTACAGTTTGTTACAAAAATTGACAGCGAAATGCAAAAATGCGATCGAAGTGTCAAAGAATGTAATAATCTGTTGAGAAAGGCTGGAGATTCAGCATTTCCCTGGGGATTGTCCCTGCCTTGCCCCGGTAGTGACAGACTCGATATGAGGAATTGTTTAAACTAGGGTTCACCAATTTTAGCCCTTAAATGAGCGGCTAAGACATACAACTTAACACAGACGTAGCAAGATAGGTCATGGCTCAAGCTTCTGGAAATCCTGATGTCCCCAGCATGGGGCGTCGCCAATTTATGAACTTACTGACTTTCGGTGCAGTCACGGGGACGGCACTGGGAGCCTTGTATCCGGTGGTCAAGTATTTTATCCCTCCGTCGAGTGGCGCAGCAGGGGGTGGCGTTACCGCTAAAGATGCCCTGGGCAATGATGTCAGCGTGAGCCAGTTTTTAGGGAGTCACAATCCCGGCGATCGCGTGTTGGCCCAAGGTCTCAAGGGTGACCCCACCTACCTGGTGGTGGATCAAGACAAGACCCTGACCGAATACGGGATTAACGCCGTTTGTACTCACCTCGGCTGCGTCGTCCCCTGGAACGCCAGCGAAAACAAATTTATGTGTCCCTGCCACGGTTCCCAGTACAACAGTGAGGGTAAAGTGGTTCGCGGCCCTGCGCCTCTGTCTCTGGCTTTGGCTCATGCCACCGAAGTCGATGATAAAGTCGTCTTTACGCCTTGGACCGAAACTGACTTCCGTACCGGGGAAAACCCCTGGTGGTCATAAGCGCTTTGGCCGACCAAAAGCCGCTGAATGCAATATATTTCAATTTCTCATTGTTTGACTGTTTAGCTTACCTCTTCTCTTTCCCGATGAAACATACTTCCTTGTCGCGGATCCTGCGGCAGAGTGGACGCACTTTAGCCAAAGGCGTGCTGTTGGCTGTGGCAACTCTCGCCCTTTTCCTTGCTTCTGACATCGCCGTACCTCAGTCGGCAGCCGCCTATCCGTTTTGGGCGCAACAAACGGCTCCAGAAACCCCCCGGGAAGCAACGGGTCGGATCGTTTGCGCCAACTGCCATCTGGCTGAAAAACACACCCAGGTGGAATTGCCTCAAGCCGTGCTGCCGGATACGGTGTTTGAAGCGGTGGTGAAAATTCCTTATGATACCAGCGTGCAACAAGTGCTCGGCAGTGGCGATCGCGGACCGCTGAATGTCGGCGCTGTGATCATGTTGCCCGAAGGGTTCAAAATTGCACCGGCCGATCGCATTCCTGAAGAAATGCAGGAAAAAATCGGAGGTCTTTACTTCCAACCATATAGCGAAGGTCAAGATAATGTGTTGATTGTTGGCCCCTTACCCGGCGAACAATATCAAGAAATTGTCTTCCCAGTGCTATCTCCGAATCCCGAAACCGATAAAAAGATCCATTATGGTAAATACCCCGTTCATGTCGGTGGTAACCGGGGACGCGGACAGGTTTATCCAACTGGGGATAAGAGCAATAATACAGTCTTCAATGCTTCGGCTGCTGGCACCATTTCCCAAATTGCCAAAGTTGAAGGTGGTGGTTATGAAGTCACCATTCAAGCGGCCGATGGATCGACCGTGGTTGATAGCATTCCCGCCGGTCCTGAGTTAATCGTCTCGCAAGGTGACGAAGTGACTGCGGCGCAAGTTCTGACCAATAACCCCAATGTCGGTGGTTTCGGTCAGGTGGATGGAGAAATTGTCCTACAAAGTTCCGGTCGGATTAAAGGATTGCTGGCTTTCTTTGCGATCGTTACTCTGTCTCAAATTATGCTCGTCCTGAAGAAAAAGCAGGTCGAAAAAGTACAAGCAGCCGAAATGAACTTCTAGGTTCAGTTGCGAGTTACTTGAAAAAAAAGGGGGCAAATGCCCCCTTTTTTTTAGAGGCAACAGGAGAGGGTTAGACTCAAGTCGATTAAAATAATCCCCAATCTACACAAAATCTGGAACAATTCAAATAGATAGGTCCAAGGTACCAGAAACCAGGTTTCTAGCCTAGATTTGTTGCTAATCGTAGGGATTTTTTTAAGAAACCCGGTTTCTAACCCATATTGAGATGCGCTATACATTTTATAAGACCCAACAAATTCCTCTTAGATCCAAAAGGTAAGGCTGATGACTCGGTTTTTTAAATTTGAAGCAGATTTTGTCGAATCTCTCCATTGTATTCCCATGCAAGTTCGATTAAAATTAGATACTTGTGGCATTAAACTCAAACTGGATCAATGGAATCGGTTTAACCAAGAGGACCGAGAATCTCTGATCCAGAACCCTTGTCAGAGTCCCGAAGAAATTACCCAGTATCGGGAATTTTTGCAAGGGTTAGTTTTAGAACGGACTGGGGAATCGGCCAAAGATTTAGCGGTAGAGGAGAACCCCCCTTGGATGAATGAGGCAGAAATACCCGATGGGGTGCAAGATAAAGCCCAACAGTTTGAAATGACTTTAACGTTAGAACAATGGGCTAAATTAGAACCGATCGAGCGGTTTGCTTTAATTAAATTAAGTCGGTCCAGTCATGAAAATGCTAACTTTTTACCGGCTTTAAAAGAATTGAACCTGGTTTAAAGGCGATAGAAATGGGCTCAGACCTATCACTGGGTAATCTTGCCCAGGGTCGGGTTGTTTTCTGTACTTGGCAGAACCCTTGCTCCCTTGTCCCTGGGGGAGTAAACTCATAACATTCATTCAGGTTGAGAAAATAGGATTGTGGGACTAGAAGAAAAGCGCGTCGAAGTCGCTGGCGTGGAATGGTATTATCTGGAGCAACAGCCTGCAAAAGAAACAGACAAACCCCCGGTGGTGTTGCTGCATGGGTTGCCCTCCCTCAGCTTTTGCTGGACGGAAGTCATGCCCGGACTCGCACAGGAGGGATTCCGTTCAGTTGCCCCGGATTGGATTGGGTTTGGGTTATCGGGGAAACCGGAAAAAAGCAAATTTGCCTATACTCCTGATGCTTTTGTTGCTGCCCTCGATAATTTTCTGACCACTCTGGAGATCGATCGCTGCTATCTAGTTGTCCAAGGATTTTTAGGGTCTGTGGGGTTACAATTTGCCCTGAGACATCCGGATAAAGTCCTGCGCTTAGCGGTGCTTAACGCGCCAGTAACACCGGATTCCCAACTGCCTTGGAAGATGCAGCAACTGGGGTTGCCGTTGATGGGGGAAATGATGACCCAGGACCCCTTGCTGGTCGATCGCACCCTGGAAGCGGGAAGCAAATATACCATCTCTGACGCCGACTTGGATATCTACCGTCGCCCGTTTCTGAAAAGTTCTGCCGCAGGGCGATCGCTGATGTGGACGATCCGCAATCTCAAACTGAAGCAGGCAATGGCAGAAATTGCCGAAGGGTTTCCCCAGTGGGACAAACCCACTCTCATTTTGTGGGGGATCGAGGATCCGTGGTTGCCCCTAACTCAAGGAGAAACCTTCGCCGGTTCTATTAATAATGCAGAATTGGTGAAATTGGCAGAAGCGGGACATTATCCCCAAGAACATTGGTCCGAAGAAGTCACCCAGGCCCTGATTCCCTTTTTTCGGCGTCGGGAAGTTTAACCGGGGATATGGACTTTGGGGCGATCGCACAGGGTTCACAGAATCATCACCCCTCGATCGCCGTACCCAATCTTGATATATTTTGGTGAAGATCATTTTAGTGCAAGGCAAAAAACTGGCTATGAGACGTTATCGTTCAATTCTCGCTTCTATTTTGGCTTTGGTGATGGTATGTTTGGTCAGCTGCGGTTCGCCGCAAGCGGCCAAACCCCCTGCCTACTCGCCCACTCAGTTAGAAATCGTCAAGCAGTATGAAGGAAATGTGCTGAAACTGCGCGATCGCATGGATGAACTCGAACAGTTCATCGTCAATCGGGATTGGGTGAATGTGGGGACATTTATTCACGGACCTCTGGGTGCCTTACGTCGCGATATCGGCTACGTTTCCCGCAATCTCAGCGGCAAAGCCCAAAAAACTGCGAGTCAAACGGCTCAAGATTTATTTGTCCATTTCGAGACGATCGATGCGGCAGCGGATGCAGGTAACTATTCTCTGGCCGTCCAGAACTACGCAGAAGCGATTAAAGATTTTGACGCCTTCTTGAGTCTGATTCCCAAGGGATAAATTGACTGCGGTTAAATTATGAACGATAGGGTGGGAATGGGAAATTTTGCCATTTTTCACCCTATCTTGATTTGTTATTTTGATCCCCTTTTTCTGAAGCCAGGGGAGAGGTTGAGAGTTAAAATATGGCCCGGGTTGCGATCATTGGATGCGGTGTTGTAGGGGCGGCGATCGCCTATGAACTGAGCTTAGTCCCAAATTTAGAAATTACCGTAATTGACTGCCATGAACCGGCCCAAGGTTCGACCCAAGCGGCTTTAGGGGTACTGATGGGAATTATCAGCCATAAAGTCAAAGGCCGATTGTGGCGGTTACGGGAACAAAGTATTTTGCGCTATCACAGCCTGATTCCTGAATTAGAGGCCGTTGCGCCCATTTCCTTTAACCGGCAAGGGATTCTCATGCTCTGTTTTCCCGGGGAAGATATGGCACAATGGGAGAAACTGGCAGCCACTCGTAGAACTCAAGGCTGGCAACTCAACCTTTTAGAACCCCAGGAAGTGAGGCGACGCTATCCGCAATTGGGAACGATGGAAATTGTGGGGGCGGTTCATTCTCCCCAAGATGGACAGGTTGATCCGGTTGTCTTGACTCGCGCTTTAGTCACGGGAGCCCAAGGGAACGGGGTGAGGTTTAGATTTGGGGAGAGGGTTGAATGGATTAATTATCTGGAAACGGAGGCGGGGAAACGGTGCGATCGCCTAGAAACAACTCAGGGCAATCTTGAGGTAGATTGGCTGGTAATGGCGGCCGGATTGGGTTCCACACCGCTGACTGCTGGACTGGAGTCGCCCGTAGAGATTCGCCCGGTTTTGGGACAAGCACTACAACTGCGGTTGCCGAATCCGATGGGAAATGGCGAGTTCCAACCTGTGATTACCGGGGATGATGTTCATATTGTCCCCAGTCAAGGCGGTGATTACCCTGTTACGGATTATTGGGTGGGGGCTACGGTAGAATTTACCGGGGAAGGCGACCCGATGGAGGGAGATCCAGCTTTGCTTAAGCAAGTGTTGGAACGGGCGATCGCATTGTGTCCCGATTTAGCCCTTGGGGAGATTGTGAGAACTTGGTCCGGATTGCGCCCCCGTCCGGAAGGACAACCCGCGCCCATTATCGGTCCCTTAGCGGGATTTGAGAATGTGTTATTGGCTACTGGACATTATCGTAACGGTGTGCTTCTTGCCCCTGCCACCGCATTGGAAATTCGACAGGCGATCGCCGGGAGTTGACCTTTGAATTCAGCGGGATTGATGGGGAGTTACCCCGCCATCAATCCCTGGCGATGCTTTCGCACATTTTCAAATTCTCGGGCTTTTTTTTGGATTTGAATTTGGGGACCGGAACGTGCTAGGCGCAGGATCATCCCATCAATCAGGGGGGATTGGATAATCGGGCTATCGTTCACATAAGTACCATTAGTCCCTAAGTTGACGATTTTCCAGTTGCAGCCAATCCGATGTAGTTCGACATGGTGGCGGGAGACCACTGCACTATAGAGAACGACGTGATTATCTGGCGATCGCCCAATCCGAATCACGTCTTCGTCCTGAAAGTCCCAGCTTTGGGAGGGGGCGGTTTGCGTAGGATGCACCAAGTTCAGAGTAATCACAATCTACTCCGGATTATTCATAAAAATATCATTCTCAAAAATTTAGGACTCATCGCCATTTGAAATGTTCCTTACAAAGGGGAAGTTTTTGTCAGATTTTCGTTTAATTTCGGGGGTAAAATTTTATCCTCTTTTATCCTAATTTGGGGAAGGTTTTGGCGCTTCAGTAAATTTCCCTAATCTTTTACATAAATTCCGGCAGACTGGATTAAATTTTATCGAAAAAATAAAATAAGCCTTGCCCTGTATGGTTGATGATTCTCTAAGTGGGCCTGCGTAGAATCACGGGTGGCTCTTCATATTTAACTGGACTTACCCCTTTAAAACTTGATTAAAAGGGTGGTTTTGTTCAGCAAAAACTAAATTATAGAGTGAGGTATCTCACCCCTCAATCCCATCACCCATTTTTACAGTTATAAATCTTAATCATTTTTTAACCGAAGAAAACTATTGTAAGGTCACTTAAATGTTGTCCCTCCCCAGGCGATTCAGGCGATCGCCCCGATTGCACCCCAAAGGCCCCCCGACTCTCTCTCCATGAGCCAAAATACTCGAAAAGCCGGTGAGGAGGGACGAAGGCAGTTGTCGTCACCCCTGGATCAAGGGGGTGACTGCCTCTCTTAAATCCGGGGAAAACAGCGGGGGCGATCGGCAACTGAAGAGTTCTCTTTTTCATCTAAATAGAGAGGACTGACCTTCTTGAGGGGGATGTCACCCGAGATGAGCCGTTTCTATGATGAAAAAGACCTCTTGAGCGAGGTAATGCGGAAGTTCTGAGCGATAAATGCTTATCTAATACATTGGGAGAGAAAGATGCTCAAACTAAGTTTATCTACCGGATCGATTCCGATGAAATTCACGCGATCGGCATCAAGAGTAGCGATCGCCTGTGGGGAGGCGAGAATGCCCCGCCCTAACCGTTTGAGTTCCTGTTCTGACCCGAAACATCAAAACGGAGAATACCCAGGGAAATCGGGGCAGGGAAGGGCCGTTCCCGGTGCGATCGCCCTCGTGCTTTTGCTTTCCCTGACTGGAGTCATAGCGGGAAGATTTCCGGCAGTTGCTCAATCCAACCGCTTAGAAAACTATACAACCTTTTCCCAGTGGTGTGAGAATCGAGACACTCTGACGCCAGAACCCCAAAAAACCGTAGATGCTTTATTAGCAGAAGCGGGAACCTCCGAGTGCGATCGGGCCTCCTCCATTCTTTCTCGACGGCAAGTCCTCCCCTTTAGTAATCGCCAAATCTCCGATCTCAGACCCATTGCCTCCCTGACACAACTCACATTGCTCTACCTCAGTCGCAATCAAATCTCCGATATTAGCCCCCTTGCCTCCCTGACCCAACTCACTTATCTTTATTTAAGTGACAATCAAATTTCTGATCTGCGTCCGCTTTCGTCCTTAACCCAGTTGTTAACCCTGGATTTGTATGACAATCGGATTACAGACCTCACCCCCTTGCAGTCTTTAACCCAACTGGACACCCTATTTCTAGGACGGAATCAAATTTCAGACATCAATTCATTAAGGTCATTACAGCAATTAAGGAGACTGTCTTTAGACTTTAATCAAATTGCCGATGGTACTCCCCTAACTTCCCTGACCAACCTATCGGAACTGTTTTTGAGTAGCAATGCCCTCTCTAATCTCAGTCCCCTCAGTTCTCTTACGAATTTACAGATTTTATTTTTAAGTGGAAATCAAATCTCTGATATCACTTCTTTGGAGACTTTAACCAACTTAACCATCCTGTTCCTCAGTGTCAATCAAATCTCGGACATTACCCCTCTATCTACTCTGAATCGTTTAACTGAAGTTAACTTAAGCAGCAATGAGATTTCCGACTTGAGTCCATTACAGCCGCTCCCCAATTTAACGCAAATAGAAGCGCGAAGGAATCCGATTCGTCAGAAAGTATGCCCGATTATTCCTGAGTCAGCTTGTCGGTTTTAAAAACCTCATCCAGCAAAAGTCCCCGGGGAAAGTCTGGCTATTAAAAGCAGAGATTCCAACTCAAATAACCAAGGTCCGTCCCCTGTCATGTTTTAATTATCCTGAAGATTTACCCAAAAAACAGGTGTTTACACGGACCGATTTAGTCAATCGGGTTAAATTTACTGAACTAACGCATATATTTTACAAAGGGGTCTGGGGATTGCCCTCCCCGGCCCCTTTAACATTTGGCGTAAATTGGGGTTCTGGGATAGCACGGATTGTGGATTAAGATGCTTATCCTAGAGGGAGTGACCCGATTTATCGATTAATTCCGCACCCCAAAAAACTAAATTTTTGATGATAAAATAGGGGAGAAAAACACCGAGAATTAGGGCAGCATCCTGAATCCGACTTGTGATCCTTCACAAAAATGCGGGTATTACCGCTAAGGTGGGAATGAGAGCTTTTTCTACAGTTCGGTGGGAGTTAAGTTACTGATGTCCATCTACTTCGCAGAGAACTTAGAGCAGGGGGTGACAATGGCGAAGACTGATCCAGTCCAGCAAAACTCTGCTTTGCAGTTACAGAGCAGATTGCTGATTTATTCGGCCTTGGGAGCAATAGCGATTGGTGCAAGTGTGGCGATCGCCAGTATTATGCCCCTGTCGCAACGACTCAAACAAGCAGAGGAACGCAATTTGGAATTTGCGGCCCAAACTCGCACCCTGGCGATCGAAGAATTCCTCTTAAGAACTCAGGATATTGGCGGCCAGATTGCCAGTCGCACCCGGGCGCGGAATCAGTTAGCGGCGTTTAATCAAGGGCAAGTTCAACGAAATGAATTAGTCCGGGTTTCGACCGATATTTTAAACGATGCCCTCAATCAATCAGAGGAGATTGAAGGGATCATCCGCTTCGATAGAAATGGGCAACCCGTGACTCAGATTGGATTAGCGATTCCCGAGGAATTTTGGCAAATCATGCCATCGGCAGGGAACCAATCGGTGTTTATAGGTCCAGTCGAGATCGCCGGAATTTCCTATTTAATTGTAGGAACGCTGATCAACAACGAGACTGCCCAAGTGCTCGGTAGAGATTTGGTGTTGTTCAAAGTCCCTCGATTAGAACGAATCGTTCAAAATCATTCAGGGTTGGGAGCAACGGGGGAGATTATTTTAGGAAGGGTTACCGATGGCAGAGTCGAACTTTTTTTTGAACACAGAAATAACGATAATCGCATCTCTAGGACGGTGGAAAATGCTATTGAAAGGTCGGTAGCGGGAGAAGCGGGAATGATGCAATCTGACAGCACGAGCACTATTCCTGAAGTAATTGCTTTTAATCCGATCGCCATTGCCAATTGGGGATTAGCGGTGAAAATGGATCGTCAGGAACTCTATCAACCTGTACAGAAACAGATTTTCGATACCGGGATGGCCATTGCCCTTTTGACGCTGTTGGGAACGGGAGGAATGGTGATCTTGCTTCGTCCTCTGACGGATAAAGCGATCGTGCAAACCGATGAGTTGGAACAACAAATCCAGGAAAAATCGGTTTTATTACAGGCAAAAACTGCTGCATTGCAAACCGAACAACGTCAACGGGAGGCAGTCGAGGAGGCGTTACAGCAAATGAATGAATTAAAGGCATCTTCGCGACAAGTTGCCGATGCCTGTGCGACGGCGAATTTTGGGGTTCAAGAAGCGCAAACGATCGCCACGGGAGGAACGCGATCAGTCGATCGCACCCTGGAGGGAATGACCACCCTCAAAGAGAATGTAGAAGCGATCGCCCTCCAAATTGACCATCTCCACGAAGGTGCGCGTCAGATTGGGACGATCGCCTCCCTAGTGGGGAGTTTGGCGGATCAAACCAATATGTTAGCCCTCAATGCCGCAGTGGAGGCAGTTCGTGCCGGCGATCGCGGAAAAGGGTTTTCCGTGATTGCTACAGAAATTCGCAAACTCGCCGATCGCTCTCGCCAAAGTGCCGATAAAATTAATATCTTATTAGGAGATATTCAAAGCTCAGTTGTTGCCACATCCAAGGCCACTCAAGAAGGAACAAAAACGGTGCAGGTCAATTTTGAAATCGTTCAAGAAACCTCCGTTTCCCTAACCGGAGTGCTGAATGCGATCGACGCAGTGACCACCAGTGCTCAGGAAATTTCCTTCGCCACCCATGAACAAGCGGTTGCCATTCAACAACTGGTGGCGGCGATCGATATGATTAAAACTTCAGATTGAGGAATGTTATCCCTCGGGGGTCACCCAAGGGGCGAGAGCTCCTTGGGATTAATCCATCCAAGTGAGGTCCGTTGTCGAAAACGGGGGGAAAGTATTTTCGTCCGCCGTCGTCGGACGAGATATTCTCATCGGTAAATTTTTCGGGTTTGACGCGGGCTGTTTTTGTTGAATTTGTTGAATTTGAGTCAAATCTTGCAGGGCTTTTTCATTCGCTGCCGCCAGTTGAATGGCCGATTTTTTCGTCTCCTCCAACTCGGCACGAACTTTAGAGAGTTGCTCAATCTCTTTCGTGAGTTTTTGATTGACTTGTTTTTGTTGGTCCAACTCAGCCGTTAACTTCGTTTGGGCCCTTGTTTCCTGATCCGCGAGTTTTTTCGCTGCGGCTAATTCTGACTCTAGTTGTTTCACCTGAGTTTTTTGGTCCTGCAATTGCTGCTGCAAATTCGCATTGAGGCGACCAAATTCTTCATTCCGCTGCTGGGCTTGATTGAGCTGACCCTCTAAATTTTGGATCAGACTACGATGTTGCTCTAATTCCGATTGAACTTCGGCCAGGGTGCGATCGAGAGCGCCATCTTTTGCGCGAGCTTCTTGTAACGCCGTCTGTAACTCAGTTACCGTGGCTTGTAACTCCGAACCCGGATTTTCTCCAGCCTCCTCAATCGGTTCCCCTTGAGTATTCTCGGCGAATTCTACTTCAGAATCCCCTGTTTTGTGGGCTTCATTTCTGATTAAATCGGCAATTTTTTTTCTAGGCATCAGTTTCTCCAATCACGCTGTAATTCATCAGCTACGCGACGATAATCCGCCTGAGCTTCTTTGGCATTTTTGCCACGCCATTGGGCGATCGCCACCCCATCAAGGGCCGCCCGTTCATGTGCTTTAAAAGTCCGAACGAACGCATGGCAGGTGGGGATTCCTTCTTCCATCAGCGTGTTTTGAGCCTCCAGTGCCTCCCCCAAGGACCGGGAATCCACCCGAGTCAGAACCACCCGATGCGCCACCGCCACAGGGACGATCGCCTCGCGCACCGTTTCAATCAGCGCCGCTAAATCCATCGGCGCCGGGGGAGTCGGCAGGAGGACATAATCCGCTGCATTCGCCACCGCCGCTAACGCCTGCGATCGCAATGCCGGAGGAGTATCCACCACAATTAAATCGTAACCTTGAACCTGGCGTAATTGACTCAAGAGACTCGGATCCGTCTCCTGCGCCAGATCGAAAGCAAAGCCTTTTTTGCTACGCTGAACCCACCACGTCGCCGAAGCTTGAGGGTCGGCATCCACGAGGAGGATGCGCTGGTGCTCGGCAAACGTAGCAGCGAGATTGACTGAAGTCGTGGTTTTCCCCACACCCCCCTTGCCATTAATAATTGCAAGGATTCGGGTGGCGGGAAGGTCGGGGGTTGCAGATGACGGTTTTGGCAAAACGACGATTCCTCAAAAGCGCAAAGAGGCGATCGTTTTTACTATACCCCTTGACGCGCCCCAAATTCATGACAGTTTGTAACAGATTGGCAAACCATAGAATAATATTCCCATCCCCCAATTCTCGATGGCGGTCCCCCAATTCTCGATGGCGGTCCCCCAATTCTCCCCCATCCCCCCAACTCAGACCCTAACCATGCGATCGCAACCCAACTCACCCCCCAACTCACCCCCCCTCGGCGCTCAACGGGATTGGATTTGGCGCGGATATCAAATCCGTTACACCTATATCCGATCGCCTCAAGCTAAAGGGAATGCCATCCCCTTAATTTTCCTACATGGATTCGGTTCTTCCTTGGGACAATGGCGGTTCAATTTAAGACCGATTAGCGAATATCATACAATTTATGCCCTGGACTTTTTAGGTTTTGGTGCTTCGGAAAAAGCCTCCGCCAATTATCGCGTCAGTTTATGGGCGGAATTAGTCTATGATTTTTGGCGGAGTTTCATTGCGAAACCCGCTGTCGTCATCGGGCATTCTCTAGGAGCATTAATTGCCTTAAACACCGTCGCCACCTATCCCCAAATGGCCCAAGGATTAGTCATGCTGACTCTCCCGGACCCGCAACCGAGACAACCCCCCGCTTGGGCGAGGGCGATCGAGCAATTTTTCTCATCCCCCCTGTTATTATGGCCTCTATTTAAAATCGTCCGGCAACCGGGTTTGTTAAGGGTTGTTCTGCGAAAAATCTATCAAAATCCTGACTTGGTAGATGATGAATTAGTCGAACTCTTTGCCAAACCTGCACGGGATCAAAGAGCATTGCAAGTCTTTTATCGCCTCTCTCTCACCCGCAGCGATCCGGAATACAGCCCCATTCTCAAAGATTTGTTACCCGGATTAACCCTCCCTATTTTATTACTGTGGGGAGAAGCGGACCGAATTGTTCCCTTTAGGAGTGCTAGGCAATTGGCTAACTTAAATTCTCACATTCAATTAGTAACAATTCCCGATGCCGGTCATGTAGTTTATGATGAAAGTCCGGAATTCGTCAATCAAGCGATCGTGGATTGGGTAGAAAGAGTGATTGAATCGGGAGGATTGCCTCTAAATTGACCCAAAAAGTTGTGATTAAATCAGGCGGCTATGCTGTTAAAACCTGTTGTGCCGTCAGGGACAGTTCGGGGAAAGTCGGGGAGAGGATGCGATCGCCTGCGGTAAACTGGGTGCGCCGATACTGACCCTGGGATTCTAAGGCAAACACAAAAACCGTCGGCACTTTCGGGCTTCCCAGAAATCCTCGACTGCCAATGGCTAAATAATCCACGATCCAATATTCAGGAATTCCTAACCGTTGATATTCCTCAAACTTATCGAGATAATCATCTTTCCAATTCGTTGAAGTGACCTCTACCGCCACCTGAATCGGTTCTCGTAATGCATTGTAGTCCGAGCGATCGCTGCGCCAGACATTGCTATCAATAACGGCTACATCCGGTTGACACCCTTGCTCAATTCCGGCGGCAGACACCGTTCTAATTACTGCTGTATTTTAACAACCTAGTTTAAATTCATCCGGTGGATTTCACCTTTAAACCCATCGGCAATAAAATCCGCAACATCATCATGATTTCTAGGGACTCGCCTTTCCAAAACTTCTCCATTCACCAGTTTATAATATCCCCCATCTTCGGGATACTGCGCGATAAATTGGTCAAAGGTTAAGTTTTTCTGAATGGCGATCGTCATGATTACATCCCCTAGGATTTTTTTATCCGACTGCCCCAAAATAAGCTCAAACCGGGGCAATTTGTAAATCTCCTTCGTGAAATGATATAACGAATATAGACCCATTTTTAGGGCTTTTTTAAGCCGAATCCAACAGCGCGGTTCCGGTGGCATCGCTACCCCGCTCTAAAAAAAGCAGCGCTTAAATTGTCATCTCCTTGACTCTGCTATAATCAGGTCTGACTTTCAACCCAGGAGGGCCTAGTGGGACGAGGAAGACCGGGGGGAAACCCAGACTTTGGTAAATCACTCAGCTTTCGGACCGAGCGCAACGAGCCTCTGAGTGCGCTGATCACCATTCGCGTGTCCGAACGCTTTCGCGATCGCATTAAACAAGACCCAAATTGGGCCGAAAAAGCCCGACAAGTCCTAGCTGAAGCCTTCGAGATTGACTACGAACCGTTCCCCAAACCTTCAGAACAGTCTGACGGTTAGAACTCTGACCTGGGTTCTATCCCTGAATCTTCACTAATTCTAAACTTAGAAATTGCCAAGATTTATTAATCCCAAAGCCGGGAATTTATAAAGCCCGAAGACAGAAAAATAGTTTCTGTCGCTATCGTAAAGATTCGGGCATTTTATAAATAAGTTTGCATAGCAAACCTTAAAATAGCCTACATTTTCCCCTAAAAATTATTGGGAAAAATCCGCTTATTCCCCGAGCAAAAAAGAAGCCATAACCTCGACATTTTTAAGAGGTGATCCAGAAAAAATGGCCCAACTCTTAGAAAAATATTTTTCTCTTATACCTTAATAGGATTCCCCAACAGTGGGGTGGGAAATGGGGGAATGAGTAGGGTCAACTTTGGCCTCAAAAGTCATGATAATTGAGAGGCGGTCTCCGGCATTCTCGGGAATCAGAGGAATCTCGTAGGAAGAATCTGTTCCAATTAACAAGCAGAGGGCAGAATTGGGTTTTGCGGCGTAAACAATTTGGGGGGTTTCGCCAGCATTGAGAGGGCTAACTCGCAGATCCCAAGGACGTTGTTGGGAATCAGGCACTTGCAAGACCCAATGAAGTTGAACCCTGAGTTTGCCGTCCCTGGGGGGATTTTGTCCGGGGAAAAGGCGATCGCCAGGACGAAGGCGACTACCGATTAATTCTCGACGACTTATTACCGGAATTCCGGTGAGTTCGGCAACCTTTCTTTTCAAGTTGGGATTTTGAAGTTGCCACACCATTTGTTTAACAACGGAGGGACAGGTCCGGGATTGACTCCAGGGGACAAGATTGCAGATATCGTGACTAGAGGATTCCCTAATTTGTCGAGTCCAAGGAGCGTTATTCAACGCCAGGGTAAAGGGGGCTAAGTCTTCATAAGGGAGGAGAGAAACAAGTTGAAATGAAGGAGTTTTTACAGTTAAAGAAAAGGTTGTTTCGGGATAAAAATCGCTAAACCAGGGAGGGGAAGTCTGGAGGATTGGACCGGAATTATAAAGAGGATTAACTGGTTTTTGGCGTTGGGAAATTGGGGGATAGGCTTGACCATAAATTGGCCTAAAATTTTTCATAGAAATGTCAGAATGCCAGACAAACCACTGGAGGTTATCCGGGAGAGTTTGGGTGACTTCAGAGGGGGATAACATCACTAAGGAATCGCAGTGTTCAGTCACAATAATCAGTTCTCCCGGTTGCAAGGGTTGTTCGGAAATGAGTAGGGGACGATCGCCGGATTGTCTCAGAGGACGATAAACTTGGACCAAGGGAGCATGGAGTGGGTTGTCTTGAGGCGGCATCCAGACTCCCCAGGCAATTATTGGGGTAGAATCAAAGGATTGATTGAGGGTTAAACCCCAATATTTTAAGAGTTGAGAAGTGGTCTTAGCCGTGCGGGGTCCGAGCAGGAAAACGTGGTTGAATGGGGGTCCGGATTCGCTAGATTTAATCGCGGTGGCACTGAAGAGTTGACGGAGGCGATCGAGTTCCGAATCTAAGCGATCGCCTGGATAAATATAAAGGGGTTGGCGGATAATCATCATGGAACATTTAACGGGTAATTGACCTTTTTAGGAAGTAAATGGGTGATAAATGTAAATCTGTTTGAGATATAAAAAAACCAGATTAATTGCCCTAATTATTCAAATAATCTATAAAGTTCAAGATTTAACAATTCAAGATGTGAGTGATGGCTTGTTCAAACTCGTCGCACTCATTTACCAGCCTTAAAACCACCCGCTCAAAGTAATTGGCATTGATGAGACTGATTTCCGCATTGTGCATAATTGAAAACACTTTTTGGCCGCTAATTTCTTCAATGCACCAAAATCCCAGCTTATACGAAGCATTTTTAACCAGCAAGTAGGTAGAAAATACCCCGGGGATTTCAGAATCGCTGTTAAATTTCAAGCCGCTAGGCACAGAAAATTCTAGGGTATTTTCATAGCGGATAATAAACAGAGTTTGCGTATTGCCAGAGGAAGCATTGAATCGCAAAATTGCTCGGCGATCGTTAATGTCATTAATCCGCCATTTGAGTTGGCTGCAATAGTTTTGAATCGTCGAGCGGAAGTTGGTCCCAGAAAACAGGTCAAGATTGATAGCCATACTGTCATTTAGAAAAAAGTTAAGTCAAGATGGGTGGAGAAGGGATTAACCTTCTTAATTATGATTTGAGCCAAACTTAATCCATTGAATGTTTCAGATACTTCTATCCTCCCTGAAAATTTTAACGGGTCAACTTTCCATGAATTGGTAAATTTAACCCTTTATTTTTGTCAGGACTGTGACAGAAAAAGTCTGATGTGACTATTGTATCGATTTGATTTTAAAAGACTCTAAATTTAACGCCAATTTGAGACCAATTTAACGCCAATTTGACCAAGGGTCAGGGATGCGACCCGGGTTGTCGGTCAATGAAGGGGGGATTTTGGAGGGCGTCTGAGCTCAGGGTTGCGGGGGAAAAGAGCTATTCAATCTTTCCCTACTATGGCTAATTCCAGCAGTTGCTGCAGTCCAGGATTCCTACATTGAGGAAAAATTACCCGTTCGCCTCTTTCCAAAATCACCAAAATCAGTGAAAATAGTAGAATAGCTTAATTCGATGAAAAGGGAGCAGCGCTTAAGGCCAATTTAACCCCCATTTAAAACTCATTTGCCACTTCCCTCGAACTTCAAGACTCAACGTCATTGTTAAGAAGATGTAGAACTCCCATGTATCAAACCCTTCCGCCGGAAAGAAATCATCGTCCTGTTCCCCTGAGTTCCGAACAGCGAAGACGGTTACAGGATAAATTCCTGAAAGACTATGACAAGAAAATCAATGACATTTTACAAGATTGGCGCAGAGACTCGGTGAATTTGGGAGAAGTGCCAACGGAAGCGCAGGTCAAACGAATTTTGGAGGATACCGCTTCCACTGTCGAGTATTGGTTGATTGATGGATTATGTCGCCTGTTGCTGAATCGTCCCTATCGTGACTACAGTCATCAAAATGTTCCGCGAAAATTTAAACAGGAAATGACCCAAAAGTTAGAAAGTTTCAAGCAAGGTCGAGGCATTGCTTGGGGAAAATTTAATAAAGTTTGGATTGAAACTTTGAATGATTTATATCCCCCCAGTTCAGAAACCATTAGAAAGTTTCTTAATCCGGATTCTGAGACCTGCGAACATTGGGTTTTGAACGGGTTATCTCAGATTTTTTTGGACTGTTTATATGACGAATGGATGCAACAGGGTCTTGAAGCAACGGATATCAATTATCCTGCGTTAGAAAAAGCACCTGAGCAAAAAATGCCTCCCTTGGGGAATTGGAAATTGCCTGTAGAGTTACCGTTGAGGAATTGGGAAGAGGAAGCGCCGGAACTGTCTCATTTCTATGGACGGGAAGAAGAATTGACGACTTTGACCCAGTGGATTGTGTGCGATCGCGCTCGATTAGTGGTGTTATTGGGATTGGGTGGAATGGGTAAAACCTATTTATCCATCCGCTGCGCTCAAAAGATTCAACATAATTTTGACCATGTAAAATGGATTTCCCTGCGCGATGCCCCCCCTCTAATTGAACTTTTAGGAAATGTCCTCCAATCTCTGCGTCCTCAATTTTCCGTTAATTTACCGAAAACCTCAAAAGAGGCGATTAATCGGCTGATGGATAGTTTGCGATCGCAACGATGTCTCCTGATTTTTGATGAATGGGAACCCCTCTTAGCCAGTGGACAATTATCCGGACAATATCGAGATGAATATGAGGATTATGGTGAACTGATTCGCCAAATTAGTCGGGAAAATCATCAAAGTTGTTTGCTGGTGACCAGTCGTGAGCCGTCCCAGTCCATGCCTTACTTAGAACAAGAACATTTGACGACTCATCTGTTACCAATTCAAGGATTAGAACCGGCAGCGGCCCGCCATATTTTACAAGACAACCAACTCAAAGACCCCGAAGATTGGCCCAAATTAATTGAACTTTATCGGGCAAATCCTTTGGCTTTAATGACAATTTGTCCAATTATAAACGATTATTTTACGGGCAAAGTTTCTAGTTTTATTCAAAAAAACACCGTAGTAGTCGATGATGCTTTGCAGGAGGTATTGAAACAACATTGGGAAACCGTATCTGAGGGAGAACAAGAAATCATGTACGGATTAGCAATCGCCAGAAAACCCCTTTCCCTGTCTGCCTTAAAATCACAGATATTATCAGCCTTTTCTGAATCGGAATGGCTCCAAATTATCAAGTCCCTGAGTCGGCGATCGCTCTTAGAAATTAGCACAGTAGAGGATGAAGCGCACTTTACTCTCCAACCGGCGGTAATGAAATATATCACGAAAGATTTAATTAACAGGGTTTGCCAGGAAATCAGGACAGCAATCCCCACTCAAAACCTAGATATATTTGACAGACTTCGTACCCATCAATTGGCGATCGATGATAACCTAAACCCCGAAATCAACTCCCTGCAAGTCCGACTAATTCTGACCCCTATCAAAGAAACACTGGTTATGAAATTAAGAAGCGATCGCCGGTTAGGGGTTTATCTGAACCAGATGCTCGCTATGCTAGAGGGAAAATCCGCCTTAGAAGTGGGATATGCCGCCGAGAATCTTCAGAATTTGCTCAATCTCTTGCCTAAATACCCGGGTTAAAGTATGATAAGATTAACCGATTTCAACTCCATCAAATCACGAAAACCAAGGGGGTGTGAATCATGACCGATCGCCACGAATTAACCGATTCCCTAGAGTGGGTAAGTTATTGCATTAATCCCCAATGCCAACAGCGACAAAACCCCGAAACCAAGCAAGTTTGTCAAAGCTGTGGCACATCATTGTTTGTGGGCGATCGCTATCGCCTCATCTCTCCCCTACGACCCCTGACTCAACTCACCTCCACCGAACTATTTGAAGTCGAGGATTGGGGGGATAACGCTCAAGGGAGCAACCCCCTGAAAGTTTTAAAAGTCCTAAAACCCACCGATAACCGGGCATTAATTCGCCTGTTTGAGCAAGAAGCGCGGGTGTTAACCGCCCTCAAACATCCCCAAATTCCCACCGTTGAACCCTATAGTCCCTTTCTCATTACCTTAAACTCAGGAACCATTCTCCGCTGTTTAGTCCAGGAGAAAATTGACGGAGTAAATTTAGAGCAGTGGGTCACCGAACAGGGTCCAATTTCTAACCATCAGGCTTTAGAAATTTTACGTCAATTAGCTGAACTGTTAAAATTTGTTCATAGCAAAGGCTTTTTTCATCGAGATATTAAACCCGCAAATATTATGCGACGTTCCAATGGGGAACTGGTTTTAATTGACTTTGGAACCGCCCGGGAAGTCAGCGCCAGCTTAGTCGAAAAACGGGAACAACAAACCGTCACCCGAGTGATTTCTGAAGGATACACCCCGCCAGAGCAACGAGAAGGAAAAGCGCTTCCCAAATCCGATTTATTTGCTCTAGGACGGACGATAGTTTATTTACTAACCGGCTGTTCACCCCTAGAATTTGAGGACCCGGAAACGGGAGAATTAGTCGGCTGGCAAGCGGGTTGTCCGGATTTTAATCCGGCGTTGGCAGCAGCGATTAATCAGTTAATTCACCCTATCTCTACTGAGCGAACGCGCAATCCTGAACGGCTGTTAAACCAGTTAGATGAAATTCAATTGGTGGAAGAGTTTTATGCGCCAGAAATTTCGATTTTGGCTACCCATTCCGTCTCCAATCATTTCAGTTGGAATCGGATGCAAACTCAGATTTTCCAACTCATTCGTTCTCCCATAACCTCTAAAATTGCTGTCAGATTATTAGTGATTGCTGGAATCCGGGGACTGTTGCAATTCCTGTCACCGGAACTCGCCGCGAAAATGAATGCGATCGCCACTCAGCAGTATAACAATGATGAGTTTAACCAAGCGGGACTGTACTATCGGGCTTCTCTCATGTTTGATTCTAACTTTGCCAGCGCTCAGTATGGACTAGCCGCTACTTGTGAGAAGCAGGGTAACCTAGATTGCGCGATCGCCTATTATGAGAAAGCCCAAACCTCCCGTCTGGACCGTCCCGCATCCGCTGCTATGAGCAACCACAGTCGGTTGTATATCTTAAACCAAGAATACGAGCAAGCCATTAAACTGTTATTAGTCGCTTTACCTCGCAGTACAGAAGATAAAATAAAATCCGCTGTCTATAAGAATTTAGGCTGGGCTTATCTGGGAAAACGGGACTATGACCAAGCGCAAACTCATTTAGAAAAAGCCATAGAAATTAATCCAGCTCATCCCGATGCTTATTGCCTCTTAGCACGAGTCTTGTGGGAAGAGGGAGATACAGTTGGCGCAGAAAATGCCGGAGAAAATTGTCATTTGCGCTATGAACCCAACAATCCAAAACCCGAAGTTGAAACCTGGATTTCAAAATATTCAACGACTTCGGCTGTTAATAAAGGGGGCAAAAATCCTGAGTTTCTGGACTAACTTTCTAGCTCAATCTCAGCCGTTCCGTTCAGAAACCCAGTTTCTTTTGCCTCATTTTTACAGGAGTCTCGGGTTATGGAGTCCTTTAGTTCCCCACAAAATTTGGGTCAGGTTGAGGACAGTCGGAACTGGTTTGGCGTTGCTCCATCTCAATTATTCCGCCTCCATGACTGGAGTTGGCAATGGATTGGATTTGGGACCCGATGGTGCTAAAATTAGAGGCAGCCATAATTAGGGTGGTAATCGCAATATTAACCAAGATTTCTAATTTGCTAGGCATGATGTCAACTCCTGCGGTATTCGCTTGGACTTCTTGTGAATTGCCTCTAATCTAGCTCCAAGCATAGCCCGATCGCTGCTAATTCCTATTAAAAAGTATTAGCAAATGTGTTAGGTATCATCCAAGTCAAAAAATCTGGTTCTTGACTGATTAAAATCTCCCCCTTTTGTTTATATCATAGTCCGGGAGGGGGCGTTTACTAACAACCGTTAGTAACCCGATTAGCCGTTTGTATCGTATATTAACTATTGAGGGTAGAGGAGTCATGAGCATCCAACAAATCGTCAACCAAGCAGCGGAACAATGGAAACTGGAGGAACTCTCCCTAGACTTAGGGGAAGCTAAACGACTGGTTTTTAATGCACCAAAACAGGCAAGGCTCTCTACCCAAGAATTAGACTGTCTGTGCGGATTGCTGTGTGGTTACTCGCCAAAACAAATTGCAAAACTGCTTAATGTTAAGGTCAATGGTCTGCGAGTCAACTTAAGTCATTATTTGTACCGATACCTGGAAACCCTGGTTCAAGGCAGAACCGGGAATACACCGGAAATTGCTTGGGCAAAATTTCCCCAATATCTTGAAGAGTTAGGATATAAACGCACCTTTTTACCCCCTCCTACAGAGAAATGGGTCAAATGGAGACTTTCTATTGATGTATCAGAAATTAGCCCAGAAAATCTAGCACAAATTCAAGCGCTACTTCAACAAATTCCGGGGAATGCTTCCATGAGATTGGATAAAATTGAACAAGGCAGCATCCAGTTAGTGTTCAATGGCTATTTAGCAGGATTTGAGCAAATTCGCGAACGATTTGAAACGGGAGAACTCTCGCAACTGTTGGGAGTAACTATTTTAGGTGTACAGTTAGAACCCATGATAGAACAATCCCCGCCGGTTAATTTAAGTTTGTGGCTGCAAACTGCTGTAAATGACGTGATTGATGAGGGATGGCAGACGATTGATGAACTGTTTGGAATGCGATCGCCTGCGTTTCGTTCGGATTTAGCTAATTATGCCAAAGATATCGAACCGGGACCGGATCTGCCGACGATTCAACAGGGAAAATCGATTGTTTTGGGAACGGCGTCTTTAGCGCTATTGGTGAAGCTTTCCCAGGAATCTGAGGAGGGAATTGATATTTTGGTGCGGGTTTTTCCGATTCAAGAGTCAACTGATTTGCCGGAGCAACTGAAGTTGATGGTTTTGGATGAGCAGGGAGAGGTTTTGGAGGAAGTAACCGCAGGACGGGGTAACAATTGCATTGAACAACCTTTGAGTGGGGAACCGGGGGAAGGGTTTGTGCTCAAGCTAGAATTGGGAGAATTGAGTGCAACGGAAAGTTTTATAGTATAGGGTTTTCTGGAGTTAATTACCGGGGGAAAGGGAGTAAAAGCAATGGTAAATTCAATCCGATTTAGATTTGAATCAGGCAGCTTTGAAACGGGGTTTACGGTGCGGATTTTTTTCTCGCAGGAAACGGTAATCCTTGTCACTCTTCCCCCAAATCCAGGACTTCCAGGGATTTATCGGACTTGGGAGAGTTTATCTTTAAAAAAGGCCGATCGCCTTCTGTTGGCGCAGAGTTATCAAGCGCTGATCGGGTGCTTTCAGGACTGGTTAAAGGGTGGCGGTGATGTTCAAAAATTGCGGGAAACCATCCTGCGGGAATTAACCGATCGCCCGCCAGAAATTCGGCTGTTGATTCAATCTGGCGATCGCCTGCTTCGACAACTGCCTTGGCAGGAGTGGGATATCTTTCGCGAGCACTATCCCCAGGCAGAATTTGCCCTCACTTTAACCGAGTATAGTCCCCTGCCGGATTTTGATGATACGCCGGTTAGAAGTCGGGTGAGGATTTTAGCGGTGGTAGGCGATCGCCCTCACTCAGAAACTTTGTCTACCCTCGGAACTCTCAAATCCTTACCCGATGAGGAACATCTGATTTTAAAATCCTCTCAACCCCAGCAACTCTATCTCCAACTCCAAGATGCAACGGGTTGGGATATATTGTTTATTGGGAATCATAACTTGATTCAAAACTTGAATATTACAGAGTTCAAACAATCTCTGGAAATTGCCTGCGATCGCGGGTTGAAACTCGCTATCTGCAATGATGGACTAGATCTGGCGGAATTGCTGGCAAACTTAATCAATCCCCCGATTCTCGTAATTTTCAGACAGGCAGTTTTGGAACAGGTATCCGCTAGGTTTTTGCGGGCATTTTTAACCGCTTTTGCTCACGGGAAATGCTTATATCCATCGGTGCGAGAGGGTCGAGAAAGTTTAGAATTTTTTGACAAACAATTTCCGGGGATTATGGGATTACCCATCCTCTGTCACCATCCCCTCAAACCCTCCCTAACTTGGCGAGGAATCCTGGGAAAACCGCCGATTGATACGCCTCAAACTCGCCAGGAATATCACATCCGGAAAATGTTACTCCAAAAAGTTAAAAAATACTGGATTCAAGGAGTTTTAGAAAACTCTTTGCAACGGCAACTTTTCCTGAACCTGGGACTAGAACAGTATCCCCTTGTGAAATCCCTGGAAATACCCCTGGAAAACTCAGACCAAACGGAACTCATTCTCCCGGAAAATACTCGACTGATTCAGTATTTTGACCGACTCAAAACACCGAAAACCCTGCTGATTTTGGGAGAACCGGGTTCGGGAAAAACCGTGACGTTGTTGGAATTAGCTCGGGATGCGATCGCCCGAGGAGAAAGAGACTATACTCAACCGATTCCCCTGGTATTCACCCTGTCCTCATGGGGACTGAAAATGCTGCCAATTCAGGACTGGATTATAGAGGAAGGAACGGCCAATTATGAAGTCTCTCCCAGTTGGCTCAAATCGAGCCTTGAAAAAGGGCGAGTGTTATTACTCTTGGATGGCTTAGATGAAGTCAAATCTGACATCAGAAAAGTCTGTTTAACTGCTTTAAATGCCTTTGTCAAGCAATATCCCCTGACAGAAATTCTCCTCACCAGTCGCCGAGAAGACTATGAATCAATCCAAATTCAATTAAATTTTAAATCCGCAATTTATTTGCAGCCTTTAAGTTTAGGGCAAGTTTCTGAGTATTTAGCTAATTTAGGGGGAAATCGGGCTATAGACATTGCCACATTCCAAGCCGACCCTTTGTTAGTAGAATTGGCAAAAACCCCCTTAATGTTGAATATTATCGCGGTTGTTTATCAGGGAAATTACGTTAAAAATGATTTAAAATTCCAGTCTTTAGAAGCTCGTCGTCGCTGGCTATTTGATGCCTATATTAACCAGATGTGGTATCGTCACTCCCCAGAGAAAAGACCGTATAATAAAGAAATAATGCTCCAATGGTTGAGTTGGCTGGCACAGTTGATGCACCAGGAATCCCAAACCCTATTTTTTCTGGACCGCTTGCAACCCAAATGGTTAGAGTCTCGCCTCCAAAACCAGATTCCCTGGGGGGTAGGACTCCTATTTGGACTGATTGGCGGGACGATTGTCGGGATGATTCTCTGGTTGACCGTCGGTTTTTTCTTAGAGCCATTTTGGGGAATGGTGATTAGTTTAATCTTTGTGGTAGTTTTTGGCTTACCGTTCGGAATTTGGGCGACCCTGACGGTGGGACGAGAGAAAAAGATTCAACCTGTAGAAACCCTGAATTGGTCCTGGGATGCCGTCAAAAAAGCCTTAAGTTTGGGGTTGGGTTTAGGGGTAATCACTTGGATGATTTCTGGAATGATTGGGTTTGTAATCGTTGCGCCTTTAGTTGTGCTGGTTTCTGAACTGAAAGGGGGGGATTTGGACTCCAAACAATTTCCCAATCAAGGGATTTTGCAGTCTTTGAAAAATGCGGCAATTTTAGCGGCGATCGCAGCGTCAGTGTTGGGGGTCACTGCCGGATTAATGAGCGAACAAATCCTCACCCTGATTATCGGAACCGCATCTGCATCGGCGAGATTGGGGACAGATTGGATGCAGGAATTTACGGTTCGTGCTATCCTTTCAGGAATCCTCGTCGGATTATTTTATGGACTGAACCAAGCGGGGACTGCCTGCATTCAACATTTGACTATGCGGGTGTTATTGTATTGGCAGGGGTCGATTCCTTGGAACTATACCCGGTTTCTCGATTATGCCCGAAAACTCATCTTTTTACAAAGAGTGGGAGGCGGATATCTGTTTATTCATCGACTTTTGTTAGAACATTTTACGACTATATATAAATCAAAGTTATAAAATTTAACGCCTAATTATCACTATGACAAAACTAGCAGTTTTCACCATTGGTAACGGAGATTTTAAGACTGGGTTTTCGATGGGACTTGAAATTAGGGAAGAACAAGGCAATACCCTCTCAGAAGTTATCGGACAGTTGCCTCCATCATCCAGTATTCCTAAGCTTTACGAAAGCTGGCAGAGCGATTTTATAGAAATAAAAGTCGGCAATACGAGAATGAAGGTTCCTAAAGGGACGGCGAAGACGACTGTTACTCCCCTGAAAGAAGCTATAGAAAAATGCAAAACCTCTCAGAAGGAGTTGAAAAACTCATTTAAAGATTGGCTCAAATCAGAATCCAGAGAATTTCAAAAGATACGGGAAACTTTTTTCAAGCATCTACCCGATGAATTTGAAGAGATTCGGATTTTTCTTCAAACCCGTGCCCTTTTGTTAAAAAAACTCCCCTGGAATGAATGGGATATTTTTGAGCGCTATGCTCATGCAGAAATCGCTTTAGTGCCGCCAGAATACAGTCGCATTAACCTGGCACCGGATGCGATCGCCCGAGAAAAAGTGAGAATTTTAGGTATTTTTGGCATAGGGAAAGATATTAATACCGAAGAAGAAAACAAGCAATTAAATAGATTAACTAATAGTGAAGTGAAGTTTATTAATCCCCATAAAATTGAAGAATTATATGACAACCTACAAGATGATAAGGGATGGGATATTCTCTTCTTTGCTGGACATAGTTCCAGTTCTGAAACGGGAGAAACGGGGTATTTTTTGATTAACAATGACGATAAATTAACCATTTCTGAGTTAAAAATATCCCTTCAAAAAGCTCTAAGGCGCGGGCTACAATTAGCCATTTTTAATTCCTGTAATGGATTGGGTTTAGCGAAAGAATTGTCTGACTTAAATATTCCCCAAGTGATTGTGATGAGGGAAATCGTCCCCGGAGATGCTGCGGTGGCGTTTATTAAAAAGTTTCTTCAAAAGTTTTATGAAGGTAAATCTTTGTATGTTGCCATGAAAGAGGCCAAAGATAGTTTAGAATTTTGGGAAACCCAATATCCAGGGGTGAGTTGGTTGCCGATTCTTTGCCAGAATCCCGCGCAAACCCCGCTCATTTGGCCGAAAATTCCAACTAAAATCCCCATAAAAGTTCCTATGCTTTCTCCGGGAGTCGTCACAAATCAGCCGATTTGTCAGGAAGTGACAACCCTAATGGGACATTCCTCTGGGGTCAAATCGGTGGCGGTTAGTCCCGATGGTGGGATGATTGCCAGTGGCAGTGTTGACCAAACAATTAAACTCTGGGATTTGCAGAGGGGGGAACTCAAAAAAACTCTGAAAGGACATACGGGAACGGTCACTTCGGTGCAGTTTAGTCCCGATGGAATTCTGGCGAGTGCGAGTTTCTTCCCCGATGGCACGATTAAACTTTGGGAGGTGGATGGGGAACAGAATAAGGTTGAATTAAAAACGACTTTACGAGGGAATGATTGGGTGGCATTAGCGATTTGGAGTATTGCCTTTAATCACAATGGTAAGTACATCGCCAGTGGTCATAATGTTGATAGTACAATTAAGGTTTGGGATATTGAAAGAGAAAAAATTATTGCGACTCTGCGCGGTCATGTTTGGGCGGTTTGTGCAGTAATTTTTCATCCGCAAGATGGATCACTTATTAGTAGCAGTTTGGATGGCACGATTAAAATTTGGAATCCGGAACAGGAACAACTGATTCATACTTTAGTTGGCCCTTCGGGTTGGTTGAGTCCGGCGCAATCTTGGTTTAGTCGGGATGTAGAAGTGTATAGTTTAGCCATGAGTTCTGATGGGGAAATTTTGGCGAGTGGGGGGACTGAGGATGTGATTAAAATTTGGCGGTGGTGCGATCGCCAGTTGCAGCAGACCCTCAAAGGTCATTCCGATACCATCCAAGCGATCGCCATTGCTCCCGATGGCAAAACTTTGGCCAGTGGTGGTCGCGATCATACCATTAGAATTTGGGATTTAAGCACGGGAAAAACCCTGCAAACCCTCGGACATTCTGACACCGTGAATTCCCTAGCATTTAGTCCTGATGGACAAACTTTAATCAGTGGGAGTCAAGATAAAACGATTAAAATTTGGCGATGCTTTCCAGATGGATCTTCTCCCCTGTAAACTCGTCCATTTAGGCCCCCATTCCCCGGGGTTTTTGCTAATCCCCAGGGGGAATCCGATGGGGTCAGGGATTGTTAAAGGACCCCGTGGAGGAGAAAGGACCCTAATTTGCCTGGAGGGCGATCGCCTCAGAAAACGCTTTTCCCTTGTACGCCGAGAGTTTCAGCAGAGTTTTTCCAAAATTCCCACAACCTGCGGTTTGCTTTAGTAAAATAAGCAAGACCTGTTACCAAACGGAGCATCCGCCAACCCCTGTTGGCAATCCATCTGCCCACTTCTAAACTCAAAACCTCTGTATGCACTACCGATTACCGCAATTTAGCCGGAAATATTTTCTCGTTTATTGCATTCAAAAGATAAACCCGATTCCGTGATCACGGGCATATTTGGCCCCAACCGTTCCCGCCATCAAGAGTTGCGCCCTCCTAACTTCCCCGGGCGATCGCAATCTTAGTCTGCATAATCTGACACTCAGAATTGTGCTGATATTACCCCCACTGCAATCAGGGTTTCCCGACACTTTTTCGGTAGGCATACACCTTCTATGAAAAGCGACAAATTCGATTTAGTGCGCTCTAATGAACTCGAACCGCTGAATGGATCGCATCGCCCTTCAGCATCACTCAGCGATGATTTGTTATTAATTCAATGGTTGGAAAAAAATCCCGACTATGTAGGACTCGTCAAACGGTCCCGACGGCAAGGATGGTTTTGGAATTTATATTATTCCCTCAACCCTAAACCCCCCATTCTCTATGTCTTAGGCTTTCTCCAAGCCAACCCCCGGCATTTTGATGGTGAAGCCTTTGTCCCCAGAGATGTCCGCAGAGATTCGGAAATCACTGCGGATATTGTCTCCGGTGCCACCTTAATTAATGCCATCACTAATTTTCCTATTTTATTGTTTGCCTTTAAAGGGATAGGAAATGTTTGGGTAGCGCCCGTCGCCAGTTTTGTCTTAAACCTAATTCTCCTCAATTGGACCAACCTCGCTGGAACTGCCACCGCCGGAAACCGACCGGGTAAAAAATATTGGGCACAGGTGGGTTTTGCGGGATTTTTACTCATGAGCATTCTGCAATCTTTCGTGGCAGGAATTGGTTCCGAACTCATTAACAACCGTCCCGCCTTAAGCTATAAACTCGCCGAAGAATTAATCGAAGAACATGACCGCAAAATTCGCCAAATAGAACCCAATACCGACGCCTACGAACGCACCTTTGCTCAATGTCAGGAAAACCTCCAATTGTTATCCCAAATTCCCCGCACCGATCCGCGTTGGGATTCTCTCTATGTGGAAACAAACGGGTCCGTAGCCGATCGCGAACGGGATTGGAGTCGCGTCCCGGAGGAAAATCTGCCCCTCTGTCAAAAAGCCGATCGCATCCGTAGCGAAACCTTTGCAGTTCGAGAAGACTGGGAAGAAAAACTAAAAACTCGCAGTGAACTGGGAAATGACCTAATTTTTCTCAACCGAGAATTACCCCTGGTTTTTAGTCGCTATTTTAACGAATATGGAGAAATCACCTCCGGGGTTGAAGAAGTCCGCCTCGCCTCTAGTAACTTCTTCGGGAATCTATGGGCTCTTAATTTTTCCCGTCTGGGATTTTCTTTATTCTTCTTTTTTCTTTCTACAATTACGAGTATCACTGCTTGTTATATTACCGTTGCTCACGCGCGGGGGAGAAACACCAAAATTTCTCATAATCCCGAGGTGGAGGCAGCAGTTCGAGACTGGTTAGAAACCATTCGCCAAATGAACTTGAATCGCCACCGCCCCAACCCCTCAAAAGAAGAACGGTATGAGGAACGCTTGATTGCTCGATTTACTTCCGAATATCGTAAAACCGGGATTTGTGACTATCCGGTATTAGAAGGAATCGCCTATCGCGCTCACCAAGGTACTCTCTTTTTACCCGAACAACAACAACTGATTTCCGATGAAATTGACCGAACCTTGGATGATATCTATAAAGCGGTTTCGGCTTTGGAATACAAATTCTGTGATTTACAGAAATTTATTACCATGAGCGCCACGGACATTATGCAGAAGACTTTAAAGGTGGAAATGCTGATGAAGTCGGACTTAAAATTGCTGTTTAAAGCCCTGCATTATTTATTGGACAAGGCCCATAAATATGCGGTGTCTAATTACGGTCAATGGGAGTATTTAGAGAGTGATGATGCGGAAAAAGCCCGGAAATTAATCAAGCAGATTGTCAAAATCCGGAAAGCGTTGAATAAAGAGGCTCATGTCAACTGGGTGATGAGCAAACCCACGGAGTTTGGACGAAGCAGAGCTTGTCAACGAGTCCGGCAGAAATTAGATGTGTTGCCGGGATATTGTTATGAGTTGGGTTACATTACTCAGCAAAAATTGCTGGATAAAGTGGTGGTGAATCCTCCTTCAGTTTAAGCGCGGGGTTTCGGCGTTTTGTCCGGATGGGTCGGTTGAGTGGATGTGGGGAACTCAACCGACTTTTTTGTAGTGAGAGAATTCTCCTTGAGGTGCGATCGCACCTGGAAAGGACTGAGATGGCATCCACGGGTTCCAGTACACTTGCCAGTTTGAACACTGTCTGGATTAGGGGGATTTTCCCGGGTTATACCCTCGGGCGATCGTGCCGGGACGGTTTGACTGCAATCCTGACAGCGCAAGCTAATTTCGTTCTAGTGCGAGGAAATAGCCGGGGAGACACCCAGACAGTGTAATAGTCACTTTAAATACTTCCACATCCCCTCCCCTGTCCGTCACCGTCACCCCCTACAGTCAAAGTATCAACGGTTGTCAAGATTTCATTCACCAACCGAGTTTTATGAAACGAATTCTTCAGTCTGTTGCAACTCTGTCTGCTTTGTCCGTTGTGATGATGATCCCGGTACTCCTCTCCAGCAGTGCCGCTCATGCCGAAGGGTTACAAACCCTCACCGGCAAGCAAGGAATGGCGGGTCACTATCTCGGTGCGGGTCTGGGTGGTAACGTTCACAACTGGGATGAGGGACAAGGCAGTGAAAGCTATGGCGGTAACCTCCAGGGTCGTTATCAAGTTCCGAATTCTGCCGTATCGGTGCGGGGATCGGCCTTGATTAATAATAATGCGGCAGCATTGGTCCCGATGTTATCTCTCGATGTACCTGTGACGAATAACGCGAACTTATACGTTGGCGGGGGTTATTCCTTCATCACCGAACGCGGTCAACAAACAGCTCTGGGTGACCAAGATGCCTTAACGGTTGCCACGGGAGTGGAGGCACTCGTTCAAGACAACATCGTGCTGTTTGGGGATGCTAAAGTTGCATTTGATGCTTATCGCAATACGGATCAATCTGCTTTTAGCTTGTTGGTGGGTGCAGGTTATCGCTTCTAATTTTTCTAATTTTGCCCCGAGTTGGGCGGAGTGTGGTGTGGCACTCGGTTAAATCGTAAGTGAGAAAGCAGTCGGGCAGGTTATACCTGCCCGACTGCTGTTTTATGGGCAACTTTATTGTTTCCTTTTTGCCGGTTTCTCATTTCTTCCTCTGGGTAGAGGAAATTTTATGATTTTTTATCAAAAATACAGTCATTGCTAAAAAAAATTAGCAATTTTGAGAGATTTTTCAAGAATTTAAGGGACAAAATTTTAGCGCTTTTCTCTGCCGATTTATTTTTAATGTACATCCCCGGAGTCTAACCATGTCTGAAACTGAACCGAAGCCAGTTGATTTTTCCAATGCCAAAGAACCCCCTAACTCTATCGATTCTGAAGGGGATACAACGGCAAAAAATCCCAATTTGGAGCCGAAAGTTGATCCCTCCCAATCCCAGGACGGGGAGGAAAAACAGAACGATGCGATTCCTCTAGGAGAACGGATGATCCAGCAGACTTGGATGCGTGGGGGGAGGTAACCCAGAAATTGGCAAAGGGGAAAGTTCTCAGAAGAATTGCGATCGCGACTGGAGGCGATGGGAATCGAATTTGTTGGTTATTTCCCTCACCCCTAAACGGCTACTTTATAAATAGACCCCTTGTAAAATTCTAAAAAGCCCCCCTTCTTAAGGGGAGTTGGGGGGATCTCTACGGTATTTTGCAACAAGTCTAATGAGCGATCGCTGAGTTGGATCACACCAATTTTTTGGGCGATCGCTGATGGTAGAAGTCTCTAAACTTTACTCCTGAATTTACCACCATGAACGGACAACCAACCCCCACTACTCCAGAACCGATTCAGTCATCGGAGGAATTAGAAAAAGCCTTTCAAGAATTGGGTCGGGCCTTTACCGTCTATTGGGCCTGGAAAGCGACGGGTTTGCTCGATCGCCAGTCTCCGGGCTCCGGACGCCATGACACCCCCGATCCGACCCCACCGGATAACCGTGGAGATTCGGGTTAACTGGCCTTAAGGACCTCGAACCTGAACTCTGATGCTTGCGGACTCCCTGATGCTCCCAGAATTGTTTCACGAGCAGAGTAACCCCTCTATTCTTTAGAGGGTTGCTCTAAGCGCCCCGATGCAAGGGCGTTGCCGTTAAAACTTTGTGTCACTCTTCCAAATATGAGAAAAATGTTTATAAAATGTAAATAAATATAACAGATTGACCTCAAAGGTGTCAAAGTCGCTTATAACCATTCGCAAGGGTGTCAATCGACGTCGAGCAATAAAAGGTAAAAAAGTTCATAATAGAGGCAATTCAAGCCCCATACTGTTTGTCTTAACCCCAAGACATTCCCAGGTGGGGTCTAGGCGGGTCTAAACACATCATTTTCATGGGAAAATTCATCGGAAAAAAACGGTCCCTGACTACCCAGCTTACCGTCTCTGTCACGACCTTAACCCTTGTCGCGATGGCGACCATTACAGCGATCTCGATTTGGAGTCAGCAACAGACTCTTCGCAAACAACTCGAACAACAAGCCGAGCAGTTACTTGAGGCAATCTCCATTAGTGTCGGTAATGCCTTCACGGGAGGAAACGAACAGTTTCTGCAAACCCTTGTGGAGGAGAACCAGCGACGAGAAATCGCGCTGTCTACGCGGATTTATCAAACCGACGGACAAGTGCTCGCCGAGGACTCTCCGGAGGCTGGAGCAAGCCCAGAAGCCCAAACCTTTGTGAGCCAACTGCTAGAGACCAATCGAACTCTATTTCGGTGGCAGGATAACCGCTTGATTGCGGGGAAAGCGGTCATCGTAGAAGGCACCCCAGTTGCTGCCCTGCGGATTGAGCTGTCTACGGCCCTGTTAGAGCAGAAAATGTTGGGGGCGATCGCCACGGGACTCCTCGCGATTCTGGTCACTGGATTTGTGGCCGTGATTGTGGCGCGCAAACTGGCCCAGTCGATCACCGGACCTCTGTATCAGTTGGGTTCGGCCACGGAAGGAATTGCGGAAGGGGACTTCACCCAAACCATTGAAATTCCGGCTTATGAGGAAATCGGCCTGCTGACTCACTCGTTCAACACCATGAGCGATCGCCTCCGAGAGCTATTTGAAAACATGGCCGATCGCACTGCCGATCTCCATCAAAGCGAAGCTAAAAACGTAGCCTTGCTCATGGCCATTCCCGATTTGATGTTTGGATTCAGCGAAGATGGCACCTTTATTGATTACAAAGGAGGACGAGGGGATACCATCTTAAAACCCCAAGGGGAGTTGTTACAAAAAACCGTGGAATTGGTCTTTCCACCCGAACTGGCCGATCTTTATTTAAAATACGTTAATAGCGCCTTACAAACTCGGGATATTCAAGTTTTTGAATATGAGTGGTTTATCAACGGCAAGCGTCGCCATTTTGAAGCTCGATTTGCAGTCTGCGGGCAAGATGAAGTGCTGGCTATTGTTCGGGATATTACCGCAGGTAAATTAGCTCAATTTGAATTGCAACAAGCCAAGGAAGCCGCTGAAGCGGCGAATTATGCCAAAAGTGTCTTCCTAGCCAATATGAGTCACGAGCTGCGAACTCCCCTAAATGCGATTATTGGTTATACAGATTTGTTGGAGGAAGAGGCGGAAGAGTTGGGCTATGAAGATTTTATTTCCGACTTAGAAAAAATCAGACAAGCCGGAAAAAATCTGATGGGAATTATCAGCGACGTTCTGGATATTTCTAAGCTAGAAGCGGGGAAAATGACGTTATGCTTAGAAACTTTTGATATTTCAACGTTGCTGTTGGAAGTGCAAACGACAGTTTTGCCCTTAGTTCAGAAAAATGGCAATAGCCTGGAAATCCAATGTCCGCGCAATATGGGCAGTATGTACGCCGATCGCACCAAGGTTAAACAGGTGTTGTTAAATCTGCTAAGTAATGCGGCCAAATTTACGGAATCTGGGATGATTTCTATGTCCGTTAAAAAGATTAGAAAGGACAAAACAGCCAAGGATGAGCCCACTCAATCTCCCCCCCTCTCTCCTGCTGACTCTCCCACGGAATCTGAGGAAGTAAACGCGACGGAATATGCGATTTTTCGGGTGAAAGATACGGGAATCGGCATCACCCCGGAACAGAAGCAGCATATCTTTAAGGCATTTGCTCAAGCTGACCCCTCGACAACCCGCAAATATGGCGGGACGGGTTTAGGGTTGGCGATCGGTCAACGGTTTTGCAAGTTGATGGGGGGTAAGATTTTTGTGGACAGTCAGGCTGAGAGCGGATCGACCTTTACAGTCTGTCTCCCAGTGATTGTCAAACCCCCCAAGAATGTATCCTGGGCGGTAGAAAAGTATAATTAAGTTCAAGGGGGACTGGGAGATGGCTCAAGGGACTCTAACGCAGAACTGCCCCGTCTTTGAGGAGGGATGACAATATTCTATCCGGTGCAAAACCGCACCCTGTTCCCCCCTGTGCGATCGCCCTGGGTACAGAGATCCGGTGCGGATTTTGGAGTGCGATCGCCCTCCCCCCCCATCACCCCCATCCCCCATCCTTCCTGTGGATTTTACGGAGGGACCCCTACCTTAAGTTTCCTCTGGGAATTCTCCAAAGAAGGTTGCACCGGATTTCCTTTCTATGACAGAAATTTTCACCTCTTCCTGGTCTCAGGTTCCAGGATTCATAAGCAGACTGGAACACTTTTTTAAGGGAATAGCTGGAGTTTTTCTGAAAATTTTTCTGGTCTACGAAAAAAAATCTGTAAAATTACTGAGGGATTGAGCGACTCGACATCGGGTCCAAGGGATTTGGTAGAATGATCGAGTAATGGAAGTATGAGGCATCGGATTGACTTAAAAGGGCAGCCAATCCGAGACAATCCAGGGGAATCGGTGAGCATAACTACTCGCGATCGCCCCGAATTCGGGAACATCAAAGCTGGCCGGAGCCAAGGTTGATCGTCTGGGGCATCGTTACAGGATGAGATAAATAGGACTAAAAACCGGGTTGGTAGCCCAAAGAAAGTGACTCATGAGTAAAAATTTTGTGAAGCAGCCCGGTTGTCTTCCCCCTAATGATAGATCCGGTTCAAACCGATTCTCCTGGGACCGTTTGCTTAGTCAAAACCAGACCGCCCTTTGTTGGGAAAAAACAGCGGTGGCGCTCAAACGCTCATTGAGTGGCGATCGCGCATCTGTGCCAATTTTGATTCAGGGACTCTCAATCCACCGCACCCCGATCGCTCCTTGAGGGCATCGGTAGGCGAGCATTTCATAATACCATTGAGTTCTTAATCTACCATCGCTGTGCAAACCCAAACCATAACCTCATGTTCAAAACCGACTTAAGAACAATCGCCCAGGTGAGTGCGATCGCCACGGCGATCAAGTGGGGTTGTCAATCCGTACCCGCATCGTCCCAAGACATCTCGCCATCCAGTTTCACGACAGTCCCCAGGACCAACGGCGATCGGCCAATTCTCCGCGATCGGATCAATACTCCCCACCTCGATATACTCCACAGTCAGAACGTCCAAGCTCGACTCCCCCAGTTTGCAGAAACTGTCCAACTTGATAGAGTTGCTCTGGGTCGATGTCCAGTCGAAATGCCGGAGTTATATCCAAGGCTAAAACATAGGTGAGCGGCATGGTTATCTTTAACAGGAAAAAAGGGCTTTCCCTTGCCAGTAAACTAGCGTTAGCCATGACAACGTTAGCGATCCTCACCGTGGGGAGCGTCACCGGGCTTTTCCTTCGTCGCACACAACAAAACTTTCGCAGCGAACTCGAAAATAAAGCCGAGATTGTCCTGACGACCTTAGCCGTAACCACCGCTCATGCACTCCAGAACCAACAGGCTGACTTTTTAGAAGAAATCCTCCAACAACTCGGCAATGAGCAAATTTTGGTGGTTGGCCGCATCTATGCCACCGATGGACGAATTGTGGCCGATATCTATAGCGATGATATTTGGCGCTACAATACCGAACCCGATGCTTTTGGTGTGATTCTGGTTAACAGTAACCAGACGGTTTTTGAATGGGAACGCGATCGCCTGATTGCGGGAAAAGCCGTCATCCGAGAGGAGCAACTCCTAGGGGCCGTCAGTATTGGCCTCTCCACTGCCGAGTTATGGGAAAAAATGGCAGCAGTTCGCAATCAAGGGATCATCGCCGCCTTGAGCGCCTCCCTCGCTGGCACCCTCTTCGCCTTGTTCCTGGCGCGTTCCATCACCCGACCTTTACAGGAAATGACCGCCGCCACTGAACGCCTCGCCGAAGGGGACCTGGATCAAACCATCGTGGTGGGCAGCCATGACGAGTTGTTTCTCCTGGCGGAATCCTTTAACAGCATGACCGAGCAACTCAAAGCCTCGATCGCCACCCTAGAGGAACGTGCGGAAGCGTTGCACCAAAGTGAATCGAAAAATCGCGCCCTTTTAGAGGCCATTCCAGACTTAATGTTGCAATTTAGTCAAGATGGGACTTTCATGGATTTTAAGGGGGGAAGAGGCGATACCCTCCTGCGACCTGCCGGAGACTTATTAACTCAAAATCTCGACAGTATTTTACCCCCAGGATTAGCCCGTCTCTATTTAAAATATGTCCAAATGGCCCTGGAAACCGATGAGATCCAGGTGTTTGAATATGATTGGTTTATTAATGAAACCCGCCGTTATTTTGAGGTCCGCATGGTGGTCAGCGGTCATCAACAAGTTTTGGCAATTATTCGGGATATTACAGCAAATAAATTAACTCAATTAGAATTAGAACAGGCCAAGGAAGCCGCTGAAGCGGCGAGTCATGCCAAAAGTATGTTTTTAGCCACCATGAGTCATGAGTTGCGAACCCCTTTGAATGCGATTCTTGGGTATAGTGACCTGTTGCGAGATCAAGCTCAGGAAGATGGATTAGAAGAGTTTGTCTCGGATTTAGAACAAATTCATCAGTCCGGTTTGAATTTGCTGACTATTATTAGTGATATTCTGGATATTTCTAAAATTGAAGCCGGTCATACGAAGCTTTATTTAGAACGGTTTAATATGACGGCACTGATTGCGGAAGTGCAAAGTAATACCCACTTGTCAATTCTGAAAAATAGCAATCAACTAGAGGTTAAATATGGGGATGAACTGGGGACAATGACTGCCGATCGCACCAAGGTTAAGCAGGTGCTACTCAATCTGCTCAGTAATGCCGCTAAGTTTACCCACAATGGACAAATTACCTTTTCTGTAGACCGGATTGAGGCAGTGACTCCCAGTGGAGACCCAGACCCGAATCCCGATGGGGCCACCTTCGTGTTTACCGTCACGGATACCGGAATTGGCATGACTCCTGAACAAATCAAGAAAATATTTCAGCCGTTTGTCCAAGCCGATGAGAAATATACGCGCAAATATGGGGGGACGGGTTTAGGGTTGGCGATCGGTCAGAATTTCTGTCACATGATGGGGGGCAATATTACCGTAGAAAGTCAACCCGGAGTGGGGTCTAGTTTCACCTGCCGCCTTCCCTCCGTGGTTCACAAACCCGACGGGTCCTAGGGTTTTCGGGGCAGTTTGCCATCAAAAAGGGAAGACACACCCGTGCCTCCCCTTTTTTATTCATGATTGAACCCCGCATGATCCACAGAAGCAGGGTCTCATGTTCTATCTTGAATGATTAAGAGGGTAGATTGCTGCTGCTATAGGCATCCACCTCGAATGCGGGGACTCGCTTGCTGTAGTCGATATCAGTTCCGGTAATCGATTCAGCTAGGGTTTCAAAGGACTCAGAACGCCAATTCCGCTCATGGATAGGTTTGGACTGTTCGCCTCGGAAGTACGCTTGAGTCCCTAATAAGGCGACAGCAACCCAACCGACGATAAACAGAGCAATTAGGATAGTCATGGTCAACCTCGTTGTAAACCTTTGTGAACTTATGTAAATAAATGTAACAGACTGGTTGACTCTTTGTCAAGGGGTGATAAATTTATGCCCCCATTACGCACGACAAAATGTAGTATATAAGTAAACAGGGAGGGAAAACCTTAGAAATCCGGCCTTGCACATAAGCGGTATGATTCAATGGGGCAGGGGTCCAGTCTGATGTTTCAGGTAGTACAGAACCAATCTTATAGAAATTTTTAACATTTCGGCGGATTTTGAATAACATAAAGTTTGTCTCGGGAGGCGGGCTAAATAATGTCTTAATCGCGTGTCTTCTCCTTATACCCGACTCATGTATGGCTTGCTAACTATAAAATTATAATGCGGTGAGCTGCGATTTAGATCAACATAAGCCTGGAGAAGTCATTGACGGACGAACCCCAGATTATTTTATATAAAAGCTTTCAAAACTTGCGCTCTCCGTCAAAAAAATAAAAAAAGTTACGGTTGAGATGTGGCATGGCTTTCCCAAAGTTCCTGGATAAATTTTCCCCATTGCTCAAATTGTGACCGACCGATTTCATATCATGAAACTTTTCTTTAAAAGTTTAAAAATCTGCTAAATTTTCAAAGCTTAGAAAACATGATAGTCTCTGGTTTTGAAAAACTGAATTGATTTAAACAATGGAGAACGTAGGGAATTATTCAACTTCTTATCCTCATCTAAATCTAAGCGATGGAAAGCCGACTCCGAATATCAAGAAGAATGGGGCTAGATTTATGAAACCCGTCAAATCCTTTCGGAAGGCCAAAAGCGCTTTGAAGAAGGGTTACCAAAAGCCTGAAAAATTTACGGCAAAGTTAGTCGAACTATTTTAGACAATTTGCCAACCATTTGTAGCGGATTTATTAGTTATTTTAGTCGTGAAAATAGGGAATGAATTAACAAGCAATTAAATCCCCTAAAACAACAAAATTATAAAGTTATCAACCTATAAAATTTCGGTTACATCTTTCATCATATTTTCATTAACTTCCTTATAAAATAGAGATTTAGCCCCTCAAAAATATTGATTTTTTGGAAAGTGATTAGATAAATTGATGACCCTAAGTTATGACGAGCCAAATTTTGTGAACCACTTGGTTTCTCACCTCTCCTGTACCCGAGTCCTAGACTCTTCGGTAAGGGTTCTCTTTTCCTCCTCAATCAGACCAGTCTATAGGTAAGCTCTGATGCCTCGTGATGAGCGCCAATATTTTAAATCGCCAACAGATTAAACCTAAAGAAGGGCGGTTTGAAATCTATCTTTTGGTAGAGATTATCCCAAATTATTAATATTTCAAGGTGTTGAGAAATGTTAATAAAAGTTACAAAAACCCAGCCTGATGCTTCTCAAACCGGCTCAGAGGAGATAGAAATGGGAACAGGAATCTGGTCTGCTCTGTTGGGAAAAGGAGAGAGGCCGATCGCCTGAAAACATTTGCGTTAAAATAACAGCTAGAACGCGATACATCGACAGGTTTAGATACCCTTGTCCCTCTCAGATTGATGATTTTACAACTAAAACAATGAAAAATCGACCTTTTAAATTCATGGAGTCCCGAATAAATGCAGACTGAAAATGAACAACCAATTATTTATGAAGCCAAGACCTCTTATGTTTTGATGCTGGCAACAGTAGCTGCTTTAGGAGGATTTTTGTTTGGCTTTGATACGGCAGTAATTAATGGGGCCGTTGGTGCATTAGGAGTCTCATTTCAAGCCAATAGTTTCCAAGTGGGATTAGCGGTTTCCTCCGCCTTACTGGGGTCGGCTGCGGGAGCTTTTTTCGCCGGACAAATTGCCGATCGCTACGGTCGAGTTAAAACCATGCTTGTGGCGGCAGGTTTCTTTTTAATTAGTGCGATCGGTTCGGGGATTGCCGTCTCGATCGCCGATTTTATGATGTGGCGATTAATTGGTGGGGTAGCAGTCGGCGCAGCCAGTGTAATTGCTCCGGCTTATATTGCAGAAGTCTCACCAGCACATTTGCGGGGACGACTCGGTTCTCTCCAGCAACTCGCCATTGTTACCGGCATTTTTGTCGCATTGCTCTCCAACTATGTTATTGCCACTGGAGCCGGTTCTGCAATGTCTCCGCTATGGTTTGGAATACCCGCTTGGCGGTGGATGTTTTGGACTGAAATACCCCCGGCTGTCCTCTACGGACTGGGTGCATTAAGAATTCCCGAATCCCCCCGATATTTAGTCGCGCAAGGCCGAGAAGTGGAAGCAACTCCAATTTTGGCAAAGGCGATCGGAGGGGATGTGGCGGCGAAAATTCGGGAGATTCGAGACAGCGTATTTCAGGACCATAAACCTCGGTTGTCGGATTTAGTCGGCAGAAGTGGATTACTTCCCATTGTTTGGATTGGAATCGGGGTCTCGGTTCTACAGCAGTTGGTGGGGATTAATGTCATTTTCTATTACAGCAGTGTGTTATGGCAGGCAGTCGGCTTTTCTGAGGCGGATTCCCTGTGGATTACGGTGATTACCAGTGTCACCAATATTGTCACGACTTTAGTGGCGATCGCCTTTGTAGATAAATTTGGCCGCAAACCCTTGCTGATTCTCGGTTCCATTGGCATGATGCTCACCCTGGGCACCCTCGCAACCGTCTTCGGGAACGCGCCTCTGGATGCCGCCGGGAATCCCGCTTTAACCGATAGCGCCGGAACGATCGCACTTTTAGCCGCTAACTTCTACGTCTTTTGCTTCGGCTTCTCTTGGGGTCCCGTCACCTGGGTATTACTGGGAGAAATGTTTAACAATCGGATTCGCGGATCCGCCCTATCTGTGGCTGCTACGGCACAATGGATTGCTAACTTTGGGGTTTCTACAACATTTCCAGTCCTCAAAGATGTCGGATTGGGCTTTGCTTACGGCTTATATACAACGGCTGCGGCAATTTCCCTGTTCTTTGTGCTACTTTTGGTCAAGGAAACCAAGGGTCGAGAATTGGAAGAAATGTAGTAGCTCATGAAGGGAAACCTGTCCTATCAAGTCCGGTTATATCATCAGAATTCATGCCTCTGGTGTTTTCCGGACTTGAATTTTTAGGCGATCGCATCCTGAATCGGCACCACTTTCCGCGTTCCTGCTGCCTTCACCAACGCCTGAAAAATCCGCTGATGAGAGATATCCTCCGGGGACAACTCAGGATGCCACTGGACGGCGATCGCAAAGGAACAGTGTTGATGTTCCACCGCCTCAATCACATAATCCCCCACCGACTCCGCCACCACCCGCCAACCCGGGGCTAAATTTCTCACCGCTTGATGATGCCAAGACACCACCTCAATCTCGGATTTCCCCACAATTCCCCCTAAGCGACTGCTTGACAGAATTCTCACCGGATGCTTTGCTGGATAAAGATGACCCGGTGCCGGGACTAACCGATGTTGAACCGTCATCCCATACTCATCAGGAACATGAGTCACCAAAGTGCCTCCACAGGCAACGATCGCCACCTCCATGCCGCGACAAATCCCCAAAAACGGCACATCTTTTTCCAGGCATAACCGCGCTAATGTGAATTCAAATTCATCCCGTTCTGAATCAATATTATAAATACTCGCATGAGACGCCCCCTGATAGGCACTGGGGTCAATATCCCCACCCCCTGATAATATTAACCCATCGATCCGGTCCAAAACATCAGCCGGATTGGGTTCTCCCGGGGGTAACAGTACCGGAATTCCACCTGCCGCGCGAACTGCATCAACGTAAGTCGCGGCGAGGGAAAAAGCGGTGACCCCGTTTCTGCCATAAGTGCTAATGCCAATTAGAGGTGCTTTCAGAGATTTAGTCATAACAGGAGAGTAGCAACGTAGGAGGGTATGAAAGAGTCTCCTTTTATCTTCACCGTTTCAAGTAAAAAAGCAGTATAAAAAATTGCAGTTTAATCCAATCGGATAGACAGTCTATTTTTATCCTCGGGATTCGCTTGCCACAACCAGAAACCCTTTTGGTCTCCTATTTTCAACCCAGGGGTTCTGGATTGACCTTGATAGGAGGGTTGGGGGCGAGCATATCAACCGGGATAGTTGATCCGTCTATTGTTGTAGTTTACCCAGAAAAAAGCAGGCGATCGCCATGATTTGAAAAAAAAATTAAAGAACCCTGATTAGCATCTTTGAAGGGACAAGATCATCGGCAGTGAAAGGGCAATCTTAGCAATATGCTCGTTTTCTCTATAACTGCTTTAGACCCGTTGTGGAGATTCTCCCGGGGTGCAGCCAGTTTTGCAGCAGGTTTGGTAAACTCAATTATATGCGATCGCCTTGCTTATATGGTCCAGTCCACCTCTAGGGATAACAACACTGAAAACATTGGAAAGCGCACCCGATTCAGCACCCCTTAGTCCGAGTCTGCCACTCAAGGACCTATCATGGCCCTTTTGGTTAGCGATGCCTCTGTACCCCTATGGCAGAAGGCGCACCCTCTGTCAAGAAGTGGTCAAAGATACCCTCTGGACTTTTGAGCAGATTCAGGGCATTCTTTATGTCGTGGTTCCCATTCGCATGACGGTAGTCCGGTTGGAACGGGGGGGATTATTGGTTTATGCCCCGATCGCCCCCACGCCGGAATGTGTGAGACAAGTTCAGGCATTAGAATCTCAACATGGTCCGGTTAAATATATTATCCTACCTACGGTTTCCGGACTAGAACATAAGGTGTTTGTCGGTCCATTTGCGCGTCGGTTTCCCCTGGCGCAAGTGTTTGTAGCGCCGTCTCAATGGAGTTTCCCCCTGAATTTGCCTTTGAGTTGGTTGGGGTTGCCGCAACGACGCACCCAAGTGTTACCCAAAGATAGTAGCAAAGTCCCCTTTGCCGATGAGTTTGATTATGAAATTTTGGGTCCGATTGATTTAGGATTAGGACGATTTGGAGAAGTGGCATTTTTCCATAGAGCATCGCGATCGCTGTTAGTCACCGATTCTGTGCTATCTATCCCCGAAGACCCTCCGGCAGTCGTCGAACTTGACCCTTATCCTCTGCTGTTTCATGCGCGGGATAATGCTGCCGATGTTCGGGAAGATACCCCCGCGAATCGTCGCCAAGGATGGCAGCGTATCTGTTTGTTTGCCTTTTATTTCAGCCCTAGCACATTAAATACCCTCAAACTCAGACAAGCGTTTCAACTGGCGCGCAACGTCAGCGATCGCTCCAAAAAAGCCTATTTTGGCATCTTCCCCTTCGACTGGCAACCGGACTGGATAACATCCTTTAACCTCCTGCGCGGCGATGGCAGACTGTTTGTCGCCCCCATCCTCCAAACCTTGATTCTCAACCGCGCACCCCAGGCTACTCTCACTTGGGCCGATACCGTTGCCCGGTGGCAGTTTGAACGGATTGTTCCCTGTCACTTAGACTCGCCTCTAAATGTCGGTCCCCAAGCGTTTCGGCAGGCATTTAATTTTTTGGAACAGCCATCCGGGGGAAGTAACGAGACTACAGAGGAGAGTTCATCGTTGAGCGATCGCGATTTTGCCACCTTGCGAACCATCGACGAACTCCTCGAACGCTGGCGAATTACACCCCCTCGTCAGGGGAACTTACAAAAGTAGGATTTTTATATTCAGGGGGACTTACCTCACATTTAACTGCACCTCCGGTCCCCTCCCCTGTGTCTTGGGGAGGGTTAGGGTGGGGTCCTCACATTTAACTGCACCTCCGGTCCCCTCCCCTGTGTCTTGGTCCGGGTTAGGGTGGGGTCCTCTTGAAGCGCGATCGCACCTCACACACTCTTTCGGGCTTAATCGCCTGTTCAGAGACTGGAGAAACCTCTTCTTCGGGAGGTGCGATCGCCACCTCACCGCCGACATTCTCCACCCACCCATTGCCCGCGCAAGTGCGATCGCCCAAGAAGAACCCCACCCTAACCCGGACCAAGACACAGGGGAGGGGACCGGAGGATTCTCCACCCACCCATTGTGCGCGCAAGTGCGATCGCCCAAAAAGAACCCCACCCTAACCCTCCCCTTGCCAAGGGGAGGGGACCGGAGTGGTAGTTAATAGAAAGGCAAATAAACGGCGATCCATCCCTGTCATCTACCTCAAGAGGGAGTTCCCTCAGACGCCGGAATTGTTAACGTTCGATCGCCAGAAAATCTGCTGCTGCCCCTATTCGTCAAAAAACTTCATGAAGAATTGTAAAATTTTTAATACACTTTAGAGGGACAACAACACAACCAGAGGACCGTCTCATGCTAGAGTTATATCAATTTGAACTGTCGCAATACAGCGAAAAAGTCAGACTCATCCTGGATTACAAAGGATTAGAGTACCGCAAAGTGGAAGTCACCCCAGGGGTTGGACAGATCGAAGTTTACCAACTTTCCGGGCAATCTCAAGTCCCCATTCTCAAAGATGGGAGTACCGTAATTGCCGATTCCACCAAAATCGCCAAATATTTAGACGAAAAATACCCCGATCGCCCAATTATTCCCACCAATCCCCTAGAACGAGGATTGTGCCTGATGATGGAAGAATGGGCGGATGAATCCATTGGCACCAAAAGCCGAGTCGTCCTGTTTCAGGGAATCAGTCAGGATCAAAGTTTCCGCAGTGCACTCCTGCCGTCGAGTACCCCAGATTTCCTCAGAAATCTGATTGAAGCAGTGCCATCGGACCTCCTAAGAACCGTCGGTTCGGGTCTCGGTGCCTCCCCAGATGCCGTAAAATCCGCTGAAGACGCCATCAAGCAAGATTTAGAAGCCCTCTGCTTGATTTTGCAAGATCGTCCCTATTTAACCGGCAATCAGCCGACCCTGGCCGATTTAGCCGTGGCTGGATTATCCATCCTGCTCAAATTCCCTGCCGGACCCTATCTGGATATTCCCGAAAAATTGCGCGGCAAAGGCGTGACTGGAATTGCGGACAATCCCCTGTATGAACCCTTTTTCACCTGGCGCGATCGCCTCTATGCCGAATTCCGCAAACCCTTACCCTACAACGCAACTACTCCTATTGGTACAGGTCAAAAACCGACCTCAATTGAGATAGAATAAGCGATAACTCGGGTCTAAAAAGTATGTATGCTTTGAGCGCATACATACTTTTTTTGTGGGTTTCTAGGGTAATCTGCATAAATTCTGTGCTATTTTTTTTAAAGATTAACCATAAAATACCCTTGACGAGACGAAATCATGTAGAATTTTTCATCAAGGTGTTGAAATAGCAGCTTTTCCTTTCCCTTTCCCCTTATAAAAATTGCCCTATGAATTCCGAACGCCCATTAGGTTCTGTTATCCAAGGTTCTCTGAGTAAAGGTTTAGAAGTCAAATTACATCCCGATGTCTCCGTCGAAGAGATGCGAGTCGGAAAATTTTTAGTCGTCCGAGGCGCGCGATCGCATTTCTTCTGTTTACTCACCGATGTCTGTTTAGGAACCACCAACGAGCGGATTTCCATGAATCCTCCCCACCCGGAAGATACCTTCATGCAGGAGGTGCTCGCAGGCAGCAGCACTTATGGAAAAATCGAACTTTCCCCCATGTTAATGCTCACCCCAGAAGCAGATGAAGGGGGATGGAGTCCAAATTCTCTGTTAAAAACCTCCGCCAATAACGGACTCAAAACCAACGGATTGGCCTCTTACCAAGCCAATACCACCGGAGAAATGCAATTAAGGCCGGTTAAAACGATTCCCAGTCACTTTTCCCAAGTTCACGATGCCAGCGAGAGGGATTTTCGCCTCGTCTTTGGTTGGGAAGATGACCCCCATCGCCGCAACTTTGCGATCGGTCAACCCCTCGATATGAACGTTCCCGTTTGCATCGACCTCGATCGCTTCGTCGAACGCAGTAACGGCGTTTTTGGCAAATCCGGCACCGGCAAATCCTTCCTCACCCGCCTCCTCCTCTCCGGCATCATCCGCAAACAAGCTGCCGTCAATCTCATCTTTGATATGCACTCGGAATATGGCTGGGAAGCTGCCACAGAAGGTAAACAATTTAGTACCGTCAAAGGCTTAAGGCAACTCTTCCCCAACGAAGTCGAAGTGTACACCCTCGACCCCGAATCCACCCGCAGACGCGGCGTCCGTGATGCTCAAGAATTGTATCTGGCTTATGACCAAATCGAAGTCGAAGATATCCGCTTAGTCTCACGGGAGTTAAACCTCTCCGAAGCCAGTATCGAAAATGCAATTATTCTCCGCAATGAATTTGGCACGACTTGGATTACTCAACTCCTAGCCATGAGTAATGAAGACATCCAAATGTTTTGCGACGAAAAGCGCGGGAATAAAGCCTCAATCATGGCATTACAGCGCAAACTTGGACTGTTGGACGAACTCAAGTATATCCGCAATAGCTGCCCGCAAAATTATGTCAAGCAAATTTTGGACAAACTGAATGCCGGTAAACATTTAGTCATTGAGTTTGGGTCTCAGTCGAATATGCTCTCTTATATGTTGGTGACTAATGTCCTGAGTAGGCGGATTCATCGGGCTTATGTGGAAAAATCCGAGATATTTTTACAAACCAAAAACCCCAGCGATCGGCCCAGACAATTGGTAATTACCATCGAAGAAGCCCACCGTTTCCTAGACAGCGCCACCGTTCGCCAAACCATCTTCGGCACGATCGCCCGAGAAATGCGGAAATACTTTGTCACCCTCCTCGTAGTGGATCAACGTCCCTCGGGAATTGATAACGAAGTCATGTCCCAAATCGGCACCCGCATCACTGCCTTACTCAATGATGAAAAAGACATTGATGCTATTTTCACCGGCGTTTCTGGGGGACAAAATCTAAAATCCGTTCTCTCCAAGCTAGATTCTAAACAACAAGCCCTCGTCCTCGGTCATGCGGTCCCCATGCCCGTGGTGGTCCAAACCCGTGCTTATGATGCCAAATTCTACCAAGAAGTCGGCGATATGGATTGGCAAGGCATGGAGACAGACTTACTCTTAACTGCTGCCGAATCAGCTAAATTGGATTTAGGGTTTTAAAACTGTGGGGGCAAAAGAGTGTCCGAAGCTCATCTTTTGAGGCTCCTTCTCATGCCGGTGCAAGACTCAGCGCCTTTAATTAGGACATCGCTATCCCCTGGGGAAGACCACCCGTTTTTTTTACAAACTCTGTAACAACTCGCCCCAAATTTAGGGAGAAACCCCGTTTCTTGTGCCTTTAATTTTCATACTTTACCCAGCCCTCGTTTGGGGTTACAGCAAAGGTTAAAAACCGGGTTTTTTAACCCAGATGGTGATAATTAGCAACCAATCTGGGCTAGAAACCCGGTTTTTTGTCCTATTGATTGAATCACTGTACCGCTGCACTAGGGGCCACTTATCCCATAAATGTTGCCAACTGAATCGCCGAGGGGATGACCCGTGTTGGCAAAGGCCCGATCGCCTGGGTCTGTTAAGTTTTGCGATCGCTAGGCTGTAAATTCTGGACTCGTGACTCGATCCGGTCTACACTGATTGTTATAACTTTGCTTCTTACTCCTCAATTTCACCGCTGTATTTACAACCGTCAAACCGGGCATTTTTGTCGTGTTTTGGCAATCCTAACTCAATTAGAACTGTCCAATCAATCAGTTACGGCGATTTCACCCGGTTTAGAATGACTCATCTTCCTACAGAGGGATAGTCACTCGGCTGCTGCCTGTTTAGTATGGAAATTAAGGCACTCCCGAAGATTGTAAACAATTATAAACAAATTCGGTAATCCAGGAATGCGGTGCTGGATCTACTCAGTAAGAAATATCAATTCTTTCTCTTTTCTCAAAAAAAATCACCGATTTAAAATTTCAGTATTTAGGGGGAAATGTAGGGTGCTTAATAAATTTTTTTGCTCGACTATTTCAGAAACTCAGCAGAACCCATCGACCCAAACCCTAGGGGTTCAATGCCTATCTGCATTGAATATGTGGGCGGCTGGAAGCGTTTGTACGTTAGTGGCTACAGCTTACTCTCTCTTTGGCGGAGGAAATCTCGCTGCAGTAGCCAACCCAGTAGCGGTAACCGAACAATCCGGTCCTTCTGCTACTTGGGTTGCGGATGCGGCGACAGTGACGAGAACCCACAATTTACCTGATGGGGTTTATCTCTATGGGGAATCCTCTGAACCGAACGAACTGGGACGAGCTTATCTCATTTTTGAGGTCCGTTCGGCTCAACTGATTGGTGCATTTTATATGCCCAGTTCTTCCTTTGATTGCTTATATGGTACCGTGGAACCGCAACAGTTAGCCTTGACGATTGTGGATACTTACGAGAATGCTGAGTATTCTTACGCAGTGGGAATTGAACATTCTCCGATCGCCTCTTCCCAAAATCCTGCCCGAGATAATATCGTGCGCTTAGAAGGATTGCAATCCATCTCCACGGTTAGCGAGAATGATCAGCGGATTTTGAATGTCTGTAAAGAAAATTATCAGGACAAAGTTTGGCCGCAATAATCCTCGGGAAGCAAAAAAAACTGACACCCAGTCGGGTGTCGTTGCCGGAACTATGCTGTACCTACAGGCGCTAACGTTCAAATAGCTGCTTTAAAGTCCAATGGGTGGGATTATCCAGGGATTAATATTCAATCCCGGGTTGAGCTTTAACCCCTTGTTCCCGGAATGGATGCTTAATCAGGGTCATTTCCGTTACTAAGTCAGCGCGTTCGATCAGGGGTGCGGGTGCGCCTCTGCCGGTGAGGATGACATGAGACTCGTCGGGTTTTTGCTCTAAACCGGCGATAACCTCCTCGACAGGCAGATAACCCAGCTTAAGGGCAACATTAATTTCATCAAGCAGGACCAGTTTATAGTCCGGGTTGGTGATAAAACTTAAGGCTTTCTCCCAAGCTTGACGGGCTTTTTGGATGTCCCGATCGCGGTCCTGGGTTTCCCAGGTGAATCCTTCCCCCATCGCGTGGAATTCTAGGCGATCGCTAAAGTGGCTGAAAATTTCCTTTTCCGCTGGTTCCCAAGCGCCTTTGATAAACTGGACGATCGCCACCCGGAATCCATGTCCCAGCGATCGCAACACCATCCCTAACGCCGCAGTGGTTTTTCCCTTGCCATTCCCGGTATTCACAATAATTAAGCCCTTCTCAGCCGAAGCAAGGGCCACACGCTGTTCTTGGACCTCCTTGCGCCGCTGCATCTTTTTTTGATACTGACTGTCACTCCCAGAGGATGAGAGGCGATCGCCCCCAGTTTCTCCCCCAGATAAATTTTCCCCTGCCACTAAATCAGCGTTGGTTTCCATGACTCATTACTCCCTTAACTACCCCTCTTGCAGAATCTAGGAACCCCCCTCACTGGGTCAGTCACCCAGACAAACGCTCCACATTCATTAAAATGATGCAAGAAGTTTAATCTCTAGGGTAAATCGCCATTGGCGGATTTCACCGGGAGATTTCTGGCTCAAGGGTCCCATCAGAGGGGTCTACGGACCATTCTCTGATCTCTGAGGGGGAAGGGTGGAGAAATGACGTTGAGTTTTTCTAAGATTAAGAATAGGTTAAAGGATGTAGGTTAAATAATAAACAGGTTAAAGGGGGGTTAAGAGGTTTAGACCTCCATCCCACGATAACCCATCACCAACGGCCCAGAAGAACACCCACCTGGATCCGCTTGGGTCAAAGCTGCTAATTGTTGATTCCGGAGGAAGCTATGACAGACAAATCGGATTTTTTGTATCCGCGCAGTCGATACTATGGCAAGTTTTCACCCGAAAACTTGGCCTTTGATGCAAATTTACAAGAATTTGCTCAAAAAGTGAACTACATCTGTGGTTTGGAAACCGGCGGCAAAATCTCCCCGGATCAAGCCTACGAAGACATTAAGGGACTCTGGAAACAGCTTAAAAAATCTAAAAAAGAGCTGGGAATTGGGGACCCCCCAATCCAACCGGAGTAAGACTGCCTGAGTGAAACATAGGAATTGAGAATTAAATGTTAAAGCGTTAAAAAGTATTAATGATTAACAATTAATTCTTGATTCAGGTTTCCCTGACCCTGACTTGGGCAGGCATGGAGTACCCAAACCCGATAAACTGACTTCATCCGTTTGAAGGGGTGATTGATTGTCCATGTTGCCGGTTAAACAAGCAGAAGAAGTCATCTTAGGGTTAGTGCAACCGATGGATCCGGTTGAGGATCAGGAACAGGTTGAGTTGTTATCCGCCCGGGGGCGAGTGTTGGCAGAATCCGTGGTGGGAACCTTAGATTTTCCCCACTGGGATAACTCCGCAATGGATGGATATGCAGTGCGCTACGAAGATGTTGCCGAGGTTCGTGGCGATCGCCCTATCCAATTGGAAATCATCGAAAAAATTCCTGCTGGGAAACCCCCTCAGAAGACCATTGACAAGGGACAAGCGGCCCGAATTTTCACCGGGTCCATGATGCCACCGGGTGCGGATACGGTGACGATTCAGGAAGACACCCAACGGAAAGGCGATCGCGTGGAAATCTTATCCGCCCCCTCACAACGGGGAGAATGGGTGCGTTATCAGGGTTCCTTTTACCAATCCGGAACTCCCCTGTTATCCCCAGGAATCGTCCTGAGTGCGCCAGATATTGCGGTTCTAGCTACGGCACAGATTACCCAAGTGCCTGTGTATCGCCGTTGTAAAATTGCCATCTTATCCACCGGGGATGAGTTAGTTGCTCCCGGGCAACCCTTAAAACCGGGACAACTGGTAGACTCAAATCAATATGCTTTAGCCGCTGCTGTCACTGCCGCAGGGGGAGAACCCTTGCTAATGGGAATTGTTGGAGATCAACCCGAGGCACTGCAAAAGGCGATCGCCCATGCCTTAACTGTTGCCGATATCGTCCTCTCTACCGGCGGCGTTTCCGTAGGCGACTATGATTATGTTGAACAAATTCTGAGCCAATTAAAGGGAACAATCCACATCAAAAAGGTAGCAATTAGACCCGGGAAACCCTTAACCGTTGCCAGTTTTCCTCCGGAAGCGTCCACCTCTTCTGTCCTCTATTTTGGGTTGCCGGGAAATCCGGTTTCCGCCTTAGTCACCTTTTGGCGCTTCGTACAACCGGCGATGCGGAAATTTGCAGGATGGAAACAGGGATGGGAACCTCAGTTTTTAACAGCGCGATCGCAGCAAGAATTACGCGGAGGAGGACCCCGAGAAATCTATCTCTGGGGGAAAATCCACTGCATCGATGGCATTTACCAATTTGAACCCGCAGGCGGCAGTCACAGTTCAGGAAATTTGATTAATCTCGCCCAAACCACCGCCTTAGCAGTGATTCCCGTGGGAGTTTCCACCATTGCACCCGGGGACGCGATTCAAGTGCTGGCGATCGACAATTAATGCGGTTTGGGACCTTCGCGACAACCGGCGGGGGTTCAAACCCCCGCCTAATAGCTAAAGTCGGTTAAAACCGACTCAAGCAACAACCTTTATGCGTTCCCTCTTAGTTCGTAGTAACGACTTCAGTCGTTTCCCCTCTTCAGTTCGTAGTAACGACTTCAGTCGTTCCCCCCGCCATGAAAAAAACCGATCGCCCTATTCCTCATATTCATAAACCCGAGGGCGTACTTTCACCGGAGTGCGCTTTTTCAAGGGAGGAACCGCTAGAGGTTCCATTCCCACCCCAAGCTGTTTACCCGGTTCGATCGCTTGGAGTCCATCCAGAACCGCATCGCGAACCAGAGATTCAGTTTCCCGAGACAACATCAGGCGAAAATAGTCAGCGATCGCCCGTCGTTCAGCAAGGGGGGTCATGGGGAGAGATTTAGTAATTTGTCGAACCGCAATCAAGCGTTTGAGGGGGTCTGAATCCGTTAAATTCATCACCCTGTCATTCAGATGATTTGCCTCAGAACTCACTTGATGATTGAGTGCTTGCCAGACCAGTAAAATTAGAGTTGCCAAAGTCATGATTCCCTGGGCGATCGCTGCTGTTGCGAACCAGGGACTGGGGGATTCCAGCCAAATTGAGACTGCCATGTAACTTCCTAGGGTGGCAAGTCCTCCTGTCCCCACAGCGACTGCCACCTGACGGTTGGCACCGCCAAGAGACTGATTCAAGCGCGATCGCACCTGATGCCAATTCCATCCTTGGATCATGTAAGTCGCCAACATCACCAGGACCCCAGCCCCTGTAGCGACTAAGAGTTTCCAATTCCAAATCAGCAAGGCGATCGTCACCGTCCCCCCCAACAGCCAAGTGCCGTTTAAGCGGATTCGCATCGGTGCGCCAGTTTTGTCAACAAAGCCCTGCTTCAGTAGAGGGGATGCCCTCCATAACTCGTTGACCCGTTGTTGCCACTGCGATAACCCCTTTGCCACGTTATTTTACCTATTTCGTCTGAGTCACAGAAACAAGATGGATATAGTTTACGATCAGATGGCGTTTCTGGGAATATCTTTGGATAGAGATTGGGGAGATTGGGGAGATTGGGGGGATTTAATCGGACAGAGGAAAAGAAGCAGGACAAGTTTTCGTCTGACCCAATGCTGCAAGAGGCGATCGATTCTTAGCTTAGTGCGAGGTTCACAGAACTTGTAAGTCCCCAGTTTGAGGAGCAACCTACCCCCTAATTGCTTCCCTTGCCTAACAGTTGCAGAGATCGGTACATGGCTTTGAAAATGGGGCAGATTCTTTCCACTCTTCTACCGGATATTTTTTCCAAAAGTTCTGATGAATGTCTTCTTTTATTATAGCGAGAGGGTTTTTGAGCCTCTTGAGGAATTTGGGCCTGAGTTGCGGCTTCCATGATTTGTTCTGAGAGCTTCATTTGACAGCGTTTAGTTTCAGGATTAAATCCCCCATACAGTTCCGGATTGTCAAAATCCACCTGAGCCACGTCTTGCAACCATCGCTTCATCAGAAACCATTGGTGTTCAGGAAAATCCCGATGCTGACACTTTTCCCTTTCTTCCCCCTTTCCCCAGTCAGCAATAATCCAAGACTCAATTTCTGGAGAGGCAAACCCGACAATAATTTCGGGTTGAAATTGCACTTCATATAATCGATTTTTCATCCAGTCGTCCAACGGGTTTTTAGCCCTATCCAGACTCCGCTGAACTTGTTCAATATAATGATTTTGGATCTTAAGAAATCCGGGGGATTTTATCTCATTACAGACTAACCCATCCCATTGGCGGCAATCTAAGTCATCAATGACGAGAATGGCGTCACATAAGCTACCCTTGAGCAATAAATCTTCCAGAGATTTACGAGTTAAGAGAAACGATAGGGATTCCGAGATAGCTTTCAATAAATCAGGTCCTGTGGTTGCGTTGACCTTGTTTTCGTTTTCATGAGCATCACGTTTTGGTTTTCCAATCGGCTTGTGCGCCCGTTCAGGGAGTTTACGCTCAAAATGATAGTCAGGAAATTCCTTTTGCAGAAGTTTTACTAATCCGTCATACTCCGTTTCTCCGCCTCCGGCAAACAACCAAATTACCACGGCCAGCCTCCAATGCTAGGATCTCCTACTCGATACAAATCACCTAACTCCCATCCTTCTTGCAAACGGGCTTTAAATTGCTCTTCTTGAATGCCATCGAGTGAAACCAATCCATCCGCTCTTAAGTTAAGAGAGATCACACAGTCAGAACGGTCTGTAAAACAGTCTAATAAATCTGGACTATGAGTGGAAACAATTACTTTAGTTCGTTGAGCGGCATAGTGAATCCATCCCGCCAAAATTTTCATCCAAGCTACATGAATCCCCAATTCAGGTTCATCAATGACCAGTAGGGAGGGAAGTTTCGGTGACAATAAAATGACAGCCCAGCATAACATCCGCACGGAACCATCGGACATATCTCTGAGAGTCAAGCCCTTGCCTATCCCCTGGACCGACCACTCAATGGTTAGATTCAAAAGCCCTGCTCGCGTCGCACGAATGCGTCGCGTCATTGGAAATAATTGCTTGACTGCCTCGTTAAAGCGCTCCTCAAAATCAACACTGTCATTAGAAAGTTGCTCTAACACTGCCGCGAGATTTTCGCCGCTTTCTGATAAGTAAGTATTCAAAGAACCTGAACTTACCTTGGGTTCAGCGTTACGAATTTTTTGGGAATTCATGTGGTTGGCATTATAGAAACGCCACCCTTTAATTTCGTCGAGTAAGTGTTGACGGACTGCATAGATACTTGATTTGAGAAGTAGCTCCCGCACTTCTTCGTCTTTTTGAATGCGCTCATCGATACTCAAGAGTCCAAGGGAATCAACGGGAATATCAGAAATTCGTTGAAACCTCTGACTGCCATCGGGTTGTAAAATGGAAAGAACACCAGATCCGATGCTATGATCATGAAATTTATAGTAATAAAAAGGCTGATCCTCATCACCTCTTACAGGTGAATAAAGAAAATCTTCAGAAAGTTCTATCCGATTGCTGGATTGACTTACAAATAATTTAAGATCTAAATGAATAGGCTGATTTCGGGTTTCTGCAATTCCAGTGAACTTGTATTTTACACTAACTTCTGAGGGTCGCTCTCTATTAAAATAAAGCAGATGAGAACCCCCTAAATAGTCACAAGCATATTCCAAACCTTTTATATCTTCCGAGTTTTGAAAAACCGAGAGATGGATGAGATTTAATAGACCCACTAAATTACTCTTTCCTGAACCGTTTGGACCCACCAATATATTGAGCGGCTTGAGTTCTAAGGGGGTGGAGTAAAAATTTAAGTTTTTATAGTCTTTTGCCCAAATTGAGAGAAGAGACATGAAATAATTTCATCCTTTTAGAAAAGTCTGGCAGCATCGAATTTTGGGGTTCCTGGGAGAACCGGAATATCCAAGTAGGATTACCTGAGGAACGCTGATATAGAGTAATTGCCAGATGAGAGCAGACATATTATATCCTTAAAAAGGATATAGTTTTGGATTTTTACCATAGTACCCCAAAAGGTGACAAGTCACCAGATTGAGCTTTACCTGGGCTATTTCTGGGACACGGTTGCTGAGATAGTGAGGTTCCCATAGCCCCTTTGTCCTCGGGACGCGACACAAACCGGCTGTCCGGGTTTCCCTGAGTCGCCGATCATCTCCCCGGTTTCGGAAAGGATGGGCCTCACGCCAGTCCAAGAGGGGTTGTCGATGGTCTGTCGCTACAAAATACACCGATTCGGGGCGTTGAGTAGAGGAGGAATTGGTTAAGATTTAAAAATCTAACTTCTATTCAGGGAAGGTTGACAATTAAACTCTCCCGAATAGATGGCTCGGTTTCAAGAGTATCATGCCAATGGGTTGGTTGGGTTAACGCCTGATAATTCGGGTTAAAAAAACGGGTCAAACTCAGAATAAAAGGCGCTAACTGACTCCAATTGAGAGGATTTATCCCGACTACATAGCAAAGGAAAATCCCGCTAAAGTCAGGTGACCATCGAAGGCATAAAAGGTAACCCGATGAATGTTAGGAACATTGATGATGAGTTCAGCATTCGGGGGAATTAACGAGGGGGAACCGGCTAAATTAGGTCCGAGGGTTTCGACTTCGGCAATTTGTTCGCCTTGTTCATTGTAAGCGGAAAGAACAGTGCGCCGGGAACTGGTTACGAGGCTATTGACCAGGCGAACGGGTTGGAGAAAGGTGACTTCGATCGCCCCGCTTTTCGGTGCCCCCATGACGACAATGCGGCCTGATTTGCTGGGAAAAGCCGGATTAGAAGGGGCAAGCGCGATCGCATTGCTGAAAATGACCCCTAGGTTCTCAAATTGCCGTTCTACCACTTCAAAACAGTTTAAGGCTTCTAAATCTAAAATGATGCGCCCGAGTTCCGGTTCAACTACACTCAACTCGACCGTTTCTGACTCTACATTATTCGGAAAGGAGGTCAAGGTGGAAACTTGCTTCAACTCGATCATAGAGTCATGATTCCTCTTTTTCGAGAAATCACGGCTATCGGAATTAAATTGCTCTACCATCACTGCACGTTGACGCATCATCTTATCATTCCCTGTTAAAGTTACTTCTGGCTAATTCAGATGAACCCACCCTTGAGTGTTTGAACCTAAATCAGGCGATCGCCATCATTTCCGGTGCAATCCCGGTGCGATCATTGAACCCAATTCAGACATATCCGGGCAATGACTCCCTTGCCTCACTCCACAAGGGACTCCATCACCCGTTGGGTTGCCACCGGGGTTTTCCCCTTGGGGGATTTGCCCGGTTGGTAAAGATGTTCACCCCAGAAATATTCTTTCGGGAAAAAATTAACCCTAATTTCGCGAACCGATCGCATCAGCCAAAACCACACCCTACATTCGGCTTGACTTCATCCCCCGATCCAGCCATCAGTTATCAGATTGGGTTACCGACCGTCCCGAACAAGCATGAGGGGTGACACCCCACACTGTAAATTATGTCGGATTGCGGGGATTTTAACAGCGCCCTGGAAAAATTATCTTCAGAACTAAAATCCTCACCAAATCCTTACAGCAGAGGGGTTTTAACCGGATATAGCCGCCCTTGAGCGGATCCGGAGCTTTACGGAAACTTTATAAAATTAGATTAGGCTTGATAAATCCTTTGCATTTGCAACCCGTTTTCAGCAAGATAGCCCAGGAGAGAGGGCCTGACTCAGTAAGGCTCGATCGCCTGGGGACGGAGGAGATTGTAGAGTCCCAATGGAAGAATCATCATCTTGATATCAGGAGGTAAATTGATGTTTATACCCCCCGGTTTTGACCAGGGTTCAATCGTGACCTCCCTGGGTCGCATGGTTTACTATACCAACCGCCCGGAGTTTTGGCAGGGTGGACCCTCTGAAACGGGCGATCGCCTGACCCAACCCACATTACTCTTCCTGCATGGATTTGGTGGGGGTTCCTCCGCTTATGAGTGGTCGAAAGTCTATCCCGCCTTTGCCTCAGACTACCGGATTCTCGCCCCCGATTTAATCGGATGGGGACGTTCGGAACATCCGGAACGCAATTATCAAATAGAAGACTATCTGAGTACCCTCACCGAATTTATCCAACAGACTTGTCCCGAACCTGTGGTGGCGATCGCCTCTTCCCTAACCGCTGCCTTCACCATTCGAGTGGCGATCGCCCATCCTGAGTTCTTTAAAAGCCTAATTTTAACCACCCCTTCGGGACTCTCCGACTTTGGGGAAAATTACAGCAGTAGCTTTTTCGCCCAACTCGTGAAAACCCCCTTCCTAGACCAACTCTTATATCGGACGGGAATCGCTACAGAAGGCGGAATTCGGGGTTTCCTGCAAAGCCGACAATTTGCCAATCCGGACTTAATTTATCCAGAAATCGTCCAAGCGTATCTGCAGTCGGCCCTAGAACCGAATGGGGAATATGCGGCCCTCTCCTTCGTGCGCGGGGACCTTTGCTTTGATTTATCCCGGGATATCCCCCAACTGACTACTCCCACCGCCTTTATTTGGGGACGCCAGTCCCAATTTACCGGACCCGAACTCGGCAAGCGTCTCGCCAGTCTCAACCCCTCGGCAATCCGTGAGTTCATCCAGCTTGAAATGGTTGGATTAACGCCTCAACTGGAAGTTCCTGCGGTTACTATTGGTCTAATTCGCAGATTTCTGGTGGAACTCACTGAGCGATCGCCCGAATCGGCCCAAAGTTAGGACATCAGTTTGAGTTCCCTAAGACAAGAAACCGGGTTTCTAGCCCAGATTTTTGACAGATTGCCAAAAATGGGGTGAAGAAACCCGGTTTCTAACTTTTTTAAAATTGAAGCGATCGCAGTTTATGGAACCCGCACGTCAATCACACTGGCATTAAAGTTATAAGTAGTGCCTTCCAGTTCCATCGGCGTGCCAATTTTGACTTTGCTATTGCCCAGAACTGGACCATCATCGGTAATTTTGGCATTTCCCGCCACGGTCATCAGTAAATTAGCGCTAAACGACTCTTCCTGTCTAGGGTCCGGTAATGCCTTAACAGAACCATCAGGTTGGGGAACTGCTAGGGTTCGGGTTAAAAGCTGTACCGATTTGACGTCAACTTGACCATAGGGCTGATTGCGGATAATTACATTGGTTTTGCCCTTTTCTTGAAATTCCCGAACCAGGGCTTCCGGGTCCCGCACACTCAGTCCCCGGACAATCAAATCAACCTCGACAGGTTTTGTGGTTACCCCACCAATTTGGGCAACGGAACCGGAAGTACCGGGAAAGAAAAAGATGCCGATGACAACCAGGAGAATGACCAAGGCAGCACCCAGGTCAAGAATGCTGATTTTGCCAAATAAGCGGCCTTGGCGATCCAAAATCTTCATAAAATCAAGTCGTCCTACTTTAGCGAGACAGAACTGAAGGTTGAACTATTTTCCCTTCAATGGTTTGAGCCATCCCTGATGAATCCACTGGACAGCAAGATGGGGATAGGGGGATATTTGCTGTCAGATTATCATAACAGTTAGAAGTTTCGGCGCGATCGCCTAGAATCTTTCCAGCCCCAGATTATCAAAACTGGGCTGAGGCATCGGTTTCAGGACTTCCCGATTCCGGCTATTTCTGTCAAAGGGCAATTCATCACAGGTATCTATCCCGTTTAAGCCGAGGATTTGTCTGAGTCCTGAGTTCAATTTTAGATGGCTGGTTCAAGGGTGATGGGAATGCGATCGCAGCATTTAGGGAAAAATTGGACAAGCAAGGACGCAAAACCTGCGCCCTTGGGGATTATGGGCGACAAGTAGCCCGATGGAAATGGGCAATGGAGATAGCACTTAAATCCGTGGTATCCCGGCGATCGCCCCGGAGTGGGTCTGGCAGTCCAAACATTGCCGTCTGGGTAGCCTTGGCGCTATTTTTGGCGGCAGTGAGGATAGATTCAGCGAGTTTGTCCCGGGCAGAAGTGGGAATGGGTTGATTCCGACTCCCGGTGGCACAATGGGCTGGATCTAACGGTTGCATGAGGGCGGGTAGCGAAAAAAAGAATAAAAATAGGCTAACCCTGCCTAAAAACTGGAGTTGCATCCCTGGTCTCCTAACTTATAAGGTAGGCATGAATGCTATACGGATCCTGTTGTCCAAAGTCGGGATGAATACAGGGGAAATTTTTAGGCAGGGCGATCGCCTTTGAGGGAAGAGTTGTTTTCCCCAGTTCTGCGATCTCGATTTCAATGAATCGGCGTTGGAGTTGTAGGAGATTTAGGCTTTAAATCGCTTGAACTAACACCTGCTCTCCTTCTATTTTGACTAAATAGGGCGGGAGATTTTCTTCCGCTGGACCTTTGAGAAGCGTGCCATCGGGAGAATATTCACTCCCATGACAGGGACAGAGGTACTTGCGTTCTCCGGCGTTCCAATCTACCAGACAGCCTTTATGAGTACAAGTCGGATTTACGGCATAAAGGAGTTCAGCATTTTCTGGATTGCGGGTTACAGAAATGGCTCCATTTTGAAAGTTTTCCTTTAGAATTTGACCCTGACTCTCTAATTCGGAGACGGTCCCGACTGCCTCAAAGTTACCTGGGGTATTCGATACTTCCGCTGCGGATTCTCCAGAGGGAGTACAGGCGGCGATCGCCATTGGCAAAAAACTGGCAACCCCACCGACTCCAACCCAGTTTAAAAACTCTCGACGCTTCATAGGCTTAACTCTTGAAGAGATAAAGAATATTCCTATAATAGACCGCTTGACAAAATCTACCCAGGTCCTTCCTGGTCCTAGGAGGGTTTTGGGGATCACGATTTCTGGCGATCGCTTTTATCCAGCGGACTTGATATGATTTGACTATTCTGGCGCTTTGGGGGGAAGGTCATGGAACGCTTAATTTCTCTGTTGGGATTAATTACATTTGTGGGAATCGCTTATGCTTTTTCCGTTGACCGAAAAGCCATCCGGTGGCGAACGGTCCTCTGGGGAATTGGATTGCAACTGTTTTTTGCGCTGTTTATTCTCAGGACTACACCGGGGTTCGTCTTATTTAAGTTTTTAGGCGATCGGGTCAATGACTTTCTAAATTTTGCCGATGTGGGGTCTATTTTCGTTTTTGGCGAAAACTTCAAAGAACATTTCTTCGCCTTTAAAATCTTGCCCACTATCATCTTTTTTTCCGCCTGCATTACCCTCCTCTATCACTACGGAATTTTACAGCGTGTCGTTCAGGGCATCGCTTGGGTGATGATGCGAACCATGAAAACTTCCGGTGCCGAATCCCTCTCTTCTGCGGCGAATATTTTTGTCGGCCAAGTGGAAGCCCCGCTGCTGATTAAACCCTATATTGCTGCCATGACAAATTCCGAACTTCATGCAGTGATGACTGGAGGATTTGCCACCATTGCTGGCGGGGTATTAGCGGCTTATATCTCTTTTGGAATTCCGGTGGAACATCTCCTATCGGCTTCGGTGATGTCTGCACCGGCATCTCTAGCGGTTTCTAAGGTATTGTATCCGGAAACCGAAAAATCTGCCACAGCAGGCCAAATAGAAATCAACCGAGAAAGTCCATATATCAATGCTATTGATGCTATTACATCCGGGGCAATTGAAGGGTTAAAATTAGCCTTAAATGTAGCAGCAATGTTGATTGCTTTTTTAGGATTGGTCGCCTTCCTGAATGCGGTGTTGGGATGGATGGGCAGTTGGGTGGGAATTTCTTCTTTGTCGTTGGAGTTGATTTTATCCTATTTAATGGCTCCTGTTGCTTGGTTGATGGGAGTTCCCTGGGCGGATGTGGAAGCGGTGGGAATGCTGTTGGGGAAAAAGACAATTTTGAATGAGTTTATTGCCTATTTGGATTTAAAACAATTGATTGAAAATCAGGCAATTTCTCCGCGTTCCGTGGTGATTGCAACTTATGCTTTATGTGGATTTTCTAACTTGGGTTCGATCGCCATTCAAATTGGCGGCATCAGCGCGATCGCACCCGATCGCCAAGGGGATTTAGCCCGATTAGGCGTCAGGGCAATGTTCGCGGGTTCCATCGCCTGTTTTATGACCGCTTGCATCGCTGGACTGTTGTTGTAACTCGGGGATGGACCCCACCCTAACCCGGACCTTGCCAAGGGGAGGGGACCGGAAGGGTCGGAGGTGGACCCCACCCTAACCCGGACCTTGCCAAGGGGAGGGGACCGGAAGGGGCGGAGGTGGACCCCACCCTAACCCGGACCTTGCAAAGGGGAGGGGACCGGAATAGAAGGAAGGCAGGGGATGAGGAAGGGGAATCCAAGCCGATTCGATTTACAATGGGGGGAACTGGGGCATCGGTACAGGATGAGAACTCCGGGACAAGAAACGGGGGGTTTTGCCTAAATTGGGGGCAGATCCCTCAACTTTGTGAAAAAACCCGGTTTGTCTTGCCGTGATTGTTCCGAATCGCCTCGGCAGAAGAACCCGTGATTCTGTCGAACCCTGAAGCGTAAACACCAACCCGTTGACAACTGAGAGATTCATGCCTGAACTACCCAAAGATTTAGATGAGGCGATCGCCCAAGCGAAAACAGCCACCAAAGCTGCCTTAGAGGATGGATACCGACTGGTGCAAGTCGAAATCGGGATTCCGGAATTGAAAGTCCAACCGATCGCCGAAGAATTTCTCCCCATCTTCGAGGAGTTGTTTGGCGATCGCTTTAAAGTGTACTTTCCTGATGCTGGGGCCGCTGCCTTAGCCCGTCGCGATTGGGGAGAGAGGCCCTATATCATTCGCGGATTGAGTGAACCCAAAGGTCAAATGCAACCGGAAGACGAAGGATTTCTGTTTGTGGAACCTTCGGCTGTCGAAGTCAATACCCTGGAGAAAATGTGCGAACAAGCAGGCGATCGCCCCACGGTGATTCTCCTGCCGAAGTTGGAAAATGTCGCCATTATCGGCATTGGTTTGGCGGGAAGACAACTGAGGGAACGATTTCTCTCCATCATTGAATCTTGCTACTACATCCAACCCAACGAAGGATATGCGGTGTTTCGCTGCTATCCCAGTCCCTGGCAAGTCTGGCTGGAAACCGGCGACACCTACAAACTGATTTCCGAAACTGCCGCCAAACCCGTCGGGGATGACTTAGAACGCTTAATTACCCAAGCTATGGGGACAGCGGAAGAATCCACGGATGAAGGCAGCAATAGCCCCTTAACTGCCCCGAAAAAACCGGGCTTAATGACCAATATGAAGCGCTTTTTACGCGCATTAAGTCAATAAGCCGGGAATCGGGGAATAATAGGAATATGACTCCAGTGCGTCCGAGTCTGAAGTAGGGATAGGGGCCCACTGGCGTCGTTTTCTTTACCTTAAAGCAGGAATAGCCCAGCTTGTTTATCCAGGCAACTCCATGAGCAAAATAAACTCCCGACGCATTGCGATCGGGGATGTGCACGGTCATTATGAGGCACTCGTGAAACTCCTAGAGGCGATCGGGCCCACCGCAGACGATCGCCTCTACTTCCTCGGCGACTTAATCGATCGCGGTCCCGATAGTGCCTCCGTGGTTAAATTAGTCCGGGATAATAAATTTACCTGCCTCCTCGGTAACCACGAACATCTTCTCATCACCGCCTGCGGCAATGGCAAAGTGAATCAAGCCGCACTCCAAGCTTGGCGCTACAGTGGGGGACAAAGTACCTTAACTAGCTATCCTAAACTCTACTCCCATCCCAGCGAAGCACTTTTAGAAGATGTCGCCTGGATGCAAACCCTTCCCCTCTATCTGGATTTGGGCGATGCCTGGTTAGTTCATGCCGGGGTTCATCCCGATCTCCCCATCCAGGATCAAGGTGCCGAAGACTTTTGCTGGATTCGCGCACCCTTCCACAATATCCGCAAGCCCTACTTTCCCACTAAACTCATCGTAGTCGGCCATACCATCACCTTTACCTTTAAAGGAATCAAACCCGGACAACTCGCCAAAGGCAACGGCTGGCTGGATATTGACACCGGGGCTTATCACCCCATGAGTGGCTGGTTATCCGCCTTCGACCTCACCCACCGCCAAGTTTACCAAGTTAACCTCTTCAAAGGCAAAGTCCGCAAACTCTCTCTACAAGATGCCGTGGTTTCCATTCACCCCAAGCAAGGGGCTGTTTGTCCCTAGTCCTCACCCTTTGACCCCTTTGCGTCTTAAAATAAATAAACCGAGGAATGGATACCACAACTAGGACTTTTTAAGGTTTTAATCCTCAAGGACAAGAAACCGGGTTTCTAGCCGAGGTTTGAGCCAAATTGCCACAGATTTGGTTAAGAAACCCGGTTTCTAACCCGACTTTACCAACGTCCTACCGGGATTACTTCTATCTACTCCTCCCCTCCATTCATCGATGCTGTAATCGACTCTCGACCTTCCGAAACATGATGCAACCCAGTATTTATTTTGTCTGCTACCCAGACACCAACGTACCGATCGGCGGGGTGAAAATGCTCTATCGTCACGTTGATGTTTTAAACAAAAATGGATTTTCCGCTTTTATCATGCATGATGATGAAGGCTTTCGATGCGATTGGTTTGAAAATAAAACCCAAATCGCTTATCTTTCCCAAATCAAACTTAGGGCGCATGACATTTTCGTGATGCCTGAAACGGCAACGCCGAAAAGTGGCAATCTCTTACCGGGCATCCGCAAAGTGATTTACAATCAAGGTTGTTATAATACCTTTAATGAATATTCTTTCGACAAACATCACTTAGAAACCCCCTATCTCTCTCCCGAAGTAGTCGCCGTCATGGTTGCCTCGGAAAATAGTTTGAATTATTTAAAGTATGTCTTTCCCCAAACCCGACTCTTTCGGATTCATCATTCTATTGATACCGACCTGTTTTACTATCATACTGTTAAGAAAAAACAAATCTGCTGGATGGACCGAAAAATGCAACGAGATGCTAAACAGGTGATTAATATTTTAAAATTCAGAAATGCTTTAAATGGATTTGAACTAATCCCCATCGAAAATAAACCTCAACAAGAAGTTGCCCAAATTTTCCGAGAGTCGTTAATGTTTTTGAGCTTTTGTTATTCCGAGGGCTTTTCCTTACCCCCGGCTGAAGCAATGGCTTCCGGCTGTTTAGCTGTCGGCTATCATGGATGGGGCGGTAAGGAATATTTTTTACCTGATTTTTCCTTTCCCGTAGAAAGTGGGGATATCCTTGGATTTGCTCACACCGTCGAAAAGCTGATTGCCACTTATAATACCCAACCCCAGCTTTTAATGGAAAAGCATAAGAAAGCAGCGGACTTTATCAAAACCAATTATTCGGCAGAACAAGAAGAACGGGATATAGTCGCTGCTTGGCGGGAGATTATCACCCTAAATAAGGGATAATTCATTGCCGGAAGATTTAATCATTTTACATCTTGCTTGCTATTTATTGAAGTGAGCAAGATGCTCAGGTTCCTAATAGCTATCCGTACCTCATAACTGTGGGAACCGCTATATCCGGTTTTTTTAAACTGCTGGTCTCTCTCTCAAAAACCCGTTACTTCTGGGGGAATACTTGAGGGGGAAATTTTTATATCAACTTATCTTTAGGCGCTTGTAGAAAACGCAATTTTTATAGGATAATCTAAATTTAGCCGTTGGTTTCAGGGATTTCAGCCTGAAATAGTTGTTTTAACCAGTCCGCAAAAACTTGGGCGATCGCTGACTCCCTCTGCAAAACCCGCGCCGTAATTGCCTGTCCCATTGGCATTCCCGGAGTCTCCTGCCATGCTAACCAGGTATGAATCAGCGCCTTTGCATGATGAATTTCTCCATATCGGTTCAGTCCCTCTCCTTCAATTTCTCTTAGAATCTCTTCCGCTTTCGGACGCAAATTATCATCTTCTGGCATCAACATTGCAGCAAAATCCTCTAACATTCCCGCCAGTTGATTATTCGGCATCACCCAAACTCCCACCCGCTTTAAAAAAGGATCTGCCGGTGGATAAATCCACCCCTCTACCCGAGGCGAATCGGGGATATCTGCCTTGGGATAACCGCTGGTAATCAACCTATCTCTAATCGATTGCCATCGCGCTGCTAAATCTTGGTCCGCATCCACCACGATTCCCAAGATTCTTAAATTCTCTTCCTTCAATTTTAAAAGCAACCCTTCTAATAGAGCCTCAACCCCTTCTGTCCCATTTTCAGGTAATTGCACTCTAAACGTTTCTGGGATATTATATTGTTCGCATAAGGCCCAAATAACGTGCTGGTCGTTTTTGCCTTCAATCAATAGCTGATTGGGAGGCGTTAAGTTTTTCGATTGTTTCCCCATCACCGCACCTCAATTCCGTAATCGACTGCTTTTTCTAATTGTTCGGCTGGATAATCAATAGCACGAATTAATTCACCCCGCCAGCTTAACCGAAATAATTTTCCTACATCACTTTCTGGGGCTTCACTTAACGCTTGTGCAAAACCCCTCACACAATCCCAACTGTGAGTAGTTGCAAAAATTTGGATATTCAATTCTTGGGCAATTTCTAAGAGTAACCTCCACATATCTGCCTGAACATCATAATACAATCCGCTTTCGATTTCATCGACTAACAAAATTCCATTTTCCACAGTCACCGCTGCCATGACTAGATTTAACATTTGTTTCATTCCCTCTCCCATGCTCCCCAAGCTAACGGGATGCTTTCGTCCTCGCAGTTTGATGAGAATGCCATTAGCAGTGGTTGTCCCTCCAATAAAACTAAATCGTTCAATGTCCGGCTCTAAGATTTGCAATGCTTTAATAACTTGATTTTCTTTAGGAGTGAGGGTAATATCCCCCCAAATTTCGGCTAGAGTACCCAATTTTAGCCGTTCGATGGTCATTAAAAAACTGGGTCCGTACTGATAACGAGAACGACCAGAAGAAGTTAGAAACCTGAAATATCTGGACGTTATTCCCTTGGCGTTGACTTTGACTGCCCGATGAATTGTTTGCTTTTTTTGGGCGTGGGATAAGAAGAGATTATAATTGTGTCGGAGAATTCCGCTCGTTTCCAAATCATCCTCATCCAAGTTTAATCCCTTGATATATTCGGGAGTGGGATAGGGTTGCAGTGAAAAGGATTGGAAATCATCGCTTTTTGATTCAATGCACAGGGGGGCTTCAGTTGTCAACTTTTCATTGTAAAATAGAGGTTTAATTTGATACAGTATATCTGGAGGCTCATCATAATCATCAGGCCCACGATCAGGAAACAGGATCTGACCTCGCGGACCTAGAACCTGATCAAAAGCCTCATTAATATTATCTGGGTTCACTAACAAATGAATCGCTTCTAGCAAGCTGGTTTTGCCACTATTGTTCGGACCGACTAACAGGTTGACTCGTGCTAGTCCGTCTATCTGGAAGTCTTTGAACATTCGATAATTTTTTAGGCTGATATCGCGTAGCATAAGGACCTCTGAGTTGTGGATGTTCTTCTATTCTAGTTTAGGAACCGATCGCCGATTCGATCGCCCCTTCTGCATCATGCACGATCGCCCGTAACTCCTCCAACATCGGCTGATTCACCCCTTCCCACAAACCGCGCTGATTTGCCTCTAACAAGCGTTCCGCCATATCCCGCAACGCCCAAGGATTCTTCTGGTGGATAAACTCCCGCACTTTGTCATCTAACAAATATGCCTTTGCCACTCCCTCATACATAAAATCTTGAACACAATGTGCTGTTGCATCGTATGCAAACAAAAAATCCACCGTAGCGGACATTTCAAACGCCCCTTTATACCCGTGGCGCATCACTCCTTCAATCCATTTCGGATTCACCACTCGCGATCGATATACTCGGTCAATTTCCTCCTCTAACCGGCGAATTTTGGGATTCTCGGGCAGGGAATGGTCGCCGAAATATGCCACCGCATCGGTGCCTCGCACCGATCGCACTGCCGCTAATAACCCCCCTTGAAACTGATAATAATCATCAGAATCGAGTAAATCATGTTCCCGATTATCTTGGTTATGTAAGACAATTTGCATCTGCCCTAACCGTTGCTCAAATGCTTCTGGGGCGGAATTTCCATTGCCCATGCCTGTATAAGCGTAGCTACTCCAGTTGATATAGGCCCGGGCCAAATCTGCGTCAGTAGTCCAGTTTTGCCCTTCGATTAATCCTTGTAATCCTGCACCATAAGCGCCCGGTTTTGACCCGAAGACGCGATAACGCGATCGCCGGTTTGCCTGTTCCGGAGTCAACCCCAACCCTTGCCATTTCTCACTTTCTACCTGCACTTGCGCCGCCAAGGGATTATCTGTTGCCGGTTCCTCCATACTCGCCACTGCTTCCACCGCGCGATCGAACAAATCGATCAGGTTGGGAAAGGCATCCCGGAAAAATCCGGACACTCTCAAGGTGACATCGACCCGGGGACGCCCCAACACTCGGACCGGCAAAATTTCAAAATCGACCACGCGCCGGGAGGGCCCATCCCAGACTGGGCGCACCCCCAGTAAGGCGAGGGCCTCGGCAATGTCATCGCCCCCGGTTCGCATGGTGGAGGTCCCCCAGACGGATAATCCCAGGGTTTGCGGATATTCCCCATTTTCCTGAGTGTAACGCTCGATCGCCTCTTCTGCGGCCCTCCGTCCAATATCCCAAGCAGTTTCTGTGGGAATTGCCCGAATATCTACAGAGTAAAAATTGCGTCCTGTTGGCAATACTTCAGGACGTCCTCGGGTGGGTGCACCGGATGCCCCACTGGGGATATATCGCCCCTCAAATCCCCTCAACAATTGAGTGATTTCTTCGGGAGTTCGTTGCAATGCCGGAAGTAAACAATCCCGAATCCAATCTAATTCTTTTGCCGTTTCAGTGTCGGGTTTGGGGAGACTTGTTTCTCCCGTCGGGTCGATAATTTGGGTGACTAATGCTGCTGCTTCTGCTTCTAAAGAGGCGATCGCATCTCCAACGGTCCTCCGGGAAGAATTTGCCGTCAATTCCGGCAAAAATTCCGCCGGATTGCTGGTGAGAGGGTCAAAGGAAAGTCCTTGATCCTCTGCTAAAGCGCGGGTGAGTCCGAGGCGACTGCTTCCGGGATGTCTGGCGATCGCCACAATTAAATCCACCAGTTGCCGCCCTTCGGGACATTTCCCAAAAATATGCAGTCCATCTCGGATTTGCGCTTCTTTTAATTCACACAAATATCCATCCAAATTGGCGATTAACGCGGTAAATTCTGGGTCGGACTCCGTAGAAATAGATGAATTATCCCAAGATGCTTTTGTATCCAGATGTTGGTCTTTGACCAGTTCAATCAAGCGACTACGAATTGGTTTTAAACGAACCGGGTCCAAACTTTGGGCTTCATAATATTCATCGATTAACCCTTCGAGTTGTTGCAAAGGACCGTATAATTCCGCCCGGGTCATGGGCGGGGTTAAATGGTCGATAATTACCGCTTGCGATCGCCGCTTGGCCTGTGACCCTTCTCCTGGGTCATTCACAATAAACGGATAAAAATTCGGCATCGGTCCCAGGGCAACTTCGGGGTAACAATTTTCCGATAGGGCAATACTTTTTCCCGGTAACCATTCTAAATTGCCATGTTTGCCGACATGAGTAATTGCCTGTGCACCAAAGCATTCTCGAATCCAATAATAATAGGCTAAATACTCATGAGTCGGTTCTAAATCCGGGGCGTGATAGTTTAAACTGGGGTCGATATCGTACCCTCGGGAGGGTTGAATTCCGATAAAGATATTGCCCAATTGAATCCCGGGAATGGGGAAAGTTTGGTTTTCCAAAACAAGGCGATCGCCTTGTTTTTGTCCCCAGCGATTCTCAATTCCTTGGCGAACAGGTTCCGGCAAGGTTTCAAAATAGGATTGATACTCTTTCCCTGGCAAGACTTGACGAATTTTTCTCAATTCTTCCCCTTCCGGGTCGTTGGTGACTCCGGCAGTGAGGAGGCGAATCAATTCGTCTCCAGTGGTAGGGATATTTTCGACCCAATACCCGGCAGTTTGAAGGGCGTTGAGGATTTCAATACAACTTGCCGGGGTATCCAAACCGACCCCATTGGCGAGGCGTCCGTCTCGGTTGGGATAATTGGCCAGAATTAAGGCAATTTTGCGCTGACTGGGGGGAGTTTGGCGGAGTTTGACCCAGTTGGCAGCGAGATCGGTGACGAAATTAATGCGATCGCCCAGGGGTTCATACATCACCACCGGGGTCTCCAGTTTTACATGATTTTCTTGTACCGTCTTAAACGACACCACCCGAGTAATAATCCGTCCATCCACTTCCGGAAGGGCAACATTCATCGCCATATCCCGGGGGGAGAGTCCCTGAAAACCCGATTCCCACTGTTCCTGAGTGCCTCCACTGAAAATAACTTGCAAGACGGGGACATCGAGGGTCTCCCAGAATTTTAGGTCTGGGTTAGCAGAGTCTTGGGTAGAGGGTAAACTCTGTCCAGCTTGACCGATCGCAAACCCTGTGGTATTTAATATTATCTGCACGGTTTCACAGTCAGGGGGTTGCAGATAGGTTAACAGTTCATTTTGGACATCTTGATCGCGTAAAGAAGAGACAAATACCGGCACCGGGTCTAAGTGGCGATCGCGCAACCCTTGACAAAGTGCATCAATCGGGGCAGTATTTCCAGCCAGGTAATGAGCCCGATAAAATAGAATCCCTACTTTGGGAAATGAGGGGGATAATTCAGCAGAATTTAAGCCAGATTTAAAATTAACCGATCGCGTGGGATTGAGGGGTGATTCTTCTGGGGTGAACGGTTGATTTGGAAGTCCAATGCTGGCGGATTTCCAAGGATAAACTCCCACCCGAGGGATTGGCATGGGTGGGGCAGGATTGTATTCTCTTTTTAAACAAACCTGGGCGATAAATTGGAGAGCATTAACTAGATTATCGACACCGCCTTCGGTAAAATATTGCCAGACTTGGTTGACCACAACCAGGGGAACCGAGGAATGACCGATTAAATCGGGGTCACCGGCATCATCGCCGGGAATCACAATCAGGTGAGCCCCTGTATTTTCCACCGTTTCTCGAACGACTTCCAACCCGTAGGACCAATAAGCGCGTCCTCCCAGCAATCTCAAGACAATCACCTGTGCCTCGGAGAGGACCTCCATTGCATAAGTATCGATACTGAGTTGCTGTTGCAGTTGCAGCAAATTGACCACCCGCAAATCGGGAAAATCCGGCGGGAGGTGGGGGAGGGCCTGGGCGATCGCCTGAATATCCGTATCCGCCGCCGTCACCATCGCGATGGGTGCCGGAGTCTGGGAGACCAAAATCACTCCCTCTTCCTGTGGATTCCAACCTCCTGGGGTAGCAGCTAGACGATGCATGAGAGTCTCCTGAAGCGATCTAAGTACAATGGCACAGTCCATCCTACCAAACCCCAGGGCAGACGCAGCCCCAGAACTTCTAGGGTGTCAGTACAGGAGTTAGGAAGATTACCGGGTTTCTGGACAAAATCTCTGCTGAGGTTGCAGCAAATCGCCCTCAGAATCCCGGTTTCTTGTCCTATCTATCTCATCCCGTCCCGATGCCCTAGAGGCATTAATCAATCAATCCGGGATAAATCCCCGATCGCGTCCCTGGCAATTTTTCTGAAGATAGAGATGACTCTATGTTTATTATTCCGAAAAAATACTGAGATGGATTAAAAGTCAAACTGTCCCCAGTCCTAGGTCTATCTTCTAAAGAAAAGGTGAAGAGTACAAAAAAACCCAATTTTTTGACCCAAAACTTGAAAAATCACCCTACTATAGCTAATAAGCCAGTATGTAGAGATTTATTCAACTTTTTCCTATAAATCCCAGGTAAAGCCGCTTTAGGGCAAGCTCCCCCGGGTGATTCTAAAACAATAGAAATTGGGGAATGTTTGAGGGCATGGTCAAGAACAAGCATTTCCCCCGCCAATTTCCCGATCGCATTCAGCTTTTGCCAATAGGCGCTTAAAATATGCCGACCTTAGAAGTCTCACGAAGAACTTTATCCCATAACACCTTTGAGCAGTTGCGCCAGTTGTTACAGCAGCAGGGGAAACGCCCAGGGTCAGTTGTGCTGACTGAATCGGTGCTCGGTAGCGAAGAAATTCCTTCGGATCACCCTTGGCAATGGTTTACCCTAGTCCTGTCGCAGGAGTTTAGGGTGTTGCTGTTGGGGGGACCTGCCGAGGGGACGAATTGCGATCGCCCGGATCGCATCGGGACTCTCCCGCCACCAATCGCAGGGCGATCGCCCCAGGTAGAAGTCGGTTTAACCTTTGAACCTGCACAGGTGGCCGCATTTGTAGCCCAGTTAGAGCAGTCGCCCCTCGTCCAACTCGATCGCGATGAACTCGAAGGAACTCATCACAACCTCCAACCGAATAATCCCCAACTCCAGAGCGAATTTACCCTCTCGGCGATCGCCTTACTCACCGCCGATGATGTTCCCCCTAGTGCCAGTTATGCCTCCGATAGCTGCGTCTCCATCTGTCAACCTGTAGAAAATGCCCTGCACCACCAAATCGAACAAGAGCGACTCTTAAATCAAGTCACCACCCAGATTCGTCAGAGTCTGGAACTGCCCACCATCTTATCTACTGCGGTGGAACAGGTGCGTCATTTCCTCCAGGTAGATCGATTGGCTATTTTTCAATTTAACCCTCAAAATTCATCGCGAACCGTAGACTCCAGCAATGGCAAATCGTCCCCAGAAAACCCTCGTGAATCCTTTCACCTTTGGGACGAAATCGAGTCCGTCTCGGAAGAGTTAGAGGGTGAAGATGCTGACTTTCTCTATGAACAATTTCCCACCCCAGCAAAACCGGAACTCGGCGCTATCACCTACGAATCCCGAGCATCCGACGAGGTTCCCTCCCTCCTTCAAGTTCAAAATGAAGGGGGTTCTTTTCTGCCCGGACCGGAATTTAGAGATAAATATTATAAAGGATTTATTCAGGCGATCGCCGACGTTTCCACCGATTCTAATTTATCCCAAAAATGTTTAAAAATTCTTAGGGAAAATCACATTCAGGCCCAATTAATTGTCCCGATCATCGTTCAGGATAACCTCTGGGGACTGTTAATTGCTCATCAATGTTTTGAAACCCGATTTTGGCTCCCCAGCGAACAAGACTTTCTTAAACATATTGCCGAACATTTAGCCTTAGCCATTCACCAAGCCGAACTGTACGCTCAAGTCAATCGCCAAAAAAAAACATTAGAAGAACGAGTCATTGAACGCACTCATGACCTCCATGATGCCCTAGTCGCTGCCGAATCTGCCAATCGGGCAAAAAGTGAATTTTTGGCAACCATGAGTCACGAATTGCGAACGCCTTTAACCTGTGTGATAGGGATGTCTTCTACCCTATTGCGCTGGTCCTTTGGACAAATGAGTGTCAAACAGCAGGAATATCTCAAAACCATTCATGATAGTGGCGAACACCTCCTTGAACTGATTAATGACATTCTGGACTTGTCTCAGTTAGAAGCAGGCAAAGCCATTTTAAAAATCACAGAATTTTCCTTGACTAAACTCGCCCACCAGTGCTTGCAAAGCGTCGCCCCCAAAGCGGTAGAAGCCGGATTAGAATTAGAAATGACCCTGGCCTTAGACGGTCAAAAAAACGACCTTTGGACCGCCGATCGCCGCCGAGTGCAGCAAATTATTCTAAATCTCTTAAACAACGCGATTAAATTTACCCCCAACGGAGGAACGGTTACTCTGCGAGTTTGGAGTGAGAGTAAAAATGTGGTATTCCAAGTGGAAGATACCGGCGTCGGCATTCCCGAAGACCAACAATCCCTACTCTTCAAAAACTTTCAACAATTGGATACCTCCTACCGTCGTCAATATGGCGGGACGGGACTCGGACTCGCTTTAACGAAACAACTCGTCGAACTTCATGGGGGATGGATTGAAGTACAATCCACCGTGGGCGAAGGTTCTATTTTTACCGTCCATCTGCCTGCGGCGCGGTTATTATCTAACTCCAATTCTCAGAATCGTCTGGGTGATTCCTTTAGTTCAGAACCCCTGCAAGGTCGCATCATTTTGATTGAGGATTGTGAGGAGAGTGCTATCCTTATTTGCGATATTTTAACCACTGCCGGTTATCAGGTGGTATGGATGATTGATGGGGCGACGGCACTTGAACAATTTGAGCTACTGCAACCCACTGTGGTAATTCTGAATTATGAATTAGGGAGCATGAATGGATCGGAACTGATCCAGTCTTTGCGTCAGTCCCCGGCGCGGGACCCTCTGAAAATTTTAGCGTTAATTGGCCTAGAAACTGGGGAAGATAAAGACCGGGCTTTTGAAGCAGGGGCGGATGATTGTTCCCCGACACCCATCGCTCCAGAACAGCTCATTAATCAAGTGAATGCCTTGTTTCACTCTTGTAGGGGATTGGCTCAACCCGAAAGAGGGGAAATTGGGGCGAGTAAATAATAGGGGGAATTATCCTAAGTTTCACTCGATGAAATACGGTAGAATTTTATCGCCTGTTGCTTGCATAAGGGAACTACAAAAAATAAAAACCCCCAAAATGTTCGTAGTAACCCCTTCAGGGGTTTCTTTAAAAGACCTCTTGCAAAAAAAAGGATTGATCCCCCTTTCCCCCCGGGAGATCCCCCTCCCGTCCCCCTGAGATCCCCCTCCCGTCCCCCTTAATAAGGGGGAAGCCAGAGGAATAAATGTTTAATTGCTGGGGGAAGCCAGAGGAATAAATATTTAGTTCCACGGGGGGCTTTAAAGAATTTTGCAAGAGGTCTAAAGATGACACGATTGGATGATTTATATTTTGCAATTCCCTAAGCGCGGGTTGATTTCATCCCTTGAACTCTTATCAAAATCCAGGGTATTTAACGGGTTAATGAACGAACAACTCTCTGAAAAATCGGTGAATTTGACTGCTGCGATCGCCCCTTTGGAGGGTGGATTAATTGTTTCCTGTCAGGCTCCCCCAGATTCTCCCTTAGCCGAACCCTCGATCATTGCCGCAGTCGCCTTGGCATCGGTTCGCAATGGAGCTGTGGGGGTCCGCATCGATACCCCTGCTCATATCAAAGCGGTGCGCTCTCTCCTCGGTGCTACCATTCCCATTATCGGCCTCTGGAAACAATCCATCCCCGGATCTGAAGTCTACATCACCCCGCAATTTCATCATGCCGAGGCGATCGCCGCGAGTGGTGCCGATATCATCGCCATCGATGCCACCAGTCGCACCCGTCCCCATGATGAAACCCTGAACAATCTGATTACCGCCATTCACACCCGCCTCGGAAAACCCGTTATGGCAGATGTGGATACCCTCGAAGCTGCGATCGCTGCTGCCAATTTTGGAGCCGATATCATTGGCACTACCCTCTATGGCTACACCCGCGCCACCCAACAATTCAGTCCTCCCGGCTTCGATCTCCTCGCCGAAATTCGCAAAACCATCAACGGATTCCTGATTTGTGAAGGCGGCATCAGTTCCCCAGAAATGGCAAAACGCGCTCTCAATTTAGGCGCGAATGCCGTCGTTGTTGGTACCGACATTACCGGCATCGACCTCAAAGTTCAAGCCTATCAAAAACACTTGAATTTGAGGGATTAGACCTCTTGCAAAACACCGGATTGATCCCCCCAACCCCCCTTAATAAGGGGGGCTTAAGAGAATTTTCCCAGAGGTCTATTTATCCCTCTGGTTTCCCCGTTAAATAAACCTTTATTCCTCTGGCTCCCCCCTTCTTAAGGGGGGCGGGGGGGGATCTCACGGGGGGAAAGGGGGATAAAACTGGGATTTTGCCAGAGGTCTCTATTCTTGCTGCCGTTTGACAATAATCATTCTTGTCCCAACCACAGGACTGCGAGCCACCAAATTCCCTTGAGAATCGGCAATTTCCACCGTTCTAAAATCCAATTCTTTCCCCCGCTCGAAGATTTGCGAGGCTAACTTATCTTGGCGAGAAGCGGTGATGTTGTACCACTCATCGCTAATACGCACGAGCAACTCAGAGGCCCCAAAATTAGCTTGAATCGAGGCGATCGGAATATCTGCATCCTCAGTCACTTGTGCAACTTGGCTCTGAATCGAGGCAATGAGGGTTTGTTCAGGGGTTAAAGGAGCGGGTGGTGTTTCCACCACCACTGGAGGCGCTTTTTTAGGCTGGGGTGTCTCTTTCGGGGGGGTGACTGGGGGTGGTTCTGTTTTGACTGGGGGGAGTTCCGGTGCCGGGGTAGGAAACTCGGAAATCGGGGGGAACTCCGTCGGAGGCATTTCCGAGACTTCCGATGAGGTAGGAAAGGGAACCTGTGCCACTTCTGCGGGTTTGGGGACCAGAACCCGGGTTGTCGTCCAAGTAATCAGCAAAACAATCAAGGCGATCGCCCCAGTTAATCCCCAATCGGACAAGGTTTGATTGAGTGCCCTCGGCAACAGGGCACGAATCGGCGCTAAAATTTGAGATAAAATCGTCCGCTGCCGTTCTACCCCAAGACCCTCTATCCGAACTGGGGTGGGAGTCGGCGATGGGGTCATCGGTTCCGCTTCCAGGGTCTCGACGACCCCTTCTAAGAGTTGAATAATCGAGCGCAATGAGGCGACTGCCACCGCTTTAAATCCCGATGGCGGAGGTTTCGGCGCAGGCGTCACAGGTGGAGAAGCATTTGCCGGTGTTGGGGTTTGTGGGTCTGACTCCGGTGGAGTTGGCGGATCTTGTGACATCTTTTTCTAGGCGATCAAGGTCGTGACACAACAGGAAATACTTTAAAGGTGCGGCCATCCTTGGATTAATCTATCATTTTGTTTGAAATGTCCCCTAATTCTTGCAAATTCCCGAACGAATGAACCAGACACGCCGAGAATTTTTACTGGCTGGACTTAGTGCCTTAACCTTTGCTATCCTAGGCAAATCTCTCAGGGGGCTAACGAAAGAGAGGTCAGAGACTGAGTTGGATTTGATACCACCATCCCCAGATAGCTTGCTGCTGCGTTTTGTCGCCGTGGCAGATACGGGTGCGGGTAATGAGGGTCAATATGCAGTCGGACGGGCGATCGCCCGCTACCATGAGCAGAATCCTTTCGATTTAGTCTTGCTTGCCGGGGATAATATCTACAATCATGGCGAAATTGAGAAAATAGGGCGCGTCTTTGAGCAACCCTACCGATCGCTCCTCGATGCCCAAGTTAAATTCTATGCCTGTTTGGGCAATCACGATATTAAAACCAATAATGGCAATGATCAAGTCCAATATCCGGGCTTTAATATGCAAGGGCGCTACTATAGTTTACGCCGGGATCAAGTCGAGTTTTTTGTCTTGGATACCAACCGAAATGCCGATTGGCAGAATCAATTACCTTGGTTAGAGACTCAACTCCAAGAAAGTGATGCACCGTGGAAAATTGTCATGGGACATCATCCCCTTTATACCTCGGGGTTGCATTTAGGCAGTCGGTTTCTCCGTCGGAAACTGATGCCTTTGTTCCTAGAACATGGGGTTTCACTCTATATTAATGGACATAATCATAACTACGAACGAAGTCGCGAGATCGGGAATACCACCTATTTAACTTGTGGTGCCGGTGCGAAAACCCGCCGGGTCGGACGTTCTAGTTGGACAGCGCGATCGGCGAGTCAACTGAGTTTTGCTGCGGTTGAAATTTACAGCGATCGCCTTCACATCACCGGCATTGACCAAAATAATCGAACCTTCGACCGAGGCGCGATCGCAATCCTAAATGATTTGTAACAAAGTTACCGAGCAAGAATACTGCATCATTCCCCACCCCAAATCCAATCATTCCCCCCTGTTCGTAGTAACGACTTCAGTCGTTTCTTCTCCAAAAGTTCCACCATTTCCCCTTGTTCGTAGTAACGACTTCAGTCGTTTCTTCTCCAAGAGTTCCACCATTTCCCCTTGTTCGTAGTAACGACTTCAGTCGTTTCTTCTCCAAGAGTTTCATCATCATCCCAACACAACAACCAAACTTCATCCCCTATCCAAATCAATAAGATGTCACAACAACTTCAGAAATTTTACCGCGATGAGTTCCTTTAGAATTAATCGATCGCGCTGCTGAAACTTCATGAATCTGGAACTCCTGGTAAATCTCTCGAATAAACGGACAATCGGAATTAGACAGCATCACTTTAACCCCTCGCCTCGCCAGTTGAGCAAACACATCCCGTAACCGAATTTGGTCCTCTTCATTAAAATTATAGCGACTGTACGAGGTAAAGTGACTTGTATTGCTTAGAGGATAATAAGGCGGGTCAAAATAGACAAAATCTTCGTCAGTTTTAGCCTGTTCCAACACTTTATCAAAATCCCGAACTTCTAATTTCACCCCTTGCAAAGCCTGGGAATCCGCCCGCAGTAACTCTGCATTACAAATAGTGGGATTTTTATACCGACCAATCGGCACATTAAATTCCCCTTTAGAATTTTCTCGATACAATCCATTAAAACAAGTTTTGTTTAAATAAATAATTCGAGCAGCTTTTTTGACCAATTTGCGGTTTTTCTGCGCTCTAATTTGGTAATAATATTCAGAATCATGTTTAGCTTGATGCAATTCCAACTCTTTGATTAAAGCCTCTACGTCAGTTTGAACGCAGCGATACATATTAATCAACTCTTCATTGACATCGGATAAGACTGATTTAAACCCCGATGAATGCTCTTGAAATAAATAGAAAAAAACTGCACCACCCCCTAAAAATGGCTCGTAATAAGTTTTAAACTGGGGGGGGAATAGGGGTTGATATTGTTGAATCAGTTGGGTTTTACCCCCAGCCCATTTTAGAAAAGGACGGGGTAAAACTGTTAATGCAGTCGTCTCGTTCATCTATACCTAAAACTGTACCTAATTTTGGCTCAACGGCTTCCCTTTTGGGTAAACCAAACTCAATTTATAAACTCAAGGATTGCCCTTGATATTGTTTTGCTGGAGTTGGGATCAGGGAAATAGGGGTAATCCCGGTTGGGCGATCGCACCCCAGGAAACGAGTCCCCTCAACGGCACCTCCCCCCCGTTGCCGCATCACTCCAGCGCCATTGCCTAGGCAATTCTGTGGCAATTTGGGCCCGCTTCAATCCCAACCCAACTCCAAAAGCTAATGAATCCCTAACATACCACGATCGCGACTGGAATTCTGCGGTAGATCCCCTCGGGGAAACCCAGGAGTAATCATTGATACGACAGTTTAAAACCGATTTTGGCATAATGGAGGGGGAGTCCCCATTCCCTTAACGGGAGTGACCCACTCCTTCAGAGGACTTCTCCCTCGAATTGTCTCAATTCGTATTAAAACCCTGAGTCCTTTCGGTCTAAAATAGATACGCCCACTGCAATCTAATTGCAGTACAGCGGGTTGAATCAGTCAGATAGATCCATCCTTTCTCCCGAAAGCGCGATCGCTGCTTCAACTGAGTCCTTGATTACGATCATGTATTTTTCAGGAGGTTTCCCAGATGGATTCTCAGGACGTTATCCAAGCCATCGACCGCATTTTACCCGACCCTCAAATCTTTGCCGATGTTAATAATATGTTGAAAAAATACCGGGCATCGGGGCAGAAAAAAGTTCAACTAGAAGATGAAGATATAAGTGTCGCTATCCCAGAAGATGTCAAAATTGATATTGTAACAAAAGCCTTTTTTAATGAATATTTTGATATTAATTTAGGAACAGGTTATCGGGTTCAAGTGGCAATGGGTGGGATTCAGAAACAAAAACGCGGGAGAGTCTATCCCGAAATTTGTTTTGCTACGTTATTTTATGATTCCACCGGAAAAATGTTAATGATTGATTTTCATCAAAATATGATATAATTAGCTGTTTACATAGAAAATTTATCTAACCTAAATGAGCAGGCCAGAGGTATCCCGTTTAGAACAATTTAGGGGCTGTTTGATTGGACAGTGCCTCGGTGATGCTGTGGGCTGCCGTGTGGAAGGCTATGCCGAAGAAGTTTGTCAAAATTATGTAAATTATGAGCTTAAGGTCAAGCGAATTCGAGACCGCGATCGCTTCCCTTTTCCCTTTGGTCAATACACCGATGATTCCCAACTCGCCCGAGAACTCCTCCAAAGTTATATCGCCTGTGGCCGATTCGACCCCGCAGACTATGCCCAACGCATTGGAGCAATTTTCGCCGAAGAACGCATCGTCGGACGAGGACGCTCTACAGAAGCCGCAGCCTTACGATTAGCCCAGGGAATTCCCTGGCAATCCGCTGGGGAACCGTCTCCCTCTGCTGGAAATGGCAGCGCCATGCGGGCCGCACCCATTGGGTTAATCTTTTACAATGACCCGCCTCAACTGATTCAGGCTGCCGTAGACCAAGGACGCAGCACCCATCAGGACCCCCGCTGCTCTGCCGGGTCCGTGGCGATCGCCGGTGCCGTGGCCCTCGTCCTGCGCGGGGAATCCGTCAATCCCGCCTCCTTTCTCTCCCAGTTAAGCGAATGGACGGCGCAAATTGAACCGATCCTCGCCGGATATCTGAAAGACTTAATCCACTGGATCGAGTTACCCATTGAGGAAGCAGTCCGCCTGATTTCTCCCGCCGGTCTTGCCCCCGATCACGAGCAACGTTGGCCGGGAATTTCTCCCTTTGTCATCGGTAGTGTCCTCTGGAGCCTCTATTCCTTCTTAAAAACCCCCGAGGATTACTGGGAAACAATCTGCACTGCGATTATCGTAGGGGGTGACGTGGATACCACCGCAGCGATGGCCGGTGCAATTTCCGGGGCCTATCTCGGACTGGATGCCATTCCCCAGGAACTGGCGGCCAATCTGAATGACCAAGGAACTTGGAAGTTTAGGGAACTGGTGCAACTCGCGGAACAATGCTACGCGGTACAATGCAAACAGTCTTAGCCGCTCCTGTTCAGAATCTGAATTTTTATGTTTGATGACTTTTGGAGTAATATCCTTCGCTACCCGCGCTATTTTGTCACGATCATTCTGGGTATCTTCTTTGCCCTGTTCGGTTGGGTTAAACCCCTGTTGCAAAAACCCGTAACCGCGATCGCCTTAGTCACTCTGGTTGTGACTGCCCTAATTTTTGTCGGGTTGACCTTACGAGGGATGTTGGGATTGGCCGCAACTTAGAGCATCGGGACAGTTTTATTTAGAGCCCAGGGATCAGAAACCGGGTTTTTGACCCAGATTTTGCCTCAAATTTAAGCACACCTCCAGTCCCCTCCCCTGTGTCTTGGGGAGGGTTAGGGTGGGGTCCTCCTGACCTGGCCTAAGCCAAGTCACGCGGAATGAGTGGATGAAGGGTGTCGGCGGTGACGCGATTTGCTGTTGTAGCGGTAGCACGGATTAAAACTCTACACTAAAAACAGGTGGATGCCTTCAAGTGCCACCCAAACCGATGAGTATCATGCAAACAAGGGAATCAATATTATGGCTACCGATCGTCGAGTAGAGCGTGTCGCGTCCTTGATTAAGCGCGAAGTCAGTTTAATGTTAATCGGCGACATCAAGGATGACCGAGTGGGTGCGGGAATGGTTAGCGTGACTGATGTCAATGTCTCTGGTGACCTCCAACACGCCAAGATTTTCGTCAGTATCTATGGCAGTGATGAAGCGCGCGCGGAAACAATGGAAGGACTACAGGCGGCGACTGGATATATCCGCAGGGAACTCGGCCACCGCGTGCGATTGCGTCGGACTCCAGAGGTGATATTTTTAGAAGACCGATCCATTGAACGCGGGACACGCATCCTAACACTGCTCAATCAGATCAGTGAAGAACGCAAACAGCACAATCCTGACGCGGATGAGGAAGATATGGATCTCAACGAGAGCGAAATTTCAGAAACTGAGGCTTAATCTGTGGATATGTCGGATCTGATCCCGGCACTGCCGGATCTCGAAACCCTATCGTTAGAAGAACAGGTGGCGCAGTTGTTCGTAGTACGAGCATCTGGACATCTGTTTGACCACCAAATTGAATATCCCGATTGGGAACCCCCAGCGGCCCAGTTGCAGAAGCTGGTGCAGGAACAGCGCGTGGGGGGCGTGATTTTGGTGGGAGGCAGTGCGGGTGATTTGATGTTGCGATCGCAGCAGTTGCAATCCTGGGCGAAGTATCCTCTGCTGATTGCTGCGGATATTGAGGAAGGTGTCGGACAGCGATTTGCCGGTGCAACTTGGTTTCCCCCGCCAATGGCGATCGCCAAGATTGCTGCAACAGAACCCTCGAAAGCTCAGGGTTATGCCACCGCAATGGGAGCCTATACCGCCCAGGAAGCCCTCGCCATCGGGATTAATTGGGTCCTCGCCCCAGTTGTGGATGTGAATAACAATCCCGAAAACCCGGTGATTAATGTCCGGTCCTTTGGTGAAAATTCTGAAACCGCCAGTGAGTTAGCTTTAGCCTTTATGCGCGGGGCACAGAAGTATCCGGTCCTCACCTGTGCCAAGCATTTTCCCGGACATGGGGATACCAGTGTGGATTCTCATATCGAGTTGCCGGTGTTGCGCCATTCCCCGGAAAGACTAGAGACGGTGGAACTTCCGCCATTTCAACGAGCGATCGCCGGTGGGGTGGATTCCGTGATGAGCGCTCACCTCTGTATAGAAGCTTGGGACTCGGAATATCCGGCGACTCTTTCCTCAAAGATTTTAACGGGACAGTTACGCCAACGGTTCGGGTTTGAGGGGTTAATTGTCACTGATGCTTTGGTGATGGGGGCGATCGCCAAACGCTATGGCCCCAATGAAGCTCCCATTTTAGCCTTAGAAGCCGGGGCGGATATTTTATTGATGCCCGTGGACCCAGCAGAGGCCATTACTGCCCTCTGTGATGCAGTCAAATCCGGTCGCATATCCCGCGATCGCATTCGCCAATCCGTAACCCGCATTTGGAAGGCAAAACAAAAACTTTTCGCCCCTTCTACGGTAGTCAATCCCCCCACTTCTCCCACCGCCCAATTGATTAATCTCTCTACTCCTGGGGCAATAAACTGTGTAGAAAATATCTTGCGGGAGTCTCAACAAATTGGGGGTTCTTTGCCTTTATCCGTCCCTCCACAGGAATCCGGGGAGTATAGGAATAATTTATTAGTAACTGACTCTCTGGTTAATAGTGCGTTTCTGAATAAACAAGCCCCTGCGATCGTTATGCCGAAGTCTAAAGGCTATCAATTCCAGGGCGTGGATTGTTCTACTCCCTGCCGATCGCAAGACTTGAAAGCAATAGCAAACGCAAAAACTTTACTTCAAGTCTTTATCCGGGGTAATCCCTTTGGAGGACCCGCCCAGGTGACCCGCCTCGCCCGAGAATGGCTGACTCACTTATTAGAAACGGGACAATTGCAGGCAGTGGTGATTTACGGGAGTCCCTACGTTTTGGACGAATTTAAGGTCCTCTTGCCTCCATCCATTCCGGTTGTGTTTTCTTATGGTCAAATGGGGGCCGCCCAGGCGATCGCCCTGGAAACTTTATTCGGACTGACCCCAACTCCCACCCAACCCAATCCGTTTTACTAAGGCTACAGATGAAATCTGCACCTTGATCGGAAACCAGGTAGAGCCTCCCATTGCTCCCTTCCCAGGCTCTACCGGGGACTAATTTCAATCCCATTCAAACCCATTTGTCCCTAGAAATCGGCGATCCCTAGCCTGTTTATGTTCGTTCTTGTCCCCTGTAGTCTGCTCCGAGTCTAGGGGTAGCGGATTAAACCAAGGGGACAAAAAAACTGGCTTTCTGGCCCTTTCTCCGTGGCAAAGCCAGCAGAAATTTTGTCAAACAATCCGATTTTTTTCCCTTGAGGGTATCCCCGGACTCTTTGCGCTTCCCAGCCTAGGGATCTGGGTTGGATTCTGGGAACTCCTTTTTGGAGGCAAGCCCCTAACCCTGTCTTCCCCCTAAAATTCCCGCCAAAACGATAGTCATTGAACCTGCTGAAATTTATATAAAATTACCCCCCAGACCGTGACTACAACTATCTCCCTGTATAAAATTTGGGCCTCGCTCTCTCTACGGGAAACCCGAAATAATGCAATCATTAATTATTCCGGCATCCCCCCAGGGAAGTACATCGAAAAAATTTATCTACCTGGGGGTGCATAATTCTTCATATTTTATTAAGATAAGTAGGAGTCAATTAGCGCGATAATAACAATGCTGCTGTATAGAATGTAACAAATAGCCTGAGAGGCCGCCCAGTAGTCTCCCTTCTTCAATGAGCTATTATGAATTATTCACCTAGCTGGGGGGTGGTCACAGATATACCGTTGATTAAAGAATCTATCTAGCGAGGTTTTAAAGATGGCTCCATCTACATCTACCGTTCAATATTCCATCGAGTTCATCAAAGAAGAAGCTCGAACCTTGGTCAAAAATGGCTTTGTAGGGCGACAACAACCCATTTATACCCTCTGCCAATATATCCCAGCGCGGGAATGGGCCTTGGTTGAGTCTGAATTAGAAAAGTACGATTTCTTGTTGCGCGATCGCATTGTGGATCTCATGGGTCGCGAAGACTGGGGCAACGATTAAAAAAAACTGGTAAATCATATCAAACAAGTGTACTCCTGTCAATAAAAAGTAAAATTAGTTTTACTTTTTATTGACAGGACATATCCTTATCTACAGCATCAACGGTTTAGGCTTAAACCCTGTGGTTGGGCGATCGCCCCCTGGCCTCCTCCTGACGGAAAACCCCAGGCCACGAATTCTCCTTCTTGTTTTAATCCTGCACTCAAAAGCCGGACGCAAGACAGAAAAAATTCCCCAGGACATTCCCTCACCTAATACCCTGTAGTCTACTCCCGGCTTACCGGAAAGGGAATACAAAGCGGGTTTCTTGACCAAATTTTCGGCTAATGAGCCACAAAAAAAAGGGCCAGAAACTCCGTGTCTGGTCCTACAAATCTCATCCTGTACTGGCGTCCTGGTTGTGCTAAGTATTTTAGTTGTGCTAACCCGGAGAAGCCCAGAGCGCTGGTACAGTATAGGGAAAACAACTGGGTTGCTGCATCAAATGGGTCTCAATCAGCAATCTGTTTTCAAGAAACTCAGTTTATAGTCCCTGCTCTTCAAAACGGTACCGGCGTTCTTGCACCCTCAGATTAACGTTCGGAATCTTTATTTTGTAAATTTTCTAACTCAGACCGCAACGCTGCAATTTGAGCGGTTAAGTCTTGTAAATCTTGGTAGACTTCCGGATTGGTTGCCGAAGTGGGTGGGGATGACGGAGGCTCAGAACTTGCTCCCGGGGGAGTTGCAGAGGATGGGGGTTCCCCGGGCGATCGCTGGTGTTCGATCAGGGTATCCACATAATTGCGGGCTTCCCGTTCGGTCAGTTCTCCTTTTTCAGCCCATTTTTTGGTCAAATCGCTGACATCTAGTTTTAAGTCCGCCAGATTTTCTTCTCGTTTTTGGGCGTCTTGAATGCTTTCGAGTAGGGAAGCCGTTGCGCCTACCCCAACTCGAAATCCGGTTTGTAAAAATTCCATGACGTTATCGGGGTTCATCGTCTATTCTCTTCCGTTTTTTAGAAGTATTTTTAGTCCGGCTCCAGGGTGAAAAAGTCCCTGGGTTCACCGCAGATCAGCATAATGTTCTTCTCGTTGCCTTGACCACCAAATCGGCAGGAGAATCACCGCATCCGATGAATGGGGTCATTTTAACTTGAACGTTCCGGCCCTGTCAAATTCAGAGCCGGGGGTCGCTTTTGTTCAACTCTGCGGCATCGCTACTGGAACCGCTTAAAACTAAGTTATCCCGATGGATTACCGTGTCGGCAACAATATAACCTAAAATTTCGGGAATTTCATCGGACTTTCGTCCGCGAATGCGATCGAGTTCCTCACTGCTATAGTTGACCAGTCCCCGAGCAATTTCCCGACCCGAGCGATCGCACAGTTGCACCGCATCCGACGCCTCAAATTCTCCGAACACCTCCAGGATGCCTGCCGCTAACAGAGACTTTCCTCCTTGACAGATCGCCCGCACTGCCCCTTCATCTAAATACAGTTTACCCGAGGGAATGACCGCATTGGCAAGCCAGCGTTTGCGGGCGTTACTGGTGCTTTTTTGCGGTGCAAAATGGGTGCCGATCGCCTCCCCCTGCAAAATCTTCTCCAAATTGCGGGGGGATTGAGACGAAGTAATCACCGTGCGGACCCCTGAACCTGTGGCAATGCGGGCCGCCTCAATTTTCGTCATCATGCCCCCAGTGCCCCAATTGCTTCCACTGCCGCCGGTTTCGACCTGTAACTGCCGCAACTCATCGAGATGTTGAACCAGGGTAATCGGTTGAGCGTCGGGATTGCTGCGGGGGTCGGAGGAGTAGAGGCGATCAACATCGGTCATCAGAAACAGCCATTCCGCCTCGACTAAGCTGGCAACCATTGCCGAGAGGGTATCATTGTCGCCGAATTTGAGTTCTTCCGTGGCTACGGTATCATTTTCGTTGACAATGGGGATGACTCCGAGGCGAAGTAATTCTTGAAAGGTATTGTAAGCGTTGACGTAGCGACTGCGTTGAACTAAATCGCTGCGGGTGAGGAGGACTTGGGCGATCGGTTGTTGCAGGGTGGTAAACAGGTCATCATAAACCCGCATTAAGCGGCCCTGACCGACTGCAGCCACTGCTTGTTTGAGGGCGATCGTCCGGGGACGCTCTTTTAATCCCAGGCGAGCACAGCCGACCCCGACGGCACCGGAGGAGACTAAGATCACGCGGTGCCCTTGGTGGCGGAGGGCGCTGAGGGTTTCAACGAGGGCCGCAATGGTGGCGATCGCCAGGTTGCCGGTGCTCTCCTGGGTGAGACTAGAGGTGCCAATTTTGACGACTAGGGTTTGCAGGTTCATAAAAAAAGCGTTCGCGTTGAGGATGAAGTCCGGGTTACCCTCGGATGACCGGATCCAATTGTAAAGCGCCCGCCTTGATTTCCGTGAAGGCAGGCGCTTTGTTTTTATAAAACTGAATGATCGGGAGGGTCTGGCTCAAGGCGGCCCCCTATAAACTCATTTTTATGCCGCTTGATAATTTGGCCTCAGCCTCAATAGTTTAATATGTAGGGCTATATAGGGTTTTTTCAAGGGGTATTCAGCTCAATGACCTCTTACTTGTTCTTAGCGAGGGAAGCGCCGAGGATTTGAGATAACCAGACTTCCAGCGATCGCACGGGATGCTTGGTTTGCATAATTTCCCCGGGGTTGACCATCGGTTCTACCAAAATGGTAAACATTCCCAAGCGGTTACCGGCGAGGACATCGGTAAAGAGGCGATCGCCCACCATTCCCACCTTTTCCACCGGCAAATTCATCCCCGTCACCGCCTGTCGTAACTTGCGCCGCGAGGGTTTGGCTGCACCTGTAATATAGGGCAGATTTAAAGAGCGAGCAATGCCCCCGATGCGAGCTTCACTGATATTATTGCTAACCAACCACAGGGAAGCAACCGGGCGAATTTGTTCCACCCACTGCCGGAGATACTCAGACACTTGGATTTGGCGAATAGGAACGAGAGTTTCATCCACATCCAAAACCAGACCCTTGAGGTCGTACTCTTTGACGACTTCTGGTGTCAGGCTTAAAATGGAGTCCCCTAAAAATAAATCGGGCTCTAAAAGTTTTCCCCAAGACATAGTAATTGACCTTCGCTGACTAAAACTAACCACCGCCCTAGAACCCTGCCGTGACCCAATAATTTGGTTTGACAGCGCGATCGCACCGGATCCCCAGGATGCATTCTCAAAACTGCATTCCCCGCAGGATGATTTTGACATACTTAAAGTGTTCCAGCCCAGGGCGATCGCACTCAATTCCCTGAACTCCCCCCAGAAGCCTGTGCCAATGGCTACAGGGGGAATATCATATTACCGTAACGTCGGGTCTCGCTCATCCCAGATGGCATCTTGAGCCGCTTCATGTTCAGCTAAGGTGCGACTAAAAATATGGGTGCCATCATAGAGGGCCACAAAATAGAGATATTCCGTCTCTTCTGGAGCTAAAGTAGCTTCTAAACTGGCAACTCCAGGGGCAGCGATCGGGGTCGGGGGTAAACCCGCATTCAGATAAGTATTGTACGGGTTAGGGGTGTTCACCTGGGCCAGAGTTAAGGGCTGATCTTCCGTTTGTCTGATATTTAATCCATATTCCACGGTGGGATCAGCACCTAGAGACATCCCCTGTTTGAGGCGGTTGGTAAATACCCCAGCAATGCGATGGCGTTCTGATGCCACCACCGATTCTTTTTCCACAATACTCGCGAGGGTGACCCATTCTTTGAGACTGAGATTGGTTTGATTTTGGGGTTGTTGATAGACGGGGAGAGCCACCTGTTCAAACCGAGTCAGCATCGGTTGAATAATCGCTTGAGGGGTGATATTATCCGCACGAAGCTTGTAAGTATCTGGGTATAAAAAGCCTTCTAAATGGGGGATATCTTTAGGAAGCCAGGGATAGTCAGCCCAGGGAATTTCCTGAGTAGCGGCGAGAAATTCTTCAGTCGTAAAAAAGCCTTGAGACTCGAAATAGGCAGCCATTTGGCGCAAATTCCACCCTTCGGGAACGGTGAAACTGAGCTGCATAACTTCACCATTCCAGATTTTTTCGGCGATCGCCTGCATTGGCTCATCAGGAGAGAGTTGGTAGGTTCCTGCCTTGTAGCCTCCATCTGGGTTTTGGCGAGATAGCCACCGAGTCCACATATTCCAAGCATTCGCGGACCGAATTAACCCCTGTTCTTCGAGTTTAAGTCCGATGAGTTGTCCCGGTTCCCCGGGGTCGATTTGGACGACTTCCAGCCGATTGTCTTGGACAACAGAATCCCCAGGTAAGGATTCGGCGACAGGTGCACTAGCTGATAGCCACCATCGCCAACCTTGCCATGCACTGATTCCGATCGCAGCGCAGAGGATAAGCGCCACATATAACAACCAATTTGTTTTTCGTTGACTCGCTGCTTTCATCTTCTGGTGATCTGTAACAACCATGATGGGATGCCGCGACGATCTTGGGGGATCTTGCCCTGATGGAGAAGCGATCGCCCGCCATCACCCCGAGGGGATCTTCATCGCGGCATTCATCTATTCCAGGGTAGTCTGTAATCTGTGAATTGATAGACTGCACATCAGACGGCGAATTCAGTCTTATGTTCTCCCAGGGCTTAGACAACTCATGGAGCTAGAGGGTAATCTTCAGACGAGGGATCTTCTGCTTTGTGGATCTGAGCACCTGAGTCCCTAAAAGTTGGAGTTGCCTTTGTTGGGTCCAACAAAAGTCAAGCGGGCAGCGAAGGAGTTCCTCGGTCAAATTCTCAAGTGGAGAATCTCCAATGCGATCGCCGACGAACCCTGATTTTCGGTTAGTTTTAGCTGCTGATCCCCCTAAAAATTTTATTGAAATGGGACTGAACAGGCTTTAACATTGATTCTAGTCCCACATCTAATTGGGTTACTCAGTCTGACTGAGGACCGTGCTTGTTTCCTCGTTATTCGAGTTCTTCAAACAACCGTTCTTCGATCATGCCTTCTAACGTAGACATCATCGGTTCAAGTTCCTGTAACTCTTCATCGGAAAGTAACTCAGGGTTTCCATCTTCATTGAGGCGAGCCAGAATGAAGACCGGATCCAAAGGCGAGTAGATGGCATACTCGGCTTCTTCATGATAAAAACTAGCTAACCACTGAAGTTCCTCATATTCCGCCGCTTCACCCAGCTCATCATCACTGATTTCTTCTTCCGTAAATTCCGGAAGTTCGCCACTAACGGTCAGAGTAATTGCAGTGCGTTTGAGGGTGAGGTTTTGTTCTTCGAGGACTGCTTTAGCCGTATCAAAAATAGTATCGACTTCCTCTTCACTAATAGGAATGGGTTCATCATCCTCATCCTCTGCTTGCCATGCGAAAATTTCCACCGGCGTATCAATGGGGGTGAGTAAAACGTAGGTATTGTCGTTTACTTCTACAGAATGTTCGATGTAACAAGATAGCGATCGCCCGGACTCATCCGTCAAAATTGTGGATGAAGTGTGGGATTGCCCATTCTCTTTTGATGATTCCGATCGGGACATGACAGATAATAGGAAGATAAAGAGCACTAGCGAGGAGCAAAACGGAATCAGAAAACCGGAAAACGCCCTTCCCGCATTTCGGTTGAGGCGTACAGGTTTTTGATTGCCCTGAACCCAGGAAGAGCAAATCCTAGGGCAAAACCAGAATATCACGGCAGGTAGCTGATCCGATTTCTATTTTTTGGAGTGGGACTCCTGGCGATCGCCCTCTGAGGGTTTGGCAGATTCGGACTCCGCAATCACCCTCGGATGGAGCAGAAACTCGCCCTTCTTGAGGGGAAAGGTTTGAGGACTCAGACGGCACTCGGTTATGAATCCATTGGTGCACTCACCCTTTCCTGGTGCTGATGGTAACCCCTGGAGGCAACGTTCCATCCGGAACGACTACAAATGCCCGGAATGAAGATACTCAGATAAAGGTTCTCCCTGAATCCCTGTCTAGCCAGACCTCAGTCTAATTTCTGGCTCCACTCAACATTTTGGGCCAAGACAGGGGCGGGGGTTAACTGTTCTTTCATTCAGTTACTCATCACTGACGTCCCCCGATTTAACGAGTATCATGGCACTTGAAACCATCTCCCAAGCCACACTTCCTCCAGAGGAGCTGACAGCTATCCTCACTCAAATTGAGTCGGAACTGTATCAGACAAAAGTTTATCGGACCGCGTTGGGGATCCTTAAGCAGAGACTCGGTGAGTCTGCTGATGCTTCCTCTATGTTGCTGCAAGCGGTGGCTAAAAAAGCGATTTGGCTGACGCTCAAGCAATGGATTTCCCCGAGTCAGGACGATTCAGAACCCCTGAATGAGACTGAGTTTGTAGTGGATCACCTAGACTTATCTCACAGACCCGGCGATCGCCACGAGTCCCAGGCATTAGAGGACATCCGAACACCGGAAAGCCATTCCCAATCCCTTGGCGATTCAGATCCAGCCGCGATCGCCCTAAATCCCTCTCCCTTGTCCTCACCCCCTAGAATCAACCCCTTTCAAAGTCACAAAAAACAGCAGCAAGCTCAACAACAAGCTCAAATCATCGCCCGCCAACAACAATGGGCCGATCGCCTGACTCAAATTGGCCAAGAACTCCAAGCGGCACGCTGCCATCGCGGCTTATCAATTCTGGAGTTGCATCAACAGACCCTCGTTCCTTGCCGTCATATTGAAGCGATCGAGAACGGCTTTCTATCCAATCTGCCGGAAGATGTTTATGTGCGGAGTTTTATTCATAAAATTGGGGATGTTTTAGGCTTAGATGGGGCGAAAATGGCGAATTGCTTACCCCTTCCCCCGAAACAGACTGCACCCATCCCGTCCTGGCATCATCGGGACTTTAGCCTAGAATTTTCGGTCAGTCCCCTGCATCTGTATGTAGGGTACACCGCGCTTATGGCGGGGGCGATCGGGGGACTGGGATGGATCAATGGGCAATCTACTCCCACAATAGTGCCGGAACCTGACCCAACGTTAACCGCCCCGGGGAGGGATTCTCATCAAGGGGTGCTGCCGATGCAAACACCGGGGATTACCTCCGGGGCGATCGCCTGTGCTATCTCCGAGATAGCCCCACCCGAAGCACTCGACTGGTAACCCTCACCCAACCCCCGCGACGAGGGTTTCAGGGTTACCCCTGAGTCTGGCGATCGATCCAGTTGAGCAACCAGAGCCCCGTGACAAGCCCGATAAAGTGGGCCACAATCGTATGCGTATTCGCCAACACCACAAAAATATCCAACGCTTGAATAAAATCTTGGGGGCGCAACGCTGTCACCAGGGAGCCACCGCCTTGGTACTGGAGGGCCTTAGCTAGGAGGATTCCGCCAATGGCTTCAGCAGCGATTAGGGTAAAGGACATCCCGGCTAAATTGACCATTAAACCCCGACGCACCATTTGTAAGGTATCTGCTCTGCGGGGGCGCAGCTTAGGATTGACCGAACTAAGCTGTTGAGATAGGCGAGTATAGCGATAAGCCCAATAGATACTCAGTCCCAGGGAAACCAGTCCCAGAACTGCAAAAAAAATGCCCGGAGCAATGCTGACATTACTGGTTCGGGCTGCTTCCCGAGGTCCTGGAGATTCAATCAAAATTGCAAATAAGAAAATCAGTCCGGCAACAACTGCTAGAACTAACTGTGTCCAAAAACTGATCCAGCCGACTCTGCGTAAGGCAGGGATGACGCGCTGGACGGGAGGTGGAAGTGCTTTTAAGTCTGTTTGATTTGACATACGCAGAACGCAGTTACCGTTTTAGTGCGTTGAGATTGATCGGCTCAAAGCTCAATCATAGACCACCGCACCTCCTGATTGCCGTTGTTCGGTGATATTGAGGTGCAATTGCTGTGTTTGCCCTGTTTATTTTAAATTAACTTGTAAAGAAAAATAGAGAACAAAAAAACACCGATGCGCGTCAGCCCATGAAGAATGCATCTTTTCGGCAGGCGATCGCCCCATTGGTTTGGGGAAATTTCAAGCATTTGGGTTTTTTTAGGGATTTGTGTCAGCAGTATCCGATGAGCCATGCTTGAAATTGGGGTGCAACTCAAGTCAAGTTTGCCTGAAACTTGACTTGAACCCTGGGAGAAGATGGCGATCGCTGGTAACCGGTTTAACCCAGTCCCGGTTGGCTGACCCGATTTTCCTTTGAAAATCGCGGTAAAATACCCCAAGGGTTCATGACGACAAGCTTTTCTACAGGCTTTCACAGGTTCTGCGGCATCACCGACCCTCCCCGAGTCACAATCCAGAGCTGAAGCAGATTAAGACTCCAAAAGGTTCTGATTGAGCTGTGGATTGATTACTCCAGTCGGCCTAGGGAATAGAAAGGGTGCGCTCAGGTTAGGGGGAATCAAGCCATCTTCCGCCTGAGTCAATTACGCCGACTGAACGACAGACCCACCGGAGCGATCGCCGGTGTTGATCATCCATCCCTCAGTCTAGCTAAGTATCAACAACGGGTGCATATTACTACTAATAAATCAGGGCTGGCTTGCCGTCGCAGATAATTTTTAACTATTTCTGTTCCCACGGTCAAGTCCGCAGAAGTTGTATTTATTTTATTTGGGTGCTGACTTTCGCTGATCCCATCAGAAAGAGTCTGTATAAAAAAATTTGAGAGAGGGTGTTTTGCTAGTTAAGTCGGTAAATTTTCCGGCTCAACTCTCACCGAAATTCGCCTGAACCGCAGGGCGGCGCATGGACGGGTTTTATGCTTCTTTTGTTCCAGTGTTGTAGGAAGTTATTTAAACATTACTGCAATACAAATTTCCTAGAAATTTAGAGTTCCTTCCTTCCGGTACTCCGATTTTAACTCAGGCAATTAAAAGAAGCTAAATTCTCATTCACTCTAGCCGAACAACCGGCTTTTCTGGCAGTTTCATTCAGCAACGCATCTATACCGAAGGGAACCGAATCACAAATCTTCCCGACGCTCGGGACGGTATCTGGGTTGACTTTGAGTTGACTTTGAACTGTAGATTTTTCACCCCTCAAAAGAGTGGTCAAGCTACGAAACGTCAATCTTTCAGTGCGTCAATTCCTGTATCACTTGGTATTTTAAGGGGTATTCAGCGGGTAACTCAAATGAATTTTGAAGAGATCTATGACTTTTTTCAAAACCCTCCGCCGCTTTATCTGAATAAAGAACTAACCGTCTGTTATGTTCTCTCAGTATTATTGGCGGGTGACTCTTATGGCACAGAACTGATTCAGCAATTAGAGCGGGAATATCCAGCCTATCGACTTTCGGATACGGTACTCTACAGCGCTCTGAAATTTTTAGAAAATGAAAGAGTCATTAAGGGTTACTGGAAAAAGGTTGAAGGCAGGGGAAGACCCCGACGAATGTATCAGGTCCATCCGGAGTTCCAGGGACAAGCTCACGATTTAGCCCTACTCTGGCAACAGTATGCTCAAGAAGGTCACGGCATACCGAATTCTCCCCCAGGTCATGTCCATTCCCATGAAAATAAGAACCAGGGTACGGGTTAAATCGGAAGATGGGGAAGATGGGGGAGATGGGGAAGATGGGGGAGATGGGGGAGATGGGGTCCATGTTCGTAGTAACGCCTTCAGGCGTTATCTTCTTCCTCATTATGTTCTTAATTATGTTCTTAGTAACGACTTCAGTCGTTCCTCCCCATCCTCCCCATCCTCCCCATCCTCCCCATCTTCCCCATCCTCCCTCGGGAGGACCGTCATTCCTCCGGTGATGGGTGCGGCCCTGGCATCGCCCTCATCGGTGATGTCCGGTTAAATAATAGGTCCCTGTTATCCCGGGAAAAGCTAGGTTCGGCCAGTCGCCGTCCTAGCTTTTTTTTAGGTCTAGCATTGCAGCATTCCGATATCTCCAGGCAGTGGGGTCATCGGGTCGCAGTTGTAGGGCCCGTTCATAAGCCGCGATCGCCTCGGGGATCCGATGTAACCGTTCCAGGGTTTGACCCAGGCACAACCAGCCATGATAGTCATGGGACTGGATTTCCAGGAGTTTCTCAAAGGCTGCGATCGCCTCTTTGTAGCGATGCAGATTCCCCAAGGAGGCCCCGCGATTAAACCAAGCGGCAGCATAGTCCGGTTGTAGGTCCAGAGCTTTATCATAGGCGGCGATCGCCTCGTCATACCGCTGCAAGTCATAAAAAACATTCCCCCAGTCATACCACCCCCGATGGGATTCGGGATGAATTGTCAGGGCTTCTTCATAAGCGGCGATCGCCTCCTCCGGTTGCTTTAACTGCATCAACGCCTTCCCTCGGGCACAAGATTCCTCCGGCGTATTCGGTTTCATCCCCACCGCCGATTCAAAATCCGCCGTTGCTGCGTCAAAATCATCCACAGATTTATAGGCTAACCCCCGCTGAGTCAGGGCCGCCACAAACTCGGGTTTTTGGGCTAATGCCTCGCTCAAATGGCCGACTGCCTCTTGATACAGTCCCATCCGATGACAAACCAAGCCTAATCCATACAAGACTTCGGGGTGATTGGGGGAATGGGTTGCCGCTTGCTCAAACGTGGTTAATGCCGAGGGATATTGACGGCGATCGAGATGAATCTGTCCCAGTTGTAAATAGTGTTCTAGGGTAAATTCCGAGGCAACTGGTGAGGCGGGTGTAGCGGCAGATGGGGATGGGGTATTTGCCTCGCGATCGAGCAACCTTTGCCCAATTTCTCCCGCCACTGTCGAGAGTTTGCCACAGTTTAACGCTCCTAGCTGGACCATGCGCCTTGCTAATTCTTGATTGGGGACTGGGGAATTCAAAAGACGAGTACCAAATTGCCGTAACCAGAGAACATAAGCCTCAGCATCGGAACTCTCAATCTCCGCATCCTTGAGATTAACCGCCGATGCTGGTCCGATTTCTTCCAGAAATTGGGTAACCTGAGCTTGACTCCAACCTCGATGCACCCCATCGAGCAATTCAGAAAAGAGAAATTCATACTCTGCGGCAGAGAGAGGTTTGGTGGGTTGGTTATGAGGACCCTTGACCGTCTGGAACCGAACTCGGCTTTCCGGCTTTTTCGGGAACGATTGAGGCGGCGATCGGCGAAACCACTGCTTCCACAAGCGGATAAGCTGCTGCCAGATTCGGCCCAAAGTTTTCACAACCCGTTGCATAAACTGCATCATTTATAAAATTATTCCTCTGTCCCTACGGATTTCTTTTCTATTCCCCGTCCCACCCCATCGCTGCATTTTTCCGATGCTGGCAGCGTCTTACCTTCACTCTCATCAAACCGTCCTCCGACCTTGCCCGAGCCTACCCGAGTCAATGGGGAGGCACTTCAGGCCAATCCTAAACCGCCTCTTCTGCCACCGATATCTATCTCTAGGGTTAGGAAGGGAATAGGCCAGTGCTATTCTATTTTAGAATGGGGATTGGCGCTTTTCCCTTTAAAATTGAAGATTGGGAGCCTTTTTCTTCCGGTCAAAAAAGGCAAATTTTTCACAACCGAGGGAAACCAGTAGAAAGAGGGAACCCTTGAGAGGCGATCGCGCTTTCTGTGGATAGTAACTGCGTTTCCAGCCTTGCCATGCAACCGGCCATTGCTTCCCGATTTACCATGATTGTCTGCTGATATTCTTCCCCCATCCATGCCATACGAACCGCTACATCACAAATATCGCCCTCAAACCTTTGCAGATTTGGTGGGACAAGAGGCGATCGCCACCACCCTAACCAATGCGATTCGCCAAAACCGCATCGCACCCGCCTATTTATTTACCGGACCCAGAGGCACCGGCAAGACATCCAGCGCCCGGATTCTTGCCAAATCCCTCAACTGCCTCAACACCAACGGCCCCACCGAGACCCCCTGCGGCGAATGCGAAGTCTGTCGCACCATTGCCAGAGGCACTTCATTAGACACCATTGAGATTGACGCCGCCAGCAATACCGGGGTTGATAACATCCGTGAACTCATCGAACGCGCACAATTTGCCCCCGTACAATGTCGCCAAAAAGTTTACATTATTGATGAATGTTTAACGGGTGACACCCTGGTGCAAACTGCCGAGGGGTTGATGAGAATTGATGACCCTTCTCTGCAAAACCAAGAGGTTCTCAGTTATAACGAATCGAACGGGAACTGGGAATGGAAAAAAGTCCTCCGCTGGCTAGAACGGGGAGAACGACAAACACTGATTATTAAAACAGGCAATCGAGAAATCCGATGCACCGCCAACCATCTGATTCGGACCGAAAACGGCTGGATAGCTGCCGGGAAAGTGAAACCGGGAATGAATATTCTTGCGCCTTCACTGAGCCAGAAAACTTTAAATAGCGCGATCGCCGCCAAAGTACCCTCGCCCAGTTTGAATCTATCTAGGGAATTGGTAGTAGTAGGTGTGGGGAGAACGCAGATACTACCCGAAAATTTGTGGACGAACTCCAACCCTATTCAATCCCATCAATGGATTACAAGTTTGGAGAAGGTCGAATCGATCGCAATGGCAGATCCGCGTCAAGTTTACGATATTGAAGTAGAAACTCATCATAACTTTGTGGCAAATGGACTGTTAGTTCATAATTGCCATATGCTGAGTACGGCGGCTTTTAATTCATTGCTCAAAACCTTAGAAGAACCGCCCGATCGCGTGGTGTTTGTTTTAGCCACAACCGACCCCCAACGAGTTTTACCGACGATTATTTCTCGGTGCCAGCGATTTGATTTTCGCCGGATTCCTGTAGCTTCAATGGTTCAGCATTTGAAGCATATTGCGGGCAAGGAAACCATTAATATCAGTGATGAAGCGGTTTTAACGGTGGCTCAGATTGCTCAGGGGGGACTGAGAGATGCAGAAAGTCTCCTGGATCAGCTTTCGTTATTGGAAGAACAGGTTACCGTAGAGCGAGTTTGGGATTTGGTGGGGTCGGTCCCGGAGCGAGATTTGATTCAGTTGTTAGAGGCGATCGCTGCCGATAATCCAGAACAAGTCCTGGATAAAGCCCGAGAATTGATGAATCGGGGTCGAGAACCCCTGATTGTTTTACAAAATTTGGCCGGGTTTTATCGGGATTTATTAATTGCTAACACCGCCCCCCATCGCCCGGATTTAGTTGCCGTTACCCCTCCGACTTGGGAACAGTTATGTGCCGTGGCTCAAGAATGGGAAATGCCGACTATTTTAGCGGGACAACAACATTTACGCAGCAGCGAAGCGCAAATTAAAAATACCACTCAGCCTCGATTATGGTTAGAGGTGACCCTGTTGGGATTATTACCCTCGGCTTTAATTACACCGACTCAGGGACGGCAAGAAACATCCAGTCGAGGGGGTGGGAATAATGTGGCATCACCAGGGAGAACCTCTGCACGTCCTCCCTCGGTTGAGAATGTCCCTCAGTCTCCCCCGGTACAGGGGATGAACCAGGGGAGTTCCGTTGGCGCTGCCTCTCCCCAGGAGAATCGCCAAGCGCCTCCCCCGGAAAATCGCCCTGCCTCTCCCCCACCATCGGCACCGATTCAGGGGTCTGGGAACCCGCAACCATCGGCTGTAGAACCGAGTGGCAACCTGGAACAAACCTGGCAAACTTTGATGGAATACCTGTCTCTGGGAAGCAAAGCGCTGTTGCAGCAACATGGACGGCTGATTGAGTTTAGTAACAACCAAGCTCAGATTGCCATTCGCTCGGCGAACCTGTTTAAGATGGCTCAGAGCAAAGTTTCGGACGTGGAAGCGGCGTTTTTGAAGGCGTTTAATATCCGAGTCAAAGTGGTGATTCAGGTGTCTGGGGATGGACCCCCTCCGGCTTCTGCTGCGATCGCCCCTAATCATTCCGAACCCCCATCAGCCCGGATGGAGCCACCGGATGCTCCAACGGGCAATGGACAGGCCCACTCCACGCCGCAAAGCCCCGCAAATCCCGGAAATTCCCCCTATCAATCCCCCCCTCAAAACCCCCGAATTGAAGCGGGTAACGGTCCAGAAAATCGCCCTCCAGTGTCTGTTGGAGCGAACGGGAGACGGGATATTCCTCGGGGTGAAGAGACCGATGATGATGAAGTGATGCGGGCCGCTCAACGATTTAGCAACCATTTTAATGGGAAATTAATCAGCCTCCCAGATGACCCGGAGGTACAGCCTAGGAATCAGTCAGTTGAGGCAGAATTTAGCCACACCTGGGATGTTCAAAACCCGAGTTTTGAGGAGGAAATTGGGGGAGTTGTAGAGAGTCCCAATGATGTGGATATCGACGATGATCCGTTTGGGGGGTTGGATTTTTGAAGGGACAGGATTTATGCCTGTTTTTCGACCAAACCATCAATGTAGGGGCGATTCGGGAATCGCCCCTACATTGATGGGAGGGAAAATAGACTTCTTGCAAACATCCGGATTGATCCCCCCAACCCCCCTTAAGAAGGGGGGCTTTAGAGAATTGGGCAAGAGGTCTAATTATGCGGGTAATTCGCCGCTGCCTTGATGAACGGTTTTCACCCATTTGAGTTGTTTCGGACGGACCGAAATCCGGAGGGTGATGCTAGAAATTACCACCACCCAGTGCAAGAGGTAAATGATACCGCGCACAGTTTGGATGAGGGTCTCGACGGGTGATTTTGGGCGAGATTTGGCGATTTGAGCGGTTTGGCGTTCAATGCGCCGGAGCCCGGTAAACATTCCCACCAAGGAAAGACTCATGGCAAGGGTGGTTAAGGGGCTGTAAATTGGGAAATGTTTGAAGCCGATCGCCAGGATTAAATCGGGGAGAGCGGCTGCCGGAAGGAAATATTGGATAATCCAAAAGGCAAACATATCCCAGGATTTGGACCCAGGAAGGCGATCGCTGAAAATCAACCGCCAATAGTCTAAATAACGCTGATATCCCCCTTCTCCCCAGCGATTGCGTTGATGCCAGAGGGCCAAAGGACGAGTCACTCCCTCTTCTTTAACCGGGACGCTGATAAATTGGACATCCCAACGGTCCAGATGCAGCCGCAGGGTCAAATCCAAGTCATCGGTGATGGTTTCTTCGTTGAATCCGCCACAGCGATCGAGGGCTTGACGCCGGATAAATTGACCATTCCCGCGCAGTTCCCCAATGCCACCGATCGCGATGCGTTGTTGTTGGAAATAGCTATCTAAAGCCATTTCTGCCACTTGTCCCTTGGTCCAGAAATTGACTCCAGGATTGGCGATCGCCTTCCGCATCTGCACAGCCCCCACTTGGGGCGGATTGAAGGTGGGGAGGACCCGTTGCAGGAAGTCTGGGGAGACTTGAGCATCGGCATCAAAGACCCCGATAAATTCTCCGTGGGTGAGGGGAATCACTTGATTGAGTGCCCCAGATTTTCCCCCTGTAGCATCGGCAGAACGTCGAAAAATATTGAGGTTGTCATATTTTTGGGCGAGTTGCTGTAACACCTCCGGGGTGCGATCGCTGCTGTTATCGTCGATCGCCCAGACTTCATAGCGATCGCGGGGATAATCCAGATTGCACAGGACATCAATCAGCTTACTAATCACGGCTTCTTCGTTTTTAGCCGCTACCAGTAAGGAAACTTGGGGCCAGTGTTCCTGGTCTTCCGGGTCCAGGGGTTTTGGGGTCGGGAACGCTTTCGCCCGGACAATCCGAATCGCATGGAGTGCTAACAGTGCCGTAAAGCCCAACACCAGCCAATATCCCCAGGAGAGGAAATGTAGGACGAGGGTGAGAATAGAAATCCCCAATAGCAATACCGCTGCTTTGAGTCGGCGACCCAGATACCCCGGATAGGAAAATTCTTCGACCTGATCAGAATCTTCAAAAGCAGACAAAATCAAATGAAGAGGCTCGAATTCCTCGAAGGAATTGTTTTCGGGCCAGGAATTCGCTGGCATAGTTTACTTAGGTAAAAAGCAATACAGGTTCAGTGGTTTCTCAGCCCCTAGACCCCAGGGTGTGACAGGGATTTCGTGGGAAATGGTAGTCAGGAGGAGCCTGCGATCGCCCCGGGACTGCGGTTCCCGTTGGGGAATCCTCGCCCTTCGGCCTCTACTGCTTCAGAGCCAGTTCAGACTGGAGAGCTAGGAGCCTAGAGAAACCTTAATGTTGTTTTATTGTATCCTTGATTGTTATTTTTCTAACTCGTTGCTGCAATTGAGCCAGATTCAGTCTTCTCGGAAAAATGTTTGTAGTAACGACTTTAGTCGTTACCGCGTGACTTGGCCTCTGCCAAGTAACCCACCCATCTACGCCGCCTCCGTTGATCCTGCGTGTCATGGCAGAGGCCATGACACGCAAGCAACGACTGAAGTCGTTACTACGAACAAAGAGAAAGGACACAAGTGATTACTCTAGGAAAAATGTTTGTAGTAACGACTAAAGTCGTTACCGCGTGACTTGGCCTCTGCCAAGTAACCCACCCATCTACGCCGCCTCCGTTGATCCTGCAAGGGGAGGATTAGGGTGGGGTCCCCACGTTCCTAGCAAATCAAAACCCTCAACTACTCACCCCATAATACTTTCACCCCTTCAAATCCCGAGTTCCCCATCCCCTAATCCACCCCAACCTTGCCAAGAGGAGGGCCGAACCCGAAAACTGGCCAATTATTGAAGAGGATAAGGGAATCATGACCGGAAGACTTAAATTCCCCACCCCCTTCTCCACTACACTTTTTATTGATACTGGACTAGAAGGAGCAGCGAGCATGGGTAATAACCTCGATCAACTTCAGCCTGCTGACAATCGGGAGATAGGGGTCTATATCCCCTACTACCAAGGCAATAAACGAGCGGTGTTACCGAGAGCGATTAGCCTTTATCGTCAAGGGAATTTGGAGGGTGAGCGCAAAATAGAGGGGGGTGAGAATATTCCATTTGTAGCAAGCTGGCACGTTTCCTCCCTCCCTGCTGATCTCACCCGGTGTCGCATCCAGTTTGATGGGAATGCAGACCTCAGCTATGAAGTGACGATGGCAAATTTTGAGTTTATTGATCACTTAATCGATGTGATTGTCAGCCATAAGCGACACCATTCGGTGGATTTTTCTAAGGGCTTCTATCGGAAGTTGCTGCTACTGGATGACTAGAATAAAGACTAACGATTAGCTAGAGGGGGCAGTCGCCATTGATGCCGATGCCTACCTTGGACAGCTAAAGACCCACACCCTTAAGGGTGGGGCGTTTGCAGACAAAGCCTGCCTCCGCAGGCTCAGACAGAACACCGACTTTATTACAACCGGATTTGGGATAAGACCTCATCTGACGACCCAAAGCAGACTATCAACACAAGAGAATAGGGAGTGAGTGCGTGCCAACATCTGCCAAATCAAAATCTAAATATCTCGCGATCGGATCAACTCGGCCTTATAGCGGTAAATCCTCGATTATCCTAGGCATGGCCCAGCAATTCCAAGCTAAGGGGCTGGATATTGCGTATTCTAAACCCCTGGGAACCTGTTTCAGTGAATCAGATAATGATGGGATAGACGAGGACCATCGATTTTTAGCCAAAACTTTGGATCTGCCGGATAACCGACTGGGGGAGACTCTGCTGTTTTTAGATGCACCGACCCTAGAGAACCGTCTGCAAGGTACCGGACAAACGGACTACTCTGAGAGTCTGGTGAACTCGTTGGAACGACTCGGGGGAGATTTAACGATTTTAGAGGGGGCTGGGACTTTAGATCAAGGCCGGTTATTTAATCTGTCGGTGCCTAAAGTTGCCACTCTGCTTGAGGCGTCGGTATTGTTGGTGGCGCGCTTCCACTCGATGTTAGATGTGGGGGAACTGCTATCGGTTCAGGACCGCTTGGGCGATCGCCTCCTAGGAGTGGTCCTCACCGATATCCCGGAAGAAGTCGTCCCCAGTGCCTCGACGATTCTGCGTCCGTTTTTGGAAGAACAGGGGATTCGGGTGTTTGGATTGCTGCCAAGGAGCAATTTGCTTCGCAGTGTCAGCGTTCGAGAGTTGGTGCAACGGCTGAATGCGGAGGTGCTGTGTCGTCCCGATCGCCTAGATTTGATGGTGGAAACCCTGAAAATTGGGGCGATGAATGTCAACTCGGCTTTAAAGTATTTCTCCCAAGCGCAAAATATGGCGGTGATTACCGGAGGCGATCGGTCAGAACTGCAACTGGCGGCCCTGGAAACTTCCACCCAATGCCTGATTCTCACCGGACATATGCCACCCAGTCAGATGATTATAAATCGCGCGGAAGAGGTTGAAGTTCCCATTTTATCCGTTGATTTGGATACCCTGAAAACAGTGGAAATTATCGATGAAACCTTCGGTCAAGTTCGCCTACATGAACCGATTAAAGTGGAATTTATGCGAAAACTCATGTCAGAGCATTTTGACGTAGACCGCTTGCTGTCTATTTTAGGTTTGGAACCTGTACTTTCTGGGCGGTAAAATCTTGGGGGAAAGAACTGCCAGAAAAACTTGTAGGGTTTTACTTTAGAAAAAGATTCAGCAGTAACCTTTAACCGAAACCCTAATAAATTCTCCTTTTGAAGCTCTAGGGCGCATATCTTTGCGCCTTACACGATTAGCAGAGGGAGAATTTCTTTTGTGATGTTGTCCAGTAAAAGGAAAGTAATATCATGCGTCCCGCGCTTTTTTCAGGAATTGCACTGGCTCTCAATATTGTGTTTCTGCCCTTGAATGCAGTTACACAAGAAGTCCCTACTGATTTGCGTCAGTCTATGCCTTACAGCGAAGCCAGAGAATTTATTTTAGACGAGGGATGGCAGATTAATTACCGAAATTCCAACACAACCGAATTATTATCGGGGTTGTTAGAACGAATGGTAAATGAGTTAGAATATCCTGAATTTGAAGCCTGTTCGGGAACTGGATTTGGGTTTTGTCGGGCTTCGTTTGTGAATGCTTATGGTGAAAGTTTAATTCTGGTGACTGTTAACAACGAGGAAGAACCTACATTATTTCGATGGTGGATAGAAGAAGAACCAGAACAGGAATAAACTCGGGAATCTGGTTTTCAAAGGTCTATAAAAACCCGCACCCTCAAGGGTGGGGCTATACGGACGAAGCCCGCCTGCGCGGGCTGAAGAGGTAAAGTAGGGCTTTGAGAACCGGATTTGGTATAATTCTATTTAATTTGGGAACACTAAACCTAAATTCTGCAATTTCGCCAACAGCAACCACTATTTGCGCGGGGGATGTCATGTCAAATCAGAAAAATCGATTTTTTCGGTATCTTCGGCTGGCTTTTGTGGCCCTGGCGTTTGTTCTCTATCCTTATTTTATCAACCAACTGCCTGAATTGAAGGAATTGAAGGATTTGATAGGGAATGTGCCAACCCCAGTGGCAATTTGTGGGGCGATTGTTTTTGCCCTAATTGTTGTTGTGGGGCCGGAATTATTAAAGGTAGAAGAAACGCCCCCAGAAGAGTTATGGTGTAAACTTCTGCAAGAGAATCAGAAACTCATTAATGAGCGCCTGAAAAATTCGCTGGATCAAGACAGGCATATTCCTATCCCCAGTATTGATTCTCCGGATGATTTGGAACGACCCCAACGGAAAACGGCTCAACAATCATACGTTACAGTAGCAACCACTCCAACTGCTGCACCTTCTCCTAAAAAAGGAGAGAGAAAGTGGTGGCAAATTTTTCAGCCGCCAGCAATTTGGCAAAATGCGATCGCTGATAAATTCCCTCAACTCCAAACTCGGCGAAATTTGGAGAATGTACAGACCAAAGAAGTTACGCAATTATCCCCCAGTAAACCGATTATAGAGATTTTCAATGAAGCCGAGGGGCGTTTATTAATTTTAGGAGAACCGGGTAGTGGCAAAACGACGGAATTGCTCAAATTAGCCCAAGCATTAGGAGAAGCAGCCAAGAACAATCCCGAAGAACCTATCCCGTTTATTTTCGAGCTTTCTGCTTGGCGGGGAGAACCGATGCTGGATTGGATGGTGGGAGAAATCGTGGCGCAGTATGGACTAAATCCAAAGCTATGCCGGGAGTGGCTGGTTCATAATCGCATTGTGCCGTTGCTGGATGGTTTGGATGAGTTAGGGGAGGAACGAGCAAAAGAAGCGATTCGGGCGATCGATGCATTGCAAGAAGATTATCACAATCAGCAAAAAGCATTGGTGATTTGCTGCCGGGTGAAAGACTATGAAAGCATCACCGATGACAATAACTGCCGCATCCGTTTAAAGCAAGTCGAACGAGCAGTCAGGCTTTGTGAACTAGCTGATGACCAGATTCAAGGGTATTTACAGCAGCGGAAGGCTGAACATATTTGGGATGAACTCCAATCCAATTCTGGGTTGATGGAGTTGGCGCGCAATCCCATGTTATTAAACCTCATGCCTATTGCTTATCCCGATAGATTACCAGACGACCTACCTCAAGACTTCCAACATTGTCAAAGCCGACTGTTTGACGATTTTTTACATCAAAAACTCTATCCCCCCCAATCCATCACGCCTCAACCCCTTGCAGACTACGACCCGGAAAAAGCTAAATATTATTTAGCATGGTTGGCGGCAAGTATGGGCCGTGAAAATATTAATCAACGGGAATTTTTGATTGAAAAGTTGCAACCAACATGGCTAGAAACTCAACAACAGCGTAATCAATACTTACGGATTGTCGGCCTAATTTTTGTGGTAATTTTCGGGCTAATTTTCGGGCTAATTTTTGGGCTAATTTTTGGGCTAATTTTCGGGCTGATTTTCGGGCTAATTTTCGGGCTGATGGGATGCCTGATCGTGCGTCCGTTTTATGAGAATAATTCAATTTATTTAATAGAGAATTTCGACCTTTCTTCCAAAAGTATAAAAAAAGCATTTTCTAGTGCTTTCTACTCTTTGATGATGTTTGGGCTAATTTTCTGGCTAATTTTTTTGCTGCTTTTCCGGCAGTTTTTTGGATTGATTTTCGGGTGGTTTTTCGGGTGGTTTTTCGGGTGGTTTTTCGGGCTGCTTTTCGGGCTATCTTCGGGGCTTGTTCATGGATTAAAAGCGGATATTAAAATTAGGAAATACCCCAATCAAGGGACTTGGGAAACAGGGAAAAAATCTTTAATAACGATAGGATTAATAACACTTATTTGGTCATTAATATTTATGTTTTTTCGGAGGGGGATTGGACAGTGGTTGATATCAGATCAATTGCTGTTTTTGGGTATATTTATCGTAATTTTATTAGGATATCTACTGGGGGGTGGATATGCTTTCACCCAGCACTTTATGTTACGGTGGGTTTTGTGGCATCACGGGCGAATTCCTGGAAATTATGTTCACTTTCTGAACCAAACCAGTGCCAGTGGTATTTTAAAAAAATATGGGGGCCGTTATCGGTTTTATCACGATAAACTTCGAGAACATTTAGCGGAGAAAATTCAGGTAATCATTGACCCCATCCCAACCCGTAAAACTAAAAATTGTTGGGGATTGTCAATTCAGGATATAGGACTGTTCTTTACCGTCGTACTATTAGCCCAAATTTTTACAAGCACTTTCAACTTTACCACTGATTCCGTAAGAGCAATGACTCCGGTGATCCAAAGCAGCGATCGCATTTGGTACGATCGCCTAACCTACCTTCGGTGGCGCAATCCGCAGCGCTATCAAGTGATTGCATTTTTAATAAATACTTTAAACGAGTCTTCTCCCCAAGTAATAGCTTATCGCCGCATCATTGCCATGCCCGGTGAACGCTTGGAAATCCGTGAAGCTGAAATCATTCTCAATGGAAAACCTTTCGAGGATAACCGGATAAAGCTTCCCTCGGATTTCAATCAGCCGTTTATTATCCTAGGTCCTGATGAATATTATGTGGTGGGAGACAATCCGGATTATGTCGGTTTTGAAACCTTCGGTTTTGAAACCTTCGGGACGCCGGATTATGCCGATTTTGAAACCTTCGGGGCGGTAGTCCATCGCCGGGATATTATAGGGCAATTGGTCCTGCGTGTTTACCCCTTTGATCGCGTTGGAGTGATTCGCTAGGTTTGGGTGAGGATGGTGCATTCCGGGGGGGATTTTGTCTGTGGGGCAAAGATTTGGGTGAGTCGCGGGATCCGGCGGGGGTTCAAACCCCCGCCTCATAGCTAAAGTCGGTTAAAAACCGACTGAAACCTGGGCTTTTATGTCCCGCATCGCAGTCGGATTTATCCGACTTGAGCTGTTAGGCGGGGGTTTAAACCCCCGCCGGGTGTCGCTGTTGGGTTCAAACCCCCGCCTAACTCCCCGCATTCCAAGTCCCATGAAACCCTAACGGAATCACCCCCGGTAACGCTAACCGACATTCCGGTTCCTCTTCCAACCGATCGCCATCAAAAATCCATACCTGACTCTGATGTTGGTTCGCATCATAAACCACCGTTAAAACCCACCCTTGTTCAGCCCGATCGCCATCGGGTGCATAAATCGGTTCACTCGGATAACAGTTCTCTGGAATAGGGGCCTCAGTCAGATGGCCGGTTTGATAGTCGAACCGCCCGATCGCCCCCACGGGTTCTTGTCCTAACTCCACTCCCTCTCGATGCAAGGATAAATAGGTATAGCGCCACTCCTGTCCCACTTCTCGGAAATCTACTGAGGGAAACTCACAGTGGCGATCTATCATCGTCTCTGTCTCCATCACTTTTCCAGTCTGGGGATTCACTCGGACTCGGCAAAGGGTCCCTTTGGCGGCTGTCTCCGTCTCCAAGGTGGCAAACTCTTTGAGATATTGATTCGTCTGGAAATCCTGATAGCGCACCACATCCAAGCTAATCTCTCCACTGCCATTCACGGCACCATTGCCAAAATGCCACTGATACCAGGGTTCCGCTTCCCCTCGACTCACCAGTTCTAAACTAGAACGGTCAATTACTAAAATTTGAGTCCCTAACTCGGGATGCCAGGTTAAGGAGTCGCTAAAACTTTTCAGGTGCAACAGGACGGGGAACAGGGACATCCGGACAGGGGGAATCACAAAAATTAAATAGGGTCCCGCCATGACAAAATCATGAATCAGTGGCACTCCCTCTAGGTCAAATGCTGCCTGTTGTTGAATTTGCCCCCGGTTGTTGCTGCGGTAAACGTGCAGTTGGGTTTTTTGTCCCGGGGAGATGCCGAAGTTATAGATTTCTCCAGTTTGGGGGTCGCGTTTGGGGTGGGCGGAATAGCCCCAGTTTGGTGCCAATCCGCCTAAGTTGTCCAGTCCGAAGGTTTCTAGGGTTTCTAAATCTAATCCGTGGGGATGTCCCCCTTCCCAAAGGGCCAAGAGTTTGTCCGGGAGGGCAATCACCGAGGTATTGGCGGGATTTTTCATTCCCTTGCCGAATCGTTTCCATAAGGGTCCCGGGGGGAGTGTGCCATATCCGCCAAATTGCAGGCGGCCCTCGGTTTCTTCGGCTTGATATCCGGCAGTTTGGACGTAGCGGTAAAGGGCGCGGCTGTCCCTGCCGGTAAAATGAACGCCTAAAATTGCTCCATCCCCATCAAACCAATGTCCCACGCGGTTTTCCCCTCGGGTGAGACGGGCTGGACCATTGCGGTACAGGGCTCCGCGCAATCCGGGGGGGAGGGTTCCGGCGATGATTTTGAGGGGAGTGGAGGGAAATTCCTGGGCGGGGGTGGCGATCGCCCTGGTCCAACTTTTCTCTCGGTTTTCCGGCTTACTAATAGTTTTCATGGCTATTTTCCATCTATTTATCGTACTTGGTCTTATCTTTGCTAAAATAACTGCGTTGTTCTAGTTATTTCTTACCGTCTTTGAGTCAATCAATAGACACATCACCCGGGATCGATACTCTGGCGCAAGAACTGGCCTCGATCCAGCAAACGGGTTCTAAACGGATTTCCCTCTTGGGTTCCCGTCATGTTCCGATTACCCATCAAGCTCTTATTGAGCGGATGACCTATGCCTTGGTCTTGGAAGGGAATCGAATTCTGACTTCCGGTGCCACGGGCACTAATTCTGCTGCGATTAAAGGCGCGATGAAGGCAGATCCGAATATGCTGACGGTAATTCTCCCCCAAAGCCTGGATCGTCAACCCCGAGAGTCGCGCAAGCAACTCGAAAAGGTGATCCATTTGGTGGAAAATCCCGCGAATGACCATTTATCCTTAGCCGAAGCCAGTGCTTTGTGCAATTTGGAAATTGTCTCTCGCTGTCAGCAGTTAATCTGCTTTGCATTCCATGATAGCCACACGCTATTGCAAACTTGTCAGGATGCGGAGGAACAGCGCCGACTTGTGACGTTGTTCTATTTTGATTAAGGGCATCCTCGTTTACCTAGGCTTGACCCTGCGATCGGATTTCCCATTTGGCGTTTGGATACGCTTGTGTTTGTTCCCGTTTTACTCTAAAATTTCCCCGCGAAGAAGAGAAGAAACTGCCGTTGCCTAGGTCAGTTATTGTTTACAGACTCCCAGGCAATGGCCCCGAGGCTACTCGATTCGTCTATTTTCCGGAAGAACGTTGCAAGACGAACTAACGGAGGCGATCGCTGATGTCTGGCACTGGCAGTTTGTCCCCCTCTTCGAGTGGTTTCATGTTCTAGTAATTTCTAGTTGTACAGATAATTAGTCCCGTCTTATTCATGGCTTCATCCTATTCTTTTGATATTGTCAGCGATTTCGATCGCCAGGAACTGGTTAATACCATCGACCAAACCAATCGCGAAATTACCAGCCGTTACGACCTGAAAGATACCAATACCACGGTTGAACTCGGGGATGATGAAATTGTCATCAATACTAATAGCAATATGACCTTAGAGGCGGTTCAGTCCGTACTGCAACAAAAGGCGGTTAAGCGGAATTTATCGTTGAAAATTTTTGAGTATGGCAAGGAAGAAACCGCCAGCGGTAACCGCATTCGTCAGGTGATTAAGCTCAAAAAAGGCATCGCCCAAGAGGTGGGTAAACAAATTACCAAGTTACTCCGGGATGAATTGAAGAAGGTTCAAGGTTCAATTCAAGGGGATGCGGTGCGGGTTTCTAGTAAGTCGAAAGATGACTTACAAGAAGCGATGCAGTTGATTAAGCAAGAAGATTGGCCGGTAGCATTACAGTTTACCAACTATCGGTAATTGGGTAGGGGGAGAAGTTCCTTGGAGAGCAATCCCTATCTGTAGGGGCGAGAAAGCGAATCGCCTCTACAAATTAGGGGTTAATGGGAGTAGCAATGACTCAGGAAAAAATAGACCGACAACGAGAACATCAAGCTAATGAACGGACGTTTTTGGCTTGGTTGCGGACTTCCATTGGGATGATTGGCTTTGGATTTGCGATCGCCCGTTTTGGTCTATTTTTACGCGAGTTACAAGCTAGTGTGACGGGTGAACCGGACTCTGTACCGGCGATCGCCATCAATTCCCAAACCCTCGGGGTGGCATTGGTAATTATGGGAATTATTTTTATTCCCTTAGCCGTCTGGCGCTACAATCGGGTTTTTCAACAAATCGAATTCAGCGCCTATCGTCCGAGTCGCTGGATGGTGTGGTTAACAGCAGCAACGGTGATGATCGTCGGGGTTCTGACGATTCCCTTCGTGTTGTTGCGACACTCCTCCCGGGAACCGATACCTCAGTTTCAGCGCCAAAGTCGGGAAAATGTAATGGGCGATCGCGATCGGTTGTAAGTTGTTAACTACCGGGCTGACCCCTGAAGGGGTCACTACAAACAATTTGAGCAAAAGTTCGTAGTAACCCCTTCAGGGGTTATCCCACACAAAGGGCTTGGTTTGAGTAATAATTTCCCCTTGGCGGTTAAATAAAATCGTGCTGACTTCTAAAGCAGTATCGGCATATTTTTTAACATAATTCTGAGCATTCTGACTGATTTTTTCCGCTAAATTATTAAAGACTAACTCAGCCAGTCCTCGTTCTTTAATTTCAAAATAAGCAGCATCAGCCGTTTTACAATTTAAAACCGCTTCTACCGTCGCCATATCTCCTCCCGCCCGCACCACGGCAGCACTGAGAATCTCTAATTTGGCATCGGCAATATGGCTGGAAGTATTAAAAATTCCCCCAGCTAATTTAATCAGTTTTCCCTGATATCCCAGAAGCAGAACCGATTCGGCACCGCGCAATCCGGCTTCAACTAACAGCGCCCCGATCCAGTTTCCTGTTTGGACGATCGCCGATTCGGGAATGCCTAACCGTTGGGCGACCACGAGACCATTATTGCCAATGCAGAAGGTTAAATGAGGGGATTTTTTAACTTTGTCCTGCAAAATTTTCCGAAATTCATCGAGATGGTCAGCTGCGGAAAGGGGTTGAGAAATTCCACTGGTTCCCAGTAAAGCGAGTCCCTCTAAAATGCCAAAGGCAGCGTTAGAAGTCCGGCTGGCGAGTTGCCGTCCTTCGGGTAAAATGATAGAGATAATTAGGGTTGTATCTTCAGGAATTAAGGGAAATAAATTGCGCTCAAAAAGTTGCCGCGCATAGTGATAAATGGCGGGTTCTCCCGTTTCGGTTTTGCCTAATCCTTCACCGGCTTCTAGGATTAAGGGTTGGCTTTGTCGGGGGGTGGATATGACCCTAGCCCATATCGGAGTATTGCGAGTCAAGTCGAGGTTATCCCCCGGATCGCTGCGGGTGATGCCCAGGGCGGAAGTACCATCGAGTCGGGCGACTTGGTAGATGGGAATCTCGACCAATTCGGGCATCAAGTCAAGGGTGACCGTTTTTGGGGCCTCTGCACCGGGAGACAGCACCATCAGGGCCGCTTTCGCCGCAGCAACGGCGAAAACGGGTAGAGTATAGCCGGTTTTTGCCATGTTAAGAGGACCCCTGATTATCCAGGGTGCGCTGATTTGCTGTTGAGGGACCAAGAGACTTCAGGTTTGGGTTGAAGTCCTGTTTTAGAAGGTGCTTCAAGCCCGATCGCGATTCTGTTCCCTTGAGGATTTGGACATTGAGCCAATAGTTTAGCGGGTCGGGGACTCGATACTGAGATTTGGTTTGAGTTCGTAGGCTTTATCATAACTGGCCGCAGCGCTACGGGTGCAGTCTAAGGCTTCTAGGGCCAAGGCGCGATAATACCAGGCTTCGGCATTTTTAGGATTGAGATTGACTGCTTTATCGAGGCTGACGATCGCCTCTTCATTGCGGTTGATCTCTTGCAGAACTACGCCGCGATTGTACCACGCCCAATGATAGTTGGGGAATGCTTGTACGGCTTTGTCGTAGCTGGCGATCGCTTCTGAATATCGCTTTAACAAGTATAAAGTGTTCCCACGATTGTTCCAAACTTCATAGAAGTCCGGTTGTGAGGCCAGGGCTTTATCGTAACAAGCCAGGGTTTTCTCGGTCAGACCCATGCTTTTGAGGGCCAGTCCTCGATGATACCAGGCGCGGGAATAGTCCGGTTTGAATTCGATCGCCCGATCATAGCTGGCGATCGCTTCGTCATATTTACCCAAGTTCCCGAGGGCAATGCCACGATTATTCCAGGTGCGATGATGATCCGGTTTCAGCCGTAAGACGCGATCGTAGCTCTCCACGGCTTCCTGGTGGCGTCCGCTATCATCAAGGGCGTTGCCACGATTGATCAGGGCTTGGTAACAGCCCGGATTTAGCTCTAGCGCCATGTCGTAGCTGTTGATGGCAGGATTAGTCCGCCCCAAGTTGTACAGCGCGTTGCCGCGACAGTACCAGATTTCATCTGTATTGGGGTCTAGTTCGAGCGCTTTGTCATAGCTGGCGATCGCTCCTGTATAGTTTCCCGCTTCACTCAGGCTTAATCCTTTCCGAAAGAAAAACTCAACCTCTAGGCCCCTAGCACAAGTTATGAAATTTGACATCTTTCTTTTGGGAGACGTTTTTAAGATGATGTTAGCCAGGATACCATACTTTTCTGTGGTTGGTAAAACTTTAATTTAAAAATTTGCTGAAGCAATTCAGGGGTCTGTGAATCTCAAGCCTCCCTTGCCCCTACCGCTATCCTCTTGATTATATCGAGGTTTCGGTGGTTTTTTTGCAAAAAAGTTGCACTCCCCCGGTCCGGGAAATGAAGGGTTAACCCGGATGGCTCCTAGGGAGGGATTCAGGAAAAAAATCATAAAGGCGCGAGCGATGTCAAGGGCGGAGGGTAGAAATTTGGTAGCCCTAAAAAAAAGAAGCACCGCTGTGTTCTTGTCCCCAATGCATTTCTATAGATTTATACCTATGAAGATGCATTCCAGAATAGATTCCCTAGATGTTACCCCTAGGCTATATAGATAGAACAAACATGGGTAACAAAAAACATTTGCACCGAGGGAGGGTTTTGGTGAGTCTTCAGTTAAGTGATTAAGTTCACCGGAGTTGGATACCTTGTCTAGCAGGAATGCTCAACGACGCTCGGGGCAGTTTGGAGGTTCAGGACTTCGGCAAGGTGGGCGACATCTTCCGAACTGTAGGCGGAGCATGACATGAATTGACCCAACTCTCTAGGGAGGCGATCGGACCGTTCCCGAGTGACAAGGATCGTCGAACCCGGGGTGTCGCGGTGTCAACATTCAAGGATTTTCCATCGCCAGTGGGTCAGGGTTTTGGGGGAATAGGTTCCCAACATGACTCCAGAACTCTTGTGGGATGTTGAGGGGTGAGGGATTGATGCGGCGAGATTTGGTACCCAAAACGAGGCGATCGCCCGAGAATTTCAATTCCAGAAAATCCCTGGGGTAAAGGGTTTCAGCCCATTTTTGGAAAAACTACCGATGGCTTTACCCAAACTGAAAAAACTGTGTTATTCTTATGGATGAGATTGAAATTCGGTTGCAGTGTTTGTTTCGAGTATTGATAGGTATTTCTCCCTTTCGTCTGGACAGGCTTCTCTCCGAAAACTTGACCTCTACATCCGTTGAATTTTGGAGTTAGTCCATGTCTATTTACGTTGGTAATCTTTCTTATGAAGTTACCCAAGAAGATCTGAGTGCCGTATTTGCAGAATACGGTTCTGTTAAGCGCGTGAATCTGCCCACCGACCGGGAAACGGGTCGTGTGCGCGGCTTTGCCTTTGTGGAAATGTCCACTGAAACTGAAGAAACCGCTGCCATTGAAGCCCTGGATGGGGCTGAGTGGATGGGTCGCGATATGAAAGTCAACAAAGCCAAACCCCGTGAAGACCGAGGCTCCTTTGGGGGCGGCGGTGGCGGCGGTGGTCGCGGTGGCCGTCGCAACAACTTCTCGAAAGCCTACTAAGCAAGATTAGTGGAACTCCAAACGATGAAATCTCCCGAATGATAAGAGTACAAGCACTGAAACCTTCGGTGCTCTGATCCTCTAGTCAACATCGGAGAGTTTTTTTCTGGAAACCCATAAGACGAAACCTTTTCGTCTCATAGCTTAACCCGAAAAAGCTCAGATATTCAATATCTGAGCTTTTTTATGGGCTTTCTTTACCCTTTAACTCAATGTAGGGGCGAGAAAGCGAATCGCCCCTACATTTCCTAGAGCAGAGGCAGAGTCATGACAAGAGGATTCTCCCTATTCCCGATTGAACGTAAACCGCCCATTAACTTTTTCCCCCTGAATATCCGTGAGAATTGCGACCTTATACTCCCCGGATACTTCCGCAGGCAAAAAAGCGGCATAATGTTCCCCCGGTTCGTCATACGGTAGTTCTAGGGTTTTTTGTTCCCCAGTCGGCGTTTCCACCTGGGCGTTAACCGTTGCACCGGGAATCGCTGCGTGAGTATCTCCCCTTTGCAGATAAAAATCTAAATGCACTCCTCCGGGTTCCGGTAACGCCACTAACTCTAAATGATACGGACCCACTTCAATCACCTGTCCCCCTTGGGTGGGTTGTTGCGCTGGAGTCGTTGCCGTAGGTGCTACTGCGGTTTCCGTGGGAGTTTCCGTCGCACTTTCCCGCACATTCGAGTCCGGTTCTCCGGTTCCACAAGCCGTTAATCCGATTAATCCCAGACTCACAACAGCAACAGAGCCTAATTTGAGCGATCGCCACATTTTAATTTCTCCTTGAGTATGACATTCTCTTCTTGACAACATCTTAAGAATCCGTAAGGGGTTTCACTCCATCATCAAACCGTTCCTCCCTATTTTCTGTAGAAACTTGTTTCGGCTTTAACCTCCGGCCAAATTGAGAATAAAGTGCCGGAATTACCAACAAGGTTAACGCTGTCGAACTAAATAATCCCCCCAAGACAACCACCGCCAAGGGTTGTAAAATCTCCTTCCCGGCCCCAGTTCCGATCGCCAAGGGTAACATCCCTAACGCCGAAGTTAAAGCCGTCATTAAAATCGCCGTCAACCGTTCCATTGAACCTTGAAAAATCACCGATTTGAGCGGCATTCCTTCAGCCAGTTTAGAATTATAATTATCCACCAATAACAGCCCATTGCGAGTGGCAACCCCAAACAAGGTAATAAATCCCACCATCGAAGCCACCGAGAGAACGCCACCCCCCAAGGCAACGGAAAAAATTCCGCCAGTAATCGCTAAGGGGAGATTGAGCATAATCATCACCGTACTGGCTAGAGATTTAACGGCAAAATACATTAAAACAGCAATCACAATCAAGGCTAATGACCCAAAAATTAGTAAATTTTGGCTCGCTCGTTGTTCCGATTCAAATTGTCCCCCATATTGGATAAAATATCCCGCCGGAAGTTGCACCGATTCGCGAACTTTTTCCCGAATTTCATCGACGATACTGCCTAAATCTCTCCCGGAAACATTGGCCGAAACCACAATTAAACGGGAGACATTTTCCCGGTTAATGGTATTAGGACCCGTGCCGTAATCAATTCGGGCGACTTGGGCGAGAGGAATTTTTGTACCATTAGGTGTATCAACTAATAAGTTGCGAATGGTATCTAAATTATTGCGAAAGTCTTCTTTTAACCAGACGACCAAATCGAACAATTGTTGTTGTTCTAGGACTTGGGAAACCACCCGTCCATTCAGGGCAGTTTCCAGAGTGTCTGACAAGTCACCCACGGTTAATCCATAGCGGGCAGCAGCAGGGCGATCGAAGTGAATTTGCACCTGACGGATGGGGACTTGGGGTTCGAGTTGCAAGTCTACCACCCCGGGAATATCGCGCATAATATCGCGGACTTGCGCCCCCAGAATGCGGAGTTCCGGCAGTTCGGGACCGAACACTTTGACAGCGATCGCACTTCTCACCCCGGAGAGGACTTCATCCATGCGGTGAGAGATAAATCCGCCAATACTGGGGGCAACCCCCGGTAATTTGTCGAATTCTTCCCGTAATTTTGCGATCGCCCCTTCCCGATCTTCTATCCCCTCATCACTCAACTCAATATCCAAATGTCCCAAAGTTACCCCCCCAGCATCAGAATCTCCCGGTGCTCGTCCCGATCGCAACTGTACCCAACTAAAACGGGGGTCATCTTTCAAGGCATCTTGCATCGCTAACCCTGCCCGATTTGTCATTTCTAAAGACACTCCGGGATAGAGTACCATTGCATTCACTAAAGAGCGTTCCTGAAACTCCGGTAAAAACACTCGTCCCAAGGAGGGCAACACAATCAAAGAGGCAATAAATGCAGCCGTAGCTATCCCTAAAATCAAACTGGGCCATTGAATTGAAATTCGCAATAAAGGCCGATACAGCCGTTCTGCAACCCGTGAAACCCAGGTTTCTTCCTCCGGTAAGGATTGAGAGGCTAATAAGAAGGCACATAAGGCAGGAGATAGGGTCAATGCCACAAACGTAGAGGCAAAAATTGAGACAAGATAGGCCACTCCCATCGGGGCAAAAATCCGACCTTCTACTCCGGTTAATGTAAAAATTGGAGCAAATATCACTCCAATAATTACCGTAGAAAATAGCACACTCACGCGGACTTCTACGGAGGTATCATAAACGACTTGAAGCGGAGGAATGGGATTCCCTGCGGCTTGATTTTTTCGTAATCCTCGGTAGCAGTTTTCCATATCTACAATCGAGTCATCTACCACCGAACCAATGGCGACTGCTAATCCTCCCAGGGTCATAGTATTAATGGCTTGACCGAAGAGATTCATCACCATTAAGCCAATAATTAGGGATAAGGGAATAGCACTGAGGGTAATGATGGCAGTGCGCCAATTCATTAAGAACAGAAACAAAATAATCGAAACAATGATAATTCCATCTCTGAGGGAATTGCGAACATTTTCAATCGAAGCATCAATAAAGTCCGATTGCCGAAAGGTGACCATTACCTTGACATCGGGGGGTAAACTCGTCTGTAGTTCTGCGATCGCCGCCTCCACTGCTTTCGTTACTGTGGGAGTATCCGCCAGGGGTTGCTTATTCACCACCACCACCACCGCAGATTGTCCATTCACACTCCCATCGCCCCGTTTCAAGGCAGCCCCAATTTTTACCGCTGCCACATCTTCTAATAAAATTGGTGTCCCATTGCGAGAGGTTACCACAGATTTTTGTAAATCTTCTATGGATTCAATTCGACCAATTCCTCGGATAATTAATTCCCGGTCTGGACTTTGTAAAAACCCACCGGCAGCATTAGTATTCGCTGCTTCTGCTGCCTCTCTAACTTCAGTTAAAGAAATATTATAAGCCTGTAATTTTACTGGATCTGCTAAAACCTGATATTGACGAACATCGCCGCCATAGGCAATGGCTTGAGTCACCCCTCGGACAGCTAACAACCGATTAATAATATCGCGATCGACCCATTGTCTTAACTCCATTAAGGTCGTTTCTCCCTCTCCCGTCACCGTAAAGGCATATTGAATAATTGTCCCAATTGGAGAAGACATAGGAGAAATTTGTGGCGTTTCCACCCCTTGAGGTAATTGACTGGATGCTTGCTGCAATCGTTCGGTGACTAATTGCCGCGCTTGATATTCATCCGTCCCCCATTTAAAAATTACTTTTACCACCGATAGTCCGACTCCAGAAGATGATCGCACGGTTTCCAATCCGGGAGTTCCATTAATGGCACTTTCAATGGGATAGGTGACCAAAGATTCCACCTCTTCCGGGGCTAATCCGGGGGCTTCGGTTTGAATTTCTACTTGAGGAGGCGCAAAGTTTGGAAACACATCTAAGGGCATTTGGGAAATCGTATGAATGCCCAAAATTGTGACAATTATCGCTCCAATCACGACTAGCCACCGCTGGGCGATCGACCATTTGAGAATACCATCAAGCATGGATTAGGAGGGGTAGGAGTTAAGAGTTTAGCTGTGATTTCAGGGTCGCACGAAAAGATGAAATCCAGATGAAATTTTGCTAAACTAGGGAAATTAGAACTCAACCAGGAGTAGTAACGACAATGGAAAACCCCATAAAAGCAGCAGTCCATACCAGTGATCCGGATACCTCGTCCCCAACGAATGCCACAACAGAGGGGATTGGGGAACTGTTAAGTATGGAGGAGATTAAACGCCGTTACCCCCAAGAGTGGGTGTTGATTGCCTACAAGGAACTCAATCCCGATCAATCGGTAAAAACCGGGGAACTGTTAGCGCATTCCCCGGATTGTGATCAGATTGAGGATCGCCTCCTGGAATTCCGAAACAAACCTCTGGCGATCGAATATACAGGACCCTTTCCCGATGATTTAGGGGTTTTAATGTGATGAAAAATAAAGAGTATCGTTTGGAGTGCTTACCCTGTCCGAACTGACTAAATACTCAGATAGGTATTCAGCCGAACCGATAAATCTTCATAGAGTTCATCGAACGTAAGGCAGTAGATTTCTTTAGAATTGACTCTTGTATTTTCCTGACGCCACTTCAGCCTTTTTAATTCTCTGGGTTCTAAATATTCATTTCTGCCGACAACTAGCACTCCTACATATTTGATATTTCTGCCATTAAATCGGTTTTCAAACTCATCGGTTCTTTCCATATCGTTCAACTTCCAAAACCAATCGACAATCTGGCTGTAGCCTCGTTCAAATGTGGGAGACCATTCTGGGGTAGTTTTTCCGGCTTTAGAAACAAATATACTATTGTCTTTAGCGCTCTCAAATTCGACAAAACAGTAGGATTTTCTCGTGGAATCTCCAATGGCTAAGTCTACAACAAAATCGCCAAAAAGGTTATACTCAAAGGCAAGTCTATCATATTTATATATTTTGGGATGTAAACTCCCGAGTAATGCAGACAAGTCCTTTCGCCTTTTAAAAAAAGGTAAAATGTCATCCCGTTCGGATAGGTCTTTTTTCTTTTGGAGTAATTTTTTGAATTCTCCCAATTGAACCGCACATTGGCTAGGAGAAAATTCTATTTCTTCAAATTTTTTCATGCTCTATAACCAGACTGGCCTTTTTCCAATCATAATTGTCTATTCTTTCCTGCGGGAATAAGTCAATAATTTCAATCTGGTTATTCTCAGTTATTCTAAATGTGGCGCGCAGGCTGGAATTGACCCGGAGGACATAAAGTGGCTCATGAGTGTCAATTTTTTTGATAAGTTCCGGAAATAGGAATGGACAGTCTGGGGAGAATTGTTCGAGCAAGTTAACGGAATTCCAGAAATTTTCTCTCTCTGTTGGTGTCAAAACATCCAAACCCGGAATGACTCGCCGATGAACGATGATTCGATTTGAGTTTGCTTTTGTTTGCATGATATTTGCTCCTGGAAATCATTTCAGGATAACTTTTTTCTATTATAGCTAATCTTAGGAAGAAAGAGAACAGACAACAAGAGGATTAGGATTGCGGCCTATTCGCAGATTGAACCGATAGGGCTTTGTCTGAAATAGCCAGCTAGACGGAGGACCGCCTGCGCTCAAAGCCAGTCAATTTAAGACTTACGCATTACCTCTATAGCTGTTTCGGGAAATTCACTTGCTTCTGAGGGAAAATTCGGGTAGGGTGCGGTTAATTTATTTAGCGGTTTACTGCGCCGTCCTAACCAAAATGCCACTCCTGCGATCGCCCCTGCAAGAGGTATCCATCCCCACTGCATTAACCCGGTTGCATTCACCTCGGTTGCCTCGGTTTCTTCGGGGTGATCAGGGCTGCTATTACTGCCACCTCGGAGGGATTGGGCGTAGAGTTGCATCGCCCCTTCGGTAACAATGCGATCGCCTGCAAATAATCCCCCCTTGACCTCAATTCGCTCTCCAAATTGTTGTCCAAGTTTCACCTCAACCGCCTGAAATTGCTGCCCATTTTGGACATATACCACCGGCAAATTATTAACCTCTACAATCGCACTTTCGGGAATACTGGTCACCCCTTCACTGGTTTTATCGGTAGCAATTTCTAACTCCGCAAACATCCCCGGTTTTAATTCTCCCCCGACATTATCTACTTCTGCCCTCACCGGAATCACTCGGGTTTCTCCTTGGACATCGGGGGCAATATAATTAATTCTGCCGGTAAAAATGCGATTGGGAGAACTCGCTACTCTGATATTGACTTTTTGTCCGATTTTGACTTGTTGTAAATCTTTTTCATACAAATTTGCGATGGCACCCACCCGCGTCTGATTTTGAATTTTCATTAAAATCGTTCCGGCTGCATCTACCGATTGACCCGGGGTGATATCTCGGTGGGCGACTACGCCAGTAATCGGAGAATTTATCGTCACGGTTCCCTGTTCATCCGGCGTAATATTTAACTGTTTTAAACGAGTTTGATAGGTGCGATCGCTCAAGTTAACCTGAGATTTTGCCGCTTGTAATTCGGCATCAGCGCGTTTTAATTCGGCTTCTGCTGCAATCACCCCTTGGCGACTTCTCGCCCGAGTCAGTTCCCCTTTGGCTTGAGCTAATAAATCTTCGGATTCTCGCAAATCTCGTAAGGGTAAATCCGCTTCAGCCCGTTTCACATCGGATTGCGCTTGCAGTTGTCCTAATCGGCTTTGAGCGCGGGCTAATTCAGTTTGCGATCGCGCTAATAATTCTTCTGATTCCCGCAAGTCTCGTAACGGTAAATCGATTTCGGCGCGTTTGACTTCGGATTCCGCTTGCAGTTGCCCTAGCCGACTTTGAGCGCGTTTCACGGCGGATTTTGCTGCTGCAAACTGGGCTTCAGAATCCAGCATTTGACGGCGCGGAATTGCCCCTTGTTCGACTAATTCCTGATCCCGTTGAAAGCGTTCCTGAGCAACCACTAATTCAGTTTCTGCTTGAGAAATTTCTGCTTCGGCCAATTCCATTTGACGCTGATAGTTTTCTCGGGCAACAGAGAGCAATCCGCCTTCTTCCACTAACTGGCGATCGCGTTCATAGCGAGACTGAGCAATTTCGACTTGTTTCTGCGCTGCGGAAATTTCCGATTCCGCTAATTCCACTTGGCGGCGATACCCTTCTTCTGCGGCGGTTAATACCCCTCGTTCATTCACCAAATTCTGGTCCCGTTCATAGCGAGATTGAGCTGTTGCCACTTGCTGTTCCGCTTGGGCAATTTCTGCATCAGCAATGGTCACTTGCCGTTGATAATTTTGTTGGGCTAATTGCCAATTTGCCTCAGATTGCTTGAGATTAGATTCAGATTCTGCCTGATTTTGGAGCGCATCTACCCGCAAATCTGCTAATTCTGGGCTTGACAAAATTGCCACAGCATCTCCCGCTTGAACTGCATCTCCGGGTTCCACTAATAATTGAATAATTTTACCGGCGATCGGTGCAGTTATCTCTACGGTTTCATTGGGTAATGTTTCAATTTGTCCCGTGACTTTGATTCCCGCTTCCATCACCGCTTGTTGCACGGGTTCAACGATAATTCCCATGCGTTCAAGGGTTTGAGAATCAACTTCAATTCCCCCCGTGGGTGCGTGACTGGCATCCCCACCCCCTTCAAACTCATTTCCATGTCCAGGATGCGCTAAAACTGCCGCAGGCGTCATCACGAGCAGGATAGCAGCCAGTAAGGTCGGGGTTAGGTTAGAGTAATTAGGCGATCGCATGATTAGTCTGGATCTCGTAAGGGTGAATCAAACCTCACCCCCGAGTTTGACAGAGGAAAATGAAATTAGGATGAAATTTAATTTAATTTTAGGGCGTCGGTACAAGAACGGTTAGAAACCCGGGTTCTTTCAACAATTCTCGGCAACGGTAGCAACCCTTCTGGTCAAGAAACCCGGTTTTTTGTCCCGGGTTACGGCTATACTGATTCTAAAATGGGCAGTCGCACGGTAAATAAACTCCCTTGACTTAATTCGCTTTGCACCTGGATATTGCCGTGATGGGTTTTGGCGATCGCCTTAGCAATAGCCAGTCCCAAACCCGAACCTCCAGTATGGCGAGCTCGGTCACTATTAACTCGATAAAAACGGTCAAAAATTCGGGTTAAATCTTGAGGATGAATGCCAATTCCTGTATCTTTTACTTGAATAATCGCATGGCGATCGCGGGCATCTAAAATCAGAGTAACTTCACCTCCTGCCGGAGTATATTGAATGCCGTTACTGACTAAATTAAACAGGAGTCGATAGAGTTCTTCTTCATTCCCTTTCACCCAAACTGCTTGCGGGACTCGAACCTCTGTCGTGAGCTTGACTTCCGAGGCGATCGCCAAGGCAGCGATTTCTTCTTCCACATCGCTAATCACATCATTCAGACAGCAAGGGGATGATTTCACGGGCCGTTCTTGTTGGTCCATTCTGGATAATAATAACAAATCATTCACGAGTTGAGAAAGGCGCAAATTTTGGCGATCAACGGTTTTTAAGGTATCCATAATGTCCTCAAAATTAGGGCTGTCCACTCTTAAATTGGATTCGACTGTGGCTCGAATTGCGGCTAAGGGCGTTCGCAATTCATGGGCGGCATCGGCAGTAAATTGTTGAATTTGATGATAAGACTGATAAATCGGCTGCATGGCAACTCCTGCCAATCCCCAACTGGCAGTCCCCACCCCTAATAAAGCAATGGGTAATCCGATTAACATCATCACTTTAACTGCCTTCAAATAGTCATCAAATTCTTTCAAACTTCTCCCGACTTGCAGACTGCCCCAATCTCCGCCATCTTCTGTATGCAACACCACAGAAATTTGATGAAATCGAGTCCCTTTGCTGTCGGTGAGGGTTTGCCATGTTTCTGCACTTTCTATCTCGGGTAATCCATCGGAACTGACTCCAGCTACGGCGATTAAATTGCCGTTTAAATCCAGTAAACGGACGTAATAATAGCCTTGATGAAGCGCCCCGATCGCGTGTCGTTCGGGATTAAATTTTCTATTCCAACACTGCTCATTTTGAGTACATAAATCCGGCAATAATCGGCCCACTTCCGGTTCTAATTGTGCCGGTTCTTGCAATACAGGTTCCAAACTATCATGGAGAGTTCCCGCAACGGATTCTAATTCGCGATCGAGGGTCATCCAATGGGCGTGGGCGATCGCCTCATACATTCCCCACCCACATAATCCCAAAATCACCCCCATGACTCCAGCATACCAACAAGTCAGTTGTAAGCGAGTTTGTCGAAAAAGTTGATTGTGATTCATGCTGTTTTACTCCCCGGTTGGTTTATTCTTCAGTTTTGAAGCGATATCCCAATCCATAAACCGTTTCTATGAGGCGATCGTAACCCTGTTCGGCGAGTTTGCGACGCAGCAGGCGCATTTGGGCGGCGACTACATTGCTTCCGGGTTCTGACCCCAATTCCCACAGCCGATCCAAGATGCGATCGCGAGTAATAATTTGCTGGGGATGACGCATCAAATATTCTAATAACTGAAACTCTTTATTGGTCATTGAAATAGCCACTGATTCCCCGGTTTCCTGATGGCAATAGAGGGTACGAGTTCCATAATCAAGAGTCAGATTTCCCACCTGAATCTGCTGGGGTTGCAATTGAGGCGATCGCCGCTGTAATGCCCTCAATCTTGCCAATAGTTCCGCCATCCCAAAGGGTTTAACTAAATAATCATCCGCCCCGGCATCTAACCCAGCCACTTTATCTTCCATGCTATCTTTTGCGGTCAGCATTAGCACAGGTAAAGCACTGCCCGAAGCCCGCAGGCGCTTACACAATTCTATCCCCGATAATGCCGGTAATAACCAATCAAATATCGCCAGGGTATAAGGCGTTTCTACGGGTTGCAAGCGATAACTCTCAATATACTCATAACCCTCGGTGCCATCCTTGGCCCAGTCTACCACATAAGCTTCCCGCTCTAGGGTCCGTTTAATCGCTGCCCCTAAATCGGGCTCATCTTCTACTAAGAGTACCTTCATATTTATCAACCCTTATCTCTCCCTGTCCATGATACTATAACCCAGTAAATTCCCGTTCTGCAAGGCTGGTTTTTAATTTTTATGGGCCTAATAATTGATAGATAACCGCGCTCTATTTTTTGTGGAAATAAGTTTTTATTTTAATTTTTATCAAAAAGTAAACGTGAAATATACCTAATTTTTATTTCGGTTTTGCCGGATAAAAACCACAATATTTCACATTATCATATAAAAGTGAAACTGAAATGAAATTCCCCTCCACCAAAAGAAATACAAGGTGTTCCACACTTTAGATAGATGCTCAGGCCATCCTGCAACGATTAATGTAGAGGCTAGAACTTCATCGGAAACAAAGGAGGAAAATTTTCATGCCTCATCAAATTAATCAAGCCAGTATAGATGCGATCGTTAATTGTGCTATTCAGTGCGAGCATTGTGCCGACGAATGTATTGGCGATATGCCCGATTGCGCGCGCTTATGCCGAGATTGCTCTCAAATGTGCTGGACCATTGCCGGTTTTATGAGTCGAGGTTCCAACTTCGTTGAACAAGTCTCTCGCGCCTGCATCGACATCTGCGAAGCTTGTGCGAAAGAATGTGCAACCCATGACAACGCACATTGTCAAAAGTGTGCCGAAGCCTGTCGTCAGTCCCTGGAACTACTCAAGAAGATTTCCAGCGTTGCCGCCGGTCGATAATAGCCCTCTGTTTATAATAATCCAAAATACACAGCAAGACAGATTTACGCAGACCTTGCTGTGTATTTTGGATGGGTTTTCCATTGGGCTTCCCGACACTCACTCCCCTTCACTGTGCCATTCCTTGGAAAACCCTAATCTTTGAGTGATTGCTCACTATTCTAGGGGAGTTGAGACCAGAAAAACCCCGGGTTGTTTATACTTAATTTAAAAAGATTTATAAGGCGTTAGACGGCCTGCACTTTTCCCTCTCCACTCCGATTCCGACATCAGGGGAGGAGGCACGGGACTACCAATTTAGATTATAACCCAAGATGTCCAAAAAATCATCAAAAGCCTGAAACGATTGCTCTGTATAGAAACTTACTCGGGAAGAAAATCTCCTCCGTAATCAATCTTATCTTGAGAATCTTTTATAGAAACTACAAGAAATTCCAATTACTGCAAGTGTTCCAATTTCGTCGTTTCACCTAAGCTAGGGTTTATAATTAAACTCACTATCTCATCAGCTTTAGTCAGGAGAGTTTTATGGTGCTATCAAACTGGTTTGAATTTATGCTTTTGACCTTATTTAACGTAACATTTTGTGTATTATTACCTAGAGTGATAACGTTAAATTGGTCCCAGATTTTCAGTCAACTTAAGGGGCAAAGTAAGCGACTTCCCCACATGACCGGGGAAGATGTTTCTAATGCGGGATTAGTCTCGTCATTAAAAACATCTTCCCTGCACAATCAGGTGCAGTGATGGTAGTCTGATGAAAATTGGCAAGTAGGGAACGCTTCAGGTTATTTTATACTCTGTTATTCGAGGACTGAGGCGCGATCGCTTCTTTTGTATGGCGAGAGGGCAATGTTGACCAAGGGGTTCCAATCCGGTCGAATCGATTCGGTTTCATGCCCCGCCCTGTACCGTCAACCCCTCATCCATTCTAGGATTTAAACCCTAAAGCCATCCCTTAAACGGGGGCGGATTTTATCGGAAAAAAGCGTTAAATTTTACTGGGTCAACGAGAGGATTTTGAGACCGCAAACTTGAAAAATTAGCATAAAATATGGAATAGGGGAATTTTTCACCAAAGCGTTCGATTTCCATTGAGCGGTCTATTCCCCTGGAATGAACCCAACAGGTGCAGTGCGATCGCCGATGACCCAAACTAGGAGGTATTATGGACGAGAAGAAGCTACAGTCAGAACCTCTACGACGATTTATCTCCCCTGAACAGTTGGGTTTGGTGGCATTTGTGATTTTATTTTGGTCGATCGTCCTTCATTACACCCTGGATCGATTTTGGCAGACTCAGGATGATTGTCCCGTGATTCTTCAGCAGTCGAGCGCAGCAGCCCGCAATATTGAAGGATGTGTTGAGGAGTAAGAGTGCGATCGCCTTCTGTGCAATGTGGCAGTTTGGGAAATGCACAAGTCTATCCCCAAGAGTTGACTCGGATTTGGGATTAAACCGGATGCGATCGCCCCAAAAGAACCGTATCCAGCAACCAATTCAGAGAGTGACACCGAAGCATCCCTAAAAAATTCGCAAGCCTTTTAGGGTGGGATTGTCGCGTTCAACCGAGATCCTATGTTTCGTTTTTTAAACAGCCTGTTTACTCCCCATCCCTCCCTAATCAAAGAATATCGAGACCCCAACTTAAAATATACTCTCGGCAAGCCCGGAGAAATTGGCATTGTGGATGAGATCATTCGAGGTCCCTATATCACTGGGAGAGTCCATTTTAGAGGCAGTTATTGGCCTGCCAGGTGCGATCGCGAAATTGTCATTGGACCCGGAGAACCTGTTCGCATTGTCGGCATTCACTGTATTACCTTATTAGTCCAACCTGTGGGAGTTTTTGAAGAGACCTGTTAATCTTGCGGCGATCGCAATTTTGGCTACCCCTCGAACCTCTGAGGACCTGACTTTGGGCCTCTTCTGAGTCACTATCCTCTTGATCGGATCCCTATTGTTGAATTCTACAAACCCCCGAGGAGGATTCTGAGGGATTGTCAATGGCAACTTGCTGTTGTACAGATTCGTCAATGGATGAGGAGGGAGGCGATCGCTTATGCTGAAATTAGACTGAATCAACCGACTGTAAATAGTCCAGAAGTCCTGAACATATCAGGGTCTTTGGTTGAGTCTTAAAAGATCCCACAGAGGACTTACGCCGAATCTTTTAAGATGGAACCCCATCTGTAGAGAGAGCAGTATATGAATTGCCCCTATGATTAGACGAGGGGATATCTCAGTTTTCGGAGCCTGAAGATCGCGGTTAAAAGACCTGACCTCAATTCAATATCAGTCCTGCTTGTTCACTCATTTCTCACATTTATTATGTTTAACCCTTACAATTGGATGTTTCATCGAGTTCATCGGCGCTGGATTTACCCGCTCATTTCTGCGATTATGGCGATCGCCTTAGTCGTCAGTTCATCCTATCCGAGTTCGGCATTTAGCGCCCGGAGGTTAATTGGGCCCGGACTTGAGGTGCTTCAGCTAAGTACCATGTCCGATGCCCAGGAAGTTGCCCTAGGTCAACAAATCAACCAACAAATTCTCAGTAGTCAATTTAGGCGATATGGAAATACTCAAATTAATAACTATGTTCGGGAGGTAGGCGATCGGTTAGTGCCTCAAAGCGATCGGCCCAATCTTACCTACACCTTTCAAGTTGTTGAGGATGACAGCATTAATGCTTTTGCCACAATGGGCGGTTTTGTTTATGTTACCACAGGGCTCCTCCAAGCTATGGATAATGAAGCTCAATTAGCTGGGGTAATGGGTCATGAAATTGGCCACATTGTCCACAAACATTCCATTCGGCAAATGCGCGAGTTAATCATCGCCAGAGGGTTAGCCGGTGCCGCTGGTATAGATAGCAATATTGCGGTACAAATTGGGGTAGAATTAGCCCTCCGTCGGCCCCGGAGTCGCCAACATGAATATGAGGCCGATCGCGGGGCCTTAGCCATTCTCATGAACACAGGTTACGCCCCTCAGGGTCTAGTTCAATTTTTTGAAAAACTCCTCGGCAAACCCTCTCCGCCGACCTTTTTAAGTACCCACCCGGCCAGTAGCGATCGCATTGCGGCACTCGAACAAATGATTCCTGCGGGTCAGGCTAATCAAGGAATGGGTTTAGATGGAGCCACCTATCGAGAAAGAATCCGTCCCTTGTTATAAGCACTCAATCATTGCTCTTTGAATTTTGGTTAACCGGGCTATAAAGCCCGGTTATTTTTTTAAGTAGGATGAAATTTTGGTCTGTAATTATCTTACAACTCAACTTATTAGTCTCCTTTCATTTCATCAATTTCTCCCAAATTAATTAATACACCACTAATAGGAATTGCTAAAAATATTCCCATTAAACCCGCAACTTTTGCTCCAATTAATAAAGCTAAAAACATAATAACTGGGTTGACGTTAATAGAATCTTTCATGATTCGTGGCATCAATAGATTTTCTTCAACCTGCTGAAGTAAAATACAAGTCACCAATACCTTGATACTGATCCAAATACCTTGGGGTAATAAAATTAGAGAAATTAAACTAATTCCTAAAGTCGCACCAATTCCGGGAATTAAATCAAAAAATCCTCCGACTGCGGCCAACATTAAAGGATAAGGAATATCAAGGATGACAAACACCACAAAACAAGACACTGCAAAAAATACCGATAAGATTAACCGGCCCCAAAAAAATCCCAGAAAATTTTTCTGAATAGACCGGGTAACGTCCGTTCGCAAATGAGAGGGAAAGAGTTTGAGAAATAAGTTCCAAATTTGTTGACCATCTAAAAGCATGAAAAATGCAACCACTGCTATTAAAATTAAATCTATCAAGTTAACTAATATTTTTTGAACCGTCATCAACCCTACTCCAATTCCCGCCAAGGCTTCCTCTCGCAGACGGTCTTCAATGGCTGTTAAATCTAATGCTAAATTCCGGCGAGCTAATACTTCTTGAATGTAATCTAATAAATCCAAAAGACCCTGTAAGAGTTCAGGAGATTGTTCCAGCAATTGTTGACCTTGGGATAAGACAGCTACCCCTAGGGTAATAGCCAGTCCCCCAAATATGAGGAGACTGGTTAAAAAAACTATAATCACCGCAATATTATGAGGAACCCATCTCTGAATCCATTTTACGGGATAATTCAGCAAAAACGCTAAAATAGCCGCAAAAATAAAAATTACGATAACGGTTTGAAAGTACCCTAATACTTGAATAATTGCCCAGCCTAAAGTTAATAAGAGCAAATAGCGTAAAAGTTTATAATTATTGACTCGTGACCAAATGTTTCGCCTAGAGGGTTTGCTCATTGCTGTTTTTTTAGGTGACAAATTTAAGAGGTACAAAAGTCGGATGGGTGACCGATTGGCTAGTTGTAATTTTGGAAGGTAAAGATACTCAATCTTACAGAGATAAGATTATTCTTTACCTTTTTGTATTTTAGATTGATTAATAGATGTTTTCACAAACTTCCTTTAAATATAAAGCCCCCTAGTTTTTTTAAGCTTCCGAAAAATTGATAAAATTGGGAATAACGGCACCCGGTCTATGCCGGAAGCATAGGAGAGTGGGTTCATGCTTCATTTGGCTTGAGATTAGGATTTTCTGATTATTTTATCATAAGTTTGCCGAATTCATTGTTGTAAAATTCCTCCAGGGTAAAAGTGCCGAATTTTCTAAGACTAAAGGAATAGGGTCAATATCGGAGGCAATGGAACCAGAATTACCTCTTTAGAGGGATGTAACGGGATAGGAACTGTTAATTCCATCAACTTCCGGTGATGTTGATAGGCGGCGATCGCAATGTTAACTCCCCACAGGATTTGGGGAAATCTCCCTGCCTTTCCGTTCAAAACCGTTGTAAAACCGCCACGGGATCAGAGGTGGGAAATCCGACAGTCCCCAGAGATCAACAGAAAAATTTTTGACACCCGATCGCCAAGTTGAGCAGGCGAGGACTCAGGGAGATCCTCTACAATTGGTCAAATTACCTGGATTGGATTACCCTCCAAAATTATGAGTCTTGGGAAATTGAATCCTGATGCGATCGCCTGATATCACCCCATGCCATTGGTGAACACCTCAAGAAAATATTGCATCATTGTCCTGTACCTGAGCAGGCTATCCTTTTTGATAGGCCGGAAGACAAGGATACTGACTCATTGATTGCGATCGCCTCCTTTAGATAACGTAAATAACCCATGAATCAATCGAACGCCGAGAAATCGATGCGCCAAAGAATGCTCGCAGGAGAGCTTTATCTGGCAACGGATCCCGAACTTGTGGAGTTGCTGGCGCGATCGCAACGCATCTTACATACCTTCAATCTCTCCCTTCCGGATGCCACCCGCGAACGAGAATCTCTCATCCAAGAACTGTTTGGGAAAATTGGACCCGGTTCTGAAGTGAAACCTCCGTTTCGATGCGACTACGGTTTTAATATTTTTGCCGGGGAGCGTCTATTTATCAACTATGATTGCGTCATTCTCGACTGCAATACAGTCCGACTGGGCGATCGCGTCCTGATTGGACCCAAGGTGCAAATCTACACCGCCACTCATCCACTCAATCCCACGGATCGCACAGAGGGATGGGAGTCGGCATTGCCAGTGGAAATCGGGAGCGATGTTTGGATTGGCGGTGGGGCGATTATCTGCCCTGGGGTTACCATTGGAGAGGGTTCTACCATTGGCGCAGGGAGTGTGGTGACGCGAGATCTGCCCCCGAGGGTCGTTGCTGCGGGAAACCCCTGTCGAGTGATTCGTACCCTGGATTGAAAACTGGATGGGGTATCATTCCCTGAAAATTTATCCAAAAAATTAGGGGTAGGCAATTGGCCCACCCCATCCCACAATCTCTGTGGTTTACTAACCCAAACAGGGTAGTTTTATGCAAGATTAACTCAGACATTTAACTGAGCCAAATCCGGTGAATTACATCACGCCGATCGCACTGATTAAAACCTGGACATTCTGAGCGATCGCCGTCGTTACCTGATGAGTCACGGGCAAACTATCCACCACCATTCCGGCAGATAATAACATCAGATATAAAATCGAGTATTTAAACAGCGATCGCGCCTTGTCTCGGTCTGTCGGGGCTTGCAACAGTTCCCAGGCTTTCTTGGCAAAAATCACCCCTAAAAACACCGCCAATGCTGCATAGACCATTCCACTGGTATGCAAGGGATAAGTCAGCCCGAGGGTTAATGGCAAAAGCAATAAAGTATAATACCAGATTTGACGGGCGGTTTCTTCATCTCCCTTAATTACCGGCAACATCGGGACATTGACGGCAGCATAGTCATCGCGAATCATCATGGCTAATGCCCAGAAGTGGGGCGGTGTCCAGAGAAAAATGATGGCGAACATCACCCAAGGTGCCCAACTCAGGTCTCCGGTAACTGCCGCCCAACCGACTAACGGGGGAATCGCCCCGGCAGCGCCTCCAATGACGATATTTTGGGTACTGTGACGCTTGAGTAAATGGGTATAGATGGCGACGTAGAAGACGATTCCGGACATGGCGAGAAGTGCGGCGAGTAAATTCGCAAACACTGTCAGCAGGGTAAACGAAGTAACTGCAAGGGCGATCGCAAAAATCAGCGCATCCCGAGGTTGCACTCGACCCGAGGGTAAGGGGCGATGACGAGTGCGTTCCATGATGTAATCGATATCGCGATCGTACAAACAGTTAATCGTATTCGCTGAGGCGGCAGCTAAAGCACCGCCCGCCATTGTTACTAACACTAACAGGGGATCGACCTCTCCATGAGCCGCGACCCAGAGTCCGGATGCTGTGGTAATCAGCAGCAACAGAATAATTCGAGGTTTGGTTAACTGGTAGTAACTTTTTAGCACTTGCAACAGAGTTTCATGATGCCGTTGTGTACCAGTTGCGATGATTTCTTGCATGATAAATGTTTTGTTTCCTTTCAGCAGTCAAGAGGCTGGGCTATTGCATCGAAATACAGTTGACGATGGAAAAATTCTCAAACCCGAACGCTTCCGGCGCGATCGCGCAGTGCCAATACGGTAAACGCCACCAGAGTTCCGAGTAAGGCTGCACCCGTCGCTTGGTGAGACACCGTGAGCAGTTCCACTTGCAGATGTTCGTAAAAGGTAGCAATCCCTAATCCAATTTGCAAGAGTAACAAGATACCGGCCCACCTGGCGAGTTGTCGTAATTTAGGATGCAATGCCGGAGTTCGGAATGCCAAAACCACTAAAGCGATAATTGTGACAGTCGGGGGAACAACCCCAAAAATGTGACTGTTCATCACAGTGCATAGCTGATTGTAGCCGAAACATTGATGAAGCGCCCATTGGGAACCGACTAATCCCCCGAGTAAACTTTGGACATAGACAAAAATTGCTGCAAACAGGCCAATCCAGGGGAGTTTACCCACACTGCCAGTCCCTTGATAGGGTAACAGTGCCATGCCGATGATTAACAGGGTGGTGAAAAATAAGAGGGCAGTTCCCAGATGAGCGGTTACAATGTCAAATCGCAGCAGTTCGGTGACGGTGAGTCCGCCTAAGAGGGCTTGAAAGACGATTAAACCCAATGCGCCGGTGGAGGCAAAGGGTAGCCAACCGGGGAGTTCCCGGCGATCCCACCAGGATAATCCGGCTAAGGCGATCGCGCTGAGGCCGATTAACCCCGCATCTAAGCGGTGAAACCATTCCAAGAACACCTGCAAATTCATTTGCTGGGTGGGGACTAACTTCCCATAACAAAGCGGCCAGTCTGGACAAGCCAAACCCGCATTCATCACCCTTGTTGCACTGCCGACTGCCATTAAGAGCAGGGTCGCGATCGCAATTTTCCAGACCAAGCGACGAATCCGATCCCGAGGGGGGGAGTCAGTGGGTGCGATCGCCGGATGCCGATCAACGACTGAGTTCGCCATTATTGCTACTCCTTCGCGTCATTTTCGTTCCTTATGTTAAATTAACACTGAGTAATTACTCTGATGTAGTTTATCCTTTCCCCCAAATCCAACAACCCCATTCTTTTTCTACAGTAGCGAGTCAGAAGCCAGAGCGACAAGCCTTTTCCCTGATTTTCCCTCCCCGAAAAATTGCCGGTATTTCCTGACAATCTCTCCCCTAAAGTTAACCTTTCTTCACAAATCCCCGTTCGTAGTGACGGTTTCAACCGTCATCCCCGTTCAGTGCCGAAAACATTAAACTTCTTGCAAATACAAGGTTAGGTTTTACGCTCTTGTCCCCTCCCCTTGGCAAGGGGAGGGTTAGGGTGGGGTTCTTCTTGTCCCCTCCCCTTGGCAAGGGGAGGGTTAGGGTGGGGTTCTTCTTGTCCCCTCCCCTTGGCAAGGGGAGGGGTGGGGTTCTTCTTGTCCCCTCCCCTTGGCAAGGGGAGGGTTAGGGTGGGGTTCTTCTTGGGCAATTCCCTACGGGATAGCTCCGCTTACCGCGCCTGTATGGAGCCGGGTGCCAACCTCTTTCTTCGTGACACTGCGATCGCCAAGTCACCGCCGACACCCTCCACACAACCATTCCAAGCGCCAGCGCGATCGCCACCCAGAGGACCCCACCCTAACCCTCCCCTTGCCAAGGGGAGGGGACAAGAGCGTAAAAAACCTAACCTTGTAAGGGGGGTTGGGGGGATCAATCCGGAATGCAAGCCAGAGATTTATTCACCAATAACAACAGTGCAATCCCCCGGCCACCAATCAACCCTTCCCCAAAAATCCCCCGATTTATCCTCTCCCTATGACAAATTGAGGGACGGAATATACCCACAACCCATACATCGGACCCGAAAAATTGCTAACTTAGCAATTGGAGTCATAAAAAACTGTTGCAAGACAGCACTCGGAGTCGCCGACTGCGGCAAAATTTCTCATCAAGGAGGTTGAAGTGAAAGTACCCAGTGCTATTTGGACGATGATCGCAGGCATCACCATCACGTTGGTGAGCTTGTGGGTCGGCCAGAATCATAGTCTCATGCCCGTTGCCGCCTCAGAAGAAGCGCCCCGGATTGATGCACTATTTAACACGATGATGACCATTTCCACAGGTCTCTTCCTGATTGTGCAGGGGATCATCGTGATTTCCATTTTCAAATTTAGAAAACAGGCCAATGACAATACCGATGGGCCACCTATTCATGGCAACGTTCCCCTAGAAATTCTCTGGACTGCGATCCCGGCCATCATCATCATGGGGATCGGGGTCTACAGTTTTGAAATTTACAACTCAATGGGGGGTTTAGACCCAATGGCCTCCCATGAGTCTCATGTTGCCCATAAACACCAGCCTGGGGCGGCGATCGCCGCCTCCTTACCCTCGGACGAACCGGGTATGGCCCCCAGCAAAGCACCGGGTAAACTGGTGGCCCTCGGGGTGGGCGCTTCACCGCGCACCCAAGGCCAAGATCCGTTTGTCAGTGTCAACGTCCTCGGACTCCAATTTGCCTGGATTTTCACCTATCCCAACAGTGGGGTAACCTCTGGAGAATTGCATCTCCCAGCAGGAAAAGAGGTGGAACTGACGATTAGCGCCAGTGATGTCATCCATTCCCTGTGGATTCCGGAATTTCGACTGAAACAAGACGCCATCCCCGGACGAGAAAGCGAGTTGCGCTTCGTTCCCCAAATAGTCGGGGAATACTCTGTGGTTTGCGCCGAACTCTGTGGGTCCTATCATGGCGGGATGAAAACCCGCGTGATTGTGCAGTCGGAAGAAGATTTCCAAGCTTGGTTACAGAGTCAGATTGTGGCGCAATCTGAGGGACTGGAAACTGTGGCATTGAATCCGGCAGACTTATCGGAAACCGACTATCTGCAACCTTTGGCCGCTGAGATGGGGATTGATGGAGAGACCCTCAATCAACTCCATGCCGAACACCATCTGGGCGATCGGGCGATTTAACTCCGCCGATGTCTTTATCAGGAATCCGGTTGTGATCGGTCTATTGTTTATAAAGACCCGCAGGCTAAAGCCTGGGGCTATACGAACGAAGCCCGCCTGCGCGGGCTAAGAAAGAAAACTGACTTGAGACAACCGGATTTGGTATTAGCTGTGGCGGGGAGATGCAACTCGCCCTTTAACCTGGAACGAGTGACCTATCATCCCTCATCAGCAGGGGAACTCAGACGCATCAGTAATAACAATTGATTTATGGCACAAGTAACTGAACCCGAAACCGATAACCTCGGGGAAACCCTGGCTGTAGAAGCCGGTGGACAGACCCCTTGGCGAGAATACTTTAGCTTTAGTACGGACCATAAGGTGATCGGGATTCAATACCTGGTCTGCACCTTCATTTTCTATCTGATTGGCGGTGCATTAGCCACCGCTGTTCGGACCGAACTGGCAACTCCCGACTCGGATTTTGTCAGCCGTGAACTCTATAACGGTCTGTTTACGATCCATGCCACGGTCATGATTTTTCTGTGGATAGTGCCTGCGGGGACCGGGGCCTTTGGCAACTACCTGATTCCCCTGATGATTGGGGCGCGGGATATGGCTTTCCCCCGGTTGAATGCGATCGCCTTTTGGCTGATCCCCCCCGGCGGAATCCTGCTATTATCTAGCTTCTTTGTCGGTGCCGCCGGTGCCGGTTGGACCTCCTATCCCCCGTTAAGTACCACTGGGGAAAAAGCCGGAGAATTTATCTGGATTTTGAGCGTTCTGATCCTGGGAACCTCCTCCATTTTGGGCGGGATCAACTTTTTGACCACCATCCTGAAAATGCGGATGCCCGGAATGGGATTGAATGATATGCCCTTGTTCTGCTGGGCAATGCTGGCAGCTTCGGCGTTGATTTTAATCTCGACTCCGGTCTTAGCTGGGGCGTTAATTCTCCTCGCTTTTGACTTGATTGCCGGAACTACCTTTTTCAATCCAATGGGCGGTGGGGACCCGGTGGTTTACCAGCATATGTTCTGGTTTTATTCCCATCCGGCGGTTTATATCATGATTCTGCCGATTTTTGGGATGATTTCTGATATTTTGCCGGTGCACGCCCGCAAGCCGATTTTTGGCTATCAGGCGATCGCCTATTCCAGTATGGCAATTAGCTTTCTGGGCTTAATCGTCTGGGCGCACCATATGTTCACCAGTGGTACCCCCGGCTGGTTACGGATGTTCTTCATGGTGGCAACCATGATTATCGCCGTTCCCACAGGCATTAAAGTGTTTAGCTGGTTAGCTACAGTTTGGGGAGGCAAACTTCGCCTCAACAGCGCCATGCTGTTCGGGTTGGGTTTCGTCTCCATGTTCGTGATTGGCGGCCTCAGTGGGATTATGATCGCCTCGGTCCCCTTTGATATTCACGTTCACGATACCTATTTCATTGTCGCCCACTTGCATTATGTGCTGTTTGGCGGCAGCGTCTTCGGTCTCTATGGCGGAATCTATCACTGGTTCCCCAAGATGACTGGTCGAATGATGAATGAACCTCTGGGTAAACTCCATTTTGCCCTAACCTTGATCGGGTTTAACCTGTGTTTCTTGCCGATGCACTATCTCGGACTGCAAGGAATGCCGCGCCGGGTGGCGGAGTATGACCCCAAGTTTGCCACGGTCAATTTAGTTTGCACCGTCGGTTCTTATATCCTGGCGGTTTCTACCGTACCTTTAATTATCAATGCGGTTTGGAGTTGGATTGGCGGTCCGAAAGCATCGGGCAATCCCTGGGATGCTTTAACGATGGAGTGGCAAACCGCTTCCCCTCCGCCGGTGGAGAATTTTATTGGGGAACCTGTGCGCTTGACTGGTCCTTATGATTACGGTATGGGCGATCGCAACCCGAACGTTCAAATGCCTGAGTCCCAAGCGAATACTCCCATGCTATCCGGGGGACCGACGGTTTCCTAAACCGCGCAACTGCGTTTTTTGGGGTCGGGTCAACCCCGGCCCCAGTCATCCCAGACTCAATTCGTAAACTCTACAACAGGCGATCGCTTATGCAAGGGACAATTGATACAAGCAAGGCGGCTATACAAGCTGAACATGGCGCGGGAGCTCACGGGGGTCACCACGGTGACCATCCGGATCATCGAATTTTTGGCATCATCATGTTTCTGGTGGCAGAGTCGATGATTTTCTTGGGATTATTCGCCGCTTATCTCACTTTTCGCTCGGTGACCCCGGACTGGCCCCCGGAAGGAACACCAGAAATGGAACTGTTGCTGCCCGGGGTGAATACGATTATCCTGATTTCCAGCAGTTTTGTGATGAATCGCGGCAATGCGGCGATTAAGAAGAATGATGTCAAGGGTCTGAGATTTTGGTTCGGACTAACGGCACTCATGGGGGCGGTGTTCCTCGTGGGCCAGTTGTATGAATATTTTCATACTGGCTTTGGTTTGGCGGATAATATCTTTACCAGCACGTTTTATGTGCTAACGGGCTTTCACGGATTGCACGTCACCTTTGGGTTGCTGTTAATTTTGGCAGTCTTATGGAAATCCCTGAAGGCGGGTCATTATTCCAGTGAGAGTCACTTTGGAGCAGAAGCAGCAGAATTATACTGGCACTTTGTTGATGTGGTCTGGATTGTGCTGTTTACAATTCTGTATTTGTTCTAAATTGGGATGTTATCCCTCCTGGTTGATGAGATTTGCCCCCATTAGGGGGTTTTTTTTGGTCGATCGCCGTTTCACCGTGGAGAGCGCCCTAATGATGCGGGTCCCGAGGAATCGAGTCCTGGGCGGGACAGGCATCATTGGGGCGATCGCTTCGGTTTCTTCCCGGTTTATGGGGATTTTAGAGCAACGGTTTTCAACTAACTTGGTCAATTTTTAGGCAACCAAAGGGGATAGAAGAGGCTTACAATTTGTTAGAATACTTAGTGAATTGTGCTGGCTACTTTTCGGAGGGTTTCCGTAAATTGTTCGCTTTCAATCAGCTTGGTAATTTCCATCGCAGCAGTTTGGATTTGCTGAACGTGCTTGAGTTTTTTCTCATCAGTCCAGCTATTGCTATAACATTCCAGTAAATCAGCGGATAATAAGATCGTGGTTAAGGGCGTTCTCAGTTCGTGGGAAATCAGAGTCATAAAGTATGACTTCAGTGCAACTAGATTTTCTTGATGCTCCACTTGAGTAGTGCCAGATTGAATGCTGTGCATGGCGATTTATTGAGTTTAAGATTGTTAAGGCAGTTTCCTGTGTAACATGACTCAGAGATCAACCGGCATTGATCGGGTCCGAGGGGTAGCTGGCGATCGCCTAGATCCTTTGGCCTAGACTGACTTAGAGCGCGATGGGACAATTCCCTCCTATTCCAATGTAACCCAAGTTACATTGAGGGTTCTCCACCCCATGAACTCTACCCCCTGGATACCCAAAACACCCCGAATTCACAAACTTGAACCCCGGGTGTCTCTGAGTTAACCCATATATTAAGCGATCTGCCTCAGTAGAGCTACAAGTTATTCCATCTATTTTTCAATAACGCCAGCCTCTGCCTGCTACTCCCCTAATTCGCGAGAAAAACAGCCCAAATTGGGGTTTAATGCCATGATTGCAACTGTTCAATCCGGGTCGGGTAAAGTACCACCGTTCGCGAATCCAGGACTTGTCAACCGATCATGGCTATTCTTAGAGGCGACGAACACCGCCACCCGTTTCCTATTCTTCGATAATTTCCACCAAATCTTCTATCAGAACATCGAAGGTCCGGGCTAATTTGTGGAGGGCGGTAAAATCAACGGTGGCGATCGCCGGACGCCTCGCATAGCTTCTGACGGTACTGTACACAATACCGGAGCGATCGGCGACTTCTTTGAGGGTCCAGCCCTTCTCATCCGCTAATTCCCGAATTTTCAATCTAACTAAACCCATACTTGACCAGTAATGCGTTGGCATCCCCTGATAAAACCCTGGAAAAAACCGCTGGCGCTGCAACATCCCAGACTGAGGTCTAGGAAGACCCCTGCCGGTTTCCTATTCTTCGACAATTTCCACCAAGTCTTCGATGAGAACGTCAAAAGTCCGAGCGAGCTTGTGAATCGCGGTAAAATCTACCAGCGCTAATCCGGGCGATCGCGCATAATGCCGGACCGTACTGTACACCAAACCGGAACGGTCAGACACTTCTTTGAGGTTCCATCCCTTCTCATTCGCAAACTCACGAATTCGTAATCTAACTAAACCCACAATTTACTTGACAAACGATAAGAGGATATCTTTTAATAAATTTAACACAGAGATAAAAGCGATCACCCCCCGGCCTGGAAAACTAAAGGGCGATCGCTCCTAAAACCTATATGGACAGTTCGCTGGTGTTCAAGCTACTTGCTATGGAAGCCAGTAACTCTTTTAATCAGTCACTATCCAAGGCATCTACCATGATATCAAACTACCAGCCCTCTTCGCCAGTTATCCGCGAATCTAAAATTAACCATACCACGGGCATCCTGCATCCCCTGGCGCGGTTTGTCACCGAAGAAACTGTGGCCCTAATGTTCGGCATCCCAGAAGCTGATATCTATCGGATTGATTGTATGCGCCATGTTGTCTATGTGCATGGCAAAGGAGTGAGTCGGTTTGTGAGTTATGCCGACTTCCCGCCAATTTTGGGAGTGGCATCTCCAACCCTGCCGGATTTAGCGCGGTGGCATCAACGCTGGCGCAAGGGGTGGCGTAGTTATTATGCACCGGAGTTTTGGACTCAATTTTATCAGGTTCAACTCCAAAAATCCCAACGATTAGAACAGTTACAGGCTTGGGGATTGTTGATTCGTTCCCTGAAATCGGGACTATCCGAGACTGCATTAGTCGAATTGCGACAGGCTTATAAACTGAAAAAATAGGGGGAGTTTCAGACGTACAACAGGAGGTTTTTACGCTTAAGAACACCTCCGGTCCCCTCCCCTTGGCAAGGGGAGGGTTAGGGTGGGGTTCCCTCTTGGCGATCGCCCTAAAAACAGCCGCTTGCGAAAATGTCCACTTCCTCAACTCAATCCCGATTCACACCCTTATCTTAGAATTCCAGGCATAGTGAGGGTTTACTCATGAATCGACCGGCTTCTGGAATTCAAATGTATTTACAACGGATAGAAGGGTTGAAAGTTGGTAGGACTTATACCCTACTCCCACCGGATACCTTTAAATCAGTATGGGAACAGGCGATCGGCCAACCCACCTATCAGGATTGGACCAATCTCTTAGCGTGGGAAGCGCGAGCACTTACCACGGGACAGGGTTCTAATCAGTTGTCGATTTTATTAGGGGATTCGATTTCCATGTGGTTTCCCCCCGAACTCATGCCACCGGGAAGACTGTGGCTCAATCAAGGAATTTCCGGGGATAATACCAGCGGAATTTTAAAGCGATTGTGGACATTTTCCGAGACCAAACCTCATACGATTTATATTCTGGCAGGCATTAACGATTTGCGTCAGGGTAGACTGGATGCCAGTATTGCCGATAATATTTATTATACAGTCCGGGAACTGCAACTGATTCACCCCCCGGCTAAAGTGGTGGTGCAATCGATTTTACCCACCCGACTGGCGGCGCTTCCGAATACCAGAATTCGTAAAATCAACCTCGAACTCGCTGCGATCGCCAAATCCGAAGGCGCAATCTATTTCGACCTCAATTCCGGCTTTACCAACGACGAAGATAGATTACGCCGCGAGTTAACCACCGACGGAATCCATTTGAGCCAAGCCGGATACCAACTCTGGCAAAAAGCCCTGCAACAGATGACATCTCGCTTAGACCTCAATCGGGATAACCGATATCAGCAGTGGTTGCAGAGATCTCCCAGTTTTACCCTAGATGGCAAAACTTATACTTGGGTTTCCTATCAAACCGAATCGGGAGATAGTTTACCACAATTGTCCCAGAAAGCCTTTGGATTTGATAGCTTTGAATACTGGGATTTAATTGCTTTGAAAAACAATCTGGGGTTTGAGGAAAAGTTGGGCAGCCGAACGATTTTGATTCCTCAAACTGGGGGGAAATAATACTTTTGTGCAGCAAAAAACCTGGGCGAAGCTCCACACTACACCGGCGGGGGATCAATCGATTGGCGGCCTCATAGCTAAAGTCGGTTAAAAACCGACTAAAAACACCACAGAATAAGACTTTCCTCGTGAGGGGGCTTCAGCCGAGCCGCGTCACGAGGACTTTTAGTCGTCTTTAGACGACTTTAGCTGTTAGGCGGGGGATTGATCCCCCGCCGGTTGTTGCTTTAATTAAAGAATTCTGCAAGAATTGATAGCATTATGAATGGCAACTTAAAGGGAAAAGTTGTTTTTCCAGCAGATGAATGAACCTGCTTTCGCTAGACGCTAATTTTATAGAGGTTGCTTCATTATGTCAAATCTACTTGAGCGCATCACCGTAAATCCCAGACAATGTGGGGGTCGTCCCTGTATTCGGGGTATGAGAATTCGAGTGTCCGATGTTTTGGATCTGTTTGCAGCAGGACTTAGTTCCGAACAGATTTTAGAGGAACTCCCCGATCTGGAAATGGATGATTTGAGGGATTTCCACAAAATAAAATCTGCAAAGCTTACGGGGCATTATAGAAGATGTCTACAAACCATTTACCCAAGTTGTACTGATTTTCTGGCTCTATGTTTATAAAACGAGTGAGCTTGGTTTCTAGCTTTTCCATTGCTTTAGAAGTTAGCTTAACTCCTGTTTGATAGGTCTTATTCACGAGTTTTACCACGGGATTATTGCTTTTCCAAGTCATGGTTTCTGCCCACTGTAAAGCCGTTTGAATATCCTCAAAAATGGTGCCATTCCAATGATTTTCTAACACGGCCCAAGTCCGCTCAACTGGATTATATTTACTGTGATATGGCGGATAGTATGCCAGACGCACGTTGATTTTATAAGTTTCGACAAACTCGACAATGCGGTTCATAAATTGAGTTCTTCGTGAATGATTCTCTGGCCCATTATCTGGTTTGATTAGTAGAGTTTTACACTCCCCAAACATGGAGCCAAACTCTTGCCACCACTGTTCTAAAATATCAACAATACAATCGCTAGTCACTTTGGATTCTATAAAATATAAAAATAAGTCATCTGACTGAGGTAAAAAAATCCCATAAGGTATGACTTTACTGTTTGAATTAAAATCATGATCGCAAGCGTATGTTGGGACACGAGTTTTTCCTTTTCGGGAAAAAGGCCCAATGTTAACGGCAGCTTTGCCGTCCATTGATATTTCTAAGGTTGTAGGAGAGAGTAAAGCTTCTTGATTAATTGCTTCCATCCGCTCAAAAATTTCATCGGTTTCGGGAATTTTTTTTTGAGGTTGACTTTTTTTCACTTTTTGCGGGTAATAACCTAAGTGGTTAAGTTTCCGTCGAATGGTTTCTGTCGTGGGCAACTCTTCTTCCGTGTAGTTTTTTTGGATAATCAGTTGTTTTCTTACTTCTTCTCCGCTTAAGCGGGTATATAAGCGGTTACTTTTAAATGTAGGATCGGTTTGACTCTGACTATCTACTATCGATTGAATATCTACTAAGAGCTCCGGCAAATTATCTTCAGATTTTTTGCGACCTCGGCCTTTATAATTATCTACACAAGTTATGCCGGTCTCTAGTTCCCGCACTCCTTTCCTTACTGTATCCCTATCCCATCCCAGTTCTTTGTTAGCTCGACTCTGACCCCCAAACCCTAAGTCCTTAACCGTCAGAGCCATGAAACGACGTCTCGCGGCTCCTTTCAATTGCTTTGCTGTCTCAATTAATAAATTTTTCACCGAATCCGTTAATTCCATCTGCGTTCTCCTCAGTCACCGGGTTAATGCTTATTTTATCACGGCCTTGCAGAATTTATTTTCTGGAAATCCCTGAGAGCAGCGTTTGCCTATGCATCACGGAAACTTAATCATCCTGTGTTACTTGCATGACAACGATCTGGATCGATGCACACCTGTCACCGGCGATCGCAACTTGGATTACCAATACATTTTCCTCGTGACGTGGCTTAAGCGCGTCACGAGGAAACAGCCCTAGTTGGGTTGGGGGGTATGAGATAAACTACGAAAGTATGTCTACTTCATATTGCTCAAACATACGATCTTGTGATACTAAGGTTAAAGTTTCAGATTTGGCTTGGGAAATCAACAAGCGATCAAAAGGATCTCGATGATGGAAGGGTAAAGTTTGTAAAAGCAATAAATGCGGAATATGAATGGGTAAAATTTCAATACCGCTGGGCAGGATAAAATTGATGACAATTTGTTCGAGTGGGATTGCCAGTTCGAGTTTGCCGAGGCTGGTTTTAATGGTTATTTCCCATAAGCTAACAATACTTAGATGCAAAGTGTTGCTTTCATCCTCAATGGCTTGCCTTGCAGTTTGGCTAAGATTGGGGTTGCCGTCTATCAGCCAAATAAAGATGTGGGTATCTAATAATAAGCGCATCACATATACTCAGCAAAATCATTGAGAGGTGCATTAAAGTCTTCGGCCATCTTTATTTTGCCCCGCATACAACCAAATAAATTTTTACGGCTGATTTTTTTCTCTACAAATAGTTCCGGCTGTTGTTGCCAACGGGTAACTAAGTAGGAGACGAGTTGCAACTGCTCTTTTGGATCGAGTTGGGTGACTTCTGCTAAGACTTTTTCTAGGAGGGGACTCATCATTGACCTCAACTTTGGCATTTCTTTGATTGTACTACTTTGGGAGGGTAAGGGGGAAAAAAGAGGGGATGAACGTCACCGGGTTTCTGGAATGTGTGGGAAAAGAAACCGGGTTTCTAACAGTCTTTCTGTGGAGACCCGAAGATTTCTCAAAGAAACCCGGTTTCTCGGAGTCGGGGGGTGGGGTATAATCGAGTTGGGGTTGTGTGGCTGTTGGGTGGCGCGAGGCTTCACCGCACCGACAACACCTAACCAAGACTCATGGAGGCGGAACAATGTCGATGTGGCGTGAGAGATGGCAAAACTTATGGCAGAGGCTCAACACCCCTTTATTCACCTCCCCGCCTCAGCCTTCTAGAACCTCCAACCCTCAAGTTAATATCATATAGCATTACCATGAATGAATATTTAGCAATTTGGGGAGAAATCCTTCTATTACAAACAAGAGGATTAAGCGGCAAACAAATTTATCCTATCTTACAAAAACACCAAGACAAACTCAACCTCGATTTTGCCGAAACCATTACCCAGTGGTTTCACTCTCTACTCGACCCCGATGATATTGAGAAAAATAAAGCATTAGCCCTAATCCTTCATCATTTTGCTAATGATATTCAGCAATTCCCATTAGGCAATCGAGCCGATAATCTGGAAATTACGATTCGCTGCTACCAAGCGGCCTTAGAAGTCAGAACCCGCCGTGCCTATCCCGAAGATTGGGCAGACACGCAAAATAACTTGGCAAATGCCTACCAAACCCGCATCTGGGGAGAACGAGCAGAGAATCTGGAACAGGCGATTTCTGTCTATGAAACCGCGTTGCAAGTTTTAACTCGCTGTGCATATCCCGAAAAATGGGCAATGATGCAAAATAACTTGGCAGGTGCCTACCAAACCCGCATCAAAGGAGAGCGAGTCGAAAACCTAGAAATTGCCATTGCTGCCTACCAAGCTGCCTTAGAAGTCAGAACCCGCCGTACCTATCCCAAAGATTGGGCAGACACGCAAAATAACTTGGCAAATGCCTACCAAACCCGCATTAAAGGAGAGCGATCCGAGAACCTAGAGCAGGCGATTTCGGGTTATGAAGCCGCCTTAGAAGTGAGAACTCGCCATGCCTATCCTGACCAATGGGCAATGACGCAAATGAACTTGGCAGTTGCTTACTCTGAGCGCATCAAAGGAGAGCGCTCCGAAAACCTGGAGCAGGCGATTTCCTGCTTGGAAGCTACTTTAGAAGTTTTCACCCGCAGTACCTATCCCGAATATTGGGCAAAGACGCAACTGAACTTGGCAGGTGTCTACTCGAATCGCATCAAAGGAGATCGAGCCGAGAACCTGGAACAGGCAATTTCCTGCTTGAAAGCTGCCTTAGAAGTGAGAACTCGCACTGCCTATCCCGAGCAATGGGCAATGACGCAAATGAACTTGGCAGTTGCCTACCGGGACCGGATTATAGGAGAGCGAGCTGAGAACCTGGAGCAGGCGATTTCCTGCTTGGAAGCTACTTTGGAAGTTTTAACCCGCAGTGCCTATCCCGAAAAATGGGCAAAGACGCAAAATAATTTGGCAAATGCCTACTATGATCGCATTTGGGGAAAGCAATGGGGAAAGCAAGGCCAGAACCTGAAACGGGCGATTTCTGGCTACCAAGCTGTCTTGGAAGTCTATACCCCCTCCGCCTTCCCGCTAGACTGCCTCCAAACCGGACTCAACCTCGGCAACCTCGGCTACCGCATCCACTACTGGGAAATCGCCATTGAAGGCTACGACAACACCATCCGCGCCGTGGAACAAAGCCGCAACTGGGCGACCTCCCCCGACACCAAACGTCAAATCCTGGAAGATGCCCTGCCCATCTATGGCAAAATGATACAAGCCTGCATCAACCTGGAACGCTACGACCAAGCCCTGCTGACTGTGGAGCGCAGTAAGTCCCGCACCCTGATGGAAATGCTCACCAGCGCCGACTTGGTTCCGAAAAACGCCTCCCCCGAACAACAGGAACAATACCGCCAACTCAACCGGGAAATCGCCGCCCTGCAACAATCTTTCGCAGCACCGGAGAGCGCCGCAGACGGGGAGACGGGGACAGGGGGAACGGGGGAAAACCGGGGAAACCAGGAGATAGCCAGACCCTCCGAGACACCGGGAACCGCTCTCCTGCAAAGCCTGCTGCAACAACGGGACAGCCTGCTGGCGCAAATCAATGACCCGGACTTCAACGCCTTCCAGAATGTGCGCGCCCAACTGCCGGACTTTCGCCAACTCCTCACTCCGGAAACGGCTCTCATCGAATGGTATCTGCCCCAAGACCCCGCCCTGGGAGGCTGGGCCTTCACCGTCACCCTGGACCAGGACCGTCCCCAGATTCACCCCTACAGCTACAGCGCCGACGAACGCCACAGCCTCGACCAATTCAACCAAACCTACTTCGCCGACTATCGCCAACCCACTTGGTATAAGGCCCTAGACCGACGCCTGGATGACCTCGCCGAACATCTCCACCTGTCCGATATCATCGCCGCCCTCCCGGATACCTGCCAAAGGCTGATTCTGATTCCCCATCTCTACCTGCACCTGTTCCCCCTCCACGCCTTATCCGTTGAGCTCAACGCCCCCGCTACCCCGTTACTGGAGCGCTTTAGCCAAGGGGTCAGCTACGCCCCCAGTTGCCAAATTCTGGACTACATCCACCACCGCCCCCAACCCGCCACGGAACCCCAATTCTTCGCGGTGCAGAACCCCACGGAAGACCTCAGCTATGCCCAAATGGAGGTGGAGTTCATCCGCCCCTACTTCGACCCCAACTGCTATATCCTCACCCAGCAAGCGGCGACGAAATCCGCCCTCAATCGCCCAGAAACTCTGGAGAAACTGCGCCAGAGTCATATCATTCATTTTGCCTGTCACGGGGGATTTGATAGCGAAAATCCCCTGAATTCCGCTGTGATTTTGGCGGGGGATGCACCCCTGGAATCGGCCTCCCGGGAGCGGGAACGCCAGACTCTCACTCTCCGGGATGGTCGCTGCTTCGACACCGCACACCACTTAACCCTCAAGGACATTTATCGCAATCTGGACATTCCCGCCTGTCGTCTGGTGATGCTTTCCGCTTGTGAAACGGGACTCATCGGGAGTTTGTTGACGGATGAATATATTGGGTTAGCCAGTGGGTTTTTGTATGCGGGAACTCCGGCGGTGGTGAGTAGTTTATGGTGTGTGGATGATTTTGCCACGGCTTGTTTGGCGATTCGTTTCTATTATGAATTGCGCCAAGATGAGCGGGTGGTGATGGCGTTACATCGGGCGCAAAATTGGCTGAGACGGGTTTCGGTTGAGGGGTTTTTAGAGTGGTGTGGTCAGGGTTTGAAGATGACGGAGGAGGAGTGTGAGATGATTGATTTTAAGTTAATGGATTATGATGAGACTTGTCCGTTTGGCGATCGGCGTTATTGGTCGGCTTTTGTGGCGATCGGTTTGTAGGGGATAATGCCATCTCCGGTCCCCTCCCCTTGGCAAGGGGAGGGTTAGGGTGGGGTTCTTCAGGAGTAGGGTTTTTAAGTTGATGGTGATTTGCCTTACCTCCGGTCCCCTCCCCTTGGCAAGGGGAGGGTTAGGGTGGGGTTCTTCTTGGGGTGGCTGAAGCACCTCACGCACTCAAAGGAGGCGATCGCGCTTGTATGGAGGCTGGGGAAACCGCTTGCTTCGTGAGGGCTGTGTACCCACCCATTCATTGTGAAGTGCGATCGCACGTCACAAGAGGACCCCACCCTAGCCCTCCCCTTGCCAAGGGGAGGGGACCGGAGGTGGAGTTAGAGATGCGATCGCACGTCACAAGAGGACCCCACCCTAACCCTCCCCTTGCCAAGGGGAGGGGACCGGAGGTGTACTTAAAATTGAGGTAAATCCCCGAGGTGAACAACAGATGACAGCTAGAGAAAAACTGATTCAAGCCATTCAAACCCTGCCTGCATCCCAGGTGAATCAGGTTTTAGCCTATATTAATCATATCAGGGTTGAAGAGAGTACAACTCAGGAACAAGACTCTCAGTCCAAGCCATGTTTTGATGAAACTTGGTGGAATAACTTATCTCAGTTTAGCCCGGACTTTTTAGAAGTTCCCGAACAACCTCAACTCCCGACACGAGAGGATATTTTTGAATGAGATTCTTACTCGATTTATTCGCCTAAAATAATCTGTAAAATATTGCGGAGTGCTTCTCTATCCGTTTCTTGCAGTTGTCCAAGTTGTCTTAACACCAGTCCTTTTTCCACTGTAGCAATAATGCCTTTGATGACAGAAGGTTTCAGTAAACCCGCCTCCTTCCAGTAGACCACGGTGAGATCGCCTACCCTACTGGCAATATAGCGCTGACTGGTAATAGCCATAACTATTAAATCTGGGTATTGTTGATTGTACAGATTTGAGCTAACTACTACTGCCGGACGTTTTTTGGCACTCGTTTGGTCTGTAAAGGGAAATGGAATTAAGATAATATCGCCGAAGCTATAACTGGTCATAGTCGGCATCCTCCTCATTGTCCCAAATCTTAGAAAAAGCAGTTTCCGATAGTTTGGCTGCTGCACGATTCAAGCGAATCTGCTCCTGTTTCTCTAACAGAAAATCCACAAAATCTTCGACTTCTGTCATTTTATCAGGAGGTAAGTTGCGGATTTTGTTAATTAAATTATTCTCTGAAAAAATGCCTGAATTCATAGTCTCTTTTGATATGGGTTTTACTCCGGGTAAATAGCCTCTTTCCACCCTTGGGGCACATACCCATCGAGTTTCGGTAAAGGGGGGAGTTTTAGAAGGTTTTTGATAGTTTCGAGTGGGATGTGGGGGGTGGACTCCATTTAACTAGCCTCATTTGAGTGGCGGCCTCACTGGGGTTTGTATGAGTCTAGCATAGTTTGTCAAAGCATTTGTCGGTTGGGTGCAGCGAAACCCCATACCCTAGCCAATCTTGGGTTCTATTGCATTCCACCCAACCCCCACAACTCAGGACTCAGAAACGCGCTTAGTTTGTTATAATTGGGGAAGACAGCAACGATGCTGCTAGAAACTCGGTGTGTTTATTTGAGGAGAGTATCCCATGAGCGATCGCATTCCGTCGGAGGACTTCTTGCAAATTATTGAAGACTTCCTCACTTTGCTGGAACAAGCCAAAACCGACCGTCCAAACTATCCCCAACTCTGGGAAAATCTCCCCACTTTAGAAACCCAATTGACTGCTGCCGAAGATAAAACCTTGAAACTGGCTACAATTATTAAAGCCTGGTGTAAAAAGTCTCAGATTACCTTTAACCCCGAAGAGTTGGCAACCATTCGCGCTAACATGATTCAAAAAGGGGATAAAATTCCGAAGCCAGCGGAGGGAGAACGACCGGAAAGGGTCTATAATAAAGCCTTTCTGGTGGAACAGGTGAAACAGGCAAATACTAACCCTGCTTAATCTTTTCCTCATTTTCAAGCGAGTGATTCATGAGCCAAACAATTGCCTCAATTTATGCCCCGAGTTTATATTGGTTTGCCTATCAATATCATCAAGGTTTGGTGACTTCCTCTGATGGCACTACCGCCCAACATTTAAAGGGTATCAATCCCGAATGGGTGCAGAACAAATATGACAGGATTCTGAACAACTTTGAGGTTGATTTAAAGTTAGAGATTCGTCAAGATGAACCTGCCCAAGATTTTGATTTGCTCATCGGTCCGGATGATGAAAGAGCCATCGTTGAGTTCACCACTTCCCAGGATTTAGAAGGGTTTATTTATCCCCAATCTCTTCATGATAGTTATGCCCTAAATCTGAATATTTACCAACCTGAAAGTCAAGGAAAAAAGGAATATAAACTAGAAGATTTAGCTCAATTTAACCCCGAAAATTGCTTTAAGCCTGAATCGGAATCCGCCTCAAATTTAGGTCAAACTTTGCTGTTGAGTGGTTATTTAAACACAAGTCCCCCAAAGGATATCCGAGATTTGGAACCTTTAGCTAAACAATGCTGGGTTGAGTTTTTTCACCTGGAAAATGGGCAAGCTTTACCGCCACTTTATCGCGCTTATAACTTGTTGGGGGGATATCTGTACGAATATGGCAGTCCCAAGGCTGATTTAGTCAAAAATCCTTATGGTCATTTATTGATTTGGTTTTTATTTGAAGAATATCCGACTTTAAGGCTGCAAAAGTGTTATTGGGAATTGCCGGAGTTGTTCCTATATTATCACAAAATTTCTAAGAGTTTTCAAGATAGTCGGATTTATTATGATTGTGCCGATCGCCTCATCACAAACCATGAAACCGAATTCAATCCGGTGAGTCAAATCTATCTCAATCTTCAGAAAACATCCCCCCTCTCGGCCACGGAACTCCAGATTTTGAAAACCAATTTAAAAACTCTCATCAAGAGTTCCCTAAACTATACGAAACAACTGCGAAATCTGGAATATGCGCGCAATACTATCGCCATTAATAGTAAGAACTATCAAAGCAGTTTAGAACGGATGGAACAACTGGCGCAAACCCCGATGGAGGGGTTGAGGTTATTTCACGACAAAGAAGCGATCGCCTTTCAAGAACAAATCCGCGCTGATTTAAACTACTTTTATCCCGGGTCAAACCTGCTGAATCAAGGGATTGCCACGATTCGCGGTTTAGTGGAAATTGACCAGGCGGAACGCGATCGCCACCTAGAACACCAAATCCAAACCATTGGGACGGCGATCGCCTTCGGTGCCATTGTCGCCTCCACCTCCCCCTTACTTTTTGAACAATCCATCACATTCCCCTGGCAGGAACATGGCGATCGTATCCATCCCTTCATCCTTGCCGTATTACTCAGCATCGCTGCTGCTGCTTTAGTTTGGGGAGTCGCGAGATTAATCCGATGGTGGTGGAATCGGCGATAGCAGAGTTTCGGCACTCCACAATGTACCTCCTCACTATGGGAACCGCTCTAACATAAATATTAACAATTACCCTGATAAAACTGAGGGAATTTGTGCTAAAATAGGAACCGATAAGGAAGAACTATAATTCATTTGGGTGACAGTTCATCGAAGTGCCTTTCCCGCTTCCCCATCGCTGGTGGATTGGACTATATTATCCTGCCCGGTGTCATGCAGAATTTGTTTAATTTGGAACAGGGGAGCATGGACAATTTTAATAGAAGCGGGAATCATCTGTTCAGAAATAGATTCACTGGGTTCGGTTTGAACTAAGATAGAAAGTTGAGAAGATTTCGTTTGAGCGGCTGCTGACAAGAGTAGGAAAGACTCTAAAAGAGATTCTCCAGGTCTAGGAACTCGGCCTATTTTTTATGGCAACCCCACAAGTCATCAAAGGAGAACTCTTTGCTGCCCTCTCGGGTTTTGAGTTCATGGGTTTTTTCGGTGAAAAATGGCGGGTCAAGATAAATAGCATCAACGGATTCATCGGGAATTTGTTCTAAAAGGTTCAGGCAATCCCCTGTTAAGACTTTCATGGATATGCTGTGGCGCTCAAGACTTTAGCACTTTAGGCGATGATTTTAAGGGCTTCAATTTTTAATGACAGAACTTACGCAATCTATAACATTGACCGCTTAATAATAATGTAGAGGCGAGCAAGCGAAGCGCCTCTACATTATTGTAGGGTTTGCCCTCCCCAAATGGGTAAGCCCTGAATGAATTGGACCCGTTGTGAGAGAAAGCGCTTTAGACTACAACTTTAGACTAAAACGGAATTTCATCCTCTGGAGTATCAACGGATGGCTGTTGATAAGAGGTTCTTGCCTGGGGTGGAGAAACCCTGGATGCGCTGGTGGGTTCCGATGGGGTGGGGGTATGTGCGACAGGCGATCGCCCTTTGTCCGTTGCAGCAGGGGCGGTGGATCTGCGGGATTCTAAAGCTACCACATTGGTTGCGGGAGTTGCCTTACTAGGGGATGAGGTACTCTCAGTTTGTTCCCCTAAACTATGGATGCGTTGTGCGACTAATTCAGCCCGTTTTTCCTTAAATCCTTCGGGACGTTCCACGGTATTCATGCTTAATCGCCCTTCAATCACCACGCGATCGCCCACCCGATAGTTACTGTGAAGTTCTTGAGCAAAATTTCCCCATCCAATCACCTTTAAATGAGCCGGTGGATCATTTGGCCGATAACTGGGAAATTCCACTAACATTTCTGCGATCGCTAAATTGTCACTGGTATAGCGCAATTGCGGTTCTTCGATGATTTGTGCCATTAAAATGCAGTTATTCATAAATCTCTGTGGTGTTAACTAGAACTTAATCAGACGAAACATTTAACAGCAAATCGAATCTCATCCTGACTGGATTGAGCGCTCTTAATTTGGCTCCCTGTTTCTCCTCCTTTGATCCATTATATCGGTCTGTGGAGTCCCTGTCCTACCCACTCCAGGGATTCTCCCGAGAGCACAGGTGAGGCGATCGCCAGAAAAAGACGCCCTCATGGGCGTCTCCTAAAATACCATAGAACCCGTCGCCGCCTTAATTATCCGCGATCATACTCATATCGCCGCCTTCGTGTTCCTGAACAAAATCCTGAACATACTTGCGATACTGCATCAACGAGGTATCCACCCACTCGCGATCGGTACTGTTGGCGAAAATATGCACCATCGGTTCCCCGGCATCGGGCAGAATCAACACCCAACTATCATCATGAGGGCGATCGAAAATCTTCACCCCATCGATTAACTCCAAATTATCCGCCGGGTGGGTTTCCACCAGATGACGCATCAGAGCCCCCTTCACCGTCCAAGGACAGCGTACCGTCTGGGTTCTATGACAAATGCGGGGAACCTCCGCACGAACCTGTCCTAGAGATTGCTCCTGTACCGTCAGCATCTCAATCGCTTTGGCGATACAGAACATCGCATCAAATCCCGGATGCAGTTCAGGGAAAATAAAGCCCATATCCCCACTGCCGCCTAACACCACATTCGGATTAGTATGACAAGCTTCCATTAACGCCGTGGGATTTGCCTTGGTGCGAATCACCTTGCCATCATGACGACGAGCAATATGCTCCACTGCCGATGACGCATGAACCGGCACAACCACGGTACTGCGAGGGTTCGTAGTCAAAATCATCTGAACCATCACCGCTGTTAACAACTCCCCTCGGATAGAACTGCCGCTTTCATCGACCAAAATCAACAATTCCCCGTTTGCTGAGACTTGTGCGCCAAAATTCGCATGGAGGGCCTCCACTACTTGGCCGAGTTGCACGAGCAAATTCTCCCGTTCTTCGTTGACGGGTGCCATCTGACTCAAACTGGCATTCAGAACCACCGCATCGGAGCCAAATTTGGCTAAAAGCTGCGGTAAAACCGCTCCGGATACGGCGTAAGCGTAATCGATGACGACTTTGGAGTTACTATATCGAATCGCTTCTACATTCAGGTGTTTTTCAAACCCGGTACTGTACAAATCCAGCACTTGACTCGGGTAGGCCATATTGCCAATTTCTTGAATCTGGGCGCGGCGAAAATCTTCCTTAAAATAGGCCCCCTCGATTTTTTTCTCCCGCGCCTTGGAGATATTGATGCCTTTGTTGTCAAAGAACTCAATTAGCAAGGAATCCGGGCGTTCCGGGTGCAAGCGGACATGAAGTCCGCCCTCGACGGAAAGGGTGGGGACGATATAGCGGGCGACGGGTATCGCTGTTGCTTCCAAGTTTTGGACATGGGTCCCGACGGACATCAATCCGGCAATTAAGGACCGGGAAACCATGCGGGAGATGCTGCGTTGGTCTCGGGATACGGTAATGCTGGCACCGGGTTGGAGGGTGGACCCGTAAGCGGCCCCTAATTTCACCGCAAATTCCGGGGTGATATCAATATTGGCTAGTCCGGAGACTCCGCGTTGGGCGAAGAGATTCCGCTGGGCCGCTTGACCCCAAATTAAATTAATGTTGAGGGTGGCACCGGATTCGATTTTTTTGCTGGGCCAGACGCGCACTCCGGGACTGATTTGGGCTTCTTCTCCGACGGTGGAGAGGGACCCGACGACCGCCCCTTCCAGGACATGAGCACGGCGGTCTACTCGGACGCCCCGACCGGCGACACAGGCTCTTAAATGGGCTTCATCACCGATGATTGCGCCATTCCAGACGATGGGTCGTTTGAGGTCGGCATCGGAACCAATGGTGACGTTATCCCCAAGGACGGTGCCGGATTCGAGTTTGGCCCTAGCACCGATGCGGCAGTTATGACCAATGACGACAGGGGTTTCGATTTTGGCGGTGGGGTCGATAAAGGTGTTTTGACCAATCCACAACCCGGGCGATCGCAATTCGTAGGCAAAGTCTAGCTTAACTTTTTCCGAGAGGCCATCATATTGCGATTCCCGATACGCATCTAAATGGCCGACATCACACCAATAGCCCTCGGCGACATAGCCATACATGGGCTCGCCTTTTTTCAGCAACAGGGGAAATAAATCTTTGGAAAAGTCGCTTTCTTGATTGGCGGGTAGATAATCCAGGACCTCGGGTTCTAGGATATAGATGCCGGTGTTGACCGTATCCGAAAAAATTTCACTGGTTGAGGGTTTTTCTAAAAATCGCTGAATTCGCAGTTGCTCATCGGTAATCACCACCCCAAATTCTACGGGGTTGGGAACTCGGGTCAACACTAAGGTGGCTTTTGATCCCTTTTCTTTATGGAATTTAATCGCTGCGGTGAGGTCGAAGTCGGTGATGCTGTCGCCGCTAATCACCAAGAAGGTCTCCTCCAGAAGTTCGGCAATATTTTTGACGCATCCAGCGGTTCCCAGGGGTTGATCTTCCTCCACGGCATAGGTCATTTGAACGCCAAATTCGCTACCGTCTTGGAAGTAATCTCGCATGACGTCCGGCAGGTAGTGCAGGGTGGCAATAATTTCGGTGATATGATGCCGTCTGAGGAGATTGACGATGTGTTCGGCGATGGGTCGATTCAGAATGGGGACCATCGGTTTGGGTAAGTCGCAGGTTAGGGGTCTGAGCCTGGTTCCCGAACCGCCTGCCATGAGCACTGCTCGCATAATTCCTCCTTGATCATTTTTATTTTATGGGGTAGTCGCAACATTACTGTCGATAATGTGCAACCATTTGTCGTACTCTTATCCTATGCCACTCCCACAGAAAAGACCGCTTCATGAGCGATCGCCTTGACCTCTAAGATGTCCAAAACCTCTGCGGGAGGAGTGGGGGTTGACGTCGGTTTTGCGCTCTTGATTTTGCTTTCATTCCTGAGGTGGGCGGCTTTATTTTGGCGGTACAGATTTAATCGTTGTGCAAAGGGTACTGGCCTGTCTCCATCCTCCAGATAGATGTTGGGATCCCATCCCGGTAATCCTTTGCGATCGCTGGGTAACTGAGTTTTGCTCTGATTGGCATGGCGATCGCCGTTTCTATCCCGCACCCGAAAGTCCTCCGAGTTCCCACCGATGGCGGATCGTCTGCTCGGTCTTTTTTTCCGGCTAATCCCTTCCGATGACTCGTGGGGAAAAGATTAATCTGAATGCTTCTTTCCATGACTCGACAAGCGCTATTGTTAACGGCAGATAGATAGTTGAGGGAGCCAGCAAAAATCCTCTTTTCTCCCTAAATTGCGATCGCTCCTCGTGATACTCTTTCTCACCGATACCACAAAACGCGCTCCAACTCTGCCACGGAGATCACAAACTGCCCGAAATTAACCCGATTTTACTCCCGCGATCGCGCAAATTCCTCTCTAATTTCAGATCACACTCAGCAGATGCGCTCTCCAGGAGTAGCACCATAAGAGTGCGATCGAGTAACCTTATAGATAGAAGCGGTTCATCTGACCGCTCTTGAAAATTACTCTCTAGGTCGCCCACAGGTCAATCAACCCCTTGGCGGCCTAAAATCCACCATTCATGCTTAGGGGACTAAAGAAGATGATGCAGTTAGTAGGTTTAGCCTTCCTGGTTCTGTATGCTGCCGGAGGTTGGAAGTTCTGGAAGGGCTTTAGACGGACCAATTTTACCGAGGGTCGTTTGTATTTAACCCTCTTGTGGCCCGTTTTGGTCGCTAATAAGTCTTATCGCAAGAATTTTACCAAGGCCCTCAAGGGTCGCTAATCTCGCACCCACTCCCAATCCAAATGGGTAAAATAATCAGGCCAATCCTAGGGATAATGGTTCATGTCTAAAGTTTCAAATAGTAGTCCACCAAATGCCGAGTTCTTAGGCCCTGACCCTTGGCAACCTCGGCTTTCTCCTGTGGCGTCTCGCTTTAATCAGGAGTATCAGGGGGACCCGATTGAACTTCCCCCCGAAGTGGAGTCGATGCCGATTTTTCAAGATCGCGTCTCGGGTGCGTTACAAGCATCTCAAGTTTCTCCCTTCTGGGAGATTGCTAAACCTAAAAAAAATCAGCGATGTCTGGATATTGGCTGTGGGGTCAGTTTCTTAGTCTATCCTTGGCGAGAGTGGGAGGCTTATTTTTATGGGCAAGAGATCAGTACCGTGGCGCGAGATGCCCTCAATTCTCGGGGTCCGCAATTGAATTCTAAGTTGTTTAAAGGGGTTTGTTTAGGACCCGCCCATCGTCTCAGTTATGGGGAAGATGCATTCGATTTGGCGATCGCTACCGGGTTTAGTTGCTATTATCCCTTAGCCTATTGGACTGATGTCCTCGCTGAAGTCAAGCGGGTTTTAAAACCAGACGGTTCTTTTGTTTTTGATGTGGTCAACCCTGAAGCAACTCTCGCCGAAAATTGGGGAATTTTAGAAATGTATCTCGGCACTGAGGTGTTTTTAGAACCCATCACAGAATGGGAAAAACTCATTAAAGCATCCGGCTGTAAAGTGGTGAAGCGCTCAGAAGGAAAGCTCTTTTCCATGTATAAGGTTAGATTTGAATAGCCAAAACCGGCACCCAATCGGGTGCAGCTACAAAGCCCGCTCCCTCGGGCTAACCCTCAAAATCAGACGTGATTTGCAATTTTTCCGGTCCCGATTGATGACGGGAACTCCCTCGATGATCTTGAACCCTTCGCACTTTTACGCAATAAATATCTCACAACTGGCTATAAAAGCCGGACTAAAGTATAATACACTTTATTTTCGCTATGAGCGAAAGTCAATCACTAGCTCACATCTCCTGTCGGAGAAAGCCATTGAAAATGACAAAATTTTGAGCTTACCCAGCTTTGAAACCTTAATCGAGGCATTAGAATTTAGAACGAGCACTCTGGCAGCATTGGCAAATTACCCTGGTCGTCAGCAAAGCATCCGGGACCCCAGGGGGAGAACCCATCAAATTGTCGCACCCACTTGTGCGATCAACGGGGTTTGATATCTCTTTACCTCCCGACTAAAGTCATTCCCCCGTTCGTAAGTAACGCCTTCAGGCGTCATCTCTCCTGTTAGTAGTAACGACTTCAGTCGTTTCCGGGTCCCAAAATTCAGCAAAAATCCCCTTTCGTAGTAACGACTTCAGTCGTTTCCGGGTCCCAAAATTCAGCAAAAATCCCCGTTCAACGTCCCGACTTCAGTCGTTTCCGGGTCCCAAAACCCGGCGGGTTGTCCCCATGAACCCAGAAACCTGGGCGATCGCGCAACTTTGGAACGACTGAAGTCGTTACTACGAACATGGATAAGAACGACTGAAGTCGTTACTACGAACATGGATAAGAACGACTG
>JAMXFF010000054.1 GCA_025370845.1 Laspinema palackyanum D2a | reverse complement strand
CTCTTTCTTCAGTTCGTAGTAACGACTTCAGTCGTTCTCTTTCTTCAGTTCGTAGTAACGACTTCAGTCGTTCTCTTTCTTAGTGCGTAGAGGTTAGAAACCGTTTTTTTTTACAGAATTTATCGCAATTAGCAACAAATCTGGGTCAGAAACCCGGTTTTTTGTCCGGGATAACGACTGAAGTCGTTACTACAAACGGGGATAACGACTGAAGGCGTTACTACGAACATGGAGAAGAGAACGACTGAAGTCGTTACTACGAACGAAGATAAGATAACGCCTGAAGGCGTTACTACGAACATGGAGAAGAGAACGACTGAAGTCGTTACTACGAACAAAAGAAGAGAACGCCTGAAGGCATTACTACGAACTGTACGATTGGGGGATGAAATTACCGCAATCCTAACCAGGTAAAGAGGTCTTGATGGGTGACGGCTTCGAGTAGGAGCAATGCGATAAAGGCAATCATGGCAACTCGACCATTGATGCGTTCGGCATATTGAGTCCATCCAAAGGCCGGTTCAGGTTCGGCGGGTAAATCTTGAACAACGGGGGGTTGAGTCGGGGTAGTTTTTTGCTGAGTCATTGAGGTTATTTTTTAGGAGCTTTCGAGGATTTAGATTCGAGTTCTTGAACGGCTTCAATCAACGATCGCACTTCTTTCGTGCCTTCAGAGGCTTCAAAGGTTAAGGGCATTTTGCCCCGTTTAATCGACTGGAATCCGACCGGACCCAGGCTTAATAATCCTTTGATATCCCGGAAGAAATTACCGACGACCATGACGGCAAATTTACGTTCATCGACCCATCCGCCTTTTTTGACTAAATCAATTAAGACTTTACGATGACGAATGGAACGACTGGCTTGGTCATCGCTGCGTTCGAGAATTTCGTCCTTAATTTTACCAATTTTATCCAGGGGTTCGACGCCCATTGGACAAACGGAATTACAGTAAAAGCAGCGAGTGCAACTCCAGACGCCGGAGTTAGCTTGGTTATAGTTTTGTAAGCGGGATTCGGTTTGGTCGTCGCGATCGTCTTCCACCATGCGATAGGCTTTGGCGAGGGCATGGGGACCGACAAAGTTCGGGTTGACTTCCACGGCGTTACATTCAGAATAGCAGGCACCGCAGAGGATACAATTGCCGCTTTCCTCTAGGCGCGATCGCTCCTCGGGAGTTTGGAGAAATTCTCGTTCGGGGATTTTTCTGGCACTATTACTCACATAGGGATCAACCGCTTCGAGATTGTTCCAAAACCGCTGCATATCCACCACCAGATCCTTGACAACGGGCATATTTCCCATTGGCGCAATGGTAATTTCTGGAATGGCGCCCGGTGCAGTCGCCCTGGGGGGTGCACCGGGTAAGGCATTGAGGGCCGAGTTTTCAGTTTTTTCGCGATCGCGGCTAACAGACTCGGTTTCGGTGCTCTGTTCCGAGATTTGGTTCAATCGGGCGATTTCAGCGCCGATATTCTCTTTACAGGCGAGGGCGGAACGGCCATTAATCCGCATGGAGCAACTGCCGCAGATGGTATTGCGGCAATTTTTACGAAAGGCGAGGGTTCCGTCTTGCTCCCATTTAATCCGATTCAGACAATCGAGGATGGTATTCCCCGGTTCTACATCGAGTTGATAGGTCTGGATCCGAGGGCCCGTATTTTGGCTTTGGCGAACGATTTTAAATAAAACTTGCATGATGATGGCTACCCAATCCCGTCGGGGAACTGCTTCGATTATATATTGTACGCTGATTTACTCGAATCAGGAGCGGAGATTTTTTCGGGTTCGTGGGATTGATTCGGGGTTGAAGGAGTTGTGGGGAGTGGGAATTCTAGGCAAGACAAGGGGGGTACCCAAATCGGAGGGAGTATCCCATCGGGAAATTATGGGGTTTTCATCACCGCAGGGACCCCACTCAATCCGGTCTCAGACAGAGGGGAGGGCTATTTTTTGGGGGCTGTAGCTGTTCTATTTGGGTCGGTCTGGGGAAGGTTGAATCGGCAATCCGAGGGTAAAAGTCGTTCCCATTCCGGGCAAACTCTGACAATCGAGGGTTCCCCGATGTCCTTCTACGACAATTTGGTAAGAAATGGATAATCCTAATCCGGTGCCATATCCCACTTGTTTCGTGGTAAAAAAGGGGTCAAAGGCTTGTTGTTGTAATTCTGGGCTCATTCCGGGACCATTATCGGCGATGGAGATGGTGACGGTGTTTTCCGTGGGTTGTGCGGTGTTAATCCAGAGGGTGGGGGCAGGAGCGCAGGGGCCGATCGCACCCTCGTCATCGCTGTTGGGGAGGGAGTGGGGATGGCGAGAGCCCGACTCTAGGGCATCGATCGCATTGGTGAGCAGATTCATAAAAACCTGATTGAGTTGAGCGGCATAGCAACGGACGAAGGGGAGTTGAGCATAGTTTTTGATCACGGTAATTCCCCGGCGATCGCCACAAGGTTCTAGGCGATGCCCTAACATCATTAACGTGCTCTCCAATCCTTCATGGAGATCCACGGATTTGAGTTCTGCTTCATCCAGTCTGGAGAAATTTCGCAGAGATTCCACAATCTTGCGGATCCGTTCGGCTCCCCCTTGCATAGAACTCACCAATTTGGGGAAATCCTCCACTAGAAAGTCTAATTCTATGTCTTCTTCAAGTTGTTGAATTTCCTGGGGGATTGAGCCTAATGCCTGACGATACTCCTGGAGCAACCCTAATAATTGCTTTACATAAGTTTTGACATAAATCAGATTGCCCCAAATAAAATTAACCGGATTGTTGATTTCGTGGCAAACTCCGGCCACGAGTTGGCCCAGACTCACCATTTTTTCATTTTGAATGATGTGATTTTGGGCCTGTTTAAGTTCCGTTAAAGTTTGTTCTAATATCCGATTTTTATCTAGTAACTCCATTTGCAGCGATCGCAACTTTAATTGATGCTCCACGCGGATTAAAACTTCGGCATCCTGAAACGGTTTGGTAATATAATCATTCCCTCCCACTTCAAAGGCTTTGATTTTGTCAAAAACATCATCGAGCGCACTAATAAAAATAATCGGAACTTCCCGAGTCTGAGGATTTGCCTTGAGCTTGGAACAAACCTGATACCCATTCATCTCTGGCATATTAATATCCAGCAAAATCAAGTGAGGTAAACTGAGTTCTACCGCATTCAGTGCCAGATGAGGGGAGATAGCCTTACGAACCCGATAACCTTTGCGGCTGAGAATCATGGACAAAAGCCGGAGATTAGCGGGGGTATCATCAACAATCAGAATATCTGCGGGTTCGTCCGGACTCATGTTATTTTTATTCATCAGATTATAAAGGATCTCTCAATCCATAAAATTTGAAAAACTTAATGCGCTTCAGTCTATCAAACTTTAAAAAAATTGTCGAGGAGATTATGCCGAATCCCTAAGCTTTACACTAGAGGGAAGACAACAGCATTTCTTGCTGACTCTCGGGAAATTAGGCCCAATTAACGAGGAAATCACCCGAGATGAGGACTTGTTTCATTTGACAAAACACAGACTATTCTTCTGTCTGTTCGAGCAATTCACATTGAAAATTCCCACATTTAAACGATTCCCCCTCCGGTTGATGTAGGTAAGTACAATAGCAATTTCTTCCGGTTTGCTTGGCTTGATAGAGGGCTTTGTCGGCGCTCAAAATCAAGGAATCTAGGGATTCTTCTCCGGTTGGAATCATCGTACAAATTCCAAGACTGATGGTCACGATATTGCAGACATCAGATGCACAATGTTTAATATCTAGCTGCTGTATTTTATGCTGAATGTTGCGGGCGACGGATAAGGCTCCAAGGGAATTGGTATGGGGAAGAATGACGGCAAATTCTTCACCGCCATAGCGGGCCACCAAATCTGCTGGACGTTTGACTGCCTGAGAAATGGCTTGGGCAACCTGTTTTAAACACTCATCTCCGGCGGGATGGCCATAAGTATCGTTATAGGCTTTAAAATAGTCAATATCGCATAAAATTAAGGATAAAGGATGATTTTGTCGCACTAGGCGAACCCATTCTTGTTTAAAATATTCATCAAATTTACGGCGATTTGAGACTTTTGTCAAACCGTCTATACAGGCTAGTTTTTGTAATTTAAGATTGGCTTTCTTTAAAGCATTTTCTGCATTTTTACGCTGTTCAATTTCAGTCCTTAGCAGGATATTTTTTTCTTCTAAAATTCGATTCTTTTCTTGGAGTTCTGCTTGCAAGCGTTTAATTTTGAGTTGATTTTCAATACGAGCAATAACTTCTTCTAGCTGAAAGGGTTTGGTAATATAATCAATCCCCCCCACTTGAAAGGCTTTTACTTTATCTAAAACATTATCTAAAACACTGATAAAAATAATTGGAATATGGCGAGTTTTTTCGGATTGTTTTAAAGCGGTACAAACTTCATACCCGTTCATGGAGGGCATATTAATATCCAGGAGAATTAAATCGGGGATTAAGGCGTGGGCCGCAGTAATCGCCATTTCTCCATTCAAGGCTTTACGAATATAATAGCCATGCTTGGTTAAAATAGAAGATAAGACCCGCAAATTATTCGCGTTGTCATCGACGAGCAGAATGTTTCCTTTGCATGGGGTATCTAATCCTTCAATCATAATCTGTGCATCCTTTGTATGATTAAAACTGCCCAGGATTGAGCCGATTTAGTGCGGATGCCAATGGTGTGAACCCTTCTGGATTGACGGTAACTAGGATAGATAGAGCTGGTGATAGCTTACCCCTGAATTTTATTGTTTTTTTCATGCTGGCTATCTCCCCCTTTTTAAACAATTGATTGGTCCAGGTGGTTAACTTAAGAAGTCATCGGTCGGAAAGGTTGAAAGGGTATGAATTGAATAGTAACTCAACCCAATGGATGCGAAGCATTACCGAATAAATCTTGAACAATCACCCTTGTCGGTTCAGGATTTTAGGGCAGGGAGGGTAAAATAAAATGAGGTTCCCTCCCCCTTAATGGAATCAAACCAGAGTCTACCCCCGTGACGTTCGACGATTTTTTTGCAGAGGGTTAACCCAATGCCGGTCCCCGGATATTCATCGTAGGAATGGAGGCGATAAAATGCCTCAAAGATGCGATCGCCTTGGTCCGGGTCGATGCCAATGCCATTATCCCGGATTTCAAACTGCCATTCTTCCCGATTATTCTGATTACAGGAAACCTCAATTTTGGGAGAAACATCCGGGAGTCGAAACTTAATAGCGTTAGCCATTATATTTTGAAAGAGCTGCATCAATTGACTTTCGTTTCCCCGGACGGTGGGCAGGTGGGAATGGGTAATAATCGATCCACTTTTGGAAATTTCTCCACTTAAATTAGCCAAAGCTTCTTCTAACACAAAGTTGGAATCAATGGATTCAAAACTTTGGGCTAGGGGGGGAATGCCGACTTTAGAGTAGGTCAGTAAGTCCTGAATCAGTTGGGTCATTCTCCCGGAAGCATCAATAATATTTGTCAGATAGCGATCGCCATCGGGACCGAGTTGCTGTTCATATTTCCAAGTGAGCAAATCCGCATTGCCTATAATCACTTGGAGGGGAGATTGTAAATCATGAGATGCCACATGAGCAAATTGCTCCAGTTCCAGATTAGACCGCACCAGTTGCTCATTTAAAGCTTGCAATTCTGCATTTTGGATCTTGAGTTGATATTGGAGTTGTTGAATGGTTAGGTGATGTTTAACTCGGGCGAGGACCTCTTCAATCTGAAAGGGTTTGGTAATATAATCAGACCCCCCACTTTTAAAAGCTTTGACCTTATCCCATTCATCCTCCAGGGCGCTGATAAAAATTATCGGAATATCCTGAGTTTTGGGGTCAGATTTCAGCCGTTGACAAACCTCATAACCATCCATATCCGGCATCATAATATCCAGTAAAATGACATCGGGTAACAGCGTTTGACAAGCAGTCAGAGCAATTTGACCATTTAGGGCTTTGCGGACTTTATAGCCGCGATCGCTGAGTATTTTAGCCAGGACTCGGAGATTGACCGGGGTATCATCAACAATTAAAATATCTTTGTGGGTATGCTCCTGGGATGCCGAATTCATGATGTCTCCTGTTTAATAAATGCCATGACTGTTTCAAATTGAAAGTTATTGGCCAGTTCCGTCAGTGCCTTGGCGAACGGAGCATTTTCTGGGGGAATTTCCTCAATTAACTCTAAAATCATATCATCACTACATTGGCAGGCTGCATCATAAACGCGCACCACCCAATCCCGGGGCATGACTTGGAAAGATTGAGGCTCAAGAATAAAGGCTGAATCCTCCGTTGCACCTTGAATCCTGTTGTGGGAGTCTGACTCTAATGGCTCATCATAAATATATCGTACCCCTATATGCTCAACCACCTTGGAGAGCAAAACTTCTTCCCGAAAAGGCTTGTGAATAAAATCATTGCATCCGGCAGCAAGCACCAGTTGACGGTCTTCTTCAAAAGCACTCGCGGTTAAAGCAATCACGACGGTGTTTTGCCCCTTTGGGGTGGCTTTAATCAGTCGAGTCGCTTGAAACCCATCCATGTCCGGCATCCTCATATCCATCCAAATTAAATGGGGGTCCCAGTTTTCCCAAATTTCCAGGGCCTCGCGACCCGTGGCTGCACCCCGGACGGAAAACCCTAATCCGGAGAACAGGGTAATCAGCAGCAGACGGCTTTCAAAGGCATCATCGACGGCTAAGATCCGGTATTCCGGCTGATTGGGTGCTAAGGCGATCGCCCGGGGTTTGGTTCGTCTCTGGGGACAAGGCACAGGTTCCCCTTGACCGGGGGTCAATTCAAAGGAAAACACCGTGCCTTTATTCGGGGTACTGCGAACCTGAATCTGTCCCCCCATCAGTTCCACAAATTTCTGGCTAATCGGTAACCCCAGACCCGTGCCTTGTCCCGATTTTATCCCGCTTTCGGTTTGGGAAAAGGGTTCAAATAGCCGGTGCATCTCGTGAGCCGCAATTCCCGGACCTGTGTCTTCGATTTCAAAGTAAAGTTTCTTGAGGCGATCGCCTAGAACCGTTTCCCCCGGTGGCGTCCCCTCGTCGGGGAGAGCCCGGACCCGCAGGAAAACCCCCCCAGTTTTGGTAAATTTAATCGCATTCCCCAAAATATTAAGTAACACCTGACGCAGTTTTCCTTCATCGGTGCTGATAAACTGTGGCACTTGGGAATCAATTTCAAAATCAAGTTGTAACCCTTTAGATTTAGCCTTGAGTCGCAACATGGTTTCCAGGTTTTCCAGCAAATCCAAGAGGTCGAAACTGACTTCATGAAACCCCGTGCGGCCTGCTTCAATTTTAGACATTTCCAAAATGTCATTAATTAAATCCAGCAGATGTTCCCCAGCGCGATTAATAATCCGTAATTGCTCCCCCTGTTGGCTGTTTAAAGAAGCATCGCGGGTCATCACCTGGGAAAAGCCAAGGATAGCATTCAAGGGAGTCCGCAATTCGTGACTCATATTCGCCAGAAACTCACTTTTGGCACGGTTGGCGGTATCAGCAGCGATCGCCGCTTTTTGTAGGGCCTGAGCTTGCTTTTGCGTCCGTTCGAGCAGTTGCGCTTGCTGCAAGGCTACCCCTAATTGCGTGGCAATTTGGATGGCAATATTTACATCGGCTTGTTTCCAATCGCGCGGACCGCTATTTTGATAAATCGCCAACAGTCCCCACAGTTGATTATGGGCAAAAATCGGGACGATCAGATAGGCTTGCGCTTGCAATCGAGACAGATGGGAGAGTTCGTCGGGGTTTACAGGGGCCTGGGTAAGGTCGGGGATCACCAGCCCGGGGAAATCCGACGGGTGGGGATAGAGGGGGCCGGGTTGGCGATCGCGTTGGTCCCGGGCTTCCAGGGTCAAGTTCCAGGCCTTCAAAGCCGCTTCAGCATCCCTCAACCCTTGATCCCGGAGGTGTTTCTCTGGGGGTTTCCCATCCGGTGCCGCCAACAGGGGGACCCATTCTTGACCCACGGACTCCCAGATCGAGTTCATATCCGGTTCAGGAGGACAACGATAGACGACGACCCGATCGCTTTCTAGGAGTTGTCGCAAATCCTCCGTTGTGGCGGCGAAAATCTGGTCTAGTTCCAAGGTTTGGCGCATCCGTTGGAACAAGATAAAAATGGCCCGATCGCGTTCTGATCGTTCTAAGAGTTCATTTTCGGCAAGTTTGCGATCGCTGATATCGGAAATCGTGCCAATGTATCCTTTTAGAGTCCCGTCGGGATTGATTTCGGCGATCGTCTGACCCATGACCCAGGTAATTTTTCCATCAGGACGCAAGAACCGATACTCGGACTTAAACGGGACTTGATTTTCCGAGGCGGTATGACACTCTTGACTCACGCGACTGCGGTCTTCCGGGTGCAAGGTACTCATCCATCCCGGTCCTAGAGATTCAGCCAGGGATAGTCCAGTAATTTCACACCAGCGTTGATTCACATAGAGACAGTTGCCTTCGGCATCGGTGTGGAAAATCCCCACGGGAGAGGCTTCTGCTAAGGTTTGATAGCGCCGCACTGATGCCTGGAATGCCTGTTGGGCGATTTTACGCTCTGTGATATCGATCCAATACCCGACGCATTCTGTGGCATTGCCGGTTTCATCTCGGACTAATCTCATGCGATCGTCCACCCAGTGATAGGTGCCATCGGCATGGAGAAAGCGATATTCCTCGCTCACACTGCGTTGGGAGACGAGGGTGGAGATTTTACCGAAGAGGCGATCGCGGTCTTCTGGATGAATCCGATCGCGCCAAAACGTGGGGTTTTCTAAAAATTCCCGCGCTTCATACCCCAAGATAATCTGAACATTTTCACTCATAAAGGTGGGGCGATAGTCGCCGAAAATTTTCGCACTATAGATAATTGCTGGACTGGAACTGAGCAAGTATTGCAAGCGTTCCGTGGTCCGTTGTAACTGGACTTGCGCCGAAACGCGATCGCTGATGTCTCGTCCTTCGGGGATCAGCAAGATTACCCTCCCCTGTTCGTCCAGGACGGGTTTCAGGGAAAAGTCCAGGGTGATGGTTATCCCTTGAACCCCTGTGGCTTCGACTTGGTAGCGGATAAACTCCCCCTGGGATGCCTGGGATGTGGCCTCCTTGAGTTGCTGTTGCAGTGCCGCTGAGCGATTCCACCAAGGCAGTTCCCAGAAGGGTTGACCGACCACTTGGGCCTGTTCTAAGCCGATAAAATCTAGGGCGGTTTGATTCAGTTCCAAGACGGTGCCATCGGGGTTGAGCAGGCCGATAAATTGGAACATAGAGTGGAAAATGGCCCGGAATCGTTGCTCACTTTGTTGCAGGGCTTGCTCGGATTTCAGGCGTTGGATTTCCACAGCAGCGCGATCGGCAAAAAGTTTTAAAATGGATTCAGTGTGAGCCGTGGCAAACATGGGTTTGTCATCAAGGATCGCCAGATAGCCTAAGATTTCCCCCTGGGCCGTTTGGATGGGTAAACCCAGATAACTCTCGGCATTGAGAGTAACTAAGCCGAGATCCGAGGGAAATAGATTCTGGAGAGATTGGGAATAATAACAGGTTTGGCTCGTTTTCAGCACCACCTCACAGGGGGTTCCTGGGAGTTCATACTCGATGGGTGCACTCCAGCTACTGCCGGTCCAAAAGGCCAGGGAACGGACCCGATTTTGGGTCGAGTTGCTATATTCCGCAAGGAGGGCATATTTGACTTGCAGCACCTTGGCGATGGACCGAACACAGGACCGGAAGTATTCCATGCCACCGGCGGCAGCACTGCCTTCTACCATTGCTCGTAAGGCTTCTTCCTGCTGTCGGCGTTCGGTGATATCGATGGTGGTTCCGGTGGCCCCGCGAATCCGCCCTTCCGAGTCGCGTAAGGCGATCGCATTCACCAGGACGTAAATCTGTTTGCCGTCTTGACGCTGATAGCGGGTTTCATGTTGAAGCAGGGGTTCTCCCTCTTGCAGCAGCCGTTCCAGGAGCTTTCTTTCCTGCTTGCGGTATTCCGGGGCGACAAATTGAGTTAATTTGCAGCCGAGGGTTGCGGTGGGAGTATAACCGTAAATTTTTTCCACTGCTGGATTAATAAATGTATAACAGCCTCGGATATCTATAGACCAAATGACATCTTGTGAGGCATCCACCAGGGCTCGATATTTCTGTTCGCTGTGCCGGAGGGCTTCTTGGGTGATGCGGCGCTCAGTGATTTCTCGTTGTAACTGGATATTTTGCTGCTCAAAGGCGAGGCGGGCTTGTTTTTCCTCTTCCAGGAGTCGGGCTTGGGCGATCGCAATTCCCAGTTGCGCGGCGATCGCCTCGATCAGTTCTATCTCTTGTGCGGTCCACTGACGAAAGCGATCGCACTGGTGCAAACTGATAATCCCATTGGCTTGACCTTGATAAAAAATCCCCACGGATAGCATCGACTTGATGGTGACTTGTCGATGCAGGGAATTGGCACTCTCCAGCCTGGGGTCGGTATTGACATCATCGTAGGCGATCGCCCGTTCCTCAAAGAGCAACCGTTCTAAGCCCGGATTGTCTGCCAGGTAAATAGTTCGGGGTTTGAGGGAGGAATGACCCGGGCTTAAATATTCACCGATTACGGGAATCATCGGCACCGGTTCCTCTACACAGGTATGAATCAAGCAACGACAGACTTTAAAAGCTCGTCCGATCGCATTTGCAGCAGTCTCAAAGACTTGCTGGGTTTGGATTTCGCTGCGAATGCGCTCAGTGATTTCCCGCAGCAGATTACTCCGATGTAATTGTTGTTCGATCGCGAGTCGGTTTCGTTCGCGATCGGTGATATCTTTACTAAAGGTTAAAATGCCGGGATTCCCATCCATCTCAACGAATTCCGAACAGATCAAAACGGTTTTGATTTCCCCGGTTTGGGTGCGAATTTGGGTTTCTATGTTGGTCAGGCTGCGTTGCTGGCGAAATTGCTCCCGAATGGCGGTAGCGGCTTCTGGATTGACAATAAAATTGAGTTCTTCAGAAGTTTTCCCGAGAATTTCTGTACGAGAATAGCCCCGTTGCTGACAAAACCCGTCGTTGACTTCTAAATACCGGCATTCCGGCCAAGAAAGGATGGCGATCGCATCAGGAGAAGCGCGAAAGGCTAAGGAAAATTTTTCTTCTGTGATCTGACGCTGGCGATCGGCCTGTTGTCGTTTGGCCCCTTGCAACGTAACCGCAGCCAGGTCCGCCAGGGACCGAATGAAGTTCTCCTCCTCCGGGGTCCAGAGGCGATCGGGGGTGAACCGGGCACTTTCTAAGAGTCCAATGGTTTGACCGTCCTGGCGGATCGGGGCCAGGGAAAGGCAACCCATTGATCGGGGTTGGGGGACACAGGAGATGGAGTTCTGCGAGTCGAAGTGGCAGACAAAGGTGAGGGAGTCTGTGGAGGCGGTTTGTAGGGAGACTAAATACTCGGCGAGGAGATCGGGATTGACTGCCTCAATGCCTTCTAAATTTTTTTCAAAGTGGGCGAATCGTTCCAGTCTTGTTCCCGGTTCGTCATACAACCACACCCCCGCGCGATCGAGGTCTAAATAGTTGACCGCCGCAGCGATGAGTTTGTGAAAGGCGGCTGTCTTATCTCCCTGATAGAGGTCGGGACTTCTGGCGAGGTCGGTTAAGAGGGTGTTTTGGATGCGAAGTTCTTCGGCCCGGTCTAGGAGGGCAGTTTCTGCTAATAAACGATTTTGGATTTCTTGTTGGAGGTGATGATTTTTGGCTTCCAGTTCTTTTTGTAGCGATCGCAAGCGCAGTTGATTTTCAATTCGGGCAATGACTTCTTCGACTTCAAAGGGTTTGGTAATATAATCCACTGCCCCCAGGGAAAAGGCTTTGACTTTATCCAGGGCATCACTTAAAGCCGTGAGAAAAATAATCGGAATATCCCGCGTCCTGGGGTCAGATTTCAGGAGTTGGCAGACTTCATAGCCATCGGGTTGGGGCATTAAAATATCCAGCAAAATGAGGTCCGGGGGATGCACAAGGGCAGCGGCGATCGCGGATTTCCCCTCTAGGACTGGCCGAACCACATACCCCCGCTGGGATAAGACTTGGGTTAACAGGCGGAGATTTTCCGGGGTATCGTCTACGACTAATATATTATCGGCAGGTTGAGCGCTGTTCATTTTTATAATTGACTCGGACGAATAAATGACAAAATACTCGGATAATCAAATTCATCGACCCACTGTTTCAGGGCCTTTGCGATCGCGGCATTTTCCTCGGGGGGATGGAGGGCAATTTGGGCGATCGCCTGGTTCATCCCCGCTACATCAATACAGACTACTGCCCGTTCCAGTTCTTCGAGAATCCCTGAAGGCCAGTCCGACAGCAATGCTGGATTGAGTAATATCGGGGGCGTGAAGAAAGAGGACTCTGGATGGGATTTTTCTTCATAAATAAAGCGCGCACCGATATAGTTCTGTATTGTCTCAAAGATAACGGATTCAGGAAAGGGTTTGCGAATCCAATCATCGCATCCTGCCGAAAGGATACTGGCTGTTTCTGAGGAGAGGATACTCGCGGTAACCGCAATAATCACAGTTTCCTGATCGCCGGCCATCTCTTTAATCTGCTGGGTGGCTTGATAACCATCCAGGACCGGCATCTGCATATCTATAAACATCAGATGGGGATACCATTCTGACCACAGGGCGATCGCCTCTTGCCCATTCGTCGCTTCCCGCAGTTCAAAGCCGAAGGGAGACAACAACGCAACTAACAGTTGCCGACTATCTAATTGATCATCCACAATCGCAATCCGATACCGGGGTTGGTTCGGGGCCAGGGCCACTGGACGGGGTGCAGTCTCTGGAGTCGCTTCGGGGATTTCCGAGACTTCCTTCACCGGCAGATAAACCGTGAAGCAACTACCCCGTCCCAGTTCAGATTCTAGGGTGATCTCCCCTCCCATCAGTTGGACGAACTTCCGCGAGATCGGTAATCCCAGTCCCGTTCCTTCCGCAGAGATAGATCCGCTTTTGGTTTGTACGAAGGCATCAAAGAGATTCTCGATATCTTCCTTGGCAATTCCCGGTCCCGTATCTCTCACTTCAAAGGCCAACATATTCCCAGGAAGCCCGGAAATCACCCCCCCTTGATTGTCCAAAACCGTCCCCGATTCCTGATCCGCACTCCATCGTCTCACCCATAAACCCACCCCCCCGGTTTGGGTAAACTTTATGGCATTTCCCACTAAATTAATCAACACCTGTCGCAGTTTCATTTCATCGGTCTGTAAATATCGCGGAACCTCGGGACCGTACTTTACAGAAATCTGCAATCTTTTTTCCTGGGCTTTAAAGCAAAACATCGATTTCACATCATCGAGTAAGCCATACAAATCAAAACGGGTTTCCGTCACACTGATGCGTCCCGATTCAATCTTCGCCATATCTAAAACATCATTAATCAGGGTTAACAGATGTTGACCACTGCGCCGAATAATCTCAGTCTGTTCTCGACATTCCGCCGGTAAGGTGGGATGGCGTCCGATCAAGTGAGTAAAACCGAGAATCGCATTCAGGGGGGTTCGCAATTCATGGCTCATATTAGCTAAAAAGCGGCTTTTCGCCCGATTCGCAATTTCCGCCGCTTCTTTGGCCGCCATTAATTCAGCCGTTCGTTCTTCAACTTGTTGTTTCAAAACTCGATTATAATCGTTCAAAACAGATTTCGCTTGCTGAATTTCCCTAATATCTTCATAAGCATTAATAGAATAAATAATCTCTCCTTTAGAGTTATAAATTGGGATTGAATAAACTTTCAAAGGAACAATTGGCTCCGCATCAAAGCGGATTTCTAAATCATCAACCATCACGGTTTCCCCCTGTAATGCCCGGATGCCTGGAAGTTGTTCTGTGGGGTAAAGTTCATCGGTTCCTGTCCGATAGACTTGATAGGTTTTTGATAAATCTTTGGCGGTGATATCGGCAACAATTCCCTTTCTAAATAAGCGTTCTCCCGTGGGATTAACATAGGCCAGACTGCCATCGGGATTCATCACCGTCACCCCCACAGGCAAGGCTTCCAGAAAGTCATGCAAGCGGCGTTCACTCTGGGAAAGGGCCTGATTTAAGGTTTGCAGTTCCGCTAAGGAGTTTTGGAGTTGGAGTGCCATTTGATTAAAGGAAAGGGCTAATTCTCCCACTTCATGAATCTCAGAGATTTTGACGGGTTTGTGCCGTTCTCCTTTAGCTATATCCTTCGCGGCTAAATTGAGGGATAAAATCGGTTCGGTGATCCAGGCAGCGGTCATCAGTCCGCAGCCGATCGCCCCAAACAGGGCCAGAATACAAAGAAAAACCATCAGACGAGTGTTCTCCTCAATGTCCTGCATAAAATCCTCCGCAGGAATCACCACGGCAATCAGCCAATCTAACCCCAAGTCATCCTGGAAAGGAACCAGTTGTAAATAATGAAGATTTCCGGCGATGCGAAACTCTAAGTGTTCAGGTTTCTTCAGGGTCTGCCAATGGGTCCAGTGCGATCGCAAATATTCACTGGTTTTTTGAACCAAAGGGTCTTGACTCTCTATCCCCTGAAGTCGTTGCAACCGTTGAGTTTGATTGTCCTCCCGGATGCGATAGGGGAGTTCCAAGTTGGAACTGCCGACGAGCAACCCATTCCGTTCCATGATAAACACTCGTCCCTTGTTCCCAACCCTCAACTTGGCGAGGAATTCAGGAATCAACGAAAGATCAGAGGCGGCAGAAAACACCCCCAGGAGTTTCCCACTCTGAGGATCATAGAGGGGATAACTCGCATTCAGGGAGAGGTCCGAACCATTCCCTACCTCAAAAATAGGCACCCAAGTGGGTTGAGCTGCCTCCACGGCTCGACGATACCAGGGACGCTGCTGGACTGGCGGTTGCCTCCAGGAGTCAATCAAATAAGTTTTTTTACCATCCTGCCCGAGCCGATAATAATAGATTAAGTTCTCTTCGAGGGGATCTGACATCAGCATTCCCCAGACGGGATAAGAAGAGGCAATTCGCAATACTCCCTGTTCTGTGCCCACTAAAATGTGGCTGACCTCTTTAAACACCTGGATCTGTTGAAAGAGATGGCGTTCAAGGTCCTCCGGATCCGCCAGATTGAGTTGACCGTTGCGAACCGTTTCGGCATTGATGCGATTGATTTGGTGGGGAATAGCCAGATGTTGGGTGAGTTGTTGTTTGAGGCGATCGCTGACTTCATCCATCAACTGGTAAGCCAGTTGGGCGATCGCCTCTTGACTGTTCCGATAAGAGAGATATCCCGTCAACCCCACCGCCAACACAATTTGCAGCACAAAAGGAACAATTAAAACCCGACGTAGAGGGACCTGTTTGACCAAGTGCATAACCATACTGGCGATCGCGTTCTTGAACATAAATCATCAAGATAACGGGATAAAGAATCTCTACTTATTGTATCCCGGAATACGATGCTGACCTTTATAACCCACCGCAGCTAAGAGAAGGCTATCGCGAGGGAAGCTTCCTTCCCACACAAGCGACTCCCACCTCATTCAGAAATAGGCTATCCGGATTCGCGAGTGAGGGCTTGAAACAGGGGAGGACCTCAATTTTGAAAAGAGACCTAACCCCCCAGCCCCCTTCCCTTTGAGGGCAGGGGGAGAAAGACATAAAATTCCCCCCTCCCCTACAAGGGCAGGGGGGAAAGGTCCGAGCGGTTTTTAGGCAAAATTGAGATGCTTCCGGAAACCTAAAACAGCGGCTAGGCATGAGCTTCAGTTGCTGCTGCAAAACAACAGAATCCCGATGAAATTGAACCCATTTAAGCTCAAAATCACCACTTTTTGGATCGGATTATTAACCTTTTTAATCGCCGTCAGTTTATCCAGTCCCGGAAACGCTGTTCCCGCCGATATCCAAACCTTTGTGAATCGATTGACTCCGCAGATGGAACAGCTTTTACAACAGCAACTCCATCGCCGAGAAGTCTTTTTTGATATTGCTCCTCAACAATCGGGAAGGATTACCCGATTAGAACCTTCTGCTCGCATTGAGCGAGATACCGTCTTCCAGGTTAGCATCACTTCCGGTAGCAACATTCCCGTGTTAAATGGGAAAGTTTTAACGGCCCCAGAACGGGATTTAATTGAAAGATTAGCTCTCGAAACTTTTCCCAATGGGGCGGAATCCCATTTGGCAATTTTCCCCTATTCTGATATTGATTTAGATTATGGCATTACGGTCAAAACTTTTAGCAATCTCTATACCAAACCGACCCTAGAAATTCGCGACTTAGCCACCCAAGTGCGGATGGGAACTGCGCTCAGGCTATTAGATTATAGTGCCGATGGTAAATTTGTGCGAGTCAGAATAGAAGATGATGGATATCTGGCTTGGATTCAACGGCAAGATTTGCTGGAATGCGATCGCCCGACCTTTGAGGCTTGGCTCAATGCCCCGAAAGTGCAACTCACCGAGACGATTTCTCAACCCCAACCCCTGTATTTAGGAACTCGCCTCCCTGTAGTTCTTCCAGAAACTTCCGGGGATAAAATCACCGTCAGATTGCCGGATAATCGCACTCTGCAATTGTCAAATTCCCAGGTAATTTCTCCTCAATTGCTCTCGGATAAAACTCCCCTGATTCAAGTTGCTCAACAATTTATGCCGCAGAAAAAATATGGAGGTGGGTCTTACTTATGGGGGGGAACCGTCGGCAATCGTCTCGACTGTAGCGGCTTCGTCCAGACGGTTTTTCGCGAGGGAAATTTTTACTTACCTCGGGATGCCTATCAGCAACAATTCTATTCTCAACCTGTGGCGGAAACGTTGCAAAACCTGGATGAGTTACAACCGGGGGATTTAGTTTTTTTCAGTGAAAATCGCCGGTTAGCCACTCATGTGGGGATTTATATTGGCAATTCCCAATTCATTCATTCTACTCCCCGAGGCGGTTACAGTGGGGTGAAAATTAATCGCCTCAGAAATGGGACTCAGTACGATCGCTATTTTCAGCGGATTTATTTTGGGGGGGGACGAGTACCTCAAATTCCCATCGGCGATCGCACCCTCACCCTTCCTGCCTAATGCGCCAACCTGTCGGTATTGCCTCTATTTGTCGTCCTCCTGGAGTTAACAAGACCTTCTGATAGCAACTCCAGAACTGGATAAAGCCGGACAAGTCAGGCTCTTTGCTGTAGTGGCAAACAGCCTGGAGGGTTAAACCCCCTCTTATAGTTGAATAGTCGCTACTTGTCAGTGATTGGGATCACCGAAGTTCGGCCAAATGATCGCTGTTTCTAGGTTTCTGCATCACACAACATCCCCGCAAAATCACGGATATTGACCATAAGTCAGGGGAAATCATTCGTGTTTTTACGCAGAGTCAGGAATGGGCGTGAACCCGTGCACTCTCGCCGATTCTAAAGATACAGACCCATCACCCGAGGAAATTTGTATGAACGTAGTCCTTCAGCCCCAAGGGAATTTAGACTTAAAAGCAGCGGCGATGCTTCAACAAAATATCGCGCGTTTAGCCTGGGAAAAATACAATCGCTGGTTTATTGACTTAGGGGAAGTCACCACGGTGAGTCATTCGGGACTCATGGCATTAATCAGCGCCAATCAACTGGCTAAAAAAACAGGCCGCCGTTTAAGTTTGTGTAACCTGAAAGGATCGGTGATTTATCTGTTGGAAATTACCGAACTGGATAGGCTACTCGATATTTTATCCGATGACGATGAACCGATGGAGGTTGTGGATAAAATTGTATTTTGAAAAAGTGGCGATCGCCCTGTTGATAGGGTGTCTTAGGGTGATATTGCGATCGCCAGATTTTCGAGTCATTCCGCCCGATTCTCCTCACTCGGCACAAAATGCAGGTGACAGATTACACTTCCAAGGTTTCTTTTTCCAGTTCCGGGAGATGATAGTCCCCTCGACCATCAATTTCAATTAACATTTTGGCCTCTTCTCCGGTAATTAATCGCGCCCCCCGTTTGCGAGTAAAATAGTTCCAACCCCACTGAATCATCACGATTAATTTATTGTCAAATTCAATCAAGAAGTAGATATGCACAAACACCCAAAATAGCCATGCAATAAAGCCTGAAAATTGAATAAATCCTAAATCCACAACCGCTGCATGACGTCCAATCACCGCTAAACTGCCAAAATCTACATAATGAAAGGGCGGATATTCCTTTTGTTTGAAGCGCTGTTGAATCACCTTGGCGACATATTCCCCTTCCTGCATGGCAACCGGCGCAACCCCGGGTAAAGGTTTGCCATCTTGATGAGCAAAATGGGCCAAATCCCCGATCGCAAAAATATTCGGATATCCCGGTAAACTTAAATCAGGTTCCACAATCAATCGTCCAGCGCGATCGCGTTCCACTCCCGTCCGTTGGGCCAAAATTTCACCCATTCCCGATGCTTTCACCCCTGCCGCCCATAATAAAGTGCGCGTGGGAATGATTTCCTCCCCATCGTTACGTCGGACGGTGACCGCATCTTCTGTGACATTGGTGACCAAACTATTGGTTTGTACCGTTACCCCTAATTCATGTAAAGATTTTTCCGCTTTCACGGACAATTCTGGGGGATAAGGCGGTAGAATTCTATCCATCCCTTCTAACAGCAAAATTTTCGCTTCCGTGGTGTCAATATTGCGAAAATCTTCTTTTAAGGTGTTATGCGCCAATTCGGCGATCGCCCCGGCTAATTCCACCCCCGTCGGTCCCCCTCCTGCGATCGCAAAAGTTAACCAAGCTTGGCGTTTTTGTGGGTCCGTTTCCTTCTCTGCCGCTTCAAATGCCATAAAAATTCGCCGCCGCATTTCTAAAGCATCTTCCACGGTTTTTAACCCCGGCGCTTTGTCTTCCCAGTGGTCATTGCCAAAATAATGATGACTCACCCCCGTGGCAACAATTAACGTATCATATCGAATTTCTTCCCCTAACAACTTCAAGGTTTGCTGTTCGGGGTCAATATCCACCGCTTCTTCCAGCAGCACTTTGGTATTCTTATTTTTACTGAGAACCCCCCGCAAGGGAGAGGCAATATCTGCCGGGGAAAGGGTTCCCGTTGCCACTTGATAAAGCAGGGGTTGAAATAAATGAAAATTCCGTTTATCAATGAGGGTGACTTGGACAGGAGCACGACCCAGGGACTGGGCGGCATAAAGCCCCCCAAATCCACCCCCCACAATCACAACCTGATGAATCGGTGTCGTCGATTTTACATCTACCATGAGTTATATATTTCTAGTTTTAGAGGAAATTTCTCCCCATTTTCTCCCCCGAACTCCCGCAAGAACCAGGGTGAGAGTGAGGACTGCTTCCACTTTAAAAGAAATTCTTAACAATGGTAGTAGTGACGGTTACAGACTTTGAGCATTAGGAGTCCAATGGGCCATTAATTTGACCATTGAACCCATACACCTGACGACTGCCGACAAAGGGAACTAATTCCACCTCTCGCTCATCTCCCGGTTCAAACCGCACCGCAGTTCCTGCGGGAATATTTAGGTGCATTCCTCGGGCAGCATCTCGGTCAAAACTCAAGGCTTCATTGACCTCAAAAAAATGATAATGTGAACCCACTTGAATTGGGCGATCGCCTGCATTGGCTACCTGCAATCGGACAGTTTTTCGTCCCGCATTTAGCTCAATTTCTCCAGTTTTAACAATAATTTCTCCAGGAATCATCATTACCTCTTACCTGTAGGATTTCAGATTAAATCGATTTAATTTATCGAATCGGATTGTGAACCGTCACCAATTTGGTGCCATCAGGAAACGTTGCTTCCACCTGTACTTCCGCCACCATTTCCGGGACGCCTTCCATCACTTCCTCCCGGGTGAGTAAGGTGGCACCATAGCTCATCAAATCGGCGACGCTTCTGCCATCTCTTGCCCCTTCTAAAATAGCAGCAGAAATATAGGCAACCGCTTCGGGGTAATTTAAAAGTAAGCCGCGATTTTTACGGCGTTCGGCAACTAACGCGGCGGTAAAAATCAATAATTTGTCTTTTTCTTGGGGAGAAAGTTGCATAATAAGTCCTTCAAATCGGCCAAACTCGCGGAGGACAACTCGGACGGCCTATAAAACTCAGGCGCAGGAGTTGCCAAACTTCACTAAACCAGTTTCGCACTTCGGGGGTCGAAGATCCACGATATCGACATAATAATCCGTGAGTCAGCCTGGTGACGCCAGCTTCACCCGAGGAGGAACGGGAACGTGCGTCCCACAGCGATCGCGCTTCCTGAACCAATTCCGGGGTCACCGGGTCCCCAATCCAGGCGAGAGTCGCCACAATGGGGAAACCGGCTAAAGCGGAGTTCGAGGCAACTGCGGATTCACTCCCCTGGAGATGTTGGCGATCGATCCAGAGGGGACTACCTTCTTGCCAGATTTCCGTCTGCGATCGCCACTTTCCCTGAACAAAGGTTTCCCCCCTGGCACTCCGTCCAAATCGGTTAATTTCCCACAACAAAAAGCGGGCATTCGGGGCTAATTCAATCCGTAAATCTTGGCGATAGATTGCCCCATTAAAAATAATACTTTCCTGGGGAAGCCATTCACAATAAGCCCCAGAATCTACTTTAATCTGAATAGTTTGCCGTGCAACTTCCCCCATACTCCGATAAATCTTAGCCGCCGCTGCGGTGGTAATTAAGGCATGAGCATTTTCCTTAAGATGAATCGATTGTCCCAGGGAATCACCGCCCACAATTCCCCCAGCAGTATGCAAAATTACACTATGACAAACCCCTTCCCCTTCCGGATAAAAAGGTCGCTGCATCTTGAGAGGGGCCGTCGCCTTAGCCGATACCATTTGGGTGGCTGTTCCCGATTGAGCATAAGCTAATTCTAAGCTGCCATGCCATCCTTTAACGGCTTGATTTTCAGTCTGACTATTACTCACAGATTCTCGGATTCAGGTTACATCAAATTTTACTATACCCTGCTATTTGACAAGAAATCCGGTTGTCATCGTTTATAAAAACCTGACCTGTTGCACCATTCTCAACAACCGGCGGGGGTTTAAACGATTGGCGGCCTAACAGCTCAAGTCGGTTAAAAACCGACTGAAAACACCACTGTATCAGACTTGCAGCGGGGGTTTAAACGATTGGCGGCCTAACAGCTCAAGTCGGTTAAAAACCGACTGAAAACACCACTGTATCAGACTTGCAGTCGGTTAAAAACCGAATGCAAGCTATGAGGCCGCCAATCGTTTTAACCTCCGCCGGTTGTCGCCAGTGTATCAGACTTGCAGTCGGTTTTTAACCGACTTTAGCTATTAGGCGGGGGTTTAAACCCCCGCCGTAGAGGCGCTTATAAAAGCGCCTCTACAGGCTAAAAGGTTTAAACCCTCGCCGGTTGTTGAGAATGGTGGAAGATGTCAGTTGAAACCGACTGGATGTATGAGGCCACCAATCGTTTTAACCCCCGCAGGTTGTTGCCACTTTCGGATTAAACCGCTAGGAATCGTTGAATGACTTCATTACTGAGTTCTTCAGTAGAACCCGAGGCAACAATTCCTCCTTTTTGCATGGCATAATACCAATCGGCTTCTCGGACAAAATGCAAATGCTGTTCTACTAACAGCACTGAAATACCTTTTGTTTGGATAATCCGACGCACTGCTGCTTCAATTTCTAAAATAATCGAAGGTTGAATCCCTTCCGTGGGTTCATCGAGGATGAGTAAGCGAGGATTTCCCATCAAGGCGCGGGCGATCGCCAGTTGTTGTTGTTGTCCCCCACTCAAATCTCCGCCCATCCGATGCAACATTTTGTTTAAAACCGGAAATAATTCAAATATTTCATCAGGAATTTCCAGATTTTTAGGCCGAGTGGGTCGTGCTTCTAACCCCAAAATTAAATTTTCTTTCACCGTCAACCGGGGAATAATTTCCCGACCTTGGGGGACATAACCAATGCCCATTTTAGCACGGCGATCGCTCGATTTATCGAGGATGGGTTGCCCCTCCAAATAGATTTGTCCCTTGCGAGGTTGCAGTAATCCCATAATCGTTTTTAACAGAGTGGTTTTGCCGACCCCATTCCGTCCAATTAAGCAAACCATTTGTCCCGGGGAGACGTTCAAATCCACATCCCGCAAAATGTGACTTTCCCCATAATAAACATTCAATCCAGATACTTGCAGCATCCGATGGGGTGAGGGTTCGGTCAGGTAGGATTTTTCCAAGTTGTCAATTGAATTCATCAACTTTATTCTCAGTTTTTATAGGGCCTTAATCTGGCTTATTTGTCATGTTCTTCCGTACTTCCCAAATAGACTTGAATCACTTTGGGGTCATTTTGCACCTCTTCGATACTCCCTTCACAGAGGACCGAACCCTCATGCAATACCGTCACTTTTCGGGCGATTTGCCGCACGAATTCCATATCATGTTCAATCACAATAATGGAATGACTTTGGGCCAAGGAAATCAGTAATTCCCCGGTGAGAGCGGTTTCTTCATCGGTTAAACCCGCTACGGGTTCATCAACCAGGAGTAAATCGGGAGATTGCGCCAGCAACATCCCAATTTCTAGCCATTGCTTTTCCCCGTGGGAAAGTAATCCCGAGGCAATATCTGCTTTAGCGACTAAACCAATGGTTTCCAGCAAGGTTTTGACCGTATTATGCTCCGATGCCGGGGTCGGTTTGAATAAGGTTTGAAATACATTTTTATTCCGATTGCAGGAAATTTCTAAATTTTCCCGAGGGGTGAGATTTAGATAAACTCGTGGAGTTTGAAATTTGCGACCAATGCCAAACCGAGCGATACTATCTTCAGAATATTTCCGGAGGTTTCGCCCTTTAAAGAAAACTTTCCCTTGGGTGGGTTTCACTTTTCCGGTAATCACATCTAAAAAGGTAGTTTTTCCGGCCCCATTGGGACCAATAATGACCCGCAACTCTCCCGTATTCATGGTGAATGTCAAGTGGTTGAGGGCATTAAATCCGTCAAAACTAACGGTTAAATTTTCAATTTCTAAGATGTTTTCGTTCACGGACTCTCTCTCTGACACTTGATGACTAGACTATTTCCGAACTCAACTCATCAGGAGTCGATGATTTTAAGGCTCCAGGGTTTCACGCTCCCGTTGAATTTCCGGGTCTTCTGCTAACTGGGGATAGGTAATCACATATCGCGGATGTCCGGTAATTCGGCGAATGAAATTACCCGCTTCGGTCCGCAACCAACCCACGATGCCATTGGGAAGAACTAAGACAACAATGAGGAAGAGTGCGCCTTGGAAAAACAGCCAAATTTCGGGGAATTGTTCACTTAAGAAACTTTTGCCGTAGTTGACTAATAAGGCTCCAAGGATGGCTCCGATTAAGGTGGCTCGACCGCCGACTGCAACCCATATTACCATTTCAATGGAAAAGGCAATATCCATTGCTCTGGGGGAAATGATACCCGCTCTGAGGGTAAAAAGTGCGCCTCCGAGTCCGGCTAAAGCGGCAGAAATTGCAAAGACTAAGACTTTATATCCGGTGGGATTGTAACCGGAAAACCGGACGCGACTTTCATCATCACGAATGGCAATCAGTAAGCGTCCAAAGCGTCCCGAGGTTAACCAGCGACAGAGGAGATAGGAAGCGGCTAACAGGATGACGGTGATTACATAAAACCCATATTGAGTGTTGGGGTTAGAGATGGGAAATCCTAACAGGGTTTGAAAATCCGTGAGTCCGTTAGTGCCGTTGAAGAGTTTTTGTTGTCCGTTGAAGAAGTTAAAAAAGACGATGGTAGCGGCTTGGGTGAGAATGGAGAAGTAGACGCCTCGGATGCGGTTTCGGAAGACGAGATAGCCGAGAAAGGCGGCGAGGATGCCGGGAATCAAGATGATGGCGATCGCCGTGACGGGAAAGGATGAAAAGGGTCCCCAAAACCACGGCAGTTCGGTTACTCCATAGAGTCCCATGAAGTCGGGAAGTTGACTGCTGGCAGTTTCAGGAATTTGTAATTTGATATGCATGGCGATCGCATATCCCCCAAGGGCAAAAAATATCCCATGTCCCAAACTCAGCAATCCCGTATAACCCCAAATCAAATCAATCCCCAAGGCAACGATCGCCAAGGCTAAATACCGATGCAACAAATCCAAGCGAAAATCTGACAAGATGAGCGGCATAACGGCAATCAAGATTAAAGCCATGACCCCAATCGCCGAAAGTTCAAATAATCGCGGTTTCCGCTTCGCAACCTGATTAACCTTGTCTTTAAACCCGATAAATCCTTCTATCCAACTCTTACTTTCTGAGCGCTCTTTATCTTTCTTATCTTCCCATTTCTCTGGAAATTTATCGTTATTCATGCCGCTTTTTTTACCTCGTTTAACTGACCTCTAAACCTAGGCATCGACCGTGCGTCCCTTCTGAGGAAACAGTCCTGCTGGACGGAGTTGTAAGAACAGAATAATCAGCACAAATACCATCACTCTTGCCATGCTCGTGGTAGCAAAAAAGGTCAAGAAATTAAATAAAGCACTGTCGGGAGAAACCATTGAAATGAAAATTCCTGAACCAATAATGTAGTTCACCAATCCAATGGCAAGGGCTGCGACAACGGTTCCAATAATTTTCCCGACTCCCCCGACAACCACCACCATAAAGGCATCCACAATATAGTTTTGGCCCGTATTCGGTCCAACGGAACCGAGCAAACTAATGGCACAACCGGCAATTCCAGCTAATCCGGAACCGATCGCAAAAGTCAACGCATCCACTTTTTGAGTGGGAATTCCTAGACAAGCACTCATGCTGCGATTTTGAGTAACGGCCCGAATTCGCAATCCCCAAGGCGATCGCAACAAAAACAGGTAAATTCCGACCACACAAACCACAGTTAAGGCAATAATAAATAACCGGACATAAGGCAATTGGAATGTGCCAATGGGAATCCCCCCGCGCAACCAACCCGGTGCCGTCACATCCACCCCTTGTGCGCCAAACCAGGGTTGAGTGAGGGCTAATCCAGCAGATTTCCCTAAAATCGAACCGACTGCTACGGTAATTCCAGCAGAAAGAGGCAGCAAAATGGCGATCGCCCCGTTGCGAATCCGCTCAAAATCTGGACGCCGCTTGACCCCCCATAATCCGCCAAAAAATAGCAGACAAAACAGCCCAATTTGAATACAGATCACCCCACTGACACTGCGGACCAATTGTTGCAAAATTAAGCTCACCCCCCAGGTTGCCAGGAGGGTTTCCAAAGGTCGGCCATACAGATAGCGAATCACCCCCCGTTCTAGGAGTAAACCGGCTGCACCCGCCACCAAAAATGCCAGAGGAAGGGCAGCCACAATATAGAACCCAAACCAGGGTTCTCCAAATCCTCTAAACACATTTTGGACCACAAATGTTGTGTAGGCTCCTAGCATCATCAATTCACCATGAGCGAGATTAATTACGCCCATAATGCCAAAGACAATGGCTAATCCTAATGCAGCAATTAATAAAACCGATCCAATGCTAAGGCCATTAAACAGACTTTGTAAAAATAGTGCCATTAGAGTTGACTTAAATTATTTCACTGAAGCGGGGAATTTTCCATGAATGGGTAGGGTTTAGAGGTGAAATAGAACTTTTCTCCTATGACTGAGAAACCGAGTTTCTGAACAACCTTTTACCCAAGAGTAACTTTCTCTTTTGCCCGAAACTCGGTGTCTTGGCCTTTAGATTTCAAACGGTACCCAGTCCTATGGTTAAGCAAAATTGTCTTTTGCTTTTCCCCTCTAAACTCTCAACATTACCGTTACCCATCCTGAGCAATCTTTACATCCGGTACTTGCCACCTTTAGAGGGGTCTTCCCAGTTGCAAGAATAGCCCTTTGTATCGGCCACATATTGATTCCAAGGAATTGGGTCAACTGGGGCTGGGGTTTCGGAGACAATTTTAAACATTCCATCATCCCCAATTTCACCGATGCGGACTGTTTTTGAGAGGTGATGGTTATTTTGGAGGGTAACCAGACCTCCTGGCGCTTGGAAGGTTTGTCCCACAGCGGCTTTACGGACTGCCTCAATATCATCCGCCGTTCCCGCTTTTTCCACCGCTTGTTTCCACAAATAAACCATAATGTAAGCGGCTTCCATTGGGTCATTGGTCACCCGATTTTGGCCGTATTTTGACTTAAATGCCTGAACAAACTTTTGGTTTTCGGGGGTATTGACCGATTGGAAATAATTCCAAGCGGCATAATGACCTTTGAGATATTCAGTCCCGATCGCTCGCACTTCTTCTTCCGCAATACTCACAGACATGGTGGGATATTTGTCCGGTGTCAACCCAGCCCCTTGCATCTGTTTGAAAAAGGCCACGTTGCTGTCCCCGTTGAGGGTATTAAAAATCACGCCACCATCAGGCAAAGCCGCTTGAATTTTGGTAATAATTGCGGTAACTTCCGTGCCACCCAGGGGGATATAATCTTCTCCCACGGTTTGTCCCCCTTTGGCTTCAAGTTGAGCCTTAATAATCGTATTGGCGGTCCGGGGAAACACATAATCGGACCCGACTAGAAAGAATTGCTGGCCTTTATTTTCTAACAGCCAATCCACCGCCGGTTCAATCTGTTGATTAGGGGCTGCCCCGGTATAGAAAACATTCTTAGAGCATTCTTGCCCTTCATATTGCACGGGATACCATAACATATGACCACTCGACTCAAACACCGGCAAAACGGCCTTGCGCGAGGCGGATGTCCAGCAGCCAAAAACCGTCGCCACTTTATCGCGATCAATCAGTTTTCTGGCTTTTTCCGCAAAGGTGGGCCAATCCGACGCCCCATCTTCCACAACAGCCTGAATTTTCTTGCCGAGAACCCCGCCAGCGTTGTTAATTTCCTCGATCGCCAACTGTTCGGCATCAACGACACTTTGTTCGCTAATCGCCATCGTGCCACTGAGGGAATGGAGGATTCCCACCTTAATCGTATCTACGCCACCACCTGCCCCCGGAGTTGCTGCATCCGTTTCCGGTACATTGGCCTCGGTACAAGCTTTCAGCAAAATGCTGCTTCCTAGGGCAGCGGTACCATAAAGCAGAAATTTACGCCGTCCAAGTCGATGTGTCATCCTATTTTTCTCCTCCTACTGGCATTGACTCGCTCCTATCAGAGCCTTGATATTAAAGCGATCTTCTCGGCAACAAATTGTATTTCTGGATACAGAAATTTTCTAGGCATTCAAGCCTTAGTCCTCTGATATTTAGTCTGAGCCAATTTGTGACAATGTTGCGATTTCTAACAATTGTGAGGTTGGGGGGTAACGTTACCCTTCTGGTCCTTAACATACCCTCTAAGCACCGGCATAAGATACGCATCAGTCCAGGGATTTGATCGCATCAAGTGCGATCAAATTCCTGACCCTAGTCTCAAATAGAGCTACAGTACCGGCACAAAACTACCAGTTTTTAAACCAGATTAGCCTCAATAAAATCAATCACCGCTTGCAGTCCTTCTTGGGTCTTCAAATTGGTAAAGGTAAAGGGCCGACTGCCGCGCATTTTTTGGCTATCCCGTTCCATCACCCCCAAATCTGCCCCCACTAAAGGGGCCAGGTCAATTTTATTAATCACTAACAAATCCGATTTGGTAATTCCTGGCCCTCCCTTGCGGGGAATTTTATCCCCAGCGGCAACATCAATCACATAAATCGTGAGATCGACTAATTCCGGGCTAAAAGTCGCCGCTAAATTATCCCCGCCACTTTCTACAAATACCAAATCCAGGGTCAAAAACCTCCGTTCCAGTTGGGCGATCGCCGCTAAATTCAACGAGGCATCTTCCCGAATTGCTGTATGAGGACAGCCGCCGGTTTCTACCCCCATAATTCGGTCCTTTTCCAGGGCCTGCGATCGCACTAAAAATTGAGCATCTTCTTGGGTGTAAATATCATTCGTCACTACTGCCAAGTTATAGCGATCGCGCATTGCCTTACATAAGGCATCCACTAACGCCGTTTTTCCTGAACCAACGGGACCCGCAATTCCGACACGAAATGAACTCATAATCAAGTTAAAGTTTAAAGGGTAAAATTAAAAAAAACCGGCAGAGTTCAAAACCCCATCAGTTGTTGCACGGTTTCAACTCCTAAACAATCGTGAATATTGACTTTCATGCTGCATACTCGCTAAACTTAGCCCCCAAGTGCAACTACTGAGGTCGTCATCTTCTTGCCTCAAAATTGTTTCAACTGCCCTCACCAAATTGGGTTGTAAGTTAAATAATAGCTGTTGCCCTGCGGTTTGCCCCAGGGGAATCAGTTTCACCCCAGCCCCAATAAAATTACAAGCCCAACTCTGTAAATATCCCAATAAAGCCACATCCGGGGGAATCTGCCAATATGAAGCAGCAATCCCGAAGGCTACCGCAAAATTACAATCCTCCTCACTCAAAGAGGTGAGTTCAACTCTATCTTCTACCGGCCAGAGGTTCATCAATAACCGCAGTAACGCATTTCCCATCTGCCAACTCTGTTGCCGCAATTCTTCCGTTTCCCGGGTTGCCGATGACCAGTGATTCCACTCTTGGACCTTCTGCCAGTTGCCTGTATTGGCTGCATTTGAGGCTCTCACCATCACCGCTCCATCTAAAGAAATTGCCCCTTCTTGCAATTCCCAATTAATCCAATTTTGGAGAGTTTCTGCACGGTTGACAATGCCGCGTTCAACTAACATTTCCAGTCCTTCAGAATAGCTATAAGCGCCTACAGGTAGCGCCGGACTCGCCAGTTGCAACAAGGATAACAAGGAAAAATTAGTGACCATAAATTAGAGTATTATATCAGATAATGGGTTGATTGAGAATGTATCTTATGGCGGTAAATTCAAGAATAAACAATCTATTTTTACCGCAGTCAATGACCATGAGGAGAGTGATAAGCTCCTAGTTCTGGATGAAAGGGAGCTGTTTCTTCTTGAACCGTTAATCCTAATTGTTCTACCAGGGTTTTTAAAACTGGGTCAACAGTCAAACGTAAATAATCCGGTTTAATTTCTAAAGGAACGTGACGATTTCCTAAATGATAAGCAGCGCGTAATAAATCCAGGGGAGTATGAGCAGTAACTATCAGGGTGGGTTCCGGTTTGGCGGTGACGAGAACCGTGATGTTCCCGGAGTCATCGGTGAGGCAGTCGCCATGACTCAAGACGGTCCCTCGGGGTAACTTGAGATGAACCGCTTCTCCTTCTTCGGTTTCAAATCGATGGCGACTGCGAGTGCGATCGTCTGCGGTGAGGGAAAGGGTCAAGGCGATCGCCGCCTCGGGATCCGGTGGCAAACAGTGGGTTAAGGTCAACATTAGCAAGGGATCAACAGCAATCTGTGCACTTGTGGGACTGGGTTAGACCAAATCCTACCATTGAGGCGATCGCCTTTGAATCCCACCGGAATTTTTCTCAGGGATTTCCCCCAAAAAAGTTCTGCATTCAACTGGGGTAAGGGACCCGAAACCCGGTTTCTCAACTGGGACCTTCCTTTGACGATACCGGCGTCCTAGTCACGGTTCAAAAAATTCCTGAAAAATATCTGCTAAACCCTCTAGCCAACTCAAAAAAAGCCTGCTACAATCATCTAATGTCAGTCATGCCGATGTAGCTCAGGGGTAGAGCACTTGATTCGTAATCAGGCGGTCGCGGGTTCAAATCCCGCCATCGGCTTTCAATGAAAATCGCTAAAATAGCATCCAAAGGCGATCGCCCGTCACCCGGGGATGGTCTCTGAGCAGTCACCCTGCCCGGACCGAAGCAATGGACCTGAAACCCTGTAGGGGCATCCAAGGGAATTGTCACTACAGATATAGCGGCAATGCGGAAGTCCTATCAACGCTGAAACCCTGCATAATTGGGGTCAGAAACCGGGTAAAAGTTGCTTAAAACTATGGCTAAGATAGGATTGCGATCGCGTTTATTTTTATCCCATCTCCTCGTCTTAATGGTTGGGGTGACCGTCCTCGTCATTACCGGCAAACTCTCCTCCCCCCGCTTCTTTATCGTTCACCTTCAACAACTTGAAGGCAAAGGATTTAACCTTCACTATGTCCGCACTTCTTTAGTCGATGTCTTTGAAACCACCTGGAATCGGGGCACATTTTGGTCCGTAATTGTCGGAACTACTGGGGCCGGTTTACTCAGTTATTTTGTTGCCAAACGGATTACTAAACCCATGACTCTCATGGAACGAGTCACCCAAAAATTTGCCGCCGGTGAACTCCATCAACGAATGCCTGCCAGTGAAATTCCTGAACTCAATCGCCTCAGTGCCAGCTTTAACCGCATGGCAGCCAGTATCGAAAATGTGGAGCACCGACGCCGGGAATTGATTAGCGATTTGACTCACGAATTGCGAACCCCTTTAACCATTATTCGGGGCAATTTGGAACAACTCGAAGATGGGACCCTGCCACCGGACCCCGATATTTATCACCGTCTTGCCAAAGAAACTCGGCGTTTGGAACGGTTAGTCAATGACTTGCAGGAACTCTCCAAAGCGGAAGCGGGTTATTTGCCGATTGATTTGCAGCGAATGAATGTGCGTCCTTTATTGGAAACCTTAATTGAACGGTTTTCCGATTGGATTGTGGAAGAAAACCTGGTGTTGCAATTAGACTGTCCTCCTCAACTCCCGGGGGTCATGGCGGACCCCGATCGCTTAGAACAAGTGCTAGTCAATCTTCTGGGGAATGCTTTGCGTCATACCGCGACGGGTTCGATTTGTCTGCGAACCTGGACCAATGGGGGTTATCTGTGGATTGCCGTGATTGATACAGGGTCCGGTATCCCCCCAGAGGATCTGCCTCATGTGTTCGATCGCTTCTGGCGCAGGTCCAGTGGCAGCAATGGCACCGGCATCGGTTTAGCCATTTCTCGGCGGTTAGTGGAACTCCAAGGGGGCCAGATGCAAGTCGAGAGTGAAGTGGGAAAAGGCAGCCGGTTTGAGTTCTCTCTTCCTTTGGCTTGAGTCGGTGGGGTGAATTTTCTCAAAAATCCGTTTAATTACTTCTGATAAAACCCTTCAACCGGGGAGTGAAGATAACCGGCTTTAGGGTCTTGTGTCATAACTGAAGGCAATTAGTTATAAAGGGATTTTTTAAACGGAAGTTGAGCCGTTGAAAAGGGGGAATCATAGAAGGGTGGGTCAACGCTTCCAGAAACTTCCGGAAAAATCTGATAAAGGGGTTCCAAATATACCAACGGCTGACGGCTGCCCGAACTATGATGTTCCTATAAGGACGGAATCGGGAATCAGGCACACAAAAATAGAATGCATACTCTATTTTTTAAAAAATTGCATCTATCAAAGGGATGACACTCCATTTAGAGTCGAGATATAATAGAAAAGTTTAAAGGAGTCCCGCGTCATGATAATTGAGCCATCGAGAAACCTGACTTGTGTCAAGACCCCATTTTATCGAGACGATGAAGATGAGCCAGAACCCAACACCTCTCTTCTGTGGGAGGTGGAAAGGCTGCGCCTGAAACTTGATAAAGTTAAGCAGGAAAAGGCCAAACTGCTTTGTAACCAAAAGACCTTGATGCTCCATACCCAGGCCCTGAGCGCTTTGGTCTCCGAGTTAACCCAAAAATTGGAAGCCGAACGGCGCGATCGCAAGCAGACTGAATCCACCTACCAGTTTCTGGTGACGAACCTGCTCCGAGAAAAAGCCGATTTAGAAATCATGCTCGATACGATCGTCCAACATTCCGATCTCATGGAAGAGTTATTGCATGAGCAGTGTATTCGCGATCCGTTAACGGGTTTATTTAACCGCAGGTATTTAGCCAAATCTTTAGAACGAGAACTGTGTCGTGCTCAACTGACCGAGCGATCGCTGGGTCTGATCATGCTGGATGTTGACCATTTTAAAGGATTCAACGATACCTACGGACATGAAGCGGGGGATGTAGTCTTAAGGGAACTAGGATGGCTACTCAAAACTGAAAGTGGTGCCCTTGATATTCCTTGTCGATATGGGGGAGAGGAGTTTATGGTCATTTTACCCGAAGCATCTTTAGAAAAGACTCAGCAACAAGCGGAGCATCTACGCAGACAGGTTAAACGTCTAAAATTGACTTATTTATCTCAAGATCTTCCGGGGGTAAGTATTTCCGTTGGATTGGCTGTGTTTCCCCAGCATGGGGTAACTGGAAACCAGCTCATGCAAGCAGCGGATGCGGCGTTATATCAGGGGAAGACCCAAGGACGCGATCGCGTCGTGACGGCATCCGGTTAATCAGAGCGCTCTCAACCGTTTCTTTCGCTCTCTTAACCGGCGATCGGCCTTATTTAAACTTAATATTCAATGGCTTCTTACAAACACTTCTTAATGAATATCAAGCGGCTTTAAAAAAGTTGGCTCTGCTGGGAAGTCTTGTAAACGCTTCCCCAACAGAGCCAGATAAAAATGATTGAAATACTAACTGGAGTGCCAATTAATTACTCGCTTGGGAAGGAAAAGCACCGGGTTGTACCGCCAAAGTCATCGGTTGACCATTGCGAATCACTTGCATTTGCAATTCGCCCCCGACACGAGTCCGTTCCACTTGCTGTTGTACAGCATTGGCATCCGTCATCTGTACCCCATTAATCGAAACAATCACATCACCGGCGCGGAGTCCACCGCGAACCGCCGGAGAATCCGGCATAACTTGAGCAATTAAAATCCCTTTATCTTCAGTAACCGTTAACCCGGCATTGGGATTATTGTTAATTTCATTTTTCAGTTCTGAAGTCAACTGCACCATTTGAATGCCGAGATAGGGATGTTGAACTTCCCCATTAGCAATCAATTGTTGAGCAATATCTTGAGCGCGATTAATGGGAATGGCAAATCCGAGACCTTGAGCCCCTTGAATAATCGCGGTATTCATGCCAATCACTTCACCGCGCTGATTGAGCAGGGGACCGCCTGAGTTACCGGGATTAATCGCCGCATCGGTTTGAATAAAGTTGACCCGCTTATCCGGGACCCCGACTTGAGAACTCGATCGCCCGGTACCGCTAATAATGCCCACAGTCACCGTATTATCCAACCCGAGGGGATTGCCGATCGCGATCGCCCATTCCCCGGGTTGCAATTGCTCTGAGTCTCCCACAACTGCTGTCGGCAAATCATTCGCCTCAATTTTCACCACCGCCACATCGGTTACCGGGTCCGTCCCCATGACTCGACCTGTAAACGAGCGACCATCTTTGAGGGTGACTTCCACCGTATCCGCACCGGCAACAACATGGGCATTGGTGAGAATTTGGCCGTCATTACTAATAATAAACCCAGAACCCGTCCCCCGCTCTACCCGCTCTTGAGGTTGAGTCGGCAATCGGGACCCAAAAAATTGCCGGAAAAATGGATCATTAAAGGCATCGGGAATTTGGGTCGTCACAGTACGGGAGGCATTAATCCGGACCACCGCCGGACCCACATTTTGAACCACCTGGGTAATAAAATTGGTGTCTGCGATCGGCAATCTCGCCTGAATCACTGGGGCCGCAGTCTGGACTTGAGCGGGAGAGGCCGCGTTAACCGCAGGTGAAACCAGGGTTGGTCCATTCAGAAATTGCGTAGCGGACCAGGTAGCACTCGCGCCGAGGAGAAAGATAGAAAAATAGGTGAGGGGTTTTTGCCAACCGGGGGCCGACCCTGGATGAGCAGAATTCTTCAAGGGTTCCGAGGGGGTATTGAACTGATCCTGTGTTGTTTTCATTCGGGATAACTCCTGCTGCAAAACTCCTGCATTACCTTAAAATCGAGCGTTCTTGCTTGCAGTCGGGATAATATAGCTCGTCGAAACTAATCGGGAAGTATCCAGGAAAAATCGGCCTGCTTTCATGTCTGGGTTAGACCCAGAGGGAACAGAGTCAGATTTTCTCAAGGATAGAGACTCGCTATTTTATAGACCGTTCTAGCATAAAGTCAAGACCCGCATCAGCACGGGTTGAGACCGTTTCAACCGGGTTGAAGGGCTGACTATTTTTAATGTAAAAGGCAGATATGACGAGGATGTGTCGAGGATATCGCAGGGTTGTGGATCGGGATGGGGGACGGGGAATCCGAAGGCGACAGGGCCACAGAGCGACCATTGCGGTCCCCAGAGTTGCTAGATTTGTCAAGAGGGTGCAGACCAGATTATTCTGGAAAGCGCTATTCTGCTATGGAAGGGCTGGGAGAGGCTTTGTTTGACAACCTGGAATCATTTTTTAAACCTGATTTCCTCGCACGAAAGGGCGATCGCCATCCCTATGATGGTTGGTCGTTAGACCAGCGGGACCCCCGGGTGATTCAATCGTTTATGCCCCTGTGGGAATGGGCATACCAGCACTATTTTAGCGTGCAAACCGACGGATGGCATCATGTTTTACCCGAGGGAAAAATGCTGGTGGTGGGTTCTCACAATGGGGGACTCGCGGCACCGGATATGTTTATGTTTATGTATGATTGGTTCCGTCGCCAAGGGTTCGATCGCCTGACCTACGGACTGATGCATCCGACGGTTTGGGACACCTTTCCCGATACGGTGGTTCGCCAATCGGCCCAATGTGGGGCGCTACGGGCGCATCCCAAAATGGCGATCGCGGCCCTGCAAAAGGGGGCAACGGTGTTAGTCTATCCCGGGGGTGCCGAGGATGTGTTTCGACCCCATCACCTGCGGGATAAAATTTATTTTGCGGGTCGCCAAGGGTTTATTAAGTTGGCCCTGCGCGAAAATGCCCCAATTTTACCGATTATTTCCTATGGCGCTCATGACACTCTGTTTGTAATGGCGGATATTTACAAACAAATGCGCCAGTTGCATGAGGAGTGGGGGATGCCTTGGTTATTGGGGATTGATCCGGTGGTGTTTCCCATTTATTTGGGGTTGCCTTGGGGGATTGCTTTTGGACCTTGGCCGAATTTTCCCCTTCCGGCAAAGATTCATACCCGGGTTTGTGCACCAGTCGCCTTTGAGCGGTATGGACGAGAGGCAGCAGGCGATCGCGACTATGTAAATGAGTGCTATCAGTTGGTTTGTACTCAGATGCAGCAGTCTTTGGACCAGTTGATTGCGGAAGTCGGCGATCGGTCCTAGTTTATCGTTGAGGTTATCGGAGTGCCAGGAAGAGACTAATTAGGGCGATCGCCACCAAGGCGATCGCGCCAGGATGTCTGCTTACCCATCGATTCACCCCGGAAAAGGACCTCGACTGAGAATAGGGGGTGTGAATCACCGGGACCAGGGGTTGAGATTTATCGTGATAAAGCGTACAGGTTTTGGCGTAGGGTCGCTGGGGATAGTTGCAGGTATCGTCCTCATGGTAAGTGCAACTCTGGCATAAAAACGCTTCAGAGTTGGCCTGATGTAGGGGAATACCGGGATGACCAAATCCTTTGAGTGGGGTTTGGCAGTAAGGACATTTGACAGCTTGGTCATCAACGGATTGATGGCACTGCGGACAGTCAGACATGATGGCAAATGGGGGTGGAATCCGGTAGGGGGCGATCGCGATTGAGTGCGGGTTTCCTCACTCATAGAGCCGCCCTTTGTTTCATCGTACCCTAAGTATCTGGGGTAAAGGCAGTCTGCCTCAGAATGGAAACCCTACAACATAAGAGGTAGAACAGCCGCAGAAGCAGGATACGATATCCCACAATAGAAGAGTGGGCCAAAATAGAGCCAGCGATCGCACGCTTTAGAAGGCCCGCGCTATCGTAGATGATATTTTCATAACCCCAGTCAGAGGAAAACAATAAAACAATATGGATGCGAATAATTTGCTCAAGCAACTGCTGTTGATCGGCATTGGCACCACCTCGCTAGTCGCCGAGAAAATCAAAGAGGTCAGCGACCAGTGGGTCCAGGATGGCAAACTGAATCCCGACCAAGCGAAACATTTTGTCGATGATCTCATGCAGCAGATGAAATCGGAACAGGGGAATTTTGAAACCCAGGTGCAGCGCCAGATTCGTAACGTCATGCAAGACCTGGGAGTGCCGCGTCAAGCGGAAATGGACGAACTCAGAGGACGCCTCGATCGCCTAGAACGTCAAATTCGCGATTTGGAAAATAAGCAGTGGCGGTAAGCGGGGTTACTCCCACTGTCCGATACTCAATTCAGAAATCCGGGGCGAGCCGGGGGACATTTGGCGTTAGAGTAGGGATCAGGCTACAATCGCTGGGTTGTCAAATTCTAGCCCAACGATTGGAGCCATTACAGGCTACTCAGGAGGACTGATTTTGCGAGAAATTTTAATCAGCTTTGGGGTGATGCTGGCCTGCGTTTTGGTGCTGGTGGTCGCTCAGTTTACCGATCGCTCAAGTCAGGCGATCGCGTCCAACATTCAGCCAACTCAAACCACAACTGAAGTACCAACGCCCAGCAAATCCCTGTTGGCGCAGCGGTTGAGCGCTCAGACGCAAATCGCCAGCGCTGACACCACACAACAGGAGACAACGACAACTATGGAAACGACACCTTCGGGTCTGAAATATACGGAAATCGCCGAAGGAACCGGCGCAACCCCTCAAAAGGGGCAAACTGTTGTAGTTCACTACACCGGAACCTTAGAAGATGGCACCAAGTTTGACAGTTCCCGCGATCGGAATCAGCCATTTTCCTTCAAACTCGGAGTCGGTCAAGTTATCCAAGGTTGGGATGAAGGTCTCTCCACCATGAAAGTGGGCGGACGTCGCGAATTAGTGATTCCCCCAGAATTAGGCTACGGTGCACGCGGTGCCGGTGGCGTTATTCCCCCCAATGCTACCTTAATTTTTGATGTAGAACTGCTCAGAATCGCGGGATAAATTTCCCCAATTTCTGACCGGACATCGTAAGGACACGGCTGCTGCCGTGTCCTTAATTTATATCAGTTTGGATGGCAACTTGTACCGATTCCGCCACTCGATAAACAACAGGTGGAGGAACCGCATTCCCAATTTGTCCTAATGCCATATAAACCGCACCCTCAATCCTCCAAAATTCCGGGAATCCTTGAATCATTGCACAGTCAGCCACTGACAATCGAAAATGACCACTCTTCGCCACAAATAAATGCGCTTGTTCTCGATTAGCAGCCACTCCATTGGGCCAAATTTGTAGTTTTTCCCAGGTCTTTTGAGCGGAAACACTACTCAACACTGAGGTGGTATGCCGGGGTCCAGTCAGTCCACTTCTAATCGTCGGTGCTAAGGCATCAAAGCCGATATCCGGCAATCCCAAGGCTTCACGAATCCCCATACATCGAGGGAGTTGGGAAGGCTCTCCTGGGGAAAATAAATCCAACTGAATGGCTTGCCCGATACTAATTGCTTCCCCCTTTTCCCAGTGGTGAGTGGGTTGAGGTGGCTGATATTTTTCTGCCATTTTATCCGTTTTAAATCCCACAAAAAAAACACGCTTGCGGATTTGCGGAATCCCAAAATCGGGGGCAGACAAAATAAATTTAGTTAAATGATAGGTTTTGCTTAGGGGTTTTTCTATTTCTTCCTCTACATAAGAATTAAACTTTTTACCCAGTAGTGCAGTTACATTTTCTGCGACAAATGCTAAGGGTTGAATTTCCAAGACAGCGCGAACAAATTCAGGAAACATATCCCGGCGATCGGCTTTTCCTTTTTGATGACCCGCCACCGAAAAAGGCTGACAAGGAGGACCGCCATGAATCACATCAACTAACCCGCGATAACTGCCCCAATCGATTGGGGTGACATCTCCGGGTTCCCCAGCAAATACCGTCCAATGGGGGCGATTTTGCGTTAAAGTTTTACCGGCATCGGGGAGAATATCATAACTGGCAACATGAGTAAAACCGGCGCGATCGAACCCTAAATCCAGACCCCCTCCGCCACTGAATAAAGAGAGCGATCGCAGTCCATGAGGTGGCAACTGCGGCATCAAGTCTTCTGGATGCAACTTCGGCACATTAATTGGATGAATGGGTTTCGGTCCCTCTCCCCGCAATGCCTTCGCCTTCGCCGCACTCGATGCCTGAGATCGGTTTCGATAAATAGCTCGTTCCGCTTCAGTGATATTCCATCCCTGAGACTTTTCTATCGGGCTTTTCATTGTTGATTTTCTAATTAAATTTTAATTTATGATAAAAATATATAGCATGATCATCGCGCCTCGCCATCATCAAGAACTGCAACAGTCCTGATAAATGGGTAGGCGAGATTTTAAGAATTAAATTCCCTAGAGGATGATTCTCCAGAACTTCTCACCCTCAACCTACTCCAAAGCGTGCTAGTGCTGATAGGATCTAAACTAAAGATTAATTAAGTTCTCCCCGCTTACCATCATGTCTCTGAGCAATCTGCGCGACCTCTACCAGCAAGTCATTCTGGAGCGTTACAAGTCTCCCAAATATCGAGGTGTCACCGATCCGGTGCATCGCCGACAGCGAGGACATAACCCCTCCTGTGGCGATACCATCGAACTGACATTGCGGCTGAATGAGGCGGGCGATCGCATTGAAGAAGTAAAATTTGACGGGGAAGGCTGCGCCATCTCGATGGCGTCCGTTGACCTGATGGCAGAAGCGTTGCGCGGCAAATCCACAGCGGAAGCCATTGAAATGGTACAGCGCTTCCAAAGCATGATGAAAGGCGAGGCGGAATTTCCGAAAGAACAGCGCAAGCTCAATGTCATGCAAGGGGTCGCCCAATTTCCCGTTCGTATCAAATGCGCCAACCTCTGCTGGCATACTCTAAAAGCGGCGATCGAATCAGCGAACCCTGATTCCGATAGCTTTGTCAGTAATGAAGCGGAATCTTAAATCTGAATGGAACTCACCCACACTACTCCTCAATTACACCAGAAACCAATATGCTAACAACCGCAGAATTTTTCGTTGCTTTTAAGTGGGCAGGCATCCTCACCCTGGTTAGTGGAGTCCTGAGTCTGTTAGGATTTCTCTTCAAATGGGGAGTCCGCTTTCGCTTGGTAGGAATTACCGGCTTTATGGGAGTCCTCACCGGCGGTTTATTTGCCCTGAGCTTGGTCCCTCTAACTCGGGTCCAAGTCCCAGGTGCCCTCCATTATACCAGGGTCTACGACAATGGCGGCAGTCAAACGGTGATTGCTTTACCGCCAACGATTACCGAGTCTGACCTAGAATTAACCCTGCGTCAAGCCGCCAATGATTTGTTTTCTCAGGGGCGGTTTAGTTCCCGTGGAGAAAACCAATTAACTATCCGAGCTCGCACGATTGTCCATCCTGAACCGGGACTCTCTAAACCCTTGTTTTTGGGTCAGGTGAAGCGATCTCTGGGGGTTCGCGACGATGAAAACATTGAAATCGAAATCTACGCCGATCAATTCTCGGAACTCTCTAAACTGAAACCAGCAGCCGAAGACGCTTAAACAATTGAAAATTGAAAATTGAAAATTGAGAAGATAGAATCCTAGGGTTCTGTCTTCTCAATTTTTCTATATTTCTAATGGAATTAGAACTTACGCTTCAATTTATGAATGTGGATGGATACAGCCCAGACTGGATAAGCGTTTGAAAATCTGACTCAATAAAACTGGGTCAGGTTTTTCCTTAAGCAGTTTTATCGTTTCTGGAAGCCTATCGATAACCTCGAAATTGACTTTTGAGGTCCAGAACTAGGTATTGTCTGGAGAGGGAGGAGACAGTATCCCGCGTTGTAACACTTCAAAACGTCGAACGATCGCATCGAAGCGATCGTCCCATTCTTCGTTGTCAGTTACAGTCCGGGGAATGAGTTGTGGAATCACTGTATCCCGGTTCTCCAAGATTTCCGACAATATTTCATTAATTTTACTGACTGTGGCATCCCGAAACATCCGCCGAATGTCTCGCCCTAGTAAGAAAGTAGGCGCAGCTAGATACTCAACTTGTCCTTCAGAAATTTCATTGACCAGTTCTTCAAAAATGCGCTCGTCATAAATTCCCCTATCCGCGATTCCTCCAATTATAAAATCGATGTCTTTTAAATCTTTATTGCCTCCCCGATCTGACCAAGCAATGAGTTTAAGACCCAAAAAAGCGGGAGGATCTACAACTGGAAGCACAAGGTCGTCGTCAATGACTTGCTCTTTGGCGCATAGTAAAGCCTCTTCCAATCCGAGTAAATTCATTTTAAGGCCATCCTCCCATTCAATTTCCTGTTTCGGTTGACCGATTTCTCCAAAAGGTACAATATCAACCTCTACACCTGTTTCCATGTGAATGAATTTATGAGGAACTTTATGAGCGACTTTGAAGCGGGGGTTTTCTCCAAGAGTCAGGCGATCGCACAGGGTTTGAAAATCTGACCAGCTATCTAACTCTACTGCAACATCCCCGTCTTTTGTCGCACGACCTTCCCTGTTGTATTGTCGGTCAAAAATTAACAACCTGGCTCCAGCACCGACCACAAGCATGGGCAGATCTAGGGAATCTAGTACAGCCTTGAGATCGACTAAAACCTGCTTCTCTTGCGGTTCAAGCATTGTGCTGCCTAGGTGCAATAGAATTTGTGTAAAGGCGATCGGCAGTTTCTTGCGATCGCTCATCCGGAATTAACAGCAACTCTGCATGAAGCAGCAATGGATCTGCGAGGGTTTCCATCCCATCCTCACTCCAGACATTCTGCTTACCAAATTGCTGGACAAAGACGATGTTTCCTTTTAGATTGGGCTTAAGCCTCATTTTTGCGGCAATTGCCATCGCTTGTGATTTCACCGAGGTCTGAGGACCACTCTCAACTAAATGCAATGTAGCGCTTTGGGGACGAAGATAATCCGTTGCGATCGCTGCCCCCAGTTCTCCGCCCAACAAAAATTTACCCTCTTTCGCTCCTTCCATAAGACGCTCTGCTACATCTGAAAAGCTCTCCTCTCCTGCAGGGGTAAAAGCTTCCACTATCAGTTGGGGGCGAAGACTTTCAGCGTAGCCCATTTCCCAACGCTCTAAAAGTTTGGGATAGTTAACAATTCGATAGTTTCCATCTCGTTGCCGTTGTAAATAGCCCAACTCATATAAATCCTGAAGGCTACGAAGCACCGTTGAGGATGCAATACCAGCAGCCGCAGCGATATCGCCCACAGTGGCCTGCAAAATGTGGGGATTTTTCAATAAAATATAGATGAGTTTAAGTGTCGTAACGGTGATTTTGGAACGAGACAAAGGGTTCCCCTTTGGCCGACGCTGACCGCGAATCAGAATATAAGCGGCTGGATTATTGAGATAAATATTGCCTGCTGTATCGATAAACTCTATCTGTTTTTCCAGCAAAATATCGATGGCGGGGTTGGATAAGTAGCGGGTAATCAGGAGAATTTTATCTCCGTTATTTCGTTCAAATCGTTGAAAATATGGGATAATGAGTTCAGCGGTAGTGCCTGTAACATCTGGCTGAATTTTGTAAGCATAATCTACCGATTTATCGCAGTTGCGGATAGTAATCGAGTTGCGATCGCCGTTTCTCGCCTCAATATCCGGTAAAGCATTCATATGGTCTAGGCACTCTCGCAACAACGGACTTTCTTGTTTCATGGATGCCAATGCGGTGGATTCTCAATTTTTAAGGAAAGGTTGTTAAAAGCCGGATTTTCTGGTGTCATTGTAGCACAGAGGGCAGACAGCATGAATTGAGGTTAAATCGGTCGGGGATGCGATCGCCAGCTTCTATCCGATAGAATAACAGCAAATTCCCTATTAACGGTCATGGGAGGTTGCATAATGTCTGTCATACCTCAAACCCCAGTTTCTGAGATAAAAATTACCTGGCCTAAACTGCCAGATGACTTTGTACTGCCTGACGATCCAGTGGAAAATACAGAACATCCTTTACTAGCAAATGCTCTGCGTCAAGCCCTTCCTCCGGCATTAGTAGAAGAGGCTTTAATTGTCTCAAATTTTGCCCTCTGCGCCGCAATTAATAATCGCATCCTTTGTAAAGCGCCCGATTGGATGTACGTCCGTCCGGTAGAACCTTGGCCGCATCCCTATCCCCGTCGCAGCTACACTCCCCACACCGAAGGACCCGTTCCGTTAGTGGTGATGGAATTTCTATCCGATACCTACGGCGAAGAATACTCCGTGGAGTTTCAACAGCGCATCGGGAAGTGGTATTTTTACGAGCGGGTGGTGAAGGTACCAATTTATGCGATTTTCCAACCGCAAACTGCGACTTTAGAAGTCTATCGATTAGAGAGCGATCGCTACCAAATCCAGACGACCAATGCCGACGGTCGATATTGGATTCCCGGATTAGAACTCTTTTTAGGAGTCTGGCAGGGAAAGGGCGATAATCGTACCGGCTATTGGTTGCGCTGGTGGAATGCCGAAGGAGAACTCCTCCTATGGCCCGAGGAACGCGCTGAACAAGAGCGCCAACGCGCTGAACGACTGGCGCAACGGTTGCGGGAGTTGGGAGTGGATCCGGATAGTTAAAGGATTGGAGGTGCGATCGCCTTTCTGGTAGTAGGAAGAGGCGATCTCGCTGAATGAAAAATATTGCCAAAATATGTTCTATTAATCTTGGACAGCTTTTTTCACGGCATTATTTTAACGCTTTTGGCCCTCGGCCCGGTGGGGGTTTCTTTAACCTCAACTTCAACCCGCATTCCGGTTTTGAGTTGAGACAAAACACCCGGATTGATAGAGTTTTCATAAAAGCGAATATCCGCACTGCGATCTTCTGGTGCAATATATCCCCAGTGTTGAGCGCTTTGAGGATCGTACCGAATAAATTTAACTTACCGCCGTTTAGGCATCTTTTTCTCGACTCGGGGTTTCGGGGAAGCAATGCGATCGTAAAGCTCCAGCAAGCGTTGACTCTTTGGGGCGATTTCCAGCGCTTTTTGACAATAGGTTCTCGCTTCATCTCCTTTGCCCAACATTGTGAGTGCATAGGTTAAATTGGGCGTGACTAGCTCTAACCCTCGCTTATTTTTCAAACCTTCATCAATTTTAAACCCTTCGACGAGTTGCGCGGCTGCCTCTTCAAAATTTCGCTGGTGAATTAAGGCTTTGCCCATAGCCGTGTGAACTTTGGCCAAATGTTCTAAATCATTGATTTCCTTTCCCAATTTTATGCTCTGTTTAAACGCTGCAATAGCTTGAGAAAATTTTTCTTCACTTTCCTGCAATTGCAGTACCTGTGCCAAGCTATTGAGAACGATCGCCTGTCCTCGCAAATCTTCAACTTTAAAGGCCAAATCGTAGCTGCAACGGATAATATGCTCTGCTTCATCCCATTTGCACCGTTTCCTGAGTAGTCCGCCCAAGCTGTTCAAGACCATTGCCAGAGGTCGGTCACTCTCTAAATCCTCAAAAATTTCCTGACTGCGGCGCAGGAGTGCTTCTGCTTTATCCCAGTTTTCTGAGTTTTGGAGTAACAAACACCCCTGCTGATGCAGCAGTCCAGCCAAATCACCCAGCCCTGCTATTTGATATTGTTTTTGCCCTAGTTTTTCGTTGAGTTGAATAGCACGCTCAAACACATCAATTGCTTCCTCCAAGCACCCTTGCTGTTGCAGCACTCCACCTAATAGTGTGAGTGTCTGTGCTTGTTGTTGTTCGTTGCCAAGTTCCTTTTCCTGAGTCAGGATTTGGTTGCTAATGACAATCGCTTCCTCAAAACGCCCCTCCTCTCTCAATAAACCGACGATACTGGTAAGCGTCATTACCACACCTTGGGGGTTTCCCAGTTCATCCTCGATCGCAGCAAGACGGTGCAGAGTGGCAATTGCCTCTTCAATCCGATTCTGTTCCCGCAGAAATCGGCTGAAACTGCTCAATCTCATTGCCAGTCCTCGCGCGTTACCTTTTTGCTCCTCAATTGCTATACTTCGCTGGAATACATCTAGGGCTTCATCGCTGCGTCCGAGTTGTTGGAATAACCCCCCTAAGCGGTTGAGTCCGATGGCAAGGGAAGGTTGGTCGTTAAGTGTTTCGCTGAGGGCAACTTGGCGCTGGAACGCATCTAGGGCTTCATCGCTGCGTCCGAGTTGTTGGAGTAACCCCCCTAAGCAGTTGAGTCCGATGGTAAGAGAACGTTGGTCGTTAAGTGTTTCGCTGAGGGCAACACTGCGCTGGAATACATCTAGGGCTTCATTGCTGCGTCCGAGTTGTTGGAGTAACCCCCCTAAGCGGTTGAGTCCGATGGCAAGGGAAGGTTGGTCGTTGAGGGTTTCGCTGATGGCAACACTGCGCTGGAATACATCTAGGGCTTCATCGCTGCGTCCGAGTTGTTGGAGTAACCCCCCTAAGCGGTTGAGTCCGATGGCAAAAGGTTGGTCGTTAAGTGTTTCGGTGATGGCAACTTGGCGCTGGAACGCATCCAGGGCTTCATCGCTGCGTCCGAGTTGTTGGAGTAACCCCCCTAAGCAGTTGAGTCCGATGGTAATAGAACGTTGGTCGTTAAGTGCTTCGCTGATGACAACTTGGCGCTGGAACGCATCTAGGGCTTCATCGTTGCGTCCGAGTTGTTGGAGTAACCCCCCTAAGCAGTTGAGTCCGATGGTAATAGAACGTTGGTCGTTGAGGGTTTCGCTGATGGCAACTTGGCGCTGGAATACATCTAGGGCTTCATCGCTGCGTCCGAGTTGTTGGAGTAACCCCCCTAAGCGATTGAGTCCGATGGCAAGGGAAGGTTGGTCGTTGAGGGTTTCGCTGATGGCAACACTGCGCTGAAACGCATTGAGGGCTTCATCGCTGCGTCCGAGTTGTTGGAGTAACCCACCTAAGCGGTTGAGTCCGATGGTAATAGAACGTTGGTCGTTGAGGGTTTCACTGATGGCAACACTGCGCTGAAACGCATTGAGGGCTTCATCGCTGCGTCCGAGTTGTTGCAGTAACCCCCCTAAGCGGTTGAGTCCAATGGCAAGAGAACGTTGGTCGTTGAGGGTTTCGGTGATGGCAACTTGGCGCTGGAACGCATCCAGGGCTTCATCGCTGCGTCCGAGTTGTTGGAGTAACCCTCCTAAGCTGTTGAGTCCAATAGCAAGTTGTCGTTGGTCGTTGAGGGTTTCGGTGATGGCAACTTGGCGCTGGAACGCATCCAGGGCTTCATCGCTGCGTCCGAGTTGTTGGAGTAACCCTCCTAAGCTGTTGAGTCCGATGGCAAGGGAAGGTTGGTCCTTAAGGGTTTCGGCAATCTCAACACTGCGCTGGAGGACTGTGAGCGCTTCATCCAGTTGTCCTTGCTTTTGCTGTATGCCTCCCAACGTCGTGAGCCACTTTACTTCAGAACGCTGACGAGTGCTTTCTACCTCAATCCGACTGAGGATGTCTGGAATCCCCGCCAAAACCTCTTCAGCGGTGGAAAATTCACCCTGAAGTGACAGATATTTGGCCTGCTTAATTCGGAATTTAGCAGCCCAATCCCAATCTTCATTGACCTGCGCTAATAACTGAAAGTTAGAAGCCAGCTCAACTGCTTTCTGCCATTGACCATACAATTCTAAAAATGGCGGAAGGCAGTAGAAAAAACTGTATTTTTCCTTTTCGTCGGTTTTAGATGTTGTTTCCTGGCACTGCATCCAATTCGCCGCTAAGATAATCTCGTCGAATTCTTCTGCGATCGCAGCAGCTACGGCAGGATTGTTCTCCTCCCTGGACTTGACCCACTCGATATAAAACTGAGCGTGTCGTGCTGCTGCCAATTCTCGCAATTGCCGCTTCTGTGCAAGTTCCCCAGCAAATAATCGGATGAGGGGGTGAAATACGAAGCGGTTTTCTCCCACCTCAGAATAGTTCAGCAAAGAAAGGCGATAGAGACAAGCTAGATAATCCTCGGCTAGAAACTCATCCTCGCATCCACTCGCTGCGATCGCCGCTTGCCGGGAAAATCCATTTTCAGCACAAACGCTCACACAGGCAAAGAAATCAATCTCCTCCGGTTCTAACATCTCCAAACTCAAAGACAGGGACGCCTGGACATTGAGATGTTCCTCGCCGCGAAGCTTCAGCCTTCCCAGTCGCGATCGTTCTTCGCTCAAGGAAGCGCCATAGTCTGCGAGGCTACGTCCTGCTCTGAGTTGCAATGCTGCCCCCACGATTTGTAAAGCCAGGGGTAAATTGCCGACGAGTCGGATAATTTCTTGGGCAGCTTCGAGTTCAGCGCTCACCCGTTCCTGACCTAAAAGTCGTTCCAGCAATAGCCGTGCATCGGGATCCGACAGGGGGAGCAGGTCGATTCTACCTTGCTCTGGAATATCTAAAGCGATAGGCAAGAGGCGATCGCGCGTGGTAACAATCACCGCGCATCGGTTTCCTCCGGGACGCAACTTTCGGATCTTGTCGCTGTTGTCGGCATTATCGAAAATCAGCAGCATCCGCCGATGTGCAAATACCTCTTGCATCAGGGTTGCGGCATCCCGTTCATCTTCTAGATCGAGTTGCTCGCCACCGCGACGGGCAAACTCCCGGGCGATCGCATCGGGCTCTTTACCATCCACCCGCAACCCAATCACTCCATCGGGAAAATCATTTTTATGCTGAGTGGCAAAGTGGCAGGCGAGGGCTGATTTACCAATTCCTCCCGCGCCAGCTAATCCCACAATGGTGCAAACTTTCTCCCCCTGGCGATCGCTCAACAATTGTTTGAGTTGGTCTAACTCCTCCCTTCTCCCAGTGAAGGTAGACACATCCAGTTGCGGCAACACGAAAGGAATTTTCTGGGCGGGGGTTTTCCTCTCCTGGGGTTCCTTCCCGGAGACTTGGGATAAATCATCGCCATCGGGTTCCCCCAGATCGGCCACATCTTGCCACTCTAAGTTTAAAACCCGACAAATTTCTATGAAATTCGTTGAATCAACGGGTCTACCGTTGAGGAAATTTCGGATTGTAGAGTCAGCCAGATCCAACTCTAGTGCTACATCTTTTTGGCGCACAAACCCACTGCGCGTAACCGCCTGTTTGACACGGGGGATTAATTCTTGACGAACCCGAATGGAACGCGACATGACTTGTTGAAGAGATAGCTGTCTAAAGCATACCCCCTTTTTTTGAGCAAGTCAGCGTTAACTCACCCTCAAGTCAGCGCTGAGTTAGCGGTTGTCAGCGCCGAACTCAGCGCTGAGGCGGTTTTCATGGGGTTAACCCGATAGGAGATACACCGATGAAACTACGAAACCGCCTCTTTTTCACCCAACTCCCGCAAATCCTCTCAGGAATGATGAGCAAAAAAGTAGATCCCAAGTTCTTGCTGGAACTTCTGAATATCGCCTCTGCTATTATTACCCTATCTGCTGTGTCACCCCTCGCCGGGTTTGCTGCCCTTGGAGTCGCTGTCTACTGCCTCATCTCCAACGGAAAGGATAACAAACCCTAATGAGGCAAGAAGAAGGGGCGATCGCGCAAAAGCGCTACTACAAACCCGGGGCGATCGCTCCTCCATTCCATCAAGGACTAATACAGACGTGCAAAAATAAATAGCCAGTCTAGTTAGACTCCTTGAAGCCTTCAAATTTCCATAAGAATGGTTTGGCGCTCGTTCGGTTGAAGTAATCGATAAACTTAAGGATTTG
>JAMXFF010000053.1 GCA_025370845.1 Laspinema palackyanum D2a | reverse complement strand
TACTATGATATCAGATGCTATGTCTGTCATGGTTTTAGAATATTCCAAACTATCCTATTTTACCTGCGGAATGTGGGTTTAACTATACTTAGAGCTTATAAGTTATCAAAAAATCATCCTTATGTTGGGTAAATTCTTTAAAAAACCCTCTGCCGAACTCGGCGATCGCGTTCCCCCCGGACAACATCTGGCTACGGGTTTTCCTGTCCTCACCTATGGGGATACGCCGCAAATTTCTTGCGATCGCTATTCCTTAAAAGTTTGGGGTCTGGTGGAACCTCAAAGCTTTACCTGGGATGATCTCATGGCCATGCCCCAACAGGAGTTTACCGCCGATTTTCACTGTGTTACCCACTGGTCTAAACTCGATGTCAAGTGGAAGGGAATCAAAGTCCTCGATTTCATGAAGCATCTCAAGGTCGATGAGAAAGCAATTTGCATCATGGAACATTGCTATGGAGATTATACCACCAATATTGCGATCGCCGATTTCCTCCGGGAAGAAAACTTTTTCGCCCACACTCTATTTGATGAACCCCTGAGTCCCGAACATGGCGGACCCCTCCGCCTCGTCGTCCCTCATCTTTACGCTTGGAAAAGTGCCAAATGGATTAATGGTTTAGAATTTTTAGCGCAAGAAGCATCCGGATTCTGGGAACGCAACGGTTACCACCGTCGAGGAGAACCCTGGGCAGAAGAACGCTACAGTTACTAAAGTTCATCTTCAGTCGTTATCCCTCTTCGTTCGTAGTAACGACTTCAGTCGTTATCCCCCTCTTCGTTCGTAGTAACGACTTCAGTCGTTATCTTCATAAGTTCAACGTCACGACTTCAGTCGTTATTTCCCAGTTCAACGTCACGACTTCAGTCGCTTATAAAGATAAGGCATAAATCCTGGACAGGGCTAACGATCGCCCCCCGGGTGATCTGCACAACAATAGCCGATCGCCTTGGGGATCATGATCTACCGGCCATAAAAATACCTGCTCCTGGGGTGAGGAGCAGGTTTTTCAAAGGAAGGTGTACCAGCATGTTTATCTTTCTGCTTCTATTGTGCAGTGAGTTTTCAGGCTTGTCATCAGGAAAAATACGAGGGTTGGTTGTAGCGACATCCGTAATTTTGCTGAGGACTCCTCGAAAGGTGGGCGATCGCTTCCTTCCCTGATTCTGTGGATTTATCCCCAAACCCCGAATTAAAATCTCCCTATTCTTGGAGGGGGCAATCCAGTCCAGGAAAGCCCCCTTCTGGATCTAACTTCTCGTTTCTTCTATCGTTGAACTGTTACCGGGATCGGTCTAACCCAGTTCTTCATCGTCTTGTAGAGGATGGGGAAATATTTTGGCCATCATGTAGCGTGGGTTCAATTGTGCCGATTGCTGACGGGGACCGTCGCCGCCATCTGGGGGTGCAATGCAAATAGCAGTTTGGTGAACTCCGACCATAATTGCCATGACTCCGTTGATGATCCCCTCGATCCGTTCGATCAGGTTTTGAGCTTGCTCTAAATCCGGTGTCAAAATAAAAAAGGTTTTGACTCCCGTTGGGGAAGGCGCAAGGCCAAATTGACATTCTCTTAATAATTCCTGAGTCGGGCGATCTACGGAATCGTAGAAACGGTTGAACAAGGCTTGATAAAAGGATTCAGCAAGCTGGCGATCGCCAAAGCTGGGTTTATACAACATAATAACTCTCAAAGGTAACAGCGTTTCTAGGGCTTGAAAATACGGCTATGGTTCTAGTGTGGCCGTTTTTAATGTGACTCACTGCGATCGCTATCCGGGTAGAACGTGACTCTCATCAGAATTTGCAGTGATGCAAATCCGGGTCTGGTTGTGTTTTCCACTCCGACTTGGCCAGGGTTTCACAAGGCTGCTTTTGCCTCCATTGTGCTTTTAGCCGCAGTCGGCATTCGGGCAAGCCGATTTTCGACTCCTTTTACCCTGTAAGGAGCGAATTTTTGGGTGGCTTCCCCCTCGACTTGGATCTTAGCTCTTTTTTTTACGATGTCCCTCAAGTTTTCAGGCTACTCCAAACCGGCGCAATCCGAATCCAACCTCCAGATCAGAATGATCCGTGGGTTAGAACGGCTTGGGTGTTCCTTGACCACCGGGCTAAGGGAGGACATGGACCCCAACGGTTCCGAATGTCGCACCGCGATCGATTCTACTCCTATCTTTCCTCTTTTCGCTCGGTTATAAACTAATGTAACGATTTTTCTGGCCGAAAACCATAAGACTAAAGGTAGATACGATAAAAATTTCTATCATCAGATATAGATTATCCCCTCTTCAGGCCCGCCGATATCGGTTAGATTTCCCGCTTAAGATGCGATCGCCACTGGATGTTGTGGCGAATCAATCGGCCAAAACTTGTCCGCCTTTTATAACAATTCTTCTCCCGAATATTGACAAAATTAAACGCTCATGGTCTCTCTTCAGAAACATCCTAGGTAACAATTGGGGACTTTTCCCTGCGCGATCGGTCTTTCGCCTTACGGCAATCCCGTTGAGGGGTGAGGTATCTGTTGTCGCGATCGCACGGGAATGGCTAGACTGTAATTTTAACAAAGATGGGGTGCTCAAGCCCCGATTCAAGAGGATAAACTATGGCAAATTATGACCTGCGAGGAGAACTCTATCGCGGCTGGATCGTCGTTCCGATTCTGGCAGAAGATATTTTTTTTTATGAATTTCATAGTCCCGAGGGATACCGGAATATCAACCTCAGACCCTTTGAGACTCCCGAAGAGGCGATCGCCTACGCCCGAGATGAAATCGATCAGATCATTGAAATTTTTGCCAAAGCTGCTTAAAAAGGGCGAGTTGCTACCGCATCTATAGAACTCCTCCCAGGACGTCGCTACCGTCTTACATCTATCGGACCAGAAACCGGGCTTCTGGTCCTGATTTTCTCTGCCTGAGCAAAGATTCTCTCAACAAAACCCCGTTTCTCACCCCCTCCTGAACCCTTATCCAAAACAATGGGGAGGATGGGGGAGATGGGGAGGATGGGGGAGATCGGGAGGATAGGGGAGATGGGGAGGATAGGGGAGATGGGGAGGATGGGGAGGATGGGGAGGAGGGGAGATGGGGAGGATGGGGAGGATGGGGGAGATTCTTGTAGTAACGACTGAACTCGTTTCTTCTTGTTCGTAGTAACGACTTCAGTCGTTTCCTCGTTACATGGCTTCAGCCATGTAACGCTCTCTTGGAAGCCTTGCCTACAGTCCCCAAGCAGGTAGGCGGTAGACTCTCCAATTGCTCGTGTGATGGCGTAAGCCATCACACGAGAGCAACGACTGAAGTCGTTACTACGAACAGTCTCCCCCATCCTCCCCATCTCCCCCATCCTCCCCATCCTCCCCATCTCCCCCATCTCCCCCATCCTCCCCATTCCGGTAGGAAACCCCGTTTTTGCTCCCCACCCGGTTCAATCTCAGGATTGTACTTCTACATCTCAATGACCAGATAAGCTCACCTTATCTGTTTGATTAGAAAAACTAGGGTAACAACCCCTTTACAAATCGTTACAAACCCGTTAATCTAAAAACATCATAACTACCTCGACAAACCAATAGCAATCATAAAACTATGACCACCACTTTACAGCAGCGCGAAAGCGCTAATCTGTGGGACCGCTTCTGCGAATGGGTCGCTTCTACCGAAAACCGCCTCTATATCGGCTGGTTCGGTGTGTTGATGATCCCCACCCTCTTAAGCGCTACCGTCTGCTACATCATCGCCTTCATCGCGGCACCTCCCGTTGATATCGATGGTATCCGCGAACCTGTTGCCGGTTCTTTACTGTATGGAAACAACATCATCTCTGGTGCAGTTGTTCCTTCCTCTAACGCGATCGGTCTGCACTTCTACCCCATCTGGGAAGCAGCCAGCTTGGATGAGTGGCTCTACAATGGTGGCCCTTACCAGCTCGTTATTTTCCACTTCCTCATCGGCATCTTCTGCTACATGGGTCGTGAGTGGGAATTGTCTTACCGCTTAGGTATGCGTCCTTGGATCTGCGTTGCTTACTCTGCACCTGTTGCAGCCGCTAGCGCAGTGTTCTTGATCTACCCGATCGGACAAGGTTCTTTCTCTGATGGTATGCCTTTGGGTATCTCTGGAACCTTCAACTTCATGTTGGTGTTCCAAGCTGAGCACAACATCCTGATGCACCCCTTCCATATGTTGGGTGTTGCCGGTGTGTTCGGTGGTTCCTTGTTCAGTGCCATGCACGGAAGTTTGGTCACCTCCAGCTTAGTTCGTGAAACCAGCGAAACCGAATCTCAAAACTACGGTTACAAATTCGGTCAAGAAGAAGAAACCTACAACATTGTCGCCGCTCACGGTTACTTTGGTCGTTTAATCTTCCAATATGCTTCTTTCAACAACAGCCGTTCCTTGCACTTCTTCTTAGCTGCTTGGCCGGTTGTGGGTATCTGGTTCACCGCTTTAGGTGTGTCCACGATGGCCTTTAACTTGAACGGATTCAACTTCAACCAGTCCATCATCGACTCCACGGGTCGTGTTGTGAATACCTGGGCTGATGTGATTAACCGGGCTAACCTGGGTATGGAAGTCATGCACGAGCGTAATGCTCATAACTTCCCCCTTGATTTGGCTGCTGGTGAAGCGACTCCGGTTGCTTTGACTGCTCCTTCTATCAATGGTTAATCTGAGATTTGACTAAAAAAAGCGCCTCCAATTTGGGGGCGCTTTTTATTTGGGTATTTTTCCGACTGATATCAACCCAAGTCTATCGTGATGAGGCCGAAGGGATTCTCCCAAAGCGTTATCCCCTTTCTCCCCTTGAATAAGGGAACTCGCACTCCGTGGGATCACTTTGGGAATCCTGCGGTTGTGGGTAGGGGATAATCAGGGGGGTTAGAGTTTCCGCAAACAGGGTAAACGCCGACTGCGGCGATCGGGTCGGAATTCTAAACCAAAGGTTTTATAATCTGCGGAACTCAGTACCCCGAACCGATTTAATTTGACGGTTCGAGCACCATCGATGCTAGAAACTACCGATTCTGGATCGCTGGCATCGCCGCCTAGTTTCTCAAATGCCTGTTTGACCGTGAGCCATTCGATTGTCCCCCGCTGGTTTTTTGTTGCAGCAGGGGTGGTGACCTCTGGAGTAGATTTAGCGCGAGTTCTACGTTTTGTGGGAGTGGGTTCCTCTGCCGGAGGCGCAGAAGCGATTGTTTTTGTTTTAGAGGTTTCTTTTGCGGCGGGGAGCTTTTTTTCGGTTTTAGCCTGCCGCCGCCGTCCATTGGGAGTTTTGGTGGTGGTTTTGGTTTTAGACTGCTTAGAGGCCGGGGGTTCGTCCGGTTCTTTGGAGGCCGGGGGTTCGTCCGGTTCTTTGGAGGCCGGGGGTTCGTCCGGTTCTTTAGAGACCTTGCTTGCTTTGGTTTCCTTGACCGTGGAGGTTCTTTTTTGGCCTTTGCTGGCAGGTTTTGTGGTACTCGGAGTCTCGACCGGGGTCGGTGCTTCGGAGGAACTTAAGCCTTCTTCTAAGACGCTGACTCGTTTGGTTAGACGGGATAGAACATCCGAATCTAAACGATCCATGACGCTAGAGATTTTGACCTCTAGGTCTTCTAGTCGTTTTAGGAGGGTGGTATCGGGAGTTGTTGCAGGGGTTGCAGGAGTTGCAGGGGTTGCAGGGGTTGCAGCAGTGGTCGTCGGGGTGGGTTGAGCTACTTCTCCGGAAAAGACTTGTTGGAGAGCTTTAACCACGACTTCGGTGCGATTGGAACTGGTGGAGACAACAATCTCATCGATCGCCTCTAAGAGTTCTTCAGGTAGTCTTAAGGTAACTGGTTTGGTTGGCATTTTCTATAACGTCATACAGGGTTATCCCATCCTATAGCGTCTTGGGGACGTCATACAGGGTTAATTTGGGATTTATAGATCGAAAATACATCGAAGCGCGTCCACTTTTAGCAACGAATATTACTAGAAGGGTTAGATCGCGTTTCCGAATGTGATGAAAGGTTGCTCTGAGTTGGCAGCCGATCGCGCTTGTAGACGGACGTTCTCCCTGGGGAGTGCGCCGTTCTGTTAACCTTTATAACACGACTAGAAAACAGTTTCCTACTGACAAGTCTAGTTATTTGATGGGCACGATCGCCTTGGGGTTGAAGACATCCGGTTGAAAAATCCAGTGGCAAAGCACTTGGGGAACCCTGCTCCAATCTTTTTGTCCGTAAGACCTTCTGTCTTGCGCTATTGATTGGACCGATCGCGATTCAGCCGGTTGTCTCTCCTGTGGTATTGATATGGCTGTGCATCACCAATCCTGTTTTTTATTGTAAAGTGAAGCCGTTGATTTCGTCAAAAACTTTTGTTTTTTGATTAGCCGATCACCACCGGAGTGCGATCGTCCGGTTATTTCACCGACTCTACCCTTCAGAGGTGACTTGAAAAAAAGAAGTCTTTTATTAAACGGAATATTCTACTTCTTTTTTGGCCTTTGGTCGCCGTTTTGGGGGTACTAGGAGCCTCGGTGGGAGTCGGAGGTTCAGAGGAACTTAATCCTTCTTCTAAGAGGCTGACTCGTTGAGTTAGATGGGAGAGAACATTGGAATCTAACTGCTCCATGACGCTAGAGATTTTAGAGATTTTGACATCTAGGTCTTCGAGTCGTTTTAGGAGGGTGCTATCCGGAGTTGTTGCAGGAGTTGTCATGGGGGTGGGTTGAGTTGCCTCTCCCGAAAAGACTTGTTGGAGAGCTTTAATCACAACTTCGGTGCGGTTTGAACTGGTAGAAACCACAATCTTATCGATTGCCTCTAAGAGTTCTTCGGGGAATCTTAAGGTAACTGGTTTGGTTGGCATTTTCTATAACCTCATATAGGTTTATCCCATGCTATAGCGTCTTAGGGACGTCATACAGGGTTAATTTAGGATTTATAGACCAAAAATACATCGAAGCGCGTCCACTTTTAGCAACGAATATTACTAGAAGGGTTAGACCGCGTTTCCGAATGTGATGAAAGGTTGCTCTGAGTTGGCAGCCGATCTCGCTTGTAGCCGGACGTTCTCCTATGGGAGTGTACCGTTGTTTTAACCTTTATAACACGACTAGAAAACAGTTTCCTACTGACAAGTCTAGTTATTTGATTGGGCTGATCGCCCTAGAGTTGGAGACGTCAGATCGACAAATCTGGTAGCAAAGCGCTTTGCTACCTCTGCTCCAATTTTTTTGTCTGTCCGACCGTCTATCTTGCGCTATCGGTTGGGACGATCTCGCTTAAGCCGGTTCTCCCTACTGTGGTATTGACATGGCTCTGCATTACCAATCCTGTTTTTTATTGTAAAATCAAGCTGTTGATTTCGTCAAAAACTTTTGTTGGTTGATTCACCGAGTTCCACGGCAGTGCGCGATCGCCTCCCCACATCGGTTGTTAATTCTGGGCAATCACTCCTGAGAGGCGCAAAACTATCCCCGGGGGAAAAGCGCACATTCTTGTAATATTTCGCAATATTTATGATAGTTGGGCAGTGGATAAATCGGATTTGAGATGGGAAACTGGAGGGGGTGAAGTGGCGATCGCTGACGATCACAAAGACTCTCCTTTGGGAGAAACTCCACGGTTTGAAGGGTGCAAAGGGCCAGTCCCATCTCACACCCCGGGGGGAATGGTGCAACGAGTAAACCCAGCAAAAATCCCTAGGGATATATCCCTGTAGTTTATACAAAGTGGCAATTTATCAACTGCACCACCGCATCGCAAAACATCGCAAAACCCTTGAAATACCAGGCTTTACTGGAAAATCCATCGGGTCCAATTCCCGGCCAACCCCGGGTGAAATATAAGCACTCAACAGCCGGTGGACCGCCTTGCTATTGCACCCCGGTGAGGCAGTGAAATCTCCCCTAACCCCTGACAAACCCTAGGGGGAACGGCTGGGCAGAAATACCCAGGTGTTCCTAAAACTCTAACCGACTGGCCCGAAATTGAACTCGAAGAAAGGGGCGAACCATTCCCACTCAGCGATCGCCCCTAAATTCTTCCTTGCTTCCAACTCTCGGGTTAGACTAAGGACAAGTGACATTAAGCCTAAAATTGAGTTAGGCAACTCCATCTCCAAGCATCCCGCCCGAATCTCGCCTAGAAGCAATTCAGTATTTTTTCTGTGCAAAAAATAAAGAAACCATTAAAATCACCAACAGCATAGTAACTTTGCCCGGGAAAGGTTGAATCTTAAGAAGAGTTCACTCCCCCATTTAAAGTCTAAATAAAAAAAGGTATATCCAATGGTCATTCCCGTAGAACCCACCCCACTCTCCTCCTCAATAACTCGCCAATTGACTCCGATTAAATCCGTAAAGTCTAGTCAACCGAGGCAAGAGACTCGCAATCCAGAGATTGTGTTGGAACTGCTCGATCTAGCCTGGAATCAGGACGATGAGAGCATTCCTGGAACCTGGGAGGGAAAAAACCCGGCTACATCTGGGCAAAATCAGGAAAGCCATCCGCAAAGACAGTCTAAACCTGTTCGGGTTGAGATGAGCTTTCGCCTGGATTCACACCACTGGAAAGACTTGATGCAATCAATGGCGATCGCCCTTGAGGAACAACAATCCTGGCAATGGGAAGGTCACCTGATCACGGGGAATCCCCCAAAAACTCAGCAACAGTCAGTCGAAAATCCGGCGCAAACGGCCCCTCGGTTGGCTGGGGAAGTGGCCCGGGTCAATGGTTACTCTAACCGCAGTGGCGGGACATCAACAAGGGATTTCTCTGGGGAATGCAACCGGGACTCTAACCCTCAACTGGAGCATACCCGTTCTGGTTCATCCTACCTCAAGGCGGTGGTGGAGATTCAGGAACAGTTACTCAGGGCTGTAACGCCAGATTTCGAGAGTGAAACTCTACTCTATCAAGAGATTCTACAACGACTGGCCCAGGTGTCTGGTGCAACGGGTGCTTACTTCTGGGAAACCCTGGAGGCAGGAGATGGGGAGGGAACGGGTTTACGATCGCAGTGGTATGGGGACAACTTACCCAGGGAGGGGACCGTCCCGAGTTTACCGGATTTAGAGCAGATCAGTGCCTCTGAGGGACAGGCGATTGCTCTGGCAGTGGCGGAATTGCCGGAATCCGAACGGTCTTTTTTTGCCGATCGCCCGATCGCCTCGATTCTGCTGATTCCCGCGCTTGCCGATGATTGTTGTCTGGGATGGATGGGGTTTGAGTATCCTCACGGGAAGTCGGTTAGTCCCGAGGAAATCCCTGTATTGCAAACCGCAGGACGGGCGATCGCCGCTTATCGAAGACAGTCTAAGGGAGATATTCAGGGGAGTGGTTTATCCTCCTCGGAACCCTGGGAGGCGATCGCCTTGCTAGAACCCGAGGGAACCCTGCTGGAGATTTACACCCGGGGAGACAGAGGCGATGGGGATTCAGGGATGGTAGAGGAAGTGGGTCTGCCCTTTTGGAACAGTCGAGGGTGGGTTCCTTCGGAATGCCAGGAAACTTACCCTCAGAATAACGCAGTACAAGAACAATTAAAGCAGGCGATCGCCACAGCGGCTGAGGGGGAATTCGTTCGCGGTTGTCTTGAGTTCGACTTAAGCAACGGCAGGGGGGAGGGGGTGAATTTTTCTATCAAACCTGTTTTTGATCGCTATCATAAAGTAGCGCTATTGATTTGGAAAGGACAAAGGGCGATCGTACCGGATTGGGTTCAAACATCGGCAGAATCATCGGAAGAACCGCAGAGTCTGATATCGGATCCGAATTTTGGGGATTGCCCTGGAGTGCAACCGATTCAATTACAATCTTCGATGTTATTAACCGTCAAACTAAGACAATCGCGGTCCTGCATCCGCAAATCTCATCCGACATCCGGCGATCGGGACGCCTCAACCGGGTTGTTCCTCAACCCGACCAAAAAACACCCCAAGCGCTTTCGGGTGAGGATTCCCAATCGAACTCCCGTGAATCGTGTTCGGCAGATGATCGCCTCTGGATCGTGGCTGGAGTGGGGTGTAAATGAAGCATCCGATGCCATTGCCATCACCGACCTCAAGGGGATTCTCACCTATCAAAATAGAGCATTTCAGGAACAATTTGGATATAGTCGTGATGAAATCAATGCAACCGGAGGGATTTGCCAACTGTACGGCACTCCAGAACTCGATCGCGAAATTTGCCAAAGCGTCCGCCGAGGGTATAGTTGGTGTGCAGAAGTTTTGTTACAACACAAAGACCGAACGGGGAAGACTGCCTTGTTGCGCGCTCATGCCATTCCCGATGACACTGGCGCCGTGGTGGGGATTTATAGTATTTATACCAATATCGTAGAGGTGACGATCGCCGATTGCGAGGGACAACCCTTGTCCCAATGCGATTTGGAAAATCACAAGTGCCTCGATCGCCTTCAGGAAAGTAACCGACGCTTGCAATTAGCCCTCGAAGGCAGCAATTTGGAATTATGGGATTGGAATCTGGAGACGGGAGATTTGTTTATCGGGAAAAAATGGCGGGCGATCGCCGACTGGATGCCCGATGAAACTGACAATCCGCTCCAATCCTGGCGCAGACTGATTCATCCTGATGATTTACCCCAGGCGATCGCCGCCTGGAACCAGCATCTCAACGGTGGTACTCCGGGGTTTGAACTCGAATACCGGATTCGCACCAAAACCGGGGAATGGCAATGGATTCTGGACCGAGGCAAGGTGGTAGAACGGGATTACCAAGGCAACATCCTCCGGATATTAGGGACTCACAAAGATATCACTCACCGCAAACAGTACGAAGAAGCCCTGGAAAAAGAACGCCTGCAACTGCGAGAAATCATTAATCGAGCACCCGTGGCGATGGCAATGCTTGATCACGATTTGCGCTATATTGCCCATTCTCAAAAGTGGTTGAGTGATTACAATGGCGATCTGTGCTCCAACAATCCTTCCTGGATCGGATGTCACTTTTTTGAGGTGATGCCGGATCTATTTGAACAGTGGGGTCCTCTGCTGGAACGGGTTCTAGGTGGAGAATCCATCTCTTCTAGGGAAGATTGCTGGGAACGGGCTGACGGGTCTAAACTCTATCAGCGTTGGGCGATTCAGCCTTGGTACAGTCCCACCGGGGCAGTTGGAGGAATTGCCATTGTCACCGATAATATTAATGAACTCGTGGAAGCTCGGGAAACTGCCCTAGAAGCAGCCCGAATCAAATCCCAATTTCTTGCCAACATGAGCCATGAAATTAGGACCCCCATGAATGGGGTGTTAGGAATGACGGGTTTATTATTACAAACCCCTCTTTCTCATCAGCAACGGGATTGTGCTGAAACCATCCGCATCAGTGGGGAACATTTGTTGCGGGTCATCAATGATATTTTGGACTTTTCTAAGCTGGAAGCCGGAGAAATGAATCTCGAATCGTTAGATTTTCAACTGTCAACTTGTATTGAAGAAGTCGTGGATTTATTAGCGGCTCCAGCTCATCAGAAGGGTTTAGAATTGGCTGTCTGGATTGACCCGAAGGTGCCGCAACACTTAATCGGAGATGCAGCCCGCCTCCGTCAGATTCTGTTAAATTTGATTAACAATGGGATTAAATTTACGCACCGGGGGGAGGTGGTTGTTCGGGTCAATCAGTCGATCAAGCCGGAGTCTTCCCATGCCAGAGGACAAGAAGTCTGGCTGCGGTTTACGGTGCAAGATACGGGGATTGGGATCCCGAGCGATCGCCAAGACTCCCTGTTTCAATCCTTTTCTCAAGTGGATACTTCCACCACCCGACGCTATGGGGGGACGGGTTTGGGATTGGCGATTTGTAAACAATTGGTGGAACTGATGGGGGGCGAAATTGGGGTGGAAAGTTACCCCGATCGCGGCTCGAATTTTTGGTTTGAACTGAAGTTTCGCAAACAGGGGACTCGGGTATCCGGTTCGATTCCCCGTTGTGCTCTGCCTATCGCCTTAACGGAAGTTAAGGTATTAATCGCCCAGGGAAATGCCGCGACTCGTCAATCGTTAAGATATTTAGCGGCGGATTGGGGGATCAGTATAGATGAAGTGGCAGATTATAGCCGATTATGCCAGACTTTGCAAGAGGCAGCTACCACAGGACGACGCTATCAAGTGGCGATCGTTGACCTTCATTTGCTCTTAGGAATTGAGAGCGATCGCCACGAGGACGCAGACGGTAAAGAGGATTGTAAAAACTGTACAGATTGTATCCTCACTGACGAGTCTAATCCCGCCCTCGTCGAAGAATTTATTCAAAAATTATCCCCGTTTCCCCCACAAACCTCCCTATTTTTGATGACAACTCTCCCCTATCGCGATCGCGCCCTGGGACTGGTCCAATCCTTGCAACAGCGCGGGTTGAGTTTTGTAGAAGGACATCTAGTCAAACCCGTGCGATCGTCGGAACTGTTTAATAGTCTCATGACGGTGGTCCTGCGCCCGCCAACGGTGCCATCTCAACCCCAAGGAGGCAGTCGCCTCGGTTCTCAACCCTCCATCACCCCAGTGCAACCCCGGATTCGTTCCACGGTGAATATTTTAGTGGCAGAAGACCACCCGATTAATCAACAGGTGATTCTCCATCAATTAGAAGCATTAGGCTATCAAGGGGAATGTGTGGGGAATGGGATCGAGGCGATCGCCCGCCTCAGCCAAAAGCGCTACGATATTGTCTTGATGGACTGTCAGATGCCCGGATTAGATGGCTATCAAACCACCCAAGAAATCCGCAAACGGGAAGCAACCGGGTCCTTTTCCCCCTCTGCCGATGGCGAGTCCCCGGACCCATCTCAACCTCACAAAACCGTGATCATTGCTCTGACGGCTCATGCCATGTCTGCGGAACGGGATAAGTGTCTCGCCGCTGGGATGGATGACTATATCAGCAAACCCGTCCATTTGGATCACTTGAGTGCGCTGCTAGAACGGTGGATTGTTCGAGCCGATCAACTAATCAACCCCTTGATCCAACCCCCAAAACCGGATTCCTCGACTCGGCATCTGCCTCCCGAGCGGATTTCGGCGATCGCCTCGGACTCCGCACCCCCCATCAACCTAGACCGTCTCGAAGAAGTCTCTCGCGGCAAAAGAGCACTCCAGCGCCGCCTATTAGAGGCATTTGCCACCACCGCCACGGCGGATACCCAGGCGATCGCCGACGCCATTCAAGCCAATGATTGTGTTAAGGTTGACCGGGTATCCCATCGGCTCAAAGGCTCCAGTGCCAATGTCGGAGCGCAAGCGATGTCGGCCTTAGCGGAACAGATAGGCACTCTCGCTCGGGAAAATCGCTTATCTGAAGCCAACTCACCTTTATCTCGCTTGCAAGCTCAATTACAGAGCGTTCGCGAGTTTATTGACACTCATCTAACCGAGTTACCCTAAATCCGCCGGTCAAACGGTTAACCAACCCCCTCCGATATTTTAACCGGGGTTGAGTTGTGAATCAGCCCCTCTTGTTCAGAGGGGTTTGGAGGGATAGGCTCCCACTTCAAAAGACCAGAAACTATGTTTCTAGTCCTCACAGAAGGCTAAGAAAGTCAAGGTTTTGGAAACCTCCCCAGGGTCTTAACTAGAGTCCCGATACTGTAACAGTAGCCGGTCTAAATTATAATAAAACTCAGGGTACGTTAGGTTTAGATTCCCTGGGCCAAGGAAAAAATTAAACGCAAAAATTATCAATGATAACCAGATTATGGGTAAAATTTTAGCGATTGATGATGATATTACCGTGCAAATTGTTTTGCAAGACTTGCTCGAAAGTGAAGGTCATGAGGTGGCGATCGCCTCCGATGGAGAAGAGGGTATCTATCAGGCAGAGCAACTCCGTCCCGATTTAATTATTTGCGATTGGATGATGCCCCAACTGGATGGATTAGCCGTCTGTAAGCACATCAAAGCCAACCCTACTTTATCCAGTACCTTTTTTATTCTCTTAACCGCCCGGGAACTGGTGACCGATCGCGTGATTGGTTTAGACTCCGGGGCCGATGATTTCCTCTCTAAACCCATCGACACCGAGGAACTCATGGCCCGGGTTCGCGCCGGTTTACGCCTGAGTAAAACCCTCAATGATTTACAACGCGCGCAGTCTCAATTAATCCAAAGCGAAAAAATGTCCAGCATTGGTCAACTCGTCGCTGGAGTCGCTCACGAAATCAACAATCCTGTTACCTTTATTTACAGCAATCTCAGTCATCTCCAAGAATATACTCAAGACTTAATTGACCTGGTGCAGTTATATCAACAAGAAGTCAATCACCCCAGTGAGGGGATTCAAACTAAACTCGACTCCATCGATTTGAATTTCATGCTGCAAGATTTACCGAAAGTTATTGGTTCCATGCAACATGGGAGCGATCGCATTCGCAAAATTGTCTTATCTCTTCAAGAATTTACCCATTTTGAACGCTCGGGACTCCAGTGCATTCAAATCAATGAAGCCCTGGAAAATACCTTGTTAATTTTAGGTCATCGCTTACAATCTAACGCCACTCATCAACAGATTCAGGTGATTAAAAATTACGGGAAATTACCGGCGATTGAATCCTATGCCGCCCAAATTAATCAAGCGTTTCTGCAAATTCTCAATAATGCCATTGATGCCATAGAAACTTCCCGTTTATATTCCGCTTCTAATCCTGGTTGTTTAACTATTCAGACTGAAATTTTAAGTGAAAATAGAGTTTTGATTCGGATTGCCGATAATGGTCCGGGAATTCCGGAATCCGTTAAATCCCAAATTTTTGACCCCTTTTTTAGTACAAAACCCGTTGGTTCAGGAACTGGACTGGGGTTATTAATGGTTTATCAAATTGTGGTGCAGCAACATCAAGGGACGATTGAATGTATTTCCAATTTGGAAAAAGGAACCGAATTTAAAATTGAATTACCCATCCGCATCCAGTCGGCTAAATCTAGCGATCGCCCGGATATCAAGACTGAAGATTATGTCTTGCAGCAACCGGAGTGAGAAAGAGTACACCACAGGCAGCGGAGGGCTTCAAACCTCCGCCTGTAGGGGCGTTTTTCTGGAACACCCCTCCATCAGTTTTTAACCCCCTAAAAATATTACACCCTGAGACTTTTCAGGATAAATCTCCCGTCGAGTGTTGCCACGGGTGCCAGATTCAGATGTACCCTACAACTAATCCTAAATCCCGTCGAGACGTTTAATTTCAGACTCATTTAAGTTAAGCTAAAGTTAGAGCCTACTCTTTCCCCTAAACTTGGTTATGTCCGATCGCCCCATTTATCTCGACTGTCATGCCACCACCCCGGTAGATCAACGGGTGATTGAGGCAATGTTGCCTTATTTTACCGACTATTTCGGCAATCCTGCCAGCATCAATCATCAATATGGATGGGAAGCAGAAGCGGCTATTCAACAAGCTAGACAAACCCTCGCTGATGCCATTCATGCCACCCCCGAAGAAATTATTTTTACCAGTGGCGCAACGGAAGCCAATAATTTAGCTATTAAAGGGGTGGCGGAAAGTTATTTTCAAAAAGGACGGCATATTATTACGGTTCAAACCGAACATAATGCCGTTCTCGACCCCTGTGCTTACTTAGAAACCTTGGGTTTTGAAATTACCTATTTGCCGGTTAAACCTGATGGATTGCTGGATTGGTCTGAGTTAGAAACTGCCTTGCGTCCGGATACCGTCTTGGTATCCGTGATGGCGGCTAATAATGAAATTGGCGTCTTACAACCCTTGCAAGAAATTGGGTTGCTCTGTAAAGAAAGAGGGATAATTTTTCATAGTGATGCAGCACAGGCAATTGGCAAAATTCCCCTAGATGTGCAGGAGATGCAGGTGGATTTAATGTCATTAACGGCCCATAAAATCTATGGACCCAAAGGGGTGGGTGCACTCTATGTTCGGCGGAGGAATCCCCGGGTGAAAATTGCCCCCCAGATTCATGGGGGAGGACATGAAAGAGGATTGCGATCGGGGACCCTGTATGTACCGCAGATTGTGGGATTTGCGAAAGCGGTGGCGTTGGGATTGGCAGAAATGGAGTCAGAAGGCGATCGCCTGACGAGATTGCGACAGCGGTTATGGGAGCAATTGCAATCTCTGGAATCGGTGTTTTTGAATGGTCATCCCACTCAACGATTAGCCGGTAACTTAAATATAAGTGTAGCGGGAGTGGATGGTCAAGCGTTATTGTTAGGACTGCAATCAGTGATGGCGGTCTCCTCCGGTTCCGCTTGTACTTCGGCTAAAATTGCGCCGTCTCATGTGTTGGAGGCGATCGGGCGATCGCCAGAATTGGCCTTTGCTTCCGTGCGATTTGGCATTGGGCGATTTAATACCGTTGAAGAGATTGATAGAGTGGCACAACAGGCGATCGTTACGATTGAATCATTACGGAAAGTTCGGGGACAATTGTTGAGGTAGAGGGATGAACCACGGATTTCCCGGATTTTCCCGGAAGGATTGGGGAGGGGATTGAGGGAGGTTTGTACAGGAAGTGGGTTAGGTTTCCTAATCCGATACCGACCCTCTAGGGCCGGTGATTCGGGATTAGAATCCGATGATGGTAAGTGGGGTTTTGACTGTCTTAGGTCCTGTTTTGGAGAGTGATGATGCAGCAACGGGGTGGTTTTCGGTCTGGAGTCCGGATGCTGGAGTTGAGTTCTACCCTACTTCAGCCGTTCTTCAAGGTAACGGGTGACTTTTCCCAGTTGTTCCAGGCAGCGCCCTGCGCGTTCCTCTGTGGAACTACCTCCAGCGGTTGAGATCCCCCTTCTAGCGGCTAGAAGATATTCTATGAGTTGTTGTTTGGTCTCAGATTCCAGGATCTCATCGGTGTCAACTTGCTGCCATAAGTCATAAACTGAATCTTTTGCGGTCACCATTAATCCAGTGTCATAGGCATCATAAACATAGTTCCTTGTTTGATTCAGAGTCTCAAACAGTTGAAGTAATTTTGCTCGTTGTTCGGGGGTGATTGCCAAGGGACCGTTCCTCCTGATTTTTAAGGGTTTTCGGAAATTTACGGCTTAGTCAGAGGGTTGGGGATCTGCTCTTGTTTTGGGTTTCCACAGGGGTACTAACTTGGAAATCCCCCTCACATTACCAAATAATTTGCGATCGCTCCTGCACCACTCGATGATAAACTGCTTCGGTTTGTTGCGCCAACTTCGGCCAGCTAAATCGCCGGTTTAAATCGGCGTAAGCATTATCAATCAACCACTGTACATACGCTGGATTTTTCAACACATCGAGGATTCCCCAAGCGAGGGAGTCGGGATTATTGGTCCAGGTGACGACGCCGGTTCTTGTATGTTGGACCACCTCGGGTAATCCTCCCGTATCGGACACAACCACCGGAACCCGGGCGGCAAAACTTTCTAAGGCGACAATGCCAAAGGGTTCATAGAGACTGGGAAAAACAGCACAATCGGCAACTGCTTGAAATTTGTGCAGGTCATCCTCAAACATGAAGCCGGTAAAATAGCACTTATCCCAAATATTTAAGGCTGAGGCTAATTGTTTGAGGTGGTCGGTATTGCCACCGCCGACAATGGCAAATTTGACCAATCCTCCCATTTCCCAGAGGATTTTTGGGGCAGCTCTTAATAACACTTCAACGCCTTTTTCATAGGTCATTCGACCGACATAGTAGACGATTTTTTCATGATCGCCCGCAAACTGACGGCGAAAGGTTTGGGCATCAAAATCCTGCCACCGGGGTTTTTTTTCGGCCCGGATCCCATTAAAAATGACGTCGATTTTATCCCAGGGACAGCCTAATGCTTGTTCCACTTCTCGCCGCATATAGTCGCTACAGACGATGGTTCGCCAGGAGTTGTACACTAAGTCTCTTTCTTTCTGGGCGATATACCCCTGGATCTCGTGATGAATGCCGTTGTTGCGGCCATGTTCGGTGGCGTGGATGGTGGCAATCAGGGGGATTTTAAAGTGATGTTTGAGGGCGATCGCCGCATCGGCGACTAACCAATCATGGGCGTGAATCAGGTCGAAGGGTCCTTCTTCTAAAATCAATTTGCCCCCATGACGCCCCATGCTCTCGTTCATGTTGGTCACCCAGTGGAAGAAGTCGTTTCCATGTTCGACCGGGACCCGATGCACGTCAATCCCTTCCAGTTGTTCATACATCGGGGCCTGACCAAATTCTACGGTGACTAAATGGACGGAATGGCCCAATTTCACCAACTCCGGATATAATTCGGCAACGTGACGTGCAATACCCCCGACAATCCGGGGAGGAAACTCCCAAGTGAGTACCAGAATTTTCATGGACGCAGATTATTACACAAGTTTAGGTTTGGATCGAACTGACATTTTGCAGCCTTCTCAATTCCTTGCTAAATCGGCACCCGCTTTAGATGCCGATTGTCGCTTACAGATCCGGTTGCAATAATGGCTCAATCTCTTCACGATACCGTTGCCATGCCGCTAATGCTGCTGAATCTGATGGAGTTTGTTGGCGCATTAAAATGACGCCCTGTTCAAATCCAATGATGCCATATTGGTTTGTGGCATGGAGTTGTTCGATGAAGGGGACTAAATCGCGAAAGAGGGCGCGGTCATGTTTGAAGGCGGGGAGATATTGCTGGAGTTGCCACAAGTCGGCGATCGCATATTCGACGTTGACTTCTTCTGAAGCATCATTGCGAAACCGCAAAAATGGAAAGCGCAGAATCTCTCGGCGTCCGGAGAGGGAAGGGACTAAATAGGTGGTGGCGGAAACACTGGCATCCGGGGGAATCTGGGACATTAAGTTCCGGATGTGGCCACTATGTTGCCACTGCTGCGGCAGGGAAACGTAGACCCAGGGGTCTATGGAGTCGGGAATAATAAAATAAAAGGTGCGATTGGGGTTGGAGGTAAAGGTAAACAATAGGGAGAGCCCGATGCAAATGGCCCAAAAGCGCTGTATGGAAATTTTGAGCAGTTTTGGATGGGTTTCCCACCAGTAGTCGGCTTTTTTGCGGAGGGGTGCGAGGAGGGTACTGAGGCGATCGCCCCAGGTGGACATCTTGCCGGTTAATAAATTGGTCTGGGGGGTTTGCTGCGGTTCATTGATGGGGACTGGCGGTGGCGTCGGTTTATTCCACAGTCCCTGGCGAATCACGTCCCGGACTGGGGTTTGCAGGGACTGTTGCCGGTAGGACCACCAGAGGATTGCCCCATAACATAGACCCGGGACGACGGTCATCGCATAGCGAATATTAATGGATAAGGCGGTTTGACCTTGTTGTAAGAAAATCGCCAATAAGGGAAATCCGGCGATCGCCCAGGCACTGGGGGAGAAGGCGGGAATAAAGGCAAAGGGTAACCATTGTCCCAGGAGATACTTAATTTTTCCCCCAATCGGCGTAATAATCTCCCAAATCACTAATCCCGGTTGACTGATAAAGGCCCAAAGAATCTCCAAGGTGGTTGCTTCTTCTTTATCCACATACTGCCCGAAGCGTTCAATGGTGAACCGGCGAGAAATATCGTCAGAAAACAGGGGCATGACCCAGTTGGTCAAGAGGGCGATATAGATGAAACTGAGGGTACAAATGGCTAATCCCTGTTTGGGATAGCGTTTGCTCAGAGTCATGTAGACACCGACGCCAAAGAGGGAGATGCCGCCATCGGCGCGGACTGCGAGGATGCAGAGGGCCAGGGGCCAAAAGAGCCACCACCAGCGTTTTTCCATTGCCAACAACAGACTGAAGACAAACAGGGGCATCTGGAAGTTGTCATGGAAGTTGGAGAGGGTGGGACCGGCGATCGCATTGGCGGCATAGTAGCTGACGGCGATCCAACTGGCGATCGCTGGTTGCAGATAGACTCGGGCGAGAGCATAGAGTACCCCTCCCGCAGCGGTGACCATCGTCACATGGAGCACGCTCAAGGTTACCGGAGAGGGAAACAGACTGTAAATGGGTAGCCAGAGTAATAAGGCCGGGGTAAAATGTTGTCCGAGACGGTGATAGGAAACGTCTGGGACTTCTCCACTATGGACCACATTGGTGGAAAGACCCGAAGACAGAGAACTTTGGAACAACCGTCCCTGGGTGCTATTCCAAAAGACTTGGTTAAAGATTCCCTGGTCGAAAGAGGCGTAAAAGGTGTAGTAGCGGTGGAGGGTGAAGACTAGGGTCACCACAAAGAAGGCGATCGCAACTGTGACCACCAACCGCCCCCCTGAATTTTTCGGCAAATTTGACAACATTCCTCGCTTAAGTCTTAAGAAAATGTTAAGGTTTGACAACTAACGTTCTGCTGCCTCAACAGGTTGAAAGTTGAGGTTCCATTGGGTGGGTTTAGACCAGTCCGGAGGCCCTAGCTCTTTTCCTTCTGGGCCGTCAAGTCGGGATGAGAGTGGAATCCTTTTTACTCTTTCACGAATCGACAATAAACAGGATAATTTATAAATATAAAGAAAAACAAAAGAACCGCTAGGGCGATCGAGTCACTTGTCTCAAGCTCAAAATGAGTGTTACTTTTTTAGCCGCATTGCCGCAAGGGGATTGCATGAGGGCAGTTCCGGAAAAAACCATGCATCAGAACGATGAAGCACCTTTACAGCTTGTCCTATTTGTTGATAGGCGTCCCAGATCCAGTGAACAAATTCGGAAAATCCGCAGTTATTTTCAGAAACGGCGGACAGGTATCCCCTTTGACTTGGAGATTATCGATGTTAGCGAACAGCCTTATTTGGCTGAACAGTTTAAACTGGTAGCGACTCCGGCTTTGATTAAACTCCACCCGGGCCCCCGACAAGTTCTTGCCGGTAGTAATTTAGTCGCAGAACTGGATAAGTGGTGGGATCGTTGGCAAAAGTCCGTGGAAGAGTATCTCAGCAAGCAGGCATCACCGGAGGCGATCGGGCATTATCCCAGGAAACCCATCTCTTCTGAACTGGCACATTCGGCTGAACTGATGGAACTCTCCGATGAAATTTTTCGCCTGAAGCAGGAAAAAGAAGAACTGCTGGACCAAGTCCATTTTAAGGACCGCCTCATTGCCATGTTAGCCCATGAGTTGCGAAATCCTCTGACGGCAGCTTCCCTGGCTTTAGAAACCCTAGAAATCACTTACAAACCGGAAAAATCTCTCAATCCCGAGGCGGTATCGGCACTGCGATCGCGATTAATTTACCATGCGCGGACTCAAACCCGCCTGATCGATCGCATGATCTCAGATATCCTCGTTGCGGCTCATAGCACGAATAGTGCCGAGTTTCACATTCATCCCAAGAAACTCAACCTCAAAACCCTGACGTTGAACATTCTGGAAAATTTCAAAGACCGCTTATTAGCGAAATCCCATACCCTCAAAACTGACATTCCCAACGATTTACCCTCGGTTTATGCTGATGGAGAACGGGTCCGCCAGGTGATTGTAAATCTTTTGGATAATGCCATTAAGTACACTCCCCAAGGCGGACAAATTGAAGTTTGTATCTTGCACCGCACGACACAAAAGGTTCAAGTTAGCGTCATCGACACGGGTCCAGGGATTCCCGAAGAAAATCAGGAGCATATTTTTGAGGATAAGTTTCGCCTCAAGCGCGATGAACAAAAAGATGGTTATGGAATCGGTTTAAGTTTATGTAAGCGCTTAATTAGAGCCAATTGTGGGGAAATTTGGGTGGATTCTTCTTGCAATCAAGGGAGTGCCTTTCACTTTACCCTCCCGGTGTATCGACAGTAGAAATGAGTGGATTAAAGTAAGTCTGCCACGATGGGAACATCTCAATTTTGAAAAAAGACCTAACCCCCCAGCCCTTGTAGGGGTTTTTACGCTTAAGAGCACCTCCGGTCCCCTCCCCTGTGTCTTGGGGAGGGTTAGGGTGGGGTTCCACGCGCAAGTGGCGATTCCCTACGGGAGAGCTTCCGCTTACCGCCATGTCACGCACTCTTAACGGTTTAAGCGCTTGTATGGAGGCTGGTTCAACCTCTTTCTTCGTGACGTGGCTTAGGCCACGTCAAGAGGACCCCACCCTAACCCTCCCCTTGGCAAGGGGAGGGGACCGGAGGTGTACTTAAATGTAGCGCGTCAAGAGAACCCTAACCCTCCCCAAGACACAGGGGAGGGGACCGGAAGTGTACTTAAATGTAGCGCGTCAAGAGGACCCCACCCTAACCCTCCCCAAGACACAGGGGAGGGGACCGGAAGTGTTCTTAAATGTGAGGTAAATCCCCCCCATACTCTTGTAAGGGTTGTCTTCAATCCCCTCCTGTGAGTACATCTTGTAAGAAGGGGGCTAAATCTCGATTCAGCCGACCCGATCGCACGAATTCAGCATAAGTATCCGCTTCGATCGCCAGGAGTTCTTCTTTGAATTGTTCTCGGGCAAAATCCTGGAGTTCGGGTTCTTGAGTTCGCATTTGGTTAATGTTATTTTGAATTTCCTTGACTTGTCCTTCGACTAAGGCAGTCTGATAGCGACGAAACTCCCAGTCAATATCCGGTCCATCTTGTTCTTCTTTTAAGTGGTTCAGGACTCGCTGGAGTGCGGCGCGACGGGCGATCGCCTCTAAATAGTTCTGCTGGACTGTTTGATCTCCCAACAAATTCAGGACTTTCAGCAGGGGTTTGGTGGTTAACCCCTGAACCAGTAAGGTAAATAAAACCACCCCAAATACGGTGGCAATAATTTCTTCTCGCGCTTCTAAAACCATTGGGACAGACAAGGCAAGGGCGATGGAAACGGAACCGCGCAATCCCCCCCACCACAAGACGGTTTGCTGCCGCAGATTGATGTCCGATTTTACTATGATATTGCTCAAGGCACCTAGGGCATAAATGGCGATCGCCCGGGTGACTAACATCGCGACTAAGGTAATGGCAATGGTATCTAAATTTCGCGCCAGGGAAGCAAACTGGATTTGGTCGCCAATCAGCAAAAAGACAATGGAGTTGACAAAAAAGGCTAAAAACTCCCAAAATTCTGTCACAATCAGCCTGGTGCGCGGATTCATGCCAATTCGTGAGCCAAAGTTACCCAATATTAACCCCACGGTGACGACGCCAATCACCCCAGATCCACCGAGTTCTTCGACGACGAGATAAGTGCCGTAAGCGGAGACGAGGGTTAAGGATTGTTCCACCAGGGGTAAATCAAAGCGTTGGGTGAGGTAGGAAATCCCAAATCCGATTAAGCTGCCGATGCCGATACCAATGCCGACAAAAGCACCAAATTGGGCGATCGTCCCGCGCACTTCCAATTGACTGGTTCCTAATGCCAGTCCCACAAGTAAGCTAAAGGCAACCACCGCTACGCCATCATTGAATAAACTTTCCCCTTCCATTAGGGTGGAGAGGCGTTTTTCGACCCCAAGTTCTCGAAATAGGGCAATCACGGAAATCGGGTCCGTGGCGGAGAGACTCGCGCCGATTAACAACGCCGTAGCAACGGGAATGGCGGCAAACTGATTGAGGGCGATCGCAATCCCCAAAACGGAAATCAGAACCCCGAGAATCGCATACAAGCTCACCGGGACTAACTCTCGTTTTAAGTCTTTCCACCGCAGATTCCAAGCGGCTTCAAATAACAACGGTGGCAAAAATATCGACAGGATCAGGGCCGGGGAGAGGTTGACGAGGCGCACATCGACGAAGGCTAAACCTAATCCGACGATCACTAATAACAGGGTGTAGGGAATTTGTCGCACCCAACTGAAAATTTGCGGCAGTGTGGCAACGCTTAGGGAAACGGTGAGGACAAGGAGAAAGCGCTCTAAGCTCTGCTGGATAAGCGTTTCACCTGTAGTGGGTTCTATTGACATGACGACACGATAAATGAAGTTTTCTGTAATGATGGGTCAGTGTTTAGATTTCGTTTTAGCATACCGCGTCATTTGGGAGGGGTGACCGAAGGTTTTTGGGCGGGAGATTTCATCAAAAATTGTAGATTGCACCTCTTTATTGGATGATTGGCACTTTTGGGAGAGTACCCAGCCCTACATCAAACAGGCGATCGCCTATTTTGACAAGATACCCTAGGGAGAGATTCGGTTGAAATCAGGATTTGTAGATCCCATCTCCCCCTTCAAACTTCAGATTTAACGCCGAATCCCTAACACAATCGGACCAAATTATGATAAAATAAACCCAATAAATCTTGTGGGAATAGTAGAGCATTAGGCCAGCACTCGCCTAACTGTCTCCACTTCTATTTTTGAATACCGAGTCTATCGACAATCGACGGATACTCAGAGGATTGATTATCTTCAAGGTTGACAATCCACCTGTCCCTGCGACTTGTTTGCTGTTGAATCAATTAAATCAATGAAAAGAAAAGAAATTAATCCAGCCGATGCTTATGCCCTCTTAGAAAATGCTATTTTCTGTTATCAGGGGGAACCAGCAGGGACCGTAGCGGCCCATGATCCAGCCTTAGATGCACTCAACTACGATCAGTGCTTTATCCGAGATTTTATTTCTGGGGCTTTGATATTTTTAATTAAAGGGAAAACCGAGATTGTTAAAAATTTCCTCATTCATACCTTAGCTTTGCAGAAATCTGAGAAAAGAATGGACTGCTTTGAACCCGGTGCGGGTTTGATGCCTGCCAGTTATAAGGTCATCTATGAAGATGGAAAAGAAGAATTATTGGGGGATTTTGGCAACCATGCGATCGGTCGAGTTCCCCCGGTTGATTCTGGCTTTTGGTGGTTGTTTTTACTCCGCGCTTATGTTAAGAAAACCGGGGATATGGCCTTCGCCCATCAACCGGAATTTCAAGAAGGCATCAAACTCATTTTAGAGTTATGTTTACGGTCTCGGTTTGAGATGTTCCCGACTCTGTTAGTTCCCGATGGTTCATTTATGATTGACCGCCGGATGGGGGTATATGGTCATCCTTTGGAAATCCAATCTCTGTTTTATATTGGCTTGCGATCGGCCCGGGAGTTACTGCGGTCCGATAATGAGGATGGCAGTTCCTATCTCCAAGCGATTAATAGCCGATTAGGGTCTTTACGATACCACATTCGAGAATATTATTGGCTCGACTTAAAGCGATTAAACGAAATTCATCGGTTTGAAAGTGAGCAATTTGGAGAAAATGTGGCAAATAAGTTTAATATTTATCCCCGTTCAATTCCTCACTGGGTGACCTTATGGATGCCGGATCGAGGAGGATATTTAGCGGGAAATTTGGGTCCGGGTCGGCTCGATTTTCGTTTTTTCAGTTTGGGCAATTTATTGGCAGTTTTAGGGTCTTTGTCATCGGAAGAAGAATCTCAAGGGATTATTCAACTGATTGAAGAACGCTGGTCAGATTTGGTAGGACGAATGCCGATCCAGATTGTTTTTCCAGCGGTTGAAAATCTGGAATGGGAGATTCTTACCGGGTCAGACCCCAAAAATTATCCTTGGTCTTATCATAATGGGGGAAGTTGGCCGGTTTTAATTTGGCCTCTGGTGGCCGCATTTCAGAAAATGGGACGCCCGGAATTAGGGCAAAAAGCCCTAGATTTGGCTGGCGATCGCCTCATTACAGATGAATGGCCGGAATATTATGATGGTAAAAATGGTCGCTTAATTGGCAAAGAGGCAAGGCGGTATCAAACTTGGACAATTTCCGGATATTTACTCGGAAAAATGCTCCAAGAAAACCCAGAGTCTCTTTCTTTGATGAGTTTTGATGAAGATCCAGAGATTCAAGGTTGTCCGGTTTAATTAGACTGTTGGGTCACTCAAATTCCCCACATATCCCCCCAAACCCCCCTTACCCAAGGGGGGCTAGAATCACCCCCAATCTTCCCCATCTCCCCTATCAAAAGAAGATTAACGACTAGAAAGGGGAGAAACATGACGGCGTTTGCGTAACGATCCTGCGCCGACTAAACCGAATGCTAACAGTCCCAATACAGAAGTCGGTTCAGGGACCGAAACTGAGTCGCCTGATCCGGGAGTTTCAACGACGATAGGACCGGTAGGAGGTTGATTGAGATTAGAGGCGGAAACAATCCCATCAAACCAGGCATTGGCTAAGGTGGAGTAACCCTCGGGTGTAAAGTGAACCCCATCATGGAGATCATTGAGGGTAAACAAATTGCGGGTATCGACAAAGGAGAGGTTCTTCTGTTGATAGCGATCGCTGCCTAACAGACCCGGAATCATATTATTGTATAAAGCGGTTTGTGCTAATCCTTCCTTGGGGGCTAAGGGGGCGATCGAGCTAACCAATACAGCTACATCAGAAGACCAAGCAAAGATTTTATCAATTAATATGCCCAGTTCATCAATCTCTTCCTGGGCAGTTGTCTTCTGATGCAGAAAGTCATTGGTTCCTGCCATCAATAGGATGACATCGGGAGTGGCGGCATTGAGCCAGTTATCGATATTGGCCGTCAAATCACCGGCCCAGTCGAAGGGGGAACCGCTAATGGCATATCCACCATGACCCTGATGATCGCGATCGAATGCATAGGGTTGATTCCAATTTGGGGGGGGATTTCTGGTCTCACTCCCTACAAAATCAACATTGAATCCACTGTCCTTCAGCAGCATCCAGAGGTCATCTCGATACCCCGCAACGTCATCCCCGTGGCCTCGGGTATTTGAATCCCCTAATGGCATAATTTTAAGGGGATTAGATTGGGTTAAAGAAAAGGCTTGTACCGTGGAGGGGGTTGCACCCAAAAGCACCAGGGTCGCAAAACCGGCAGAGGTCAGGGCTAAACTCATTTTTTTCATGTTGTAATACCTCGGGTAAAATCGTCAAAATAAGTGAATAGAAGAGAGGGTTTTTGCTAAACTTCTCAACTACAATGGTGAGATTGAAGGAGTTTGGGGTCGAATCACCCAGGTGAAACTTAGGGTGGTTTTTGACCCAAGGACGGATAGCAGGACAGTCTTTGTTAGTAAACCATCGGTTTTCCAAAAATTCCCCCGATTTGGCAACAAAATAGAGTGAGCACCCTGGTTTTTTGTTCTATTTTTTGGCCGACTCGGAAGCCCGAGGAAACAGGATATATTTCAGAAAATCTGTTCCTGTAACCCCACCCTGCATAGGGCTGAGGTTTCCTTGGGGTATCCTTCGCTTATTAGTTTGCGCTATGTTCTAATTCAGTCACTCTATCTTTGTGCTGACTTTGGGGAAGAGTCGGAATTTGCCTTGCAAACTCAGGTAGCCTCCAGAACAGAAGAGGTGGGAAAACCTCGATTTTGAGCGGAGGATTCACTGTTTTTGTTGATATACTCGCTTTAAAGCGTTATTTCCCGGAACAGGAAGAATCTGAAAAATTCGGGCAGAATACCCCGTTTATATGGAATTTCGAGGCAAGTGATACATAAATTTTGACTGATGTCAATCGGTAGATGGAGTGAAAAATTAGGGGGTGTTGAAGAGAGAAAGAGTTCGCTCAGCCTGATCAAAAATTTAGGTCACTGATGGATGTGAGGACCCTTGAAAAGCGGGTTCCCTTCAGCACTTAAAGATATTATAAAGTTTTTAGAAAAATCCGGAGGGGGTTTATCAAAATTTTATAGATCTGAATGTTTGTTCGCGGCGATCGCCACGGAGAGATTCCCGTCCCCGGATACAGGAGTTCCCTCATCCTGGAAATCTAACTGAGGAAGGCAACTCCTCCGGCATCTCCCGGTTGCCAGGGGCCGATATTCCCCGAAGAACCGATGTTCGGGGGAGTTTGGCTCAAGATGCACCCCATCCACGGATTTCTTTATAGGGGCAAACTGGTCACCCCAAAAATCTGACTGGGTTCGCGATCGCCCACTCGTTCCAAATAATGCCCAATATTCCGAGCAATTTCCAATCCACCGCTGGATTTGCGCGTCATTTCATTATCAATTGAATAAATCTCAATCGATTCCGATTTCCCTTTCAATGCCGAATCGGCTAGCCAGATAAAATCCCAAGATTTCGCCGCACTCTTTTTGACTTCACCGGAAAAAACTAAAGCTTGGGATAACTTGCGGGTTAAGGCTTCCAAGCGAGCCGCTACATTCACTGCATCCCCTAATATAGTATAATCCTTTTTCACTTCCGAACCAATATTGCCCTCAATCACTTTCCCCTTGGCTAAACCAATCCCACTGTAGAGCACCCGCAACGGACTCCCTTCCGGAGAAACATTTCGTAAATTTTCCAGTTCAGTCAAGATATCTAAACTCGCTTGGATTGCGTCATCAGCGCAGTCCCCATCAAAATAAGCCATCACGCAATCCCCAATAAATTTAGTGACCTCTCCTCGGTGCTGAGTAATCATTGCCGTACAAATTGAAAAATAACTATTCACAACGGAAACCACTTCTTCTACGGGCAGTTTCTCCGCAAAGGTTGAAAAAGAAACAATATCGCTAAAAAACACAATTTTTTCTACCGCTTTGGGCCGAATTGTGAGGGGATTAGTGCCTTGACTAATAATTTTAAAAATACTGGGCTGGGTATATTTCTCTAACACACGATGGGATTCAGTGAGAGTCTGCAATAACACCTTAATGGGTCCAATTAACAAATCGGTATTTTCATCCAAATTAATGGTTTGCATGGACCAATCCGGAAACATTCTTTCTCCCACTTCCCCTTCAGATTTTAAGCATAGAATATCCGTATGACGCTCATCCGCCAGAATTCGGTCATAAATTCGGTCAATTTTCTCCGCTTCGCCTTCTAGGATTTGAAAAAATATCCCGTCCAAACAAAGTAAAACTCCGGTTACATTGGCTTGTTGATTTTTTTGACTGGATACGCGACCGATCGCCTCAATTTCGTCAGGGGAGAGGGTGCGGGAAAATTTACTAATATAGGTGAGTCTTTTCATGATAAAATTCTAGTCCACTAATGCAAAATAGCGCCGCCAACCTCAACCATCAATGCCTGGGGCTGGAAGCGGGTATGACAGCAGAGGGTTGTCTATGTACAAATCACCGATTAACCTCAACAACCCTAATGTTTCGGTAAAATCCCCTGATGTTGCGTGTTTTACAAATAGCCAGCCCTTGAGAATCCTGACCCGATCGCCCTTTCTGTACGGTTCTTATTCAAAATTGTGACATAAAATCAAGGGGCGGGACAGTAGTTACAACCCTACTCTAACCGTATTCACGAACAGATGTCAGCATCCGCTTTTTTAGCCCATGCCAACTATTACAGGAACAACTCAATTACTCGGTGTCATTGGCTATCCAGTGAAACATTCCCTTTCCCCGGTGATGCACAATGCCGCGATCGCTGAAATGGGCGTAGATTTTGTCTATCTGCCTTGGCCTGTCGCCCCGTCGGATTTACCCACAGCCCTTGCCGGTTTCGCGGCCATCGGGGTGCGCGGATTTAGCATTACCATCCCTCACAAACAAGCCATTATGCCTCTGTTATCGGAGATTTCTCCCGTTGCTCAGGCAGTCGGCGCGGTGAATACCGTCTGGCGGACTCCCACGGGCTGGGCAGGCACAAATACCGATGTGGAAGGATTTCTCGCCCCCCTAAAAGGTTGCGATCGCCCCTGGAATCAAACCCTCGCCGTGATTTTAGGGGCCGGGGGTGCCGCGCGGGCCGTGGTGGCCGGTTTAGCTCAGTTAGGCTGTGCCAAAATCTGTGTGGTGGGCCGCAATTTGGACAAATTACAGGCATTTCAAACCAGTTGGCAGGATTTCCCTGGGCCGGTGAATCTCTCGGTCCATGACTGGTCAGAACTCCCCCAACTAATACCCCAAGCGGGATTACTGGTCAACTCCACCCCGGTGGGAATGTCTCCGGATGTGGGGCACTCGCCGGTGGCCCCCGAGCTTTTGGCCACCCTCCCCCAGGGGGCGATCGCCTATGATTTGATCTACACCCCCAGTCCGACGGAATTTTTGCGACAGGCGCAGGCAGTGGGCTTGGTGGCGATCGATGGGTCAGAAATGTTAGTCCAACAAGGGGCTGCCGCCTTGCAAATTTGGCTCGATCGCCCGGTCCCCGTTGATATCATGGGGCAAGCACTCCGTCAGCATTTACGCGGATAATCCCTCTTGTTTAACCCCCTCAAACCCCGGGTTAAGGCCGTCACCGGAGGGCTTTTTTCCTGACCCTCGCGGTAAGCTAGGTTTTAGCTTGGTTTTTGAAAATCCCGCCTATCTTCCTTTAATTTTGTTCACTTCCAACCATCCCCTATTCCGAGGTGTTCTGATGATGAAATCTGTGCAACTTTCCCTGACTAAAACCGGGCGTTTCTTCCAGTTGAGGAGGATAATTCTTCCCATCGCCATTGCGATCGGCTTGTTCTGGTTTAGTCCTCCCGCTTTAGCCTTGACCGATATCCAAGTTTCCAATATCGCCTACAAAGACTGTGGAGAAGAACTCTCCGAGGGCATTGTAGCCAGTGGCGATATGAGCGCTGCCAACTGTTTTATCATTAGCGGAACCGCTAAAAATACCTCGGGTAAACCCGTTTACGATGCTGATGTATTTGGCGTGATTTATGATGCTAATGGCAACAATATCATGCCCAATCGCACCCGCCTCGGGAATATTCAGTCTGTCCCTCCCGGAAATAGCGATTTTGAGTTCAGAATCTCCGTTCCCGCCAATCTCCCCACGCCGTTCAAATTAGACAAATTCAAGGCGAGGGGATTTAGCGGGCAGGTCAAACCGTTACTCTATGAGAATAGTCTGGATAGTCTCGATTAAACTGAATTTCTTGCGACTCCCCCCGATCGCTCAACAAAAAGCGGCGATAATATCGCCGCTTTTGTACTCGGGAGTAACCCGGAATTGAGATTTCCTGCATACCGGGCATTAAAACCCTAATGCCGGACCCGATAAGCTGCTGAAGAACTGCCCGATGAATTGCAACAGAAAAATTGCCAAGATAGGGGATAAGTCTAATCCCCCTAAAGGCGGAATAAAAGAACGGAAAATATTCAGGTAAGGGTCCGTGAGCTGACTGACAATGGAAAACGGAGGATCGTACCAGTTGACATTGGGAAACCAGCTTAAGAGAATCCGAATGATCAACAGGACGAAATAAATTTGAAAAAATGCAGCTAGGGTGCTGAAAATTAAGTCTAGTGCAGGATTCATTATGGTTGATTGGCTTGGACTATCTGAATTCTAAGCTCGATTGAGCCTTGTTTTTAGTGTAGTCGATCGCCGAATTTTTATGCAGTCGGGTTTCCGAATCGCAAACGAACCGGGCGATCGCTACAGGAATTTTGACCCCGGGGACTTCAAACCGGGTTTTTCCCTGGATTTATGGGGAATTCCCAGCAATTGGGTCAAAAAACCCCGTTGTCTTTTCGGGAGCCTCTCAATTTTGCCTAAAAGGGGAATTTACACATCTTGCTCCCCCTTCCCTCCTAGGGAAGGGGGCCCCGAGGGTTAGGTCTCTTGAACAAATTGAGATGCTCCCGTCTTTTCGCTATTGTACCCGAGTCCTAGTTGTGGCAACATCAAGACGGGATTAAGATTCTTCCGCCAGAGGTGAAAGGGTCTCTGTTTCGTCAACTACAGCCCCGTTGACATGACTCAGTTGTTGCCGTACATCATCGATCGCATCATTGAGTTGAGCGATTTTGTTTTCCAAAGAACGCCGTGCGGTTTCCATGCCTGCTTGTTCGGCAAACTGCCGTTTTTTCAGCTTTCGGGGTCTAGGTTCGGGACGGTTCCCGTTTTCCACTGGCTTATTATTATCTTCGGCTAGTTTTGCACCGACGATCGCCCCGATCGCTCCACCCACGATGCCACCTAAAATGGTTCCCAGTAAAAATCCACCTGCAAAATTATCTCGATTACTCATTGCCTTCCCCTGTGTTGAGTTGCTGCTGCTTTCAGTTGTGGCTTATCAATTTCTACCCTGGGAATATAGGGTCCCGGAACCCCTCTAATGCTGGATATCATAACATATTGGCACCGGTCGTCTCTTCATCTTGAGCGCGACACACCGGCAGCTTGTCAAGGCTTCGTAAAGGCGGTGCTAGTGTGTCGCCTTGGCTCAAGTTGCGAAGGCGCGATCGCCTGCATCTCCCAATCCAGGCACAATATAACCGTTCTCATTGAGACTTTCATCAATGCAAGCGGTATAGATATTCAAACTCGGATAGACTTGACTCAATTTTTGCAAGGCTGGGGATGCCACCACCACAGACAAAATCCGAATCAGCCCCGGATCCACACCGCGCTCAGTGAGCATCGCCATTGTTGCCATAATTGTCCCCCCGGTGGCTAACATCGGTTCACAAATCAGCACTCGGGTTTGGGGGTCAATTTGATCCGGCAGTTTATTCAAATAACATCGCGCTTCCAGGGTTTCTTCATCCCGGACCATGCCCAAATGATACACCGCTGCCAAGGGGAGTACGGGTTGCACCCCTTCCATGAGGGCTAATCCCGCCCGCAAAATGGGCACCACCACCACAGGCACTTCCGGATTGACAAAGGTGGCGGGACAAGGAGCCAGGGGGGTTTCGATGGTGGTTTCTACCACCGGCAACCAGTCCCGACAGGCTTCATAAGTCAACCAGCGTCCTAATTCGGTGATGGCACTCCGAAACAGGGCTGGTGGGGTTCCGGCATCCCGCGCCACCCCAAGCCAATGCTTGATCAGCGGATGCGGCGGCACATAAACTCGCATTTGTATGGTCATGGGCTTTCTGGGCGATCGCTTGTCTTAAATTCTAGGTTGGAGACCAGACCGATTGTACTGCCTTCCGGGTCTGCTTCGTTCATCTGGGGGCGATCGTTTTCTGCCCCTGATTCCGTTACCTGTTGTTAACTCGCAGATGAGCTAAAAATTTTTCTGAAAAAACTTCTCAATAAGTATTGACAAAGATTTTCAATAAGTCTATATTGAGATTACTAAAGTGTTCTCCTCTCAAAAAGGATCGGCAGGCGGGATTGGTCAGCAATAGCGGCTAGTCCCGTATTTCTTTTGGGGGGTGGGCCCAAAGCTTGGGGGCAAGAATAACCCAAATCCCTGCGCCCCTGACCTAAAATTTCCCTTACAATAACCCCATAGCTTGCGGCATTGTCTGTCAAACCGACATCTTGCACCTGTTGCAACACCGGCGGGGGTTAAAACCCCCGCCTCATAGCTAAAGTCGGTTAAAAACCGACTGCAAGTCTTATCCCGTGGTGTTTTCAGTCGGTTTCAACCGACTTGATTCTGTTAGGCGGGGGTTAAAACCCCCGCCGGGTGTTGAGAATGGTGCAAGATCTCAGTAAAACCGACATTTGGTTGTCCCGAAAATCGAATTGGGGTCCAGATGTGGGTGCAGTGCAATGTGGTCAGCTCTCCCATTCATAACCCTTTAGGCGATCGCAAGACTTCGACTCATGGCAGTTGCTTCCACCCCTACCTCCCCCCAAACTGACAATTTTGATGTTATCGTTATCGGTTCCGGCATTGGCGGACTCGTTACCGCCACCCAACTCGCCGCCAAAGGAGCCAAAGTCCTCGTCCTGGAAAGCTACACCATTCCCGGAGGCAGTTCTGGCTCCTTTGAGCGCAACGGCTATTGTTTTGACCAAGGGGCCTCGATGATCTTCGGATTTGGGGACAAAGGCACCACAAACTTGCTGACTCGCGCCCTGGATGCAGTCAAGGTCCACCTCGAAACGGCCCCGGATCCGGTTCAAATCCACTATCACCTCCCGGACGGATTGGACCTAGAAGTTCATCGGAATTATGAGAAATTTTTGCAAGAACTAGGCAGTCGGTTCCCTCATGAACGGGAGGGGATTCGCCAATTTTACGATGAATGCTGGAAAGTATTCAACTGTCTCAATGCCATGCCGTTACTGTCCCTGGAAGAACCGCGCTATTTGATGCAGGTGTTTTTCCAGCATCCCCTCGCCTGTTTGGGGTTAGTCAAATATCTGCCTCTGAATGCCGGAGATATTGCCCGCAAGTATATCAAAGATCCGGCCCTGCTGAAATTTATCGATATCGAATGCTATTGCTGGTCCGTGGTTCCAGCAGAAATGACCCCGATGATTAATGCTGGGATGGTGTTTTCCGATCGCCACTATGGAGGGATTAATTATCCTAAAGGCGGCGTTGGACAAATTGCTAAGAAATTAGCCGAAGGATTAGTGAATGCTGGAAGTACCATTCGCTATCAATCCCGGGTTGATAAGATTATCACCGAAAAAGGACGAGCCGTGGGAGTAAAATTGACCACGGGAGCGGAATATCGGGCCAAACGGATTGTCTCGAATGCGACGCGCTGGGATACCTTTGACAAATTATTGGGCGATCGCCAACTGCCTCAGAAAGAAGAAACTTGGCGGAGTCGCTATCGCAAATCCCCCAGTTTTATTAGTTTGCATTTAGGGGTAGAAGCGGGGGTATTGCCACCGGATAGCGCTTGTCATCATATTGTCTTAGACCAGTGGCAGAAGATGGAAGAACCCGAGGGGACGATTTTTGTGTCGATTCCCACCCTCTTGGATCCGAGTTTAGCTCCGGACGGATATCATATCATTCATACCTTTACCCCCAGTTGGATTAAGGATTGGGAGGGAATGTCTTCGGAAGAGTATGAAGAGAAGAAGGAAGAAGCAGCAGGACGAATTATTGACCGTTTAGAAGAGATTTTTCCTGGGTTAGATGCGGGATTGGATTATATGGAAGTGGGAACCCCGCGATCGCACCGCCGGTTTTTAAATCGGGTGGATGGGACTTATGGACCGATTCCCCGACGCAAGTTATTGGGATTGTTGGGAATGCCCTTTAACCGCACCTCAATTCCGGGATTGTACTGTGTGGGAGATAGTACCTTTCCCGGACAAGGATTAAATGCGGTGGCTTTTTCTGGGTTTGCCTGCGCCCATAGAATTGGGGTAGATTTGGGATTGTAAAAGTTGGGGAAACCGGGTTTTTGAGTCAGGATAGAGGCGAGTTTAGCGGGTTTGGTGTCCTGACTCAACCGGAGACGGAATTTAAGGGTCAGCTGGACTCTCTAGCATCCCGGACTGCCGCGAGGAAGAATAAAACCACACTGGGAACACTAATCGCCAGAATGATACCCGTGGCAAGGGTTCCGAGTTCCGGTTGTCCGGAGGAGAGTTCAAAAATTGAACCGACCGAAGCGATCGCTGCAACACAGGAAGCGCCCAGAAAGAGGGAAGTTTTGGGAGACATGAACATGAGAAACCCTGACCAATCAAGTATGACTACAGTATGACTAGGTGAAAATTGAAGCGGTAAAAAAACGGTTAACTATTAAGGGTTAACCGTTGACTCTTCCCTACCGCATGGATTTAACGTCTTTCGTGGAAAATCCTTGTTTGGTCAGTTCTTCAGTTAGCGCCAACTGATTTTCCACGCGATCGACAAAGAGTACACCATTGAGGTGATCCATCTCATGCTGAATGCAGCGCGAGACAATCCCTTTCGCCGTCATTTTTTGAGGACGTCCCCGTTCATCTTTATAAGCCACTTCGATAATTTCGGGGCGTTTGACATCCAAATAAACCCCGGGAATACTCAGACAGCCTTCTTGATAGGTGCATTCATCGCCGCCGAATTTCTTAATCACGGGATTAATCAGGACCAAGGGGGGAGTTGCCGGGTTTTCCAAATCACAGTCAACAACAATCACCTGTTTTTGGACCCCGACTTGAGGTGCCGCCAATCCAATGCCATCAGCCGTGTACATACTTTGGAGCATTTCCCGTACCAGTTGGCGGATATCTGCATCCACTTGAGCAACGCGCTTGGCAGACTGACGCAGATCGCGATCGCCGAGATAACGAATATCCCGAGGTGGATGCTCTAACTTTTTCTTTTCGACAAGAACTTGAGAAGTCATGAACTTAGGGGGTGCGGTTTCCGGCTAGGTTTTAATCTAGGCTTGTTATTTCGATCTTAACCTATTGATACAAAAGCCGCAGAGTCTCCCCTTCTCAAGGTTGGGGAGACTGGGGCTAAATGGGTCAGGGTTAACGGGCGTTAACCCCAATCGACCCTGTTCTTAGTTTAAGAACAGCAAATTGCCCCGAGGAGCAAACCCTAGATCGTAAGTTGCTCCATCTACTAACTGAATCTCAACCACCTTGGCAAGGGCATCATTCGGATTGTCAATAGGAGTGAACGGAACCAACACCGAACTTTGTCCTGCCGTAAAGTTAAGGGTGAGGGGTAATGCCGTATAGTCCGTACCAGGTACAGCCGTCCCTGCGACAGTATAAGTCACAGCCAAGGGGATAGCTTTATCGCCAAACCGGATAAATTGGAACTGGTTCCCTGTAGGAGGGTCAGCCAAGACATCGGCAGCCCGTCCCACTACACTGATTTGGGGAGTCTCATTATCTTCAAGAGTAACAACACTCTGGTCTTGTCCCTCTTTCACTTGATAAACCTGGGTCGTATCCGTGGACCCTTGGAGGGTTAGGCGGACGCTTTCATCGGGTTCTGCATTATTATCATCCAAAGCCCGAACCGTAACGTTGACCGAGGATTCACCATCTGGAATCACGGCTTGCCCAGTCAACAGGTCATAATCTACACCATTGGTGGCGGTCCCGCCCCTTCCATAATTGACGGTCAAAGCTCCCGAGGTGATCGGATTACCCGCACTATCTTCTCGCGAGATGGTCAAGACCGTCTGAGGGTTTTCTCCTTCCTTAATCCGTCCGGTGGCTGGACTGATGCGGACAATCGGTGAGTCATTATCGATTAGGAGAACTTGCCCTTCTTTTTTGTCACTGGCGATGTTGTAATCAGCCGTTTCATTCAGGATGACCTTAATGAATTCATTCCCTTCGGGCAAATTGTCATCAATCGGATTGATGTTAATGGTAGCGGTGGAAGTTCCTTCGGGAATGAAGACGGTATTGCTCCCCAAGGTGAAGGCGGCATTATTTAAGAAGGCATTGTAGTCTTGACCCTCGACTGCTGCTTGTGGATCCGTGGGTTGTGCCGGTGCCGTGGTATCCACCCGATAGGAAACCGTTAAACCCCCGGGAGGAGCATTGACTGGAGCACCATTGGCATCTCGCAGGGCGATGGTAAATGCCCCTTCTCGGGTGGCCGGGGCTTGCAGGTCTCCCTCGGCCGATTCAAACGCCTCATTTCCCGGGGGAGTTACCTCAATACTAACAACCAGTTGATCAATATCTTCAATTTGCAGGGGTGCCGGAGTGGTACTGACTTGTACTTCACCTGTGGGATTTGTCAAGGATAAGTTGACGATTTTGAGACCATCCACTTGACCCACGGGCCCCCGTAGAATTGCCGTCGCTGGAAGTGTAATGGTTTTAGTTGCCGTCTCCCCATCCGCAAAGGCGACAGGAACCGTCACCGCCCCAAAATCCTCTGACACAATCCCCGGTTGTGCCGGTGGATCTGTACTCGCTGAACCCGCAGCCAGAGTGATATCAGCGCCTACGGCGCCGCTGCTGCCATTGACTCGACGGACCTGGACTTGTCGGACCAGGGTTCCATCTTCCTTAACTCGGAAACTCCCTTCTGCTGGAATGACAAACTCTAACTCTCCTGGATTATCATCATCGATAATCTCGACCGTCGCGGTAGATTGGCTGCCTAAAATTGCCGTCCCTGTGAGATTGGCGAGTTGTAAGTTAATTGTTTCCGTATCTTCAGCGCGGGTATCGTTAACAATGGGAATAGAAACCTGTTTTGCGGTGGTATCTCCCTCTGCAAACTGGATAGAAACTGGGAAACTATTTTGATAATCGTCTACCGCTGTTGCAGTTCCCGGATTGCCTTGTTGAAGAACGACATCGACAGTAATCAACCCTTCGCTACTATTGCCGCGAGTCACCGTGACTAGCATGGCTTCGGGAGTCCCATTTTCATTAATTCGGTAGGTGGCATTGCTAAATTGAATGACACTCTCCTCGGGTTCGGGTTCGAGTGGGGGTTCCGGTGGCGCTGGGGGTCCCGGGATTACTGGAACACTGACAATCGGAGGGGTGGGGATGGCTGGAAGTGGCACTGCTTCCGGCGGTGGCGGTGGCGGTGGCGCAGCAACTGGGGGTAGGAAATCATCCCGGGTAATGGTGCTGGCACTGACATTTTGTAAAATGGTCACGGTGCCGGTGAGGCGATCGAGAATGAGGGTATTTAAAGTCCCGGTGGCATCAAATTCTTCGCGGATATCCATGTCTTCAAAGGTGATGCCATCGGCTAAGAGTAGGAAATCTTGCCCATCGGTGAAGTCGGTAATTAAGTTTCGCGTCTGTTGTAAGAACCCCAATCCCGGAGAAATGACAAATTGATCCGCCCCTTGGCCGCCGGTCAGGGTATTGTTGCCAACTCCGCCGAAAATGACATCATTGCCTTTATCACCAAAAAGCTGGTCATTGCCATCGCTGCCTCGGATGGTATCGTTATCTTGACCGCCGTAAATGATATCGTCTCCAGAACCGCCGTCGAGGAGGTCGTTTCCTTCGTTGCCTAGGAGTAGGTCATTGCCTTCACCCCCATTTACGAAGTCATTTCCGAGATTGCCAAAGAGGACATCATTTCCTTTGTCCCCAAACAGTTGGTCGTTATCTTGACCCCCGTAGCTGGTATCATCGCCTTGACCGCCATAGAGGACATCAGCGCCTTTGTTGCCAAAAATGAGGTCGTTGCCTTCATTGCCAAAAACGATGTCGTTGCCGACGCCACCGTAGGCGGTATCATTGCCTTCTCCGGCGTAGAGGACATCGTTCCCACCATCAAAGACTTCGGCAGTAAGGTCGTCACCGTAGAGGATGTCGTTCCCGGCACCGCCTACTACTAAATCGTTGCCTTGGTTGCCATTGAGGATCTCATCCCCTTCTTCCCCGTAGAGGGTATCGTTGCCGAGACCGCCAGCAAGGTTATCGTTGCTGAGACCACCATAGATGAGGTCGTTGCCACCGTCACCGGAGAGGAGGTCATTCCCCTCATGACCGATGATGAGGTCGTTGCCTTGGCCGCCATAAATGGTGTCGGTCCCCCCTTCTCCATCGAGGGTATCATCGCCTTGGTTGCCGAAAATTAGGTCATCGCCGATGCCGCCAAAGATGATGTCGTTGCCAAATCCTTCTTCAAGGGAGAGTCCCTCTCGGGTGAGGTCTCCGTAGAGGACGTTGTTGCCAGAGACCCCGCGAATGATGTCATTGCCGGGACCACCTGCGATCGTGTCGTTGTCTTGGTTTCCCAGGAGGCTATCGTTGCCTACATTTCCATAAAGGGTATCGTTCCCGGCATTGCCAACGATGGTATCGTCAGCCTGGGAGCCAATAATCGTATCATCTCCAGCTTGGCCTTGGATGATTTGCAATAAGGATAAATCTAAAAAAATCCCCTCTTCCTCTAAAGTTCGAGAGGATTCTAGGGGATCGCTTTCATCTAATCCGGGAATAGAGGATCCTAGAAGATGGGTCGCCTGGGGATTGTTCGGGTCGCTAATTTCTGCCATTTTGGGAATTCTATCTACAGAATAGTTTGGGTAAATACTAAACTCATCACTGGGAGTTTTTCAAGACCGATCGCTCGGCTTAATCATCAAAAAGTAGGGGTTGTCATGGATCATCTACATTGGCGATCGCTCACTACTATTCAGATGCACTAAAAAAGATATTTTTAATAAAACTTGCACCCCCTCCAGTTTTTGCGATTATGTTTTTACAATGCACGCATTCCGTCTAATTAGACAATAGCAGTGCCTTATTGAACCGACGATGAGGAACCCGAGAATCATGGGCAGTCCCCATTCTTGATGGAAATATACCCTTAGCACCATAGACCAAGATTTACTCAATGTAAATAGTAGTCCTTGGCTAATTTTGGGGATCTGATGGATGCCCCTGGGTTACTCTCTTTTAGTTATGTTGAGTCACTGGATCTCAAACGACCCCCTCCCGTCTGCTTTTAAATACCCAGTCCCACGAAGGAACAAGTGATTTTTCTGGATCCTTCGGGATTCGGAGCAGAGCCAGTTGTTTTGGATTATACCCAAGTTTTCCCAAATGGCTATCACTGGCCGCTCAAAAACTGAGGCAAGAGTCGATTTTTTGGCGGTCAGGGTTTTATAGGAATTTCAAAATACTTTAGTGAGAACGAGCCTCTCGAATTTCAAGCCAAGTAGGAATGGGGAGGGGGGCTCATCGATGATGGATCTGCTCGAACCTGAAGGGGTGATGAGGGGAGAGTCGGTAAGAGGATCGTGGTATGGGACCGGGATACATCCGGGGGTAACGGAAGAGGGGATTAAACTTGAGAATTAAGAATTAATCTAATCAATCTGATGAGCGTTTAATTCTTAATTCTCAAGCTTTAAGACTCACCCCTTCAAAAGAACTTGAAGGGTTATCTTAGGAAAAGTTCAATGCCTGATTTATCGGTCCCGGTGTTCCGCCAATAACGCCTGAGCACGGGGCTTGTAAACCAGATAAAATAACGCCTCTAAGTAGCGCAACATATCCTCACGGTTTTCCTTGGATGTATAATTCCAGAACCCGTAAATTTTAGAAAGGGATAACAGGCGGGTGGTATGAATTTTCCAAGTATAGGTCGTATAAACCCGCTCGATCGCCCGTTGGGAAATTTCATCCCAATAATGGGGATTTTGCTCATGTTTGGTCACAAAGTCCAGCAGTTTTTCTGCGGTTTCTTCTAAATTCGTCGGGTTGATGTAGAATCCATTCACTTTATCCTGAATGATTTCTAACGGACCCCCGAACTGGGTGGCAAAGGTCGGCAACCCAGAAACCATCGCCTCTAAAATCGTCAGACCAAAAGCTTCAAATAAAGCCGGTTGCACAAAGATTCCCTTATGGTCACCAATCACCCGATACAGTTCCCCAGAATCGCTCTTAGAAAGTCGAACTCCCAACCAGCGAATTTTGTTATACAAATTGTACTGCTCAATGATGCCATACAATTTTTGCATTTCGCTGATTTCTTCGGTGTCGGTAGACTCTTCCGTTCGCAATTTACCGGCAACCAAAATCAGATTACAGCGCTCTTGCAATTCAGGACTCCGGCCAAAACATTCCGCTAAACCCGTCAGATTTTTAATCCGGTCCAATCGAGCGACGGAAAACAGAATTTGCTTGTTCGGGTCTTCCAGTTTTCCAAAAACTTGAGCGGGGTCATCCAGCGTAAAGAGCAGTTCTTCCAGTCGTTCCCGGTTGGATGGGATGCGCTCTTCGGTGCGGGTGTAGGGAAAATAGACCGCTTCATTCACCCCTGGGGGAACCACGTTAAATTTAGGAGAAAATAACTCAATGCCGTTGACCACATGATAGAGATCCGGCATGGTAAAACAGGCGTAGGATTCATACTGACCGACACTATCCGGGGTTCCCACAATCTCTTGATAGGTGCTGCTCACAATAAAATTGGCAGCATTCATGGCAATCAAGTCGGCGGTAAACTGGAGAGAAAAGTGATATTGAGAGTCGAGGTCTTGCCAGTAGAGGTTGCTGAAGAGATACTTCGATTTTTCTAAGGCATGAGCGATGTTGCACTGGGTCACTTTCAGGCGACGTGCCAACAAAAATGCCACTAAGTTTCCATCAGAATAGTTGCCGACGATTAAATCAGGTTTGCCTTGAAATTCGGCCAGGAGCTCTTTTTCGGCATCAATGGCGTAGGTTTCTAAATAAGGCCAGATTTCAAATCGAGAAATCCAGTTTTGGGTCATGTTAGGATTCTGTTCACGGAAGGGAACTCGCAGAATCCAGCCATTATCGGTCCCGTGAATTTTTTCGAGGCGTTCGTTACAGCGAGTGCCATCGGCATTGGGGATTAACCGGGACAGTACAATGACTTTCGGATAAACACCTAATGTATCTAATCCCGCGAGGTTAAATTCTTCTTGCAGTTGCTTTTCTAAACTGCGGGCTTGATCTAGGACATAAACGACTTGGCCCCCGGTGTCCGGTCGTCCGAGGACGCCTTCTTGACCAAACCACCCATGCACGGAGACAAGGACGATGCGAAAGATCATGGGAATCCGGGAGATGAAGGATTCGAGGACGGCATCGTTGGGCGAGTCGATCAGTTCGTCGAGGATTTCTAAGGTGTCGCGGACGCGACCGGCAGTATTGCCCCATCCGGGTTCAAATCCTAAGATTTGCAGGTCGAACCGGAAGTTTTCAAAGGGTTCCTCGGGGGGCCGATCGCCTACAAAGGAGAGGGCTTCTTTGACTTTCTGAGACAATTCCCGCCGGTTTTTAATCCGTTGGTTAATCAGTAATTGCAGCCCGTTATATTGATGCAAACTCAAAAATTCATAGAGGAGTTCGAGGGTCTGCTGTTGATCTTGAAATAACTTGCTCGACAGGTAGCGATTGAGGAACTGGACTCCTTTGCCGATATTTTTGGGGTCGCGAATGGTGGGGGAGTAGTCGTAAAAGGGGGCAAAGTCGAGTTCGAGGACATCGCCGTCGTGGGGGTGGTGGTGATTGACGAGGCGATCGCGCAAATCGAGCAATTCCTGCACGGTCATGGGTTCTACGGTGAGGTCCTCTAAGATCCGAAAGATTTCCTGAGAGGCAATCTTAGGCCGGATAATCATGCAGAGGCTTTCGTTTTCCAGAATGATTTCCTGGGTATATAAAATCAGTTTTCCTAGATAGGAAGATTGATAAAAATCTGAGGGCTTTTCCTGGTTTGTGCAGTAATCTGAAAAAGCTCGGACGATATCATTTCTCAAAAAATACTGCTGCCCAGTGATGCGTAATTCGCTGGCGAAGTGACGCAGATCGATTTTTTCGTCACATTTTAGGACGGATTGTATCAAGTCTGACATCCAATACTCCTTACTAAGTTCGACAAGTGAATGTGCTTTCACTCAAATTAAAGGTCACAACTATCTCGATCGCCTCTATCTGTAGAGGAAGATATCTCCCGATCAAAACCGGATAGTGTGGATGAAGCACGATCAACTGATGGTTTATTATACCCGATCGCGGAGGATGGGTCACGGTGTCCGAGGCGATGGGGTCCCATTGAGTGCCGGTTGGCGATCGCGTTTGGAGGTGGCTAAGTCGAGTTGACCTTCAGGAAATCCGGTTCCTAATGGGCCTATCTGGGCGGATAGAAGCGGATTTTCCCATGCCTGAGTGCACCCGTTGTCTGCTTCCCTGGATCGGATGACTGTGATGTTTCCCCCAAGTTGTCGGGGAAAATTCCGGCCACTTATATTAATGCCTGCTCTTTCTACATTGATGAGCAACGGGGCCTAAAAACTGGGTTGGGGTGGCCCAGCCTACTTTATTACCCTTTTAGATTTTTTTATCTATATTTGATGACATAGCAACCCCCGCTGTTATCTGAGACTACAGGCCATCTTAGGGCGATTCTCAGTTTTCAACCGCTAATTTTTATCGGATTCCCGTTTTTGTAGTGATATCAACCCGAGCGGGGTTTAATTTGGGGATGACCTCGGATGTGAATGGAAGGAATTTCTTGAGGGGTTTAAATCCCTGGGCAAATTTAACCGAAATCAACAGGTCCTCTTTGGTGGCGATCGCGCTCGTTTCTAGCCTTCTAATGCAACGAGGAGAAACCCTTGCTCGGACTGCTGTGTAAACCCTAGAATCCCGATTTTACTGGGCGATCGGCAGACCTATAGCCAGAGCCTCCTTCTGTCTCCCGCTTTAAGTTTGAGGGCATTTTCCTAAACTCTATACTGTGTTTTCCCCCTTGTCTATTTCTTCAGGAATAACTGGGTTCCAACGGAGTTTACATCTAAAGATTGATGCAGCTTCCTGTGATTGTAGATAGATTGGTTACAAGCAAGCAAGCAATGTTTAAGGAGACTCCTTTTTATGAAGAGTTCTAAATTGTCCACAATTTTAAGCGCCACTGTTCTCAGTGCAGGTTTAGCGATCGCCCCTTCCATTTTACCCGCCTCCGCTCAAATGAACCCCGGAACTCAAACAAATCCGGGAACTGACACCCAAGAGGTTTATGAGACCCGAGAAGGGACTCGAAGCGTCGAAGAGGAGAATGATAATGGAGATTGGGGCTTACTAGGCTTGTTAGGCTTACTGGGTCTGGCTGGTTTAGCCGGTCGTAATCGCAACGAAGCCCCTACTTATTATGCCGATCCCGCTCGCGATCGGGAAGAAGTAGCAGGTCGCTCCTCTACAACTTATCGCTAAACCTACAAAAATCTGGGAATTTTGGCCTAAGCTTTAATCAAGTTATAAATGCGGTAGCATCTTGTCTGATGTTACTGCATTTTGTTTCTGAGGGGACTGGTCCAGAGGGTTGCATCTGAATCAAAATACCGGCTTTCTGATTTCCACCTTATACGGAATTCGGTTGTTAAAGGTCTATCAAAACCCGCACCGTCAAGCCCGGAGGCTACAGGGACAAAGCCCGCCTGCGCGGGCTAAAACCGAAAAACGCCTTTTACCAACCGGATTGGGTATTAGACTTTAACTGACCGGATTGTTCACCAACCCGAATTGAATCAATCCGGTTTTCAAAGGTCCAAAAATGGCAGGGTTTTGAAGAACATTCGTGATCCTGCATCGGGGCTGGGAAAGACATAATCAATAAAAAAGCTCCCTAAGATTAGAGAGCCTTTTTATTGTATAACACTAGGGGTGGTTCCAGGAACCAATCCCCTATGCTTCTTGCAGGTTATACTTAGAGTGCCGAGGCTTTGGACACAATGTTATCCACTGTATATCCAAACCGTTCCAGAGCCACTTCACCCGGAGAGGAAGCACCGAAGCGATCGACACTGATGGAGGAACCTTGGTCGCCGAAGTAACGGTGCCAGCCATAGCTAGAACCGGCTTCTACCACCAGGCGTTTCTTGACCGCTTTAGGAAGTACAGATTCGCGATAGGCTTCGTCTTGTTCGTCGAACAGTTCGCAGCTTGGCATGGAGACAACGCGGACTTTCTTCCCTTGTGCACGAAGCTTCTCGGCCGCTTCAGCGCAGAGGTAGAGTTCGCCGCCTGTACCAATCAAAATGATGTCCGGAGTGCCTTCGCTGTCGGAGATCGTGTAACCGCCTTTAGCAACCCCTTCGATGGAAGTTCCTTCCAGGTTCGGCAGGTTTTGGCGAGACAGGGCCAACAGGGAGGGATAGGGATGATCCGCACCAATGCCTTTGGCTTTTTCCACGGCGACTTTGTAGGCACCAGAGGTTTCATTCCCATCTGCCGGACGCAGCACGATCAGGTCAGGAATGGCGCGCAGAGAGGGGATATGCTCGATGGGTTGGTGAGTCGGGCCATCTTCACCCAAGGCAATGGAGTCGTGGGTCATCACCCAGATTACCCCAGCTTGAGAGAGGGCGGACAGACGAATGGCACCGCGCATATAGTCGGTAAACACCAAGAAGGTGGCACCGTAGGAGATTAAACCGGAACCATGCAGGGCGATACCGTTGCAAATTGCGCCCATGCCATGTTCGCGGACGCCGAAGCGGACGTTGCGGTTTTCGTAGGCACCTTTTTGGAAATCTTTGGAAGATTTCAGTAAGGTTTTGTTGGAGGGGGCTAAGTCAGCAGAACCGCCGATCAAGTCGGGGAGGACGCCAGCGATCGCATTCAAGCAGGCACCGGATTGGTTCCGGGTCGCATCCGCTTTTTCACCGGGTTTGAAGGTGGGGAGGGATTTATCCCAGCCATCGGGAAGTTTGCCGCTCATCATCCGTTCTAAGACGGCAGCTTCTTCCGAATACTCGGCTTTGTAGCGAGTCCAGAGGCTGTTCCATTCTTCTTCATATTTGGCACCGCGATCGACGGCTTTGCGGAAGTGACCGAGGGCATCTTCCGGTACTTCAAAAGGACCATAGTTCCAGCCGAGGTGGTCGCGGGTGGCTTGGACTTCAGAAGCACCCAAGGCTGCACCGTGGACATCATGGCTGTTGGCTTTGTTGGGAGAACCGAAGCCGATGGTGGTGGTGACTTTGATTAAGGTGGGCTTATCGGTGACTTTTTTGGCTTCTTCGATCGCCTTGGCAATGGCATCCAGGTCGGTATTACCATTTTCGACGTGGAGGACGTGCCAGTTGTAGGATTCAAAACGCTTGCTGACATCTTCGGTAAAGGAGATGTCGGTGGAACCATCAATGGAGATGTGGTTGTCGTCGTAGAAGGCGATCAGTTTACCGAGTCCCCAGTGACCGGCTAAAGAGCAAGCTTCACCGGAAATCCCTTCCATGTTGCAGCCATCACCGAGGATAACGTAGGTGTAATGGTCAACGATGGTGAGGTCGGGTTTGTTAAATTTGGCAGCGAGGTGGGCTTCAGCCACAGCCAAACCAACCGCATTAGCAATCCCTTGGCCGAGGGGTCCGGTGGTGACTTCGACGCCTTCGGTTTGGAAGTTTTCGGGGTGACCGGGGGTTTTGGATTCCCACTGACGGAATTGTTTAAGGTCCTCTAACTCTAAGCCTCTGTAGCCGGTGAGATAGAGGAGGGCGTACTGGAGCATACAGCCATGTCCGGCAGAGAGGACGAAGCGATCGCGGTTAAACCACTTGGGGTTTTTGGGGTTGAACCGCATGAATTTATCCCAAAGGACGAACGCCATTGGCGCTGCACCCATTGGTAAACCGGGGTGACCGGAGTTGGCTTTTTCGACAGCATCGATCGCCAGGAAGCGGATGCTGTTAATGCAGAGTTCTTCGAGAGATTGTTTGGTAGGAGCAGATACGGCCATAGTTTCTTTTGTGTAAATGAGGGTCGATTGTCTAAGGTTAGTCTGGTAATGCAGGGCGATTTGGGGTGATGAGCTGTTGTCAACTCCTGGCGATCGCCGCAAACAGGTAATCCCATGATCCCATTACCCGGATCGATGGGCAAGGGTAAAGTGACAAGGAGTTAATTTATAGAATGAAACCCGCTATCTGTGGGCTTAACCGTTCAGGTGAAACTCAAAAATAAACTTCATCCGGCAACCTTGTCACCTTAAACCCTTTACTGGTATTTGGCAAAGGCGAGGGTGACGTTATGTCCCCCAAACCCAAAGGAATTGGAGAGTGCGACATTAACCGGGCAATCCCGGCTGTGATGCGGCACATAATCCAGGTCGCATTCCGGATCTGGATTCTCCAAGTTAATCGTCGGGGGCACTTTATCATTGGCGACTGCCATGACTGTGGCTACCGCTTCAATGCCGCCAGAACCCCCTAGCAAATGTCCGGTCATTGACTTTGTAGAGCTGACTGCTATCTTGTAAGCATGGTCTCCCAAAGCGTTTTTAATCGCGTTGGTTTCGGTCTTATCGTTGGCAGCGGTACTGGTGCCGTGAGCATTGATGTAGCTCACCTGTTCCGGGGTGATTCCGGCATCTTTCATTGCCAGTAACATCGCTCGGGTGGCCCCTTCACCACCGGGGACGGGGGAGGTCATGTGATAGGCATCACAGGTCATGGCATAGCCTACCATTTCGGCATAGATTTTGGCCCCTCTTGCCAGAGCGTGCTCCAGTTCTTCGAGGAGTAAAATGCCCGCCCCTTCGCCCATCACAAATCCATCGCGATCGCGATCAAAAGGACGGCAGGCATGAAGCGGATCATCATTCCGGGTGGAAACCGCCCGCGCTGCTGCAAACCCCGCAACGGATAGCGGTGTCACTGCCGCTTCGGTTCCGCCACAAAGCATCGCTTGAGCGTATCCGCCTTGGATGAGGCGAAAGGCATCTCCCACGGCATTGGACCCAGCGGCACAAGCCGTCACTACACAAGAATTCGGTCCCTTGGCTCCGGTATGAATGGCCGTCAGCCCTGCCGCCATGTTGGCGATCATCATGGGGACCATGAATGGACTGCATCGGTCCGGTCCGCGATTGAGGTAGATCGTTTGCTGATCTTCCATGACCTTCATGCCACCGATGCCATTGCCGATGACAATCCCCACCTGATCGGCGTTGAGTTCATTAATCTCGAAACTCGCGTCGGCGATCGCTTGCTTACTCGCGGCGATCGCAAACTGAGCAAATCGATCCATGCGCTTGGCTTCTTTTTTGTCCAAGTAGTCATGGGGGTCAAATCCCTTCACCTCACCGGCAATCCGGCAGGAATGACTCGATGGATCGAATAGGGTAATGGGACCAATGCCATTACGTCCGCTCAACAACCCTTCCCAATAGTCCTGTAAGGTATTGCCGATCGGCGTAACCGCACCGAGACCCGTAACAACAACTCGTTTTCTTTCTAAGCTTGTCATGATTGCTGTATCTGATACATTTACGCGACATTTGTCTGGCTATTGCTGGACAATGCAGCGATGGCACTATGACCATTGAAGGTGACAGCGGCGGTATCCCGCAAAGCTTTTAGAAAGATTCCAAAAGCGCTTGATGGTTTAAGGTCGATTCGGATGATTAGACTCGTCCCCTCGAATACTCAAGAATCCACTTGACCTCGGCAACCAAGCAAGGAAGTCTCAAAGGTCGGTAGCAAAGTCTAAGGGAAGGCGCGAGTGGCTGCTCCATGTTCAGCGCTTGTCGGATCTTATCCCCGATTATCCGCAGATGTCCGGCAAATCTCGGATTTAATCCTTACTCTTGCTGCCACACCAAACACGCAGAATCCAGGTGAAAGCAGTCGGCTTTATGCTTTTGCTGCAACTTGGCTCTCGATGTAAGTCACTGCCTCTTGGACGGTGGTGATTTTTTCTGCTGCTTCGTCCGGAATTTCAATATCAAAGTTTTCTTCTAATGCCATCACCAGTTCCACTGTATCCAGGGAATCAGCGCCGAGATCTTCGGCAAAGCTGGCGGAAGGGGTGACTTTATCCCCTTCTACTTCCAGTTGCTCCGTAACGATTTTCTTGACTTGGGAAAAAATATCTTCTTGACTCATGGGGATGTCCTCTTTGAATGCAGCAAATCATAACAAATTTGGGCTTGGGTGGGGCCGTTCTAACGTGCGATTGTCCCTGCCCGGTTTGGTCGCTCTGGCCCTTAGTCGTTTCTAAAACTCCTATGCCCGATGACTGGCTCAAGGCCGTTTTCCCATCTTATCTGAAAGATGCATCACCCACACGCGATTTCTGATTGTTTTCTTTGCTTGCCAGAATACCTATTTTTTTTCAATTGAGAATTGATAATTGAACCCTGACCCAGGACCAAGGAGCAACAACCAAGGACCCAGGACTAATGACCCTTCTAAAATTAAGCTGCTATTAAGAAAGGACAGTGCAGCGCCCCAGGTCACATCATAATAATAGAAGAAGCGATCGCCTTGAGCTCACTTGCGGCGATCGCCTCTTACCGTCCTCTCAACTGTGCCACTGCCATGCCATCAGTTACCCTCAAATACGCTTACTTCCCCGGCTGTGTTGCTCAAGGCGCTTGCGGCGAACTCTATCAATCCACTGCTGCCTTAACCAAAGCCCTCGGCATCGAACTGCTGGAACTCAAAAAAGCCTCCTGCTGTGGTTCCGGCACCTTCAAAGAAGATTCCCGCCTCCTAGAAGATACGGTCAACGCCCGCAATATTGCCCTCGCCGAACAACTCAACCTCCCCTTACTCACCCATTGCAGCACTTGTCAAGGGGTCATCGGTCATGTGGATGAGCGTCTCAAAGATTTCCAAACCTCGGACCCCGCATATCTCAACCAGATTAATGGTTTACTGGAAAAACAAAATTGTTCTCCCTACCAAGGCACCACGGAAGTCAAACATCTATTATGGGCCTTAGTCACCGACTATGGACTCGATGAACTCCAAAAACGAGTCACCCGCAAGCTGAGTGGACTCAAATGTGCCGCATTCTATGGCTGCTATCTGCTGCGAGCTCAAAAAACTATCCCTTATGATGACCCCTACCAACCGGAATCGATGGAAAATGTCTTTCGGACCGTGGGGGCCACTCCCATCTATTATCCAGGACGCACCCAATGCTGTGGTTGGCCCCTATCCAGCTATGCTACAGACCAAGCGTTCCAAATGGCAGGGAATCATTTGGATGAGGCGATCGCGGCAGGTGCCGATTGTTTAGTCACTCCCTGTCCCCTCTGTCACCTTAATTTAGACTCCCGTCAACCGGAGGTGGCTAAATTCATCGGTCATAAGTTAAATCTGCCGGTCCTCCATCTTCCCCAATTAGTCGCCTTAGCGTTAGGCATCCCCCCCAAAGCACTGGGGTTAGATCGTCACGTAGTCTCTACGCGATCGGTTTTAGAAAAATTGGGCCTCTAAAACTCATCCCCGTTTGTAGTAACGACTTCAGTCGTTATCCCTCCCCCGTTCGTAGTAACGACTTCAGTCGTTATCCCCGTTTTGAGGTTAAACAGGGTCCCCCTTTCTCCATGCGTTCTTAACCAAGAGAACGACTGAAGTCGTTACTACGAACTAAGAAAGAGAACGACTGAAGTCGTTACTACGAACTAAGAAAGAGAACGACTGAAGTCGTTACTAC
>JAMXFF010000052.1 GCA_025370845.1 Laspinema palackyanum D2a | reverse complement strand
TGGATCCTTCAGTTCCTAGGGGCCTCCTGCCAGAAATATTATTTACTCACTTGATGAAACCTGCGGAATGTGGGTTTTAGACGGAGACAGTATCTTTACTTATCAATTTAGGGCAAGTGAGGGAAAAGTTCCCAGAAGAGGGTTCTCCAATGTAAAGAAATCATAACAATTATGGCAAAGTTGGGTTTGCGGATTCTCCTCAATAGAGCGAAGGGAAAAAAGGCAGAGAATGACGCGGATGAAGCGAAATAACCTAACCATTGTATCCAGGGTTACAGTTAAGATTGAATTAATCTCCACGGAGGAGAGAAATTAGTCAATCATTTGCAGCCAACCGCGCCGGACTGCATAGACTAGGCGATCGATGAGGGTAATTTCTTCATCACTGAGGTCCTGTTCTAAAAGGGCAACTTTGATAAATTGCCGATCGCGTTGGGTAATCCGCCCGACGGAATAAATATGAGAAAAAATATCGGTTACGGTCAGGTTCGGGAACTGGTAAATCGCATCTATGATCATCATCAGAATTTTTGTAAGCTTCAAATTTTTTATGGGCTTCTGAAGCTACCATAAACGCGATCGTCCTGATTCAACCACCGCAGATCTATAGAAATCCAGTCTCCGTAATTTCTCGGATATTCGGATCCGTGGATTCTCGTATTTCCGACGGCAGAGGGAAAATAACTTAATAAATCGCCGATCGCCGGGAGTCTGCTACCCCATAAATTGCAGCGAGGATTAACCACCCCAAAATGTTTACCCGAGAGTCAAACAGGGTGACATCGAAGAGGTGAAATAAGGTACAACTGGCAAAGGTAACAAGGTAGGTGAAAAAAATCAGGCGATCGTTGGTCATCACTCCCGGGACAGAGGCAGTCCCCTCGACATTACCCTCTACAGGCAGACTGGACCAATGTTTTAAGGTTAAGACCCCTTTTGCCAGGACCCAAGCGACTAACCCGGACAATAAAAGCATCCCAGGAATTCCAGTTTCTGCACTCAGCATTAAAAACAGGTTGTGGGGATGACCCATCCAGACTTGGGTTTGAGCTTCGTAGAGTGGGGTAAAGCTTCGCAACCCCCACCCGGTGATCGGGCGAGTCTGAGTCAAATCCCAGGCAAATTGCCATTGAGTCTTGCGGAGGGTTGCCACGGGGCGATCGGGATATAACTGGTCCGTGATTCGCATCCAAAAATAAGCGGGAACGATCGCCTGCAAACCTTGGCGCAGGGGGTGAGGACCAAAAGCCGACCCCAACACCGCAGACAGGGCCCCGATAACGAATAGTAACAGCCAACGCCATCCCAGGTACAGGATAAACACCAACCCCGCCATCGAGGCGATCGCCCAACCGTTGCGGGAATTGGTCAACACCAAGGCGATGGCATTCACCAGTAACGCCAGGGTCAAAAACACCAAACCCCACCCCACTTTTCCTTCTTCTCCCGTTACCGAGAGGTCAATGGTTTTCACCACCCGGGGATCGCGGGGATCGCGGATTTTTTCCGGTTTTTTCGGCTGTTGTTTCAGGGTTCGCCATGCCTGAAAGCTCTCACACCACAGTCCCAATCCCAGAATAAAGGTCATTAAAAAATAACTCGCCAAAACGTTGGCATATTCAAACACTGACGCCATCCGTCCTGGAGGTGCGCCAGTGGCATCCAACCGCCAATCTAAGATTAATCCTAATTTCACGGGTCCCGCCCATCCCCAAAAGAGTTGACCCCAGCCAATCACAGCGATGGGGACCGAGGTGGCGATCGCAATCCAAGCCATTCGCCGCATCTGTGCAGGCGTCTGGATCAGTAGGCTAAAGGTGACGAATAAGGCAAAGAAGGGCAGAAAATTAAATAATCCCAGGAAGGCAGAGAGGCGATCGGGTGCAAACAGGGTTGTCAAGACTAACCACAGGGCCAGGACCGCAAATCCTTGGTTGAGCGATCGCCCTTGAATTTCCCGATACCGTTCTTTCCAGGTGCCAAACAGGGCGAACAACAAACCCATCCCACCCAGTAACGGACTCATGGGTAATAAAAACAGTCCCACTTGGGCGCTATTCCACCAAAGTTGTAACCGGCGATCGGGATGGCAAATGGTCCGCAGGGATAAGGATTTGGTCATGAACAGAGTGCAGGATTAAGGATGAAGTGGCAAGGATGAGGGACATAACGAACTAAGATAACGACTCAAGTCGTGACGTTGAACTAAGATAACGACTGAAGTCGTTATTACAAACGGGGGAAACGACTGAAGTCGTTACTACAAACGGGGGAAACGACCATCTCCCCCAATCTCCCCCAATCTCCCCCATCTCCCCCATCTTCCCCATCTCCCCTCAATAGATCAAGCAAATTCCCAATACTCACTGCGGGTTAACCGAATTTGGGCCAAGGTAAAAATAGTGGGGATAATGCGTCCATAGTTGGTGGCGATGGTCCGCCAGCCTAAATCGGCGAAGAACCAGCCCCAGAGGACGGGTCCGAGTAAGGCTAAGGCACTGCGGGCGGCCCCATAGCGGGCGACGGAGAGGGCCATTCCGCGTTTGGCGGTTTGGGCGGTGAGGTAAGTTTGAACTTGACCGGCTGCCACGGCGCCCCCGCGAACGATCGCCGTTTGGGCGACTTGATAGCGGGCAAAATGGAGGGCAAACTGATGGGCAATATGTTTAAGGACGACTGGCTTAACGACGGAAGTAAAGGCTACGGCACTACCCCCTTTGAAGAGTAAGCCGAGGGGGTCTTTTTGGACCGACAGGGGCAGAGGTTTGGGAATGGTTGCCGATGCCAGCGATCGCTGGACCCTTACGGTCAAGGCATTTTGTTCCGATGCCGGGAGTTGTCGCCATGCTTTGCCCAACAAGCACAGAAACACCTCGGCTTCTAAATCCGTGGTGGAGAGGGCTTGAGAATAGGGAATTTTTAAATAGCGGCAAACTTGGATGAGGGTTTGTCGGTAGGTGACTTTGCGGGTTTTTCCTCTTAAAACGGTTAACCCATCGGCGGCGAGATAGCGAAATCTCTCTTCGATCGCATCGAGCCAGAAATCGCGATCGCGACTTTGGATATCGATCGGTTCTGGAGTTTGTAGGTAATCAATCGGATTAAAGCGACGACGGAACAAGATGTCCGTGATTTGCTGTAATTCCTCTTCTGTGGCTAACTCTAGCGCTGCTCTCAGTTCGTCCAAGGTTGGCTTCCTCCCCTGTGCTTGTCTTGTAAACCCTGCGGTTTCGACCGATTGGCCATCTTGATGTTGGCAATTGATCCGCCCACTCAAGGGCCAGAAATATTTACCGTCTGTTCCTGGCTGTTGAGTTGAGCGATTGCTGTTAGCTTACTCGAAACCGTCCCCAATCCGGTAGATTAGTCAAACCCCTTTTTTTACACCCGATGAGGACAAACCGATGAGCGATCGCATCGTTGAATTTGATATTGCCGTGATCGGTGCGGGGATCGCGGGATTGACCTGTGCCCAACAGTTGCGGTGTCTGGGTCATTCTGTTGTCGTCCTCGAAAAATCTCGCGGCGTGGGCGGACGAGTCGCTACCCGTAGATTATATGATACCCAGGCTGATTTTGGCGCACCGTTTTTAGATCCGAGGGAAAGGCTTTCTCAACAGTTGGTGCAGGTCCTATCTCGGGCGGGAATTGTGGTCCCTTGGACGGATACGGTTTATCAGGTTCAGGAGGGCGACGGCCAACTGAATCCCGCTGTAAACCTGTCTGCTCCTTATTATGTGGCCCCGGCGGGGATCAATGCGGTGGGCAAGTTTTTGGCGCGTCATTTAGAAATTTGGCGTTGCCGTCGTGTCCAAACGGTTACCCCTACGGACCAGGGGAATTGGCATCTGGAGTTAGAAGCGATGGGAGACTCCGGGGATGCTGCTGTACCCTTGGCAGTTCGGGCAAAAGCAGTGGTGATGGCGATCCCAGCCCCCCAAGCGGTGATGGTGTTAGAGTCGGGGGAGTCGGGTTTGCCTGGTCCGTTTGTCGATCGCCTCAAGGCAGTGGAGTTTGACCCCTGCATCAGTGTGATGGCGGGGTATCCGGCATCGAAACAACGGGAGTTAGTCCAGGGGGAATATCGGGGGCGATCGCTACTCTTTCCACCAGAGAGTCCCTTGCGGGGACTGTTTTGGCAGAGTAGCAAGGGTTCAGGGGCGACTCAACCTGTGTTTGTGTTGCACAGTAGCGCCGAGTTTGCAGAAAAATATTTAGACGCCACGGACCTAGAATCCGTGGGGAGAGAATTGTGCGACTGGGTGGGGGAATGGGTGTTTCCCTGGTTGAAGGATCCAGAATGGATGCAGGTCCATCGTTGGCGCTATGCCTTTTGTCGGCGTTCCTTAACGGAACCGTTATTGACGGCGATGACACCGTTACCGATGGTGTGTGCGGGAGATTGGTGTGGCGATCGGCAAATTGAAACGGCATTGCAATCCGGTTTAGCTGCTGCCGAATGGGTAAGCGATCGCCTAGGGGGAGGACCCATGCCACCTTTGGCGAGTTTATGGGAGGCGATCGCGACCAAGAAATAACCGGCTTAATTTGAATTCAGAACCTCAATCATCATCGGGAAAACACAGGAGATGAACCCTCTATATAGAAATATAGAATGGCTCTCGGTGCTCATTTGTAGGGTAAATTCCTCAAATTTGGTAAAGTTCTAGTATCTGTCCCTGACTTTACCTGGATTTAGCTCAATTGTAACTTGGAGCCGAGTTAAAGGAACGCTCTCGATCGCTGAGTTCAGTGGTGCCTATTATTCTATGCGAGTTGAGTGGGCGATCGCGCTCCTGTAATGGTTCAGTTTGGATAACAACTCTCTGGGGTCGAAGTTTTCCCGTCAGGATAGGATCCTCACTTCGCTAGAATGGGAGTAATCAAAAAACCCTACCCCGGGACGTTCCCGAACCGAGTCAGTGAGGAGGCGATCGCTGCTCGTTGTCTCTGGGGAAAAACTGTTATTCTATTTATAGCTCTCAGGCATCTTAACTTCCATTGCGAAACCCCTCAAACTAACTTGACCAGGAAAAACTATGCTCTCTTTTGCGGGTTATGAAATCTTAGAAGAACTTCATGAAAGTAATCAAACGATTGTTTGTCGAGGCCGCAAGGAAGGCCAAAAGCAGACGGAAATTCTCAAATTCTTAAAAACTGAATATCCTACCCCAACAGAAATCGCTAAATTCCGACATCAATATGAAATTGTCAAGCCGTTAAATATTCCCGGAATTGTTAAACCCTTAAGCCTAAAAAACTGGGGTAAAGGGCTAGTCTTAACGATGGAAGATGCTGGTCCTTTGTCTGTGGAGCAACTGCTTTCTACTCAAAAACTGGACTTAGAAACCTTTTTTAAAATCGCGATTCCCATTACAACCTGTTTGGGAAAAATTCATCAACAATCCATTATTCATTTGGATATTAAGCCGCAAAATATTGTAGTTAATCTTGATCCGGTCCGAGTGACCCTAATAGATTTTGGTATTTCTACTCGTCTGGAACGCTCCCACCAAACCTTGAGTAATCCGAATTTACTCGAAGGCACTCTGGCCTATATGTCCCCGGAACAAACCGGGCGGATGAATCGCTCCATTGACTACCGCACGGACTTTTATTCTCTGGGAGCGACCTTTTATCAAATGCTCACGGGGGAACTCCCATTTCCCACAACAGACCCGTTAGAAATGGTTCATGCTCATATTGCTAAACAACCGATTCTGGCCCATCAAATTAATCCAAACATTCCTCCGGTGGTGAGTGCCATTGTGATGAAATTGCTCTCCAAAACAGCGGAAGAACGGTATCAAAGCGCCTATGGGTTAATTTACGATTTAGAAAAATGCTGGAGAGAATGGCAAGAAACCGGCAAAATTGAGTGGTTTACCCCAGGGGAACAGGATGCCTCGGATAAATTCCAAATCTCCCAGAAACTTTACGGCAGAGTAGGGGAAATTGAGGCTTTAATGGCGGCCTTTGGACGAGTCAGCGGAACCGCCCAAAATGCCGAACCTTCAGAACCTAATTCACCGGGAATTGAACTGATGTTAGTGTCAGGGTTTTCCGGGATTGGCAAATCGGTGATTGTTCAAGAAATTCACAAACCCATCGCCCAACAACGGGGCTATTTTATCTCGGGAAAATTTGACCAATTCAACCGAGATATCCCTTATCAATCCCTGATTCAAGCGTTCCAAAATCTGATTCGGCAAATTTTAACCGAAACCCCGGAACGATTGGCGCGTTGGCAACAGCGGATTATGGAGGCGTTAGGAACGGAAGGACAGGTGCTCACCGATGTAATTCCGGAATTAGAGTTGCTGATTGGGGAACAGTCTCCAGTTCCTGAACTGCCACCCACGGAAACCCAAAACCGATTTAATTTACTATTTCAAAAGTTTATAGCCGTTTTTGCCCAAAAAGAACATACCCTGGTGCTATTTTTGGATGATTTGCAGTGGGTGGATTTGGCTTCGTTGAAGCTGATTCAACGCTTGGCAACCGCTTCGGAAAGTCAGGCTTTACTGATGATTGGGGCCTATCGGGATAATGAAGTGGATGCAGCTCATCCGTTAATCTCGGCGATCGAGGAAATGGAGGAACAAGGTGCAGTGATTAATCGGATCGAACTGCAACCGCTACAGTTAGAAGATATTAATCAATTGATTGCCGATACGCTACATTGTTCAGTGACGACCAGTCTACCTCTGGCGAAGTTAATTGCTCAAAAAACTCAAGGCAATCCATTTTTTATCAACCAGTTACTCAAGTCGCTTTATGACAGCAATCTGTTAACATTTGAGTTTTCCCAAGGGGAAGGCCGGGGTGCTTGGTCTTGGGAAATGGACCAAATTAAAGCCGTGGGGATGACGGATAATGTGGTTGAATTAATGACCCAAAAGATTCAAAAACTGGCCCCAAAAGTTCAGGAAAGTTTGAAGATTGCCGCTTCTATTGGGAATAGTTTTGATTTGAAAACTTTGGCGGTGGTCCGGGAACAGTCTCAGATTGCAGTCGCACGGGATATGTGGCCTGCTGTGCGAGAAGGATTCATTTTTTCTAGTAAGAATTATAGCTTTTTACCAGAAAGTAGTGAAGAAACGGCCGCGTCTTTACAAGATAGCGATTTTAGTATAGAATATAAGTTTCTACATGACCGCGTTCAACAGGCGGCTTACTCTTTAATTCCTGAATCAGAACGGTCTAATACTCACTTACGGATTGGACAGTTAATTTTGAGTCACACGAGTTCTGAGGAGTTAGAGTCTAAAATTTTTGACATTGTGACTCATTTGAATGCGGGTCGGGAATCGATTTTTGACCCGGAGTTTAAAGTGGAAGTCGCTCGCTTGAATCGGATTGCGGGCAAAAAAGCGAAAGCCTCCACGGCTTATCAAGCAGCAGTCAAACATTTAGCTATCGCCCGGTCTTTGTTGCCAGAAACTGCTTGGGATACGGCTTACAAACTCACCTTTACCCTGTATCGTGAACTGGCGGAATGTGAGTATTTAGCGGGAAATTTTCAGGAGGCGGATCAGCTATTTACTATCCTATTAGAGAGAGTCCTTGACAAATTTGACCGAGCGGAAATTTATAATTTGATTGTGTTACTGACGATTACCCAGGAGCGATTTCAAGAATCGGTGCAAGCGGGATTAGCGGGGATGAAGTTGATGGGGTTGGAGGTCCCCGAAACTGAGGAGGAATTGCAAGAGGCGATCGGCCTACAAATGCAGGAAGTCCAAGCCAATTTGAGCGAAGTTAATATTGCTGAACTCCTGCACCGACCCCCGATGGAAGACCCGGAAAAACAGGTTTGCATGACCCTCTTAGCCAACTTCTGGGGGGCTTCATTTGGTGGGGGTTACATCAATTATAATGTCTGGTGTGTGTTAAGCATGACCCGACTTTCCTTAACCTTTGGCAATGCGGAAACTTCTGCGTTTGCTTACTCGGCTTATGGATTGATGCTGGCATTGCAAAACCACTATAAAACCGGGTATGAATTTGGAGAAGTTGCCTTAAAACTACTGGACAAATCCAAGACTCCTATTTTTGGGGGTAAGGTGATTAATTTGTTTTGTAATGCGGTCAATCCGTACCGGAAACCCTTCCGGACTAATCTGGCCCTATATGACCGCTCTTACTTCATTTGCCGGTCCGTTGGGGATGTGATCTATGGGGTATGGGCTTTATTTTTGAGGCTCTGGATCCGCTTAGAAATGGGGGATAGTCTGCAAGAAATCGCGAAAGAAGCGGAGAAATCTCTGATTACGATTCGCCAGACCAATTATCAGAGTATGGTGTACGCTGGCCTTAATTTGCAGCACGTGATCAAGCAGTTTCAGGGGATTGAGAACGAGTTTGATGAAGCGGAAGGATTGCGGTTGTGGCGCGAGGGCAATTTAATCAGTGGGGTGAACTGGTACTATTATTTAAAAACCCAGGTTTTATATACCTTTGAACGCTATGAGGAAGCCCTCGCCATCTGTCAGGAAGCGGCCCCCCTCTTTCCGGCTAACTTTGGGTTTTTTCCCCAAACGAAACATCCGTTTTATTATGGGTTGGTGTTAGCATCGGTTTATCCCACGGCATCGGAAACCGAGCAACAGGAGTATTGGCCGCTTCTGGAACAACAGCAGCAACAACTCCAAATCTGGGCGGAAAACTGCCCGGAAAATTACCAAGATAGATTCCTCTTGGTATCCGCTGAAATGGCGCGAATTTCTGGGAAAGAACTGGAAGCAATGGAGCTTTATCGGCAGGCGATCGCCCAGGCAAAAGAATCAGGATTTACTCAAAATGAAGCCCTCGCCAATGAACTAGCGGCACAGTTTTATTTCCGCAAAGGATGGGATGAAATCGGCAAGGTTTATATCCGAGAAGCCGCTTATAATTACCAAAAATGGGGCGCCGATGCCAAGGTTCAACAGTTAGAAACTAACTATCCTCAAGTTTTACGCAGGGCGAGTCCATCCGCTTCATCAATTGATTCATTCCAAACCGTTAACTCCTCCACAGGCAGCAGTCGCGGCAGTTCCCTGGATTTGTTTACGGTAATCAAAGCCTCGGAAGCATTTTCTAGCGAAATTGTCCTCAGCAAAATGTTGGAGAAGTTAATTCTAATTCTCCAAGAGAATGCCGGTGCATCTAAAGCTTTTTTGATTTTACAAACCGAAGACCGCTTAACCGTTGAAGCAGCGGTGGTTTCTGGGGAAAAAAGGATAGTCCTGCAATCGATTCCCGTAGAAGAATGCGAGGAAATTTCCTCGGCGATTGTCAATTATGTCGCCAAAACTCAGTCTGATGTGGTGTTAAATAATGCCACAAGGGAAGGACTGTTTACCCAAGACCCATATATTCTAAACCATCAACCGAAATCGGTACTTTGTACAACAATTCGTCATCAAGGGAAACTGACGGGAATTCTTTATTTTGAAAATAACTTAACCACCGATGCCTTTACAGGCGATCGCCTCGAAGTCCTGCAAGTTTTAGCCTCCCAAGCAGCTATTTCCCTAGAAAATGCCCTGCTGTACCGTACCTTGGAACAAAAAGTCGAGGAACGCACCGCTGAATTGGCCCAAGCGAATGCGGAAATTACCATTCTGAATGAGCGTCTCAAAGCGGATAATCTTCGCATGGCAGCGGAGTTAGATGTTACCCGTCGCCTGCAACAAATGATTTTACCCAAACAGGCGGAACTGAATGGGATTTCTGGGTTAGATATTGCGGGATTTATGGAACCAGCGGAAGAAGTCGGCGGCGATTATTATGATGTGCTGCAATATCAGGACCGGGTGAAAATTGGCATCGGGGATGTGACGGGACATGGGTTAGAAAGTGGGGTGTTGATGATTATGGCCCAAACCGTGGTCCGAAGCTTATTGGAAGGCAATTTTACCGACCCCCAGGAATTTTTAGATGTCCTGAATCGCACGATTTATCAGAATGCTCAACGGATGAATTGTGATAAAACCATGACTTTGGCGCTGTTGGATTATGCTGATGGTATTTTGCAAATCAGTGGACAACATGAAGAAGTCATCGTGGTGCGAGCGCAGGGAGTCGTGGAACGAATTGATACGATTGATTTAGGATTTCCCATCGCAATGGTGGAAGAAATAGCCGAGTTTGTCACCACCGCCCGCATCGAGTTAAATCCAGGGGATGTGGTGGTGCTCTACACCGATGGAATTACCGAAGCGTTTAATCTGAATCAGCAACAATACGGATTAGAACGGTTAATTGAGGTCGTCCAGCACAACTGCCACAAATCCGCCAGTCAAATCCAACAGGCTGTCATCGCAGATGTTAAAGATTATATTGGACAACAAAAAGTTTATGATGATATCACCTTACTGGTACTCAAGCAGAAGGCCGGGGGGATAGGACCCAGGTCTTAGCAAAGTAGATTAGGAGGCAATTCCTCCCCGTCTCCACAAAAACTGTTACCCTAATTTTAGCTCGGATATCTTACTTCCATAGCAAAATCACTCAACCTAACTTGACAAGGAAAAATTATGCTATTTTTTGCGGGTTATGAAATCGTCGAAGAAATTCATGAAAGAACTCAGACGATTGTTTGCCGAGGCCGCAAAGAAGGCCAAGCGCAGACGGAAATTCTCAAACTCTTAAAAACTGAATATCCTACCCCGACAGAAATTGCTAAATTCCGACATCAATATGAAGTTGTCAAGTCGTTAGATATCCCTGGCGTTGTTAAGCCTTTAAGCCTAGAAAGCTGGGGTAGGAGTCTGGTCTTCATCATGGAAGATGCGGGCCCTTTGACCGTAGAACAACTGCTGTCTACTCAACCCCTAAACTTAGAAACCTTTTTTAAAATCGCGATTCCCGTTACCAAAAGTTTGGGAGAACTCCATAAACACTCGATTATTCATTTAGATATTAAGCCGCAAAATATTGTGGTTAATCTCGATCCATTCCGAGTGACCTTAATCGATTTTGGCATTTCTACTCGCCTGGAACGCTCCCACCAAACCTTGAGTAATCCGAATTTACTCGAAGGAACTCTAGCTTATATGTCCCCGGAACAAACTGGGCGGATGAATCGCTCCATTGACTACCGCACGGACTTCTATTCTCTGGGAATCACGTTTTATAAAATGCTCACCGGGGAACTACCCTTTCCCACAACGGACCCGGTAGAAATGGTTCATGCTCACATTGCCAAACAGCCGATTCCCCCCCATCAAGTTAATCCCCAAATTCCTCCAGTTGTCAGTGCAATTGTGATGAAATTGGTGTCAAAAACGGCAGAAGATCGGTATCAAAGTGGGTATGGGTTAAGCTATGATTTAGAAAAATGCTGGAAGCAATGGCAAGAAACGGGTAAAATTGAGTGGTTTACCCCTGGAGAACAGGATACCTCGGACAAATTCCAAATCTCTCAGAAACTTTACGGTAGAGTAGGGGAAATTGAGGCTTTAATGTCGGCCTTTGGACGAGTCAGCGGAACCGCCCAAAATGCCGAACCTTCAGAACCTAATTCACCGGGAATTGAACTGATGTTAGTGTCAGGGTTTTCCGGGATTGGCAAATCGGTGATTGTTCAAGAAATTCACAAACCCATCGCCCAACAACGGGGCTATTTTATCTCAGGAAAATTTGACCAATTCAACCGAGATATCCCTTATCAATCCCTGATTCAAGCGTTCCAAAATCTGATTCGCCAAATTTTAACGGAAACCCCGGAACGATTAGAGCGTTGGCAACAGCGGATTATCGAAGCGTTAGGAACAGAAGGACAGGTGATCACCGATGTGATTCCGGAATTAGAGTTACTGATTGGCGAACAGCCGGAGGTTCCTGAACTGCCGCCAACGGCAACGCAAAACCGATTTAATTTATTGTTTCAAAAGTTTATTGCAGTTTTTGCCCAAAAAGAACACCCCCTCGTTTTATTTCTGGATGATTTGCAGTGGGTAGATTTGGCTTCTTTGAAACTGATTCAACGATTGGCAACTGCTTCGGAAAGTCAGGCTTTACTGATTATTGGGGCCTATCGAGATAATGAAGTAGATGCGGCTCATCCGTTAATCTCGGCAGTCGAGGAGATGGAGGGACAGGGAGCTATTATCAATCAGATTGAACTGCAAGCGCTGAAGTTAGAAGATATCAATCAATTGATTGCAGATACCCTGCACTGTTCTGTCACGAAAAGTTTGCCTCTAGCTGAGTTAATTGCCCAAAAGACCCAAGGCAATCCATTTTTTATCAACCAGTTGCTCAAATCGCTTTATGACAGTAACCTGTTAACGTTTCGATTTCCTGATGGGGAGAGCCAGGGGGAATGGTCCTGGGAAATGGACCAAATTCAAGCGGTGGGGATGACGGATAATGTGGTCGAATTAATGACCCAGAAGATTCAAAAACTTACCCCAAAGGTTCAGGAAAGTTTGAAGATCGCCGCTTGTATTGGGAATAGTTTTGATTTGAAAACTTTGGCGGTGGTCCGGGAACAGTCCCAGATTGCAGTGGCCCGAGATTTGTGGCCTGCAGTGCGAGAAGGATTCATATTTTCCAGCAAAAATCACAGCTTTTTACCGGAAAGTAGTGAAGAAACTGCCACCTTTTTAGAAGAGAGCGATCTTAGTATAGAATATAAATTTATACATGATCGGGTCCAACAGGCGGCCTACTCTTTAATTCCGGAATCGGAACGGTCTAATACCCACTTACGGATTGGCCAGTTAATGCTCAGTCACACGGCTGCTGAGGAGTTAGAGTCTAAAATCTTTGACATTGTTACCCATTTGAATGCGGGCCTAGAGTCGATTGTTGACCCTGAGTTAAAATTAGAAGTCGCTCGATTGAATAGTCTGGCGGGCAAAAAAGCCAAAGCTTCTACGGCCTATCAAGCGGCGGTCAAGCATTTGGCGATCGCCCGGTCTTTGCTGCCAGAAACTGCTTGGGATACAGGTTATACCCTGACTTTTACGGTGTATCGAGAACTGGCGGAATGTGAGTATGTAGCCGGTAATTTTCAAGGGGCTGACGAGCTATTTAGCATTTTATTAGAGCGAGTTGTTAATAAATTTGAACGGGCGGAAATTTATAACGTGATTGTGCTGCTGTCTCCCATCAGGGAGCGATTCTTCGAATCGGTGCAAGCGGGATTAGCGGGGATGAAGCTGATGGGGTTAGATGTCCCGGAAACCGAGGAGGAATTGCAAGAGGCGATCGCCATCCAAATGCAGGAAGTGCAAGCCAATCTGACGGGAGTTAATATTGCTGATCTCCTGCATCGACCCCCGATGAAAGACCCGGAAAAACAGGTCTGCATGACCCTACTAGCCAACTTTTGGGGAGCTCCATTTAGTGAACATTACCTCAATTATAATGGCTGGTGTGTGTTAACCATGACTCGGCTTTCCTTAACCTTTGGTCATACCGATACATCGGCCTTTGCTTACTCAGCTTACGGATTGATGCTGGGACTCCAAAACGACTATAAAACTGGATATGAATTTGGAGAAGTCGCCTTAAAACTGCTGGAAAAATCCAAGACTCCCATCTGGAGCGGCAAGGTAATTAATTTGTTTTGTAGTGCCGTCAATCCGTACCGAAAACCCTTTATGACTAATCTGCCCTTCTATGACCGCTCTCACTTAATTTGCCGGTCTGTCGGGGATGTCGTCTATGGAGTATGGGCTTTATTCTTGAAACTCTGGACGCGGTTGGAAATTGGGGACAGTCTGCCAGAAATTGCCAAGGAAGCTGATAAATTTATCCTCATCATTCGCCACAGCAATTATCAGAGTATGCTGTACGTTTGCCTGAATTTACAGCACGTGATCAAGCAGTTTCAGGGGATTAAGAATGAGTTTGATGAAGTGGAGGGATTGCGGTTGTGGCGGGAAGTAAATTTACTCGTTGGGTTGAACTGGTACCATTATTTAAAAACCCAGGTTTTATATACGTTTGGACACTATGAGGAAGCCCTCGCCATCTGTCGGGAAGCGGAACCCCTCGTTCCGGCTAACTTTGGGTTTTATTACCAAACGAAACATCCATTTTATTATGGGTTGGTGTTAGCAGCGGTTTATCCCACGGCATCGGAAACCGAGCAACAGGAGTATTGGCCGATTCTGGAACAACAGCAGCAAAAACTCCAAATTTGGGCGGAAAACTGCCCGGAAAATTACCAGGATAAATTCCTGTTGGTCTCCGCTGAAATGGCGCGAATTTCCGGAAAAGAACTGGAAGCAATGGAGCTTTATCGGCAGGCGATCGCCCAGGCAAAAGAATCAGGATTTACTCAAAATGAAGCCCTTGCCAATGAACTAGCGGCACAGTTTTATTTCCGCAAAGGATGGGATGAAATCGGCAAGGTTTATATCCGAGAAGCCGCTTATAATTATCAAAAATGGGGTGCCGATGCCAAGGTTCAACAGTTAGAAACTAACTATCCTCAAGTTTTACGCAGGGCGAGTCCATCCGCTTCATCAATTGATTCATTCCAAACCGTTAACTCCTCCACAGGCAGCAGTCGCGCCAGTTCCCTGGATTTGTTTACGGTAATCAAAGCCTCGGAAGCATTTTCTAGCGAAATTGTCCTCAGCAAAATGTTGGAGAAGTTAATTTTAATTCTCCAAGAGAATGCCGGTGCATCTAAAGCTTTTTTGATTTTACAAACCGAAGACCGCTTAACCGTTGAAGCAGCGGTGGTTTCTGGGGAAAAAAGGATAGTCTTGCAATCGATTCCCGTAGAAGAATGCGAGGAAATTTCCTCGGCGATTGTCAATTATGTCGCCAAAACTCAGTCTGATGTGGTGTTAAATAATGCCACAAGGGAAGGACTGTTTACCCAAGACCCCTATATTCTAAACCATCAACCGAAATCGGTACTTTGTACAACAATTCGTCATCAAGGGAAACTGACGGGAATTCTCTATTTTGAAAATAACTTAACCACCGATGCCTTTACAGGCGATCGCCTCGAAGTCCTGCAAGTTTTAGCCTCCCAAGCAGCTATTTCCCTAGAAAATGCCCTCCTGTACCGTACCTTGGAACAAAAAGTCGAGGAACGCACCGCTGAATTGGCCCAAGCGAATGCGGAAATTACCATTCTGAATGAGCGTCTCAAAGCGGATAATCTTCGCATGGCAGCGGAGTTAGATGTTACCCGTCGTCTGCAACAAATGATTTTACCCAAACAGGCGGAACTGAATGGGATTTCTGGGTTAGATATTGCGGGATTTATGGAACCTGCGGAGGAAGTCGGCGGGGATTATTATGATGTGCTGCAATATCAGGACCGGGTGAAAATTGGCATCGGGGATGTGACGGGACATGGGTTAGAAAGTGGGGTGTTGATGATTATGGCCCAAACCGTGGTCCGGAGTTTGTTAGAAGGGAATTTTACGAATCCCCAGGAATTTTTAGATGTCCTGAATCGCACGATTTATCAGAATGCTCAACGGATGAATTGTGATAAAACCATGACCTTAGCCCTGTTAGATTATGCCGATGGGGTCTTGCAAATTAGCGGACAACATGAAGAAGTCATTGTGGTGCGAGCGCAGGGAAAAGTGGAACGAATTGATACGATTGATTTAGGATTTCCCATCGCAATGGTGGAAGAAATAGCCGAGTTTGTCACCACCGCCCGCATCGAGTTAAATCCCGGGGATGTGGTGGTCCTCTACACCGATGGAATTACCGAAGCATGGAATCTGGACCAGCAAGAATATGGATTAGAACGGTTAATTGCGGTAGTCCAGGAAAACTATCACAAATCTGCTTCGGAAATCCAAGAGGCGGTGATTTCTGATGTTAAGGGATATATTGGTCAACAAAAAGTTTATGATGATATCACCTTACTGGTGCTCAAGCAGAAGGCCGGGGATTGATCTGGGTCAGGGTAGATGTTTTGCAGAAGTGCTGTAGTCCTGATTGGGGAGGGGACCGGAAGACGAGGTTAGGCCCGGTGCAGGATCAGCCGTTTGGGTTGCTGGTAGACCCATTTGAGGAACTGTGGGAATTTATCCACCGACTCCTGTCCCTGACTCAAAAACAGCCAGTTGTGGTGACCCTGCGGGCGGACTTTTGGGGCGAAGTTGCGCCGTATCCCCAACCCAAAGAACGGATGCAGCAACGACAAGAACTGATCAGACCGATGGATCTCACAGAGTTGCGGCGATCGATGGAGATGCAGGCAGCAAAAGTGGGATTGCGCTTTGAAGCAGACTTCAGCAATTCAATTTTGGATGAAGTCCGGGGAGAACCGGGGCGATGCCATTGTGGCAACATCTGTTACTGGAACTGTGGAAACGGCGAGAGGGGCGGTGGTTACACTGTGAGGAATATCGAGAACTGGGGGGAGTGAGTCAGGCGATCGCCCAAACTGCGGACATAGTATATCACAGTTTATCCCCAATGGAGCAAACTCAGGTCCGGAATATCTTTGTGCGCTTAACCCGTTGAGATGAGAGTGCGGTAGGGGGAGAGAAACCCCTGGATACTCGTTGGAGGATGGACAACAACTGCGCGATCGCTCGTTGTTGTCGTTGAACCCAATTGAGCAAGATTATTGAGATGCATGCATTTACGGGCGCGATCGCCCGCTCCAGGAGAAAGAAGCGCGGAACCTGGTATTCATAATCCAGGATTTACTCACAAAAACCCTCACAAAAGCCTTGCGAATGGCCCAGACTGCTTAGGGTCTCGACTGCGCCCATAATCTCCCCCACCAAGACTCTATTCAGTCCGTTGCTTTTTCCCCTGATGGTCAGTTTATTGTCAGCGCCTCCGCCGACTTTACCAGGGGTTGAGAAACCAGGTTTCTGCGATAAGTTGCTGGGAATTATCACAAATTTGGCTAAGAAACCCGGTTTCTCGTCCTTTATCAGGGGTTCATTTAATCATCGGATAGATTGCCTGATTTTATCAGCTAATGCCATTGCTTCTTCCCTTGTGGAAATCTCTCCCTCCACCGTTGCTAACTGAATTTGATTTAAAATTTCCTTAATTTGCGGACCCGCCGGAATCCCTAATTCGCTGATTAAATCGGTCCCCGTAATCAGAACTTTGGGATGTGCCGCCAAGTCTTCGGGGTCCAAATAGCGCTCAACGGCATTGCCTAGGGCCTCCAGAGAAATTCCTGATGCCAGGGCGATCGCAGCTAAGGACGGAAACAACGACCCCACTTGACGAAATAGAAAATAATGCGATCGCACCGTCCAGTCTGTTAACTCCGGTTGCTGTTGGATTAACTCCCAACTTTTTATCACCTGAATCGCTGCTTTAGCTTCCACCCGACTCAACTTTAATCGCATTAATTGCGATTGTGCTAGACCCGGTTCTAACGGTAACAAACAAACTAATTTGGCAATTCCTAAATATCCAGAAATCCTCAAAGTTGCGCGCAAATCTAACAAAAATTCTTCCCCCAACTGCGGCCATTTTTCCGCCAGTTGCATCACGGCCTCATCAATCCGGGTTAAAATAGTGAGGGAATCTTTCGTGGCATCAGGCAACCAATAGCGCAACAAACCATCCTCCCATGCTGCCACCAGATGAGAACTTCCCCCCCGGCAGTTTAGCAGATACCATAACTCCGTATTCACCCGTTCTGCTGCCACCTGCCGCAACAAAGGCGCTAATTGTCGGATTGCCGCTTGGGTTTGAGCTTCTAGGGTAAACCCCAATTGCGCCGCCTGCCGATAACCGCGTAATAACCGCAGGGGATCATCGGCGAGATTTGTAGGAGAAATCATCCGAATTGTGCGGGTTTGTAAGTCTTCCCGCCCTTTTAGAGGGTCTACAATCTGACCCGTTGTCGGATGGTAGGCGATCGCATTAATCGTAAAATCCCGGCGTTGCAAATCGGTTTCTAGGGTCATCCCCTCCTGTTTAGCAAAATCCACTGTGGCATGGGGAAACACCACCCGGGCGATTTTGCGTTCATCATCGAGGACCACAAACCCTGCTTTATAGCGATCGGCAATCTGCTTGGCGATTTTAATCGCATATCCCGGTAAAACAAAATCTAAATCTAAATAGGGGGACTGCCGTTCCAGCAAGGCATCTCGAACCGAACCGCCAACGAGATAGGCATCATTAGGCAGCATTTCCACGCTAAACGGCCAAGTTTCGGGACCCAGAGTACGAATAGATTCGCCTTGTTTCATAAAAAAATCAACCTACCGGGTGGGCAATATCTCTGCTGATTACGTTAGAGTAACAAAAAAGCCGTATGGAGTGTTTACGATGTGTATTTGCGTAAACTGCCACTATGTCGATCGCTGCTTAACTTATAACGCAGTGGAATATCAACATCAACAGCCCCATTTAACTGAAACGCCGGATTTTGAACCCCTAGAACCTACTATCAATGTGAATATCCGCAATACGCCGGATGCCATTGAGATGGAATGGGATGTGGTCGGTTGTGAAAGTTTTAAAGAAGAAATGGGCAAATGGGCGCGATTACGTCCCGGGGAATTAGTTCCCACCTAGGATGAAAATCCCTCACGGGTTTAGGCGATTTAATCGGGTAAATTGCTGTTTATTTTAACCCCAATTAGACCCGTTTCAATCGATTGAAACCCAGACTTTAGAGGGGAACCGGAGGGACAAGGCGCTGCCTTGTCCTTCCTGCTGTTCAGGGGACCTAAAACCCCCTTCATCCGGAATTCGGTTGTCCTGAGTCTACTAAACCCTTACCCTCAAAGGCTTACAAGAGTATGCTTTTTACGCTTAACTGCACCTCCGGTCCCCTCCCCTTGGCAAGGGGAGGGTTAGGGTGGGGTCCTCCGGACGTAGCAAAGCCACGTCACGAAAAACAGGTTTCCCCAGCCTCTATACAGGCGCTTAAGCCCGAAAAAGTGCGTTATGTGGCGATCGCCTCCAAGAGGGACCCCACCCTAACCCTCCCCTTGCCAAGGGGAGGGGACCGGAAGTAAGGCAAATCACTCATGAGTGCTTAAATCACGGGGATGGCGGAAGCAACGGGGGAATGCAGGGGTAAGGTGACTGTGAAAGTGGTGCCCACCCCTACGGTACTGTTAACGGTAATGGTTCCATGATGGCGATCGACGCACTTTTTCACGATCGCCAATCCCAAACCCGTCCCGGGAAGACTGCCGACATTACTGGCCCGTTGAAAGGACTCAAACAGATGGATTAAATCCGATTCAGGAATCCCAATTCCTGAATCTTGCACGGATAGAATCAGGTATTCTCCTTGGCCGGTCAGGGTAAACTCAACCGTTCCCCCAGCCGGGGAATATTTTAAAGCATTAGACAGGAGATTTGTCAAGATGTGGCGCAACAATTTTGGGTCCATACTGGCCTGGTCAATCTCCCCGAAAACCTGCAAATTGATCCGAGGTTTATCCGTGGTTAAATGCAGTTCTTCCACCAGTTCTTGAGCTAAGTTGACTACATCTAACTTAATCGGATTAAACTCTAATTTACCCGCATCAGCTTTACCAATGGTCAAGACTTCATCTAAAAGTTTGGTCATGGTCTTAATCGAGGATTGAATCCGCTTGAGATGGCTGATTTTTTTCTCTTCGGACCATTTATAACTGTAATGTTCCAGTAATTCCGATGAGGAGTGAATCGTGGTCATCGGGGTGCGGAATTCGTGGGAAGTCATGGCAATGTAGCGAGAATTCAATTCTACCAGATTCTCCGCTTCTCGCTGGAGTTGTTCTGCGGTATCGCGCTCTTGACGGATTTTTAATTCAGCCTGATAGCGCTTGAGGGCCATTTGAATGGTGGTATGGAGTTCCCGGTCATCAAAGGGTTTGAGTAAGTAGCCAAAGGGTTCGCTAATGCCTGCCCGGGCTAAGGTGGCATCATCGGAATAAGCGGTGAGGAAGATAATCGGAATTGGCTGGCGATCGCGAATCCGATTAGCCGTTTCGATGCCATCTATTTCGCCTTTGAGGACGATATCCATGAGGATAATATCCGGCTGAAATTTCGCCACCTGGTCTAGGGCTTCTTGGCCCGTTGAAGCGATGGGGGGAACGTGATATCCCAAGTTTTCTAAACTACTTTGAATATCGATCGCCGTAATAATTTCATCTTCAACGACTAAAACTGTGATTATCTTCTCCACTTGTTTATCCTCTAGGTTGGTAAGTTAATTCTTGAAATCTAATCGTGAAGCAGGTTCCTTGACTGCGATCGAGGGTGATTTCTCCATCCAGTTGCCGGGTGAGGTTACACACTAATTTCAACCCTAGGGATTCAGTATTTCGGAAATCTAAGTCAGCAGGAAATCCTACCCCATTGTCAGAAATTTTTAGTTCGTAGGTGTCAGCTCCGTCTTTATGAAAATCAATGCTAATTGTACCAGATAACCCATCGACAAATGCATATTTAAAGGCATTGGTGATTAACTCATTAATGGTTAGACCACAAGGAATCGCTGTATCAATTCCCAGTTGAATCGGCTCTACATTAATGAGAATTTCGGGCCGAGAATGAGCGGTTATATTATAGGCTCGAAATAAATTCGTGGTTAACTGGTTGATGTATTCCGAAAAATTAATGCTGCCTAAGTTAGTGGAGCGATATAATAGTTCGTGAATCAAGGCCATCGACCGGATGCGATTTTGGCTATCCCGGAACATTTGCAAAGTGAGGGGGTCTTTCGTGTAGCTGGATTGCAGTTTCAATAAACTGTGGATAATTTGCAGGTTATTTTTGACCCGATGGTGAATTTCTTTGAGCAATACCTCTTTTTCATGAAGGGAGGCTTTAATTTGTTCCTCGGATTGTTTACGAGTCGTAATATCCCGAGCCACGCAAATTAATCCCCCCCCAGCAATATAGGTGAGGGATATTTCTTCCGGAAAGGTCGTGCCATCTCGTCTTTTGGCCAAGGTTTCTCCACTCCATTGTCCCGATGCCCCCAGGACTGGAAAAACTTCCTGTTCTATTTGGTGAATCTCTGGGGGATGGTATAACTCTTTCCAGCTTTTATTCAGCAACTCTTTGGGGTCGTCATATCCAAATATTTTGGCATGAGCGGAATTCAAATAAATGTATTCACTGTTTTCATTGAGAATGCCGATGCCATCAGTAGCGGCTTCTACCGCAGCCAACTGACGGGCGAGGGCGGCTTGGGTGATTTGACGTTCTTTTGCTAGGGCGATCGCCGCTGCTGCGGAACTTAATAAACTGACTTCTAACGGGTCCCAAGGTTGGGCTTCCTTGCAGTTATCAAAACCGATAAAGCCAAAAAAGTCCCCATTAACCATCAGGGGTAACAACAGAATGGCTTCAATCCCTTGGGGTTCTAAAACTAAGCGTTCGGAGTCTGCAAAATTAGAGACGATGCCTTCAATGATTTCCCCTTTCCCCAGGGTATTGGGCAGTCGCGTGAAAAATTCTTCGTAGGGGCAATTTTGCAAGTTGGGATTGTTTTGTTGGGACTCAATCCCCTCGGCGCACCATTCCGCTTTTTGACTGGTGAGTAAACAGCCTTGGGAATCGTGGGAATTTTCAAAAATATAGAGGCGACTGGCACCGGAGACGGGTCCTAGAATCCTCAGAACGATTTCGTAGAGGTCCGTATCTACGGAGGAATTTAATAATTGATGTTGAATTTCGACTAAGGCAGTCAGATAGCGATCGCGTTTTTCTTTTTCAGCTTCCGCTTTTTTGCGATCGGTAATATCTTCCACAGCGGCAATAAAATAGTCTGGTTCTCCCGAGGGTTGACGCACGAGGGATACCGTTAGAGACGCCCAAATGATTGACCCATCCTGCCGATAATACCGTTTCTCAAAGGAACACTCGCGAGCCTCTCCCCTGAGCAGCGGCTTCAGACACTGAATATTCTTCTCCACATCATCGGGATGAGTAATATCCATGCAATTTTTAAGCAGCAATTCTTCTTGAGAATAGCCGAGAATTTCACAGTATTTTTGGTTGACTCGCAGAAACTGACTCTTGATATCGCTATGAACCAGTCCGATGGTAGCCCCATTAAAGGTGGAACGGAATAACTGCTCACTGTGGCGCAAGGCGGCTTCTGATCGCTTCCGTTCGGTGATATCCTGCCCAATGCCAATCCCACTGCCATCAGAGAGGCGGATATTCGCCCAAGCGGCCTCTAGCTCTCTCCCCTGACGGGTTCTGGCTTTGACCTCAATCCACTCCCCTGTTCCTGCCTCTATGCCATCTAGGATCTTTTGGCGTTCTTCCGGGTCGGGATAGCACTGCACAAAGGTATCTTGTGCTTGCGCTTCTGCCAAGGACCAACCCAGGGTTTTTTCTAGGGCTGTATTCAGAAGCTGGATTTGACCTTGACCATCAAAAAATACCAGCATCAGGGGAAGATTGTCAAAAATAGTTTGTAAAACTTCCGCTTGTCTTTGTAGCTTTAATTCATCAATTTTTCGTCGAGTGATATCTCGAAATACGCCGTGAATTTTGGAGCGATTTCCCTCGTTTTTCAACGAGAGTCTTCCTTCTAAGAAGACAGCTCGCCCGTTGCTTTTGAGCGCTTTAAGTTCAAAGGTGACGGTTTGAGTGCAGTCTCCGTTGAGGGTGCTTAAGAGTTGATGATAGCGCGGGTTGCAGTGGGGATGAATGATGTCAGACACAAAGAGGTGCTGCACTTCTTCCGGGCTGTAGCCCAGGGTTTCACGCCAAGCACGATTGACATAGAGAATTTTTCCCTGAGCATCCACGGTTTGAATCAAATCGTTGGCACTCTCGAAAAATTTACTGAGTTGATCTTCGCTTTCTTGCAGTTCACTTTCGGCCAATTTGCGATCGCTAATATCAACACAAGACCCGACAATTTCTATGGCTTGACCTTGAGCATTTCGGACAACGCGAAAATCGTCCTGAACCCAGATATAGCGGCCCTCAGCATGGTGCAATCGGTATTCCAGACTCTGGTTTTCGCGATCGCAGATCTGCGAAAATCCAGTCTCGACAAGCTCCTGATCTTCCGGATGAATGCAATCCCACCAAAATTGGGGATTATTCAGGAATTGTTTGGGTTCATATCCTAAAATCTGGAAGACGTTATAGCTAATAAAGGTAGTGGAGTAGGGATATTGAACTTGACAGCTATAAATAATTGTGGGGCTGACCCAGAGTAAATATTGCAGCCGTTCTTTGACTAGGATTAGTTCTTGTTGTGCCTGCTGTCGTTGCTGGATTTCTCCCTGTAATTGTTGAACGGTTTGTTCTAATTCCTCAGTTCGCTTCGAGACTCTCCTTTCGAGTTCGGCATTCAAGGTTTTTAGGGCTTGTTCGGCTCGTTTGCGATCGCTGATATCTGTAGCCGTCCCGATGTAGCCCATCACTTCTTCATCGGGGCCCATTTCAGCAAGAGTTTGACCAAAAACCCAACTCACCTCCCCATTGGGACGACAAAAGCGATATTCGCAGGCAAAGGGGGTGTGGAATTGGGTTGATTTGGCCCATTCTGCGATGACACGAGCGCGGTCCTGGGGATGCAAAGATTGGAGCCAACCGTCACCGAGGGCCGCTTGTCGAGATAAACCCAGCATTTCACAAGCGCGATCGTTGATGTAAATACATTTTCCTGTGGGATCTGTGCGCCAAATGCCCACAGGAGAGGCTTCCGCTAAGGTGGCATATAATTGTTCGCTGGAACGCAGGGCCGCTTCTACCCGGTGACGTTCAGCCAGTTCCAGTTGAGTATCTTGGTAAAGTTGGGCTTGGTGGATGGCGATCGCAATATGCACCGAAATTTTATCCAGTAAATCAATTTCTGATGCCTGCCAGGGTCGCGGTTCATTGCAGTGATGGGCAATCAGCAAGCCCCAGAGATGGGGGTGAGCGGGGTCTCCCTGAATGGCGATCGGGACCCCGAGACTGGCTCGTACCTGAAAATGCTCTAATAGCTCCTGATGGCAGAAGCTTAATCCGGCTTGACGGATATCAGCAGTCGCCTGGTTGCGCCCGTTCAGATAGTCGATGCCATGCATTTGCTGAAAGCAGATATCCCGAACCTGGATGTCCAAAATCGCCGGATACCCTGACTCCACCGATTCCGCTACCACTTTCCCCTCCCTTGTCGGCGCAAACTGGTACACCAAAACCCGATGGCAGTGGAGTAGCTGACGCACCTCTTCTACGGTGGTGGCAAGAATCTCGTCAAGATTGAGGGATTTGCGAATTTGCAGGGAGACTTTAGCCAGGAGGCGATCGCGTTGGCTACTGGCTTCCAGGGAGGCGATGAGTTGCTCTTGTTCAGCCGTGCGCGATCGCACTTGTTTTTCCAGTTCCGTGGTCCGATTTTGCAGCAGTTCTATCTTTTCAGCTTCCAATGCGCTAATCGTATTCTGCATCACGTCAATCACCTTGTAGATTTCCAAGGGATTAATCGAGTTGAGCAGGGTCGTTTGGGTAATAATTCCCCGCAGTTCTCCTCGGATGCCCGTAACGGCTAATCGCCCCACATGGTGCTGCTGCATCTTCTGCAAAGCAATCCACAAGGAATCCTCGGCACCAATGGCAAACACCGGCGAACTCATCATTTGCTGGACGGGGGTGCTACTGAGGTCCAGTTGGAGCCCCTGGATTTGGATAATATCTCCCTCCGTAATGATGCCCAGGGGCTTGAGATCTCCTCGGTTTCCGGTCCCAATCTGAGTGATTTTTCCGTCTCCCCTCTGGCAAATCATCACGCAACTGACTTGGGTGCGGGTCATCAGTTTGGCAATATCCAGTAAAGAAGTCTGGGGTGTGGCGCTGACAATCTGGGGAGTCATCACTTCGGCAACCTGTCGTAATTGCAACAGATTCGACGGTTGCAGGATTTCCCGAAGGGTTTCCGTGCTGATCAAACCTATGAAGCGATCGCCTTCATCCAGAATGGGTAAATGGGAAATATGATATTGCCGCAATAGGGGCAGTACAGAAAAAATATCTTGCAATTGGGATTGACGTACCGAGACCGGTGAGGGATTGATCAGTTCTCCCACGGTGATCCCTTCGAGAGATTTGCCCGAGGCAATCAATTTGACCAGATCCCGCTCAACAAAGATGCCTAAAAATTTGTCGTTCTCTTGGACAACGGCACAACTGGAGAGGGTTTGTAAATTGAGGGGGCTTGAAGCACTGTCTTCGAGGCGGCACGAAGTCGATTTGACCCGATTCATCTGTTCTAGGACCTCGTTCACCGGGGTATGGGGCGGAACGCAGATCGGAGTATGGGCGATCGCCGCTTCTAAATTGAGGGCATGGATGGCAGGTTCGGTGATGGGCATGGCTGAAGGAGGAGATGCGCGACATCTCGGTACGGGGATCAAGAATTAAGTGGGCGCTCAGATTACTCTGAAGCTTCTAATAAACGCGGTTTATTTTATATCCGCTAGATAGCCTAATTGCGGCTTTTTTACTACTGTAAAAATACGGAATTTTTACTAGGTCCAGCAAACTGGCGTTCAGCTCCGAGTTTTCTCTTCCTCAACTCTAACCCATAATGTTTTTTTAAACTGCACTGGGATGGGGACTTGTTAAGGTCCTTTATGGTAGAAACTCTCTAGCTGGGGCGCGAGATAGATGCAGTCCCGACACCCAAACCCAAGAAAAACCCCAACTAAACTAAGGGATATTGAGAGGGTGATTTAATATCAGACAAACCGCGAAGAGACTATAGCGATCGCGCTTATAATCAGCTAAGATAAAAAACATCAAAAAGGCCAAACCATGAGAGGGAAGCGGAGAAATAGGCGATCGCACCGAAGTTGCTCCCCCAGGGCACAATTCCCAGGAGACTTAGGCGATCGGGCTGACAACCCAAACCGGATGGATCCCCAGGAGCGATCGGCGACTGCACTCAGAAGCCTTACCATAGAAGAAAGACATTCCATGATAGTCAGTTCTCTAGGGTATAGTCCCGATGGCATCACCTTAGCGAGTGGATCTCACGATGGCACGATTAAGCTGTGGCAAAATTCTTCGGGTTAGGACCCTGTACCCTCAAGGATGGTCCGACGGTTTTATTCTCCTGGCCAGATAAAACTTATGGTTCTGGGAAAATTTTAGAATGAAATAGCCCTACTCTCTATATGGGGTTCATCAAGCTTGATGTGACACATCGTCCATAGACATATCGTCTACAGACCTTGACAATCGGTAAATGAATCAATCGAGAAGAGCAATCCTGCTTGCCTTAGGTAATCTTGTCAAGAAGCGTCGGACAGAGTTGGGAATTTCGCAAGAGGAACTGGGGTTTCGTGCCAACCTGGATCGAACTTACATTTCGAGAATTGAACGCGGGATGAGAAATCCTTCTCTAACTGCTCTTGTCAGTCTAGCCAGGGGTCTAAGTTTAACGGTTTCCACTCTTCTCAATGGATTAGAAGTTGAAGTGGACGAGATAGAATGAACCCGGAAGACTTACCCTTTGACATTATCAATCAATTCAGAAAAAACTCGACCCAACGAAAAGTATTTGACCTTCTGGCAGACCAACAATGGCATTGCCGTAAATGTGAAGGAAGCAAAATTGGTTCCGGACAATATGCTGGAGGGGGTGGAATTCAAGGATTACAACGCGGGACAAAAAGTCGTCCTGGTTTAATTATTGAAACTACAAGTAAATATTGCGAAAATTGTAAATCTAATCAACTACAAGACCGCTGGACAGGAAATCTCCAACCGGCAAATTCTTCAACAAATATTTCCCTTAAACTAGCAAAAAAAATATTGGAATTTTATGCTTACCGGGATGTAATAGAACAAAGAACCCGTTCCGTTCACGAACTGATAATTGATCATCGCTTTCCAATGGAACGGTGGGGAGATACTGAACCGCCTCATGATGCGGACATGACCCCAGCAGAGATCAAGCAAAAATTTCAGTTACTCAAAAAAGATAGTGCTGGGAACCATAACCTTTTAAAATCCAGAAGTTGTGAACGCTGTATTAAAACGAACAAACGAGGGACACCTTTGGGCATCAAATTCTATTACGAAGGAGATGAAAACTGGCCCGCCGATGTCCCCGTTAGAGGGAAGGATGCTGAAACAGGTTGCGTGGGATGTGGCTGGTATGATTTTGAAACTTGGCGCGATCGCCTCAATCAACAAATAGCTCAGACTGATTAACCTGTAGCAAAATGTTAGTTTAAGCCGGAATTTTTTATGTGGTTTAGAGCGGGAATCAGTGCGTAGCCAATACACTCAGCTAAACGAGGTGGAACAGCATTCCCGATTTGCCACATTGCTTTCTTCATAGACCCTTCAAAAATAAATGAATCGGGAAAACTTTGCAATCTTGCCATTTCTCGGGCTGAAATGACCCGGTTGAGGTAGGGATGGATGTGAGTGCCCCCATGATTTTCTTTAACAGTCATGCTTGGTTTACCGGGATATTGCCGCTTAAACGCATCAACATAACTTTCATATAATGACCCACCCGGAGCAACTTTTGCAATTCGTTCCATATATTCCGATGAGTGGCGAGTCCACTCATGGTTAATTTCAGGTATTCGGGTATATTCGGGCAGATCAGAAATTGCTGACTCGATGGGTTTGTACTGTTCCGAGGTTAATTGAGGCTTGGGATAAGGATTGTCCATTCCAAATCGGTTAGCTATAAAAATAGCACGGGGGCGAATTTGTGGAACTCCGTAATCGGCCGATTCAAGAATGGCGATCGATACATGGGAATAACCGATCGCCTCCAATGCTTCACAAATTGCTTGTTTGATAGCTCCTTTCTGGAGCGTCAGAATTCCCGGTACATTTTCTATGACAACATACCAGGGGCGTACCTGGGAAACCACTCTTACAAATTCCTGAAACAAACGATTCCGAGGATCATTGGGGTCGCGTTTTCCCGCTACGGAAAACCCTTGACAGGGCGGCCCTCCCACGATTAAATGTACGGGGGAAGGATTAATTTTATTGAGAACTAAGTCAGGAGAAAATTTCTCTATTTCTCCACAAAAATGATTGCAATTTGGAAAATTTCTTTGGTAAGTTGCAGAAGCAATCGGATTTACTTCTACACTCGCGATCGGATTAAAGCCAGCTTGGAATAAACCTTGAGTCATTCCTCCCGCACCACAAAACAGATCCATAAATAGATAGGGATTATCAGATTTGAGACCCGCTTCTACTTCTACAAAAATTTTGTGAGGATCCGTTTCACTCAATACCAGTTCCCGCTGAATCCGCTCGTATCGTCGTAACTTAGGTTGTTTCTCTATTCTTTTAGAATCTATTGTTTCTAATTCGGGCCACAGAGAAAGTTGTTCTCCTTCCATAATGTAGGGCTTATTTTGATAACAATTGAATTTTCACATTTACCTTTAATAATGTCAAGCTCCTTGGAGGAGGTAAATAGAGTTGGTAGTTGTTGATTGCCACCTAATTAATGAGCTTCCCTGTGTTGATTAGGTGGAGAAAGCCTCTGAAAAAAAGCCTCTATTACTCACGGTCACTCAATCGACAATGAATTTCCTCGCGTTGAGACCATAACAGCACCGCAACAACCCCCACCCATCGGATTGTCTTCAGAAGCCTTACCATAGAGAAAAGAAATCGAACGCTCAGGACTACATTGGGGTCAATTCCCTCGGTGAGTCTCTGCCTCGATTTAATTTAGACCTCTGGCAATATTCCAAAGAGACCCCCGAATCCTTGCTAAGAGGGGCGTGAGACTTTTGTCAGACTGTTGATTGCTCGTTCACCTGTTGTGAAAACCATGACCAAACCCCACTGGCTCGAAATTACTGAATCTGTGGCCCTTGCCGGTTCTGTGCTCGGCACGATCGCCGTTGCCGGGACTCAACAAGTCCTCTATGCTGCGGTCCCGTTAACGGTGTCGGTGAGTTTGAATGTGGTGAATCGACAACGACTGTACCAACTCAACCAACGGCGCAGCGAGGAGGCAGTCGCCCAAGTTTATGACTCCCTCCAACCCCTAAACCAGCGGTTTGATCGCCTCGAATCCAGCAAGCAACAGGCAAACTCCCAAACCGAAGAACGGATCACCCAGTTACAAGAATCCTTGCGGGATGAACTGTTCGAGGCGATCGCCCAAGTTGAGGAAAGTTTCCCCGCTATCCCGGAAGTCCCCACTCTGGACCCAATTATTGCCCGGATAAATGCTTTGGAATCTCAACTGGAACAACAGCGCGATCGCATCGAAGCGCAGAAATTGGAGTTAAAAGACTCGTTGCGCCAGGAAAATGAAACGGCGATCGCCCGTATCCATCAAGCATTGGAATCCCTTCCCCCCTTCCCCAATCTCAAACCTTTAGCCGATCGCCTCGAACAACTGGAAACCGCAACGGAACAAGTCAACCAAGAAACCGAACGCCAAATCGAAGCGTTTACAAAATCCTTGTGGGAACAAACGGAAAAGGCAGTGGGGCAAATTTATCAATCCCTCGCCACTCTCCCGACTGCTGAAACCCTGGCAAACCTTAGCGATCGCCTCCATCAACTGGAAGTTACCACTCAGGCGATTAATGCGATCGCCTCCTCCCCGGAATCAGACACTTCCAGCACTTCTGCTGCTGCACTCCAGGAGGCGATCCAATCCCTCTCCAATTCCCCGAAATTTGAGGCAATTTATGATCGCCTGCAACAATTAGAAGCACTCAATGAACCGCCAACAGCGACTGAACTCCAAGAGATTCAAATCCGGTTAAACCAACAAAACCAAGAGGCGATCGCCCGGGTGAATAGCGTAATTGAGGCAGTCACCCAGCGTTTGGAACGCCTAGAAACCGCATCCCGCGCCATCCCCTCTCCCCTCCCGGAACTCCAAACCCTATCCTCACCTCCTCCTGACGACAGCAACGCCAATCCTCCAACCCCAGACAACCCCAGCGAACCACCTCGGGTCCCTTCGGAATATCGCAAAGAAGCCTTTTCCGTGAAACCGCCACCGCCACCGCCTGCCAATTCCGAGGATGACTTGGACGAGTGGGACGATGAAATCATTGCGCCATCGGAGGAAAACCCAGACCCTACTCCAACGACAGGGAACAAACCCTTAATCCCGAAATTGTCCATCAAACCTTTTACCAAACCCGAATCCCTCACTAAAGCAATGGGGGGAATCGAATCATCCATCGGTGAAGTGTTGGGGGATTTGCAAGGATTTGTCGGCAAATGGCGGGGGGAAAAACCTTCCTCAGAGTCTCCAGAGACTGTTCCAGATTCTGACGGATTTCCCCATCAGAATTGGCGATGCATTCGGACGATCGCCGGACATCGAGATATTGTCAATTGTGTAGCAATTCATCTCGATGGCAAGAAAGTTGCTGCTGGGGATGGGGATAATACGATGAAACTCTGGGGGATTCCTGAAGGGACCGAAATCCGCAACTTTAATGGGGAAGACTGGTTTGCCTCGGTGAATGCGATCGCCTTCAGTCCTGATGGTGGGGCGATCGCGGCTGGGGTCGGGGAAGCAGTAGAAGTATGGGATGTAGCGGAGGGTCGCCCACTCCATCGCTTTACCCGCAATTCTGAGGCGGTTTATGCCGTTGTTTTTCTCAATAATGGTCAACAAATCATCGCCAGTGATACCCGAGGGTCCGTTGCTTTTTGGCATCGAGAAACCGGGGAAGAACTTCGCCGATTTAATGCTCATCCGGGCATGATTCGCGCCTTAGCAATTAGTCCGGACGATCGCATTCTCGCCACTGCCTCAGATGAGGGGATAATTAAACTCTGGCAGTTACAAACGGGACAGGAAATTTGCGTCTTCAAGACTCATAACGATGCTGTGAATGCGATCGCCTTCAGTCCCGATGGACAACTCCTCGCCAGTGGCAGTGCAGACATGACCCTAAAACTGTGGCAGGTGAACTCTGGGGAAGAACTTCGCACCTTTACGGGACATGGGGGGGCGATCGGTGCTGTTGCTTTCTCCCCCGACAGCGAAACCCTGATTAGTAGCAGTACCGATAAAACCGTCAAACTGTGGCATCGCGACACAGGAGAACTAATCCGAACCCTCAAGGGTCATAGCAACGCAGTCACCGGCATTGCCATCACTCCCGACGGCACCACCCTGGTGAGTGGCAGCAGCGATAAAACCGTGATGATTTGGCAACGCGAGTAGGGACTTGATAGAGTGAGACTTCTTGCCAAATACCGGATTGATCCCCCCAACCCCCCTTAAAAAGGGGGGCTTTTTAGAATTTTGCAAGAAGTCTATTCTGGGCCAACCGATTACTATAAAGTTATCCCCTTGCTGGCTTGTCCATATATGAGCTATTGTTTAAATCCCGACTGTCAAAAGCCTCAAAACCCAGCAGGCTATAACTTTTGCCATAATTGCGGTGCAAAGCTGCTGCTGGGCGATCGCTATCGTGCGCTTAAATCTATTGGACAGGGTGGGTTTGGGCGAACTTTCTTGGCAGTCGATGAGTACAAACCTTCAAAACCCCGCTGCGTCATCAAGCAGTTTTTTCCCCAATTCCAAACCCCCCAAAATGCTCAAAAAGCAGCGCAACTATTTCAAAAAGAAGCAGTTCGTTTAGATGATTTAGGAACCCATCCCCAAATTCCTGCCTTATTCGCTCATTTTGAGTCTGATAATTATCAGTATTTAGTCCAAGAATTTATCGATGGTAAAACCTTAGCCCAAGAGTTAGAAGCAGAAGGCGCACTCTCCGAATTTAAAGTTAGAGAAGTGCTGTTTGATTTATTACCAGTCTTACAATTTGTCCATGAAAAAAAAGTAATCCATCGAGATATTAAACCTGAAAATATTATTCGCCGCGCCACTATAACCGAACTTTTAGAGGCGAACAATGAAATGCAAGAAGAACCCAATCGGTTGAAGTCGGGTCAACTGGTGTTAGTTGATTTTGGGGCGGCTAAATTTGCTACTGCAACGGCATTGGGACGGACTGGGACGGTAATTGGTACTGCTGGATATGTCGCCCCGGAACAATTTTTAGGTCAAGCGGTTCCAGCCAGTGATTTGTATTGTTTGGGTGTAACTTGTGTGCAATTACTAACGGCAACTGAACCCTTTAGTTTATTTGATGTCAAGGAAGGAGTTTGGCATTGGCGCGATTATCTCTTATCTCCGGTTACCCTAGAATTTGCCAAGGTTTTAGACCGATTATTAGAAGCAAATCTCAATCGGCGCTATCATTCAGCGACGGAAGTTCTCACGGATTTAGATTGGTTACCGCCTGTCACTCATCGAACGACTCCCAAACCCAAACCCTCTCCCGGAGTTCGGGGAAATTCACCACCGCCACCCCCCAATAATCCCTCGATTGTTTCGCGATTAATGGGGGCGACGCCGCAAATGATTAAAGGGACAATTTTGGAGAATTTGGGGAAATTTGATGCAGCGATCGCCTCTTATGACCAGGCGATCGCTCTCAAACCCAATAATGCGGATGCCTGGTACAAAAAAGCCCGTCTCTATGCCGAAATGGGCAACTATGATGAGGCATTGTCCGGCTATGAAAAAACTCTAGAACTCAAGCCAGACCGCTGGGACGCATGGCGAGACAAAGGCATTATGCTTTATAAACTTCGCCGCTATCAAGATGCAATTTCTAGCTATTTGAAAGCGTTACAGTTTCAACCCAATCAAGCGTTAATTTGGCTATTAATGAGCATGGCGATTAAGCAAACCGGCAACAACAACGAAGCTCAAACCACTTTAGACCAAGCTAGACAACTGATGCCCGAACGAGATGCTGAACGAGCTTCTATGTTATGGCAAGCGTGGGAAATTTTAATTAAAAATTGAGGAACATTGATTCAAATTTGAATCAGCAAATACTATGTCAATGAATTTTGAGGGTCCGAAATATTATGATGCGGTTATGGGGGGTCACCATTCGCCGCCACCGGGTGCGGCAGTATTGGGAGGATTGACGGGGATTCAAACCCGTTTAGCGGTGGTGGATATTCCAGTGAAAGTTTCGGCGTTGAAAGAGGCATTAAATTATGGTCAGGCGGGTTTAGAATTAGTCATTGATGCCTTAAAAGATGACTCTCATACGGTGCGGCGATCGGCCTTTTTGTTGCTGAAACATCGGAGAGAACCGACGGCGATCGCAGCTTTAAAAAAGTTTAATGCCTATCGTTTTTTTGAATGCGTTCATACAATTCAGGCGCATCGTAGTTGGGTTTTATCCCTGGCATTTAGTCCCACGGGACGGCAAATTGCCAGCGCCAGTAAGGATAAAACGATTAAATTGTGGGTGAGGGATACGGGACGAAAATTGTACACTCTCAAGGGTCATAGTCACTGGGTTTCCGCAGTGGCATATAGTCCGCGATCGCCGATTCTGGTCAGTGGCAGTTGGGATTACACCATCAAACTTTGGCAACGTCTGGGGGAAAGCGAACTTCATAGTTTCCCGGGAGACAGCGAAATTTATGCGATCGCCATCAGTCCCGACGGAGAATTTATCGCCGGTGGCAGTGGGGATAAAACCATCAAACTGATTGACATCACCAAAAAACAGCAAGTTAGAACCCTTGTGGGACATCAGGGATATGCAATGGCAGTGGCATTTAGTCCCAATAACCAACTCGTTGCCAGTGGCAGCAGTGACAAAACCATCAAACTCTGGCATCGCGAAACCGGCAGGGAACTCTATACCCTCACGGGACATGGGGAACAAGTCTGCGCGATCGCCTTCAGTCCCGACGGCCAAATCCTTGCCAGCAGCAGCTTTGACCAAACCATCAACCTCTGGCAAGTCCAAACCGGACGCCATATTTGCACCCTCTTCGGTCATACTCATTGGGTTTATGCGATCGCCTTTAGTCCCGATGGACAAACCCTCGCCAGTTGCAGTCGCGACAACACGGTAAAATTATGGCACGTCAAAACAGGCCGCGAAATCCGTACCCTCCCGGGTCACACCCGCGCCACTTGTGCAGTCGCCTTCAGTCCCGATGGACAAACTCTCGCCACCGGCGGCGATGATGGCACCATTAAGATTTGGGAATGGCATTGAAGGGGTGGGTAGGTTTTTTACGCTTAAGTCCACCTCCGGTCCCCTCCCCTTGGCAAGGGGAGGGTTAGGGTGGGGTTCTTCTTGGGCGATCGCCACTTGCGCTTCACTCTTTCCGGTTTAAGCGCCTGTATGGAGACTGGTCCAACCTCTTTCTTCGTGAGGTGGCAAAGGTATGTCAAGAGGACCCCCTACCCACCCATTCCTCATGAAATGGCAAAGCTATATCATGAGGACCCCACCCTAACCCTCCCCTTGCCAAGGGGAGGGGACCGGAAGTGCACTTAAATGTCAGGCAAATTCCCCTGAACGTAAAAACCCTACTCGTGTAAGGAGAGATGTTGACCGGACTAACTCACTGGAGACATGATTTTTTCCGCAGTAGGAAAATAACTCGTTGCCTCCGCCAAATGCTTTTGCAATGTGGTGACAGGTAAGGGTCCTAAAATATGATTCCACGGTAAAATTTGGGTGGATTCCCAATTCTCGTGAACGTAAAAGTCTAAGTCTGGTAATGTTCCACGCAATTCTTTAAAGGCGCGACGGTAGCTGCCGAGGGTTTCGCCATAATGCCGGACTAATTCTAAGAGGGAAGATAAGCGGCGATCGCCTCGGGAAATTAAGGCTTGAATCACCGACCAATTATAACTTTCTGGCCGAAACTCTATCCCGGATTTTCCTAATTCTTTCTGTAACTTTTTCAACCGTTTTTCCGCTTGCGGATTCACCCCAAACCACTGAAATGGGGTATGCGCTTTCGGGACAAAGGTGCTACAACCAAAGGTCAGGCGTAAACCCGGTGCAGATTTTTTCAAAGACTGCAACAGTTGCACCGTTGCCTCCAAATCCTCCATTTCCTCTCCAGGAACCCCAGACATTCCGTAGAGTTTTAACCCGGTTAATCCCCCCGCTTTGGCATTGACTGCCGCTTGGGTAATTTCCTGATTCTCCAGCTTTTTATTGACAATTTTCCGCACCCGTTCTGAACCGCTTTCGATGGCAATGGTTAGGGATTTTGTCCCGCGACTGGCCAAGGTTTGGGCTAATTCTGGGGTGACCGTATTGGTTCTAACTGAGGCAATACTCAGACGCACATCCTCAAATTGCGGTTGATTCAGGTAATCTAATAATTGATTAAATTCTGGATGCTGAGTCACCGAAGCGCCTAATAATCCAATCCGCCGGGTGACTTGTAACCCTCGTTCAATAGCCGGAATTAAGGAGTGTTCTAAACTGGCGGTTCTAAAGGGTAAAGTTAGATAACTTGCTAAACAAAAACGACACATTTCTGGACAACTTCTGACCACTTCAACCATGAAAATATCCGGCCAAGCGGCTTTTTCTGTTACCACAGATGATGTGGATAAAACATTACCGCGATAGGTTTGTTTGGCGACGGTTTCGGGAATATCTGAATCAATGGGGTGAATTGAGGCGATCGCCCCCTCGGGACTGTGATAGGTGACTTCATACAAACTGGGGACATACACCCCGGGAATTGTCGCCAGATGCCGCAATTGTTGCAGTCGCCCTGCCTTTCGTACCTGCTGATACCCGTCCACAAATTCACCCAAGAGATTTTCCCCATCCCCGAGTAAAATCACATCAAAAAAGTCCGCAAAGGGTTCAGGATTCGCCGTCAAAACCGGACCCCCACCAAAAATTAAGGGGTACGATTCTTGGCGACTGGATGCCCGAATCGGAATATCCAGAGACTCTAATAATCCCAGAATATTCACATAATCCAATTCCCAAGACACGGAAAATCCCAACAATTCGGGTTCCCCAGGTAAGGGTTCATGTAAATCCGTAAACAAGCGAGACACTTGCAAATCCCCCCGTGTTGCCAGGGTCGCCCAAACGATTTGATAGCCTAAGCTAGTAATCCCAACCGTGTACTCATTGGGAAAGGCATAAATAACGGGAATTGCATCAGCATCCGCAGTCGCTGGAGTAAATAACAGATGTTCAGCATCGAAGATAGAAGGAGTCACAGGCAGGGGTTTAATGAGGATAATTTGAAAGTTGGACAGTTGCAAAATCCGCCGGGGGTTCAAACCCCCGGCTAATAACTCAAGTCGGTTAAAAACCGACTACAAAGCAATTAAGACAACTTTTTTAGTCGGATTTATCCGACTTTAGCTGTTAGGCGGGGGTTTGAACCCCCGCCGGGTTCGTGGGTTAACCAGCCGGTTAATTGCGGTTAACTATTTATATTTTAATTTCAGACCTAAAATAATCGAGGCCAAAATAAAAGTGATAGAGTTAGCCATAATTATTGCAATATCCTGCTTGAATAGACCATAAACCAGCCAGAGAAAAATTCCGGTACAGAACATTAAATAAGTATTTAATGAGACATCTTTTGTCGATTTAGACTTCCAAGTTTGAATCACTTGAGGAACAAAAGCTAAAGTTGTTAATGTTCCGGCCAGTAATCCGATAACGGTAATCATATTTACGTTCCTAACTCCTGTATTTTGCCAAAAACTGCCTATAAAATTTGGGACAAAAATTGACGGGTTCGTTCTTCTTGGGGATTTTGGAAAAAGTTGGTGGGGGTTGCCACTTCGACGACACTTCCAGCATCCATAAACACCACGCGATCGGCCACTTCTCGGGCAAATCCGACTTCATGAGTTACCACAACCATTGTCATCCCAGAGGTTGCCAAATCCCGCATCACTTCTAGGACTTCTCGGACCATTTCTGGGTCTAAGGCGGAGGTGGGTTCATCAAACAGCATGATTTTCGGTTGCATTGCCAAGGCGCGGGCGATCGCCACTCGTTGTTGCTGTCCTCCAGATAACTGTCCTGGATATTTCCGCGCTTGTTCCAGGATTCCCACCCGTTCCAATAACTGCATCCCCACTTCCTCTGCCTTCACCTTAGACCATCGACGCACCCATTTGGGGGCTAAGGTCACATTTTGCAAGACGGTGAGGTGTGGGAAGAGATTAAACTGCTGAAAAACCATCCCCACTTCCCGGCGAATATTATCAATATTCTTCAAGTCGTTGGAGAGTTCAATGCCATCAATTTCAATCCGTCCTTTTTGATAGTCTTCTAGTGCATTAAAGGTCCGGATAAAGGTTGATTTACCCGAACCCGATGGACCCATAATCACCACGACTTCTCCGGGTTCAATAGTTAGACTAACGCCGCGTAAGGCGTGATACTGTCCATACCATTTCTGGACATCTTTGGCAATAATAATGGGCTGTTTATCTAGGGTCATGGTTTATTAATTACTGGCATTTTTAACTATCTCGAATTGTGGCAGCAGTTCCTAAAGTGTCTGCGGCATTTTTCATCCGTTTGATATCATCTAAAGACCACAATCTGGTATCTTCGCAGTGATGAGCTACGAGCAATCCCCATAATCCAATCGGGGAAAGAATCGGAACTACTAAATTAGCTTGAACTTGGAGGGTTTTCAGAAACTCTCGATGGCACTCGTTAATCGGTTCCGTTTCAATGTTAGAAATTGCCCGGACTCGTCCTTGCAAATATAAAGCGGCATATTCATCTCCAAAACATTGGTCCGGTCCACTTTGTCCAATAACAGAAAATTGAGGTGCGCTCACTGCTTCAAAGGTGACTTGTCCTTTCCAAGGGGAATAAAAGTAATATAATAAAATTCGATTAACATTAAGAGCTTCTCTTAGTTCAGATGTGGTTTGTTGAATTAATAAATCCTGGGTTAAGGTTTTCGCTAAACGGTCAGCCACCTTTCGCAAGCTTGAATCAGTCATAAATAAAAATTAGGGTGTTTAAATGAATGAGACAAGGGGTTTATCCAAAAACTTGCCTATTTCTTTATCATAGAGAAAATTAGCGGGTTTGAGCAGGCGATCGCCTTTAGGATTTCCCCCGGGCTAATTTTTGCTCTAATCGGCGACTGGCAAGGGACATTCCATAGCAGAAAACCCAGTAAATTAAACCCACAAAAATGTAGACTTCCGCGTAGTCCCCGATAAATTCAGGTTGAGCCAGAATCGATCGCGCCATCCCTGTTAATTCTACTAAACCCACCAGCGCCAGTAAAGAGGTGTCTTTAAATAATCCAATAAACTGCCCCACAATGGCGGGAATCACGGCGCGTAATGCTTGGGGTAAGACAATCAGCGAAACCACCCAAGGGGTTGCCAATCCCAACGCTTGTGCTGCTTCAATTTGTCCGCGAGGGACAGATTGCAAACCCCCTCGGACATTTTCTGCCATGTAAGCGGCACTAAACAGACTCAACCCAGCGATCGCCCGCATGACGCGATCGAGACGCATCTCCACGGGCAAAAACAACGGTAACATCACCTGCGCCATAAACAAAATCCCAATTAATGGTAATCCCCGGACAATTTCAATATAGAGAATGCACAACCAGCGCAACACCGGGAGAGAACTTTGTCGTCCTAATGCTAACAAAACTCCGGCGGGAAATGACAAGACAATACTAACAATTGCCGTTACCAGGGTGAGTAATAATCCATTCCATAACTGAGTCTGAACCTGTCGCAGTCCCAATCCCCCACCAATGAACCAGAGAATCAGGGGAAATGCTAAAATCCACGCCAAAGGAATCCATTGAACCCACCGGGAACGCCACCGGATTGCCCAGAAAGAAAAAGCAGCAGCGCCAGCAATTACTCCCGTTGCCATTCCCACGCGCCAATAGAGTTGGGGGGGATATCTTCCGACTAAAAACAACCGCCAGTTGACCCCAATGACTTGCCAATCTGCCAAGGCGATCGCCCAATGCAGCAATCCACCCCCTAGCTGATAAATCAACCCCAGACAAATCACTGTCAGAATGCTGTTGTACCAAGTATTAAACAGATTTTTTCTAGCCCAATTCCAGGGAGAAAGTTTGGGCGTAATCGGTGGGAGTTCGGCTTTGCTATCCATAGATTCGTCACCCTTGATAACAGATTTAATCAGTTACAGCAATTTTCATCTTCATGAAGTAAGTCTATCTCGATCCCCCCTAACCCCCCTTAAAAAGGGGGGGACCTAGAAAGTCCCCCTTTTTAAGGGGGATTTAGGGGGATCCTTAATGGACTTCATTGACAAGAGAAAGGCTATATTATTACTTGAAATTCTAGCGTTCTTTCAGTTGAACTTTTTTGTTGTAAAAATTCAGAAACAGGGAAATTAATAAACTAATGGTCAAATAGGTTGCCATCAACAGAATCATCACTTCCACCGCCCGTCCCGTTTGATTAAACGTGGTGGAGGCAACAAAATAAATATCCGGATAACCGATCGCAATGGCTAAACTGGTATTTTTCGCTAAATTCAGATATTGACTCGTCAGAGAGGGGATCATCGTTCGCAACGCTTGGGGAAAAATCACCAAGCGCAACATTAAACTGGGATTTAAACCCAGGGATTTTGCTGCTTCCCACTGTCCTTTTGGCACCGATTGAATCCCGGCGCGCACAATTTCTGCAATAAATGCCGCCGTATAAAGACTCAATCCTAGCACCAAGGCGGATAATTCTGGAGACAGTTGTAATCCCCCCATAATTTGTCCACTCTCCAGCACTTCGGGTATCGTCCAAGGCAGGGGAAAGGCAACAACTTGTTGACTTAAATAAATTCTTCCCGGTAATTTTATGACATCTTGGAGTCCAGGCAAACTCAAAAAAACTGCTGAATACCAGAAAAATAATTGCAGCAATAAAGGCGTATTGCGGATAATTTCTACATATAGTAACGAAAGTTTTCTTAATAGCCAATTATCCCACAATCGCCCGACTCCCACGGTAATCCCGACTACCGTTGCTAGGATAATTCCCACCGCCATCACTCGTAAGGAGTTGAGTAATCCTACTAATAAAGCTCTCGCGTAGGTAGAACTTCGTTCGTAGGGAATCAGGGTTTCGCCAATATCAAACGCTGCTTGAGATTCTAAAAAATCAAATCCCAGACTCATGCCTTGTTGCTGTAAATTTCGCTGCAAGTTTTGCCAAAGGGTTAACCCTAATATCGCAATTAAGACAACGGCGACAGCTTGGATGGCAATAAACCAAAATCGGCGATCGCGCCACAATCTTCTCATGTATGATTCCCCTCAACTCCTCGCGAGACTTTACCCAAACCGACTGCGATCGTGCGGTTCATCCCAATTAATTATCGGTCCTTTGGGAACAATTCCCGTGGGATTTACTTTCGGATGACTGCGATAATAATGCTGCTTAATATGGTCAAAATTGCAGGTGGATTTGATTCCCGGATGTTGATACAATTCCTTGAGATAATTCCATAAATTAGGATAATCTACAATTCGCCGGATATTACATTTGAAATGCACATAATAAACCGGGTCAAATCGCACCAGGGTGGTAAACATACAAATATCCGCTTCTGTTAGGCGATCGCCACATAAATAGCGCTGTTTTCCCAGAATCCCTTCCCAGTGGTCCAAGGCATCAAATAAATCCGTAACCCCTTCCTCATACGCTGCCTGAGTTGTGGCAAATCCAGCCCGATACACTCCATTATTAATCGGTTGATAAATCTCATCTATGGTTTTATCAATGACCTCTTGCAAATCCTTTGGATATAAGTCAATAGAATTTTCGGCAATTCCCTCAAATTCCGTATCCAACATTCGGATAATTTCCCGAGATTCATTGTTGACAATTTGCTGGGTTTCTTTATCCCACAAAACCGGCACTGTCACTCTTCCACTGTAATTTTTATCCGCTTTAAGATACAGTTGCCATAAATAATCGCAGTGATTTACCGTATCGGGAATCATCCCCGGATACTCGGCAAATTCCCAACTATTTTGGTCAATTACCGGCGAAACTACCGAGAGACTAATGGCTTCTTCCAAGCCTTTCAAGGACCGCATAACTAGAGTCCGATGGGCCCAAGGACAAGCTAAGGACACATACAGATGATACCGTCCTGCCACTGCGGGATATTTACTCGATTTATCGGCAGGAATCCAATTCCGAAAGGTGGTAGAAGGACGAATAAATCGACCGCCACCATCTTCCTGTTCCCGTTCCGTTAACCATTTCCCATCAATTAATAGACCCAATCCCATTGGTTTTATCTCCTAATTGTTAACAAAATTTAGCTTAAAACTAAACTTCCTTTAGCGAAAGGGTGGTGAATACATCAACCCGCCCTGAGTCGATAATCGATTTAATCCCCGCTCAAGATTGAGAGGCGTTTCTGGCCCTAAATTGCGATTATAAATTTCGCCATAGTTTCCCACATGGCGAATCACGCGCAGGGCAAAATCATTGGTCAATCCTAATTCTTGGCCTAGATTACCTTCTGTTCCCAAAAATCGGGTAATTTCGGGATTAGAACTATTAACCATTTCCTCGACATTTTCGGAGGTAATCCCGAGTTCTTCGGCATAAATTGTGGTATAAATAATCCAATTCACCACATCGGACCAGTTTGGATCTCCGGGTCCCACTGCTGGGGCGAGGGGTTCTTTAGAAATGGTTTCTTCTAAAATTAAATGTTGTTCAGGGTTAGGAAATCGCGATCGCCGCGAGACTAATTGAGAGCGATCGGACGTCACCGCTTGGCACCGACCCTGAAGATAGGTAGCATAGGCGACGTTAATATCTTCAAACACCACAAGCTGATAATTAATGCCCAGACTTGCCATGCGATCGGCGACATTTTGCTCGTTAGTCGTTCCCGTTTGGGTGCAAATTGCTTTATCCTTCAGTCCCGCAAGATTGGTAATCCCGCTATTTTTCTGAACCATAATCCCTTGTCCGTCATAGAAGACGACGGGGGCAAATTGCAACCCCACGGCCCCCGTATCCCGGCTGAGGGTCCAGGTGGTATTCCGACTGAGGATATCAACTTCCCCACTTTTCACTGCGGTAAAGCGTTCTTTCGCGTTGAGATTGCGGAATTCTACCGCGTCGGGGTCGTCAAAAATCGCGGCAGCGATCGCCCGACAGATATCCACATCGAGTCCCGCATATTTGCCGGTGGCATCGACAAAACTAAATCCCGGTAACTCGCCACTGACTCCACAGACAATCTGACCCTGATTTTGAATTTGAGCCAACTTCTGCGAACCCGTGGCAACAGTTCCATTGGGTTGACCCGATGTCCCCCCACAAGCAGTCGCAGCGATCGCCAGACATAAACTCGCCAGTTTCAATAATCTCTTTTTACCCATCTCGATGAATTTCTTATATTGAATTGGCCGGTTGCAGCGCAATTATTCTCATTAAAGGCTGTGCTTTATCTTACACGACTGGGGAAAGCCTGCGAGTTCGACCGATGAAAATCCCTACTGCTGTGGCGATCGCAGTAGATATTCCATCACGAGTTTCAACCGTTGAGTGGGTTGTGCCATTGCGTGCCTATCCCCCAAGAAAGCGGCAGACAAACCGGACCGCGATCGGTCATCTCATTGCGGGAAATAGAGAGTAGGGCCAAGGGAACCCTGATACTGAGCAATGGGTTATCCCATATCCGTGGCAATGCGTTCGCTGGCGATATCGCGAATCAGAGAGAGTCGCGATCGCAGGTATGCATTCAACACATTCACTTGATCGGGATCGAGGGGTTGCTCTTGTCTAAACTGCTTGAGCAACCACTGCACCAAACTAGCATCATCTAGGCTTAACAAAACGTTAACCTGGGTTTTTTCTATCAAGGACCAAATTTGACGTAGCATTAAGGGATTCATATTTCCTCCTGCCAACAAAAACCAATCTCTTGTCGGGGATTGGCTAAATGCGGATTTATTTCGCGGCTACCCGAAAAACGACCCTCGCCGTTCTTCCAGTAAGCTTAATAATTCCTTTATATTTACACCATACCGTATTTATCCGGGTTTGGATCGACAGAACATAAGATGCAACAATAGTTACCAAAACCTTACAATTCGTTTGTTACAAACTTTACCTTTTCAGCCCTTGTTCTGTCTTGAATCCGTGATTTTTCAGCGAATCAGGCTGTTTTTGGTAGTTGAAACTACATATTAAGTTTTTTGAAGGTAAACAAAGCCATATCTCTTTATGTTGCGATTGAAAAATGCACCCATTCATGGGATGCTCAATTGATTATATCGCGCTGATCCAGGGTTCCTCTGCTTAAAAAGGGGCTTCGTTGCCTCATCGAGCCCATTCTGAATTGTCCCAAGGATTGAGTTCATTGAACTTGAGGGATTTCCTTAAATTTCGAGTAACGTTTTGTAACCCGAATCCCACTCCCCTAGCCAGGACTAACGCAATCTATAAGGGAACTCAAAAAAATAAAACCGTCAAACCCGTTCGTAGTGACTCCTTGATTGAGTCATCTTTAAAGAAACCCCGTCAAGGGGGGACGTTTAACATTTGGATGATTTATTTTTTGCAATCCCCTAACCTTGACCCCTATATGGTGGGGTCGTCAAAATGATTCAGTTTTGTTCTAAACGAGGTGGAAGGGATGGCCGAGCGCGGGATTGTAACGTTATCCCACCCAGGCAATCCAGAACCCCACTTGCTCACGCGGTCTGAGTTTTGCCCTAAAAATGGAGAATAGCGGATTCGAACCGCTGACCTCTGCGGTGCGATCGCAGCGCTCTACCAACTGAGCTAATTCCCCGGTCATTCGTGGAACCATCATAACATGAACCCAGGCAGAAAGGGAAGAGGCAATCTCAGATAAATTTTTGCCCGGTTCAAAATGGCTCAAACTCCCCTAGTAGGAAGAGTTCCCTTTAACCCGGTACAGGTTGAGACAAACAGCTTTGAAAAAACTCCCGGAGGCGATCGAGTTCCAGATCTCGTAGATAATCCACCGTCCAATCTGCCTGCCGTTGGAGCATATGAAACGGGTAAGTATTGGCAATGCCAACCACCTGAATCCCCGCCCGTTGAGCCGCCTGAATACCAGCCGGAGTATCTTCGATCGCCAAACAATCACTCGGGGTCAGGTTGAGCTCCGGATATTGCTGATTGAGCCGTTCCACCGCCAGCAGATAGCCCTCGGGTTCCGGTTTGCTCGTGGTGATGTCATCTCCCGCCACGATCGCCGAGAAATATTGGGCCATATTTGCCCGATTTAACACCAGTTCCACCTCCGAGCGCAAAGCCCCCGAGACCACCGCTAATTTTAACGGAGTGCCGCGCAGTTTATAAATCAAGTCATCCACCCCCATAAAAATGGGCAACTTATTCAGAGCCGCGAGTCGTTCTTGATAGGCGATCGCCTTGCGTTCCACCAAAGCATTGAGCGCTGCATCCGTCAGGAAGCGCCCCCGACTGGCAAACAACTCCGCAATACAGGCGCGATCGCTGCGTCCTAAACAAATTTGCCAGAACTCCCCCTTTTTCGGGCGCAAGTTCTCCGACAGTAGCAACTCATTGATTAACTCCTCGTGAATCGACTCATCATTAATAATGACCCCATTGAAATCAAATAAAATCGCCTTTAAACTCATGCTTCCTCTCTCCTTAGTAGCTGGGAGCCACCACCCATGACTCCTCTTGTTCAGTCCACCTCGATGACGCTGCCGGAGATTGAGGCAAAGGTTTGATCCCGCTGGTTACCTGATTAAGTAACCAAACTTCAGTCGTCTGCACCGCCCCAAATCCAGCCGCACCCATCCAGGCATCCACACTGCCACCGGCGTACTCCTGAATATAAGGTTCTTCAAAAATTTGGGTAAGCCACTCTGTCTGGCGTAGGGTTTTTTGATTGCCATCGAGAATCAAAAACTGACCCCCAGGTTGCAGCAGTCGGAAACTTTCTTGGGCGATCGCCTCGGCAATTTCTGTGGGGGTCTCGTGGAATAATAACGAAGCCGTCACCAAGTCGAAAGAATTGGGGGCAAATCCAGTCTGTTCCGCAGGTCCATGCACCCACTGAATCTCTAAACCCGCTTGTTTAGCCTTATATTCCGCCATCACCAGCATATAGGGGGATAAATCTAACCCGAGCACTTCAGCATCGGGAAAGGCTTGCTTAAGCCGGATCGTCGTCGAACCCGTGCCACAACCCAGGTCCAGAATTCGGCGCGGATGGGTACGAATGGCATCAATTAACCCTTGGCGGATCCACCCTTCATGGGGAGGAAGCGCATATTGGGTGATCGGGTCATAACTGACGGCTGCACCCCGATTGAGGTAACCGCCTTCAATCCCGTGAAAATTTTGAGTGATGTAATAGTCGGGGTATTCCAAATCTGGCCGTCTGAGGCGATCGCTCTCGGTTTCCCAGTCGATGCTACGACTCACCTGCTGCATCGCCTTTTCATCAACGAATAGCCAGACGACGGGTGCTAAAAACTGCTCAAAAATTGTGTCTTTACGAACGGTCATGGTTTGGCCTCAAGATTGCGATGGAGTGCGGTGTTCAGGCGCGATCGCTGACTCCCGGATGAGTTAAGAATCGTTAAAAAAGTTATCAAAAGTTTAAACAGTATTTTACACAGTATAGAGATAAGGGATGGGAAAGGCAAAGCACCCAGGGCAATCCTGGGTACAGGGGCGATCACCCAAGCCCCAGGCAAAATCATTACCCCGGCATCAGTGGGATGGGATATGATGCGATGGCAAACGCAAACAGCCCAACACCAGCCGAACACAAAAGCTCATGGCTCAAAACTTTAGTCTTTCTATAAAAATTTTTTATGGGGTGGTTGGTATTTTAACCACTTTGGCGATCGATGCCAGTCTCTCCCAACCCCTACAGGCACAAGATACCGATTTAGAAACCCTGTGTCGGTTGTTTCCTCTTAATTCTCGCTGTCAACAAGTCCCTGGACGGACCCCGGTCCCACCGGCCCCCGCGCCTCTTCCCCCCACCCAACCTCTTCCCCCCACCCAACCCGTTCCCCCTGCACCTCGTCCCGTCCCCCCGTCACAACCGGCCCCCCTGCCCCCACGCACCCTACGATTGCTGGAAGAACGGAGTGGGTTTGCCGTCTCCGGTACTGTGGGAACTCCAGGGATTGGCGCTCAAGTTACAGGTCGGATTTTCCCCAATTTAAACGCGAGAATAGGATTTAGTGGGTTATCCTTCAATACTGAGTTTACAGAAAGCGACATCACGTACGAGACCGATGTCGATTTGCGGACAATTCCCGCTTTTGTCGATTATTTTCCCAACGAAGACTCGGGATTTAGGCTCACCGGGGGTCTAGTTTATAACGGGAATCAGGCATCCGGCGTTGCTCAGACCTCGACAAGTGCCGCAAATGCTTCCTATCAGATTGGTAACTCGACCTTTCCGGTAGCACAAGTGGGGACGTTAGAAGCAGAAGTTGATTTTCCCGATTTTGCACCTTATATTGGGGTCGGCTGGGGTAATCCGGTAGCCTTTGGAAAGCGATGGGGATTTTTTATGGACCTTGGGGTAATGTTTCAGCGATCGCCCGATGTCTCGTTAACCGCCCCCGGAGCTGCATCCAATCCCATCCTAGCCAGTGAACTTGAGCGCGAGCGGGAAGACCTAGAGGATGCGTTAGGTCGTTTCCGATTTTACCCGGTTTTGCAAGTGGGCGTGACTTATCAGTTTTAACGCAGAGTAACTGCTTAAAGGAGAATTCCACCGTTTTAGACGCGATCGCCTCATGGGACTTTGGCTCACATTAAACCCCCAGGGCGATCGCCTTGACAACCCAAAAGTGAGCCAACGCATATCTGGGATGATTTTGTCAAGTCAAAGACTCAAAAAATGGAAGTTTTGGGGTACAATCGTCAAGCCAATCCTTCCCGGGAAATTCCCCGGTTGCTTCTCTTGAGAATGACTCAGAAAAATCGGGGAAAATCGGGGACAATCTGAGGGAACCGAGTTGAGTGAACAATGCAGGCGGCAGCAGGATGGAATTTAGTTTTTGGGCGATCGGCCATTCAATCCACCAACCTGGACTGATTGGGGCGGTTTCTCACAGTAAGCTAACTTAAAAGAGGGTGACGATCAGCCTCGGTTATTCAGACCTCAACAGCAATGGGGAAGGAGAGACCCATTGTTCGTTAAACAACCATCCATCCCCAAATTAAAGGACAAATTTAAACAAGCTCACCGGGAGTAACGGTTGAATCAGAACGCCGTTCACACTCCCACCCATTCGGGAGACCCAGGGAGAATCCTTAAAAGGGATTAATACCCCAAAATAAACCCTAAACATCAATTCCCCAGGGATATCCCTGATTTAAAATTTAGACTTGCCAGCAAGAAATAGGAGTGAACAGGATGACCAGTTTCAGCACCTTTGCCGAACCCTCAATGCTCGACTTAGCACGGGCGGGAAATTTTCGGGCGATCGCCTACCTGATCAACTCATACCTGGCCCCCCAAGGCATTTATGCCCGGGTCGAACCCGTCCAAAAAGGATGCCTGCCGATCCGTCTGGAAATCAATGGCTTAAACCATCAACCCGATATCTCCCAGCAACTGCGATCGGGCTTAAACAAATTTATCTGTCAGCAAATCTGGCGGCTCAACTCGGAAGTGATTGATGGAGTTCGCATCATCGCCACAGGTGCTAACCCCCTCGGAAATTCTGACTTATTGTGGCAGCAGTCCATCCGCATTGTCACCCCAGCCAACCAGCAACGCAGAAATCAGTATTTACAGAAGCTGCTCGATGGGGTCTCCCGCGCCGCTTCTTGGATCAACTATAAAGTTTTCCGATTATTTTTAGTGGCAGGGGTCTCCGTCAGTGCCTTTATCATGGGCAGTGCGATCGGCTACTTGCAATTGCAGGACCAATCCCAACCCACCGCAATTGTCTCCCCCCAATCTGCCTCCAATCCGGTCAATGGAGAGCCGGAACGGCCCAAAATGGTCCAAGCAGCCTTAGAAACCGTTCCCGTCATTGAACATACCGATGTCATCAACCCCAATGACCCAACGGTTACTCTGATGATGAGCGGAGATGTCACCCTCGGTCATGGGTTTGAAGACCTGATCGGGAGTGATTATACCTGGGCCTTTGACCAAATGCCCGAATACCGCGAGGCAGATATCGCAATGGTCAACCTAGAAGGCACCTTGACCACCGCTGACACCAAACTAGAAAAAACCTTTAATTTTAAAGCCGACCCCTCCTCCGTGGAGGTTCTCACCTCTGGGGGCGTTGATATTGTCAACCTGGCCAATAATCACGCGATGGACTACCAGGGTCCCGGACTCCAGGAAACCCTGAAAACCTTAGAAAAAGCGGGAATTCATGGGGTCGGTGCCGGAATGGAGATGACGGAAGCCCGACGTCCTAAAATTATTGATGTTAAAGGTCAGCGAATTGCTTACTTTGGTTACTATGCAGCGGATTATCATGCCGCAGCCGCAGGCGTACCGGGGACCAATCACGGCATGGAAAAGCGGATTGCTGAGGACATCCAGGCCGTTCGGGATGAAGTAGACTGGATTGTGGTGAATTTTCACTGGGGCGTAGAACTGGCAAATTATCCAGAAATTTGGCAGAGCGAATTGGCCTATTTTACGATTGACCAAGGAGCCGATGTGATTGTCGGTCATCATCCTCATGTGTTGCAGGGGTCAGAAATTTATAAAGGACGGCCTATTGCTTACTCTCTGGGGAATTTTATTTTTGGAGGGAATGCTCGCAGCGATTATGATACCGCTGTCCTGAAGGTGTCGTTGCGAGAACAACAAATGAAGGTGGAATTTTTACCCGTTGAGGTGCGGAAGTATCAGCCCAAAGTGGTCACCGGGGAAAGGGGCGATCGCATTCTCGAACACATCGATATGATCTCTGGGGTGTTTGAAGAACCGATGACTTCTCCGATGATTCTGGATGCTCGTCAATCTAAAGTGGTGACCTCGGGAAATACCGTGTTTGAATCCCAAAAGCCCGCTGAGATTAAGCCTAATCCGACACTAGAAGAAGAGTTGCCCGGTGATCCAGCTGAGGCGTTTAATGCCTCCCCCTTTACCAATGACTTGGGTGAGCCTCTTACTTTTGGAGAAGCTGATAAATTGGGCGAGGCGGAACCGGCTTCCCCACCTCAATCTAATGGGACCTCTCGGGCGGTGGGTATGGCCCTGGCTGCGGCTGCGGCAGGGGGTGCCATCGGTGTAGCGGGTCGGAATAAGAAAATCAAACTGCCGCAGTTCCCCAAGAGCCTGGTTTCCAGCTAAGGCAACGGCGATCGCCCCAGGGGAACAAGGGTCTGAGAGTAGGGTTCTGAATCAACCCCGTGGCAAGTTCCCCTTGACTATCCGATCGCCGTCCGTTACAACCGTAAAGACTGAGATAATTGCCGCCCCCGATCATTCGACTCAAGGATAAAGGATAAACAGTGTTTGCGATCGCAGTAAAAGAAGAACAATACAAGACCTACATCCTCTCCGACCAACCCGCTCAATCCCGGGTCGAAGTCGTTCCCGAACGGGGTGGCATCATCACCAGTTGGCAAGTTCAAGGTCATGACCTCCTCTATCTGGATGCCGAACGCTTTACCAATCCGGATTTAAGTGTCCGTGGCGGCATCCCCATCTTGTTTCCGATATGTGGGAATTTGCCGAATAATACCTACAGCTATCAAGGGAAAGAGTACACTCTCAAACAACATGGGTTTGCCCGGGATTTACCGTGGGAAGTCACCGAGGGAGTAACCAAGGACCTAGCCAGCATTACCCTGATTCTCAATAGTAGCGATCGCACTCGTGCCGTTTATCCGTTTGACTTTGAACTGGCCTTTACCTATAAGCTCAAAGGCAATAGCCTGGAAATCGACCAACGCTACACCAACACTGGCGATCGGCCTATGCCCTTTTCCACCGGACTTCATCCGTACTTTTGGGCCCCGGATAAGTCCAAACTCCAATTTAAAATTCCCGCCGTCCAATACACGGACCAAAAAACCCAGAATCAACATCCCTTCACCGGCAGATTCGACCTCAACGTAGAGGAAATCGACGCCGCTTTTACCAAAATTACCGGACTCGCTGCCACGGCGATCGACCATAGTCGCCGCTTGCAAGTCCGGTTACTCTTTAAGGCCAGTTATTCCAACGTCGTCTTTTGGACCCTCAAAGACAAAGACTTCTACTGCCTCGAACCTTGGACCGCCCCCCGAAATGCCCTCAACACCGGGCTACACCTGATGAATCTGCAACCCGGAGACAAGTGGGAAACCCAAGTTCGCCTCACCGCAGATTTTTTTTAAAAAACCCCTTGCTTTTTTTTAAGAGCCTGTGCTAATGTAGCTAAGGTGCTGAAAAAGAAAGCACGCGGGTCGCTAACTCAACGGTAGAGTATTCGGCTTTTAACCGACTAGTTCCGGGTTCGAATCCCGGGCGACCCATAAATTCAAAAAATCATATTTTTTATAGTCTCAAAGGCATTGAACAGGAAGGCTGAAATCTGAAAATGCTGGGTTTTTTCCTGAGTGTCTTCCCGTTGCCCCTTGATTTATCCTCCTTGATTCGGCTTTAAAAGTCAAAATTGGCAATTCTGAGATAAAAACGTTATAAAGTTCTCATTTTTAGATATAATTCGTAAAAATCTGAAATTTGTCTTAAACTTGTTGTAACAATTTCAGCTTGTCCATACCCCATCGCTGAAAAAAAAGTAATTAGGAGGACCATCTATGGCGCTTGTACCTATGCGGTTAATGCTGGATCATGCAGCAGAGAACGAGTACGGCATTCCGGCCTACAACGTCAACAACATGGAGCAGATCCAAGCGATCATGCAGGCTGCTAACGAAACCAACAGCCCCGTGATTCTGCAAGCTTCTCGTGGTGCACGCAAATATGCAGGGGAAAACTTCCTCCGCCACCTGATCCTAGCCGCAGTGGAAACCTACCCCCACATCCCCATTGCCATGCACCAAGATCATGGCAACGCACCTTCCACCTGCTACTCGGCCATGAAACAAGGGTTCACCAGCGTCATGATGGATGGCTCCTTGGAAGCAGATGCCAAAACCCCCGCCAGCTACGAGTACAACGTGGAAGTCACCCGCGAAGTCGTGAAAGTGGCTCACTCCATCGGCGTCAGCGTCGAAGGCGAACTCGGTTGCTTGGGTTCTTTGGAAACCGGCATGGGTGAAGCAGAAGATGGTCACGGGTTTGAAGGAAAACTCTCCCACGACCAACTGTTGACCGATCCGGATCAAGCCGTTGACTTCGTTGAGCAAACCCAAGTGGATGCTCTGGCAGTAGCGATCGGAACCAGCCACGGTGCATACAAATTCACCCGGAAACCCACTGGGGAAATCTTAGCAATCAGCCGGATCGAAGAAATTCACCGCCGCTTGCCGAACACCCACCTGGTCATGCATGGTTCTTCCTCCGTACCCCAAGACTTGATCGAACTGATCAACAAATACGGCGGAACCATCCCCGAAACCTACGGCGTGCCCATCGAAGAAATCCAAAAAGGAATCAAGTGCGGTGTCCGTAAAGTGAACATCGACACCGATAACCGTTTGGCAATCACTGCGGCAGTCCGTGAAGCCCTGGCCCAAAATACCAAGGAATTTGACCCCCGTCACTTCCTGAAACCCTCCATCCAATATATGCAAAAAGTCTGTGCCGAACGCTATCAAGCCTTTGGTACCGCCGGTAACGCCTCCAAGATCAAGCAAGTCAACCTCGATGACTTCGCCGCCAAGTACGCCAAAGGCGAACTCAGCGCCACGATCAAGAAAGCTGTGACCGCCTAAATTGTAAAAATTGGCCTAGGTAAGAGCAAGTAACTCTTATCTGCCATTTTTATCAATAAAAAAAAGGGTGGTGCATTCATTGCACTACCCTTTTTTTGGCATTCTTAGTTCGTAGTAACGACTTCAGTCGTTCTCTCATCAATGTTCGTAGTAACGACTTCAGTCGTTCTCTCATCAATGTTCGTAGTAACGACCTCAGTCGTTCTCTCATCAATGTTCGTAGTAACGAGTTCAGTCGTTCTCTTTCTTAGTTCTTCCCAACACACACCTGCGGGGGTTCAAACCCCATACGCATCAAGCTAAGGCTAAAATGCTTATGGTTTAAAAGTTTTCAGGGATGGGGCCTCCCTGAAAACT
>JAMXFF010000051.1 GCA_025370845.1 Laspinema palackyanum D2a | reverse complement strand
TTTTACATCAGAGAGAACGCCTTTCCTTTTCTCGATTGCCCTTTAGAATGAAACAGCCCTACCCTTAAGAAGGGGGGCGGGGGGGGGATCCAAGGGGGGTTGGGGGGATCTCTCCTAGACGATTTTATTTTTTGGAGTTCCCTTAAGGAGAATACGAAGTCTGGATTTCATCACAAAAGGATTCTCCAGTGGGTTTACGGCGTGGGAATCAGGAGGGTTTGCCCTGCAAAAGGCTCCAGGTTATTTCTTGACAAGAGGTAAAGTTTGGGTGTATTTAGTTATGTCCCAGTTAGCTTAAACGGTTAGGATGGATACCATCGGAACGGTTTCTCAGTCCGAGTTAGCGCGTCGCCGTCGTCAGCTGAGGCGATCGCGGCGTCAGAAAGTTTTCCAAGCCGGTTGGCAACTGTTAGCGGTCAGTTCCCTGGCCGGATTTTTATTGTGGACCACCACCTCACCGGCTTTAGTGATTGAGACCCCAGAACAAGTCGAAATCGAGGGGAATGAATTTTTATCCGACCGGGCGATTCGCTCCCTGTTGCCGCTGTCGTATCCCCGATCTATCCTGCACGTTCGACCGCAAGAACTAGCCCGCGAGTTGGAATCCGCCGGGACGATCTCCAAAGCAACCGTTTCCCGGCAGTTGTTTCCCCCAGGACTCAAGGTGACGGTCCACGAACGCTATCCCGTAGCAATTGCCCATGAGGGCAGTGCGATCGGCCCAGGGGCCCCCACCGATACTCCCCCCGGACTCAGCCCCAATCCAGCAGCAGGGTCCCCCGGGGTGCGATCGGTGGGTTTGCTTGATGAACGGGGAACGTGGATGCCCTTGGAAAGCTACACCGCCCTAGACCCCACCGCTCAACTGCCCCAACTCCGGGTCATCGGCCCCCTGGAGCAATACCGTTCCTCGTGGCAGTCTGTCTATCAATCCATTCGTCGCAGTCCCATCAAAATTCATGAAATCAATTGGCAGGACCCGGCAAATTTGATTTTAAAAACCGAACTGGGACTCGTTCATTGTGGCCCATACAGCCCTCGCTTTGCCGAACAGGTGACCCGCTTAGGTCAGATGGGGGATTTACCCAACCAGATTGATTTAGCCCAAATTGCTTATATTGACCTGACCAATCCCGATCGCCCCTCCCTTCACCGCATAGGTGTAACTGCCCCTCAAACCGTCCCCACCCCTGAAAGTCCTTGAAAAAAACCCCACTCAAAACCCTGACCAGTTGGGTTCAAGTTGGGGTTCATTCGGGGGTCAGTATGATTACCCTTGACAGATTGGCAAAACTAATCAGTGCTAAAGTTGGTAATCTTGGGCAACATAGCCTATAGTTGACTTTGATCTGCCCTCATTTCAGAAGTTGTATCTCTACCGTTCCCAATACCAATGACACTTAATAGTAAACTAGGGGTTGGAAATGAAAGCCCTCATTCTGAAGAACCGACAGGTTTTCCCGTGGCAGTGGACAACTCCAATCCTTTTAACAACACAGGGTTAATATTGGGTCAAAATCGCGATAACCGGCTCCCCGGGGAAGAAACCAGGAGTAACGATATTGTGCCGAGTAGCATAGCCAAAATTAAAGTCATTGGCGTAGGCGGCGGTGGATGCAATGCTGTCAACCGCATGATTGCAAGTGAAGTGTCGGGAGTAGAATTTTGGGCGGTGAATACCGATGCCCAAGCTCTAGTCCAATCCACTGCAACCAAACGCCTACAAGTCGGACAAAAACTGACCCGAGGTCTCGGCGCAGGTGGCAATCCCGCCATCGGTCAAAAAGCCGCAGAGGAGTCTCGCGATGAGATTGCTCATGCCTTAGAACATTCTGACCTCGTTTTCATTACCGCAGGCATGGGGGGTGGAACCGGCACCGGAGCCGCCCCCATTGTCGCTGAAGCCGCCAAGGAAGTTGGGGCGCTGACTGTCGGGGTCGTCACCCGTCCGTTTATGTTCGAGGGCCGTCGGCGCACGAACCAAGCGGAAGAAGGGATCGCCGCCCTCCAAAGTCGGGTGGATACTCTAATTGTCATCCCGAACGATAAATTGCTCTCGGTCATTTCCGAACAAACTCCTGTACAGGAAGCCTTTCGAGTGGCTGATGATATCCTGCGCCAAGGGGTTCAGGGGATTTCAGATATTATTACGATTCCGGGTCTGGTGAATGTGGACTTTGCCGACGTGCGCGCGGTGATGGCCGATGCTGGGTCTGCCTTAATGGGAATTGGTGTGGGTTCGGGTAAATCCCGGGCCCGAGAAGCGGCCTTGAGTGCCATTTCTTCTCCTTTACTCGAATCCTCGATTGAAGGGGCCAAGGGCGTCGTGTTGAATATTACCGGCGGCACCGATTTGACCTTGCATGAGGTGAATGCAGCAGCGGAAACGGTGTACGAAGTGGTTGATCCCAATGCCAATATTATTTTTGGTGCCGTGATTGACGAACGCCTCCAAGGGGAAATTCGCATCACCGTGATTGCCACAGGCTTTTCCTCAGACCCCCCCCAACCTGGAACTCAGGTTGCCCGGGTGGTTCCTCAAGTGCAACCCCAACGGTTCATTCCTAAGCCTCCCGCCGCGTCTCCACCCCCGCCTCCGACTCCGGATCCTTCCCGTGGTGGTAAGCCACCGGGATTGGATATTCCTGATTTCCTGCAAAAGCGTCGCCCTCCGCGCTAACGATTTAGGAATGATGAGTTGGAATGAATCGCTGCTGACCCTCCGACTGGGTGAGCAGTTGATTTTTTTGAGCAATGTTCAGGGTCTAGGGTTAAACGATGTCTGATCTACAAGCAATTTCACAGCCGCCGATAGTCCCAGTCGCCTTGACGATCGCTGGTTCCGATAGTGGTGGGGGCGCCGGGATTCAAGCGGATTTGAAAACGTTTGCGTTTCATGGGGTGCATGGCACGAGCGCCCTCACCTGCGTCACGGCTCAAAGTACCCGGGGGGTGACTCGGGTGGATGGGTTGCCGGTGGAGGCGATCGCTGCTCAGATTGATGCAGTAATCGAGGATATGAGGGTGCAAGCGGTCAAAACGGGGATGCTGCTGAATCGGGAGATTATTGCCGCAGTAGTGGAACGGGTTGAATCCCTACATCTGAAGAATTTAGTGGTGGATCCGGTGATGGTGTCTCGGACTGGCGCGCAACTGATTGATGATGAAGCGGTGACATTATTGCGGGATGTTTTGGTGCCTTTGGGGGCGATCGTCACCCCCAATCGCTATGAGGCCCAAATTCTGAGCGGGTTACAAATTAATACCTTGGATGATATGCGCGCCGCTGCTCAGAGAATCCATAAATGTGGAGTTTCTGGCGTCTTGGTCAAAGGAGGCGGCATGGCAGGAGAATTGCGCGGGGTAGATGTTTGGTTTGATGGGGACTGCCTAGAAACCTTGAGAACGGTAACGGTAGAAACGCGTAATACTCATGGGACTGGATGCACATTGTCGGCTGCGATCGCTGCCAATTTAGCATTAGGTCAAGATGCTCTAACATCGGTCAAAAATGCCAAGAACTATGTCACCGAAGCCCTACAATTTGCCTTAGAGATTGGCCAAGGTCCCGGTCCCGTCGGTCACTTTTTTCCCTTATTTAAAGTAGGTGGATTAAGTTAGGGGGAGATAAGTTAGGCGGGGAAAAGATAGATTCAGATTAGGCAAAATCCGCACGCCACACCTGAACCGCCAGACGCCCTAGAGACTGCTGCCGATTGGCGATCGCATCCGGCGTCCAGTCTTCCGCTTGAATCCCCTGAGTTAGACTGTACTGACTTTGCTGATATTTTTCTAGCTTTTTGACATAAGATTGATTGCCAATTTCCCGATTCAAAGCTGGTTCCATAACCGTCATATTTCCCAGGCGATACACCATCTCATCCGCCTGCTTTTCTGTAAAATTAGCTTGCCATGAATTATCGGGATTTTCTGGTAGAATATGTTCTATAGAAAAACTATCTTCCATGATTTTTACTCCCGATAGCTGAGTTTCTAACTTCCAAAGAATATAACGAACTAACTTGCGTTTCTGTCCCTTAGTTGAAATTTCTAGTAAAGAAAAGTCTTGACGAAATTTTTCGTCCAATACATAAAGAGCCCCTAACTGTTCAAATACTTGCCGGGGAGTTTTAATCGTTTCTTTTTGGATATCTATAGCTAGTTTATTATAAATCGCCTCTAAGTCATTAGGATTTAAAGAGCTAACAATAGTATAGCGAAACGAGACCACCGCAATCAACTTTAACAAGCGGGTAAAGTCATCAGGAGAAAACTTTTCGTAAGCGGCAAACAAAGTCGGATAAACTTGCTTGACTCGAAATAAGCTCAATTCTCGAATATACTCCTGATTCTGGGGAATATCGCGCCAAAACTCGTCATTGGCATTCCCTAACGCCACAAACAGACTACTATAATTTTCGAGTTCCTCCAGTAAATCAAACGCTTGTTGAGCCGTTTTGACTGAATTTCTGACTTGTTTGAAAAGGCGATCACGACGGATTCGCGTATAGGTAAGACTTAGATAATAACGCAGAAATTCCGGGAACTTTTCAAGTTGAACCGTGGTAATCATTTTTTTCCATTGCCGTTGAGCTTCCCGTAAATCATCTGGTCCTTGAAACATAGAAAATAGATAATTTTTCAATAAATCTGTGGCACTCAGTTCCAGTCCCCGAGCATTCAAAGTCTCAAAAACCGTGTAAGCATTCAACTCATCTTCTACATTAATTTGAATAAATAGTAAACGCTGTGCAACCGTATCCGCAAGAAAGGTTGCTAAACTTTCTCCACTGCTCACCACTTCTGGGATATCTTCGCTAATTTTTCCAGAAAAATAATCGAATGCTTTCCATAAGAGTTGATTTGAGTGAGGTAAAGAATGAATGTTCCGAGGTCTTCTTAAATTAATCAAATTACTCTGATAAAAATCATTATTGTTTTCATTTAAAATTAACTTACTAGAATAGCGGAGAGAGCGCGGGTCCTTGTCAGCTAAATAGGTTCGTTTTAAAAGGTCTTGTCGCTCCGTATTTTGTGCGGGTTCTTGTCCCGAAGTGACTAGCGCAGAGATTTTATCAATGAGTGCGATCGCCAAAATGCTGAGGGTAGCAAACCGCTGTTGACCATCAATAATCGTCCACTCTTTGTCAGAATTTGCCGAATTTTGCAAAACAATGGCCCCCATGTAATGGCTGGATTCCGGGTCCTTGTGAAGCATCAAAATATCCTGCCAGAGGTCTTCCCAATTTTCCTCACGCCAGGAATAATCGCGTTGAAAAAGGGGGACGCGATAAATTTTACCATTGCCAATTAAATCGCGAAAATTGGTGGTTTTTGTATCGAGCAAATTAATTCGAGCCATAAAATACAGAGAAATTATAAACGGGTCTAGTTTCTATCGAGTGCGTCAGATACTCAAGAGAACGATACCTCTCTCAACTTAACATTCTGACGCACCTTCCATCATTGCACGATAACCAATCCTCAGCCAGAATTAAGGTTGAACTTGCAATTTAATCCGGAGGGTTCCGGAGAGAGATTGGGGGGGTTGCCAACGTTGTAAGGTTTGACGAATCAGATTGATTGCGGGTTGATCCGTTAACGTCGAAGCGCGATCGTCTAACATCACGCGCACTACTTGACCCTGACGAACCACAATTTCCCAAACCACTTCTCCTGTCACTTCTGGGGAGAGGGACACATATTGGAATAATTCTTCTAAATCCGCGATCGCCTCCATATCTAATTTATCCGCACCTATCACTTGAATGCGATCGCTACCTTCGGGGAATGGCATGATTCCTTCCAGGTTGGAAGATTCATTCAACGGTTGGACTCCGCCGGGACGAACACCCCCACCCACCCGAACAGGTGCAGCAGAGGGTGGCGGTGGTGGATAGGCCCCAGTGGTCTGACCCCGAGTTAATGTTGCCATATCTGCTTCGTTTTCTGTGCCAAAAATCCCTTCATAACTGACTCCCTGGGGTAATTCCACGGGAACTTGCACCCGGCGTGTGGTGCCATCGGGCTCCACTCGGACTTCTTCGCTGACGGCGACAAAGGCAGTGTAGGCAGACAGTAATCGATAGGCGATCGCGGTATTGGTTACTGCTGTCACCCCGGATGTAGTTTCTCCGCCATACATTTGACTCATTAAGTCTTTAATCCGATGTCGGCCCCACAGTTGCGCGATCGCTGGGTTGCCTTCTTCTTCAAATGCCATGCGAAAGAGTTCTTCATAACGATCGCCATTGGCAGTAATTCCCTTCACTCGTAATTGTCCCCGGGCGCGATCGCCTTTTCGTCCAAACAACACTAAGGGTTGTTCCGCAAACAAATCCGGCGGTAATGCGGGATAAACTTCTGCCGGTTCCCCTCCGCCTTCCCAACTCACCTCAATATTCGTTAAAACTGGATTATTAATCTGTCGGAAAAATCGTTCCGCCACTTCTTCGGTGGGTTCATCTTGACGAATTACTTGGGCGGTTCCTCGTCCTACTTCTGCAAGGCGATCGAGAATAAACCGATTCACCGAACTCCCCACTCCAAAACTATATAAACGGTTGCCCGCTTGTAACTTTTGTTGGACCTCGGCAATGATTTCCATGTCATTGCCAATATAGCCATCGGTTAATAAGACAATACTCCGCAACCGACCATTTTCTGCTGGAGGATAATTTAAGACAGTTTGAATCCCATTTAATAACTCAGTTCCCCCGTTGGCCTGCAATTGATTAATATAATCGATCGCCATGTTGCGATTAGCAGGCGTATTGGCTAAGGGCCGAGGAGAGAGTGCCGTTGCGGTATTGGCAAAGTCAATAATGGTAAAGGTGTCATTAGGATTGAGGCCATTGATAAAGCGGCGCATCAATTCTTGCGATTTAAATAGAGGGTCACCGGATTGAGACCCGCTGGTATCCATTAAAAAGATGACATCTTTGGGGACAATTTCATTGCGGTTGTAATCTAAAGCAGGAATCAGGTAAATGGCAAAATGTCCCCCGCGATCGTCGGATTGGGTGAGGACCGTTGCTTTGGTGCGATCGCCAGAAACCTGATAGCGCAGAATTAAATCTTTGTTCGGGATAGAATCCGCCTTTGCTAAGTCAATCCGAACCATTTCTCCCGCTTGAGACGTGCCAATTTGATGAGATGGGGATTGGATATTAGAAATGGGAACTCCGGCATTAATTTCTACTGCTACGCTAATATCATGACCGGACCGCGTACCAGGACGAAGGACCGGAGGGGTAATCCGCGAAGCATCAGGAACTTGGTTGGTATTCGGGGTTTCCGGGGTGGTTGGCGTTCCGGGAATATAGCGCGGACCCACTACCATTGGAAAGACAAATTCATAGTTTCCCCCTTCAAAGGGGAGACTATCACTGTAACGAATGGTGACCTCAATTTGTTCACCGGGTTTGATATTCGCCAGGGATTGAGTGAAGATATTAGGACGTTCTTGTTCTAATAATGCTGCGGTGCGTCCTTGTTCTCTTGCTTCTTCATAAATGCGTTGGGCTTCTTCCCGTTGTTTGATATCGCCTTTAATGATGCGATCGCCGATTTTGATTTCCATATCATAAACCGCTGCTTCATCAGGAAGTGGGAAGACATAAATCGCTTCTAACGGTTCATTAAATGGGTTTTGAAACCGTTGAGTTACTGCAACTTGGGAGACATTGCCATCAATCCGGGCTTTGACATCGGTATGGGTGAGGGTAAAGGCTTGTTTTTCTCCATCTGGGGAGAGAACATACAATCCCCCGACATCTTGGGAGTCTGAGGGAGTCTGGGTATTATTGCCTTGAGAGAGGAGGGGATGGACGGGCGATCGCGAATGTTGGGCTAAGGTTAAATTGGTGACTGTTCCCACTGCTGTAACCAGGACTAAACAGGCTGGAACAATATAGAGTAATTTCATACGAACCTCATTTTGAGGAGAAGTGAAAAATGCGATGGATTCTAGGATGGCACAGACTTGAGGAAATGAGCAGGGGGTTTCACTTTTTGTAACAAATTTCCTCAGTGCGGGGGATAACGACTGAAGTCGTTACTACGAACGGGGAAAATTTAGTCAGGTTTTCTTAGTTCGTAGTAACGACTTCAGTCGTTTCTTTTCTTCAGATTTCTGGGGGATAACGACTGAAATCGTTACTACGAACGGGGAAAATTTAGTCAGGTTTTCTTAGTTTGTAGTAACGACTTCAGTCGTTTCTTTTCTTCCCAATTCTGGGGGATAACGACTGAAATCGTTACTACGAACGGGACAATTTTGGTGATTTTCCTAGTTCGTAGTAACGACTTCAGTCGTCTCTTTCCCAACAATAAGAAACCCAAGCATGGGTTAGCCCTTGACAATCCGGAGTTTTCCCCCCGTCAATTCAGGCTCGAAAGAAGACCACAATATGTTAAACTAAGCGGGTCTGAACCTGGACCAATCCCTTGCAGGGACACAACTACAACTGATTTCCTAGTCATATTCGAGAGTAACCATAAATTCATGTTTGACGCGCTTGCTGAACGCTTAGAAGGAGCCTGGAAGAAACTTCGAGGGCAGGACAAAATTTCCGAATCCAACATTCAAGAAGCCCTGCGGGACGTTCGGCGCGCCCTTTTAGAAGCCGATGTCAACCTTCAGGTCGTCAAAGCATTTATTGCCGACGTTGAAGAAAAAGCGCTGGGTGCGGAAGTGGTTTCTGGGGTGCGACCGGATCAACAGTTCATCAAGATTGTTTACGATGAACTGGTGGAAGTCATGGGGGAAAGTAACGTTCCCCTCGCACAAGCAGAGACTGCCCCGACGGTTGTGTTGATGGCCGGATTGCAAGGGACAGGTAAAACCACGGCAACGGCTAAACTGGCTTTACATCTGAGAAAGCAAAATCGCACGACCCTGTTGGTGGCAACAGATATTTATCGACCAGCGGCGATCGACCAATTGCTGACTCTGGGGAAACAGATTGATGTGCCGGTGTTTGAACTCGGGACGGATGCGGACCCGGTGGAAATTGCGCGGCAGGGGATTCAACACGCCGTGGCGATCGGGGTGGATACAGTGATTGTGGATACTGCCGGTCGTCTGCAAATCGATGCAGATATGATGGCGGAGTTGGCCCAAATTAAAGAGACGATCCAACCTCATGAAACCCTGTTAGTGGTGGATGCCATGACGGGTCAAGAGGCGGCGAATCTGACCCGGACGTTTAATGATGAAATTGGCATCACTGGGGCGATTCTGACCAAATTGGATGGGGATACTCGCGGGGGTGCGGCCCTCTCGGTGCGGCAATTGTCTGGACAACCGATTAAATTTGTGGGGGTCGGGGAAAAGGTAGAGGCCCTACAGCCTTTTTATCCCGATCGCATGGCATCTCGGATTCTTGGCATGGGTGATGTACTCACCCTAGTCGAACGGGCGGCAGAGCAAGTGGACCTTGCCGATGCCGAGAAGATGCAGCAAAAAATCTTACAGGCGCAATTTGACTTTAACGACTTTCTCAAGCAGATGCGCTTGATGAAGAATATGGGGTCGTTGGGTGGATTGCTGAAAATGATTCCCGGCGTTGGAAAAATTTCCGATGACCAGTTGTCTAAGGGCGAGTCTCAGTTGAAAAGTGCTGAGGCGATGATTAATTCCATGACGGCCCAGGAACGGGTTAATCCTGATTTGTTAGCGGGTTCTCCTTCCCGGCGCAAACGGGTGGCCCGGGGTTCGGGTCATGATGATGCAGCAGTGACTAAGCTGGTGACGGATTTCTCCCGAATGCGAATGATGATGCAGCGCATGGGTCAAGGGGACTTGACTGGGATGCCGGGAATGGGAGGAATGTTCGGGCCCGGAGGGGGACAACCGGGACGAGGCGGCTATCCTGGGGGTCCGGGTAAGAAGAAAAAGAAGGCCAAGAAGAAAAAGGGGTTTGGGGAGTTGTAAGGGGCCTGTTCTAGGGGTCTCGGGGACTCTAAAACATTAAATTTGATAGAAGAGATCCCCCCAACCCCCCTTAAGAAGGGGGGCTTTGGAAGATTCCTCTAACTCTCCGTAACAATCCCAATAGGCTTTGGCAATGTTTCTGGCCCTAATTTGTGGGCCATTGACCGAGATTTTTTTAAGAAATTCGGTTCTCTTGCCGCTGTTGTATCGATGCCCTGCAAGGTGCTATAATGAATGACTTTGCAGCGGAAAGTTGTAGATGGAACGCTGTAGATGCTTACCCCCAGAAGCAGGTAAGCTGTAATTTGATGGCCTAGAATGGTTACGAAAAAGAAGTAGGAGCAAGATGATCAAAATTCGATTGAAGAGATTCGGCAAGAAAAAAGAAGTCAGCTATCGGATTGTGGCGATGCAGAGCACGACTCGCCGGGATGGACGTCCTTTGGAAGAATTGGGATTCTACAATCCGAGAAATGATGAAACTCGTCTGAATGTCCCAGCGATCGTGAAGCGACTGCAACAGGGCGCTCAACCCACCGAGACGGTGCGTCACATTCTTGAGAAAGCTAATGTCTTTGAACAGGTCAATGCCACAACCCCTTCCTAATTCCATCAACGAACCACTGACTCCCCAAGAACCATCTCAGGGTGAGAAAAAAACGCCTAGCCCGGATTATGGAGGGTTGGTACGTTTTCTGGTGGAACCGTTGTTAGAAACGCCGGAATCATTACGAGTGGATTGCGAGTTATTGGCTGGCGTACCTAAAGTCTGGATTCGCATGGCGTTTGAGGATCCAGAAAAAGGGCGCGTGTTTGGCCGTGGTGGACGCAATATGCACGCGGTGCGAACAATATTAGAAGCAGCGGCGAAGGATGCGGGGGAAGCGATTTATTTAGATATCTACGGGGGATGGCCGAGCGATCGCGCTTCGTCCTCCGATGGACCTGGGTCTAAAACTACGACGAGTCCTGCGGTAAAAAATGGTCCGGTTCGTCCTGGACCAAAACTTGCCGATCGCTCTTAGGAGATGCGATCGCCTAGCATCTTTGGGGAGAAATCGCCCCAAGTTTCTGGAGTCTGGAGTGGGGCGATCGCAGTCTTGTTCCAGCCCCGCTTCCTCAACAATCATCCCTTTTCCCACCAAAGATATTGCTGGAGTCCTCTCTCAAGACGCCTGTTTGCAGCCCAATTTGCAAAGAAGGCGTCTTTTTGCATTTTTTAAAACTTTACTTGTAATGGATATGGCATGGAAGAAAACACAACGATTGAACTCCCCTCTCAAGAAAGCGCCCTAGCCCTCAGTGGCGATCGCGAGGAAAACCTCAAACTCCTCTCCAAACAAACCGGGGCCCGAGTCGTCCTACGCGGACAAGATTTACTCATCCAAGGTACTCCCAACCAAATCGAACTCTGCACCCGGTTAGTGCGATCGCTCTCGGACCTCTGGATTCACGGCAAACCCATCACCAGCGTTGATATCCTCACCGCCCGTCACGCCTTGGATACCCAACGCCAAGACGAACTTAGCGAAATGCGCCAAGACATCCTCGCCAAAAACCGCCGAGGGGAAGAAATTCGCGCCAAAACCTTTCGCCAGCGTTCCTACATCAAAGCCATCCGCAGCCATGATCTCACCTTTTGCATTGGTCCAGCAGGCACCGGCAAAACCTTCCTCGCCACCATCCTCGCCGCCCAATCTCTCCTCGCCAATGACTACGAACGCCTGATTTTAACCCGCCCTGCCGTAGAAGCGGGGGAAAAACTCGGCTTCCTTCCCGGGGACTTGCAACAGAAAATTAATCCCTATTTGCGCCCCCTCTACGATGCCCTCTATGAAGTCATCGAACCCGAAAAAATCGCCAACCTCATGGAACGCGGCATCATTGAAGTTGCCCCTCTAGCCTATATGCGGGGACGCACCCTCAATCGCTCTTTCGTCATCCTCGATGAAGCGCAAAACACCACCCCCGCCCAAATGAAAATGGTTTTAACCCGCCTCGGGTTTAAATCCCGCATGGTAGTCACCGGAGACATTACCCAAACCGATTTACCCTTCCATCAGCAGTCGGGTTTAAACGTCGCCAAAAATATCCTGCAAAATGTCGAAGGTATTGCCTTTTGCAACCTCTCTCAAGCAGATGTGGTCCGCAATCCTCTGGTTCAGCGTATCGTTGCCGCCTATGAAAGTCATGATAAATAGGAGAATTTCCCTCGGTTTGATGGTGTTAATTCTGCTGTTTACCTCTGGGAATGCGGTAGCGGGACCCCTGGCGGACCGTTTACAAGCCTTTCCCAATTGGCAGAGTAAACCGGCTGTCTCTGTAGCAGAGGGAGATTTGATTTATCCCGACTGGATTAAAGGGACTTGGAATGTCACGAGTACCCTAATTGAACAGATTGCCCCCCTCGCGCCGAATCTGGTGACGCCTGGATTTGAGAAGAATCAAGCCTATTTGAATCAGCCGGTGCAATTTCAGGTGCGATTTGTGGAGGGGTCGGGATTGAATCCGGGGGGATGGCGGGGAATCCCGATTCCGGTTTCTAGAAATCCGGGAATTGTTGCCGATCGCGCCTTTAATGGATTAAAAATTGCCCAAGCCTATTTAGGCAGTCAGGCGGTGGAATCGGTTAAGGTTGATCCAGCCGATCCTAACCGGCAGATTACGGTTTTGAAAGGCGATCGGCAACTGGTATCCGTGGTTACGGGTAGAGGTAGCGAAATTCCTGCACCGGATCAGTTTATCGCCACAGAAATTACACAGCAGATTTTTCGCCGCCAACCGCAGATTTATCTCAATGAAGTGGAAACCACCACCCACTATCAACGGGTGAAGGATGCGCCGGAGAAAATTACTGCCAATCAAATCACGGCGATTTATTTATCCCCCCAAGACCCGGATTACTTTGCAGCCGGAGGGAAGGCGATCGCGCTTTATCGCTATCAATTAGAATTATCCCCGGTTGCCACACCCAACCAATAGCGGATACCCAGAGAACCATTGGCAAAAACCCGCACCCCCGTAAGGGTATCGGTTTTAGCGACGGCGATCGAGTAAAGTAAGATTGATTAACCCTCAAAATTAACGCCTAAAATTGTCTCGATCGCATTATTGGTTACTGCTGCCTTACCTGCGTCCCCACTGGAACACTATCATCCGGGCGCTGATTTGTACGTTGATTTTTACTGTTTTTTGGCCTTTGCAAGCCTGGTTAGCCGGTCGGATTGCTAATTTTATCGGGGCGGGGGATGTGGTGGCGATCGCGCAATTAGCGGGGATTGGTGCGCTGATTTTCCTAGGTCAAGGAATCGTCCAATATGGTCAAGATTCCTTAATGGCTTCCGCTGCCCTTTCCATCGCCCTTGACCTCCGCAAATCCATTTATAGTCACCTCCACAAGCTCAATCTCGGATTTTTTGAAACCGCCAAAACCGGCGACCTTTCCTATCGCCTCACCGAAGATATTGACCGGATTGGGGAAGTCGTCAATAAATTTTTCCATCAATTCGTGCCATGCGTTTTGCAACTGGTGGTAGTTGTGGGATATATGATTTATTTGAACTGGCAACTCACCTTTGCCACCCTGCTGATCGCCCCTTTTATGGCCATTATTGTCAGTTGGTTTGGCAATAAATTATTAAGTGTTTCCCGGCGTAGTCAGACCCAAATTTCTAATTTATCGGCTTTAATCTCTGAAGTGTTTAGTGGGATTCGCTTAGTTCAAGCCTTTGCTGCGGAAGACTATGAAATTGAGCGATTTTCTAAAGAAGCCGAACATAATCGCCGGATGAAATATCGGGCAGAACAATTAAAAGCAATTCAATTTCCTGTAGTGGGATTTTTAGAAGCCTTAAGCGTGTTATCCCTATTTTTCTTGGGCGGATGGCAAATTTCCCAAGGAAATCTAACCGGAAGTGAATTTGTTAGTTATGTAGCCGCAGTAGCGTTGGTGATTAATCCCATTTCCTTGACGACGAGTAATTATAATGAATTTAAACAGGCAGAGGCATCAGTAGACCGAATTTTTGAGTTGTTTGCGGTGAAAGCAACGGTGGTAGAAAAACCGAGTGCAGTCGCCTTACCTGCGGTAACGGGAAAGGTTGAATATCGCAATGTTTCCTTTGCCTACGCCACTCAACCGCTTCTCAACCCCAAAAACCAAGAAGAAGTGCCGGTATTGCAAGGGTTAAGTTTAGTTGCTTCCCCGGGAGAGGCGATCGCTTTAGTCGGTGCTTCGGGTGCTGGTAAAACCACGTTAGTCAATCTTTTGCCTCGGTTTTATGATGTAAAATCGGGACAAATTCTGATTGATGGAATTGACATTCGCGAGGTGACTATTCCCAGTTTACGTCGTCAAATTGGCATCGTTCCCCAGGAAACAATTCTATTTACCGGAAGTATTGCCCAAAATATTGCTTTTGGACAACTTGACTATCGCCTAGATGAGATTGAAGCAGCGGCGAAAATTGCGAATGCGGATGAGTTTATTCAAAAACTGCCTGATGGATATCACAGTTGGGTAGGAGAGAGAGGGGTTAATTTATCCGGGGGTCAGCGCCAACGAATTGCGATCGCCCGCGCGGTACTTCTTAATCCCCGAATCCTGATACTAGATGAAGCAACCTCCGCCTTAGATTCAGAATCGGAAGCATTAGTCCAAGAAGCATTAGAACGGTTAATGCAAAACCGCACCGTGTTTATTATCGCTCACCGTCTCGGCACCGTGCGTCGCGCCGATCGCATTTTAGTCATGGAAAAGGGACAAATTGTAGAATCCGGAACTCATCAAGAACTGTTGGAACGAGCGGGACAATATGCCAAATTTTACGCCCAACAGTTTGAGCGAGGATAACTCAAAACCCCCGGAGATTTAAACCTTCGGGGGTCGTTCCGTTCAAAGACTTTGAACATATTTCAACAAATCTGCCATATCTTGAGGATTCGGTTGAAATTGAGGCATTGGCGGCGTTTTTCCCCCTGTCACCTGATTAATAATCCCAACCGGGGATTTCCGTTGAGAAACAGCGGTTAAACTGGGTCCTACCTGCCGTCCATTCTGGATGCCATGACAACCCGCACAGTTCATTTGGAAAATCGCATGACCCCGAACCGAGTCTCCATCCAGGGTTAGGACCGTTTTCACATAAGGATCCGAGACTTGTAATTGTAGGGCGAGAATAATCCCGAGGACAATACCCACCAGAATAAAGACAATGACTGTGCTACGCGCACCAAAGGCGATCGCCCCACTTGTGACGGGACAAGGTTCTGCTGCTTCAGATTTGGCGAGATCGTTAGTCAACGGTAAGGTCGTTTTCAAGGGATGTACAAATATTGTATGATTTTATAACATAGCTTAACATTTGCGATCAGAATGGGCATTCTACGGCAATTTCTGGGAAACCCTCGGGAGACGAGGAAATCCCCGCATCCATAGATCCCTGCCTCGGAAAATGCCAATGCTGCCATTGTGGGCGACTGTCTTTAGATGAAAAAATTGCAAGAAACCTTTACATATTAAAATATAACCCTAGTTGCAAAGGAGATTTATAGACGTGGTTGAACCGTTACTGTCTGGCATCGTGTTGGGTTTGATTGTGGTGACTCTAGCTGGTTTGTTTTTCGCCGCTTACCAGCAGTACAAGCGCGGGAACGATTTGGGTTTGTAAACCCATCTTGAATTCCTGACTAAAACAACAGCGATCGCCGCTTTCGGGTCCTGAACCCGCCAGAGGCGATCGCTGTTTTAATCTGCTGACTCATCGGATAACCCGAGGAACGTCACCGTGGTATTGCTGTAACGGCGTTCCCGAAGGATTTCCAGAGTGGGAATGGGTTCGATGGGGAGGCGATCGCTGCGATGTTCCACCGCAATTTCCCCATCGGGTGCCAGGAGTTCATATTGGGCGATCGCTGCCAACACAGGTTGATAAAGACTGCTGGCATAAGGCGGATCGAAATACATCCGGTCAAATTGGCGACCCTGCAAAGATTTCAACCGCGCCATCACATCACCGCGCAGAATATCCACCCTTTGATCTGCCTGCTTCACCCGTTGCAAATTTTCCCGAATAATCGCCAGTGCCCGAGGGGACTGTTCCATCGCCACAACTTCTACAGCACCTCGACATAACGCCTCTGCACTCATCGTAGCCGCACCGGCACATAAATCCAACCACCGACATCCAGCAATACTCCCTTGCCAAACATTAAACACCGCTTCGCGCACCCGTGCCGCAGTCGGTCGAGTTTGCTCACCGGATAAAGTTTTCAGTAACCGATTACCATAAATTCTAAGGCTCATAATAGTTAGGATAGTCGATTCAGGTACAACCCGAATATCTGGAGGAAAAAGAATGGTCAGAATTTCACAAAACTCGACCGGATAACCACTGGCGATAACCCTGGAATTAGACTCTGCGGAGGATATCCCCTCCCTGATTTTACCCACTATCCGTTGGCCACCCTACAAAGCACTCTTAAAAGATGGTCAAAACTAAAATTGAACTCCCGAAAGAGAGAATAGAGGCGTTGTGTCCACACTGGAAAATTACCGAATTTGGCTTACGGGGTTCAGTTTTACTGGAGGATTTTCGCCCGTACAACGATATTGATATTATGGTTAATTGGGCAACTGATGCTCATTGGACGGTGCTGGATTGTGTCTGTAGACAGAAGGATAATTTAAGGCTTGATTATCAATTTATTTTTAAATATTGGAGTTATTTTCAGTAAATCCTTTAAAATTGATAGAAATACTCGTTCAGGAACTCGATCCATGAAAATTCCTAGTTCAGGGACCCCCCGCTTGTTGCAAAAATTACACTGGGTGATGAATCCCGTTGGCTATATGGAAGCCAATGCTCGACGTTATCCCGACCTATTTCAGGCGGAGGTGGTTGGGTTTGGGGATACCCTTATTTTTGTCTCTCATCCCCAAGCCATTCAATACATTTTAACCCATGAGAACAAGCAATTGAGCGTCCCCGGGAAGGTGAATGAAATTGTCGAGCCTTTGGTGGGAGAGTATTCGGTTATGATGTTAGAAGGCGATCGCCACCGTCGTCAGCGACAATTATTGATGCCTCCATTTCATGGCGATCGCATGAGGTCTTATGGCGAAATGATTGGCGAAATTACTGCAACAGTCATGAGCCAAGTGCCAACCTCCCAGCCTTTTATCGCCCGTGCGGTGATGGCTCAAATTTCATCCCAAGTCATGTTAAAAACTGTCTTTGGGTTAGATTTAACGAAACAAAATTATCAGGAATTAAAACATCTGATGACTTTAATGCTAGAGGTTTTTAACACTCCGGCTGCTTCGGCCCTTCTGTTTTTTAAACAGTTGCAAGTGGATTTAGGCCCGTGGAGTCCTTGGGGATATTTTCTCAGAATTAGAGAAAAAATTGATAAATTACTCTATGCAGAAATTTCTAATCGCCGTCAACAGGACCTTAGCGATCGCCTCGATATCCTCTCCCTGTTAATGTCAGCGCGGGATGCCGAAGGTGAAGCCATGACCGACAAAGAATTACGGGATGAATTGCTGACCTTACTGTTTGCTGGGTACGAAACAACTGCCAGTGCCATGTCCTGGGCTTTATATTGGGTTCATGCTCTTCCCGAGGTAGGAAATCGTCTCCGTGAAGAGATTGCTACTCTCGGAGATAATCCCGCACCAATGGATATTTTTAGCCTACCTTATTTGACCGCAGTCTGTAATGAAGTTCTTCGACTTTATCCGGTGGGTATGTTAACATTTCCCCGGCGAGTCGAAGAACCGATGGACTTATTAGGATACTCCCTGAAAGCCGGAACTGATTTAGTCGGTTGTATTTATCTACTCCATCATCGGGAAGATTTATATCCCGATTCCTATCAATTTAAGCCGGAACGATTCTTAGAACGGCAATTTTCTCCCTACGAATTTATGCCTTTTGGTGGAGGTAAACGTCGCTGTATTGGAGCAGCATTAGCGGCTTATGAAATGAAGTTAGTGTTAGCCACAGTCTTATCGGGCTATGATTTAAAATTGGGAGAAGGGGGTTTAGTCAAACCCCAGCGCCGAGGTGTTACTTTATCCCCGACGGGAGGAATTAAAATGATGAAGGTTGGCGATCGCACTCCGGTTGAGAGACTTTTGGTCAACTCAGTCAGCTAAAACCCCAAAACGAACCCCGGGATGGAGGTTGTCCCATTCTTTAAGTAGTCTTTATCCAGAGTAAAAAAGGGGGATGGAAACCAACGGGCAACACCCCCTTTGTTATGCAGTCTGAGTTCTAGCTTTGTTAATCTAGCTCAATAGGGGGATGGAAAATAAGGGAGGTACTGATTGAAGGCGATCGCCTAGAATGACTGAATCTTCCGAGTAAAAAATTGACGACAGAGGTAAAATCGTCCCGATGTCTGCTTTTAAAAATGTTCTATACTATAAATTTAATCACCCCATTCAAGGAGAATAGCAATGGATTTCTTGAACAACGTTATTCCTAGCGGATTTTTGGATTTTCTACCGGGAGTCGGAGAAGATAATGAAGAAGAAAATCAGGCGGCCCGAGATATTGCTATCCAAACAGCTAAATTTATCACTCTAGGACCCACTGGCTTTGTTCTCAGCTCAGTATTCTCTCGGCTAGTGAACAATATTGACATCAATCAAGTCGGTTCTGAACTCCTCAATCGAGTTACTCAGTTAGTTGAATCCAATCCGACCGACATCAATCCCACTCAATTGATTAATTCGGCTGTAGGACAAATTCAAAACTTTGTCAATAGCACAGAAATTACCTCCCGAATTTCACCCACACAAATTGCCAGTTTTGTCAATAGTAACTTTATTCAAAATGGAGCCTTACAAAACGGATTTTCTCAATTAATTAATTTAGCCTCTCAGGGGAGTCAACTTGGGCGATTTATTGACGCTGATTCAGCCAGTAACTTAATCGAAATGGCTTTAGAAGATATTAATTGGCAGGGAGGATTGCGCGCCCTGGAGGGGGACGATCGCATTCTGGGCAGTAGTGGTTCGGATATCGCCAATGGAAACCAAGGAAATGACACGCTAGTGGGAGGAGAGGGCAATGATTACTTCCGAGGTGGCAGAGGAAATGATGTGATTGATGGAGGAATTGGAAATGATGTCCTCAATGGCAATTTAGGAGATGATACCGTCCAAGGAGGCGCGGGAGATGACTTGCTCCGAGGTGGTCAAGGGAATGATATGTTATATGGAGATGCGGGCCGAGATGTTCTAATTGGGGATATGGGTTCCGATTTTCTCTCGGGCGGTGCCGATGCTGATGATTTTATCCTGCGGGGGGATGTTTCCGGTCAAAATGCTGCCACTGCCGATCGCATTTTAGATTTTAATGCCGCACAGGGTGATCTCATTAAATTAGTCAACGTTACCGATATCACTCAACTTACCCTCGGTGCATTAGATGTCAATGGCGATGGTATGGGAGATACAGCCATCATTGATTCTAATAATCGAGTTTTGGGCGTGGTAATGAATGTGGATATTTCTCAGTTTAACTTGCTAAATTCGGTCCAATTAGTCAGTGCAGAAGATTTAGGGATTAATTTACTCGGATAACTCACCGACTTGCGATCGCCCTAAACTTTCACCCTTGCTCGCCACTGGAGGGACAATTCATGAATTGCCCCTCCAGTGGCTGATTAGTTTACTCTATAATTTTTCTATGTTTTCTTGATGATTCAATTCAAAAACACTTAAGGCGACTGCCAATTTTATCAATCATGGTTCTCATCCGCATCCTCAAATCCTGGGAAATTTCCGAACACCAAACCACTCCAGAAACAGCCTTTTTGTCCCGTCGGCGCTTTTTGAAGACAGCCATCGCCGCTGGTATCGGGGCGACCGTTCTACCCATCGCTGGCTGTAAAAGTGAAACGAACTCCGATTCCCTGAGCGAACTCATCCAAAATACCACTCCCTTAGCCAATATCCCGCGCAACCCCAACTTTATAGAAGGCGATCGGCCCATAACGGAACAATCCTTTGCCTCTCGTTACAATAACTTTTATGAATTTGGTGGGACTAAATCAATTTGGAAATCCGCCCAAAGTTTGCCCACCGAAAACTGGAAAATTGAAGTCGGGGGACTGGTTAAAAATCCCCGCATTTATGATATTGACGAAATTCAAACCCAATTTCCCCTAGAAGAACGCATCTATCGCTTCCGATGTGTAGAAGCTTGGGCAATGGTTGTTCCCTGGATTGGATTCCCGATGAAACGCTTCATCGAAGCTGTGGAACCCACCAGCGCCGCTAAATTTGTGCGATTTACCTCATTTTATGATCCAGAAATCACACCGGGACCCAGGTTTCATTTAGGAGACTTACCTTGGCCCTACACAGAAAGTTTACGCATTGAAGAAATGGCTAACGAACTGGCCTTTTTTGCTACGGGAATTTACGGTCGGACCCTTCCCAAACAACATGGAGCACCCCTGCGGATGGTAATCCCGTGGAAATACGGGTTTAAGGGAGCAAAATCTATTGTTAAAATCGAATTTCTAGCCGAACAACCGGCGACTTATTGGAATACTTTAGTGCCGAGCGAGTACGATTTTGAGGCGAATGTTAACCCGACTAAGCCTCATCCGCGCTGGTCCCAGGCAACGGAACGGATTGTTGGCACTGGACCCGCTTTATCTTGGAAACGTCAACCGACCCTTCCTTATAACGGGTATGGGGAATGGGTTGCTAACTTGTACTCCACCTGAACAAACGGCTTGCATCCAGGGTAGGCGGTGGTTCTCACCCCCGGAATGTTTGGCCTTACCCACCCCATCCGGCCTAACTGCTGGCTGTAGCGTGATGGCGATCGCAAAATAGCCAGTTTTCTCCAAAGGGGATAAACTCAGCTTTATTCCGGGAACGGAATCGGACCCAGATTAGACCATTAGATTGGGTGGGAGATCGCAGGTTTGGCAACATTGCCACAGTGGAGTAAAACCCTGCGCCCCACTCTAAAAGAGCGCCGGTACAGTAGAGGTTAAAACAAGGGTTTTTTTACAAACTCTCTACATTAGAGCAACAAATCGAGGCCAAAACCCTGGTTTCTTGTCTTCTGTTCTCTCCGACTGTACCGATGCCCTAGGAATTTAGGGATGCATCTACACTGTACGACCGAGGGCATAGTATTGGTACTCGTCCCAGCCTCCGGAATCGGAGGTAATCGGGGTGGTGCATATTCAATTGGGAGTCAATTTGTTATGAGTAACCATCAGCACGAAGACCGGGAGGCAGCGGAGAAGGCATTCTTAGATTCTCTCAATGCATTGCAAGAGCGTTTGCAATTGGTTGAGGACCAGAAGGCTGCATCTGCTCGGGAAGCTGAACGGCAAGCGATTAAGACGGCAGAAGAAGAGAAGGCAACTTTTACTCTCCATGATCTGGAAGAGGCAGTGGCTGATATTGATGAATTTTTTAAGGAATTGCACAAACCCGCTACGGAAGATTCATCCATTTAGGGTGTTGAGTCCGATCGCCTCAGTTTAAGAAACCGGGGACGAATGGCTGGTTTGACGGAGGGCTTCATATAAAATCAATGCGGCGGCGATCGCTACATTTAAGGATTCCACGCCAGAATGCAGGGGGATCCGAACTTGATAATCAGCGGTGGAGAGTAAGTCGGCGGATAATCCTGCGCCTTCATTGCCGAGTAAGACTAAAGTGGGCTTCTGATAATCAATTTCCCAATAGGTTAGGGGTGCATCGGCGGTGGTAGAAATGACCTGCACCCCTTGTTGTTGTGCGCGGATGACATCACTCTTCAAATCCGCACTGACGGAAACCGGTAAGCGAAACCACTGTCCCGCAGAGGCGCGTAACACTTTTGGAGAGGCTGCATCCACACTATCAGCACTCAGCCAAATGCCTTGAGTTCCAGTGGCAGCAGCGGTTCTAATCAGGGTGCCGAGATTGCCGGGGTCTTGGAGGGTTTCCAAGGCGAGGGTCAACCCGGATTGGGGAATCGAGGGGACCGCCGACTCGCGCCGTTTGGCGACTGCCACGACCCCATCCGGTTGGACTGTAGTCGCCATTGCTTTGAGGACTGCTTCATTGACGAGTTCACACCGGGGCGATCGCTGGGTCACGGTTTCCCATAATTCAGGATACCGCCCTTGCCACTCCGGGGTAAAACAAACAACCTCTAGGGGATAATCCACCCCACAGGCTTCCTCCAATAGGTGCGTCCCTTCCAACAAAAACAGTTGCTGGCGATCGCGCTCCTTTGCAGCGTGCAACTTCCGCATCTGCTTGACCAGAGGATTCTGAAGGCTCGTCAACATTGGGGTATTACATCGTGTGTAGATGCGGAACCCGGGACTTGAACCCGGAAGTCCTTGCGGACACTAGAACCTGAATCTAGCGCGTCTACCAATTCCGCCAGTTCCGCGAAAATGCAGTTTTGCACTGCGATTTACCATAGTGCCTCAATTCCTCATGGATGTCAAGGGGTCAATTTAAAAAAGTTTTTTTCCCAATTACGTCATCTACCTACTACACTTTTGAGGAATGTCCAGTTAAGGTACACCAGAAGACACCGGCTAGAATTGTTGTCCCTAATGATGCGGACTATGAGGAGGTCCTCACCGTGAAATCCGCATCCCTGGACACAACATAGCTAACGGTAAGATTCTATTGGTATCAGGGGTTACCGGAATAGATTTTTTTAGGTATAAATCTGGACATCTAAAATATTTCCGGTAGAATCAAAACCAAATCGAAAGGTGTACCACATCCACTGATTCTGGAGGATAGACCTATTACTGCCTCTCTCGGTTCGCTCAACATCACCAACTCTCACGAAGCTGATCCCTCGGTCCTGCACATTTGGGGAGGCCATCCCCTGCAAGGACAAGTCAAAATTAGCGGGGCCAAAAACGCTGCCTTAGTCATTATGGCCGGGTCCCTGCTCTGTCCGGAACCCTGTCGGTTACGGAATGTGCCATCCCTGGTGGATGCGATTCGCATGGGTCAAGTGCTTTCGGCCCTCGGCGTCGATCTCCAATGGAACGGCGATGTCCTGGATATCAATGCGCGAGATATCACGACTTCCGAAGCCCCTTATGAATTAGTCAGCCAACTGCGGGCGAGTTTCTTTGCCATTGGACCGATCCTGGCCCGATTAGGAGAAGCCCATGTGCCCCTTCCCGGCGGCTGTGCGATCGGGGCTAGACCTGTGGATATCCACGTTCGCGGACTGCAAGCCCTGGGTGCCAATGTTTATATCGAACATGGTATGGTTCATGCGTCCGTTCCTGGACGCGATCGCCGCTTAAAAGGCGCTAAATTTTACCTCGACTATCCCAGCGTCGGTGCCACCGAAACCCTGATGATGGCGGCCACCCTCGCTGATGGAGAAACCATCCTGGATAATGTCGCCCAAGAGCCAGAAGTCATCGATTTGGCTAACTTCTGTAACGCTCTGGGGGCAAAAATTCGCGGTGCCGGGACCAAAACCATTGTGATTGAAGGGGTTCCCCGGCTGCATACGGCTGACTATCCCATCATTCCCGATCGCATTGAAGCCGGGACTTTCTTAGTCGCTGGAGCAATTTCTCGCTCGGATATCAGTCTGTATCCCGTCATCAGTGACCATCTGACTCCGGTGATTTCCAAGCTGCGGCAAACTGGCGCGCAAATCATCGCCGAAGGCCCCGATCGCCTGCGGGTGATTGGACCGGATATCATTCAGGCCACGGATATCGAAACCTTGCCCTATCCGGGATTTCCCACAGATATGCAAGCGCAATTTATGGCCCTGCTGACGGTGAGTAATGGGGATAGCCTGATTAGCGAAACTGTCTTTGAAAATCGCCTGCGCCATGTGGCTGAATTAAATCGCATGGGAGCCGATATTCGCGTTAAAGGCCATACGGCGATCGTGCGGGGTGTACCCCATCTGACGGGAGCTCCGGTGATGGCAACAGACCTGCGCGCCTCGGCAGCCTTAGCGATCGCAGCTTTAGCTGCTCAGGGTAAAACCACCATTCAAGGGTTGCAGCACCTGGATCGCGGCTACGAAAACCTCGACCTCAAACTCCAACAGCTCGGGGTTCGGATCAAGCGCGAACCGGCTCCTCCGGAGAGCGAAGGGAACTCAAGCCCCATCCAATCTTCTCAATCCGCACTAAAATAAAAGGGCAAGAGGTTTCCGAAATTCTTTTCGGGGAAGAAAGCCTCTTGATTCTCTGTCATCGGACCTTAGTCCCTAAACTGGTATGGCTTTCCCAAAAACACCCCTGATCGGACTCAAAGCAGATGGCTTTCGTCATCCTCTGGATCTAGAAGCAACCCAATCCCTCAAGCAACTCCCTGGACTGGACCTGATCGTCCGCCAGTTGCTTGGTTCGATTGGGGAACAATTTTTTTACCTGGATAATATTGCTTCTAGTGTTTTGGTCAGTGAGCAACAGTTGCCCGAGTTGCATCAGTTGCTCAAGGAAGCCTGCCAGGTTTTGGATTTAGAGACCCCGGAGCTCTATGTTCGTCAACATCCGATGCCGAATGCTTATACCTTCGCGATGCGGGGCAAAAAACCCTTTGTGGTGATTCACACCTCGCTGATTGAACTCCTGACACCGGCAGAAATCCAGGCGGTGATCGGACATGAGCTGGGGCATCTCAAATGCGAGCATGGGGTTTATTTAACCCTGGCGAATTTGATTATGTTAGCGGCAGGGCAACTTTCGACGGTGGGGGCTTTGATTGCCCAAACCCTCCAAAGTCAAATTTTGCAATGGGTCCGATGCGCTGAGTTTAGCTGCGATCGCGCTGCCTTATTAGCCACTCAGGACTCGCGAGTTGTGAGTTCGGTCCTGATGAAATTGGCTGGGGGTTCCCCGACTCTGGCTCCCCAACTCAATTTGGATGCCTTTCTCGCCCAAGCCCGGGCTTACGATGAGAGCAGCAGTACAGAACTGGGCCTTCTGCTCAGGGAAGCCCAAACCGGCCAACTCACCCATCCTCTGCCTGTACTAAGGGCTAGAGAGATTGATCGCTGGGCCAGCAGCAAAGATTATGAAACTTTGTTGCAAAAGGGAAAAATGTGTTATAGTAGTGAAACCGAGAAAAAGGGCGAGTGGCGAAATTGGTAGACGCACCACACTCAAAATGTGGCGGCTTCGGTCGTGCGAGTTCGACTCTCGCCTCGCCCACTCTCTAAAATCGGAAGAATAAAATAGGGGTTCTCAGTCAAAAGCTGAGAACCCCTATTTTGTGGTTTTCTGCCAGAGGGACTGGACCTGAACTCCAGAAGCCGGGATTTTCCAATTTCTCTACTGCGGACTTGACAAGTCCCCGGAAAGCCAAGCTAAAATGGTAAAATAGTTTGATTAATCAAGATTACACACAGAAGGATTAAGACAATGGCTCAACGGCTCAAAAGCTGGGAGTCTCCTCGGAGTCAGGGGAGAAATACCAAGGGCAAAGGTGGCAGCGCAAGGCAACGACAACTCAAGAAGCAGCAACAGATGTTGCGGAAGAAATTAAAAGGGCAATCCATAGGCGGAGATCGCAACCCTATCCCATCCCAAAACCCTACCAAAACAAAAGAGAAGAGAACTCCGGTTCTCTTCTCTTTTTATTTAGAGACTCAGCAGGCGATCGCCTGAACCTAAGTTAAGGATTGGTCATCATGGGCTGGATTGACTGGGCCACAAGCGCAGGGCGATCGGTGTATTCCCGTTCGATTTCCGTGCGTAAACTATCATCCCAGCCGAGATCGTAATCCCGTTCAATTTCAGTAATCACCAATTGACGAACTTCTCCCGTCACCTGGACTTGACTATCTTCCATCACCGGCGTTTGGGAATCGGTTGTAATCACAATGATATCGCTCCCACCAACGGCCTCATCTTCTTGGATCCGGAAAACATTAGGTCCCAGCACTTCTGCCACTTCACCATTGAGGGTCACGGTTTGACCCATAAACTGGTTAGGATTGTCCGCAACCTCCTCAAGCTCAGCGATCATGCCTGTAGTCTCCATCCCTGGAGTGGTTGTAGCTCCAGGCCCTGGAGTCATGGTGGTGTCAGTTTCCGGAGTCATGGTGGTATCAGTTCCGGTTTCTGTGGTCGTCGTAGTCGTGGTTTGATCCGCCGCGTCGCAAGCAGGCAGCACCAGGAGCATCAGTCCGAGGGCGATCGCCCCGTTCACCTTTCCAAACAGGGAAGATCCGCGAACCAAAGGGCTGGTTTTGTTAAGGGATGTCTTGTTAAATCTATTTAACATTGTGAAACCTCCAAATAAAAGCGGTCAGAATGGGTCTGACCCTGAAAACAAAGTTGCCACGGGTATCCCCATTCTCAAAGTTAACCCGCGCGATCATTGATAATAAGTGGACTTACTCTAGGAAAAAATTCAGGGATAGCGCATCTTTCTTTAGAAGTAGATAGCTGGAGTGGGTCCCCTGATATTTGATATTTCTGCGGTTTGGAGTGGTTTGGAGCAATGGAGTGGGGCCGGGTGCTCAGTTTTCTCCCACTGGAGCCTTGTTGGTGATAACTCCCTGCTGATTCTTCCTAAATTTTAGGGCAGAACCCCGATTTCCTGTGCCTTGCATCTGATACACCAATACTTTAGAGAAAGGTCTCCAACTCGGTAGCCGCAACCCTTTTGCACAGGAGTGATCCCGGGTGGGAAAGAAATGTTTACTTAAATTCATACTTGGGAGATACTTTGCTCAGATTTATGTAAACCTTTATTTCTAAGGCTTGCATTCCCGAAAAATGATGATACATTAATAAATGAAGCCGAAAGAGCTTCCCTGGCAGAAAACAGCAGACAAGTTCAAATTAGCTTAAAGAGGTTCAAGCTGTTTAATCTAACATCTGTCTCGTCGTATCAAAACCCGAACAACACCCAAACCAAAGTCTGATATTTCCTCAAATCGTGGAATCGGCAGCAATACTCCTAAACTTTTTAAGTTAGGCAGCCTGCGAACATTGAAATTGAGAGGAAATCACTCAGCAAGTCGGTCTTGGGTGTTGTTTTGTTTGGCGGGCAGGTGCCCGTCAGTCTCAATTTTTAAAATCCCTCCGGGGGCGATCGCATGGAGTCTCGTGAAGAATAGGAGAAGTGGCGATCGCGCTGCTCCCTAATCAGAATCTACTCCGGAAACAAGCCTTCATCCCATGTTCTGCCCGAAATTCAGATAAATTTACGAGGTAACCCAGCCTCGGGTAAATTAAGTAAAGTTTTATATCATTCCCTTGCCATTACTCAAAAGCGTGCTAAATTAAATATATGGAAGCGGAAAGAGCTTCCTTGGCAGATTACAACAGCCAAGTTCAAATTAGCTTAAAGAGGTTCAAGCTGTTTAATCTAACATCTGTCTCGTACCAAAACCCGAACAACACCCAAACTAAGGGCTGATATTTCCTCAAATAGTGGACTCGGCAGAAATAATCCTAAACTGTTTAAGTTAGGGAAACTGCGAACATTGCAAAAAAGAGGAAATCACTCAGCGAGTAAGTCTTGGGTGTTGTTTTGTTTGGGTATTAGTTGCCAGGAAACCAGATTTTTAACTGAAACTTTAGGGTTATTCTCCAGGGACTGGAGCGAAATTTCTAATTGCCCGATCGCAGGAACTGGGGTAAAACCGTTAGTAAATATTCGCTTAACGTCACCGCATCCACTCCTAACTCGGTGCGAACTGTTGCAGCAGAAATAGCAGATTGAGCGTGCCACCAGACTGCGGTTTGCACCAGGGGTTCCAGGGGAATTTTCCGGGCGATCGCCTGAGCAATTAAACCACTGGATAACCCGGTTAAGACATCGCCACTGCCACCTCGTGCTAATGCCGGGGTGCTTTCGGGGTTAATCCAAACCGATCCATCGGGATAGCCGATCGCCGTCCTGGCTTGTTTGAGCATCACCACCGCCCCACTTTGCTCAGAAGCCCGACGCACAGCCCGCACTCCATCCTCCGCTTCCCCTTCAACCTCGGGAAACAAACGCTTAAATTCTCCGGGATGGGGGGTCAACAGGGTAAAAGCTTGTCGTTGGCAGAGGGTGGGAATGGTCCCCAATTGCGCCAAAGCATTTAATCCATCGGCATCTAAAATCAAGGGTCGATCGCTTTCTAATACCGCTTGGACTACCGCCATTGCATCTAGGGTTAAACCACAACCACAGGCGATCGCCCCAAACGAACTCAAGTCGATGCTATCAGGCAATTGGGCGATCGCACCGGAAGCAGTTTCTGGGCATCCAAGAACCAGCGCATCGGCTAATTGCTGACTCATGTAGGGTTTGAGCGACTTGGGAACGGCGATCGTTAACATTCCCACCCCCGATGCCTTCGCACCCAACCCACATAATAGGGCCGCACCCATATACCGTTGAGAACCACAGATTGCCAGGAGATGTCCTTCCTTATACTTATGGGTCAATTGAGGACGGGGAAGGGGGAGATGGGCGAGGGCCACTGTTGAGGTAATCCGGTGGATAGGATTGCGATCGCCTAACACCGCCTGAATATCGGCCAGAGGAATATCAAAATCAATTAATTCCGCCTTTCCCACATAAGCCAACGCTTGATCATGAAATAACCCTAACTTCCATAAACCCAAGCAAAAGGTATGATTCGCCTGAATAGCCGTTCCTAAAACTGCTCCCGTATCCGTATGCAACCCCGAGGGTAAATCAATACTAATCACGGATTGAGACTGTTCATTTAATCGGTCAATTCCCTGAGCAATCTCTCCAGAAATTGACCGTTCTAATCCGAATCCAAATAATCCATCCACAATCAAATCGCAATCCAGAAGCGGTTCGATTTGGTCAAAAAACTTGACTCCCAAACTCGCCACATATTCCCCATGTTGCTGGGTCAACTCCTTACTTTTAGAAAGGGGTCGATAAATCAGCACCTCATATCCGGCAAAATGTAACTCTCGGGCGACCACCAAAGCATCCCCGCCATTGTGACCCGGACCTACCAAAACCCCAACTCGTTGGACTCCGGGACGAGGATAGAGGGCAAACAAGCGCTTAAAAATAGCTTGGGCAACCTTTTCCATCAATGCAGCCACCGGCATTCCTGCGGCAAAGATTCGCTCTTCAATGGCGCTCATTTGCGATGAAGTCACGATGAATTGATGAATCTGGTTTTGGCGGTTTTGTTGTGGGGTCACGGTCCTATTTTCTGAATGAATGGGCAACTCAGAGGGCAGTTGGAAGCCTGGGTTTCCAGGAGTGGGAGCATCTTGTTCCCGATCGGGCGGGTGCTGGATTTTAAGCTGGAGCGTTTCTTCTGGGTTGCTCACTCATATTGATGAACCCGAGCATCAATGCCAAAATTACGAATATAGCCGCTTTCTTGTTGAGCCGTGATGCGATTGGGGTAAGGTCCGATCGCCAGATGCGGTCCAAAAGGAGCCGTGCGAACCGAGATTTCTTGGGAGGCAATTCCCGCAGTGGTTAATTGAGTAGTAATCCGTGAAAAGTCATTAGCGTTACCTGGAATTACCACAAAATAGGGATTAGAAATGCCCACAGAGGCACCTGGAGCAGCAGCAGTGGCGATCGCCGGGGAGATTGGCTCAATGGTGCCGATCGCTGAGCGAATTCCAACTAATAACTCTAACTCTCGCGCCCGTCGGTAGGCATTGGAGTTATTCACAAACATCCCCGCTTGAATCACCGTTTTTCCGTCCAAATCCTGGATAAATGCCTCCGGTTCAATTAACTGGACTTGGGCCAGTACAATTGGGTTATTGGTAGGGATGTAGACCACATAACGCTTAGAACTCGGTAGCGCAGGCAGCGGAGGTGGGGCCGGAGGGAGATCAAACTGGGGAATCGGTCCCGGGGACAAAGGCGGTTGCTGTGAGGGAACCGGAAGTTGGAGGAATTGTTGCGGCTGTTGTAGTGGAAATTGTTGAACCGAGGGAAGTTGGGGGAGGGTTTGAGCGATCGCCCGTTGAGAGAGTAGCAACAACTCCGCAGCGACTCCCGCCGTTAAACCCAACCCTAAAATCGCCCCTACCCAGACGTCAGGCGATCGGGCCGAACTCCATTCACGATTCCTAGAACTAAACGAACCGAATCGTAGATTTTCCATACAGGGATATCCACTCACCAAGCAGGATCAAGAGGTTTTTAGCCACTCTAGCACAGGAAATTAAAGCGATTTTCCAAAAGAACCAAAAATCTCAATAAATTGGACCGTTAATTCAAACTCGATCTGTTAGCCTAGAAAGAGATTGTTATTGTCTGGCCGAATTGTGTAGATAGCGGCCTTTTATGGGAATTTATGAGCAAAGTCGTCGTTGGCCTCTCAGGCGGAGTGGATAGTTCTACCGCAGCCGCCATCCTACATCATCAAGGATATGAAGTGATTGGTCTTACCCTATGGTTAATGAAGGGGAAAGGCCAATGCTGCTCTGAGGGGATGGTCGATGCTGCTTCGCTTTGTGAAGAGTTGGACATTCCCCATCACATCGTCGATACTCGCCAGTTATTTCAAGAAAAAATTGTCGATTACTTAGTGGCGGGATATAGTGCCGGATTTACCCCGTTACCCTGTTCCCAGTGCAATCGGGCGGTGAAATTTGGCCCGATGTTAAGTTATGCCAAAGAAGAACTCGGGGTTGACAAAATTGCCACGGGACACTATGCCCGAGTCAACTATAACGAAGAGACCGGACGGTATGAATTATTGCGGGCCGTCGATCGCAATAAAGATCAATCTTACTTTTTGTACGACTTAACCCAAAAATTGCTGGCAGGATGTATGTTTCCCTTGGGTGAAATTACCAAGCCGGAAACCAGGCGGATTGCGACGGAATATGGACTGCAAACGGCTGAAAAGCCAGAAAGTCAAGACTTATGCTTGGTGGAAGCCCACGGGTCAATGCAGACCTTTTTGGAACAGTACATTCAGCCCCAAAAAGGGGATATTGTCGATGTCCAGGGGAAGGTCCTCGGACAGCATGATGGAATTCATCGCTATACCATTGGACAGCGCAAAGGGATTGGGGTTGCGGCAGCGGAACCCTTGTATGTGGTGGCATTGGATGCGGTGAAAAATCGGGTGATTGTCGGCGATCGCGAGTCAGCGACTGAACCCAGTTTCACCGTGGATCGGGTCAATTGGGTGTCGATCTCCCCTCCCACTGCACCAATTCGGGCAGAAGTTCAGATTCGGTATCGGACCTCGCCAGTTCCGGTGACAGTGATTCCTGAAGATCATGGACATCGCGCCAAATTGGTGTTTGATGAACCGCAGTTTGGGGTAACCCCGGGACAAGCAGCAGTTTGGTACGACGGCGATTGCGTCCTCGGCGGCGGGATTATCGAACAGTTGTCGTAGAGAACTCGAAACCAGACACTCATTCATCCTCTACCGATGCCATCAAAAATTTAAAGGCCCCAATATCAACAACCCGGTTTTTCAACAAAGCCGGGTTGTTGATATTGGGGCAATCTTGCCCTGAATGCGATCGCCGGAATCGAGGCGTGTCAAACGTCCCAGATACCAGTATCATAAAAAATTAGCAAAGCTTAAGAATTGAACTATATCTGAAAGAGGGATCGTTTTGACTCAACATCCAGATGCGATCGCCCCCCACGGCGGTCACTTGATTAATCGTATCGTCAGCCCCGCTCAAAAGCAGGAATTTCTCGCCCAATCTGAGACCATGCCTCGCCTGCAACTGAGCGATCGCGCACTCTGTGACCTTATCCTAATTGCTATTGGTGGTTTTAGCCCCCTGACGGGCTTCATGGATCAAAAAGATTATGATCCCGTTGTCACGGATATGCGCTTGGCGAATGGTCTCCCTTGGTCCGTTCCCATCACCCTGCCAGTGAGTGAAGAAATCGCTGAACCCCTGAAAGAAGGAAGTTGGGTGCGCTTAGATGACACCGAAGGCAAATTTGTCGGCGTCCTAGAACTCACCCAAAAATATCGCTACAACAAGGCATTAGAAGCCGTTAACGTCTATCGCACCGAGGACCACAATCATCCCGGGGTGAAAGTCTTGTATGAGCAAGGACCCATCAATCTAGCGGGACCGATTTGGTTGCTCGATCGCGAAGCGCATCCCCAATTTCCCAATTACCAAATCGACCCCGCTCAATCTCGCGAACTCTTTCGGGAAAAAGGCTGGAAATCCATCGTTGCCTTCCAAACCCGCAACCCGATCCACCGCGCTCACGAATATATTACAAAATGCGCCTTGGAAAGTGTGGATGCCTTATTCCTGCATCCCTTAGTCGGCGTCACCAAAGGGGATGATATTCCCGCCGATGTGCGGATGCGCTGTTATGAAATTCTCATGGAAAAATATTACCCGAAAGACCGGGTGATTTTGGCCATTAACCCAGCAGCGATGCGCTATGCCGGACCTAGAGAAGCGATTTTCCACGCCTTACTGCGGAAAAATTACGGCTGCACCCATTTTATTGTCGGTCGGGATCATGCAGGCGTGGGGGATTATTACGGCACCTACGACGCTCAACATATTTTTGATGAGTTTGAACCCGGGGAATTAGGAATCGTGCCAATGAAGTTTGAGCACGCTTTCTTCTGTAAGTTGACCAAGAGTATGGCAACGACCAAAACGAGCCCAAGTAACCCGGATCAGCGGATTCACCTGTCAGGAACTAAGGTGCGGGAGATGCTGCGGAATGGGGAGTTACCTCCACCGGAGTTTTCTCGTCCAGAAGTGGCGGCTGAACTCGCCCGGGCGATGCGAGTGGCAGTGGAGTCCTACTAACTGACTGGGAATAGAGGGTTATAGCGGTTCCCGGACTTATGAGGTCTTAATTGTTCGTAGTAACGACTTCAGTCGTTCTCTTAAGAGCGAAGCCCGGGCGCAGGCTTTACGCACTCCCAAAGAAGGTCCGATCGCTCTCGGGACAAGGCACTGCCTTGTCCTCCCCTCCCCTGAAGAGGCGATCGCCTCCCGATGAAACCGCAGTTAGACCAAGGGAGAGCAAAACTTTTCCTTGTGGTTTTGACCGATCGCCATTGAAGGGGTACTATATAGTAAAGAAGAAATAATTTCCGGCCTCTACATTGCGAAACAATCGCTAAATTTAGGTCTGGTTGTCCCCATTGGGAGACGGAAACGGCGGGAAAATACAACAGAAAGAACGCCAGGAAAATAGTAGAAGAAAACTGGCGAGTGGTGAGAAGATATGGGCAAAATTGCCAAAGACTGAATGCAAAGTTTAGCTTTGTTTGCCAGACTCTCTTAACAAAAGAATATTAAAGATGCGGGTTCTAGGAGAGGATAAACCTCACTGAATCCAAGAGGGGTGAAGAGACACTAGGGGAAGGAAGACCCCACGGGCGATCGCAACGGATCCCGGTATAAAGTGGTTCTCATGACCGAACTCAGGGAATGGACTCCCCAGGATTAGACCAGAATCAACCCGTGATGAGTCACCGAAGAAAGAAACAGCCCCTCGGGTTGCCACGAGTCCATTCCCGTTTAAAAATAAGCGTTATAAGGGTAAGAAGGACAATTTAGGGAATGGGACTGAAGCGACGAGAATTTTTACGCAGGGCAAGCGGCATCCTAGCCGGGTTGGGAATTAGCGAGTCCATCATCTGGAAATCTAGCCAGCGCTATTACCAAGCTTTGGCAGCACCCGCCTCTGGCAAGTTGGCGTTATTAGTGGGGATCAACGCCTATCCGGGCTTAAATCCCCTTTCCGGTTGTGTCACCGATGTGGAACTGCAACGACAACTTTTGATCTATCGGTTTGGGTTTAATCCCCGGGATATTGTCACCCTCACCGATGAACAAGCCACTCGTGCCAATATTGAAGATGCTTTTATCAATCACTTGGGACAGCAAGCCACAAATGGGGATTTGGTGGTGTTCCACTTTAGTGGATATGGTCGTCGGATTAATTGGGACCAATCCACCACGGGATTGCAAACGAGTTTGATGCCGGTGGATGGGGGAACTGGCAGTGGGGGACGAAGCGCGAATGATATTTTAGAAGCGACCCTCTGGGAACTGTTGCGATCGCTGAAAACGGACCGGGCGATCGCTGTTTTGGATACCAGCTACAGCTATCCGGGGACCAACCTCCAAGGAAATCTCCGAATTCGCTCCCAACAAGGGGTTCCCACCGGCAATCCCAGTGATGCCGAACTCGCCTTCCTGGAAACCATTAGCCCAAAACCCACCTTATTGTTTCCGCGATCGCCCTCCTCCTTTAAAGGGGTGGTTTTGGCGGCCTCCGGTGCCAATCAGTTAGCCACGGAAGGGCGATGGAATGGCTTTAGCGCCGGAGTCTTTACTTATGCCATCACCCAGCAACTGTGGTTAGCCACTCCAGGGAATACCCTGCAATCTAGTCTCCAGAAAGCTTCTTGTGCCGTCCAGCAAATAGCGGGTTTTCCCCTACAACAACCCCAACTTTTAAAAACCTTAGAAGCGCCACCGTCCGGGGAAGGGAACAATCTTCCCGATGAAAGCTTACCGGGTTTTGTCTTCAATCAACCCAGTGCCGAGGGTGTCGTTACAGCCCTAGAAGACAACGGTCAAACGGCAGTTTTGTGGTTGGGGGGACTTCCGATCCAGGCGATCGAATCCTTAGAAGTCAATTCGATTTTAACCCCAGTTCCTGTAGCCGGAACCGATGCGCCATCTTACCGCTTCCAGGTGCGATCGCGAGAGGGATTAACCATTAAAGCGCAAGTCTTAGGGTTAGACAAATCAACGCCTCAGTCTCCCAACCCCGTGAAAGTCGGTCAAGTCGTCCAAGAAACAGTCCGGACCATTCCCCGGAATATCAACTTGACCATTGCCTTAGATGCCGGATTGCAACGCATCGAACGGGTGGATGCCACCAGTGCCTTTGCTGGAATTCCCCGAGTGACCACTGTGATTGCCGGAGAACAACCGGCCGACTATTTATTTGGGCGAGCTCAAGAGGCGATGTTAGCGCAACTGCCGAGTTCTGCCTTACCGATGATTCCCCCCGGGAGTTATGCGCTATTTTCCTTGGGGAAAAACCTGCTGCTGAACACGATGGGAGAACAGGGAGAAGCGATTAAATCCTCTGCTCAACGGTTAGTTCCGCAACTGCAAACCTTGCTGGCAACCAAATTATTGCGGTTAACTGCGAATGAAGGGTCTTCTCGGTTGGGAGTGCGGGTCAACTTGGAAACTTTGGGACCCGAAGGGAAGGCGATCGTCCAAAGCGAAACCCGTCGCGCCCCTTGGGAAGCTCCCGAGTTATCTGCGGTTCCCTTGTCGCGGAACGGGAATAGTCCGTTGGGGGTTCCCTTGGGGAGTCGGATTCGGTATCGGGCCTTTAATTATAGCGATCGCCCCCTGTACTGCCTGTTGTTTTCCTTAGAAAACAGTGGTAATGCCGTGGTTCTGTATCCCTCTGATGACCCGAACAATTCCAATACTGGACAAACTCAGCCCACCTTAGAACAAAATATGCTGCTTCCCGGAGAAACCCTGACGATTCCGACAGGTTCGGGGACGGGTTCATGGGTGGTTCATGGTCAAGCGGGATTAACAGAAACCCAAGTGATTTTTTCATCCAGTCCTTTTACAAAAACCTTTTCCGCGTTATCCGGTTTCATGCGTCCCCAAGGAGATGCCCAACCCCTGATGCCAGTGACCAATCCCCTGGCGATCGTCCAAGCAATTTTACAGGACCTCCATACTGCCAGCATTGCCAGTCTCCCCAATGCCAACAGTTCCCCCGATCGCTGGGCGCTTCATGTGGATCACTGGGCCACTCTCAGCTTTATCTACCGGGCGATTTAACAGGAGGTAAGAAACCGGGTTTTTTACCCAATCTTTGGCAATTCGTCACCAATTTCGGTAAACAACCCGGTTTCTTGTCTTCAGGGCCTAAACCTATTTCAATTAGGGAGATTAGGCCGAATGTTCCACTCGTTTCAATTGTTCTCGTTCGATCGCCTCAAATAAAGCTTGAAAATTTCCTTCGCCAAATCCTGCCGCCTCCTCTCGGCGCTCAATCACTTCAAAAAAGAAAGTCGGTTGTTCAAAAATGGGTTGAGTAAAGGTTTGCAGTAACAGGGAATTGGGGGTTTCAGCCAGCCAATCTACTAAAATTTTTTTCCTTTGAATGTCTTGCCACTCTGCGGACCCTTCATCAAATCCCAGACGTTGGCGCAGGGTTGCATAATAGGTGGGTGGCACATCAATAAATGAGACTCCATTTTTCCGTAACTGAGCAACGGTTCCCAGAATATTATTGGTTTTTAAGGCAATATGCTGAATTCCTGGACCTCGATTGAGTTCTAAAAATTCTTGAACTTGAGAGGTATGGGAGGTGGGTTCATTAATGGGAAACTGGATTAGACTGTCTGGATAAATCATCACCTGAGAGTGTAATCCCGACCGTTCGGTTTGAATATCAAAGGTTTGTTGACCTTGAAAACCAAAAACTTTTTCATACCAGGATAAAGCAGTTTTTAAGTCTCCTTTTTCGACATTTAAAACAAAATGGTCAATATTGAGATAGAGACTATTAGGGATAGGGATAGAGATAGGGTTAGCGATATTTTGGGGGTCCGAGTAGATTGATTGTTCAATGTTTTCCTCGGTCCAAAACGGATAAATCTCGTTAGTAAAATTCCCGATCGCCCCCTTGGGGGCACCCCGTTGAATTAAGGTATGACTCAATTCTCCCCATCCGGCAATTTTTGCCCATTTTAAGGGGGGAAAAGAGGAGGGTTGTTCCTGGATGGATTGTAAGACTTTTGCACCGGCAGCAGTTGCTTGATCCAAGCAGGATGCTAAATCCTGAACCGCAAAGGCAATATCAGCGACTCCCGGAGGATGGCGATCGAGATATTCCGCGATCGGAGAAGCAACAGACAAGGGGGAAGAGAGTGCAAACCGAACTAAACCACTTTGAATCAGTTCCGTGTGAGTGTCGGTGTGGGTGAAACTGGCGACTGCCTCAAATCCTAGGTAATCTACGAACCAGTCCCGTTGTGCCGTAGCATCTTTAACGTAAAAGTGAATGTGATCGATTTCCATGAATCCGATATCACTGCCCTCAATAACTCTAATGCCCTTTAATTTTACTCGTTTCCTCAAAAACCGGAGGGGTTAAGGAGTGCGGGACAGTAGGGCGACTTGATACACTTGCCCGATTTTTTTTAATTTAAACGCTTTCGATAAATCCAAAAAACGCGTTAATTTCCCCTTGATTTGCAAGTGTTTCATAAGTTGGGTAATTGGCACTCCATATTCCGCGTTAAATTCACTCGCTAGGGCGGAGAGAGGAAGGGAATTCCCCGGAGAATTTTCGGTTAATTTTACCAGTAAGTCTATTAAACATTTTTCTAGGTCTGCCGGGGTATTGATGACTAAAGAAGATGCAGAAGTGATTCCCGGTATCAGGGTGGAAGCTTTAGGAGTAGGGCTGTGTTTTTCCCGGATGATGACTTCACCCGTCTGAGGGGATGGAGTCAGGGAAAATCTCGAACTGGACTGTAAAAATTTACTAAAATTTCCCCCGAGTCCTAATTTTTTAATAATCCAATTCGGATTTTGACCGTAGAGTTCTTTAAATTCTGAACCTAGCATTCCGGTGGAAATAGCCATCCCGGGATATTTCTTGTGCAGGGAAGCGATCGCCCGTTCTAATGCCAGTTCGACTTCTTCTCTCCCATCAAACCCATCGGCGAGGGAATCCGGTGCTATTGTAGGGGGTTTTAAACACAGGGGTTGAGGGTTAAAATCTGGGCTGGATTTTAACGCCATGCCATCGAATAAAGCAATATAAAATTCTGGATCTCCTGGGACTTGATGGACAACAAAATCATCGGGGCGATCGCCAAAAATATCCCGGGCTTTTTTCCCGGGTTCCGAGGCGATCGCCACTTGACTCAGGGGGATGTGATAACGGTCCTGAAATAGCGCACAAACTCGGGAAAATTTAATCCACTGTTTACCGCTTCTTGTCTGTTCAGCATTGAGGATACCTTTAAAGGTTTTAACGCATTCCTCCACCGAAAGAACCGGGCTAATTTCCTCCATCCCATAAGTCTGGGTTTTACCAGTTTGGGTGTTTAAAACGGTTAAAATCTTCCCCTGCTTGCGAACTAAATAGACCGTTAAACCATGAGTTTGAAGTGTCGTACATAAATGAGTCATGACTCCATCGGATGAACAAACCAACACCTCTTTTGCATTGGGATAGTGAACAAAAATGGAGGAACCCACCGTTGCCATTTTCACATCCGCACTATCTTTCCCGGGGGGAACATGAATCAGTTCATAATGACGCTTATGGAGTTGAACATCCTTTTTTCCCATTCTTTGCCAATTGGCAAAGGCAATTTTAATTTGTAAATCATATTGACAGACTTGTTTTAAAAAATTTTCTGCTTGTTCATCTAAGGATAAATTCTCAGCATCTAAAAGTAAAATAGCAATCCCCCCTACCGAGGAGTTTTTGAACGCATTAAAGTGGGCTGCCATTCCCAAAGATAGGGCCTCGGGCAGATTAAAGCCCAAGCGGAGGGCAAATTGTTCTAAACTTTGAGTTTCTAGGTCTGATTGAACCGTGAGAGTGCCCGGGGAAAGGGGTGATTCACCCGGGACTATTGAAGCGGGAAATTTAAGTAAGGTTTGAAAGTTTTGGATTAATTCTAAAAATTCATAAGACACAAAGAACGGAGGCTTCATGAATGATTCTAACAACTTCATGAATTTGCGAACCAAGGTGTCTATATCCTGATTATTTTGTCCCAGTTCAGTGGCAATTTTTTTTGATAATTTTTCTGAAAATTCGGGGTGATGCCAGGAGTAGTTTCTAAATTTTTCATTCAGCCATTCGGGATGGCGCTGATAGGCGATTAAAAGGGTTTGAGAAATTAAACGACTTAAAGGCGCGATCGCCTCTAATCCCTGATGAGTAGTCAAACTCGGATCGTCTCGCATAGCGATTCCCGTAGAAAGTGACAGTATTCCATCATAATAAAAGACGATAGCTCGATTGATGGATAAACATGGCACGAGATTTACGGGAATTCCTGAACCTCCTAGAAACTAGGGGACAACTCCGGCGGATTACCACCTGCGTTGACCCGGATTTAGAGATAGCCGAGATTTCCAACCGGATGCTACAAGCCGGAGGACCAGCACTCCTGTTCGAGAATGTTAAAGGATCCGCCCATCCCGTAGCAATCAACCTCTTAGGGACCGAGGAACGGGTTTGTTGGGCGATGAACATGGAAAAACCCCTAGAATTAGAGGAACTCGGTAGGAAACTGGCCCTCTTACAACAGCCGAAACCCCCCAAAAAAATTGCCCAGGCGGTTGAGTTTGGCAAAGTGCTGTTTGATGTCCTCAAAGCAAAACCCGGACGGGACTTTTTTCCCGCCTGTCAGCAAGTGGTGATTCAAGGGGATGACCTAGACTTAAACCAGTTACCCTTAATTCGTCCTTATTACAAAGATGCAGGGAAAATCATCACCTTGGGATTGGTGATTACCAAAGATTGTGAGACAGGAACGCCTAATGTTGGGGTGTATCGCTTGCAGTTGCAATCTCACAATACCATGACGGTGCATTGGCTATCGGTACGCGGTGGGGCCAGACATTTGCGAAAAGCCGCAGAACAGGGGAAAAAACTGGAAATTGCGATCGCCCTCGGTGTCGATCCCTTAATCATTATGGCTGCTGCCACCCCCATTCCCGTAGACCTATCCGAATGGCTATTTGCCGGACTCTATGGCGGTTCTGGAGTCGCCCTCGCCAAATGTAAAACCGTAGATTTAGAAGTTCCAGCAGACTCAGAATTTGTCCTAGAGGGAACCATTACCCCGGGAGAAGTCCTCCCCGATGGACCTTTTGGTGACCACATGGGCTATTATGGCGGCGTTGAAGATTCCCCTCTGGTCCGCTTTCACTGCATGACCCATCGCCAAAATCCGGTGTATCTAACCACCTTTAGCGGACGTCCCCCCAAAGAAGAAGCGATGATGGCGATCGCCCTCAATCGCATTTATACCCCAATTTTGCGACAACAAGTCTCAGAAATTGTAGACTTTTTCCTACCAATGGAAGCCCTCAGTTACAAAGCGGCGATTATTTCCATTGATAAAGCCTATCCCGGCCAAGCGAGACGGGCTGCCTTAGCTTTTTGGAGTGCCTTACCCCAGTTTACTTACACCAAATTTGTAATTGTGGTAGATAAAGATATTAATATTCGTGACCCCCGCCAAGTGGTTTGGGCCATTTCCTCTAAAGTTGACCCCGTGCGCGATGTCTTTATTTTACCCAATACTCCCTTTGATAGTTTAGATTTTGCCAGTGAAAAAATTGGCTTAGGCGGACGTATGGGTATCGATGCCACTACCAAAATTCCACCAGAAACCGAACATGAATGGGGAGAACCTTTAGAGTCAGATCCAGAGGTAGCCGCAATGGTCGATCGCCGTTGGTCCGACTATGGTTTAGCTGATTTAAAATTAGCCGAAGTTAATCCCAACTTATTTGGATATGACATTAACTAAGCCGGTTAAATTAGCCCCCATTGTAGGATGAAAACTTGCTTCACCTTTGTCCCGTCGAATCGGTAATCCCAAAGCCCGCCCAGGCGGGCTAATTTAAAATCAATATTTCACAGCTAGATTTAGGATTAAGGCGATTAACTGTTTTTCTCATATTGACCAAATAGAAATAGCCTAAAATTTTCGCGGACCCCTACCGATAGAGGGAAGACTCTAGCTTGGCACTTCCCTCGAAATCGGATATCATCATTCTAAGAAAGAAAATATAATGGGCTGGTCATATCACTTGAATGAGAAAATGGCCTGGAGTCAAGAATAATACATTAAAGTCAGGGTTAATTTCTACGCCGGTTCAGTGGAGCAGAGTCACCGAATAATCACAAGGGGAGCCTCTCCACAAGCCGGGGAATACAGGGTTCAAAAATAACGAAAGTCCAGGCAACCGCATCAGTGTGAAGACCAGCAGGCCCAAACAGCATCTATCCCAAAATCATGAATGATTCTACGTCAATCTTCAATAGAGATATAGACTCCTATGGGGAGATAGACCCGCTTTCAGGTGAAATTTCTCCGACAGCTAATCAGGAATCACTGTCCGATGAGGATGCACTGTGGCAGAGCCTGTCTGGGGATTTATCGGCATCGTCGGAAGGGGAAAAAATTAGAATTTGGAAGAACAATTTAGACTCTCTGAGTCGATTAGGACGGGGGACGAAACTCTTAATCGCAGCCGTTGAACCCCAAAATTTTACCCTTTGTTATGGCAACCCAGCCTTGTGTCAACTGGCGGGAATTCAGCCGAGTCTGGATCAACAAAGCCAGGACGATCGCCAAATGTTGTTGCACCACTTGCTACAGGAACACCTGAGTGAAGGCGATCGCCAGGGCCTGGAACAGTTATATCGCCGTCAGGTGCTGTTGCGAATTCTCGGCGATCGCTATGGAATTGACCTCAAGAGTCAGTTGGGATGGGATGAACCGGCGATCGTCAGCTTTCATAGCCCACACTACTCAGAACCGAGGATGATCGAGTTTTGGGTGAATGTGGCCGGACTTAAAATTATTCCCCTCGATCCAGCTCAAGATGAGTTTGCAGATTTACGTTTAGAACAGCACTCTGGACCCGAAAATTCCCAAAGCCTTACGGACCTCTCTACCTTAGAAAGCTTAGAACAGCGAGTCTGTTGGGAGAATTATCGCGTTGAAGGGTTACTCCTCCTAGAAGGGGTAGATGTGACCATTCGGGAGACCATTCGGCAGATTTCCCGGTTACTGATTAGTACCCACTCGATTTTACGTCCCGATCGCTTTCGGCAAATTAATCAGCACCTGAAATCCCTGTTTAGATGTGACAACAGCTTTATCCTCAGTACCGAACGAGATCCGGTCCGCCTGTTTGTGGAAACGAAATCGAGAAACTTGAGCGTCACCAGTTATGCTCTCGACTCCCTCCAAGGGTCCCACTTCCTGCAAGCGGCTGAAGCCAATCGGATATGGAATGTCACGGATTTAAGTGCAGATTGGACCGGGGAATGCGAGAAGCAACTGGTCGAGGGAGGAGTGCGTTCCTTGTTATTGATTCCCCTGGTGGTCCAGGTGAGCGGAAATAATACAGGATTAGCAAAGCGATCGCCGTCCCAATCCCAGCAAATGGTTGGATTAGTGGGGTTAACCAAGACTAATCCCCATCATTTCCATCCCATTGATATTCGCCGGGGAGAGGAACTGATTGCGCCGTTTACAGTGGCATTACGCCAAATTGTCCAACAACAGTTGACCCAATTTACCAACATTCATCCCTCTGTAGAATGGCGGTTTATTCAGGAGTTAGAACGGCGTAGTTGGGGATTGCCACCGGAGGCGATCGTCTTTGCCGAACTTTATCCCCTATATGGAATATCGGATATTCGCGGGTCCTCAGACGAGCGGAACCGAGCCATTGAAGCCGATTTAATCGAGCAGTTTCACCTCGGGTTAGCCGTGGTAGAGGCGGTTTGTGCGGAGGAGAAACAGAGTTTTGTCGAACAACTGAGACTGGATTTGTTAGAACGAATTGAGTCGCTCCAACGGGGGGTCACCGTGGATGCAGAAGTCACGGCGATCGAGTATTTGAAAGAGCATTTGGAAGGGTATTTTGACTATTTTTGCAACTCTTCACCCTTAGCAGCAGAGGCGGTGGCAACCTATCGAGCCGCTTGTGATAATGAACATGAGTGCGTTTATGTGGCGCGATCGCGCTATGACGAGACTGTAAATCAAATTAATGCGCGCTTAAGAGACACTTGGGAGATTTGGCAGGAGAAAATGCAGAAAATCATTCCCCATTACTGTGATGTGGAATGTAGTGATGGCATTGATCACATGATTTATGCAGGGGCTGCGATTAACCCATCCTTTTCCCGCTTTCATTTGCACAGTTTACGCTATGAACAACTGCGGGCCGTTTGTGACTGTGCGCGGGTGGCTTTGAGAATTCAAGCGGATTACCAAACGACCCTAGAAGTGACCCATCTGGTTTTGGTGCAAGATTGTACCGTAGATATTTTTCATGATGAAAAGACAGAGAGACTTTTTGATGTTCGGGGAACCCGGGATACCCGGTATGAAATTGTCAAAAAACGCATTGATAAGGGAGTAGAAGCACAAACCGGCGATCGGATTACCCGCCCGGGGATGTTAACCGTGGTCTATGCAACTAACAAAGAATGGGAAGAATATGAACAGTATTTGCGCTATTTAGCCCGGGAAGGTTGGGTGGCAGAGCGGATTGACTTCGGCACTGTCGAACCCCAACCCGGAGTCTCTGGCCTCAAATTCGCCCGGGTTCGGGTTCTTCCTGCACCAAGTTCAGTACCGGATCTGGCACTCAATAGCGCGCAACCTCCGGGTGAGTGAGGGGATGGCGATCGCCGTTCCCCCGACGAGGGTCTGGCTACAGTAGAGGGCAGAGCGAACTTACCACACACAATCGTGGATTATGGGTTATTGATGATTGATTAGGCATCAAGGGTTTAGAGCCACAGGGTTGCCCCTCTCCACAGTCTCAGTGCATAAGTCCTAACGACGGATGGGGGCAAACCCTCACGCCCCTCTCAATTCTGACCGATTGACAGATTTACTCGATTTTCCAACCTTCCTCGGGTAACAGACGACACCCTTGCAATCCCAAAGCGGGATTTTGACGATAGTCTTCTTCTGGAATCCAAACCTGGACGGTTAAATCAGGTCCTACCGAGTAGATGTATTCGGCAGTGGGGTCATAGTTCATCGTGACTTTGAGGTTAGAGAAATCATCCTCACAGATTTCAAAGCCGAAACGAACTACAATCTGGGCTACTAAGCACTCCGGTGTATCGTGGTATTCTCCAGCCGCCTCTCGTTCTTGGCAAAATTTACCGAGAAAGGGTTTGAGAATGCGGCGAACCTTGTCCGGCGCTCCATTTCTACTGGCATAGATGATTGCCGGATTTCCTTCTACAACGATTTGACAGGGTATAGACATGGGTGTGATTCCTACTCGTTCGGAAACGGTGCCAATACTTGGGGTACCGTTATCAACATAATATTTTGGCCTAAAGCCACCCCGTGCCGTTCATTTACAGGATGAAATTTTTACCGAGTCGTAAAAGACGACCCTCAATCTAAACGTTTTAACATCAATATCTATTGGTCAGTGGAGGATAATTGGGCGTGAATGCAGCAGAACAGGTTAAAAATTTTGAACTCGCCAGCAAGATTGCGGCAGTCGTTAATCTTTTTAAGTTACAGTTTCCTGACGCACGGGCGGATTTGAAACCCTGGGTGAATGACCCAAATACCCAGGAACTGGTGGATCCGGATTCCATTGATATCGGATTTCACTTTCCCGGATGGAGTCGCTCATTGCAGAGTCGGAGTATTTTAGTCCAAATTCGGTTTCATGAGGACCCCTTGGATGGCAGTCGCCGGGCGATCGGAGTGGAATCAGCTGGTTACAACCATCAAGGACAACAATGGCGATTTTCCACAGTGGAAAACTGGCGCTTTGTAGGAGCCACTGAGCCAGTTGTTGAGGTACAGGACAAGTTAAAAACCTTTTGCCAGCAGACTTTTGAGTTGTTTAATGGGTAGTTTGGGAGATAGGGAAGATGTTGGTAGTTTCGTAGTAACGACTTCAGTCGTTCTCTTAGTTTGTAGTAACGACTTCAGTCGTTATCCCCCAAGTCACAGATTCAGTCGTGACACGCACGATAGGCGGCTGAAGTGCCTGCGTGGGGACTGGAGGCAGAGCATCAAAAGGGGGGTGACGTAAGCGATCGCTTACGTCACCCGGAAAGGACTGAAGTCGTTACTACAAACTTTCCTACTCTCCCTATCCTGTGGATTAAAGAGAAATTGCCTCTTCTTCCTCCGCTTCTAGTTCGCGATCGCCTCCATTGTTGTAGTGCCTGCCATAGTCCCAGGCGCTGTTTTGTCCTTGTACACCGTTGGCAATAATCCCCAGGACTTTGGTATTGCCAGTTTGCAGTTCAGCGATCGCTTGTTGGATGGCGGGTTTTTCAGTTTGACCCATGCTGACGACTAGAGCAATTCCATCGGTATAGGCGGCTAAAACGCGACCATCTACGACCCCCAGCAGAGGTGGGGTGTCATAAATCACCAGATCAAATAAAGCGTGCCATTGCTGCATCAGGTTGTGCATTTTTTCAGAAGATAACAACCGGATGGGGTCTGGGGGTGTTGCACCGGCAGTCAGGATAAAGAGATTGGGTTCAACAGGCGATCGCTGAATGGCTTCATTCATATCCATTTCCGTCGCAATCAGATGGGTTAACCCTTGACGGTTGGGTAATCCCAATCGTTTATGGACTTGGGGCCAGCGCAAGTCAGCATCCACCAGTAATACCCGCTGTCCCATTGAGGCGGCAGCTTCGGCGAGATTGACCGCCACAGTGGATTTACCTTCTGCGGGAATTGCGGAGGCGATCGCCATAGAGCGCAGGGGTTTACCCGGTGTCAGGAAGCGGATATTGGCATTGAGTGCGCGGAATGCTTCTAAAAAGCCAAAATCGCGGACATCTTGGAAGGCAGCGCTGCCGCGAGCATCTGCCGAGGGTAGGACAACCGAGCGATCGCTCGCCGGAATCAGCCCTAAAATCGGCAAGCGTGTGGCATCTTTTAAGTCTTCAGGAGAATGGAAGACATTATCCAAGCGTTCTGCTAATAATGCCGCCCCAAATCCCAACATCAACCCCAACATCGCCCCTAACATCAGGTTCCGAGGCAGACTCGGAGAAACGGGAACCGGATTTCCATTCCCATCCCGAGGAATCGTCGGTTGGGAAATCACTTCCCAAGGCACCTCTCGTTCCGCTGCATCCACCCGCAACCCTTCCCTGCGGGCTAACAATTCGGTGAGGGTAGTGTTCGCAATTTGGAGTTCTCGCTGCAAATCTGTGTACTGGCGTAGAATAACTGGAAATTGTTCCCGGTATTCGCTTAACATTTTTGCAGCTTCCCCAAGCACTTGATTTCGCACTTGCAGGACTTGAATTTTGCTGGCTGCTCTGACCATTTCCTGAATCAAGCCCGTGCGAACCGAGTTTTGGAAGGGAGCTTGGGGGTTACCCACGACGCCCCCCGGTAGCTGACTCCCTAACACTTCTGAAGCTTCCTGTCCTAACAGCAACTCGATGGTTTGTCGCTCTTCTAAGAGAACTTGGACTTGGGGTGAGTTTGGGGTAAACCGAGTTGATTCAGCGGCAATTTCATTTTCGAGTTCTTTGAGTCGAGAGAGGCGAGCTTGATAGGTGGGAGCTTCACTTAAAACCGAAGCGGCGATCGCCATCCCTGGTTCCAGTCCGATTTGTCGGCGCAAGGTTTCATAGAGTTGTTGCTCCTGAACCAGTTGAGCTTGGGCCTCTAAAAGCTGGTCGTCTAGTTTGGTGAGTTGTTGCGCCAGTTGTTCACCTTGTGACTCGGGTTCAATAATGTTGTACTGCTGCCGAAATTTCTGGAGTTGTTCTTGCAGAGTATCCACCCGTTGCCGCAGTTGAGGGAGTTGGTCTTCAATAAATTGAATACCCTGACTAATATTGCTCTTGCGATCTTCTAAACTGTATCGCAGGTAAGCATTTTGGAGGGTTTCCAAGACAAACTGAATTTTCTCCGGTTCAGCATCTCGATACCGGACTTCGAGAATTTTAGTATTTTTATTGAAGCGATCAAGGGAGAGGGGCGAGCCTTTACCACCAATTATCGAGTTATACTCCAGTTCGGGATAGCGAGCTTGGATCTGCTGAATGATCGGGTCCATTAGTTTGGGACTTTGTAAAACCGCAAGTTGGCTATCATAATCCAAACCCGAACCTTGTCCTTGCAGCAATTGTCCACCCAGACCCCCGACCATAGATGAAATCCGAGAAAAATTATCATCCGCACTGGTGACGGGTTCGACTAGAATTTGGAAATTGCCTTCATACTCTGGGGTTTGGTTGGCAGTCCAGACCGCAACACCACCCGTGACGAGAGTCGCAACGCCCAGAATCACAAAGGCTCGACGACGAATCACAGCAAATAGCTGACCGAGATCCAATTCTTCCTCATCTGGATCCTGGTATTCAGCCATATAAGGCATCGGCACGAGCTGTGACGGATGGCCTGGGTGGTGAAGAGTTAACGGCTGAGGATTGGGTGCGCTCTCCATGTCAATCTCTGGTGATGGTGTATTCCTTCGTATCGTAGCAGTCTCGTTAGAGGATTGTGCGATGAATCAGGATAGGTTATTCGAGAACTGGATGGCTCCAGCGATCGACCCTGACTCGAACGTTCCTAAACTCAGGGTATCGGATGAGATCAAGGTAACCAAAAACTGGGTTTCTTGACCCAATTTGTTGCTGATTAGCAAAGATTGTGTAAAGAAACCCGGTGGGTCTGCCCTTGACTGTACCGACGCTTTAGAACAGATTAAAAAATCGTAAGATTCCAAACAGAGAGAATACAGAATTGGTCACCTGCCCGACTGGGCTAATTCTATCTCCGAATGTCGCTAACCGGGTACGCCCGACCACAATCACATCATTGTTTCGCAGAATGGGGTTAGTCCCTTCATCAAGTCCCTGAGCAAAATCAATGGGAATGGTTTGCCGAGACACGGTGCCATTGGGGTTCAAGCGAATGAGTTCGACCTCATCTTTTTCCGCCCGGGTATTATTAAATCCTCCCGCTACCAAAATCGCTTGGTTTAACGAAGCATTCGGGGGTAATTCCACCACTCCCGGTTGCTGAATTTCACCCACAATATTGACTTGAATCCGGTTGGGAGAGAAACTGGCCGTCGCCAGTCTTGGTGCTTCTGCTAAATCAATATTTGTGGCCGTTTGTACTACAATTGTATCCCCTTGTTGCAGAAGAACATCTTGGTTGAGATTGCCATTTTCCAAGAGTTCCCAAAGATTCACATCAATAATTTGTTGCGTGCCATTGTTGCGTTGCCGCAGCACTTGAATCCGCCGAATATCCGCAGTTGGGGTGATGCCTCCAGCAATTTTAATGGCACGGGTGACGGTGGGCAGTCCCACTACTCCCCCACCCGTGTTAGGCGCGGTGAGAGTTTCCAGATTCCCGGTGGCGGTGACATCCTCCCCGGAAACAGTATAGGTTCCGGGACGGTTGACCTCTCCGACGATCGCAATATTTAGGGGGGTAGCGGTATTCGCGGCAAAGTTAGTGGTGGCGATGCGAGCAGTTTCTATTTGATTGGGGTTACTCGCCGTTGGCACTTCAATCGTATCTCCTTGTTGGAGGATGATATCCTGACTAAAATCCCCGCGATCAAGCATTTCCCACAGATTCACCACAATCGTTTGAGGAGAACCGGCTTGCGGGCGGCGGTTGACCCGGATTTCGCGAATATCTGCAGATAAGGTAACTCCCCCGGCAGTTTGCAAGGCACGGGTGACGGTGAGGAGTCCACCGGCTTCATCCACTCGGGTGACAGTGTACGAGCCTGGACGAGCAACTTCCCCTGACACTGCAATATTGACAGGTTGATTGGGACTGCCTGCAAAACTAGATTGAGCGAGTAAGGTAGATTCTGCCGCATTAAAGCCTGTGCCGGTGGGGACCAAAATGGTATCCCCTTGTTGGAGAATGATATCTTGGCTGAGATCTCCTTCCCGGAGTAATGCCCAGAGGTTGACCCGGATCCGCCGTGCTGGACCCGCCTGGGGTTGGCGCAACACTTGAATTTCGCCCAGCTGTGCAGACTGTGTAACGCCACCAGCAGTTTCTAAAGCGCGGGTGACGGTTAACAGTCCACCGGCCTCATCCATGCGGGTGACGGTGTAGGAACCGGGTCGAGTGACTTCGCCGACTACGGCAATATTGACAGGTTGAGTGGGGTCTCCGGCAAAGTTGGCCTGGGCTAATCGAGAGGATTCGACAGGGCTAAATCCACTGCCGGTAGGGACGAAAATCGTATCCCCTTGTTGGAGAATAATATCTTGGCTGATATCCCCGTTTAAAAGCTGCCACAGGTTGACTGAGAGGATTTGGGCTGGTCCAGATTTCGGTTGTCGTCTCACTTGAATCTGACCGACTTCGGCAGATTGAGTGACGCCACCAGCAGTTTGGAGAGCACGAGTAAGGGTCAGGAGTCCACCGGCTTCAGCATCTCCTGCCACGGTGTAGGAACCCGGTCTATTAATTTCTCCCACCACAGCGATATTGATGGGTTGAGAAGAATCCCCGGAAATGCTGGCCTCAGCAAGCTGACGGGCATCATTGGCATTAATGTTGGGGTCCGGGGGAATAAAAATCGTATCGCCATCACGAATTGTGATGTCTTGGCTGAGATCCCCCAACTGGACTAGGGTAGTGAGGTCGATGGTAATCAGTTGATTTGGCCCCCCTCTAGTCCGGCGCAGCAACTGCACCTGCCGAATATTTGCAGTGGAGGTAATCCCTCCGGCCCTTTCAATGGCGGTAGTGATGGTGGGCCTAGGGCTACCGGCTTCATTCATAGCGATGATATAGGAACCGGGTCTTCTGACTTCTCCGGAAATTCCCACTTGAACGGGCCGACGCTCCATTAAGGAGATGGTCAGGAACTCCGGGCGTTGCAGATAGGGGGCATAGAGGTTTCTGAGTCTGCCAGCGGCTTGTTCTAACGTGAGTCCTTCTACGGAGACTCTGCCGACCAAGGGGAGATTTAAGGTGCCATCGACTAAGACTTGATGTTGACCATTTTCTCCACTGTATTCGGGAACGTTAAAAATATCGATTTGAATGCGATCGCCCGGACCGAGGGTATAAGCTTCTTGAAAGACTGCTCCCTGGGCCAAGAGTCGGGGTTCTTGTTCAGGTGCTAAGGGGGACTCGGCAACCGCTGGGAGTGCGGTGTTCAAAGCGATCAACATTGAGAAGGTCAACCCGGAGACTGATTGGGCGATCGGTTGTCTGAGGTCCTGTCTGCTAGACCGTCTATGGGAATGAGATGGGGTAGAAAAGGACTCTGAACTGACCATATAGTTAAAAGATGGAGTTGTCGCTTAAGAATTTATGTAGGTAAATTGGAATTGAGCAAGGATGGGGGATAGAAGAACCCCTGCTGTTTTTTGGGGTCATACCCGAGCAATCAACTCGGGGAATCGAGGGGGTCACCTCAACCCGGGGGAGGTTGGATAGCCAAATCCTGGGAGAACAGGGCGATCGGCACCACAGACTTGAACACCCTTAAGTTGACCCAGATCGAAGGTTTCATCCCATTCTACAGTCAAAAATTTTTCCCTCCTGAAGCCTAGGCTTGAAGATGGGTTCTCAAACGATGCGTAAATCCTGTAGGACTGTTACGGTAGGGTAACGCTATCATTGCCAGCCCCTCTTCCCTCTACAGGTAGACTCGATAACACCGTTGCTTCATTTTTGCCAGAGCCATTCAATTTGGCAGCGCCAATCCCCTTGGGTTCTTCTAAAGGGGAGCGGGATGTTAACCGAGGAGACCGAAAACCTACCGAGGAAGGCTGATACTCGGGAACTAAGCGCTGCAATTCGGCTCGAATGGCTACCAAATCATCGGTGCGAGTTTTTTGGACCAGGGCCTCTAAAAGGGGCTGTAAAAATTCCCAGTGAATTTTTGCTTCTTGGGCGCAAAAGATTTTAGGATGTTGAGTCGGTCTGGCTTTGGCACTATCGACTAATAATTCTTCGTGTAGTTTTTCTCCCGGTCTTAAGCCGGTAATTTTAATATCAATATCCTTTCCGGGTACTAACCCACTTAGCTGAATCATCTGCAGGGCTAAATCATAAATCCGCACAGGTTCACCCATATCTAACAAGAAGATTTCCCCACGTTTTCCCATTGCTCCTGCCTGAATCACCAAGCGGGCGGCTTCGGGGATCGACATAAAATAACGAGTCATCTCCGGATGAGTGACGGTGATGGTTTGACCCTCAGCGATTTGCTTGCGGAATCGGGGAACCACTGAACCACTACTATCGAGGACGTTGCCAAACCTCACTATGGTAAAGCGGGTGGAAATCCCCGATCGCTCCGCTAAAGCTTGGACAATCAGTTCCGCCACCCGTTTGCTGGCCCCCATGATATTGGTGGGACGAACGGCTTTATCCGTCGAAATCAACACAAAATTAGCCACCCCACAGTCGATCGCACAGCGCACCGTGGTCCAGGTTCCCACCACATTATTGATAATTCCCGGAGCAGGATTGGCCTCTACTAAGGGAACGTGCTTATAGGCTGCTGCATGATAAATGGTATCCACCTGATATTGGGTCAGAACTCCAGCCAGCCGCGGCTCATCATTCACTGAACCCAAACAAGCGACGCACTTAAGGGTGGGATAGGCTTCGGCTAATTCCATATCGATGCTATAGAGGGCAAATTCCCCTAATTCATATAGCACCAAACATTTCGGCTGTTGTTGAGCAATTTGGCGGCACAATTCCGAGCCAATTGACCCCCCTGCCCCAGTCACCAGAACGGTTTTGCCGGTGATATTCATCCGCAGCAATTCTGGATCGGGGATGACTTCTTCCCGCCCGAGGAGGTCGGCGATATCAATATTTCTAATTTCACTAATAGAGACTTGACCGGATAAAATTTCCCCAATACAGGGAACAGTTTTGACCGGCAAGGACAGGAACTGTAAGCCTTCTAAAATTTGCCGCTTTCTGATGCGATCGAGCGAAGGCATGGCTAATAAAATAGTATCAAAAGGCTTTTGGAGTTGCAGTCGGGGTAATGTAGAGGGGGAGTAAACTGGGAGTCCCTGAATATTTTGATTGGCTAACGAGGGGTCATCATCGACAAATGCAACGGGTTGGTAACTGGGGTGATGGGCAAGGGATTGAGCCAGTTGCGAGCCCGCTGAACCAGCGCCATAAATCACAATCCGTTCCGGGGTTTGATTTTGCCGAGGCAGACCGATGAGGGTATTCACCAACCACCGCAGAGACAGACGCACTCCCACCACCAACAATAGGGTGAGTAGGGCATCATTCAGGAGAACTGATCGCGGGAGTTGGAGGAACTCAAATAAATAGGCGAGCAGGACAAAGGCCCCGGAACTGAACAGGACCGCTTTCGTGGCGATTAATAAAAATTCCAAGCCTGCATACCGCAGCACCGGGCGGTACATTCCCGTCACCAGGAAGACCAAGGGCTTGATCACCATCAGAAGCAAAATCAGCCACAGATAGGGCCAGGTTTGTTGAATCGGCAATAGATCGCTGAACCGGAGTCCAAACGCCCCATAAATGGCGACCAGAAAGACTGCCGTATCCAGACTCAACAGGATCAGACGTTTTTGGGGCCTTGAGAGAGAAGCAGCGACGGACTGAAAGGCAGTCCCTAGGTTGTTTATCAGCCAGTTTTGGGTCATGGGAACAGTATAAATTCCATAACGCTCGTTATGCTTGGACTGGGATCCGTGGGATTTGAGAGCAACTTTCATAGAGATCTATGAATTTCCCGGATTGCTGAGAGTTCCCTCAATCCCCGATTACCGGATCCAGACAAGGGGGTAAGGGGCGATTTGCAACAAATCTTTAAAACTCTGTTGATTATAGGGGATTGTTACTAGGTTGGGAACTTTTGCCTGCACCCTATCCCGCTGAGGTAGGGCTGTTTCATTCTAAAGGGCAATCGAGAAAAGGAAAGGCGTTCTCTCTGATGTAAAATGGAAGAGAACGC
>JAMXFF010000050.1 GCA_025370845.1 Laspinema palackyanum D2a | reverse complement strand
TTCAGTCGTTCTCTTCGTTCGTAGTAACGACTTCAGTCGTTCTCTTCGTTCGTAGTAACGACTTCAGTCGTTTCCGGCTTCTTCGCCCCACAGCCTAAAGGCTGGGGCTACACAAACAGAGCCTCTCCTGCGCGGGCTCATCCATGAAATCGTGTTTAAACTATCAATAATTTTCCCCAGTTCGTAGTAACGCCTTCAGGCGTTATCCCCAGCAACACCCGGCGGGGGTTCAAACCCCCGCCTAATAGCTAAAGTCGGATAAATCCGACTGAAAGTCTTATCCCGTGGTATTTTTAGTTGGATTCAATTGTTCGTAGTAACGACTTCAGTCGTTTCTTTTCCGGGTTCGTAGTAACGCCTTCAGGCGTTATCCCCCGTTCCTATCCCCAATCATAAAACCCCCCTTCTCCCTCTAAAAAAATCCCCTCCCCAGATGCCTCTCAAAACGATAAAATTGGGCAAAATTCAAAATAACCTAATCACCAAAGCCAAACTTATGGTAAAATAATAACGTGGACAAGCTCTGGCCCCTTGCCAGATTCCGCAGATTCGAGGAATTGATTATAACGGCTCATCATCTCCCCAAATAACCATGCCGAATCTATCCCTACCCTATCCCGATGATTTGCTGATTACCTCCGGCAAATCTCCTCAAGAATTAGAATCTGAATTACTATTTTTGTTGGCCGTTAAATTGTTTGAATTACGGAAACTTTCTCTCGGCAAAGCCGCCAACTTTTGCAAAATGAATAAACTGCAATTCATGTATGAACTTGGGCGTTTGAAAATCCCAGTAATTAACTTAGACGATGACCAGATTGCTGATGAATTGCGGGATAATTAATCAAGTTATTCTTGCCGACAGTAGTCCGTCTATAGCAAAAGAACCAAAAACCGGGTTTCTACCATAACTGTTGCCACCTCACTCAAATTGTCGCAAGAAACCCGGTTTCTCCCTCCTCAAAAATCATGCCTAACCTAACCCCCCTCCTCAACACAGTCATTCACGGAGATATCCGCACTGCCTCTGCAATCATTCCCGATAATTGCATCCAAACCATCATAACTAGCCCTCCCTATTTCGGCCATAGAAACTATACCGGACAAGAAGACAGTCCCCATGAAATTGGCAGAGAACAAAACCTCACCGATTATATTCAAAACCTGGTCACTTGCTTTGACCGATTAAAGCCCAAACTGAAAGAGAATGGACTACTCTGGGTCAACTTAGGCGACACCTACAGAAACAAAGAACTCATCGGCGTTCCTTGGCGGGTGGCATTTGCCTTGAAAGATAGCGGATGGATTCTCCGCAGCGATATCATTTGGAAAAAGCCCAATGCTATGCCTTCATCGGTTAAAAATCGACCGACTACGGAACATGAATACATCTTTCTATTTTCTAAAACCAGTGACTACTATTACGACGCCGATGCGATTCGGGAACCCCATGTCACCTTTTCGGAACAGTCCAAAATGAAAGGCGGCAGGAATCACTTTGGCAAACGAAATAGCACCCCAGAACATGGCAAAAACTCCGGAAATCAGAACCTCCATGATGGTCGATGGGATCAAGCGTTTCACCCGAAAGGCAGAAACAAGAGAACCGTTTGGGAAATTCCCCTAGGGAAATTCAGGGATACCCATTTTGCCGTCTATCCAGAACCCTTAGTGGAAATCTGCCTATTCGCCTCGACTCAAAAAGGCGATATTGTCCTCGATCCATTTACCGGATCCGGGACAACCGGGGTGGTAGCACTCAAGCATGAGAGAAATTTTATCGGCTGCGAATTGGTGAAAAAATACCAGGAAATGGCGCAAAAAAGACTCGATGAAACGATTATTCAACCGAGTTTATTCTAAGTTAGGGCAGCAGAACCCATTCCACCCCCTTTCAGCAACCAGAAACCGGGTTTCTACCCTAACTTTTGCCACTTCACCCAGATGTGGAACAGAAACCCGGTTTCTCACTTCCCCCCTTTCTCCAACCCCTCCAACCGCAAAAAATGCACCCGCCCCGACGCCTCACCCGCCACCACCGTCACCCCATCTGGTGCAATGGCACAGCATAGGAATGCACTGTCACCCCCAAAACTCGCGATGACTTCTCCCCTTGCCAAATCCCACAGTTTCAGGGTGTTATCCAATGATGCGGAAACCGCTTGTTTGCCGTTAGGAGTGATGGCGACTGCATTTACCCAGGAACTATGCCCCGTGAGGCTGGACACTTGCTTTTTCGTTGCCAAATCCCATAGTTTCAGGGTGTTATCGTTGGATGCGGAAACCGCTTGTTTGCCGTTAGGAGTGATGGCGACTGCATTTACTGAGTCACTATGCCCGGTGAAGGTGAACACTTGCTCTCTCGTTGCCAAATCCCACAGTTTCATAGTCTTATCATAAGATGCGGAAACCGCTTGTTTGCCGTCGGGGGTAATGGCAACTGCTGTTACAAAGGAACGATGCCCGGTGAAGGTGGCCAAGTCCTCTCCCGTTGGCAAATCCCACAGTTTCAGTGTCTCATCGTCGGATGCGGAAACCGCTTGTTTGCCGTCAGGAGTGATGGCGACTGCATATACCCAGGAACTATGCCCGGTGAAGGTGGACACTTCCTCTACCGTTGCCAAATCCCAAAGTTTTAGGGTATTATCCAATGATGCGGAAACCGCTTGTTTACCGTCAGGAGTGATGGCAACTGCTGTTACAAAGTTACGATACCCAGTAAGGGTGGCCACTTCCTTTCCAGTTGTCAAATCCCACAGTTTCAGGGTCTTATCCCGTGATGTGGAAACCGCTTGTTTGCCGTCAGAAGTGATGGCAACTGCATATACCCAGTGACTATGCCCGGTGAGGGTGACCACTTCCTCTACCGTTGCCAAATCCCACAGTTTCAGGGTCTTGTCCCGTGATGCGGAAACCGCTTGTTTACCTTCGGGAGTGATAGTGACTGCATTTACCAAGTCACCATGCCCGGTGAGGGTGACCACTTCCTTTTCCTTTCCAGTTGTCAAATCCCACAGTTTCAGGGTCTTATCCCGTGATGCGGAAACCGCTTGTTTACCTTCGGGAGTGATAGTGACTGCATTTACCCAGTCACCATGCCCGGTGAGGGTGAGAACTTCCTTTCCCGTTGATAAATCCCACAGTTTTAAAGTGCCATCCGTGGATGCGGAAACCGCTTGTTTGCCGTCAGGAGTGATGGCGACTGCTGTTACCCAGTCACTATGCCCGGTGAGGGTGAGAACTTCCTTTCCCGTTGATAAATCCCAAAGTTTCAGGGTCTTATCCCGTGATGCGGAAACCACTTGTTTGCCGTCGGGAGTGATGGCGACTGCTGTTACCCAGTCACTATGCCCGGTGAGGGTGGCCAAGTCCTCTCCCGTTGCTAAATTCCACCGTTTCAGGGTCTTATCGGATGATGCGGAAACCACTTGTTTGCCGTCGGGAGTGATGACAACTGCTCGTACCGAGGCATCATGCCCAGTGAGGGTGGCCAGTTCCTCTCCCGTTGCTAAATTCCACCGTTTCAGGGTCTTATCGGATGATGCGGAAACCGCTTGTTTGCCGTCGGGAGTGATGGCAACTGCTCGTACCGAGGCATCATGCCCGGTGAGGGTGGCCAGTTCCTCTCCCGTTGCCAAATCCCACCGTTTCAGGGTCTTATCGGATGATGCGGAAACCGCTTGTTTGCCGTCGGGAGTGATGGCAACTGCATTTACCGACCTACGATGCCCGGTGAGGGTACGGACCAGCGCCCCGCCTGCTGGGTTGAGACTGGCGGTGAGCGGGCGAAACCAGGGTTTTCGTTGATACTCTTTTGCCTGAGTCAGCAGGAACTCAATTTCAGGGAGGGTTAGCGATTCCGATGTGGCTTTTTTGGGCGGGGTTCGGGAATATTTTGGTAAATACTGCCCCAGAAGCGGAATGTTTTCCCACAAATAGCGAGACTCTGAGACTACCACAGCAGGAGGCGAGACAAATGACAGTAACCGCCCTAGCAGTTGTCCCGCTAGTTGCGTCTTATCCTCCACTAATATATGTGCCGACATCCGAATCGCACTTTCCACCAATCTCAGGGGTTTACTGCCCTCCTCTCCCCCCTGAACTGAATCAAAATCCCACAGCAATGTCTTGACATCCGTTGCCTCTAGTTTCGCTTGCAACCAGCGAAAGTCTAACAGCAGTTGGCGGATTTCCTCTGGGCGGTGTTGCAGGTGATGGGTGATGAAATGCCGGAAAAAATAGCCATCATCCTCAACGGTGTGAAATCCCTGGGGATAGCGCTGGCGATAGCTATTTAAAAACCGTTCTTGTCTTAGGGCAATCTCCCCCACCTGTTTTCGCACATAGTCAAACTGCAAGTCATGGAGGGTGATCCGCCCCTGGGGGTCGCGGAAGGCGAGGGACCGTTGTACCAGGGTATCGACTACATCCTGCACGTCATATTCTGTTAACCCCTCCCTGGCCCAAAATCCGACTAACACCGCTTCCGGGATGGGGGTATCTTCGGGAAAAATGGCAAAATCCAGATATCGCCCTCTTATTCCCCCCCCTTGGCAAGGGGGGGCTAGGGGGGGTTCCAACGCATCAACGCTGACTTGGATCGCTTTGAGTAAATCGTCATGAGGATAATCCGGGAACTGCTGGTGCAGTTTCTCTAAATCCGCTGTTTGTAATTTATGTAAGACATTTTGCCAGCGCTTCGCCCCTTGCCCAAAGACCATCGCCCCCGAAATCGCCACCGCTAAGGGCAAATACCCGCACTCCCGCGCCACTTCTGCCGCTTCTGGGGGCAAGGTTTCCAGATGTTCTCCCGCCCACTGCGCCAGTAACCCTAATGCTTGGGATTCCGACAGTAACTCAACTTGATGCCCCTGCGCCCCCAATCCGGTGATCAATTCGGCATCCCGAGTCGTCAGCAATAGCTGACAATGAGACCCTAAAACGTCAAATGCTGCGGCGTGGTGCATCTGCCAGACATCATCTACAATCAACAAACAGGCTTTATCCGCCAGCAGTTGCCGGAGTTGCGCTTTCCCCTGTTGGGTATCTTCAAAATAGGGGCGATTTCCCAGGAGGTAACCGGCAATGTCGATTTGTCGCGTGAGAATATCCGGGGTTTGACCCAGGGTCACCCACACCACTCCATCGGGAAACCGTCGCCGCACATCCTCATCTTGCCCGACGGCAGCAGCTAAGACGCTTTTGCCGATGCCGCCCATCCCCTGCACCCCCACGTGCCGGGAAACCCCTGTCATCACCAGTTTCTGATTCTCGTCTCCGAGCAGTTTCTGCTTTATTTCGGCCAGTTCTTCCGGGCGAGGCAGGAATTTTGGGGGGAGATTGGGGACATTGTAGAGGGGGGTATGGGGAAATTGGGGTTGTGGTGACTGTGCCAAGATTTGTTTTAGGAGGCGGGTAATTTGCTGGTTGTCTTGGCGTAAGGCGGTTTTGAGTTCGGCGAATTGGTTGGTGAGTTCGGTTTTATTGGGCATTTCGTCCAGGCGATCGCAGATATGCCGCAACATCCCCACGCTTTCTCTCTCTAAGTCCAACAGCATCTTTTTGAATGCCTGTTTCCCCTTGGCGTCATCTGCCAAGACTTCCCGCAGGTTTGTGGGAAATGTCTGGTTCAGGTGACGGGCGATCGCCTGAATTGCCGGTTCATACTTCGCCACATCTGCCCCCAAATGCTGCTGCATCAACCATCGGACGACTATTTGCCACTGCGGTTCATCTAATACCCGCAGTTTGTCATAGTCTCCAGCATTGGCAGAAAAAGCATACCGAATCTGACTCTCATCCAGGGGGGATAACCCTTCTTTTTCCAGTTCCTTGGGGTCAATTTTCAGCCAATACTCAACGGTTTTATCTGCCAAAGCGCGCAACTTCTTCTTCTGCCATTGGGGAAACTCATCCCCATTGGCAACTTTGCGAATCCCCAGGGCGATCGCCTCTCCCGTTGCCTTCCCTAAGTCTTGATTCTTTAAAATATCGGGATTGTTGTTGAAGAGTTTATCGATTAATGCGCCGACATTATTGGCAGTCATGCCGCATAGCACATTGACGAGGAAACTGGAAAAGGCAACGGCATCGATGGCATATTTTGCGGCTAAAATTCCAGCCGCAGGACCACAACCCAAGGCGGTTAATGATAAGATTGCGGTGCCACCGATGAGCCGTTTGTGGGTCTTGATGAAATCGCGGGGGTTTTGCATAGCAATAGGGGAGGCATAGGGGATTTTTTGCCTTGTCTCTGTATAGCATAAAATGACCCAGATGGGGAGCAACAACCGTCGGGGGTAAGTTGCCACAACCGGCGGGGGTAAGTTGCCACAACCGGCGGGGGTAAGTTGCCACAACCGGCGGGGTAAGTTGCCACAACCGGCGGGGGTTCAAACCCCCGCCTAACAGCTAAAGTCGGTTAAAACCGACTGAAAACACCACGGAATAAGACTTGCAGTTGCAATAACCGGCGGGGGTTCAAACTAACAGCTAAAGTCGGTTAAAACCGACTGAAAACACCACGGAATAAGACTTGCAGTCGGATTTATCCGACTTTAGCTATGAGGCCGCCAATCGTTTGAACCCCCGCCGGTTGTTGCCACTGCTGCAAGATGCCAATGGAAACCGACTGAAAATACCACGGAATAAGACTTGCAGTCGGATTTATCCGACTTTAGCTGTTAGGCGGGGGTTTGAACCCCCGCCGGTTGTTGCAACTTACTTTTTCTTCTCCGGCAGGTTCCTAGGCGGAATATCTCGCCCCTCGTAGAACCGGCGTTCTAACTTACCTAATCCCCACCATAGCGCACTTAAAACCAGGGTAATTCCGGTGGAAAGGGCAACCGTCGGAACGGTGTTTTCCGTGACGATGACGGCTAATAATGGCGCAGTTATCCAGGCGATCGCAGCCAAAATCCCGGCTATTTCCCGCAGTTTCTGGATTCTCCTCAAGGCGGTGGAACAACTGCGGCAATGGATGGTGTGGGAATGATAGCGATCGAGTAACTCTTGGCGCGATCGCAACGGTGGAAAGGATTCCCCAGGAAAGGGGTCGGCGTCATACTCATTCACCCACTTCCGAAATGCCAGCACAAACAAATCCGCTTTTGTCGGCAGATAAAATGCTTTAGCAATTTTCTCACTCCCTCCGGCTGCTTCTAAATATCGCTCTTGATGGTAGAGAAAAATCTGGTCATCTTCCAAGATGGCATTCTGTCCGATATGAGAATACCACTGCGGGCTTAATTTAATAAAAGTTTCTGGAACTTTTGAGGCAAATTGGAAGGGAAACCGGGCAAATAATCGACATTCTCCTTTGCGAATTGGCGTTGCATAAACCACTGTCATGGTTCTGCCAAATTGCTTGGATGTGAGGTCATGCCACATCAGTCCCGGGGCGAGGAAATGGGTGGATTGACTGCCTAATGTGCCTTTGCGCGGTCCTTCTTCCCAGAGTCCTTCAAATCCTTGTTTTCCAGAAGCAATCACTTCCAAGTCAACCTTGCTCGCATTGGCACGATTGCCGACGGTGCGATGATGGGTATAGGGGATATGACTGGCATCGAGAACATTTTCTAATAGGGTGAGGGCATCATAGGGTAAGTCTCGAAAAGTGTTCAAACAAACCCACTTTTCTGGGGATTCTTCCAAAGGGTCAATCAAGGAAACTTTGGTCTGTTTTGCATTCTCCGGATTCCCAGCATATACGAATAATAATCCCTGATGTTCTGCGGTGGGAAAGTTCCTCACGCAAGCTCGTTCTGACTGTTCCGCTTTGCCGCCTTCATTCTGTTGGGGAATCGTTTCGCACTTGCCCGTTGCAGAAAATGCCCATCCATGATAAGGACATTCTATCCAACCTTGTTCATTAATTCTGCCCTCGGATAGAGGTGCGAGACGGTGGGGACATTTGTCTTCAAATGCCCGCCAAGATTGTCCGGTTTTATCCCACCAAATGGCTAAATCTACTCCCAATAGGGTAAATCTCATGATTTTGGATTGGTCCAAATCTTGCAGATAATAGACGGGATACCAGACTTCCCGAACGTCAAAGCGATGGGGGTCGTTGCCTCCGGGTTCAGTGTTGAAAGAGGGTGCGGTTTCTAAGGCGATCGCCTCGTTTGCTATCATTATGATTTCAGTTAGGTAGGCTCGATGATTGTCCGACAGTTTGCTATTCTAATTTTAGAAGGTTAATCCCCTGAATGGGCAAATTTTAGAAAAGAAATGAACCATCCCAATGATGCAAGACGATTCGCCCCGGCAACGCAACGCAACCGTGAACCGATTTTAAAGGTATTGCGTCGGGTTCTCCCGCCCACGGGAACGGTGTTAGAAGTTGCCAGTGGCAGCGGTGAACACGCCATCTTTTTTGCACCTCGTCTCAAACCGCGATTCTGGCAACCGAGTGAAGCGGAACCGATGTTGCGGGAGAGTATTCTCGCCTGGATGAAAGAGGTTCCCTCAGACAATCTTTTCCCTCCGATTCCCCTGAATGTTGCCGAGTCGGTTTGGTCAATTGAATCTCCTGAAAATTCCCAGGTAAATGTATCGGAGATTACGGCAATGATTGCCATTAATTTAATTCATATTTCTCCGTTTACGGCGACTTTAGGATTAATGGCGGGGGCGGGTCGAATTTTACCGATGGGGGGAATTTTGTACCTGTATGGTCCTTATAAACGGGGAGGAAAACATACGGCCCCATCGAATCAAAGTTTTGATGAAATGCTGCAACAGCAAAACCCAGAATGGGGGGTTAGAAATTTAGAGGAGGTGGAGGCAGTTGCTCTTGAAAATGGCTTGAATTTACTGGAAATTGTGGAAATGCCTGCTAATAATTTGTCTGTGGTTTTTCGGCGTGAAGGTGGGGGGTGAAGTAAACCGATTTTAAATGCTTAGGATAATACAATAGACCTCTTATAAAATTTCGGATTGATCCCCCCAACCCCCCTTAAAAAGGGGGGCTTAAGAGAATTTTGGTAGAGGTCTATTAAGATTGAATATCCGGTTCGATAAATTTATTATTGGCGCGGATAAATTGGGCAGTGCCTTGATTGGTAATCACTAACCAGGGTTTGCCGGTGCGATCGCCTTGTACGGGATTCGTATAATCGGGATGACGGGTGACGAGACTGCCGCCTGTGAGGGTACTTTCTACGGGAAATTCAAATCCCGGGCCGCTACGGGTATTTAATCCGCCTTGGGTGACAATCCGCCATTCCGGCCAATTGCCAGTAGTAAAATCCCCGGAAGGACTGACGGGAGGCGGGGAAACGCTGGTGGGTAGGGAAATTCCGGCGACAGCGCGAGCGATCGCACTTTCGGTTTGCTCTCCCACAACTCCATCGACAAGCAGTCCGGATTCCGCTTGAAAAGCTTTCACAATCTCCTCAAGGAGAGGGCCAAAGTTTGGGTTAAAACGCCCGACGTTATATCCTAACTTTTCTAATTGCCTCTGTAATTGTTCGACCTGCGAACCTGTATCACCTTGTTGTAATGCCATTGGTTTATTAACCTCTCGTGTTGATTCAAAAGGACGAGGAATTTCCCAAATTACCCCATCTTTTCCCATTTTAGCGATTATCTCCCAATTCGGAGTCAGGAGAAAATCAGGGAGTACAAGGCACTTTCTCCGATGTTCGTAGTAACGACTTCAGTCGTTATCCCTCTTTGTTCGTAGTAACGACTTCAGTCGTTATCTTCTTCATGTTCGTAGTAACGACTTCAGTCGTTATCCCTCTTTGTTCGTAGTAACGACTTCAGTCGTTTCCCCGTCCCCGTTTGTAGTAACGACTTCAGTCGTTTCCGGAACTCCAGACAACCACCCGACTACCCCACCACCCAATTCCCCAGAGATTCACTGGAATCAAACAAGTCCTCGGATTCAACAGCGATCGCCTCGGATTTGTCCGATTTCTCTATAGGAGAAAAGACTGCCGGAGAGAACATCTCCCACATCGTTCGTAAGTAAGGCACAAATAAATCATACTCTTCCAATGTGAGCCGATCGCGCAATTGTCGTCCTAACAGATTGAGCATTTGCCTCACTAATTCCCACTGCACTCCCAAGGAGGGATACAGCATCACACAGAGGGGAAACAACTCCTGTTGTACCGAGGCAATACTTTGTTCCAGGACACAAGCCCAGAGATATACTTGGAACATCTCCACATCACGCAGGCTGGATTTGTAGATGCGTTCATCAGTCAGGGAACCGCTGTTACTGCGGTACCGGGGATACAGTTCCCGAATGCGATCGCAAATTTCTGTAGCAATCTCTGAACTCACCGGCAGCAATTTTCTCACCGCCTGCAAGGGAGAGTCATCCCACTCTAACTTTGCTGCCGCTTCATAGACTCGTTGCAGGGGTAAATTTAAGTATTCCTGAATCACCCTAAAATACCCTTCCAGTTGCGATCGCTCAGTTTGGGAAACCTGCTGCAACAACAACTGCCCGGTATAGTAAAATTGAAGATTGACAAAGGCTAGAGTCAGAGGTTCCGAAGTCGCTTGCACTTGTCGCAATCTACCCAAAATTGGAGACATCGCCCCGGCCAGTTGTTGAGGAGATTTCCCCTGAGCATACAAGACCAGCGCTTGGTCATAAATTTGATGAGTTTTCGCCGCAATCTCCCAGGAATTCAGAGATTGGGAGTCAATGGAATGCTGTTTTAAAGTGGGTGCTAAAAGCATTTCAGTTTTTGACCACCCTTGAGCGATACATAAGCGTAACGACTGCCGGAGGGAATCCCCCACCCGTTCCCGCATCATTAACTCAGACTCATCCACGCCAGTGCGATCGGCCCCGTTCTCTTCTACTTGGGACTCCAAATGTAGCTTCTGCACATACCGCTTCGCCCATTCTTGTGCGAACGAGGTTACCGGAGGAACTTCGGTCTCAGAAGGCCATTTAATATAGCGAGCATAACGTCCAGCGATCGGTTTATTCATCAGTTTGACTGTCTTGGGAATGGAGTGGGGGTCAGGCTAAAGTTAAAAGTTATCGGTCTATCGCCCGGTGATCTCGGAGATAGGGGAGGTCAAATCTTAAACATTCCCTCTAAATTTTAACTTTTTTTAAGTTTTCTCTCTACCCTCCCTCTAAACGGCCAAATATTCAGCCATCTCGCCGAGAAGGTATCAAGAGGAAGGGACCGCAATGAGTTCATACCCAATGCGGTTCTGCCCAGTCTGTTTTGTCTATAGCCCGCACAGGAGTAGCTCCTGGCCTATAGTTCCACCCTTGAATTTGTCCGAATTTGTTGATCCTTCTGACCCATGCCCATCTGGGGATCAACCCCGTCCCTAAAAAACGAGTATTTTTACTTATAGCTATTCTAGCAAACAGGTGATATAGTTAGAGATCGTTAGGGCACGTAGCTCAGGGGATAGAGCACCAGATTCCGGTTCTGGGTGTCGGGGGTTCAAATCCCTCCGTGCTCGTTGGGTGATTAACACTTCATCAAAAAAGGGGCCAGTTTAAAACTGGCCCCTTTTTTCATGCCTGTCCTTAAAGTTCGTCCCCAGTTTTTCCCTGCACCCCTTTGACAATGCGGGAGAGTTCGGTTTTTTCATCTACGGAAATCCGAGAGGGAGAACCACTGATAATCCGTTCATAATTGCGGAACGAATCTTTAATATCCGGTCCCTTATGACTAATCGAGTATTCCCGAATGCCTTTATCATGCCAAGAACCGCGCATTTTGAAGACGTTAATCGCCCGGGACATTTCCCCACGAATTTCTACATACTGCAACATCAAAATGGTATCCGTAATGGTAGAAATATGGGACTCCGTAATCGAATGAGCACCCATGAATTGGTCTGTAGTATTCGTGAAAAATCCCGTTATTTCCTCTTGTTTAGCATAGCCGGTTACCCCAATCACGAATTGACGAAAGGCGTTGTTACTGACACCACGCGCTAAGGCAGAAAGGGAGTCGATCGCAATTCGAGCTGGTTTAAATTCCGAGATATCCGTTTTAATGATTTGTAAATGGTCTTCCAACCCAGCCGACTCAGGATAAGCACAGAGAATTCTCAGCAATCCCTTCTCTTCCAGTTCTTCAAAATCAATGCCCCAGGAGTAAGCATTTCTGAGCAGTTGAGCGCGGGATTCTTCATAAGCAAACATCATCGCCCGTTGCCCACTTTTACAGGCATCCTCCAAGAATTTGCTGACCAGGAGGGTTTTTCCGGTGCCCGTTGCGCCAGTTGCCAGAATAATTGAATCCTTGAAAAATCCCCCGCCACACATGGTATCGAGGGTTTTGACTCCGGAAGAAACCCGGACATTTGAGGACCGTTGGGTGAGGCGCATGGCCCCAAGGGGGAAGATATTAATCCCTTCATTAGTGATAGTGAAAGGATATTCCCCTTTCATGTGGGTAGTGCCGCGCAATTTCAAAATTTCCAGGGTCCGGCGACGCCGTTCGCCTTCTAAAACGTTGCGGACAATCACCACATTATCGGAGACAAATTCTTCCACGCCAAACCGGGCCACGGGTCCATATTCTTCGACTCGTTCCGTGGTCATAATGGTAGTTGCACCCACTTGTTTGAGACGGGCCACTAAGCGGAAGATTTCCCGACGGACCACCGAGGCGGCATCATACTGTTGAAAGACGGCAGTTACAGAGTCAATGGAGACTCGTTTGGCTTTGTATTTGCGAATAGCATACTGAATCCGTTCAATCAAGGCAGACAGGTCAAAATTTCCGACCACATCTTGTCCTTCTGGATCCGGCGAAGCGTCGAGAATAAAGAGTTTACCTTGGTCAATTAAGCCTTGCAGGTCCCAGCCAAAACTATAGGCGTTTTTGATAATATCGCTGGGAGATTCTTCAAAGGTTACGAAGACCCCGGGTTCCTCGAAAAAGGTAATGCCGTTATAGAGGAACTGGACCGCAAACAAGGTTTTTCCGGTCCCGGAGGTGCCGCTGACTAAGGTCGTTCTACCCACTGGCATTCCGCCATGACTGATGTCATCAAATCCCTCAATCATAGTGCGGATTTTATGGACACCAAGGGGCATACGTTCTTCGCTTTCTCCAGATGGCTTAGTAAGATTCATAGGGCGAGTTTAAAATGACAAGAAGGCTAGGGGTGAGGGATGATGGACCTTGGATTATAATTTAATCGAGAGAAGTTTGGATAGGTGGGAACCCAGGGATGTCACTCAAATTCTCGTTCTTCTCGTAATTCTTCATAGAGGAGGTCTAAACCGATCAAGACTTTTTCGCGGTCCGAGAGGTCTCCAATGATTTTGCGGACCGGAGGGGGCAGGATTTTGGAGAGGGTGGGGGTTGCCAAGATTTTATCCTCTTCGGCGAGTTGAGGATTTTTCAAGACATCAATCACTTTGAGGGCATAAACTCCTTCAAATTCTTGCTCTAAAATATCTTTGAGGGTTTTTAAAGCTCGCACCGAGTTGGGGGTGTTCCCCGCGACGTAAAGCTTGAGAACGTAGGTTTTCTTGGGGTTAATCATGGATTCACTTGGTGAAAATTGAGCCGAGAAGAAATAAGGAGGGGGAGGATTGAAGATTGATTAAGCATCTCTGGGAATTGAGCGGCGATACATTTCACATAAATGGGCGATAATATCAATCAGAGTTAATCGGTAGTCTAGGAGAATTTCTTCACTGCGTCCTTCGAGTTTAAGTTGTTTGGAAAAATCATCCATTAAATCCATGTGTATTTCTACAATCTGGGTGACGGAAATATCAGCCAAAAAAGCGGTGCTGACCATCTCATCAATTTTTTGATTGAGGGAGCCATCGGCTGAGAAATAATTCAAAACAATATCACGATATTCGGCTTGGAGTTCATCTAAAAAATGTTGTCGTTCTGCGGGAGGCAGGTTCCGCAGAAACCGTTTGGGATTGCGTTTATAGTACACACCAAGATATCCTAATCGCTCCCTCAATTTCTCGGCGAGCATTCGCTGCTGAGGGCCGAGAAAGTTTTGAGTGGAGGTGTCTGGAGATGAATTGGGGGTGGGTTGAGTGCGATCGCTTTCCCAGGAGACTGGGGAGAAGTTAATAAACTGGGTGATCGCTTTTTCGACAGCACGACCAATCTCGGGGAGTTGAGGTACCGAAATGTGGCTTTCAGCAGTATGGTAGACCACTTTGGAGGAGACAAACTCTCCATTTTCCGGGGACTTTACGGCAGTTAGCAGGATATCGTTGAGGTCAGAAGCCGGTGTTTCGGCCGATTCACTGGCTTGATGGGAACCCAGGTGGACAATCACTGCGGGCAAGAGGGTGGATTGTTGATGGAGTTGACGGGTGAGGCCCTTTAAGTTGGGATGAGCTTGTAAAATTAAACAGTCAAGCTGTTGCTTTTCTCGTTCGACGAAGGCGAGAAACTCATCAGCCCCCTGAAAATAAGTCAGGGCATAGCGATCGCTCTCCAAAAACTGGGTGAGCGATTGCGCCAGGATATCCGATGGCCCGAAAGTACAAATAGACAGTTTGTTTTGCAAAACCTTATTAGAAAATCGATGTTCCAATTGACTACTCGTGCAGCCGCAACGTTCAATTGCCCTGCCTCCATGACTGGTGGCTCAAGGTTGTGTTAAACATTCAACAAACACTGTACCTAAATTGTAATGGGTTGCTCGGGGTCACACCCCATTGAGATCCATAATTGATCCGTACCTGGAGTCATGAGCGGTTGTCCTCACGCCCACCATCGGATTCCCGGGTGATTCTGTATCGGTTATCCCAAATGACTTAGACAACAAAGCAGGACATACTAGGAAGTCGGTGCAGTAGAGGGAAGACAAACCGAATTTTTTCACAAAATCTCTATTGACTAGGACCAAGGTGGTTAAGAAACCCGCTTTCTTGTCCGATTGATCTGAGCGCTACCCGGAGGCCGTAGGCGTTAGAGTAAAAGCCCGATGGAAAGGCATCCTGTGAGGCCAATCCCCCACTGCTGGGTGTTACCGTTAGCGGAACACTCCATTCTGAATTTTACAAGATCTTCATCCCCAGTTCCCTATGTTAAAGACCCCCCTACTCTTAGAAGAATTTACACTCCCTACCCCTGTATGCCCGCAAGCGGTAAGTATAGCAGAGTTATGGCATCGCTTGAGCATCAGCGCGGGGCGGATGTCAGCATTTGGGCACCTCATCCTCCTCGATGAAGCGGAAGCTCCGGTGGGGGTCCTCGATGTGGGCTGTTTGCTCCTGGATTTATTACAAGGGGAAACTACGAATCCGGAGTGGGGGTTAAGCGAGGAGAGAAATAGCCTGCCTCACACGGATTTAGGCACCTTGATGGCGCGCTTCTGTGCGGTGGTGGGGAATGGCAGCCAGAATGGGGAAGGGGTTCCGGATGCACCGACTGCCCATGATTTAGACATTTGGCAGCAAGCAGTGGCCGGATTGAGTCCGCGAGCAGTCGCCTCGGTGGAAAGGGTTCCGGCTCAGATGAGCTTAACTCAGTTCTGGGAGAGACTCCAAACCCAAGACCCAGACCAACCTCGGCAACCGGCGTGGGTGGTGATGGATGCGGAGGGCAAATGCTTAGGGTTGTTGGATTTTCCCCGGGCGATCGCCGCTTTGGCCCAAAATACCCGCCTCGTTCCCCGAACCCCTGCAGTCCCAGAACAACCGTCCGGAGGTCCCGAGGCCCTCAGTGGGATCAAAGCTTGGCCGTTTGGGGCGGTTCGTCCCCTGGGGGAACTCCTCGAAGAAATCCCCTTGCCGATGAAATTGCAAACTTCAGCGGGGAAAGTGGCCATTTACAACCAAGCATGGCGGACTTACTTTGACTCCTTCTCGGAACCGGAGACTGACCCCTCCGGTGAAGTCCGCACCCCATTCCAACCGACCTCGAATCGGGAACCGGACCACTTAGAACACCCAGACTCAGACCCTCTGAGCAGGGGTTTATGTCCGTTACCGAAAGGGTCGGACCGAGTGTGGCAGTTTGTGAAAATCCCGATCAGTCTTGCTTTCTCAGAGCGATCGCCTCATCTGTCCGGGCAGGATTCCCCCTTGGACCCTTCACAAGGGCCAGAATTTGCGGGACCCCACTCCACCGGGAATCACCCCCCAGTTTCGGCCTCCATCCCATCGGATGGGTCCCAGACAGAATCCCTCTGGTTGGTTCTCGCTCAAGATGTCACGGTTCAGCAGCAAGTCGCCAAAGAACTCGCGGCCAAAAATGCCGATTTAATGCAAATGAACCGGCTCAAAGATGAATTTCTGGCCTGTATCAGTCACGAACTCAAAACCCCCCTCACCGCTGTTCTGGGGTTATCCAGTCTGCTCAAGGAACGGACCCTTGGCCCCCTGACCGATCGCCAAGCTCGCTATGCTCAAATGATCTACACCAGTGGGCGACATCTGATGAATGTGGTCAACGATATCCTGGATCTCACCCGGATCGAGAGTGGACAAATGGAACTGATTCTCGAACCTGTGAGTATTCCCGACGTCTGCGATCGCGCCTTTGACCAAGCCAAACAGTCCCATCATCCCTCGGATTCCCCAGTTCATGGCAGCAGCAGCAATGCCGCCATTACCGAACTCGAAATCCCCTTTACCCTGGAACTCGAACCCGGTTTACCGAGCCCAGTGGCGGATGAACTGCGCCTGCGCCAAATGCTGTACAATCTCCTCTCTAACGCCATTAAATTTACTGCCAATGGCGGAGAAATTGGCCTGAGAGTGAATCGCTGGGAAGGCTGGCTGGCTTTCACCGTCTGGGATACGGGGATTGGCATTCCCGCCCAAAAACAGCACTTGATTTTTCAAAAATTCCAACAATTGGAAAACCCGATGACGCGGCAATTTGAGGGAACGGGTTTGGGATTGGCGTTAACTCAGCGCCTTGCGCGTGCTCATGGGGGGGATGTGACGTTTATTTCCAAAGAAGGGGTGGGGAGTGAATTTACCCTGCTGTTACCCCCTTGTCCCCCGCAACAGACCACGACCCTCACGGAACGCACAGCTCCCACCAAGAACCGCTTAATTTTAATTGTGGAAGCGGTCCCTCGATATATTGATGATTTGACGGAACGGTTTAATGAGTTGGGTTATCACGTTGCGATCGCCCGTGCAGGGACTGAAGCGGTGGAAAAGGCTCGACGCTTACAACCTCGGGCTATTTTTTTGAATTTATTCTTGCCGATGCTCTCCGGTTGGGATGTGTTGACCCTGCTCAAATCTGACCCACAAACCCGACATATCCCGGCGATCGTCATGGCAACGGAGGTGGACAAGGAACGGGCAATTCGGGCGCAGTGTAATGGATTTTTAACCCTGCCGGTGAAGGGAAATTCCCTGGAAAAAACCTTAGAGGGGTTAATGCAGGACCCGGAAGCGGAGAGTTTGGCAACGCCACAAACGACCCTGACGGTGTTGCGCTTGAGTCCCTTTGACCCGGAATATCGGGACCTCGACGAGCGATCGCCCGAGGATGACAGCAACGGGTTGAGCGATCAACTCAACGGATTACTCGCCTCGGGGTTAAATCCCTCTGCGTCCTATCATTATCGGGTTTTAGAGGCCGATGATCTCGAACAAGCTGAATTATTGGCCCGAGTCTGGCATCTGGACGCCATCTTGCTGGATCCCGCCCCTCATCTGCTCAACCCCAGTCTGTTTATCCAACAATTTAGCCAATATCCCGCCCTCGCTGCGGTCCCCCTGGTGACCCTCGATCGCCAAATTGCCCTATCTGCCTCCCAAGTGCCCGGTTTGACGGTGTTTCCCTATCTCAAACCCATTCATGGCAGCGACAAGGCCCAGGAGGCTCAATGGCCCAATGTCACAGCGTTATTCCAGGCAGTGGAAGTCGCCGTGGGGATGAGTTCTAAACCGGCAATTTTAGCCACTGATATCTCGATTCTGTGCCAGTTTTCAGACCGATACGAAGCCGTTACCCCGGGGGTATCCAAACGGTCGGGGACTGCGGAATTGGGCCGTTTCCCCGTGGATTCCACCTCGACCAAACACGAGTGGTTACAAGCTTCGATTCAATATATCCAAACTGCTGGGTTTAGATGTTGGATGGGTCGTTCTTGGTCAGAAGTTTGGCAGCAATTGCAACATCAGAGTGTGGATTTACTGTTAATTTATGTTCCCGATTCTGTCCCCCCTCAGTTCCCAATGGAGGCGCTGAAAGTGTTGGAACAACTTCCCGATCGCCCCGCCATTTTAATCGTCGATCGCTCCTTGGAAACCTACGAAACAGACACTCCCGGAGAATTCCGGTCCAGTTTAAAGGCGATCGCCACCCAACTCTTACCCCCTTCCCTATCAATGGAGGAGTTACTCGATTCCATTAACCAAGCGTTGAAAATTTGAATCAGAGATGGGGAAGATGGGGGAGATGGGGGAGACTTACAAGAGTAGGTTTTTTACGTTCAGGGGGATTTGCCTCACATTTAAGATTACTTCCGGTCCCCTCCCCTGTGTCTTGGGGAGGGTTAGGGTGGGGTTCTTCTTGGGCGATTCCCTACGGGAGAGCTTCCGCTTACCGCCACATAACGCCCTCTTAAAGGTTTAAGCGCCTGTATGGAGGCGGGTGCCAACCTCTTTCTTTAGTGACGAGGGATCGCGCCTGTGCGAGAACTCTGGGCCCACTCATTCCTCTTGAGGTGTGATCGCCATGCCAAGAGGACCCCACCCTAACCCTCCCCTTGGCAAGGGGAGGGGACCATCAGGTGCAGTTAAGCGTAAAAAACCTACTCTTGTAAGGATGGGGGAGATGGGGGAGATGGGGAAGTTCGTAGTAACGCCTTCAGGCGTTATCCGATGTTCAACGTCCCGACTTCAGTCGTTCTCTTCCCCCCGTTCAACGTCCCGACTTCAGTCGTTCCCCTTCACTCCTCATCCTTAATCCCTATTCCCTCGGGTAAAAACAACTGTTGCGGCATTTCCAGTAGCAAATAATTCCCCCGTTCAGCAATCAGTTGATACTCGTCAGGATTAGCCACTTCCAACCCCTGAATCTTATCCGGATATCCCACCACTAAAAACGGCAGCAGATTGGAATTTTTTACCGCTAATTCGTGCAAATATGCTCGCGCCTGAGTGGATCGCCTAAAAAATTTAATGGGTTGATGACTGTAAAACACTAAACTAGGTTTTTCAAAGGCAACCATCACCACCTGCTGTTCCGGTTGTTTCATCTGTTCAATAATTTCAGCTAATTGGCGGACCGGCAATTGCCGTTCGCTATCAAAGATAAAATAAACCGGCATAACTGCCAACATGAAAAACGCCACAAATCCAGCCATATTAACAGCCATTATCCATCGCCACTGGCGTTTTAAGACCAAAATTACCCCCACTAAGGCAGTTGCCATTAAAATTAAAGCGCTTCGTTCAATTAACCCAGAATTGGTCAATATTCGGGGGAATTCGGGCATGGCTGGATCGGGGTCTAAGAGTCGGGGAACATAGAGAATAGCAGTCGCCATGAGTAAGAATAAGATTAAGTTACCGATGACGGAAACTCCCACAAATAAACGGAAGCGATTGGGTTGGCGATCGCCCTCTGTTTTAAAGCTCTCTTCGCTCCAAAATAAGGCCACTAATATGGCAGCACCAGGGAGTGCGGGAAGAATATAACTGGGGAGTTTAGTAACGGCAATGGTAAAGAAGATAAAGATACCACCTAACCAAAATAAAGCCAATAAACCCAGATGATTAGCCCGGGGTTGATTCTGCCAGCGACTGCGTTTCCAAAAGCGTAAGCGGGTGATGGCAATGGGTAAATAAATCGACCAAGGGGAAAATCCTGCTAACAGGACTAAAAAGTAAAAATACCAGGCTTCACTATGATTGTTAACCACCTGAGTAAAGCGTTCAAAATTATGATATCCAAAAAAGGTCTGGATATAGGTTTCCCCATTGGCTAAGGTGACTAAAATATACCAAGGTAAAGCGATAATTGTGATGATTAAAATCCCGCGCAAGGGTTTGATTTCCCGCCATAATTCTTTTACTTTCCCCAGATAAATTGCAAAAGACCCAATAATTAATCCGGGTAAAACAATTCCCACGGGTCCTTTAGCGAGAATGGCTAAGGCGATAAAAATGTAAAAAATTACATACCAGGCATCAGGAGTTAAGACAGTTGAGTGCAGAGGGGGTTTAAGTTGATTTTCAGGCTGTTGGAAAGCATTGGAATTGGCATATCCCCAAAAGAACGCCAGGAGGGCGCTTCCCATACAAGCACTCAATAACATATCAGAAACGCCGATTCTTCCCCAAGCAATGGTTTGAAAATTCAAAGCGGCGATCGCCCCCCCGAGTCCGGCACAAAACCAGGCTTTTCGAGGGATATTCCGGGTCGGTTCCGGTTCTTTAGCTTCTAAGGCAATGGAGGAGTGGGGAACGGTAAAATAAAGCAGGGTAAAGAAGACGAAACCCATCAAAAAAATGGCCGCTAATGCGGAAGGCAGACGGACCGCCCATTCATTGACCCCAAAAATTTGGTAGGCGATCGCCATCAACCAATAAATCAAAGGCGGTTTATCAAATCGCGTTTCTTGATTAAAATAAGGCGTAATCCAATCCCCCGTGACTACCATTTGTCGGGCGGCTTCTGCAAACAAAGGTTCCGTTTCATCCACTAACCCAACACTGCCTAATTTCCATAAAAAGGCAATCCATCCAATCCCTATTAGCCCCAAAATCGATAATAGTAAAGCGAACTTATTCGGTACGCTTATTTGACTCTCATTATCCCAAAAGCGATTTATTTGAAGTTTCATCAGTTGTTTGTGTTTCTAGGGTCCGTTATGGTTTACAGTCATTTGTCTTATGTCCTTGGTCTTATGTCCTGGGTCCTTGGTCCTTGGTCCTGGGTTGACCGCTATCGGGATGGGGGAGGTGGGGGATAGGGGGTAGATGGGGGAGAGGGTTGGAATATGCTATTGTATCTAACAAACCGGTGGATGCTGCTTCCTGGATGGAAATGCGGGAGGGAGATGACATCTTTAGGGTCGCCATCGTTCCGCGCGATCGCCTAGGTCTGAATCGGGTCTTGGACTGAACGGGTCAGGGTTCGAGCTCAATGTTTGATTTAAGTTAGATTTAATAATGATATAAGCTATGCAGAATACCCGTCTGAACAGTCTGTTTGATGGTGCCGTTTCTGAACTGAGGCAATCCTTACGCAATCCGTGGCGACGGATATCCGTACTGCTGATTAGCTTTTTAATGGGTAATTTTCTGGGAACGGCAATTAGTACGATCGCCGGACAAAATGCCAACTTAGATGTGATGGTAGCGGCTGTTTTAATTGTATTAACCGAAGTCTATAGTTATTTTTTCTATCGGATTCACGAGCAAATGAAGCGATCGCTATTGGCCCAGGGAATCAATTCTTTTAAAATTGGCATGATTTACAGTCTATTCGTCCTTGCCTTTACCCTCGGTTCTTAATGGATGGTTAATCGGATTAAACGCCATTTTCACCGAATTCAAGGGAGATTGATTCATGGAAAAAGAGTGGGCGATCGCCTCGATTCTGGAGGAGTGGCACCAGGGAGTTCAACCCACCGGATCCACTTGGGAAGCATTAATCCAACAAGAACTCGCCGACCCCCTTCGTGCTCAGGGGTATGGGATTTCCCCGGAAACGGTGGAGTCCCAACTCAAGGCGCGATCGCAGGCATTAGCGGTGATTCTACCCCACCTGGAGCAATTTCCCTTCCCCGCAGATAAAAGACTCGAACCGTTATGGCAATTGTGGTTACCCTTGGCGATGAACCTGATCACCTCTCACCAGAGGTTAGGACGACCCTGGATGCAAGGAATTCTAGGGGGACAGGGAACGGGGAAAACCACCCTGGGGAGAATTTTAACCTGGATTTTGAGTCATCTGGGCTATTCTACCTTGGCCCTTTCTATCGATGACCTTTATAAAACCTATTTAGAACGGCAGCAGTTGCGAGAGGAGGACCCGCGTCTGATTTGGCGAGGACCTCCGGGGACTCACGATGTCGCCTTAGGAATTAACCTCCTCGATCGCTTGCGGAATCGGGATGGACAAACCATTGCCGTTCCCCGATTTGATAAATCCTTGTGGGAGGGACAAGGCGATCGCATAGAACCCTCCCTCGTTGAGGGTGTAGATATCCTGTTATTGGAAGGATGGTTTGTGGGGGTGCGTCCCCTGGATCCGGCCGTGTTTGAGACTCCCCCTTGGCCCATTATGACGCAAGCAGACCGCAGTTTTGCCCGAGATATGAATCAGCGATTGCGGGATTATTTGCCCTTGTGGGACCGATTAGATGGATTGATGGTGTTGTATCCCCAGGATTATCGCCTCAGTTTGCAGTGGCGGATGGAGGCGGAACGGGAAATGAAGGCCCAGGGTAAGGCGGGAATGAGTGATGGGGAAATTGGGGAATTTGTGGAATATTTTTGGAAGGCGTTGCATCCGGAGTTGTTTGTCAGGCCCCTATTGAGTCCGGGTTCCCAGGTGGACTTGGCGATCGAGATGGGAGGCGATCGCCGGATTATCAAGGTTTACAGTCCCCGGCAGATGGGGGGAAACTCAGGAATGCCTTGATTTTGTTTCATCCCCCATCCCGTTGTCGCCGGATGAGTGGGGGGAGGAGTCGCGAGGTGGGAATTGCCAATGGCCAAGATGAGATTAAACCTCTGGCAAAATACCGGATTGATCCCCCCAACCCCCCTTAAAAAGGGGGGCTTTTTGAATTTTGCGAGAAGTCTATTGAAGCAAGTGCGTCAAGAACCGGCAAAACTTGATAGAGTCAAGTGCAGGAGTCTCCCCAAGAGTTGATGTTGTATTCTATGTTTTATTCTGGGTTGGGTGCGGGTAGCATCCCTGTCAAGAAATCTCTAAATTTAGCCGTTGACTTATGTCGAGTGATGGCGAAACGACTGGTGGTGGCGATCGCAATGGTGAGTTGTCTGTGGTTGATGCTCACCCCAGGGGCGATCGCCGGTCTCAACGATGATAACTTTGATGGCAATATTTACGCCCTCTATGGTGGCAATGGTTCCTTAGTCCCACCGAGAGTCTCCCTAGAACAGTCTCTCTCCCGGGACGATCGCGCCACGGTGTTAGTGTTTTTCCTTGATGACAGCAGTGATTGCAAGGAATACACCGCCGTTGTTTCACAGATTCAGGCATTCTACGGAAGGGCCGCTGATATTTTACCCCTGAATGTGGATGCCATTCCCGTCAAGGATGAATATGCACCCACGGAACCTGGGTACTATTATTCTGGGGTTGTTCCTCAAACCGTTGTCCTGGATTTAGAGGGTAAAGTCGTTTATGACGGCAAGGGACAAGTTTCTTACGAGTCCATTGATGATGTGTTGCGTCAAGTGTATGACTTGCTGCCGCGATCGGAATCGATTGATCTCAAACGGCGTGCTCCCAATGAGGTGAGTGTCGAACTCTCGCGGTAATCCCGCAACCGTGAACAGTAGGGGCCCGGGGAGTGACCACCCCATCTGCTGGTTTTGCTCCCCGTAACCCTGGGGCCAACTTAGGTGGCCCCTCCAGGTTTGAACCGGCGCAAAACCGCCCAGACCGGAATCAAGGGAACATTCACCTCTGCCATTCGAGGGTTGACAACAGGAGCGACTTATGATATGCAAGCTCGGGTTTTGCACCTTTTTTTTAACATTGGCGAGCTGAACTATAAATACTTTTTATAAATTGAGTCTAGTTGCCCATGTTCGGCGTGAATAACCTCTGAGATAATCAAGGGGATAGGTTCATCTTTCACTCAAGCCATCGGCAGGCCGCTGTGGCGATCGGCCTAAATCACGTTTCAATAGCAAACAATACCCCAATCACCGGACACCGTTCATCAGACAAGGATGGGAGCATCTAACCCCCTCTTCCACCCTCCAAGGTTCAGTTCAACCTCTCCCTAAATTGCCACTTAGGGTATCGTTCAAACCAGCAACAGAATCACAATCTGAACTCTTTTGTCAAGTTTAGTATGGACCACTCCCGAACTCATTATAATAGAGTCCATGAATTCCCTGGAATATTCCCCCGGCTTTTGCTCATCTCGTTCAAAAATAAAGGGTGTCAATTTATGTTAATTAAGCCAGGAATGAAGTCGGTGCATACTACAGACTAACGGCTCTATTTATTTTAGTCTTAGCGATGGCAAATCCAAAACTTGCGTCGTCGAGGGGGGCATCTACTCTAAAGAACATCGGGTCAAAATAGACATCCTACAACCAAGAGTATTAACCTCGGTTCGGTGCATCCGACAAGACAATGGATAAAAGAAAACTTGATATACGTGCTCCACTCATTGCCAAGCTCAGTCGCGGGACGGGCATTGGCTCACTCCGGATTATCCTGTTAATTGTCCTCGATAGTGTGATGTTGAGCTATGCGTGGCTACTCGCGGACAAGTTCGGCACTCCCGTTGGAGCCTTTAGCTTGATAGCCACTCAGAATGACAAACCCGGATTTTTAATTCCGATTCTGGTGATTACCTTAGGGATTGTCGCGTCAGCGGGACTTTATGGCACCGATGATCGGCGACGAGATTTTTTTAATCTCATCAAATCCTTGAGCTTTGCCCAGTGTGTTTTATTATTTATTGGCTACCTCTACGAACCCGAAGCGGTCATTTCTCGTTCAACCTTCTTGCTATCTTGGGTATTTGCCATCGCTTTTGTGCTGAGTGAGCGGTTATTCCTGCATTTAACCATTGTTTATTTGCGGCAGAGAGGGGCAATCCGTCAGCGCATTGGCTTAGTTTGTAAACCCAAAGATATTGAAACTGCTAAACGATTTATTGTTAAAAGTAAACAATACAAAATTTGTGATGTAGAAGACCTCTCGATCCGAGAAAAAAGCCACGATTGGTCGGAGATGATTCAACGACTTAGGGAAAAATCCGTCAGCGAAGTGTTTGTCTGTTCTGAACTCTCAGTCCGAGACCAAATTTATCTCTATTGGGAGTTGAAACGCGCCGGGATTCACCTGAGAATTCTCCCCTTGGGACTGGAACTGCCGATTCAGTGGTCAGAGATTAAGATGGTCAATGGCATCCCGAGTATGAGATTTAGATCGCCGCCGATTATTGGGGGGGATTACTGGATCAAACGGGGATTTGATTTAGTCGCTGCTGGCATCATTATCTTTTTAATTAGTCCGGGGTTGCTGTTGTTAGCAATCCTGATTAAGGTGGATTCCCCGGGTCCGATTTTTTACAAGCAAGTGCGGATGGGATTAAAAGGCCGTCATTTCCAAGTTTGGAAGTTTCGGACAATGGTGACGAATGCCGAACAGTTACAAAAAGATTTGGAAGCGAAGAATGAAATGGCCGGGGGAATTATGTTCAAAATGAAGGATGACCCCCGGATCACGCGAGTTGGCAAGTTTATTCGGCGGTACAGTTTGGACGAACTGCCGCAAATTATCAATGTTTTAAATGGGGAGATGAGTTTAGTGGGTCCTCGTCCGTTCCCCTTGCGAGATGTGGAACGCTTTTCAGAACATCACTTTATGCGCCATGAAGTCCTGCCAGGAATTACGGGATTATGGCAGGTTTCTGGGCGATCGGATATTGTCGATTTTGAGGAAGTCTTCCGCCTGGATATGACCTACATTCAAAATTGGTCGGTTTCTCTGGATTTCCAGATTTTATTCCAGACGGTGAAGGTGGTGTTTGCCAAAGAGGGGGCCTATTAGGAACCGGATAAATCAGGGCCGATCGCCCCTAACTCCTCCCAGATTTGGACCCCTGCTGAGTGATCCAATGCACCGCCTCTGCTAAATCTGAGGCGATGAAATCCGGATGGGTGTGGTGTTGGTATTCCCCCCCCAACACGCGATCGCCATAGCCCGTTTTCACCAAAATCCCCGTACAACCCGCATTATGGGCCATATCCACGTCGGTTGCCTTATCTCCCACCATAAAACTCTGACTCAGGTCTAAATCATGTTCCCACGCTGCCGCCACTAACATTCCCGTATTGGGTTTACGCCAAGTGGTCCACCGGGTAAACTCGGGCTGCGTTCCCCCTTCTGGAGGACTTAGATAGGGACAATAATAAAGCGCATCCAACCGGGCCCCCGCTTCCTGGTCCAATAAGTAACAGAGGCGATCGTGCAGCGCTTCCACATGAGAAGCGGGGTAATATCCGCGCGCCGGACCTGATTGGTTGGAAACCAGACAACAGAAGAGATTTCGGTCATTTAAGTGGCGGACCGCTGCGGCCACACCGGGAATCAAATTCAGGTCTTCAAGGCGGTGAATATATCCAACTTCTTGGTTTAAAACGCCATCTCGGTCCAGGAATACTGCGGGTTTCATCAGGGATTTTTAAGGAGACTCAACAAGCATTAAAAATTAATCAGTCCGAATTTTATCAGGACGGAGGCTTGAACAGGAGGATGTAACCGCAGAGGGTAGAGACAGTACATGAACTGCCCCTACCCTCTGCGGTTATGGGTCAGACCTGGTTATGAAAGATGATTAATTCTTAATTCCCAATATCTTCGCTTTAGCCTCCCCAAACTTTTTCTAGGACCTTCTCCGGGGAAATATCGGCAATTCTGCCCGTAGAAGATTGAATGCCGATATAACGATCGCCCGGAGGCAGCAATTTAGCCTGGTCCGTCGGGCCGAACAAGGCAATCGTATAGGTCTGTACCGCCACCGCCAGATGCATCGGCGCACTGTCCGTACAGAGCATCAAATTCGCAGCGGCGATCGTGGCGGCCAACTTACCCACATCCGGGGGTGAAGTCACCTTAATGCCAGGACAGGACCTCACCAACTGGTCGCATAAGGGTTTATCCTCTGGCCCTTGGATCAAGACCACCGGCAGGGGCTGACGGGTTTGCAGGTCCTGGATAATCTGCTGCCATTTTTCAACGGGATAAATTTTATCTAATCCTTTGATTTGGGAGAGTTGGCTGGCCCCCCCATGAATCAGAATATAACCGCTGTCTTTGACGCCTAATCTTTGCTGTTCGTCATCGGACCAGCGTAAATCCTCCTTGAGCAGGGTCACCGAGAGCTCCGGACAAGGTATGGAGACCCCAAAACCCTGCAACAAGTCGTGGTACATACCGGCGGCATACTGCTCAGTTTTCAGCGGGACTGGGTTGGTGAGCAACCAGGAGTTGCCCAAATCCGAGTAGCTAATTCGGATGGGGATGCCTGTTAACCAGAGCAATAATCCCACCACCCAACGCTGTCCAAGGGAAATCACCGCATCATATTCGCGATCGCGCATGATCCCCAGCAAATTCCCCCAATCCGCCATCCCGTTGCGATCCTTAAAATCAAACGGCAGCACCTGGAGGGACTTGTCATGAAAAAACTTGGATACCCGGTAAGCACCTTTCGACCGAGGCTCCACAACAACATCTATGTAAGCGTTGGGATATAACCGTTTTAGGCTATCCAACGTCGGGAAAAATAAAATTTGGTCGCCGATTCCGCCTGGGACAAGGGCCAGTATTCGCATCTCAATTGATGGAGCTTACTAAACAGACTCATTCTAAGCGATGGGAGACCTAATCCGATCCAGAATCTTCTGACTCAACCCCACCACCGGCCAGAAATTAGCTAAAACCCGTTGCGATCGCCCCTACGCCTCTACTCTAGTTATTATTATTTACTCGTCATCTCCCCTCACCCTAAATCCCTCTCCCATTTTGGGAGAGGGACTTTGAATCTGGCTCCTCTTCTCCCAAGATGGGAGAGGGGGTTGGGGGATGAGGGTTCAGATATACCCCATTTTTGTAACCAAACGCTTTAGAGGAACCACCGTGCATTTATTGATACCCGCCGCTGGCATGGGGCGAAGAATGGGCAGCAACCGCAATAAACTCCTCCTGTCCTTGCTCGATCGCCCCTTGATTGCCTGGACCCTAGAGGCGGCGGATGCCTCCCGCGAAATTCGTTGGATTGGGTTAATCGGTCAACCGGAAGACTGGCCCGACTTTGAAGCGATTTTAGCCGCCAATCCTCCCAACAAACCTGTCCAATTCATCCAAGGCGGCAGTACCCGCCAAGAATCGGTTTACAACGGATTACAGGGACTGCCGCCAGACGCGACCCATGTTTTAATTCATGATGGGGCCAGGTGTCTGGCAACCCCGGACCTGTTCGATCGCTGTGCCGAGTCCCTTCGCCATTGTCCTGGGTTAATTGCGGCAATTCCGGTCAAAGACACCATTAAAATTGTCGCCCGGGACTCCCAAACTATTGAACAGACGCCCGATCGCCAGCAACTCTGGGCCGCCCAAACCCCCCAAGGATTTAACGTTGCCTTATTGAAACAGTGCCACGATCGCGGAAAATCCCAGGGATGGGAGGTTACGGATGATGCAGCATTATTTGAAAAATGTGACTTGCCGGTGCAAATTGTCCCCGGGGAAGAGACTAATTTGAAAGTGACCACCCCAATGGATTTGGCGATCGCTGAGTTTATCCTGCGTCAACAACGCCCTGAACTCCAATAACACAGAAACCCGCACCCTCCATCCAGGGTGCGGGTTTTTATAGAGCGATCGCAACCCGATTGATTCCGTATTAATCCTTCGTCAAAAAGGGTTGACGGGGTAAAAACCGGATCTTTGTGCCTGGAATCAACTTTTTAATCCCCTCGTTGATTTCTGCTTCGGACCCATTGTGACTGATCAGCAGTTTCAAAATCTTGAAAGTGGCAGTATGGGTTAAAAAGTAGCCCCCATGTAAATCCAGTTGGCCAAAGACCCGACTATAGCTCAGACTCAGGAGAAACATCAGGGTATTGATCAAGTCGATCGCCAATCCTCGATGAGACTTCAGGGGCCAAAAGATACCATTCACGCCAATCGTCTCGGAACAGTCGATATAGTTAAAGCGCTCAAACAGGTCATAAGCAGAGGTGGGACTGGCCGCTGCTTGGGAGACCAAGACATTGCGAATGTAAGGGTGGTACTTGGGGTTGGGGTCGCGATCGTCTAAGGGTTGGAGGTAGACATTTCCTAGACGATAGGCGGACATTTCGATGCTGGGTTCACTAAACCAGTTGCCGAGGGTTGGCATATAGCGCAGGATAATATCGCGATCGCTTGACATCAGGTAGATTTGACGGCAACGACGCATGGCGGACCGAACGTAATTGTTGCGACCCTCCCGGAGGAACTCCAGGGGGATATCTGGGGAGGCCAAAATTAATTTATCCAGTCGCAGGCGATCGCCAATCTTGCTGAACTCTGCCCGATCTGGATCCTCAATGTCCTCCTCATCCTTGCCAAAGCGATCGGACAAAATTCGTAGAGTATTGACCAGCAGCAGTCCTCCCATACTGTGACCCACCAAGTTCACCCCAATCTCAGCCTTAGACCCAGAAACGGCATGATTGCCCAGGGACACAGAGCCCTGATTTTTCACTTCAATCGAGCCGATGTCCGGCGTTAAAGCTCCTATTTTTGGCTTTTGGGTTTTTTTCAAAGCCTGGGGATTCAGAGCGCGGTCTAAGCGCCAAAAGAATTCGGCTAAATCCGGGGCCCCATAGTGAATCGCCCGGTAGCGATCGCGCTGATAAACCAACACCCGCAAACACTGCATCAACAGCACCCAGAGGATAAACAAGGGGGGGACCACCCAATACCATTGCAGACCCACCGCACTCAACTGGATCCCCTTCCAAATGGGACCGATGAGAGGCAGGAATTCTAACCCTTTGAACAGGGGAAGTCCGAGCAATTTGACCATCCCATACAATCCGGTGCCAATAATGCCAGCAAATCCGGAAAGCACAAAGGAGAATTTGAAAATAACGCCCCAATTATTGGAGAAATCCTTCCATAATCCCGGACTGGTAAAGGGTTGTTCACTGGGCCAATGATATCCAATATAAAAATGATTGTCTTTTAACCCGCTATCCGGGGAAGACTCTTCGCGATTTAATGCTTTAGCCTCGTTCCTGAATAAATCATAAAATGTGGCAGCAGAGGTCGCATAGCCGTGGGTGCGGAGGGTCATGCGATCGCAAAATCCCTCCCCGACAATTTCTGCGAATTCATCCACATTAAATAAAGCCCGGAATCGTTCCGGGGGAGGCAATTGACGGTCTACATAGAGGGAAATGAAAGCGGTGCTAATGACTAAAAAGACATTAGGGTAAACCAGGTCTTGGTAGATCTCAAAATTCCGCGCAGACTTTTCCGAAAAATGGCGATCGCACCAGCTATTCAACGTCGCCATCACATAGGTTTCATCCACCGTTTTGTGAAAATAAGAAAAGTCGGCGACGGGGTGAGTTTGGCAGTATTGCCCACACTCCTCCTGTAACGCCTCAACAATTTCTATTTCCGAAAGCTTGCCTCCGTAGGCCAAAAGCTGGGCCGTTGTCATGGGCTTTCGGTTGGCAGATTTTCCTCGGTTTTTCGGTTGTGGAAAATCTTGAGAGTTTGGGCAATTATAGGCAAGCTGCACGATTCGGGCTTTCACCCATCCATCAGAAAAGGGAGCCGAATTTTTAACAATGGATTCAAGCCACTGGCAGTCATTTTGTAACGTTTCTGGGGATTTGGTATCCCAACTCCAAGGCAAATCTTTATAGGGGCGAGAAATACTCATAAGATAAAAGGGGTAAATGCTGATGAAGTGGTAAAGAAGTGAGGCATGGTAAACTTTTCTTGAAAGGGCCTAAAATGCAAGAAGAGTTTACAAACTCCCGGAGGTTAATCCATGAGGGTAAAAACTGATTTAAAGAATCAGTTGATCGCATGATTTACCCAAAAATTTAGAGTTTGTTGAGGGTTAATAATGATCTACTCGGGGAAAAAAAATTATCCGGGTAAGATCCTGGATAGTGGACAGTTTTTTAGGTGCTAAAAAGGAAAAATAGCCTAGGTCCCTTGAGGAGGATGTTGGGGAGGGTAGATTTTGCACCGGAGGGAGGCATCATCAAGCTTGCGTGAGTTCTACAAACAACGGTTAACAAACGACTGAAGTCGTTACTACAAACGTAAGAGGGGAAGAAACGACTGAAGTCGTTACTACAAACGTAAGAGGGGAAGAAACGACTGAAGTCGTTACTACAAACGTAAGAGGGAAGAAACGACTCAAGTCGTTACTACAAACGTAGGAGGGAAGAAACGACTGAAGTCGTTACTACAAACGTAGGAGGGAAGAAACCTCTTCTTTCGTTCGTAGTGACGACTTTAGTCGTCTCCGGCGAGAGGGGAGAGGTAAAAATAAATAAGCCTGCATGAAGATTGGAGAGGGCTCTCATGCAGGCATTGAAGGTTAAAAATTAAATGAAAGGTCTAGGAAAGTGCGATCGCCTCTGGCACTTCAGTCCAAAGGGGAAGCTTATTCAAACAGCCAGTTTTTGACCCGTTGTAAACTCTTCCAATCCGGTTTTCGGTTCAATCCCTCCTCGATATTGTCCTTCACCTCATCGCGCAATTCTGCCGCAACCATCATCAGTTGTTGGACGATTTCGATGTGAGTGCGGACGCCTTTTTGACCGCTATCGAGCATTGCTACCGCCAGGTTAACCTGAGCTTGAGCATCTTGGGGATTGAGTTTGACCGCTTTTTGAGCTGCTTTATAGGCGGGAGTGGGTTTATCGGCCAATAAATACAGCCACGCCAAACAAGTCCAAGCGGGACTATTTTTTGGGGCGCGATCGCAGATATCCCGGAACACCGGAATTAGGGTGTCTGGGCCTTCACCAGCTTTGTAGCGTTCCACGCCACTGGTAAATTGAGATTCAACGGTTTCAGTCATAAGCGGTTCTTTTCATGCAGTTGTTCGATTGTATCCAAAAGGCCGTCCGGTTTTTCAATTCAGGGGAGATTGGGGGATTGGGGAGATGGGGGGGATGGGGGAGATGGGGGAGATGGGGGAGATTGGGGGGATGCTTGTTTGTAGTAACGACTTTAGTCGTTTCTGGGTTCGGGGTTGATTCTGCCTTTGACAAGGAGACGACAGAAGCCCCAAAATAGTAAACCCAGGTCAGAAAGCTGACCTGGGTGCTTAGAGTCTATGAGAATCAGGAGGGACGGTGGCGATTGCAAAAGAGGTTAAAATGGGAGGTGCCAGTTAGGCAGAAAATGACTTGCCACAGCCACAGGTTTGAGTGGCGTTGGGGTTGGTGAATTGGAAACCACCGCCGATCAGGGCATTGCTGTAGTCAAGGGCCATGCCATAGATATAAAGCAAGCTCTTAGGATCGCAAACCACTTTGAAGCCTTCTTCATACTCGAAGACTTCATCGTTGGGTTGAATATTCTGGATCTGTTCAAAATCCATCGTGTAGGACATCCCGGAGCAGCCACCCCCGCGCACGCCAACTCTTAGACAAAGGTCTTCCCCCCCTTGTTGGCTCCGCAGGGACTTAATATGGTTCATGGCAGAATCGGTGACGATAATTCCGCGTTGTTGAGGCTCTGTTGCTTGTGTCATTCGTTTACTGGTCTCCTTATTCCGGTTCTAACTGAGCTGTTCTAGCTATGCTGTTGTCTGTGTTGCTGTTCTATACTGAGAGGGCTTTAGTCTCTTCTACGTTCATTGTAGCGAGGAATGCAGCACGGCAGTAGGGGAACCTAGGGAGAGGGTAACCATCCGATGACACACCTGAGAAATGAGCAAGGATCAAGAAGACCAAATCAGCCGGTTCCTCACAAGGGTGGAACGGTTATCAAGGGGGTGTGAATTCATAATGGATGCCTAGTCCTGACTTCCTCCACAACTCCGACCCAATTTCTGTAAAGTATTGAGACATTCTGGGAGATTTTATTGTTGTTTTCAATGGTTTTGAATCAGAGTCAGGCGGTGAATAAAATTAACCATCAATGGACCTCGGACCCCTAACCCCATGCCCATCCTCTCCCGTACCTATCCCTTACAAAGGATGGAAATAAGGAATAAATATCTTGACTGGGAGGGACGAAGGGTTCAGGCTTACCCTACTTGATGATATCGATACAGGAGAGGGAAGACAAACCGGGTTTGGGGTTTCTCCTCTGTACCATTGAGCAGAAAATTAGAGAGAGCCAGAGGGTTTCTTGTCCGATTTATTGAAGATTCCACCGCAGCCCTGGGGGAGAAAATTGGGGAATTCGAGCTAGTTTTAAATTGATTTAGGTTCACTGATTGACCTGTTAACTGGCTATTTTAATCATCTGTGCGTACACCTTATAATGAATTGTTTATGGCAGGTTTAAACCGCTCTACGTTTCGTCGCTTACAACAACTCCAACAAATTCCTTCGGTTTGGGAAGGCGATCGCCGTCCGATGTCCGAACCGCTGCCTATAGGCTCCTCGGCGTTATCGGATTATGATTCAGAAAATGGCGGCGACTGCATTATGTGGGTGGATGGGTCCCAAGGAATCGTCCGGTCGATGGATGTGGTTTCCCCAGATACGGGTCCCGAAGCGGTGGTTCGCACCTTGCTCAGGGCTATGGAACACCCTCACAGTCCAGCTCTTCCCGGGCGACCCCAGAAAATCGTGGTCAAGGACCGGGAAATCCAGTTTTTTCTGCGAGGCGTCCTTCAGGACCTGGGCATTTCCATTGAGTATGTGCCGGACCTCCCCCTGATTGATGAACTGTTTCGCGGGTTTCAGGATGTAGTCGATCGCAAACCGCCTCTGCTACCCCCCCAGTATGTGGAGAGTTTAGAAGCCAAAGCTTATGAAGTCTGGCAGGCAGGTCCCTGGCAATGTCTGGCGGATCATCAAATTATCTCCATTGAACTGGAAGGGTGGGATATGGGAACCCTGTATGCCTGTGTCATGGGGATGCTGGGATTGGATTATGGGATTCTGTTATATCGGTCCCTGGAATCCCTAACTCAGTTTAGAAAGCGGGTGATTGCCAATGAATCCCCGGAACGGTTAGAAGAAGCCTTTTTATCCCAAGATTGCCTGTTTATTACCTTTGAAAGTGCTGAGGAAGATGACGATATCGACCTCTCGGACCTCCCTCCTAGCGAGATCCAGCCCACTTTTGGCAATCTCCACCCCTTAGAAGGAATGCGGGCGATTCTCTATGATGAGGAGGCCCTACTGACAATTTTGGCCCTGGATGCGTTTGCTCGCTTTTTCCGCAGTGTGCGCCGCAAGCTAACGGGCGGCAAGTTCCCGAAGTTGAGCCAACGCTATCAAATTCCGATTCCCGAAGGGGGCGATCGCCCAGGTCCTCAGAATGTGGCGGTGACGGTGAGCACCATGCCGGAACTCGCTGCCAAACTGTTTGAAATGAGTATGAGTGCCACGGAAGATGAGGATGACGAGGATGAGGATGATGATGAACCCTTGTTACGCGATGATTTGGTGCCACCGAACTCGTTCCTCAGTCTCGGGGTCGTTCCTTGGGAAATTTTGAAAGAACTAGAGGGTTCAGCTTCTCATTTTCAATCCGCTCAAGTTCATGCCAGCGGCGATGGGTTGCCCATTATCTTAGTTCAAACCTCTCGACCCAAGGCTAAAGCGATGATTGAAACCTTAAAAGAAGCCGGGGGAGTAACCGGAATTGGTTTTAATCCCGGTGAAGACCCCATCGGCGGTAATCGCTTTGATTTGGGCATTTTAAAAGCTGAAAATGGTGAACTCTTTCTGTTTGGAGAGTTTATGGAAGATGACCCGGTTCACGTTGCGGCGCGTAAAAAGTGGGATGGCCGCTGTAAGAAAACTAAGGGATATTGTGGTTTGGTGATTGCAATGGGGTTGACGGGAGCAAGCCGTGGCAATCCTCAACAGAAGGATATGTTGGCTTTGTTTGAGGTGCGATCGCTCTCCCCCAAAGATATCAATCTCGGAACCCTCCAATTGATGCCTATGCCCTTTTAAATTTCTCTAAGGAGATTGCAAAAAATAAATCATCCAGACGTTCGTAGTCACTCCGTTACTGAGTCCTCTTTAAAGAAACCCCGTCAAGGGGTTACTACGAACATTTGGATGTTTTATTTTTTGGAGTCCCCTTAACCCCCAAAAAACGTTTAGGATTCCAGGCTTGCTGATAAAAATTCCCGCATATACTGATTCACCCGTTCGGGTTGTTCTTGTTGTACCCAATGGCTACAATTTGGAATATAACGAATCTGTAAATTCCGAACGTAGGATTCAGTTCCGTAGGTTAATTCTTTCCCCAGGGCGGTATCATTTTCTCCCCAAATCATCAGGGTGGGGACTTCTAAGACGTTCCACTCTTTGTCAAAAACTAATTCCCACATTGTTTTCCGGTAATAGTTGAGCATGGCAGTCAGCGCACCCCGTTTGGCGGCAGCATTTTTATAGGCGGTAATATCAGCCGGGGAAAAGGCGTTTTTATCCACAGCCTGGGTTTGAAATGCCGTTTCAATGGCCTGATAATCATTGAATTGAAAGAGTAACTCGGGGACAAGGGGAATCTGAAAGAAAAAGGTGTATGAACTTTTCAGGATTTGCTGAGGGTTGCTGCGGAGTCCTTCGGCAAATTTGGCGGGATGGGGAATATTGAGGATGATGAGTTTTTCCACTAACCGGGGATAACTGTAGGCAAAATACCAGGCGATCGCCCCTCCCCAATCATGACCGACTAAGACACAGCTTTCATACCCCAATCCGGTAATAATTCCCTCAATATCTTTGATTAATTCTTGGATGTGATAGGCTGATAAATCTTGAGGTTTATCGCTGTCGTTGTACCCGCGCATATCCACGGCAACGACTTTATAATCTTGGGCAAATTCGGGGATTTGATGTCGCCAAGAATACCAAAATTCGGGAAAGCCGTGGAGCATTAGCATCAAGGGTCCTTCCCCTTGGGTCACATAATGCAGGGTGATTCCATTCACGGCGATCGTGTTGTGAGTCCAAGTTTCTAGGGCAATTGTCATATATTTCTCTCGGGTTCAAGTCTGATTCAGTTAGTGTAATCTACATTGGGTCTAAAGCAAGGGTCTCCTGTTCAATCATTAGGACAAAAAAACGAGTTTATAGACCTAATTTGTGGTTAATTATACCTGTTTAGGTTATCATTCTGTCTGTAAAAGGCGATACCTTCAGGACTTACGCAAAGTTTGATAATTCCCCCTAAAGGTAGAGGCGATTCCCTTGCTCGCTTCTACCTTTAGGGGAGATTTTCTACATGGGCGTAAATTAACCGGAGGGAACCCGATGCTCCCACTCCTTGATTTGATGATTCTCTCCTTTGAATGCCTTTGAATGAATGATGGAGGCCAATGATAGCGTTTATTTAATAGTCTTAAAACCCATTGCCAATTAGGATAAAAGAAGCCCAATAATAGGGATGATTGTAATCGCTTTCTAGTAAGGCAAGTTGAGCGGCTTGAAGTGCGGCACTTTTGTTATTGCCAGTTTTTAAACTATTATAAAAAGCAGTCATCAGGGCTTGAGTTCCACCATCATCTACGGACCATAAAGAGGCGACGGCAGCTTTTGCACCGACTTTTTGCATTTGATAGCCAAATCCCAGGATTTCTGTTCCGTCCCCCATTTGTCCTCCCATTGCGGTTTGACAGGCGCTGAGGACGATTAAATCGACATTGGGTAAGGACCAGTCTTCTAAGTCGCGTAAGGTGATGCGATCGCCATCGCCTAACATGATAAATGAATCTTCCGGTTGACCGTTGACAAAGGCGGCGTGAGTGGCTAAATGAATCACATTGCGATCGCTCATTCCCGAGGTGGTGGCACTCCGGTTAAAGTCCAAATCAATGAGTTTCATGGTTCCCGGGATAGTTGCCGCCAAATTTTCTACTTCTTTTCCCGCAAAAGGTAACCCAGAAAACGCTAATTGTCGCGTTCCCACTTCTACACTATAAGTGCCTTGAGTAAATGCACCCGCTAATATTTTTAGGTCTTTTGGGGGAGCAACATTGAAGTTGGTTAAAGAAGCCGCCGTAATATTATTAATTTGATACCGCTGGGCCAGCCACTTTTCTCCATCATACAAGGCGGCTAAGGGAATATAACGTAACAGCCCATCAGGAGCATAAATAATGGTTTCTACCTCTAAACGATCCAGTTCACTTTGAAAGGGTTCAATTAGCCAATTATATAACTGCTTGGCTGCCACTTTAGGAATATCAGTATTGGCTCGTTTGGAGGGGACGGTGAGGGCAGTTCTAAACTCCGTAATGCCTCGGCTTAAATTGGCTTTGTTTACCGCCACTGACCGATGAAGGGGGGGACTATCAGGCGTAATTAAAATGAGTTCGATGCGGTCTTCTAAAATCAGGGGATAGAGCAAGACTGCCTTTTGGTTTAACTGTTTCAATGAGGCTTGCAATTGCGCTATATTGGTTAAATCCAGGTTTTCTCCACTGGTTTTGCGGGAAATTTCAGCGGCAATTTCGATGATTTCGGGACTTTCGAGAAAACGGTCAAATTTTTGGCGCAGGGTTTGCAAGGTGCGGTCCAGTTCGGCAATCCGTGCTTGCTGTTCTGGGGTTCGTTCGGGCTCTGGAATGCTTTGTAATTGGCTTAATTCTTCCCCCAGTTCGATCGCCTGTCCTTGAAGGGTCAAATATTCCTCGGCGAGTTTTTCTTCTTCCGGTAAAAACTGGACTCCGGAGGCGGTTTGTTCGTTGCCACGAACATTTTGCAGGTATTCATCCAGTTCTTGAATTTTTAATAAGTCGAGGACTTGTTGGGCTTCTAAAATGCGGTCTTGCCGGAGCAATAAATCGGATAAATGACGATAGGTTTCGGCTACGGTTTCGGTAAAAGATTGTTGCCGTTCCATTGACAGCACTCGGATGTCTTTCCGGATGGATTCATGAAGGTTGACTGCTTTTTTATAAAAGGCAGTGGCTAAGACAATATCTTCTTGTTCTTGGAAAATTCTGCCTAAATTAGCCAGGGCGATCGCTTCTCCGGCTTTGTCTCCGGTTTCTCTTAAAATTTGGAGACTTTGTTGGAGAAATTCCAAGGATTGGGGATATTGTTTCAGGCGATAATAGAGGGAAGCAATACTATTCAGGGTCCGTCCGATGCCAACGCGATCGCCAATGCGTTGAAAGGTTTGTAGGGCTTGTTGTAAAAATTCTAGGGATTGGACTGTTTGTCCTAAACTGAGGTAAACCCCGCCAATATGTTCGAGGGCATTGCCTTGGGCGGTGGGGTCGCCAATGGCGTTGGCAATTTCTAAGGCTTGTTGATAATGGTCTAAGGCTTCGGTATATTGACCGAGCTTTTCATAGACGATCGCAATCGCATCTAAATTACGGCTTTCTCCGGATTTATCTCCGATTTCTTGGCGAATGATTAACGCTTTTTGTAAAGCTTCTAAGGCTTCGGGATACTCCCCTAAACTGTAATAAAGCCCGCCTAAATTATTCAAAATATTTCCCATGCCGGGACGATCGCCGAGGCTTTGGCGGAGGCTTAGGGACCGTTCATAAAAGGTCAGGGCTTGGGGATATTGACCCAGGCTATAATAAATTCCCCCTACATTGTCCAGGGTTTTACTCATGCCGGGGCGATCGCCGATTTCTTCGGCAATGGCTAAGGATTGATTGTAAACGGACAAGGCTTGTTGATAGTCTCCTCGTTCTTCATAGAGTACCCCTAATCCATTTAAAGTATTGCCTAAGCTGGATTTGTCTCCAATTTCTGTTAAAATCGGTAAGGCTTGTTCATAGTATGACAAGGCCCGATCGCCTTGGCCGAATTGGCGATATAACAACCCGATATTACTTAATAACCGCGCCACTCCCGCGCGATCGCCAATTTCTTCTCGCAATTTCAGCGCTTGTTCATACAAATCTAAAGCCCGTTGGGCTTCTCCCAGATTGTAATACAGGCCCCCAAGATTATTCAAGGTCCGTCCTTCATCTCGTTTATCCCCCACTTCCTGACGAATGACGAGGGCTTCTTGATACAATTGCACCGCTTTTTGATACTCTCCCGTTGCCGCATACACTGCGGCAATGTGATGTAAGGCTTCCCCTTCAATGGGGCGATTGTTCAAGGTTTGGGCAATTTCTAGCGCTTGTTCATGCCGTTGTAGCGCCTGGGGATAGTCTCCTAAGCGACTGTACACAAACCCGAGATGATTGAGGGTTTCTCCCACTCCCGGGCGATCGTTCAATTCCTCGCGAATGGCTAGGGCAGATTCTAATTGTTCGAGAGCTTTGGTATAATCACTCAGGGCAGTATAAACTTCCCCAATCTGAGTCATAGCAGCCGCCATTTGGAGGCGATCGCCTTGGAGGGAATGTCGCTGTAAGACTTGTTGATAGGTTTGCAAGGCGGTTTGAAAATCTCCCTGGCGAAATTGCTCGATTCCCTGTTCCAGGAGGGGATGGGTATCATGGAGGAGTTCGCTAGAGGGTTCGGACCTATTCACCGGGGGGATTTGCGGCAACAGAGGCGCAGAGAATCCGGATGCAGGGACCGACAGCAAGGCGATCGCCGGAATGAACGTAAGACGACTGAAAGGGAACTGCATGAGACTACCTTGGGGTTAACATGACTAGAGCATCGGGATAGTATGAGAGCCCAGGGACAAGAAAGCGGCTTTTTGGCCCTTTCTCCGGTGCTTGGGGATTCTATTTCTGTTATTCTGTTATAGCGTCGATCGCCCCTCAATGACCTCACCGACAATTCAACTCCACTTTTAACCCATCATCCATCACCGCATCACAGACATTCACCCCATCCAGATTGGCCCCGCGTAACCGAGTATATCCCCAAACCGAATCCATTCGCAAATCCGCGCGAGTTAAATCCGCCCCCCGCAAATCGGCATCGCTCAAGTCTGCCGCACTTAGATCCGCCCCCTGCAAATTAGCCTCCTGTAAATTTGCCGCTTTTAAGTTGGCATTCGTGAGATTAGCACGGCTTAAATTAGAACTTGTGAGGTTAGCCTCCCTTAAATTCGCACTATTTAAGTTACAACCATTTAATTCAGCCTGAGTTAAGTTAGACCCCGCCAAATTTGCCCCACTGAAATTCACATTATGTAGATAGGCATGAGATAAGTCAGCCCCGGAAATATCCCGTCCCCGCGCCCCTTGGGAGACGAGTTCCCAGACCATTCGCCATTTGTCATCAATTTGGGTTGTGCGATCGAGGCGAGCACCGGAGAGAATGGTCCCATTAAAATTCACCCCGGTGAGATTCGCCCCGCGCAAGTCACTATTTTCCAAGTCAGCATAGCTAAAATCCGCCCCCGTGAGATTGCTACCCGTGAGATTTACCCCTCTGAGTTGAACCCGAGACAAATTGGCCCCGCGCAGATCACAATTCGGACATTGATTGGTTTGCCGCAATTGCTGGAGGTGAGTCGCATTTTCGGCGCGAGTCAGTCCCATCCACCCCAGTGATAGGAACAGAATCGTTAACGCAAATAATTGTGGTTTCACTTCTCCTCTCATCACTAATCACTATACCTCAGATACATTGAAGATGTTAATTAACATATATGTTTTCGGTCCACTCCCGCCCTAAAAAAAATTCTTGATTCTCCCTCTCCTCTTAGGGGAGGGCCGGGGAGGGGTTCCGAGTTGTTGGGGTATTGATATCCCATAGCTCAATGTTACCGCCATCTCCCCCACTGACCAGGGTTTTGCCGTCGGGTAAAAATACCAGATTGTAACAACGTGAGGGGTTCGGCAGGGTCCGGACCACTTGGGTTGAGGCGATATTGACGAGGGAAATTTCGCTTCCCGCACAAAGGGCCAAGGTTTGTCCATCGGGACTCAAAGCGTATTTTTGACCCTCAAGAAGGCGACTGACGGCAGTCCCAGTGCTGGGATTCCAAAACTGAATGCCGCTATCCGTTTGACTGAGGAGGAGATTACCCTGGGGACTAAATATCAGTCCATTGACAATATGTTCCCCGGAGAGTTCGATGCGGTTCACCTGTTCGCCACTGGTGGAATTCCAGAGTTGGATCAGTTCCACACTGCTGCTGCCGAGACGGTTGCCATCGGGACTGAAGGCGAGGGAATAACTGGAGTAAGGTGCGTTCCCCGGCAAGGTATGGAGCACTTGTCCGGTATTCACATTCCAGAGTATAATATTCTTGGCACTACTGGCGAGGGTTTGACTGTTGGGACTGAAGGCGACTGCGGTAATTCCATCACTGAGGTGAGTGAGGGTTCGCACTGCTTCGCCGGTGTGAGTATCCCAGAGTTGAACTTTGGCGGTATTATCGGTATCGTCCCAGATGCCTGCCGCAAGTAACCGTCCATCAGGACTGAGGGCGATCGCATCCCGGAAGTTACCTGTCCAGGAGAAGGTATGACGAACGGTTCCTTTCTCAATATCCCAGACTTTAATTGTCCCTTCGCCATTGGTACTGACGAGGATTTTGCCATCGCGAGAGAGGGATAAGAATTCGATATCAGCGCGATCGCCATCTTCGGCAGAATGTAACAGGGTACTGTTAGAAAATTGTGAGGAAGTTGGGCGGTTATCACTGGGGCGATAGTAAGCTAAAATTTCCGTGACATCTTCCCGCAGGCGACTACTCCACAGTCCCATCAACAAAAAATCAAAGTCCTCATCTCCAAATTGGCCCGAATACTCCGACTGCAACTCGGAAACCAAACGGTTTGCCCGTTCGCGATTTCCGGTGGCATTTAAAGCAGCTGCTAAGGCGATTTTCCGAGGGGCATCCTGGGGATTCTCTTGAAATAAAGTTTCTAAATAAGGAATCGCCTCTTGCACTCGACCCCGGTCATAAAGCGCTTGAGCAAGGTTTAATTCTGTGGGTAAATACTCTAACCCTTGGGTGACCATTTCTTGTCCTGTAGCAGCAAGATTTTGGGCATCTGCTTGGAGGCGAGATCCCGGGAAATTGGGTTGCAATAACGTTGCTCTCCCCCGCCAATTTTCGGGGTTTTGCAAGAGTTCAAAGACGAAGGCAAGAGCTGTTTCCTGTTCGCCACTGGCATCCAAAGCACTGGCGAGGGCGACTTGGGCGTTCCCTATGACCTCGTTGAGTTGGACTAAAAAGAGTTCCTGTTGGGGGAAATAAGAAAGAGTTTGAAGTTGGATACTCCTCTTAATTGCTGAATCAATGACCTGGCGAAATTGGGCAATTGCCTCTGATGTGTCTCCCGCTTCATACTGCGCTTGTCCCACGCCAAAGACTGCCGGGAGATAATTCGGGTCTATGGCTAAAATTCTTTGATATTGGGCGATTGCCGGTTGAATTTGGTTGGCAATTAACTGGCGATCGGCCTGTTTTGAAAGGGGATAAGCAAAGGAAGGGTTACTGGATAAAATTGTTGGGTCCATCGCTTCAATGGATTCTATAAAGGTATCCAGGGGAATGCCTAAATTAAACCCGGATTTGATATCTACCGTATCTCCGGTGTCGGGATTATAAATAGCTTGTCCCTCAGCGCGTCCATGAATGCCTATTAGACGACCCAAGCTATCTAAAACGGGACCGCCACTCATTCCCGATCGCGTGATATTGGTATAAACCAGTTCATATCCGGACTCGGTTCCTGACTGCGATCGCCCAGAAATTTGACCCTGAGTAATTTGAAAGATCCGTTCCGTAATGGCAAGTCCCGGATGGGGCCATCCCGCGATATATACCGATGTTCCCGGTTGGGCGATATCGGAATCTCCTATCTGGGCGAGCTCATAGCGTTGGTTGCTGGTAAACTGAACCAAGGCTAAATCTAAATTCGGTAATCGCCGAACTGTGGTATAATCAAGCGGATGTTGTACCCCATCTGCCGTGACAATTTGATACTCATCGAGACTGGCAACCACATGATTGGCGGTTAACACCGTATAGGTATTACCTTGCTTGCCAATCAGCACTCCTGAACCGGGATTTTGGCCGTTGATTACCACCGTAACTAGCTGCGTCAGGGTGGCAATATCAGATTGAGTAACTTGAATCTGGGCGAGGGAAGACGGAGGGAGGGTTTGTAAATGGGCCGCTTGGGTGAACCCCGCTAATTCCAGGGTGAGAAGGGCGGCAGTGCAAAGGGAAAAGAGGGTTAAAGTGCGCTGAATCATCAGGGTTATCAAAGGGGATAAGGGGACGGAGTTTTGGAGAGAAGAAGGGCGGTAAAATTTAGATACACCAGGGATTTTTACCTCTGAGGCGGAATCAATATTCGAGCTTTTTCAATCAGCCGATCGCTCCAAAAAATGCCCAACCATCCTCCAGGTTCCCCCGTCACTATGTGCTGAGATTGTTCCGTTTGCATCTCCTGCAGTAAGACATCGGCCCGATCGCTTTGGCCGGTTTCCTGTAAGGCGATCGCAAGTGCTAACATAACTCGGGGGTCATTTGTATGTTTTTCCAGGAGACTTTGAAAATAGGGAATTGCTGCCTGAACTTGTCCCAGTTCGTACAGAACCTGTCCCTGATTGAATTCCAAAGGTAATTTACCCGCTGTGGTGGATAGGATTTTCTCCCCATACTGTTGCAGGGGGACTGCATCACTGAGCAGACGACTACTCGCAAAATCGGGTTGAAAGAGTTTGTCTCTCACCATTTGATTATTGTATTGCAAAAGACCCACGAGCAGATTTAATCCCTCAAGGCGATCGCCGGAGGTAAACAACAGCGTCCCTAAAGCTAATTCTGCATTCACTTGATTATTGTAGGCTACCATTTCCATTGTACTGAGGGTTCGGAGTCGGTTCATTTCAGCGCGAGTTAATTCTACCGTTTTTTGAAACTGACTCAACGCCATGTTCTGATCGCCGGATTCGTAGTACGCCTGTCCGAGTCCAAATATCGCCTCTAAATACTCCGGATTCACTTCCGTCGCCCGCTTGTATAATCTGATTGCATCAGTCACGCGGTTGTCTCCTAATGCTTGGATTGCTGCATCGGTCAGGGGTTTGGCAAAGCTAGGATTGGGCGGTAAAGGGTTGGGTTCGTTTAATTGTATAAAGATCGCTAAGGGAATGCCTAAATTAAATCCCGCCTTAACAGACACCATATCCCCCGTATCAGGATTATAAATATTTTGTCCCTCGGATTGTCCATGAATGCCAATTAATTCACCATTTTGATTAAATGCAGGACCACCACTCATCCCGGAACGGGTAATATTGGTATAAACTAATTCATACCCGTCGGAAGTTTCTGAGGGCGATCGCCCTGAAACGGTCCCGCTTGTGAGTTGAAAAATCCGGTCTGTGATTGCTTCCCCAGGATGCGGCCATCCCGCAATATATACAGTATCCCCTTGGCTGACTTGATCCGAATTTCCGATCTTTGCCAAGTCATAGCTGCGATCACTGGTAAACTGAACGACTGCTAAATCAGCGTCTAGTATCTTATTAATTCGTTGATAGTCGATGGGATATTTTTGTTGATCCGGGGTAACAATGTAATATTCATCCGGGGTGGCGACAACGTGCTTGGCCGTGAGAACAAAGTAGGAATCCCCGGATTGACCAATAATCACTCCAGATCCGGGATTTTGTCCCTCAATCAGGACGGTTACCTGTTCGGCCATTGCTGACACCTGCTGCTGGTTCAGTTGAGCGATCGCCACTGGCATAGAAACCCCCATCGTCCCCACAATGGCGATCGTCACGACCGTTGGGTTAAAATTAACAAAAATTTGACTCATATTTCACTATTTTTCTAAGGTTTAAGTCGCCAAATCGTCATAAATTCTGAACGGGCACTTTTACGTTTTATGTCGTAACGGCCTCTCCCACAAAATTGACTCTCCGCACTGAAAGCAGCAACGGATTTTCCATCCCGCAAAAACAATTAATGGATTTTTTGAGGACCGCAATCATTCGATTATCGATAGTTTTAAGATGAGCCAATGAAGCATTAAACGCTACAATTTTAGCGTTTAATAGAACCAAAGAAATTCCAGAATACCCATTCTGAACCATGAGATTAAAGAAACTCTACAATACAGTTAACGTTGGGGAATTTGCCACAATTGAACCCTGCCATTATCCGCCCCACTGACTAGGAGGTGACCCTCCCTAGAAAAGGCAAGAGAAAATACCGGACTTGGAGTGTCACTCCCTGAATTCCTGACCTCCAAATTGCGTACTCGATTCCCCGTATAGAGGTTCCAAATCTGGATTGTCCCATCAATTCCACTACTGGCGAGAATATGGCCGTAGGGGTCAATGGCAATACTATAAACGGTTCCCCTATGACCCGTTAACGTATGTAGCAATTCCCCGGTGCGAAGATTCCAGACTTTCACCAGTCCATCTTCTGCACTGGCGGCAGCGAGGAGGTTGCCATAAGGCGCAGTGGCAACGGATGTAATCCGGTTAGTATTCCCGGTGAGGGTCTGAATGGTTTCTCCCGTTTCGGGATTCCAGAGTTTGATGGTTTTATCCGTACTGCCACTCACCAGGAGTTTGCCATCGCTACTAAAGGCCACAGTATTCACATAGTCCCAATGTCCGGTGAGGGTGCGAGTTAAGTCTCCGGTTTGGGGATTCCAGAGTTTAATGTCTGTATCTTCCGCACTGCCGGACGCCAAGAGAGTGCCATCGGGACTAAAGGCCACTGCCCTCACAAAGGAGCGATCGCCTTGGAAACTTCTCACCAGTTCCCCAGACTGCCGGTTCCATAGTTTGACCGTCCCATCCTCACTCCCACTGACTAAAATTTGCCCATCAGGACTAAAAGTGAGGGCCGTGACTGCATTGGTATGGCCGGTAAGAGTGCGAATTTCTTGGCCGGTATTACCATTGGCCAATTTTATGATACCGTCTTTACTCCCACTGGCGATCGTCTGATTGTCCGGGGCCACGGCCACTGCTAACACCAAGGCCGAATGGTCCGGGAGAGTCAGACTGGCAGCAGCAAAATTATCCCCTAAGCGAGGTAAATTTATCCCCGCTTCCCCTGCCAGACTCACAAAGGTATTAATCGGCATCCCCACATTAAACCCGGATTTGACATCCACCGTATCTCCCGTATCCGGATTGTAAATCGGTTCCCCTTCGGCACGTCCGTGAATGCCAATTAACCGGCCTTGATTGTCAAATACCGGACCGCCACTCATTCCCGAACGGGTGATATTAGTATAAATCAACCCATACCCATCCTCTAATGCCGTGAGAGGACGACCGGAAATGGTTCCTTTGGCAACCTGATAAATCCGTTCCGTAATCACTCGTCCTGGATGGGGCCAACCGGAGACATAAATTGTCGCCCCTTCCATTGCATCATCAGAATTGCCGAAATGAGCGACTCGGTAGCGGTTGGAACTGGTGAATTCCACTACGGCTAAATCCACTCCGGGCAGTTTTTTGACTGTGCGATAATCGACGGGATGGGTTTGAGCATCGGTGGTGAGAATGGCATATTCATCGGGGGTGGCGATCGCGTGTTTGGCCGTCAGTACGGTGTAAGTATTGCCATTGCGGGCAATAATTACCCCAGAACCAGGATTTTGGCCATTAATCACCACGGAAACCTCGCGACCCATAGCGGAGATCGCCTGTTCTTCAATTCCTTGGGTTTGGGGCAGAGAAATCGGGGCCTGTGCTACTAAAAGTACGGTCCCTACCCCAAGGATCGCCGCTGATAAACCCGCCTTAGACCATTTCATACTGTTTTTGCCTCGCGGTTATTGGGGAACGTCTCGACGGGGGACTGGGGGCGTCCGACTTCCCAAGGAGGGGAGTTGGGGATATTCCCCGTTTAAATACTTATCAAAGCTGATGTATAGGCGATCGGTCGTTTCGGCGATCGGTCCTGCGGATGCCACCCGAATTCGGAACATCCGTTGCAACATTCCTCGGGGATTGCTGCCACCACTGAGGGGAAACAAGATCCCGCTACAGGGTTCATTTTCTCCTGGGGCAACACAGGCGACCAGTTGGCCGTTCATAATCCCACTGGTGATATAGTTGAGGGTCCCGTTGTCATAGTAGGTTTGAAAGCGCGTAGAGACTTCGATACACTGTTGTTGAGGATTAGTATTAGGGTCTTTGATGGCATTTTTATCCCAAATCACCATCGGCATTTCCCCGTTAGGGGTACGCGCCATTGTGGCGGGAATTCCCTCAACGGTCCCACAGAAAAAGCTAGTAGTTTCTATCGGGGGTTGAGGTTGTGCGAGGGTCAGGGTGGCAGCCAGGGTCTGCAAGAGGGCGATCGCCCCAACCTTACTCCCTCGGATGACAGGTATTAATACTTGAGTGGTCAGGGTTTGCCCGGGTGCGATCGCCCCGACTTTATTCCCTCGGATTACTGCTGTTAATAATGGTCTTTTCATCAGTTACGGCATCCCCTCTCCTGCACGATCTTAATTCTAGGTTTATCATGAAATGATAGTCTTGTGACTCAAGTCTGTGAGCACTGATGTGACTCGAACAGTTCGGACTGTGAAACGTTCCCGACTCCACCGCCTCCGGACTCATTCCCACCGCCATTTTCTCAGGACAAATTGAGGGCCACTCCCGGGAACCCGTGATCCCAAGAAAAGGTGACAACCCCTGGTGGGTGCAGCCCCTGGACAATTCTCCGTCAATTTTTAACAAAGTTTTAAGATTTCCCAGAAGCCCTGGCGATCGGCCCAGATTGGAACGGAAATGTCACTTCAATCGCCCATTTTTGTTCTATATCCTGGGGTTGGGGTAAACTACCTCAAGTCATACCCACCCGGAACACAGTAAGTATTTATATTTGTTCATATTTTTTTGAAAAACTTAATAAAAAAGAGGTTATTTTAATGATAAGATTTGATGAACTTAGCGACAAACCTTTAGAAATAGGTTAATCGCAAATCTGCATTTTAAACAAGGAGTTGAGTAGAAATGACTATGGATAACGTTACTGTCAAACCCGAAACCCGTAATCATAAAGGATTTTTCGTTCAAGAAGCCTCTTATAAACTGATGGGGATTGAAGATTCTGGCTGGGCGCTGATTTGCGTCGAAAATTCCTGTCACTATGTTGATCCGGACAATTTGGAAGCGGACTCCGAATTAGGGGACGCCCTCGATTAGTTTGAAGTTAAGAAAACTTCACATTCTACCGAGAATAAGCTTGGGCGGCTGTCCTGAATTCAGGTACAGCCACATTTTTTTTTGGGGATAACCGCTCTTTCTTGGGGCTTGTTGGTTGGGTTGGGAGTGGGGGACGAGGAACGTTGGCCCTGGGGTCAGGGCGATCGGGGTCCATGAAGCGGTTAGAGTGGGGGAGAACGAGGTGAGGATTTTGCCTGAGCCAGTGGTATGCCAGATATAGCGGGTTTTAGCGGGACCTTTACTCGCTCAATGATGGCTTCTACGGCGTAATCCGGCATTATTCCAGATTTTCTAGATCGGCTAGGTCTTGTAGTCTGCCCGATGCTTTTTTATTTTTTTTTAGATTGTCCAGATCGATAAATTGAACGGGAATATCATCAACCATAACCTCAGTTTTGGAACGATAGCAGGTTTCAAAATCAATGCCGTCAGGGGTGGTAATTAGATCAATGCGATTGGGAGGATAACCCAGTTGAATGATTTGGTCCGGGGTTTGAAAGTCTTGGGCAGATAAGCCAAGGCTGCCAAAGCCGAATTGCTTAAGGGCAGTTATAATTTTATCGGCGTTTTGTGATGACATTTCTACCCAAATATCTATATCTTTGGTGTAGCGAGGGTGTCCATGAATAGCCACGGCATAACCCCCAATAATCAGATAGTTAACTTGATTGGCGTTTAATAATTGTATAAACTCTTTGAAGTCTGGGTTCAGCATTGTATTTATATTGATGGTATTCTCGGCGAATTTGTTCTAGGGCTTCGAGGCGTTTAAGGAGGGGCTGATTTTGCCAGTAGTGAAAGTCGCTAGTTTGTTCTTTTTTCGTGGTTTTGTGAACGACTTTTTCCATAGATTTGACCTTAATTTTAGTACCTAAATAAACCGTTTTTGGAGTAAGCCTTTTTTGAATGTTTCGCTTTGCTCAATTGGGTGTAATAGAGTTGTTATTTTGCGATCAATCGCAGTTAGGAAATTGGCTGTTTTTTCTTTTTTTCAAGATAAGAAAAATCAACTCTTATTCAGCGGTTGCCGAGATATTTGCAACTTACCCAAGCGGTTTCGGCCAATCTGCTGCACCCGAATTGGTCGCCTGTTTTCCATTAGGAGAAGTATTGAATTACGAACTTAATTGAAGAAGTCACTACCAAACTGAACACTACCCATAAAAAACGAGCTACGATTTGATATGTCAGCTTCTTGTTTGTTTTTTCAAATTCATCAACGGCTTTTTTATCACCCCTTGTAATAGAAAATTGAGGATATTCCTCAAGTCTGTCAATTCGTTTATCTATACATATTTCAACCTTACGTCCTAAAAAAGTACCAGCTACAAAAATCGCTGTTAACCAGATTAGTAATGCCTCTAAGCTTTTAATTGTAATTTGCGATTGTATCCCAATCCAAGGCATCAAAAAATCATAATACTGGTAGAAGATTATCAATAAAACAATAGGTGAAGAATATCGAATTATTTGACTTAAAAATTTACCGTTTTTAGCCAGAAAACTGCTTAAAAAATTGGTTTCTGGCAAATCGTCCAATCCTTCATGCCAATCACCTACAATGTTCATCAACTCGGCGGCAAGAATATCATTCACAAAATCCACTTTACATATACTCGTTGCTCTTGCCTCCATCAACTCTCCAATATCGTCACTTGTAAGAATTAGCTGAAAAATATCTTTGGGTGGAATTTCAGTCCCGATCCTAATTTTTAAGGAATGTCTTTGAGGCAATTGATACTGAGGTAATTTAATGGCGATATCCCATTTAATAGTAATTGAACGAACTTTTTCATTAACTGTGTCCCAATTCTCCCTTTCAAATTCAGCCCAAATACAGTAGTCCTTAATCTTTCTAGGATAAAGAATAAAGTTAATTGATGCAATATCCGAGACTAAATCATGATTGCGGAGTTTAGCAGATATCTGGTCGTTAATACTCCTGATATCTGCCAATTCTAAGTTTTTCTTTCCGGGCAGCAACCGTATTTCAGTATCAGGCTTTGCATTAAGTTGATAGAATAGAGACTTAAATTCGTCAACAGAAACGACCCGACCTGATGGTTGTGGGACAATACTGGAATTTTCAGGAGTTTGAGAGTCACTCATAACAGTAAAAATAATAAAACTGTGTCTAGGTTATAACATCACCCTTTCTCAAGCAGCATCAGTGCAGCTTAAATATTTATTCGACTGAAACTTTCAGACTAAAATCCCAATTTGGGGCGGATAGATAGAATGATTCGGCATAAAATGCTAAATTGACTACTTATGCAGAAACTTTTTATATAATACCCGGCTAAAGGTGGATAGGCAGAATTCTTCCAGATATTTTAAGGTTTGTTATTTATTCCTTTACCCCAACCCACTGGGTAACGGCTGCTATTACTTTCCATCCGAGGAATATGCAGACGGCTTCTGCCCGGTGAATCGTACAACGGGTCAGGGTTCCTCCCTGCTTGCCTTGGTGCTGGAATAGCATTTGTTGGCGATCGACTGTAGCGGCATTGGCAACCCGGCGATCGCCCGGACCCAGCGATCGCCAAAAAGTTTCCCCTAAATTCGGTGTGGTGAGTCCACCCCCGATAAAAATGGCCTGGGGTTTTGGTATGTCCTTGCGGTTACCCGTGAGATACAACTTCTTCTAGGGCTGGTTTTACCGTGGGATAGCGGTACTCGAAGCCGTATTCTAGGGGGCGTTTGGGTAAGACTTGTTGTCCTTCTAGGACGACTTGTGCCGCTTCACCGAGGAGAAGGTGGAGGGCAAAATCCGGGACGGGTAACCAGGAGGGACGATGGAGGACTTGTCCGAGAATGTGACATAATTCGTTCATGCGGACGGGGTTGGGGGCGGTGGCGTTGAGGATGCCTTGGATGTCGGACCGTTGTAAGGTTAAGAGAATTAGGTTTACCAAGTCTTCGCGATGAATCCAGGAAAACCATTGATGGCCGCTGCCTAGAGGGCCTCCGGCGAGGAGTCGAAAGGGAGTGAGCATTTTGGCGATCGCCCCCCCATTACCGACGACAATGCCAGTCCGAATAATCGCCAAGCGCGTCCCGGATTGCTTCACCTGCTGTGCCTCGTTTTCCCACTCCTGACAGACTTGGGCGAGAAAATCGTTACCGGATGCGCTGGTTTCGTCAAAGGTGGCGGTTTCGCTGCTACCGTAGTATCCAATGGCGGAAGAATTGACGAGGACGGAGGGTTTGGGATTGGCGGTGGCGATCGCCTCGACAATTTTGCGAGTTCCCAGTTTGCGACTGTGGAGAATCTCCTGTTTGCGTTCGGGAGTCCAGCGTTCATCCGCGATGGGAGCACCGGCAAGATTCACCACCCCATCACATCCGCTGAGTGCTTGTTGCCAGGGACCGGATTCCGTGGGGGTATAGGCAACGATTTCTACATTGGGGAAGGCGGCATCGGGAAAGACGCGCTTGGCTTTGGCAGGATTGCGGGTTAATATCAAGACTTGATCACCCGCTTGTTGGAGTCTCTCCACTAATCGACTGCCAACGAATCCTGTTGCACCGGCGATCGCAATTTTCATAAGGTTTAGGTTCAGATTTGCTGAATGGTTCTTAACTATAGTAGGCGGTTTGCTCCTTCTGGACTAGGATGCGAGGATTGTTTTAGCGTTTAGGGGCAAGAAGCGGGGTTTTGGACCCTTTCTGGAAAGCCCTCTGCAATGACGGCCAAAAGCCCCCTTCTGGAAACAGAAAGGGGCATTTTGCTTTAAGGCGATCGCGATATGAGCCATCAGCCATCAAATGGCATCGCCATACCCTGATCAAGGACAAAGAATTAGATCACCTTCGTGATTTATCATATCCGTTCTTTCCCCCAGTTTAGTTATATTTGGTTAGAATTTGGGAAATCACACTCTATTGACCACACATCATGAGATTCTCGGCGGCAACATACCCTTGAATCGGTTCGGAAATCGGCACCCATCCATCTTCACCCGGATTTTGAATTTCCACCTGGGTGGCATCGGGTAAGGTACTGATGACTTCGCTCCCCACCTCGGGCTGCGATCGCACATTCAATCCACCCTCCGAACTGATTGCCCGACAACTCTCACCTTCCATCTGGTTCATCGGTTGTTGAGTCTGAGCCGGTTGGTTCATCGGTTGTTGAGTCTGAGCCGGTTGGTTCATCGGTTGTTGAGTCTGAGCCGGTTGGTTCATCGGTTGTTCCATCGGTTGACCCATTTGAGCCGGTTGGTTCATCGGCTGTTGAGTCTGAGCCGGTTGGTTCATCGGTTGTTCCATCGGTTGACCCATTTGAGCCGGTTGGTTCATGGGTTGTTGACTCATTGCGCCTTGTTGGTCAACTCTAGCGAGGGGTTGCGGTTGAGCTGCTGCTTCTGAACAGTAGTTCAGATAAGTGGCTGCGACATACCCATTCATAGGGGCTTGAATCTCTACCCAATCTTGACCTTGGGGGTTGGGGTTTTGTAGAGCAATAAGCCTGTTATTCTCGACACTCCCGATGATTTCTCCTCCAGGTTGGGCACGAATGTTTAAACCCGGGTCTGCATCGACTGCACGGCAAGCTGGGGATTGCGCGATTTGAGCTTGCGCTAGGTCCAGGGACGCACCCTCTGGGGCAGCGATCGAAGTTACGGGAAGTACCGTTGCGCCTAATGATACGGCGGCACTTACTCCGAGGATTTTCTTGATATTATTTATATAGCGGTTCCCGGACTCATGAGGTACAATACATAGGAGAACTGACTCATCTTAACCATCCGAATCTATCATGA
>JAMXFF010000049.1:31712-54288 GCA_025370845.1 Laspinema palackyanum D2a | reverse complement strand
ATTTTACATCAGAGAGAACGCCTTTCCTTTTCTCGATTGCCCTTTAGAATGAAACAGCCCTACCTTCTTAAGGGGGGTTGGGGGGATCTCTGATAGAAGATTTTATTTTTTGGAGTTCCCTTAAGCTGCCGATAATTCCCGCACAGGTTCCACCCCACGCACCCGACGCCCGACTGCTGCTGCCACCGGACCCAAACTCTGCACCAACTCGACCATCTCAGGAAGAGACAGCGCCTGTCTAGCATCAGAAACCGACTGTTCCGGTTCCGGGTGACACTCAATAATCAACCCATCGGCCCCTGCTGCCACTGCCGCCCTTGCCAATCCTGCCACTAATTCTCGCTTCCCTGCGGCATGAGACGGGTCCACCATCACCGGCAAATGGGTAATCTGTTTCAGCGCCACCACTGCCCCCAAATCCAGTATATTCCGCGTGAACGAATCGAAACTACGGATCCCCCGTTCACAGAGAATCACATCCGGGTTACCGTGACTGAGGATATATTCCGCAGCAAACACAAATTCTTCCAAAGTCGCTGCTAGTCCCCGCTTCAACAACACAGGTTTACCCGCTTCCCCTAATGCTTTGAGCAAGTCGAAATTTTGCATATTCCGACTACCTACTTGTAACAAATCCGTATGGGCAACAATGCTTTCAATTTGATTCATTGACATCACCTCCGTCACCACAGGAATCCCATAGCGCTGACGCACCCCCGATAAAATAGTTAACCCCGCATCTCCCATGCCTTGAAACGAGTAAGGGGAGGTGCGGGGTTTGAAGACGCCACCGCGTAACATTTGCACGGGTGCATGGGCGAGGTGACGGGCGACGGTTTCCATTTGTTCGAGACTTTCCACGGCACAGGGACCGCCAATAATTAATAAGTCTTGGCCCCCGATAGTCGTGCGATCGCCAATCGAGATGGCGGTTTGCTGGGTGGGATGAGATTTGTTGACGAGTTTGGCATTTTTCATGGAATTTCTCCTTTTGTACAAATAATCAAGATGGACGATAAAAAAGCCCGGAACCTGTTTAAAGTTCCGGGCGGAGGCGATTTGGCATCATGACAAAACCTACCCAGAACGCTTTCTGAGCCAAAAGTAAAAACCAAAAAACCAGTTATTGAGATGGGATGTCATGGCGATCGCCTTTTTCCTTTGCGAGATAGTGCTTCAAACCAACAAAAAACCGCAGCGTTGCTTCTGCGGTTCACCAGCGGTTTCCATGTCAAAATGGATTCACTGCTGGTGAACCAAGATAAACCAAAAATAAAAGAAGGGGCTGCGGTTTAACATGATGATAAGAATTGATGAGTCAATTGAATGTAGTCCTAGATAGCCTAAACCTAACAAAGCTCAAACCCGATGTCAACCCCCCAATCGGGATAACTTTTAACCCGGATTTCTACCTATCGGGGGAGGAGTGTTCCTTTATAGATAGTCCTATCCTCGTGAGGGGGCGATCGCCACGTCACAAAGAAAAGCCCCCCTTCTTAAGGGGGGTTGGGGGGATCACTCCGGTATTTTGCAACCGTTCTAATCCTGATGATGAAGCACTTTCCAACTCCGGGGTTGATAAAACAGACAGCGGCTGGTTACTTTATTGGATTTCACCGTAAATCTAAAGGATTCTACAATATCCAAGGATTTCACCCCGGTTCTGATATAAATCTTGGCACTATAAGCACCGGGAACTAAACCGCAGTGCGGCAAGTGCATCTGAATTTCCACTCGTCCTGGGGAGATTTCCAATAATTCATTATCACTCGCGGTTGTCAGGTATAACACATACTCGCGATCGCCGCCTAATCCCGTGAGCAAAAACCCTAAATTGGCATTCTCAAAATAGCCGGATGATTGACATTCTACGGATAAACAAGCCGGTTCCCCAGAATTGACATATTCTAAAATATTGCCCGTTTCATCTTTAAAACAAACCTGGGTAATATCTAACCCCATGCTTTCCTCGGGGGGTTTTGGCGGGAGTACCATTGCGCCGGTTGCCTTATCTGTCCCACTCAAACAGAGATCTTCCTCATAGTGGCGAATCACCGACTCAGTTTCCCCCGAAGTAATCAGTTGTCCTTTCTTCAAATAAATCGAGCGATCGCAAACATTGAGCAAACTGTGGGAATTATGGGACACCAGAATAAAAGCCGTCCCCGTTTCCCGCAATTCAGCTAACCGGCGATGACACTTAATTTTAAACTTGACATCCCCGACGGCTAACACCTCATCAATCAACAGAATATCTGGATTAATATGAGCCGCACAAGCAAATCCTAATCGCGCCGCCATCCCTGAACTATAGGTTTGAACCGGCGCATCAATGGCATCGGCAATTTCTGCAAACTCCACCACGTCATCAAATCGTTCCTCGATTTCGCGGGTAGGTAACCCCAAAATCGACATATTCGCATAAATATTTTCTCGCCCGGTTAAAATCGGATTAAATCCGGCTCCCAAGGCAATTAAAGGGGCAACTCTGCCTCGGATTTTCACCGACCCAGTATCGGGATGAATTAACCCACTAATAATCCGTAATAGGGTACTTTTTCCGGCTCCATTCGCTCCCACTAATCCCAGGGCTTCACCCCGTCTGAGTTGGAACTCAATATCCCGCAGCGCCCAAAATTCTCCCTCTCGCAGCACATCGCTTTTTCTGCCCCCTCCCATTAATTCAGCGGCAATATCTCGCACCCCATAGAGCAAAGATTTCTTTAAATTTCGGCAAAATTTCTTAGAGAGGTTTTCCACGGAAACCAACAAATCAGAATCATCGGAAGTGGGAGGGGTAAACTCTTCTTGTTTCAATTCTTCAACTATCATCAGGAACTCACTCTTTCGATCGCAAATGGCAAGGCAATTCGGAATCCCACCCAAGTTACCACTAATCCCAGCAAGGTGAACAAACTGGCAACCCAAAACCCAGTCTGCTGGGACAGGATTCCCGTTGTGGCTAACTCTCGGGTGGTGACGAGTAACGGGGTCACGGGATTCAGTTTAACGATTGTCGCAAAGGTTCCTTCATTGGGAACGGGATAAACCACTGGGGTGATAAATAACCACAATCCCGTGAGCATGGTTAATCCTTTGGAAACATCTTTATATAAAAGACCGAGGGGGGCTAATAAAATACCGAAAAATGTCCCGAGTAAAATTAAATGAATTAAGGCAACGGGCGCTAAAATTATGGTCCAACTGACGGGGACGCGAAATATCAGAAATAAGGCGCAAATTAAAATCATTTTAATGCCAAAATTAAACCCCACTTCCCCTAATTTTGCTAAAATTAAAGCTTCGCGGGGAAATTTGACTCGGGCTAACATGGGTTTAGCATCAGTTGAGGCTTGAACCGGACCTTGTAAGGATTCCACAAAGGTTTGCCACAATGCGGTGCTAAACATGACATAAGCGGGATAGGGAATGTCGGTTTCACCAATGGAAATGGCTCTCGCATTTCCCGCTAAAGTAAATCCCACTGCCATTGCGATCGGGGGAATAAACGCCCAGGCAATTCCTAGAAAGGACTGGCGATATTGAGCGCTAATATCCCGAATCATTAGCCGCCATGCCAGCGATCGCGCTGCCAGCAAATCCCGCCACATTTGGCGGAACATTCGTTTCGGATGTCGGAGTTCGCTCTGGGGAGTATAAATGATATATTCGGGTCGCATATTGGGTTTACCTACTGGAGATTGAGAAAGTACAGGAAGGGGAAATGGGTGAGGCAAGCACACCCGGGAAAGTGGCTTTTTTTGCAGTAAACCTTTTTCAAAATAATACTTGGATCCCCCCAACCCCCCTTAAGAAGGGGGGCTTAAGAGAATTTTGCAGGAAGTCTATTCCTCTAGCCTCCCCCTTCTTAAGGGGGACGGGAGGGGGATCTCACGGGGAAAAAGGCGGATAAAACTGGTATTTTTCAACAGGTCTCGTATTCCAGAATGCCATAAACTGTTTAAGAGCGAGAGAATGAGGGAGTCGGTTTATTCTGTTCCTCGGGTTGAATTTCTGTTGCTATCACGGGTTTAATGTGGATGGGTTCAGATTGCTGTTTGACATAGCGATCGCTCAGGTAACGGTTGAGCAACTTATCCAAAGGATAGAGAATCCGCCGCTCAAAAAAGCCACTTTTAATCCCAAACGTTAACCGTTCACTTAACGGCATCAAAATTGATTTTCTGCGCCGCCATCCCATCCGTTTATACTTGACTTGAAAATAAGCATCTTCGTCCAGATTCCATTTATCCCGTAAGCGGTGCAAACTATTCAACTGCCATGCATCACTCCATCGCAGCATATAGAAGGGTAAATCGGTCAATTCTAGGGGAGGACCGGGAACATAAGTCACCAGGGATGCTGGCTCAAAATAGACGGTTTCCCCGGCTTCTCGGACACTCATACAGAAGTCGAGATGTTCTTTTGTATTCAGCATCCCTTCATCCAGGGGTCCGAGGCGATCGAATATGGAACGACGCACCAAAACACAATGAAATTCAGCCAGTTCCGTTTCCTGTCGCTGGAGTTCGTCGCGCACTTCCGCCACCCGCTTCCCTTGCTTATACATTTTTTCTCGCAGTCGGCGTCGGGGACGTTCCCCATTGTTGTCCGTCCAAATATGGGACTCTCCTCCGGCAAAATGGACGATTTCATGAACGGGTTTATCTTGGCACATCAAAGGACCCACAACGGTGGCATTAGTTTCTTCCGCACAGTTTATCAATTGTTCCAACCATCCGGGACTGACAATAACATCGTTATCTAGGAACGCGACATATTTCGTTTTAACCTGACTCAAGCCAATATTGCGACTTTTATTCGGAGATAAATAGCGATCGACTCGAATTAGGTTAAACTCGTGCAAGCGGGCTTGTTCTTCTAAATACTGGCGCACTCCATCGGGAGAGTTGCCATCTACATAGACTAATTTAAACGGAGTATCCGTATATTGATAAATGCTTTCTAAGGATTCACGGGTGCAACTAAACCGTTCCCGAGGAACAACAACAATAGTAACTTGAGGTTCAGTCATGGTTAATATCTCCTTAAACTGTTGATTAAAAATTTGATAAATTGGGCAAAATTGGGCTAAAAATCAAGTTCTGTAGATTATTCATTTTGGATGGGAATCAACTGAGACGGTTGAGGGGACTGGGCTTTTCGGGGAGCGTTGAGTGCCTGCTGATAAATATCCACGAGGCGATCATTAAGAGGGTTAATATTGTAGTGAGTTTCTACTTCCATTCGCCCCGCTTGACCCAGTTCTGACCACCGTTCAGGATGCTCAATTAAGAGCTTGATTTTCTCAGCTAATCCCTGAGCATCTCGTTCCGGAACTAGAAAGCCGGAAATCCCATCCCGGACTAATTCAGGAATTCCACCATGATAGGTACTAATCACAGGTAATCCCATTGCCATTGCTTCTTTTAAAACATTAATTGGCGCATCGCAGTCGCCATCGGCAGCGGTGACACTAGGGGCCATAAATAGATGAGCGTTTGCCAAAATCTCTTGAATTTCGGGCTGAGTTTTCCAGCCGAGTAACTGGACTGAATCTTGGACGGCCAGTTGGTCAATTAATTGTTCTAGTTCTGCTTTTAAAGGACCATCACCAATAATTTGATAGGTTAAATTGGGATAGTCTGGAACCAGTTGAGCCACGGCGCGAATTGCGTATTCAATTCCCTTTTTTTCACTGAGTCGTCCCGTCGTGACAATGCGGATTCTTCCATCCGTAGGAGGACGAGGGGGGGAGAAAGTGAAGTCCCGAGGTTCTAGTCCGGAACGGACCACAGCGAGGCGATTAGGGTCACAGCCAATGCGGATGAGTTCGCGTTTGAAATAGTCGCAATTGGTCATGAAAAAGTCACCCTTTTTAAAGAGGGATTCGTAAACGCGATCGCCATGTTCGCGCAGGTACAGGCTAATATCAAAGCCGCGAAAGGTGGTGACTAATTTAGCCGAAGGGAAACAGATATCCCGAAAAGAAATTCCTCTTAATCCCAAGTCCCCAAATTGACAATGAATGATGTCATAAGGTTCTTTGTCTAGGGTGGGGAGGGCAACATGGAGCAACCAGAAGGTGGCTGCTGGGGTGCCATATTTAAAAACGTTGAGCGATCGCAACACTACTCCGGGATTTTTGGAGAAATTGGCGGCGAATAATTTCAACCCATTCAGCCAACGGACGGCATAGTTGTCGCTAATTTCTGGCAAGGGATAGGTGCGATCGAGCAAGTGATATTTCTCTACATCCGGATGCACTTTTTCCAAATTTTTGGCGGGGATACCTTCTAGGGGATAAATATCTACTTCATGATTGCGATCAATCAAGCCCGTAATCTGATTCAAAATGAAAGTTTGGGATAATACTGGAAAGTGTCTGACAATCAAAGCTATTCTCATCGTTGTTTCTCATCCCATGATGGTGCAGTTAAATTTTTCCAGAATTTGATGCGTATCCCTGATTTATAAAATTTGGTGTTTTGGCAGAGTTTTTTATTGGGTTTAAAAATAAGTTAACTCGCCCCTTATCTCAATATCTGGAAAAACTCAGTCTAAATTGAGCGGTTGAACTTCTCCATTTTCTCTCGGTTTGCTGATTTCAGCATTCACGGGCCTAGGTAATCTAAATCGCGGTTGATTAGGTATAAAATCCGTGAACAATAGCTTAATTTTTTCCCTGGCTTTAACCCACTTCATCCAGATTAAAAGAGTCATAAACTCTAGTTTGTAGGGTAAATCATTGGGCCTATTATTATTCCCAATTCTAAACCATATTCGCAATGGGGGCTTGAGGTCTGCAAGGATAAACTTCAGGAGAACCCACGGAAAATTAGGACGATGGCGGTTGAGATCATAGGTGGCCCTGGCCACTCTCGTCACCTTTCTCTGGAGTTTTTGCACCGAATCTCGGGCGGGATGACAGATAGCAGCATCAGCAGCAAAACTTTGGGTGTAACCCGCCGCAAAAACGCGCTTTCCCCATTCGCGATCGCCTCCTGATTTCAGGTTAGAGTTAAATAACCCGACTTGCTCAAACACTTGTTTATAAGTAAAAACATTGGCCGTTGCAGCAAATTGTTGATATTCCAGATAATATTCTTGCTGCAAAAAGAAAAACTGATCGTAGAGTTCGGCAGCGGTTGGACGGTGGGGATTTTTAAAGGAAAACAGAACGTTACCCCCCACTAATCCACAATTAGGAACCGATAATAAGTGCGCCGTTCCCTTCTCCAACCAATCGAACTGGGGAATACAATCGGCATCCGTAAAGGCCAAAACTTCACCTTTAGCCTGTAAAATTCCTTTATTGCGAGCGGTATAGGACCCCGGAGAAGGTTCTAGGAGCATTTTCGCTTGCTTAAATTGGCGAACGACTGGCTCAATACTTTCATCGGACCCATTGTCAACCACCAAAACTTCATAAAGATGTTTGGGATAGGTCTGGTTTTCTAAGGCCTCCAAACAGAGTTGAAGTCGTTTTGGATCATTCAACACGGGAATGATTGTAGAAACAAAGGGTTGAGTTTGCTGATTCATTCTTTTTCTCGGATTAACCAAAGAAGCGTAAGGATGGGCAAGTCTAGTTCCCTTTGGGCAATATATAAAGTTACCCCTAGGAAGGATTTTCCGTTAAGAAGCAGACGATCTAGGAGTGGTGATTGTCCGCAAGAGTGAAAATTTCCCGATGGGCGATCGGCCAATTCTGCTATTCTCTCTCCTCCCTCATCTACTCCTGATGGATGCTCAGGATGACCCCTTTCGAGAAGGGTAAAGGAGAGAGAGGAAAAAGGGATGGGACACGACTTTTAGCAGGCAATAATAAGAATTGACCCGGTAAAAGATTTATATCATTTCTATCTAATTCCTACCTAATAATCATCTACCTATGGGATGAAATGCTAACATTTTACATTCCAAATCCTCCGTTTAACTCTGCCCTGCAACCCTCCCTTATCCCCTGCTGATATGCGATTGGCCGATTCAGAGTTTTTATTATTTTTAAGAAAAAAATTAGCTGTTTTTTTGAAAAATTTTATCGAGTCCCTAGCCTAAATCTGGGAAGATTACTATAGAGATTATTTTTAACAAAGATTTCTCTATCCCCCTGATAGCGGCCATTGTAGCCGCTTCCCCAGTTTCGGAGATCGCTTTTTTTAAATATATCTTAACCCTAGGTTAGCTTAATCTCTATTCCCCCGGTGAGCTGAGGGCCAATCTATCAAAAGAGGTAAACCGAGGTGATTTTTAAATTTAGCCTAATCCGTCAACCCTCCTGGGGTAGAGAGGGTCCCATTTCCGCTCTTTTTGGATTCTAAATTACCCTCAAGCCTGGGCTAAGGCTACCCTACTTCACCCCGGTTTCCGGTCTACTTGCAGTCCAATTCTGCACCGGGGCTAGATCGGGAAGCTCCGGTGCAGTCATGGCGTTGATCTTAGACACCAAATGACTTGGTTTGTACTCAGGTTAGATTAAATCTGCGATGGGTGACGAGCAACTTAGATAATAAACGGCTGAAGTCGTGACGTTCAACTTTTAGAGGGATAACGACTGAAGTCGTGACTACAAACTTGAGAAACTGACTTAGTTTTTATGAGGTAATAAACAGCAAGCGAGTTAAGGTGTATATTCATCTATGGCTCGATTGGCTTCGGCATCGGCTAAGGCGTTGTCGGCTCTGCGGACGTGTTGCGGGGGGGCGTAGCTTTCAAATTGATTGAGGAGGGATTTTACTTGGTCATAGAGGGGTTTTAATTCGGGTTTTTTGACACGATATTGACCGAGGAGTTGTTTGACCATTAGTTCGCTATCGGCGCGGAGTTGGACGCGGGTTGCTCCCATTTCTAGGGCAGTTTCTAGGCCGAGAATGGCGGCTTGATATTCGGCTTGATTGTTGGTTGTTTCTCCTAGGTATTTACAGACTTTGTTCAGGACATTTCCCTGTTCATCCAGGAGGACTGCACCGGCTCCAGCAGGGCCGGGGTTACGGCGAGAGGCTCCGTCGGAATAAATTGTGATATACATGGAATAGGACTCCTTTAAGGGTGAATAGGTATTGTACTGCAAAATGGATGGGCGATCGCATTTTTTTGAGTCAGAATTAGATCCAGTCGTGGAGATGCGATCGCCCTCTGGGTTAAGGATATTCAACAATTAAGGGTCCATGAGGTAACAAGCGGCGATCGGCATGGGCTTTTTTATTGAGGGCATGGAAAGAGGCAATGGGATTCTGTTCACTCACCGGCAATTCACTCAGGTTTTCCACTTCCCAAAATACCGCCCAGGTGCTTTTATCCAGTTGCGCTGAATCGGGGCGAAATCGCTTTTCTCCAGGATATCGACCCCGACGGGAAGGCAGGTGTCCTTGGTAGATCCCATGCCATGCGACGGACATCAGAAGGGGTTTATCGGAGTCAGGATGGGAGGGGTAGATAAACACTTCTACCGCTTGACCTTTTCTGATTTCATCCGCTTCCCGAAACAGTTCCCAGGCATCACTTCCGAAGACAACTTTCCCCTCGCGATCGCAAGTTTCCTTGCCGGAAATTAAGTGGGGTTCGGGAACGGGGGCCAGAATTGCAAAGGCTTTGGTGATGGTCATTTAATTTAACATCCTTAGATTTTCAGACTCAAGGGTTGTCAGGTTGTCGTCAACGAGTTTTTCGGATTCCTCAGATGGGTATTCAAAAAACTGAATTTTCGGCTAATCTCAGTTTACTGGCTTTCTGGAGAAACAATGATATCCGCATTACTTTTTGATTTAGATGGAACCCTCTGCAACACTGACCCCACTCACTTTCAAACTTGGGTGGAACTGTTGCGCGACTATGGGATGGAGATTGATGAAGCCTTTTATCAAGCCCGGATTACTGGGCGGCTGAATGAGGCCATTATTCAAGATTTGTTACCCCAACTTTCTCCGTCCGAGGGGAAGCAGCTTGCGGATGAAAAGGAAGCGCGGTTCCGCAAACTCGCCTTAAATCTGGAGCAATTGGCGGGGGTGTCCGATATTTTAGCTTGGTCTGAGGAACGGAAATTATTGCGATCGCTTGTCACAAATGCTCCCCCGAAAAATGTAGAATTCATGTTACAAGTATTAGGATTAACGGAGATGTTTGAGTCGGTAATCTTAGCAGAAAATTTACCGGCTGGCAAGCCTGATCCGCTCCCTTATCGAATGGCATTGGAAGGATTAGGGATTTCGCCATCGGAGGCAATCGCCTTTGAGGATTCTCCCTCGGGGATTCGGTCAGCGGTGGGGGCCGGTATTTACACCATTGGCATTGCCTCGACTCAATCGCCGCAGTATCTCAAAGATTTGGGTGCGTCAATGGCGGTTTCTGATTTCACCGACCCGGAACTGTGGAAGTTGCTAGAAACGATTTAGAGGGCCTTCTATTCCCTTCTGGGTAGGGGTTGAATTGCATTGTTTTATCGGTCAAAAACAATGCAATGGTTGCCTCTGATACCATTGAGCCGATACCCTCTGAATGCGCCTTTGAATGCGATGGTATTGTAAACGAATTCGCCCCTGAAATCTTCTCTCTTTAGAAAGATGCAACGTTGCCCTGGTTGCAGCAATAATCAGGATTGAGTTTATTTGAGACATCAAGGGTCTATTCCCACTCTAATCAGTAGGTTCTATTAAAACGTATGACGGTGACACTAGGTTCTAATTATTTGGGGAACGATCGCTGTGAGTTTACCGTTTGGGCTCCCACCCTTAAGGACGTGGCGGTGGTGATTGCGGACGAGGATAAACAACGGGCGATCGCGATGGAACAGCAGGCGGAAGGATACTGGAAGGCGACTGCCGAAGGGATTACACCGGGGACTCGCTATTTCTATCGGTTAGACGGGGACCTGATGAGACCGGATCCGGCAGCTCATTTGCAACCGGATGGGGTACATGGGGCCTCAGCAGTGGTGGACCCGAACGCCTTTTCCTGGAGCGATCGCAGTTGGTGTAACCTTCCCCTGGAAGAGTATATCATCTATGAACTGCACGTTGGCACATTTACCCCAGAGGGAACATTTGAGGCGATTATTCCCCGTCTTGGGGTATTAAAAGAGTTGGGAATTAACGCCATTGAAATTATGCCCGTCGCCCAATTTCCTGGCGATCGTAACTGGGGATATGATGGCGTGTTTCCTTTTGCTGTCCAAAACTCTTATGGAGGACCCGATAAATTAAAACAATTCGTGGATGCCTGTCATCAACAAGGCATTGCAGTCATCATAGATGTAGTTTATAACCACCTCGGTCCTGAAGGCAATTATTTAGGGGATTTTGGTCCCTATTTCACCAACAAATATCGACCCCTTTGGGGAGATGCGATGAATTTTGATGAAGAATACAGCGATGGAGTTCGCAACTTTTTCATCGAAAATGCTCTCTATTGGCTGCGAGAGTACCATATTGATGCCTTACGTTTAGATGCAATTCAAGCCATTTTTGAAATGGGAGCGCGGCCCTTCTTACAGCAACTTTCCGATGCGGTGGCGGACTTATCTGAGCAGGAAGGACGAAAATTTTATATCACAGCAGAAAGCGATTTAAATGATGTTCGGGTGCTGCGTCCCAAAGAATTGGGAGGCTATGGACTCGATTCCCAATGGTGTGATGATTTCCATCACGTTCTGCATACCTTGCTGACGGGAGAAAGCGACCGATATTATCAAGATTTTGGTCAGATTCAACAGTTAGTTAAATCCTTTAAAGAGGGGTTTGTTTATGATGGAGTGTATGCCCCCCATCGCAAGCGCCGACATGGAAATTCCTCGAAAGACCAACCGGCTCATCAATTCATTGTTTTTTCTCAAAACCATGACCAAACCGGGAACAGAATTGGGGGCGATCGGCTCTCTGATTTGATTTCCTTTGACGGATTAAAACTAGCCGCCGCCACCGTTTTACTCTCTCCCTTCCTACCCTTTTTATTCATGGGAGAAGAATATGGAGAAACCGCCCCATTTTTATATTTTGTCAGCCACTCCGATCCGGACCTAATCGAAGCCATTCGCCAAGACAAACAAAAAGAATTTACACAGGGTTTAAAGTCGGGAAAATTTAATAATCCTCAAGATGTTAATACCTTTAATCAATGCAAACTTAATTGGGAAAAGCATCAACAAGGTCAACATCAGATACTCTGGAACTTTTACCGCCGGTTAATTGAACTGCGGCGCACCGTTCCTGCCCTGAAAAAGCTCAGTAAAGAAACCCTAGACTGTAGCTGCCTAAAAGCCGAAAATCTGCTGTGGGTCCGGCGCTGGACGGAAAATAGCCAAGTCTTCTATGTGATTAATTTCAGCACCAACCCGGTCAAGTTTGAACCCAATGTTCCCGAGGGAAATTGGCAGAAAATATTAGACTCATCAGAAGAAAGTTGGAAAGGTCCAGGGGCGTCTTTACCGGACGTGATTCAACCCCAAAAATCTATCTCAATTCCCCCTTTAACCGTTGCAGTTTATCAAATTTCTGGATAAAAATATCCACCCCCCTCTCGTTCCCAGGCTCTGCCTGGGAATGCAAAATGAGAGGCTCTGCCTCCTGTCTACTCAAGCCTAAACAATATAAGCTTGACGCTAGAAAAACCCTGAATCTCTTTTATTTTAAGCAAAATCTCACTCAACCATGAAAATTCCCGAAGCAACTTATCGAGTTCAATTTAACGCTAACTTCCAGTTTGCCGATGCCGAAAAAATAGTAGAATATCTGGCAGATTTAGGAATTTCTGATATTTACGCTTCCCCAATTTTCAAAGCGCGTCAAGGCAGTACCCACGGTTATGATGTGGTAGACCCCAATCAACTCAATCCTGAACTGGGAACTCCAGAAGCATTTGAGTCATTGATGGAAAAAGTCCAAGGAAAAAACCTCGGATGGGTTCAGGATATCGTCCCCAATCATACCGCGTATGATAGTGAAAATTCCATGCTGATGGATGTCCTAGAAAATGGTGCAGCATCGGATTATTTTGACTACTTTGATATTGCCTGGAATGCTCCTTATGGCGATATTAGTGAAGGAGTTCTCGCTCCTTTGCTGGGAAATTTTTATCAAGAATGTCTGGAAAATGGCGAAATTCAGATTCAATACGATGCCACGGGATTAACGGTCCAGTATTATAGCCTAAAACTGCCCATCCGGATTGAGTCTTATGTGTCTTTTTTGACCCATAATTTAGGTCAACTGCGAAGAACCTTGGGACGAAATCATCCTGAGTTTATCAAACTGCTGGGAATTCTTTACTTATTAAAAAGTATTCCCGCAGAAACTAAAGGGCGAGAACGGTATGATCAACTGACCTTTGTTAAAGGATTGTTGTGGGAATTATATGACCAAAATCCCGATATCTGCCAATTTATCCAGGATAATTTAAAGGAATTTAATGGCACTCCGGGAATACCTGAAAGCTTTAATTTGCTGGAAGAGTTACTGCGGGAACAAGTGTATCGCCTCACTTTTTGGAAGGTGGGGGCGGAAGAAATTAACTACCGGCGATTTTTTACGGTAAATGAACTGATTTCCGTGCGGGTGGAAACCCTGCGGGTGTTTCATGATACCCATGATTTAATCGCTAAATTGGTCAAAGAGGGAAAATTTACCGGGGTACGGATCGATCATATTGATGGACTCTATGACCCTCAGCAATATTTAGAACGATTGCGCGAAAAATTAGGGGATATCTACATTACGGTGGAGAAAATCCTGGAAATGGCCGAAATCATGCCCTCAAATTGGCCCATTCAGGGAACCAGTGGCTATGATTTTATGAATCGGTTGAATGGGCTCTTCTGTAACCGCAATAATCAAGACCGATTTAGTGAAATTTATGGCAAGTTTACGGGATTAAATCACCGTTACAAAGACTTGTTTTTTGAGAAAAAGCATCTGATTGTCGATCGCAATATGGCAGGAGATGCGGATAATCTGGCACATCTATTAAAATCCATTGCCAATCAATCCCGGGAGGGTCGAGATTTTACCTTGTATTCCCTGAAACGAGCGCTGGTGGAGGTGCTGGTGGCGTTCCCGGTGTATCGCACCTATATTAATGGGGAGGGGGTCAGCAGTCGCGATCGCCATTATATCCAAGAGGTAATTGCTCAAGCGAAACAGCTTTTGCCATTACAGGGAAAAGAGCTTGAGTTTATTGAAAAATTAATGTTGCTGGAAAATGCCGATTATTTAACGGAAGAAGAACGAGAACAGCGTCTCTATTCCGTGATGCGGATTCAGCAGTGGACTGGACCCTTGATGGCAAAAGGGATTGAAGATACCCTGTTTTACGTTTACAATCGCTTAGTTTCTCTCAATGAAGTCGGCGGCGATCCGGCCCTATTTGGCCTAACTTTAGAAGAGTTTCATGAGTTTAATACTCAACAAAAAGAAACTTGGATTCATAAAATGAATGCCACCTCTACCCATGATACTAAGCGGGGAGAAGATGTCCGTGCCCGAATTAATGTCCTTTCAGAAATTCCCGATGAGTGGGAACAACACATTACATCCTGGCGGGAAATTAATCAAGGACATAAAACCAAACTCCCGGATAAAGTCGTCCCCACTGCCAATGATGAATATTTCTTTTATCAAACCCTGTTAGGCGCTTTTCCCTTTGCCGAAAGCGAGTATTCTGAGTTTATTCAGCGGGTTAAAGATTGTTCCATAAAATCCGTGCGCGAGGCGAAACTTCACACGGCTTGGTTGCGTCCAGATACGGCTTATGAGGAGGGATTTCTGGCCTTTATCGATGCGGTGATGCAACCGTCCTCTGAAAATTTCTTTTTCCAGAAATTCCAGCCATTCCAACAGAAAATAGCCGCTTATGGCGTTTATAATTCTTTAGCTCAAGTGCTGCTGAAACTGACGACTCCCGGTGTGCCAGATTTTTATCAGGGAACGGAATTGTGGGATTTGAGTTTAGTGGACCCAGATAATCGCCGTCCCGTGGATTTTGAGTATCGGATAGCAGCTTTAAGGGAGATTCGGACTCAAGCATCGGAGGATATTTTAGGTTTGATGAAGGAGTTGCTGGAGCATCCGGAATCGGGAAAGATTAAACTGTTTACGATCGCCCAAATTTTAAAGGCAAAATCTCAGGCGATCGAACTGTTCCAAACGGGAGATTATCACCCCTTAAAAGCCTCCGGAAAATTTAGCGAAAATGTGGTAGGATTTGCCCGATCGCAGGGGAATCAAGTGGCGATCGCGATCGCACCCCGCTTTCTCACTCATCTCATTCAACCGGGCACTCTCCCCCTGGGAGAAGTCTGGCAAGACACCCATTTAGAATTGCCTTCGGAACTCTCCTCCCAGTGGCAGGATGCAATTTCTGGACAACCCATTCAAACCGATAGCACCTTGTCCATTGCCCAAACCTTAGCCCATTTCCCCATCGCCTTGTTAATCAGTCAAACCTCCTAATTATGGCATATCCGAGATGAAATTAACCCGGGTGAAACCCCCTCAAGGCGGATTTATATAGCGGTTCCCCTAGTTATGAGGTACATTTAAGGAGTGCGAGCATCTTGCTCGCACTCCTTAAAGAGAGTCGCATTCCGACCAACTTTTTACAGGAACGCTACAATAGAAAAAGGTGCAAACTCTTAGCTGGAGTTGCCTGGTTTTTTTAAATTGCCCATTTAACATCAATTGGTGATAACAATGTTAGCCGATGTCTTTCAACCCAACGAATTTCCCAGTCCCGAACGCATTGCCGCCATGCGAGACTATATCAAGAAAACCTGGAAAACCCTCTATCGGTCTCATGCTCATATTTTAGAAGCGGCCAAAGATGAAAAAATTGGTCATACCGATGCCCAACGCTGGCCGATTTATATTTCGGCAATGGAGGATAAAGCCCGGGTAGAGGCTGAATTTAAAAGCGTTTTAAGTCCCGCAGAATTTAAACAAATTGAAGTGCTGAGGTTACCCTCAGAAATGGACCAAATTACCGAACATGGATTGCTGTATCTTCCCGGGGATTATGTGGTTCCTGGAGGTCGGTTTAATGAAATGTATGGATGGGATAGTTATTTTATTGTTTTGGGATTGTTACGGGATGGGGAGATAGAATTAGCGAAAAGTCAAGTGGATCAGCTAATATATCAAATCGCCCATTATGGAACGATTTTAAATGCTAATCGGAGTTATTTGTTGTCCCGATCGCAACCGCCATTTTTAACGCCGATGATTTTGGCGGTGTATGAGCAGACTCAGGATAAAGACTGGTTGCGATCGCTCTTGGGGGCGGTAGAAAGTCATTACTATTACTGGATTGTCCCTCCGCACTTAAATCAATCCACGGGACTCTCTCGCTATTGTGCATTAGGAGAAGGACCCGCCCCAGAAGTGCTGGTGTCAGAAACCGATGCTCAGGGACGAACTCACTACGATCGCATCCGAGAATATTATCGGCGATTTGAAGTGATGGCGTATGATGTGAGCTTGTATTACGACAAGGAAACTGATACTCTGACTGACCTTTTTTATAAAGGCGATCGCTCCATGAGAGAATCAGGATTTGACCCCTCGAACCGTTTTGGTCCTTTTAATATCGATATTATTCATTACGCGCCGGTTTGTTTGAACGCGCTGCTGTATCGAATGGAACAAGATATTGCCCAAATTCTGAAGATTTTAGGCAATCCACAACTGGCAGAATCATGGGATGAGCGCGCTCAAACCCGCCATCAGTTAATCGATAAATTCCTCTGGGATGAACCCTCCGGTTTGTACTTAGATTATAACTTCCGCACCAATGAACGCCGTCTGTATGAATTTGCCACTACCTTTTATCCCTTGTGGGTTGGACTTGCCTCCGAAAAACAAGCGCAACGAGTGGTAGAAAACTTGGAGTTATTTGAAGCCCCCGGAGGATTACTCACCAGTGCTCATGTCACGGGAAATCAATGGGATGCGCCCTTTGGTTGGGCACCTTTAACCTTAATTGCGGTGGAAGGATTGTATCGCTATGGGTATCGCACCGAAGGCGATCGCATTGGGGGTAAGTTCATTAATTTAGTCACCCAAGAATTTGAAAAAACCGGCACGCTTTTAGAAAAATATGACGTCCTCTCCTGTTCGTCAGAAGTCTCAAACGAAATTATTTTTGGGTACAATACCAATGAAATTGGATTTGGTTGGACCAATGGCTCAGTTTTGGAACTGTTAGCCGAAGCGAAAAAGATGTAAAAAAAACCGAGTGCATCTCATTGGGGTCGCCCTCACCCTCAATCCCTCTCCCACTTTGGGAGAGGGACTTTGAATCCGGCTCCCCTTCTCCCAAAATGGGAGAAGGGGTTGGGGGATGAGGGGGAACTGCCCAAACTGAAAGAGGGGTAATTCATGAATTACCCCTCTTTTTTATTTCAGGTGTTCCATAAATCCGGGATGGATTGGGGATAAAGTAAACCGATTACAAAATTTTAAAAGGCTACCTTTAAAAAGGGGATTTGGGGAATTTTTTATGCCATTTGCAAGAGGTCTAATCTTCTTTTTTCTCAACAACTAGGGTGAGACGAGCGACCATCGCGCCAATTGCGCCAACTGCTGCAACGACGGGAAATAATGCCACGCCAATGGTTCCCCCAACAACGCCCACGGTGAGGGGAATTTCAATTAAGGTGTGACCCTCTTCATTTTTAATGACAATCCGTCGGGCATTTCCTTGTTGAATCAGTTCTCTAACTTTTTTGGTCAGGTCGTCTCCATTTAGTTTAAACTCTTCAACCCGAACGTTGGAATTAGTTTGCACTTCCGGGTCAATGGGCCTGATAGGTTCTTGGAAAGGAGTTCCGATGGGATCTTCTGGACGAATAGGTTCAGTCATGATAACCAGTCCTGTAAATGAAAGTATGCTTATAGTTTATCAAATGGTTTTAGGGATGAGTGGCGATCGCCCCAGGAGAAGCGATCGCCTGGAGGGTACAACCGGGCAAAGAGGTATCCCCGTCGTCTCCACAGGGAGTTAAGTCTAATTCCCCGGTGATAGAAACGGGGGATTCCGAAGGGGGAGAGGGTTCGGAACCTGCTCAATGGAGACTTGAGCCTATTTTCGCTACAATCATCACAGCAGAACTCAACAGAGGACGGGAGGGATGATCGAGGAGAATTGATGCCAAAGGAGGACGGGTTGCCTGGGGTTACACTCTTGACAACCGGGTGAGGGACAAGGGAGGATTTGAAAACCTCTCCCTGGCATTCTTGGGCGTTAGTACAGTCATTAGTGCAGTAAAGGGTAAACACCGCGTTTCTTTACCGCATCTCTACTTACTTTGGCACAATGAGGATAGAAAATCTGGTTTCTTGCGCCCTTGATTTAAGCTTGATCTAAGACTGGACTGACGCCCTACTGTTCAATGGCGATCGCCATCGATGAGGGGTCTAACCCTCTATCCGAGAAAGGGCAAAAATCTCAGAATTCATTGGGGAGAAACCTTCTATTTGATGCGGGGCAACAGGTTGATTTAAAATCTCAATTCAAACTTTTTAAAAGCATTTCTTTTTAGGTCAATTAATCACTTTAAATGGGTATCATTCAATGTCAAAGCGGGAGCATCTACTCATCCAATTTAGGGAAATAACCAAACCGTATCATTGGCTTGAACTAACCGAATTTATGTTATTAGTAGGTTCGGTGGCCGGGACCGTGGCAGCGGCGATCGCCAAACAGGCTGCATACGCTGCGGCCCCAGTCACCCTTGCCCTCTGGCTGAATTTTCTGAATCAGAAACGTCGAGAGGGGCTCAACCAAGAGAAAATTCCCGCTGTGATTTCTGAAATTGAGCTAAAATTGTCAGAATTAGACCGACAGTTAAAAGCCATCCCTGAGCCAGTTCCCCTTAACTTAAACGAAGTCAATGAAGAACTTTCAAAACTGAATAAATCGGTTACCATGATTGAGGGTAAAGCCGCATTTATGACCTCCAAAGTTTACGATAATTTAACTTTAAAAATTGAAGCCCTCCACAAACAGATTGCTGAATTTACCGAACCTTTTGATTTAACCCGGTTTGAAGCCAAAATTGCCTCTTTGAATGTAGCCGTCCAATTTTTAGCTCAACGCCCGATTATTGATTTACAAGAATTTGAAAAACTGCATCGTCAAATTTTGCAAATCGAAGCCGATCGCCGAGAGGTCCTCTCTCCTTATCTTCAGCAATTAGAAGGAGAAATTCAAAAGTTACAACAGACCGATCTAATTCTCTCCCGCAAGGTGGATACCCTGACTCAAAAGTTTAACGCTCGACCGGAAATGGCCCAACTGTCTAAATTAAGCCGCATCGTCGCCCGATTGAGCGATAGTTTAAACCAAATGCAACAGACAGAAGCGATCGCCTCCCTCTATGAAGACATCTCCGGACTCTCCCGCGAGATCAACCAGTTAAAGCAACAATTGAAATCCCAACCCACACTCACCCGGGTTCAGGAACTGCCCCGAACTCAGCAGAATGATCCCTTCGGGATCGAGCGGTAGGGGGATCACCCTGGATTCAACCCCCCAGACCCTTCTCCACGGCCTCTCTTGCCTTTCCCCCCTCCCCGGTGAAGCGCCCCCTGCCAACGGAATCGCAACTTATCCCCGCGACAGTTTCTGTGGATTTAAGCGGGCAGGTTAGTGGCAAAATAGAATAGGGGTCTATTTTTATTCTTTTTGGGACTTAGAAGCCACCCAGTTTTCAATTAAAATAGTTTCTTCTATGCCAGACTTAATAGTTTAGCGTCGATCCCCGATCACCCGAGGATGATCCTCAATGTTAACCCATAAAGAAAAGGATAAGAGGAGGTAAAAAGAAGTGACGACCGATATTACCACAAAAGAAGTCCGAGCGCAGATCGAAGCCATAAAAATTAAAGTTGAACGCAACGGGCATTTGACCCCGATCGCCCAGATTGCACCCGTCGAGGTAGGAGGTACTAAAATCGAGTATGCCACCTTCCTCGGCAGCGATCGCTTCACCGAGTTAAACCCCCAAATCGGCGATACCCTACTCCTGTGTCATGGGGGAACCGACAAAATGGCAGAAGTAGTGGGGGTGATTGCAGAAGAACGGTCTTCCAGCAGTCAATCCTTTAAAATGCCGACCCATTGCCCAGAATGCCGATCCCCCGTCATCCGGACCGCCGATGATGAAATCAGCTGCATTAATTCCTCCTGTGCGCCCATTCTTCCCTACAGCCTGCTCAATTGGGCCAGTCGAGATGCAATGGAAATTAGCGGATTGGGAGAAAAACTGGCACACCAACTCATCGAACATGGCCTGGTTAAATCCGTTGCCGACTTGTATGAACTCAACGCCGACCAACTGATCACCCTGGAACGGATGGGGAAAAAATCCGCGAAAAACCTGCTCAAGGCGATCGCCAAATCCAAATCCCTCCCCTGGTCCAGAGTCCTCGCCAGCTTGGGTATCCGTCAAGTCGGTCGGGCCACCGCCCAACTACTCACCCAACAGTTTTCCACCGTCGCAGACCTCGCTAAATCTGAAATCGCCGAACTAGAGGCCATTGAGCGCATCACTCCCGAAACCGCCCAGTCTGTCTATTCCTGGTTCCGGATTCAGGCCAATCAAACCTTAATTGAGCGCTTATCCTCCGCCGGGTTGCAACTCCCCTCGGTGGCATTACCGGCGCTCCTCGATGTCCCTGTCGCCCCAGAAACCGCGACCCAGGAGGTCCAAACTTCCTCTGCACCCTTGGACAAAGAACCCGTTGCTATGCCTGCTCCTGCTCCCTCAGAAACCCCCACTCATGAACAGCCCCAACTGGATGGGACTGCTCAACAATTACAGACTGCCACTGAACGCAACGCTCAATTACAATCGGATTTAGAGCAAGCCACTCAGCATTCGGGTCACTTACAATCGCAGTTAGAGGAGATACGGACCAACTTAGAACGGGCTGAACAACAAACGGCGCAACTCCAATCGGAACTAGCGGAAACTCGGCAGCAGTTGGCACAGGCGAATCAATCGGAGTCCCTGGAATCGGAACTGGCTCAAAAGAGCACCGAACTCTCCCAAGCTCAGGACCAAACGGCTCAATTAAATGCTCAATTACAGGAAATTCAGTCCGCGTTAGAAGCTTCTACTCGCCAAACTGAAGAACTCCAAACCGAGTTACAGCGATCGCACCAAAATTCAGGGGAATTAGAATCCCAACTGAATCAGTTACGAACTGAGTTAAACCAATCGCACCAACATTCAGGGGAATTAGAATCCCAACTGACTCAGGTGCGAACTGAGTTAAACCAATCGCAACAACATTCAGGGGAATTAGAATCCCAACTGAATCAGGTGCGAACTGAGTTAAACCAATCGCAACAACATTCAGGGGAATTAGAATCCCAACTGAATCAGTTAAGAACTGAGTTAGAGCAAGCTCATCAACAGTCAGGGGAATTAGAATCCCAACTGACTCAACTGCAAACCGAATTAACGCAATCGCATCAACATTCAGGGGAATTAGAATCCCAACTGAATCGGGTGCGAACTGAGTTAGAGCAAGCTCATCAACAGTCAGGGGAATTCAACTCTCAACTGACTCAAGTGCGAAGTGAGTTAGAGCAATCGCATCACCATTCAGGGGAACTGGATTCTCAACTGCATCAGGTGCGAACTGAGTTAAACCAAGCGCAACAGCATTCAGCAGAATTAGACTCTCAACTGAACCAGGTGCGATCGCAGTTAGCGCAAGTGCAACACCATTCAGAGGAACTGGATTCTCAACTGCATCAGGTGCGAACTGAATTAACGCAATCGCAACAGCATTCAGGGGAATTAGACTCTCAACTGAATCAGGTGCGATCGCAGTTAGAGCAAGTGCAACAAGAGCGATCGCAACTTCAATCCCACCTAGAGCAACGGGGGGAAAGATTGCAACAACTCGAAGGGGAGAAACAGGACTGGCAACAGCAACTCTCTGAAACCCGGACCCAGTTATTGGGAGTGGAAGAGATGCGATCGCACCTGCAAACCGAACTCGCTCAAATCAAAGCAGAAAATGAGCGAGCACAACAACAGCGATCGGACTTACAGACTCAGCTTGGCAAATCCCAGACAGCACAGTCCCAACTCCAGGGGGATTTATCTGAAACCCAAGAAAAATTACAGCGCGTCTTGCACGAGCAATCCCACGCTCAATCCCAAGTCACCCAAGCCAACCGCGAGCGATCGGAGGTATTAGCGCAATTGGAATCCGCCAACCAACAGCGATCGCAGCTAGAATCCCAACTCGCCCTCATGCGATCGCAAACTCCCCTCTTAAAAACAGGAGTCGTTCTAGCGTTCCTCTTCGGTTCCCTAATTGCCTGGTTCTCAGCCTTAGCGATTTACTAACATTCTATCCTTCACTAGGATTTCAAGGCTAAATGTATAAACAGGGATGTAGCAGTAGTCCTACATCCCTCTTTTTTTTGAGTAGCAACACCAGTCGTTCTCTCCCTGCTTGTAGTAACGACTTCAGTCGTGATCCGGATGGTTCGTAGTAACGACTTCAGTCGTGATCCGGATGGTTCGTAGTAACGACTTCAGTCGTGATCCGGATGGTTCGTAGTAACG
>JAMXFF010000049.1:22606-31612 GCA_025370845.1 Laspinema palackyanum D2a | reverse complement strand
ACTTCAGTCGTTTCTATTTAATACTGTATCCATACTCCAGGCGGGTTACAACAGGTGCAAGAACTCAGTAGTGACGCAACCGGAGAACGACTGAAGTCGTTACTACGAACATCAAGAGAACGACTGAAGTCGTTACTACGAACAATTAAGAACGACTGAAGTCGTTACTACGAACAATTAAGAACGACTGAAGTCGGGACGTTGAACTGAAGAGAACGACTGAAGTCGTTACTACAAGCACTCAGAGAACGACTGAAGTCGGGAGGTTGTACTGGGAAATGAGCGGGTTGTACGGAAAATAAGGGTTTCAGCCACTATTTTCCTTGGTCATGTGAAAAGTGCATTGTTAAAATGCGTAAAAATCATCCTTAGAAATATTTTGTAACTTTAGATACGAATTACCAGAGTTTATGCGACTAACTTATAGGGAAATCAAGCGGAAATAAAGGAGAAAATGAACTTAAATAAAAATAAGGTAATCAATGATACGGTTTGGACATTTTTAGAAATTTGCTAGGTTATTATTTGAATTAAGAGACAACAGATAAAACGAGGTTCTTTATGACGTTAGCCACAGAAAAGCCCACAACGAGCTTAAATAAATTTGAGAAAATCAAGGCCGACAAAGACGGACTTGATGTAAAAAATCAGCTAGAAGATTTTGCTCAAATGGGCTGGGAGGCAATGGATGCGAGCGATCGCGACTACCGGCTCAAATGGCTGGGGGTCTTCTTTCGCCCCGTGACTCCAGGTCAGTTCATGGTGCGGATGCGGATGCCTCATGGAGTCATGACCAGTCTGCAAATGCGGGTCCTGGCCGAGATAGTCGAGCGGTACCCAGAGGAGGGCAATGCAGATATTACCACCAGACAGAATCTCCAACTGCGGGGCATCAGAATAGAAGATATTCCCGATATTTTTAACCGATTTAAAGCAGCGGGAATGACCTCGATTCAGTCGGGGATGGATAACGTTAGAAACATTACAGGGTCTCCGGTTTCTGGGATTGACAAACATGAGTTAATTGATACTCAAGAGTTAGTCCAAAAAGTGCAAGATATGATTACCAATACCGGAGAGGGTAATCCTGCTTTTACTAACTTACCGAGGAAATTTAACATTGCGATCGGTGGATGTCCAGACAACTCCATTCATGCCGAAATCAATGATATTGCCTTCGTTCCGGCGTATAAAAATGGAGAAATTGGCTTTAACGTACTCGTCGGGGGCTTTTTCTCGGCGAAACGGTGTGAAGCGGCGATCCCCCTAAATGTGTGGGTCCCCCCCAATGATGATGTGGTGGAGTTATGCCGTGCTATTTTAGAAATTTACCGGGATCATGGACCGAGAGCCAATCGCCAGAAGTCTCGTTTGATGTGGCTGATCGATGAATGGGGTGTAGAGAAATTCCGAGCCGAAGTCGAGAAAGAAGTCGGCAAACCCCTGGCTGAAGCTGCCGAAAAAGATGAGATTGTTTGGGAAAAACGGGATCATCTGGGAGTTTTCCCCCAGAAACAACCGGGATTAAACTTTGTGGGATTCAATGTTCCCGTGGGTCGGTTGTTTGCCCCCGATATGTTTGAGTTGGCTAGACTTGCGGAAGTCTATGGCAATGGAGAAATGCGGCTAACGGTGGAACAAAATGTCATCATTCCGAATATTCCCGATTCGCGATTAGAGGCATTGCTGCAAGAACCGATTTTAGAGAAATTTAGTATTGATCCCGCCCCCCTGACGCGATCGCTCGTTTCCTGCACCGGCGCTCAGTTCTGCAACTTTGCCTTAATTGAAACCAAAAATCGCGCTTTAGCCTTAGTTCAAGAACTGGAAGCGGAATTAGAAATCCCCAAAACCGTCCGAATTCACTGGACGGGCTGTCCCAACTCCTGCGGACAACCCCAAGTCGCAGAGATTGGCTTGATGGGCACCAAAACCCGCAAAAATGGCAAAACTGTGGAAGGGGTAGACCTTTACATGGGCGGGAAAGTGGGCAAGGATGCTCACCTGGGTAGCTGTGTTCAAAAAGGCATTCCCTGCGAGGACCTTAAACCCGTCTTGCGGCAGTTACTCGTCGAGCAGTTTGAGGCGAAACTGAAACCAGGGATTGCTCACGCGATTGTAGATGTACCTCCGGGATCAGAAGAGTCACCCGAACCCCCAGTCGCCAAAGCCACTCAACCGGCAGTTGTTGCCTTTGTCAAGTCTGGCAAAACCATTTCCTGTGACGACTCTGCCCCGATTTTGGAGATTGCTGAACGCGAGGGAATTGAACTCGATAGCAGTTGCCGGAGTGGAACTTGCGGGACCTGCAAACAAAAACTCCTCAGTGGAGAGGTGCGCTACGAAAATGAACCCCAGGCCCTGAGGGATGGCGATCGCCAGCAAGGATATATTTTGGCCTGTAGCGCCCATCCCATCGGTCCCGTGGAAATTGATGCCTAAGCGAAGCACTTGTCAAGAAATTCTGACTTAAACCCATCACGTTCTGTAAATCAGCAAATTTATCTCCACAGGAGTATCAATCCATGTCTTCTCAAGAATTAGCTTCCAAACCCACTAACTCTGTTTCTTCTACCGTTCCTGAAGCAGAGGAGACCCCCAAAGCACCCCAGTCCTTGGCCCTGCAACTCCTCTGTGCCGTAGGTGTCCTCGGGTTTTCCGGGTATATGTTCAGTAGCTGGCAACAGACCCTAGCCCAGCATAGTCTCGCCCAGCAAGCTCAAGCCGCAACCCCAGTGGTGGAAGAAGCCCCAGCAATGGCTCCTGTGGAGGCTCAAGTGCAACCCTCGGTGACTCAACCCGCCATGACCGCAACCACTGCCCCTATCACCCCAGAAGTCGCCCCCACCGTCCCTGCCCCTGTCCCGATGGTCACCGAACCCACAACCACCCCGGGGATTACCGATCCGGCAACCATGACGACCCTGGGTGAAAAACTTTACGAGCAAATTGATGGCAGTTGGAAGAGTTATCCCACCTTTACCAGCAATTTAGTCTATCAAGTCCAAGTGCAACGGGATGGGGCGATCGCCGGGTACGACTCCCTCAACAAACCCGCTCAAGATCACCTCGCAGAAACCCCCCTGCCGGAATTGACCTCGACTAGCGCGACCCTAGCTGAAAGCTCAACCCAGCCCCAGGCTAAGTTTCTAGTCTTGCTCATGCCCAGCGGGACCTTAGAAATCAGTCCTTGGGTCGGGAACTAGGACTGATCCGCTGAAAGCCACATGGGAACCCAGTGGAGAATTTCAAGGCGGGCTATCATCCCGGCGCATTCTGCCCCTCCAGGCATCCAGGGACAACCTACGGATAAAGACTAAAAGGTAAACCCAACTGTTCGAGATTGACCGTTTTTTAAACTCGGTTATGCTACTTGTACCGTCAAGACTAGGGCAATCTTGATAGAGTCCAGTCGGAAACTCTATACTTGACTTTCCGAACCCATTTATCAAGAATTGCTCCCTTGGGGCAACTACAATGAGGACTGACTATGAGTTTTAACGAATTTTCTTCCGAACCAAAACGCCATATTCCCACCGATGCCATCATCGTTTTAGGCGCAACCCTTTCAGTTTTTCTCCTCGGGGGCATACTGCACCTGCTTTCCGGAGGCGCTCGGGCTCAGGAAGACCCGGCACCCGTGACCATGACTGAAGAATCAGTGGTGGTGGAAAGCGTCACTCCTCGCCCCGAAACTCAACCCCCGGTGGAAACTCAGGTGGACGAGACGCGCATCATTACCCAAGCGTCTCCCGTGACTCAGGCGCAGCCTGGGGCCGTTCAAACCCCTCCGGCTTCGATGAATAATGAGCCATTTGTGGCGAGTCCTCCTCCGGTGGCTCAACAACCCCCGATGGTTACGGAGCAGCCTGCTGTTCCCCCGACGACTCCAGCACCAATGGATCAGGCTCCTGGAGTAACGACTTCCCCCGCGCCAATGGGTGAGGCTACCGCACCCGCACCAATGGGTGAGGCTCCAGCCCGGACTCTGGGTGAGGCTCCCACACCAATGGGTGAGACTCCCGCACCAATGGGCGAGACTCCCGCACCAATGGGCGAGACTCCCGCACCAATGGGCGAGACTCCCGCACTAATGGGCGAGACTCCCGCACTAATGGGCGAGGCTCCCGCACCTACGGCACAACCCCAAACGATCGCCGATCCAGTCGTCATCGAGACTTTGAATCAGAGTCTTTATGAGAAATTGGATAGTAACTGGAACACTTATCCGACCTTTACCCAAGATTTAGCCTATCGCGTCCAAATCAACGAACAAGGGGAAATCGTATCCTACGAGCCAGTCGATCCCGTGGCTCAACAATATACCAACGAGCTTCCACTCCCGAACTTGAGTGAGACTCAACCCGCAGGAAGCGCAACCGCGCAACCTCTGGCTAACTTCCGCGTTGTCTTTACTCCTACTGGCGGACTCCAGGTTGATCCCTGGCAAAATGACATTCCCCAGTAACCACAACGCTTAAAGTAATGGGATAATGATGGCTGGTGATCACCAGGGTATGTGGGCTATAAATGATATAGCTACCCCTCTTCCCACCCCTCACAAGGGGGGAAGAGGGGAAACTACCAGCCAAGGATCGACAGGAAACTAAACCCCTTCACGAACGGATTTCTGGACAACTGCCCTCGATGGGTGAAGAAAGTGAGCCTTGGGTGCGATCGCATCACATCCCAACCCCTTCCACAAACCCTGCGGCTGATGATGACGAGGCGAGGCGATGGAGAACGCTGAACCTGTTGCAACTAGCCCAGTCAACAAGTTTTATCAACATTCAAGAGAAAAATACTTCAACCCAGTAGAGGAATCATGCTAACAGAACTCTGGTCCTTTCGCGGACGATACCGCATCCTACATTTAACCTGGTTTGCCTTCTTTCTCTCCTTTGTCGTTTGGTTTAACTTTGCCCCCTTTGCCACGGCGGTACAAGAATCATTAGGGCTAACCTCGGCACAACTCAGAACCCTGGCGATTTGTAACGTTGCTCTGACTGTTCCGGCTCGAATTATTATCGGTATGGTCCTGGATAAATATGGACCGCGTGTTACTTATTCTTTATTACTGATTTATGCAGCCATTCCCTGTTTAATGTTTGCCTTGGCGCAAAACTTTGGGCAGTTGGTGATCTCTCGCTTACTCTTATCGATTGTCGGTGCGGGTTTCGTGATTGGTATCCGCATGGTGGCTGAGTGGTTCCCCCCGAAAGAAATTGGGTTAGCCGAAGGGATTTATGGGGGATGGGGTAACTTTGGTTCTGCTGGTGCTGCCTTTACCCTCCCCACCTTGGCAACATTGGCCGCTTTCATGTCTGCCGGTCAAATTAACTGGCGCTTTGCGATCGCCCTGACGGGAATTTTCGCGGCTGTCTACGGTGTCATCTACTTCTTTAATGTCCAAGATACCCCCCCGGGTAAAGTTTATCAGCGTCCTGCTCGTCACGGTGGACTCGAAGTAACTAGCCGTCGTGACTTCTGGTTCATGATGGCGATGAATGTTCCCCTGAGTGCTATCCTCGGTTTACTCGCTTGGCGCCTCAATCAAGTTGGATTTTTAAATAACACTCAACTCTGGCTAACTTGGCTGTTTTTAGTGGGCTTGTATTCTTTCCAATCGTATAAGTGCTGGACGGTTAACAAAGAGTTGGTGTTGGGTCAGAAACGGTATCCAGCCAGCGATCGCTATGAATTTTCCCAAGTTGCCATCTTAGAACTCACTTATGTGGTAAACTTCGGGTCTGAATTGGCTGTGGTGTCCATGCTGCCTGCCTTTTTCGAGAATACCTTTGGACTGAGCAAAGTGCTGGCGGGAATGATTGCAGCGAGTTATGCCTTTATGAACTTAGCCGCCCGTCCAGGGGGTGGATTAATTTCTGATACTCTCGGGAGTCGGAAGCTGACGATGGTCGTCCTCACGGGCGGTATGGGAATCGCCTATATGATTATGAGTGGGGTCCAGGGGACCTGGTGGCTACCTCTAGCGATCGCCCTGACCATGATGTGTTCCTTCTTCGTGCAAGCGGGAGAAGGGTCAACCTTCGCAATGGTTCCCCTAATCAAACGTCGGGTCACTGGACAAATTGCCGGAAATGTTGGCGCTTATGGGAACGTCGGGGCGGTAGCTTATCTCACCTTATTTAGCTTACTCCCCGAGGGTGATATCGGAAACCGCATCTTCTTCCAAGTGCTAGGCGTCACCGCCATTATCGTCACCTTCCTTTGTGCCTTCTACCTGAAAGAACCCAAAGGCTCCTTCGCGGCTCATCATGAGGGAGAAGAGGTACATCCAGAAACTGCTGTAGGACAAAGCGTCCCCCATTTCGTGGAAGAAGGCCGAGAAGCCTAAACTCCCTTGGAGGGGCGATCATCCAAGATGCGATCGCCCCTCTCCCCTGTAATCCGTGCTGATTTGTTAAACTTAATCCTTACTAACCGGACCCTAACCCGTCCTTTCTGATACTCTAAACTCTAAAAAACTTTAGACTCTACACTCTAACTAAACTTTTATGTCTACTCAACCCACCAAAACCCTGTGTCCTTACTGCGGAGTTGGCTGCGGATTAGAAGTTTCCCCTCCGGCACAACCGGGAAAAGCCACCCATCGGGACAGTGAAGGGAAGCCGATGTGGAAAGTCCAGGGCGATCGCACTCATCCCTCCTCACAAGGTATGGTTTGCGTCAAAGGGGCCACCATCGCCGAAGCCTTAGACAAAGACCGCCTCAAATATCCAATGGTCCGCGCTTCCCTCGATGAACCCTTTCGCCGCGCCACCTGGGAAGAAGCCCTCACCTTAATTGTCGATCGCATTCAAACCGTCCAATCTACCCTCGGTAGTGAGGGCATTTGTATGTATGGGTCTGGACAATTCCAAACCGAAGACTACTACATCGCTCAAAAACTCATGAAAGGCTGTCTAGGCACCAATAACTTTGATGCCAACTCCCGCCTTTGTATGTCCTCCGCCGTTGCCGGATACATTCAGAGTTTCGGGTCCGATGGTCCTCCCACCTGTTATGACGACCTCGAACAAACCGACTGTGCCTTTCTCATCGGCACCAACGCTGCGGAATGTCATCCCATTGCCTTCAACCGACTCCGCAAGTATCATAAAAAGAATAAAAACGTTAAACTGATCGTCGTCGATCCCCGTCGGACCACCACCGCTGAAGCTGCCGACCTCTATTTAGGCATTCGCCCGGGAACCGATATTGACCTCCTCAACGGCATCGCTTATCTACTCATGCAGTGGGGACATCTCAATACCGTTTTTATTGATGAATGCACCTCCGGTTTTCCCGAATATGCCGAAGTGATTCGCCACTATCCCCCGCAAATTGTCGCTGAACGTTGTGGCATCCGCATCGATGAACTCGAAACTGCCGCCCGCTACTGGGCTGAATCTGAGCGAGTGTTGTCCCTGTGGTCAATGGGGATGAATCAGTCCTCGGAAGGGACAGCCAAAGTCCGCAGTTTGATTAATCTGCACCTGATGACGGCCCAAATCGGTAAACCCGGTGCCGGTCCCTTTTCCCTCACCGGACAACCCAACGCAATGGGAGGTAGAGAAGCGGGAGGATTAGCCAATCTCCTCCCAGGATACCGCCTGGTCAAAAATCCCGAACATCGCCGGGATATCGAACAATTTTGGGGACTCCCAGAAGGCAGAATCGCCCCAGAAGTCGGTCTCACTGCCTGGGAGATGATTACGGGATTAGAAACCGGAAACGTCGGGTTATTGTGGGTGGCAGCAACGAATCCAGCGGTGAGTATGCCGGATATCGAACGGACCAAAGCTGCCTTAAGGCGATCGCCCTTTACGGTGTATCAAGACGCCTACTATCCCACGGAAACTGCTGCCTACGCCCATGTTCTGTTACCGGCGGCACAATGGGGGGAAAAAACTGGGGCGATGACCAATTCTGAAAGGGTAGTGACCCTCTGTCCGGCTTTTCGGGACCCCCCCGGACAAGCGAAACCGGATTGGGAAATCTTTGCCGAAGTTGGCCGCAGATTGGGTTTTGCCGAACAGTTTCCCTTTGAGAATTCGGCCCAAGTTTATGCAGAATTTGTGCAAATTACCCGCGATCGCGTCTGTGATATGACCGGGTTAAGCCACGATCGCCTCGCCGAACAAGGACCGACCCAGTGGCCCTGTCCCGCAGCACAACCCCTCCCGCAGATCAACAAACGCCTCTACACCGACTGGAGATTTCCCACCCCAGACGGACGCGCCCGCTTTGGGGCCCATCACGCCAAAGGATTGGCAGAACCCCCGGACCCCAATTATCCATTTGTTCTCACAACTGGACGCCTCTACGGACATTGGCACACCTTAACTCGGACCGGCAGAATCGATAAAATTGTCAAAATGCACCCGAATCCGTTTATCGAGATTCATCCTCGGGATGCCAAGAAATTGGACATCGTGGAGGGAATGAGAATCGAAGTGCGATCGCGCCGAGGCATAGCCAGATTTCCTGCCAAAGTCACCCAGGCGATCGCCCCGGGTACCGTCTTCGTCCCCATGCACTGGGGAGCACTCTGGGGGGATCAAACCGAAGCCAACGCCCTCACCCACCCGGAAGCCTGTCCCTCCTCCCTGCAACCGGAATTAAAAGCCTGTGCAGTCCAACTCATCCCTCTCCCAGAAGACGGAACTCTCAGCGAAACCGAAACCATAGAACAAAGTGACTCCATTGCGATCGCCTTCGCCCCGCGATCGGCGATCGCCACCCGTTCCTAATCAAAAAAAGCCGAACTTTCCCCAGTTCGTAGTAACGCCTTCAGGCGTTATCTTCATGTTCGTAGTAACGACTTCAGTCGTTCTCTTCGTTCGTAGTAACGACTTCAGTCGTTATCTTCATGTTCGTAGTAACGACTTCAGTCGTTCTCTTCGTTCGTAGTAACGCCTTCAGGCGTTCTCTTCGTTCGTAGTAACGACTTCAGTCGTTATCTTCATGTTCGTAGTAACGACTTCAGTCGTTCTCTTCGTT
>JAMXFF010000049.1:12687-22506 GCA_025370845.1 Laspinema palackyanum D2a | reverse complement strand
CCCTAAACCCCACCCTTAACCTCCCAATCCTCCCACCATGCCATGTTAAAATTGAGCCAATGGATTGCGAGGAAAACCAATGGACTGGCAAGAACTCCGTAAAGAAGCCTACAACTTATCCGTCAGCGATCGATTAGCCCTCGTCGAGGCGATCGTCCATTCTGTGAATGATGAAATCAGACCCCGGCCCCCAGTACCCCCGGGCGTGGTAGAACGATTGCGGGGGGTCCTCAAAACCGACGGACCACCGCCCACGGATGAAGAAATTGAAGCCATTAAAGAACAACGATTAATGGAAAAGTACCTAAAATGAGGGTGTTACTGGATACCAATATTATTCTCGATCATCTCCTAGAACGAGAACCCTTTGCTGAGGATGCAACGGCTCTATTTAACACAATTAAAGCAGGGCAGATTGAAGGATATATAACCGCGACAACCGTAACCGATATCTTCTATTTTGCTAGAAAGTACAAAGGAGTAGAGGGGGCCAAACAAAATATTGCGGATTTGCTGAGTTTGATGCATATCTGCCAGGTCGATCGCCTGATTCTTGAATCCGCCCTGGCTTTAGAGTTGAATGATTTTGAAGATGCGGTGCAAATTGCCTGTGCGATCGCCTCTAATCTGGAGGCTGTTATCTCCCGCGATCGTGACGGATTTACCCAAGCACCCATGCCCACTTACTCCCCTCGGGATATCATCGCACAACTGCCATAATTTAACACAAATCAAATGAGAAACCGGGTTTCTGTCCAAAACTGTTGATACCTTCCCAAAAATAAAATAAGAAACCCGGTTTCTAACCCTTCAGAAATAGAAACCGGGTTTCTGAATACAAATGCTGATAATTACCAACACATTTGTTCCAGAAACCCGGTTTCTTATCTGCTTCCTTCTTCTCCCCCTTCCCTCTTAGGGAAGGGGGTTGGGGGGTTAGGTCACTCTAGGCTATCGCCCAAACCTGATATTAGCGGGAGATGAAATGAACCCAACAATCGCCATCAGATTTACAAGTCCGATGAACCAGGTCATAAGAATAGCTTAACCCCGCACCCGGTGCAGAAGTATTGTATCCATGAGACCAATATTCACCATAAGGGTCATGAACAATAAAGCCATGAGAATTGTAGCCAATCAAGCAGACGATATGACCGAAACTGGTAAAATAACCGTGGATAACAATCGGGTTACCTTGAATCAGCCATTCCTTGATTTCATTAAAAGTCGCTTTTTCAGTAAAGCGGTCTTTTACCCCATAAGCTTCGGCAGCTTGAGCCAAATGATAGGGGTCATGACGACTTAAACCCCGGGCTTCTAACCAATCTTGGAGTTCATCTTCTAACTGTTTGTGAGGCTGATTGCCTTTAATCCCCAGGTAAGCCAAACACATTGCAATGCTAGTGGTGTTGCAACTGCCGTAAGGATTTTTGGCATTATCCAGTTGGGATTTGTAGGGAACCGCCAGTTTAATGCGATCGGGAAAAGCCACCGTTCCTTTGTGCAGAATCACCCCATGTTTATAATAAACATACCAGGTGTTGCGACCGTGGAAACTTTCTTCGGCAAAACAAACCTTAACGTGATCGCTTTCGGGGGCGTAAGACTGGACTTTTAAAACTGTTCCCGCTGGAATCGCGTGTTTTTCAGAGTCGCTTAACTCGGAGGAGGGAACGGGTTTCTGTTTGAGAATTGTATCGGAAAGAATTTTTAATTCAGTGGAATGGTTTCCGGCGGTGGTAGATGAAGTCGAAAAAGATTGTGCTGCGGTCATAATTTCTAACCCAAAAATAAGTAAAGATGCCGATACCCGTTGTCTGAGTCGGGGCTGGCAGTCAGCCAGAGGGTTGCCTATCGTTGCCCTGGTGATTAGGCTGGCCCGACTTTCAAAACAGTTTGTAACCCCCACTACATAGGCCGCATCCCAAGCGGTCAGAAACCAGTATAGTGAGGAAGAAGTCCGGGTTGGGACAACTCATCCTTGTGCCAACTTCGACTGAAATTGCTGATAAGTGGATGAGTTATACCCATGTCTCAAATCGTTTGGATTGCAAGACACGCGAACCGTTTGGACTTCGTAAACCCTGAATGGTTTAATACAGCAGAACGTCGGTACGATCCGCCCTTGTCGGCAGATGGTTTTTTGCAAGCGCAAGAACTAGCCGAACGTCTCAAGGGAGAACGTATAAGTGACATATTCACCTCTCCTTTTCTGCGAACCGTACAAACTGCAAATCAGGTGGCAGAAATTTTAGACTTACCCCTAAAATTGGAGTGGGGACTTTGTGAATGGTTAAATCCAGAGTGGATGACGGAAATGCCGGAAACCCTCCCCCCGGAAGTGTTAGCCCAGGAATTTCCCCGAATTGATTTAAGTTATCACTCTCGGGTGATGCCACAGTATCCCGAATATGACCCGATTTGTCTGCAACGGGCGGGAGAAACGGCGCGACTGCTGGCGGAGGAGTTTTCCGGCGAGATTCTGTTGGTGGGGCATGGGGCCTCGGTGATTGGGGCGACAATGGGTCTAGCGGTAGATGCGGCGGAAACGGAGTTGAGTGCGGGATTATGCTGTTTGTACAAGCTGGTCCGCCAAGGGGAAACCTGGGAAATGGAACTGAAGGGCGATCGCTCTCATCTGCGAGAAATTGAGGCAGAAATCCGATTTTTTTAGCAAGATGAAAAAGAACCCGGATTTCATCCAACAGTCCATACGCTCAGAATCAACAAGATGACCTTACTATTAGCCGGAGATATCGGTGGTACTAAATCCCTTTTGCGCTTGGTGGAAATGCCGATCGCAGCAGATGCAGGGACGTTTCAGATTGACACCCTCTATGAGGGGATTTACTCCAGTCAGGAGTATCCTGACTTAGTACCCATTGTGGGACAGTTTCTCAAGGAAGCGAGTCAGAAATTAGGAGAGGTTCCCTCCCCCAAGGGGGCCTGTTTTGCGATCGCAGGACCCGTGATCGGACATAAATCCATCCTGACGAACCTGAGTTGGACCCTGACAACGGACCGACTCGAAAAAGAACTCAACATTCCCCATGTCAAGTTAATTAATGACTTTGTAGCGGTGGGTTACGGCGTGTTGGGGATGAATCAAGCGGACCTCCATACCTTGCAACCCGGAGAACCGCAAACTGCCGCCCCGATCGCGGTGATTGGCGCAGGAACGGGACTCGGACAAGGGTTTTTAATCCGGCATTTGGATGAATATTTTGTCTATCCCTCCGAAGGGGGTCATGCAGATTTTGCACCTCGTACCGCAGTCGAGTTTGAACTGTTGCAAGACTTACAGCAACGAGAGAACATTGATCGCGTTTCCGTCGAACGGGTGGTATCGGGGATGGGAATTGCGTCAATTTATCAATTCCTGCGCGATCGGGCGATCGCTGCTGGAAAGGATATTTCCCCCGCAGACAAAGACCCCGCAGAGATTTCCCAAGCGGCCCTAGAAAAATCTGACCCGATCTGCGAACAAACCTTACAAATTTTTGTGGAAGCTTACGGGGCGGAAGCGGGAAATTTGGCTTTAAAATTACTACCCTACGGGGGATTATATCTCGCGGGGGGAATTGCGGCTAAAATTCTGCCCTTAATTGAAGAGGGCGATCGCTTTATCAATAGCTTTAACCACAAAGGTCGAGTCAGTCCCTTGGCAGAAAAAGTCCCGGTTCATATCGTTCTCAATCCCCAAGTAGGATTAATCGGTGCCGCCATCTGTGCTGCCCGATTATAGTCGCGACAACCCCAGGGTTTATCCCCGGCAAAAACCCGCACCCTAACACCTCCGGTCCCCTCCCCTTGGCAAGGGGAGGGTTAGGGTGGGGTCCTCTTGGAGGCGATCGCCACTTGCGCGTCACTCTTGGATGCGATCGCGCCTGTATAGATGCTGGAGAAATCTCTTTCTTCGTGACGTTGCGATCGCCACCGCAGGAGGACTCTCCACCCACTCATTCCTCCTGACGTGGCAAACCCACGTCAGGAGGACCCCACCCTAACCCTCCCCAAGACATCGGGGAGGGGACCGGAGGCACATTCCCCTGAAGGGTGGGGCTATACAAACAAAGCCCGCACAGGCGGGCTAAGTAAAGAAAACCGACTTTTTATGACCGGATTTGGGTTTAGAAGGTGTTGAAGACTCGGGAAGCGATAATGGCAAGCAAGGCGAATAGACCTAATGCCCGCCGGAAATAGTTCACGCCCTCGAAAATCTCCAACCAGGCCCAAGTAAACCAGGACCCAAAGGCGATCGCATCTAAACCCGTATGCACTGTCCCACTGGGAACCACCAATGTGAGTAGGGTTGTGGTAACTGCCACCAGGATCGGCAAATTGGGGGGTTGAGCAATCACAATATTCCCCGCATCGTCTCTAAACGTTTGATTAAATAAGCTATTTTCCATGAATCTATTCCTTAAAGTTCACTTATTTCAGTTTAGTTTGTATTAACCTTCTCTAGTCTCTTCCTAAAGAGAGGGAATTTAAAATTTAATAGTGTAACTTTTCTGTGTCTCACAACTGCTGTAAAAACTGCTTTTGATATTCTTGTTCCGTGACAATATCCAGCATACTTTCTACTCGGTCTAAAAAGACTTTTCCCTCTAAATGGTCATATTCATGCTGGAAAATCCGGGCTACAAACCCCGTAAATTCTTGCTGGTGTAATGTCCCCTGTTGGTCCAGATATTCGACCTCGATCGCCTGATGTCTCGGCACTAATCCGCGAATTCCGGGCACGCTCAAACAGCCTTCCCAATCTTTGACCGTTTCCTCAGAATAAGCGATAATCTGGGGGTCAATAATGGCGATCGCCTCCATAGTTGGAGCCTGGGGATAGCGCAAGGTGGGACGGGATGCTAAAATAAAAATCCGATAAGATTCCGCAATCTGGGGAGCCGCAATCCCGACTCCATTAGACGGTTTCAAGGTTGTCATCAACTCATCAATCAGCGACTGAATGGAGTCTAAGTGAACATTAGTCACAGGTTGGGCTTTTTCCCGTAAGACAGGATTGCCTAATTGAACAATTTCTCGGAGATTATTCATCGCTCTACTCAACTTTTTTTATATAAATAATCTTGCCGCAGTCTGACTTTAGAATTAAGGAGTGGGAGCATCTTGCTCCCTATTCCTCTACAACCTAAAAAACACCACAAGATAAAACTTTCAGTCGGGTTTAACCGACTTGATTCTGTTAGTCTGCCAATCGTTTAAACCCCCGCCGGGTGTTGCCTTAAAAATCAGAGCTTAAAAACTGGGATTAACTGGCATTTCTCCGGGTTCTACGGTGATATTCAGAATTTGCCCATCGCGGTTAATTTGTAGTTTCAAAGAATTTCCAACTTGCGACCCTTGAACAATTTGCTGCACGGCATCAGATTGAGCGATCGCCTGATCTTCCATGCGTTGAATCACATCCCCCTCCCGCAATCCGGCACGTTCCGCAGGAGAATTGGGAGAAACTCGCACAATTAATACCCCATTATCCACGGATAACTGCATTGGACTATTGGGGTCAGTATTCAACTCTTGCTGTAATTCCGGCGTGATTGTCACCATTTCAATCCCTAGGAAGGGATGTTGTACTTTGCCGGTGGTAATTAATTGCTGGGCGATCGCTTGTGCGGTTTGAATCGGAATAGCAAATCCCAACCCTTGTGCACCACTAATAATCGCTGTATTCATGCCAATCACTTCCCCTCGGGCATTTAGCAACGGACCCCCCGAGTTCCCGGGATTGATTGCGGCATCGGTTTGGATAAATCCCACTCGCTTATCGGGAACTCCCACATCGCGACTCGATCGCCCGGTGGCGCTGACAATCCCTGCCGTCACACTATTATCTAATCCCAAGGGATTTCCGATCGCGATCGCCCATTCCCCCGGTTGCAATTGTTCTGAATTCCCCAGAGTCGCCTTGGGTAGTGCCGTCGCCTCAATCTTCACCACTGCTACATCAGAAATCGGGTCCTCTCCCAATACCGTTCCCTCAAAACTGCGCCCATCCCGGAGCACCACACTCACCGTATCCGCACCATTAATCACATGAGCATTGGTCAAAATCTGACCATCATCACTAATAATAAATCCCGACCCCGTACCGCGTTCCACTCGTTGTTGTGGCTCCATCGGCGCTTGTCCAAAAAACCGCCTAAAGAACGGGTCCCTAAATGCATCGGGGATATCCTGGGTGACGGTTCGTGCGGCATCAATTCGCACCACTGCCGGACCCACCTTTTCCACTGCCTCAACAATAAAATTAGAATTCACCGGCAACGATAAGACTCCACCAGGCAGGGGAGCATCATCAGGAGTCGTCACGGAGGGACTTCGGGGATCCAACGAATTTAAGGATAAAGGTCCATTGGTACGCAACCAGCGATCGCCCATAAATGCTGCACCTGCTCCTACCACCACTAACAACAGGTAAAGTAGCACCTGCGTCCCGGAAAAATGACCGCGTTGATGATCCTGATCTGACTTTTTCATTCCTGCCTTCCTATGGTCCTTGCTAAAACTCGTTAAACAATCTTCCGTTTGTAAAAAAAAGACTTAAAAATTAGTCTTTAACCCCCTTGATTATAGACAATTCCTGAATCCAAACGGCGATCGTCTCCGGAACCCAACCCCCTTGCCCAACCGATTGTTAGTTTAGATACAACCATCACCCCGGAATCTCCTGCTCTAGGCAGAATTTTTTGCTACAGTCATAAGGCATCAGAGATTAGTGCTTGCGAGGTCAGTTGTGGAGATTCCTCTCGAAAGTCTTTGGGATCGGGTACTGGAACGGTTACAAGTGCAATTGAGCCGTCCCACCTTTGAAACCTGGATCAAAACCGCTACTGCCGTGCAGCTAGAAAATAACTGCTTGGTGATTGACACCCCCAATCCCTTTGCCCGTAACTGGTTACAAAAGTATTACATTAAAACTATTGCTGATGTTGTCACCGATATCCTGGGACATCCCGTGGATATTTATATCACGACCAGCGGTAGCGAAGCCACCCAGGGGAGCGATCGCAGCGACTATATGTGGCCCTCTCCCGTCGTCACCCAGATTCCCGAACCCACCCCGACTCATCCGCACCGTCCTACAGAACTCAATTCTAAATATGTTTTTTCCCGATTTGTGGTGGGTGCAAACAACCGGATGGCTCATGCTGCTTCCCTCGCCGTTGCTGAATCTCCGGGACGGGAGTTTAATCCGTTGTTTCTCTGTGGTGGTGTTGGATTGGGAAAAACTCACCTGATGCAGGCGATCGGTCATTATCGCTTAGAAATCTCTCCCGATTGTAAGATATTTTATGTCTCTACAGAACAATTCACCAATGATTTAATTGCTGCCATTCGCAAGGATAGTATGCAGAGTTTCCGGGAACATTATCGAGCGGCAGATGTGTTATTAGTGGATGATATTCAATTTATTGAAGGAAAAGAATACACCCAAGAAGAATTTTTCTATACCTTTAATACTCTCCATGAAGCCGGGAAGCAAGTAGTCTTAGCCTCAGACCGACCGCCCAATCAAATCCCCCGGCTGCAAGAGCGCTTATGTTCGCGGTTTTCAATGGGATTAATTGCGGATGTTCAAACCCCGGACTTAGAAACTCGCATGGCAATTCTGCAAAAGAAAGCCGAATATGAAAAAATGCGCTTGCCTCGGGATGTGATTGAATATATCGCCGCTCATTTTACTTCCAATATTCGAGAATTAGAAGGGGCATTAATTCGAGTGGTGGCCTATTTGTCGATTTCGGGATTACCCATGACGGTGGAAAATATTGCCCCCATTTTAAATCCACAAACCGAGCCAGTCAAGGCCACAGTCGAATCCGTGATGACAGCGGTAGTAGAGATATTGGGAATTTCCCTAGAGGATTTGAAGGGGAATTCGCGACGGCGAGAAATCAGCCAAGCGCGTCAGATTGCCATGTATCTGATCCGGCAGCATACGGATTTGAGTTTACCGAAGATTGGGGAGGAGTTTGGGGGAAAAGACCATACGACGGTGATGTACAGTTGCGAAAAAATTGCTGCACTCAGGGATAATGATGTGGAAATGCGGAATTTGCTCAGGCAATTGAGCGATCGCATTCACTTTACGAGTAAATCCCCGGAGTAAGCAGGGGGAAGAGTTCTCTCCCCATTGCATTCCTTCCTCGGAGGCGATCGCCTGGGGAAAATTGCTTGAAATTGTGGAAAACACTGGGGAAAAACTCTGGCTCCTGGGGCAAAATTACGGATTAAGTAAAAATACTTTGTGGAAAAATCCGTAAAGTTTTCCACAAGTTTTCCACAGGGGTAGAGGAGGAGAAATCAAGATGCAGGAAAAAGGCGATCGCACCTTTGCCACTGGATAGAGGAAAGAAGCAGTGGTACGATGGGCGATCGGGCTAAAATTGCGCCGATCGCTGTACTGACTCCAAACAAGGCACCTCTGAAGACTCATGAAATTTATTTGCGCTCAAAACCAACTCGCCACCAACCTATCCCTGATCAGTCGTGCAGTCCCCTCTCGTCCGACTCATCCGGTACTCGCCAACGTGCTCCTCAGTGCCGATGAAGAACAGCAGCAAGTCAGCTTAACCGCCTTTGATTTATCCCTGGGGATCAAAACCAGTTTTGCCGCCAAAGTCGAAACCAGCGGCACCCTCACCCTCCCCGCCAAACTCTTCAACGACATCATCTCTCGTCTCCCCGATGGAGAAGTCACCCTCGACGATGAAAGACCCTCCACCGGCGAAGATAGTGCTTCAGAAGCGGGAATTTTAGCCACCATCACCTCCACCTCCGGACGGTATGAAGTCCGAGGCATGAGTGCCGAAGAATTTCCCGCATTGCCGACAATTTCCGAAGGACAAACGGTCCAACTGCCTGCCGAGGCCCTGATGCAAGGATTGCACGGCACCCTATTCGCCACCTCTGGCGATGAAACCAAACAAGTCTTAACCGGGGTTCATTTAATCGTCCATGCTGACAGTTTAGAATTTGCCGCCACCGATGGACATCGCTTGGCGATCGTGGAAACCATCAACGAAAAAGAAGACAGCGACGACGAAGCAGAACCCGATGAAGATGCCGAGGAACTAGAAGTCACCGTCCCAGCGCGTGCCTTACGGGAACTCGATCGCATCGTGGGAATGCATGAAGGACATGAACCGATTTCCCTCAACTTTGACCCCGGACAAATCGTCTTAGAACTGGGAGGATTTCGCCTCACCAGTCGCACCCTAGAAGGTCAATATCCCGCCTATAGTCAATTAGTTCCTCGGTCCTTTGAGCGCCAAGTCACCGTAGAACGCCGCCAACTTCTGAGCGCCTTAGAACGCATTGGAGTTTTAGCCGATCGCAAAAATAACATCGTCAAATTCTCCATCGACCAAGAAAAACAAATGCTCTCTCTTTCTGTCGAAGCTGCCGATGTCGGCAGTGGCCGAGAATCCATGTCGGCTCAAATTACTGGAGAGAGTTTAGACATTGCATTTAACGTCAAATATGCAATGGAATCCTTGAAAAATATCAGCGCCACCGAGATTATTATCAAACTCAATTCAGCCACATCTCCCGTAGTCTTATCACCGTTAACAGGTGTGAAAATGACCCATTTAATCATGCCAGTTCAGATGCGGGGATAATTTTTATGGCGCGATTAGGTTGACTGGTTCTCTGAGGTGAATTGCTAGGATTAAGAGAAGAAACGACTGAAGTCGTTACTACAAACGGGGGAAATTGATTCTTTTGTTCGTAGTGACGACTTCAGTCGTCTCCGGGCATTAGGGCATTTAAGAAACGACTAAAGTCGTTACTACA
>JAMXFF010000049.1:5673-12587 GCA_025370845.1 Laspinema palackyanum D2a | reverse complement strand
GTTCGTAGTGACGACTTCAGTCGTCTCCGGGCATTAGGGCATTTAAGAAACGACTAAAGTCGTTACTACAAACGGGGAAAATACTTCTTTTGTTCGTAGTGACGACTTCAGTCGTCTCCGGCCCGCAAAGCAAAAGGGGTTACAGCATTTATGTTGTAACCCCTTTTCAGATTTAATGCGGATGGCGAGACTCGAACTCGCAAGGCAAAGCCACACGCCCCTCAAACGTGCGCGTATACCAATTCCGCCACATCCGCAGGCAATGAACTATCTTAGCTCATCTCTAGTTAACTTACCATACTTTTTTCAAAAATGTTCACAATTTTGAAATATTTTTTTCAAATTGTCCAAATTCCCCTAATCACAAGGGTTTCAGCCTCTTGATGCTCCAAGTTGCAACTTGCATTATCCCATACATGATAGGATTTGGAGTTGGCATATCTTCTATGCGGCTGAATCCGGGATACCCACAGGATTCGGTCATACTTTATTGATTTTTACGAGTTGAGCAACCGCAGGCCCATGCAATTCTCCAAAGTTCTCATTGCCAATCGCGGCGAAATCGCCCTTCGGATTCTCCGGACCTGTGAGGAGATGGGGATTGCCACGGTTGCTGTACACTCCACCATTGACCGTCATGCTCTCCATGTCCAACTGGCAGATGAGGCAGTTTGTATTGGCGAACCCCCCAGTGCCAAAAGCTACTTAAATATTCCCAATATCATCTCTGCTGCTTTAACCATGAACGCCACGGCAATTCACCCGGGTTATGGGTTCTTGTCGGAAAATGCTCGGTTTGCCGAAATCTGTGCGGATCATCAGATTAGTTTTATTGGACCGACTCCCGAGGCGATGCGTGCAATGGGGGATAAGTCTACGGCGAAGGAAACCATGCAAAAGGCTGGAGTGCCTACGGTTCCGGGAAGCGATGGGTTAATTACCACTGAAAAAGATGCCCGGGAAATTGCCCGGAAAATCGGCTATCCGGTGATGATTAAGGCAACCGCTGGGGGTGGCGGACGAGGAATGCGTCTAGTCCGGGAAGACGGTGAACTGGGGAAACTGTTTGCAGCAGCGCAAGGGGAAGCAGAAGCGGCATTTGGGAATCCCGGGGTTTATTTAGAAAAATTTATCGAACGCCCTCGCCACATTGAGTTCCAAATTCTGGCGGATGCTCATGGGAATGTGATCCATTTAGGGGAACGGGAATGCTCGATTCAGCGCCGTCACCAAAAACTGCTGGAAGAAGCCCCCAGTCCGGCTCTAACGTCCAGCTTGCGCCAAAAAATGGGCAAGGCAGCGGTGAAGGCGGCGAAGTCAATTAATTATACGGGTGCTGGAACGATTGAGTTTCTGTTGGATCACACGGGTCACTTCTATTTTATGGAAATGAATACTCGGATCCAGGTGGAACACCCGGTGACGGAGATGATTACGGGGTTGGATTTGATTGCGGAACAGATTCGGATTGCTCAAGGGGAAAAATTGAGGCTGAGTCAGGACCAAGTGCAGTTAAGGGGTCATGCGATCGAATGTCGGATTAATGCGGAAGACCCCGATCGCAATTTTCGCCCTTGTCCCGGACGGATTAATGGGTTTTTACCTCCAGGCGGTCCCGGTGTGCGGATGGATTCCCATGTGTACACGGATTATGATATTCCGGCTTATTATGATTCGCTGATTGGCAAGTTGATTGTCTGGGGTTGCGATCGGCCTTCGGCCCTTAAGCGCATGAGACGAGCCCTGCGTGAATGCGCGATTACCGGGGTGCCGACGACGATTCCCTTTCATCAGAAGATTCTGGAACATCCCGATTTTATTCAAGGGGATGTTTATACCAATTTTGTGGAACAGATGATGTCGAAGGATTGAGGATTGAGAGGGTTGGGGGAGTTGGGGAGGATGGATTGGATGGGTTCCTCGTGACTAAGCTCTGCCAATTTGCCTCATATTTAAGTACACTTCCGGTCCCCTCCCCTTGGCAAGGGGAGGGTTAGGGTGGGGTCCTCTTGATGGGCTTAAGTGCGTCAAGAGGAATGGCTGAGTGGAGGGGGTCCTCGTGAGGTGCCGATCGCACGTCACGAAGAAAGAGGTTTTCCCCTGCCTCCATACAGGCGCTTAAACCGTTAAGAGTGGGTGAGGTGGCGATCGCTACGGCAGAAGAACCCCACCCTAACCCTCCCCTTGCCAAGGGGAGGGGACCATCAGGTGCAGTTAAGGGTAAAAAACCTACTGATGTAAGAGCCCTCTATCTCCCCCATCTAACTACATCATCATCCGAAGCAACCCTTGCTGACCCAGCAGGATTTCTCTGAGGAGACTAAGGATGCCGACCCAGATAATGGGGGTGATGTCTACACCGCCTAGGGGGGGGATGAGTTTACGGGTGGGGGCTAGGAAGGGTTCGGTGGGGATGGCAATCAGGATCCAGGGAAATTTAGTGAGTTCGATTTGGGGATACCAGGTTAGGATAATCCGGAAAATGAAGCATAAGGTCATTATGACTAAGAGGGGGCCAATGATCCAACTGGCGATCGCTACCGATGTCATCATGAGTAAAAATTTAAGTTTTGTTACAGCCTTGTTAACTCTATTCTATTTCAATCCCTGCCCCCTGGTGTAGCCCCTTGCTGTTGCTTCTACCTCTGAGTCCCTGAGTCATGGAGTTTTGGAATTGTAAGAAACTGGACTTCTCAACGCGGTAACGGTTTAATAAAATGATAGAAATGTAAATCTTGTTTAAGGAGACACTATGACGCCATCACTCGCCAACCTGTTTTGGAGCCTCTTCTGGGGTGCGTTCTTGATCGTGATCCCCGCCACTGCTGCTCTGATCTTCATCAGCCAAAAAGATAAAGTGCAACGGTTCTAAACCGGCGAACTGGATGGAAACCTCAGCTAAGAGCGATCGCCCACCCATCGATGAAGGTGCGGTGTTCTCTATGCGCTGAGGTTTCTTCGCTCAACGCTTAGGGCAACTGACGAAGGACAAAAGCCCAACTTATGCTGATCACAATCCAAGCGAATCAGGAGTAGGTGGAGATTTAGCGGGATACTCGCTAACATAAAAAAGATGAAGGAGAGAGCAGATGGTAAATTTTAGTCTCAACTTAGCGAGTATCGTCGGAATCGCGATCGCCATCGGTGGGGCCGGACTCTATGCCGTCCGCTCATGGCGTCCCGAACTATCGCGAGATACCGATCTGTTTTTTGCAGCAGTGGGGTTACTTTGTGGCGGCATTCTGTTCTTTTACGGATGGCGCTTTGACCCGATTATGCAGTTTGGTCAGATTCTACTCGGGGGGTCCGCAATCTACTTTGCCTTTGACAACATTCGCTTGCGCGGTGTCACCACCAATCAGGCGAAGCGGCAATCTGGGCGAATTGTAGATGATGAGCGTCCCGTCAGTAGTGTCTACCGAGTGGATGCGGAACTGGACGAAATCGAATCGGACTACGAGGAAAATCCGACCCGACGCCGGATCAAAGGGACTCAGGACCCCAGAGCGGCCCGCAATCCCTATTATGCGGATGAAGCCCCTAGACGTCCACCCAGTCGCCGGTCCCCTGCCGATCGCACGAATCCCAGTACCCGTGCGCGTCGTCCCCGCTCCACGGAACGCCCCCCCACAGGTCCTTCCTATCCAGAATGGGAGGCATCGGTGGATACGACGGAGGAACGCACCTCTCGCCGTCCCCCATCAAGTGCGGGAAGTTCGGCGAGTAGAAGACCCCCAGGTGCCAGACCCTCGCGGACTCCTCCCCCAGAGGAACGGACCCGCAGACCCCCTGCATCGGAAGAACCAGCACCCAGTGATTATGTAGATTATCAACCGATCGACCCCATAGAAGAGGACGATCGCGAGCAAGATAATGCGGGGAATTTCGATTATTAAACAACCCGGGACAGAAACGGGCGATCGGGGGCAATAGATGGCGATCGCCCCTTTGTTAATTGCCCCTTTATTCATTTGATGTGATTTGATTCCGTCCGTGCCATTCCCCCCAAATTGTGGCGTCCCTGTCCTCAACTGGGAAAAACCAAGGTGAACAGATTCGCTCCAAAAAACCTCCTCCGCCAGGGCCTAACCTTAGTTTTTGGGTTAAGTTTTGGCAGCTTTTTAGTCGGATGCAACCCCACCAATATCCCGATCGGGCCAACTTCTATCAATAGTCGTTATACCGACGAACAGCCGTCCTTGAGTGCCAATGGCCGCTTTTTAGCCTTTGTCTCCAATCGCAACGGCAGCCGAAATATTTTGCTGTATGACTTACAAAATCGACAGTTCGCTGATTTACCGGGGTTGAACCGGCAAAATGCGATCGCGGATAGTCCCAGCATCAGCAACACCGCCCGTTATATCGTCTACCTCACCAACAACCAAGGTCGCGCCTCGGTGATTTTGTACGATCGCATCACCGGAGGTTCTCAAGTCATTTACCAACCCTATCAAGGGTGGATTCGCAATCCCAAAATTAGCCCCGACGGTCGTTATATCGTCTTTGAAAGTGGCGGTCGTGGTCAGTGGGATATCGAAGTTCTCGATCGCGGACCCAGTATTGAATTAGACCTGATTGATGGCGTTCCCTCGGGTTTCTCCCTCACCGGACCGCAGTAATTTTAAATTTTGTCTCAGGGTAATTCACCTTAAAAAAACAGTGAAATTGTGAAGCGCGTTCTGTTAATTCCAATGGTTTCTCTGGTGAGTTTTTTGAGTAGCTGCACCACCTATCCCCGTTTGCTGAACTTTACCTTCGATCCTTCAGGACGGAGTTTAAATAGTCCCAGTGATGATATCACCCCGCAAATTTCAGGACGTTTTATCACCTTTGTCTCCGATCGCCAGGGACGACAAGATGTCTACCTCTTCGATGGCAACAATCGCCGCCTGGTGGATATCCCGGGATTAAACCAACTGGATATCCTCGCCGCCCACCCTGGCATCTCCGAAGATGGACGTTATATCGTATTTGCCGGAACCCGTCAGGGACAATCGAATATCTACCTCCACGATCGCGAAACCCGACAGTTACGCAACCTCACGGAAAACTTTAAAGCAGAAGTTCGGAACCCCGTCATCAGCGCCGATGGCAGTACCATCGCCTTTGAATCCAGCGCCAACGGACAATGGGACCTCATGATTCTCGATGCGCGATCGGGTCAACCCCTAGACATCCCCATCACCCCCCGTTAAACCCAAAATCATTCCAAAGTTCGTAGTAACGCCTTCAGGCGTTATCCCTCTTATTAACAACCGGCGGGGGATAAATCCCCCGCCTAATAGCTAAAGTCGTCTAAAGACGACTAAAAACATGAGCGCATAAGACTTTCAGTCGGTTTCAACCGACTTGATCTGTTAGGCGGGGGTTAAAACCCCCGCCGGGTGTTGAGAATGGTGTTCCGTTCACCCCCCCGCCAGTTGTTGCAACTCAGCAAACAACAACTCATCTAAAGATTGACTAACTTTCAACAAAATCCCACGCACTAGACGATGTTCATTCTCAATCCACCAGGAAGCATTCTCCACCTCTGCAATCACCGCATCCAAGCGCGATCGCAACAACGGTGACCAATCCCTGAACAACTCCGACCCCTGAAAATAACCAACTGCTTGGTCCCGAATTTCCCTGCCTCTTTTAAGTTCATCTTTTTTTCCCACCAACTGCGGCAACGGTAAAGTGTCCAGGATAGGACTCTCCACAACTTCCAACAATTGCCGTTCTTTGGTCAAAATCATCTCCGATAATAAAACCGAGTTCACCTGTTCTATCTCAGTCCAGACGGGTTCTAACTTCCGAATCGTGGCCTGAATATCCTTTAATTCCACATAAACTTCTTGAACAAATAAAGTCGCCGATTGATTAAACCCATGAAACGGGTCGATTTTAAAATTTTTCGTAGGTAACTGATTCACCTCCCCCTCAAACCGTTGCCAAAACTGTTTGAACAGCAAGGTGAGTCCGACCAGATTTTTATCTAAAATAAACGCTTTACTTAGCTTCATCACCTCATTGATATTCACCATATCCACCGACATTTCTAAATAAGACCCGAGGGAATTCGTGGGGTCCCACTTAAATTTTTTAATGGGTAATCGGCTAATTTTTCGTTCTAGCAGTTCTATGCCGGGAAGGACCGGATTGGGATGGGGTAAGTCAGACATGGTGAATCGAGAATGGCAGATTGAGACTGTGATTAAAATTTTACGGCTATTTAATCCCAAAATCTTATTTTAATCTCAAGTTTTAAAGGTAAAGGTAATTCACTGACTGCGCCTATCAGCGAACTCCACAAAATAAACTATTCTCCGGTAGTCAATAGTCAGTTTTTTACGTTCAGGGGGAATTTGCCTCACATTTTAAGATGACCTCCGGTCCCCTCCCCTTGCCAAGGGGAGGGTTAGGGTGGGGTTACCCGTGACGTGGCGATTCCCTACGGGATAGCTACGCTTACCGCCCCTCAAGATGAATGAGTGGGTGCAATTTACCTCACATTTAAGATCACCTCCGGTCCCCTCCCCTTGGCAAGGGGAGGGCTAGGGTGGGGTCCTCTTGAGGCGCGATCGCGCCTCAAGATGAATGAGTGGGTGGAGAGTTCTCGTATAGGCGCGATCGCCACTTCATGAAGAAAGAGGTTTTTTCAGTCGCTATACAGGTGCGATCGCCTCCTGTGAGTCGCAACACCCGGCGGGGGATCAATCCCCCGCCTAACAGCGTGCATTCGGTTGAAACCGACTGAAAACAACCACGGGATAAGACTTGCAGTCGGTTTTTAACCGACTTTAGCTATGAGGCGGGGGATTTATCCCCCGCCGGTGTTGATAATGTTGCAAAATGTCGGTTGAAACCGACTGAAAACAACCACGGGATAAGACTTGCAGTCGGTTTTTAACCGACTTTAGCTATGAGGCGGG
>JAMXFF010000049.1:0-5573 GCA_025370845.1 Laspinema palackyanum D2a | reverse complement strand
GGATTGATCCCCCGCCGGTGTTGATAATGTTGCAATAAGTCTCATCAACTGCTCTTTTTTGACTCTACAACCCGGAGAAACTCACACTCCCCGATCGCCCTCAATTGCGCCCCCAAGGTAACAACTTCCAAGCTAGGATGCTCATCAATCCGCCTACTATCAAACTGCCCACAATTGTGGTGATTTGAAACTCTAGTTGATGGCGATTCGGGGGCGGTGCAGCTACTATCACCGTTGCTACCACCGCACTGGTGGCAACCCCTACACTGGCAATGGTGAGGGTGGTATTCAGACGCCGATCGCTGCGAGTTTGTTCTATCTGATTCAGACTTTCAACGGCTTTAATTGAATTTTCAACTAACAACAATCCCGGACTTAAACTGCTATAATCTCGCTCAATTTGCCGTAAATACTTGTTCTCAGCAAACTGACTAAATTTCTCAAACAGCAAGGAACTCCCTTGACCTTGCCATCCCCCAACTGTTTCGCCTGGGGGTTTTGGACTATCTTGCGCCGATAATCCAGCTAATTTGAGAACCCGTTGGCGATAATTCTCTAAATTAATTTCAATGGTGTGGCGTTGTTCCTGCAAATAATTAAGCTGGATCGCATACACCGCCAACAGATTCACACTTTGGCGCAAATGGTCTTGTAACTCGGTCAAATTCACCGACGACTGTTCCAGTCGGTCTAAACTCTGATTCGTCACCTGGGGGACGAGACGGGATGGCTGTTCTAACGACTCCCGCAAGCGGCGACTTTGTTGAAATGCCCAGACTACTTTATGGCGGTATAAAAACAAATATTGGCAATGGTTTAAAAGATTTCCCACGCGCTTTTGTAGGGCTTCTTTTCGCCAGTGGCTCTCAAATAAACAAATTAACAGATGATAACTCTCTCCCTCTCCTTGCCCCTGGGGCGGACACCACAGTTCATACAGTGTCGCCCCCAACAGAGGACCGTGGGCAATTAAATCCACTTGCCAATTGGGAGAAATTCCCTCAAACTGTAATTGAGTACAAATCTCTTCAGCCAGCTTCACTGGGGATTGCTCATCGGACATTAATTGTCCCCAAACCAGCCAACTTGAACCCAGTGTTCCCAGGGAGGTTTTCTCCTGTTTCTCACTAGAATTAAGAACCGTTTGTTGGATGTTTTTTAGTTCCTGAAGCGGTTTGACCTCGGACTCTTTCCCGGAACAGTCAATTTGAACCATTTGACTGTCTTGAATCTTCTGATGTCTAATATAACCATCCAGTGGATCAGGGAGCTCTCCGGCGGGGAACTCCTTAGAGGCGACGGTTTCTGGTGACTCTTCCGACAAATCGTAGAGAAACCAGTCGAGGGTGAGAAATCTCAGAGAATCCTGTTCATCCATACAACATGAGTCCAAATCGGGGCTAGGCGGGGGCAACAATCAGAGTTAAGCTAAAGGACGTTAGGGAAACAGTTGGCTGGCGATCGCAAAACAGTCCTCAGCCGTCAGAATCTGCTCAATCTTCTCCGGAACCTCTGACCCATTGGCGTTATTTCTCGTCATTTCCGCCTCAATTTTGTCCAATAACGCCTGGATATCCTTCAACTTTTTAGTATCGCGAGAGTGATTCTCCCTTTCTGTATTGAGGCGCTCAGTCGTCTCAAGCGGAGCAAAATTGCGAGCGAAATTCTCCGTTTCTGTATTGAAGGGGTCAGGCGTCTCATCCGGGCGAAAATCCTTGCCCTTGTTGCGTTCCTGACTGGGGTGATTTAAGGCTTGGCGGGCTTCACGATAGGCGGTTTTCAACTGTGGACAGTTGCGGGCGATCACATCCAAGCGACCATACTCCCCCGTTTGACCCACCGTCCGAATCTCCACCTGAACCGCATCCGGAAGAGACTCCTCCAGAGAACAAACCGCCGCCAGAAATGCCTTGAGCGTGACGCGAGTGAGAGGTGTGATCATTTTGTATCTCCAGTTAATATAAATGCGGCCCAATAATAAGGATGAGCATAGAGTTGCGCCTGGGGGTCTTTTCCCTCAAGGGAATCGAGTTGGTCCAGGAGGGAAGGACGAACCACCCCATCATCCGCTTCATACCGTTCCAGTTCCGCCTCGTAAAACTGCCGTAACCCCGCCACATCACAGTGGGATAACCACCGTTTCGCCTCCGCCAGGGCCAGGGGTTCCGGGACTCCGGCCAGCACATGGTCATAGAACTTCAGGGTCAACACCATACTCGCTGCGGATTCCACGGTCCAGAGGGTACTCAACAGCAACGACACCCCCGCCATCAGCCAGCCACTGCTGAGACCCACATAGTCGGTCGTTATCGATTTCTGGCCGGTCATGGCTGTTTCACAAGCGGCCAAACTGACTAAACGATAGCCCGACAGGGGCAGATCCAGCAACTCCCTAACCCGCAAAAACTCCTCCCCCGATAAGGCTAACCAGGATTGATCCTGCGCGTCAAAATCGTAGCCCCCATGTCCCGTAAAGTGCATCAGCCGATACTCCCCCCGGTGCAGTTCGTCTTTGAGGGACTGTTGACGGACTTGGGGACCACACAGAGGCTGCACCCGCTGAAACCGCCGCCCCAGGCTTTCTGTCTCCAACTCCGCAAATTCGAGAGGCGGGAGTCCCTGACTGTCGGGATATCCCACCAACAGCAGGGGAGTCTCGGAAGTGATGGGGGGAACCGGCTGTTGCGCCAGGGTCATGCCCACCTGAGCGCTGGGAAGGCGGATGAGACTGTAGTGGGGGGGGAATAAGGCTTCCAGGGGGAACAGGTGCAAGTCCCGGTGGGGCAGTAAAATCAGATGGTCAATCTCCTCATCGGCCAACTCCCCCAGCAGGGCCTCAATCCGCAAAATCTCCCCCAACTGTTGCAGGCGAGAGTCCATCTGCTGACGCCAGGGATGGTCTCGGTTGGGAGAACCGGACTTCGATTTACCGCTGCGATAGTCTTGATAGTCCTGTTTCCAGGTATCGACCCACTTCTCCCATGCCAGTAATTGTCGCAGTCTGGGGAAAGGCGCATCGCTCTCCTCTGAAGCTAGGAGGGGGATGGGGTCTTGGTTGGGTTTGAGCAGAAACATGGTCAGGGCGGCAGGACTGATGTGCCAGTACACCGCTGCGGTCTTCTCACGGCAGAGATACTGTTGCAGACTCGGGAACTCAGGACTGGGAATCTCCTCCATCCAACCCGACAGCCACCAGCGCAAACAGCTATTTTTGCCTTGTTCCGCCAGCATCAGGGCGCTCACAAAATGTCCGGCTTGGCATTCCAGGTCAACGGTCAACTGTTGCAATCTGATAAACTCCAGGGCCAGTAGTCGTTGTTTCCCGGGACTGGGGCATTGTTGAATCAAGCGGCGCAACAGGTCAGACCCCTGACGCCGGACTTCTGCCGCTTCCTCAAGTTGACCCAGTTCAAAGAGGACGCGGCTCAAGTCTCGCAGGGCTTTGAGTCGGTCTTCGGGGGAGTGGGTTTCGCTGAGGGTGTCAAGTGCTGCGTTGTAGGGAGCGATCGCTTTTCGCCAGAAGGGATAAGGGTTCTCGTCTCGGCGACCTTGCAAATAATGGGCGAGACCTATCTGGTAATTTAACAATCCCGCCCCTTCTGGGTCACGGTCGGGGAGACAATGTTTCAACCCTTCTTCATAGCTGGCTAACTTTCCATCATACCCCCGTTGATCCAGGGCAGGGTTTTGCAGGTGAGGGGAGAGGGTGAGGGTGACGGAATAGAAGCATCCTCCGGACTCTCCGGCAGCAGTGCCTCGGTTGACCCAGATTTTTGCATTGTTAGGATTGAGGACAAGGGCGCGGTCATGACTGACAACAGCCTCCTCATTGCAACCTAATTCACGCAGCGAAACACCCCGGTTAGACCAGGCTATTGCATCATTAGGATTGAGAACAAGGGCGCGGTCATGACTGGCAACAGCCTCCTCATTGCAACCTAAATTCTTTAGCGCATTGCCCCGGTTAGACCAGGCTATTGCATCGTTAGGATTGAGGACAAGGGCGCGGTCATAACTGGCAACAGCCTCCTCATAGCGACCTAAGTTAGACAGTGCAAGGCCCCGGTTAAACCAGACAGCCCAGTTAGGATTAAGGACAAGGGCGCGGTCATGACTGACAACAGCCTCCTCATGGCGACCTAATTTATTCAGTAAAGCGCCATGAAGCACCCACCCGACCCACTTATCTGGAAAGGATTCAATTGCCTCATTGGCTAACCTCACAGCCGCCGCATAATCACCAGCGTTCAATAGATCCAATATCGGTCCAAATGCCGCTTCTGCTTCCGGATCCTCAAATGTCATACGTTCCTGACTCCCCCCAGTCTCTCCTGAACTACCCCCAGTCCCCCCTGGAGGTGCCACTGGAGATGTCATTCCCCCAGTCCCCGGCGGCAATGAAGGAGGCGAACTAACCCTCAAATGCTCCTGCAATTGTTGTCCCCAATCCCCCACCCGTTGCGCCAGGGGGAACGCTCCCAGATTGCCAAACTCCTGCAACGCCTGAACAAACCGCGCCTCTGGGGGGTTCGCCAACCAAGTCTCCCCCGCCTTCTCCAACCAGTCCAACCAATCCTTCTCCTGGGCCCGAGGTTCCAACTCCTGCAACCACTCCAGCACCGCCTCACATCCCTGGTGTCGCTGTTGCAACAACTCAGGGAACAATGACTCAAACTCCGCCTCCGTCAGGGGGGACAACGGTTGAGCCAACTTCTGCGCCCCATACTGATGAGCCAACTCGCCGATTTTCCCACAGCCGAGTTCCCCCAACCGCACCATCCGCGAGGCGAGTTTCCGGTGAGGACGGGGGGAACCCAGAAGGCGATCGCGGCCAAAGCGCATCAGCCAATTGTGAAAAAAGCGGTCATCTACTCGCTCTCCCAGATAGTCCAACACCCGTCCCGAGTCCCATCCCTGAACCACTCCATCCAGCAGTTTCAGAAAGACTTGTTCATATTGAGTATCACTGAGGGGATTCATCGGCGGTGGCGGTGGCGGGGCGGCTGTTCGTCCCCCTCCCAACCACCGAGCCACTGTGGATTTCAACCAACGCCAAAGTCTACCTAACATCCTAGTACCCTGAACTATGAGTGAACTACCATGAGGAAAGCCGTTGGGGCGACTTTCTCTTACTGTACCCCAGTTGTACCCCTCTCATTGTTAGCGGTCCTCCGGTCCCCTCCCCTTGCCAAGGGGAGGGTTAGGGTGGGGTCCTCTTGATGCGCTGAAGCGCGTCAAGATGAATGAGTGGGTGGAGAGTTCTCGTGAGGTGGCGATCGGACCAGTTTCTATACAGGTGCGATCGCCTCTCATGATTGCTTGAGGTGGCGATCGCTAAAAGAACCCCACCCTAGCCCTCCCCTTGCTAAGGGGAGGGGACCGGAGGTGGAGTTAAGGGTGGGTGAGGTGGCGATCGCTAAGAGGACCCCACCCTAGCCCTCCCCTTGCTAAGGTCCGGGGACAAGAGGTATGAGAAATTCCGGTCCCCCCCCTTAGCAAGGTAGGGCTGTTTCATTCTAACAAAACATAGAGGGAGTAACGACCGTAAAATCAATAGCTAGAGCGAGAATGAA
>JAMXFF010000048.1 GCA_025370845.1 Laspinema palackyanum D2a | reverse complement strand
GAAAGAAACGACTGAAGTCGTTACTACGAACATGGAGAAGAGAACGACTGAAGTCGTTACTACGAACTGAAGAAAGAAACGACTGAAGTCGTTACTACGAACATGGAGAAGAGAACGACTGAAGTCGTTACTACGAACTGAAGAAAGAGAACGACTGAAGTCGTTACTACGAACTGAAGAAAGAGAACGCCTGAAGGCGTTACTACGGACTTATGAAAATTGAGATTGAAACTTTTACTGTTCATAAACGATTTGCTCTGACAATTAGTCGGGGAACGACGGCTGAAAGTACGAATGTTTTAGTTAAAGTGGAAGCGGAAGGGATAACCGGATGGGGGGAAGCTTCACCGTTTTCTGCTGGGGGTACGCCTCAAACGACTTCGGAAATTGTGGCGGCTTTACAGAATGTTGCACCGCAATTGGAGGGGTTTAGTCCTTTCGATCGCCAGGAAATAGAAGCATTTTTAATGACTCTCACAACTGAGGGTAAATTCCCTTCGGCGGCGCAAGCGGGGTTAGATACGGCTTTACAGGATTGGTTAGGGAAAAAAGTTGGACTTCCGTTATGGCAATTGTGGGGACTCGATCGCAGTCGGATTGTCCCTACCTCCCTCACTATTGGCATTAGTAGTCCAGAGTCGGCCAAAATCCGGGTCCGACATTGGTTTAATTTAGACTCAGGCCGTCTTGAAACTGAGGCAGTGCCCGCAACCCAAGGTTGTGCGATTAAGGTGAAATTGGGCAGTCCTGCTGGCATTGCTGCCGATCGCGCCATGTTCTTGGCAGTCCAAGAGGAAGCCCCACCGGGTTCGGCTTTTAGCATTGATGCCAATGGCGGATGGACCCTAGAGGATGCCATTGCCATGAGTCACTGGTTGAGCTCTCGGGGGGTCAAATATTTAGAACAACCCCTCCCGGTGGCAGCACAAGAGGAATTACGCCAGCTTTATCGGGAATCTCCGTTACCGATTTTCGTGGATGAAAGCTGCTTTACCCGGGCTGATATTATCCCCTTAGCCGATCGCGTTCATGGAATTAATATTAAACTAATGAAATGTGGGGGATTAACAGAAGCCATGCGGATGATTCACACCGCCCATGCCTGCGGATTGCAGGTGATGTTTGGGTGTTATTCCGATAGTGTGGTGGCGAATACCGCCCTGTCTCACCTCTCACCGTTAGCGGATTATCTGGATTTGGATAGTCATCTGAATTTAATTGACGATCCGTTTACGGGGGCGATCGTCCAGGAAGGACGTTTGCTGCCCAATGATCTACCGGGTTTAGGAGTACAACGTCGTGCGTATAACAGCTAATCATCGCGTTGCCATTCTGCAACATCAAGGCATTCTGGGCTCGATTGGCAAAACCGGGTTAACCTTGTTGAGATACAGCGAAGGGAATATTGTCGCCGTCATCGATAGTGAATCGGCGGGACAGTCGCTACCCGAACTCACGGGAATTGCCCGGGATGTGCCCATTGTTGCCTCAGTAGAGGAGGCCCTAGGGATGAACCCGGATGTGCTGGCGATCGGGATCGCGCCGCCTGGGGGTGCGTTACCTCCGGAGTGGTTTGCTGAACTCCGTCGGGCTGTTTCGGCGGGATTATCCATTGTGAATGGGTTGCATACCCCGTTAAATCATCATCCAGAACTGTCGTTTCCGTTGCGGGAAGGACAGTGGATTTGGGATGTCCGACAAGAACCCAAGGGACTGAAAATTGGCAGTGCTCAGGCGCGACAATTGGCTTGTCCCCGGGTGTTGACGGTGGGGACGGATATGGCGATCGGGAAAATGTCTACTTGTTTGGAAATTCATCGTCTGGCTAAACAGCGCGGGTTGCAGTCGCAATTTGTGGCAACGGGTCAAGCGGGGTTGATGATTGCCGGTTCAGGGGTGGCTTTGGATGCGGTGCGCGTAGACTTTGCCGCTGGGGCGGTGGAACAAGCGGTGATGCAATGTGCAACGGATTGTGACTTGATTTTGGTGGAGGGACAGGGGTCTTTGTTTCATCCCGGTTCTACGGCAACTTTACCCCTATTGCGAGGCAGTCAGCCGACTCACTTGGTTCTGGTGCATCGGGGGGGACAAACACATATTAGAAACCATCCCCATGTGCCGATTCCCGCCTTGCCGGAGGCGATCGCCTTATATGAAGCGGTGGCGAGTGCTGCGGGGGCTTTGACTCCCTCCCGAGTGGTAGCCGTCGCCCTCAATTCTCGGGATTTGGATGAGACGCATTCCCGAGAGGCGATTCAGCAAATTGAAGCGGAAACCGGACTCCCCTGCACGGATCCTGTCCGGTTCGGGCCCGCGAAATTGCTGGATGCCATTTTAGCCCCCTAATTTCCGGGAAAATACCCCGTTTCTATTACCCTGGGGAAGAGGGGTTTTAAATCTATCCAGAGAGGGATTCGGGGCTTTGAACCCAGGGATAAACTAGGGTCAGACAACTCGGGGAGGCAGTTGACTCCCTGTACCCTAGTCAAGTCACCGCTCAATTACTCTTTGGGCGATCGGCTCAATTTTCGTCGTTCCCCCTAGAAACTTTTCGGAAACTCCACCGTAATGTTATCCCAGTTCAGGTATCAATTGACTCGTCGGCTTCACCTTGAAAAAACTCAGGTTAAGGGGAGTTGGGGGAATCTCTCAGAAAAATTTTATGCCCTACATTTAATCCGAAAAAAATTCATGCGATCGGCTACAAACCTAACTTCAGCCTAGGGGTATATTGAGAGGTAGGGATAAACCCCACCAGAGAAAGAGATCAGCTAATTTGTTTGTAAGTTATATTTTGATTAACCCTTTAAACGCGCTTTCTTTTTTACAAGTCTGGCTCGCGTTTTTCGCGGGGATGAAGTCCATCAAGGATTCTCCTCAATCCCTTTCCCCCTAAGCATCACAGTTTTCTTGAAGGATCACCCGATAGAAAGAATGGCTGACAAACAGGCGAATTTTAGGGAAACTCAAGTCATAACCTCTTGAGAGTAACAGGAGTCTGGGGAAGGATTTAGGGGTTAGAGTAAATCCGACTGCTGTACCTCATCTCCGTCACAAGTGCTAGACTCTTTCCGATAAAATCTGGAGAGTCCCTCGCTAGAAATACGCGGGCTTCTAAAAAAAATTTTTCTTAAAGGTTTCAAGACAGATATATTGGCTAACCCATCCTAAACATCCCGAGTTAAAAAAGATGAATCAAATTCCAAACTATCCGGACATCACCACTGGCTTAACCCTATCTCAGGTAGGGCCTAGGGATTTAAAGGCTTCAGAACAAATTGAAATTCCAGCCTATCAGTCTCCCACGAGACCCGAGCAAAGCTTTTCTACCGGCGATCTGTTATTAGTGCCGCTTTCCTTTGCCGCAGTCGTCTGGGTTGTGCTGTTTGTCATGCACTTTAATTTTTGGAAATCCGTCCGGGGTCGCCTCTCTAACTTACCCGCAGTGAGTCAATTACCCTGCACAAATTGTAAATATTTTAAAAATAATCCTTATCTAAAATGTGCCGTCCAACCGGATAAGGTCCTGCGGACTGAAGCTACGGAATGTCCGGACTATTCTAGTAATGAAGAAGTGATGACTTAGGAAAATATTGAGCGGCCCAATCAAATTTGGATACCCTTGATAGGGGACCTCAAGTCGAGAGTAGGGGGAGTGGATTGACTACTTCACCTACATCGCGACTGGGTGACATCCCCAAAAAAATTTTTTTTGAAGGGAGGAGCTTTCTTAATTTCCCGTCCTCCTTCTCCCTGACTCTCCCGGATTCGACCCTCCACAGAAGGAGGAAGATTCAGGCATTTTCTTGAGTGAGGGAAGGGGGAAAGATTTTAAGGATGTTCATCTACTGCGTTAGATTAGATAGGTCACCAGAAGTACCGTTGAGGTACGACTGGTGTTCATCCAGGATTCTGAAAATATCTGAGTCTTAGGATGAGGAGGGGATCAGATTACCACCACTTACGATTCCCGTCGTCATCGGTTCGCGCTTGTCGAATTACATCAGAAATTTCTTCGGCATCCTTGACGTGATGAAGTGCTTCCTGATTGCCTTCTTCATCTTCCACGATAAAATAGGTGGGAACCTGAATATGGTCTCCTGTAATATCGGGAGAATCTACCGCTAGTTGTTTAGATTTCTCTTCAATAGTTTGCTCTTCATCGGCAATGCGATCGCCGGGATTAGCAGTCCGTCTTTTGTCAATACTCTTGTAGTCGCTCATAAAACCTCTTTGTTTTGTTAGGTGAACTTTGTTATTAAGGTAAAAAAGAGTGGAAAATTTCCACGATTTTTGGAAAAGTCTGGAAATGGAGTGATGCAACCGCCCGGTTTCCTATCAATTTTTTATCCCCGGACAATCGATTTTCCGTACCATTTGGAATATTGAGCCGCTAAAAATTGAGGGATAAACACCGGAAATATCACTGGAAAGGGTTGGAATTCAACACTTTACTTTGATTTATCAAGGGTTAGATGATTCCCATAGGACACCTCTGAATTCTGGAACAAGATTGGAGTAACTCATGCATTAATACTATCTAACCGTCAGATAATTTTCATCTTTCTAAGGTTGCATTTTATTGACTTATTTCTCCGGTGATGCAACAGGGCATTTTAAAGGACAAAAATGGGAATTCTACATCAGATAGATAGAATTTCTCACTCCTGAGATAGATAAATGCTCCACAAGCTCTCGCAGGGAGTAGATCCAACTCTCGATGGGGACACTTAAAAGAGTAGGTTTTTTACCCTCATCGTGATTTGCTTTACTTCGGGTCCCCTCCCCAAGACACAGGGGAGGGGACCCGAAGTTCACTTAAATGTGAGGCCAATCCCCCCGAAGCGTCAAAAAATCTACTCTTTTCGGGGGGAGGGGGCTGGCATCCGCAACTGGAGAGGACCCCCGGAATCCAAGGAAATGGAGGGGCCAAGGGTGTCAACTGGAGGCAGGGGTTGGGGGTAAGGCTCAGGCCGTTCTCTTCCGGTGATGCCGATGGAGGTGAACGGATGTTTTCACGAATTTTAACGGGTTCAAATAGGGCTTATCCCCGGCAGTTGCTCTATCCGGCGCACAAACCGGGGATGTTAAGGTTAAATCAAACTCTCAGACTCCCCTTTAACGGGGTTATAAGGAGACTTGAGTCAAGCAAAATTGGTCAAGAAGCCGGTTGTCGGTGTGAAAAATGCCGACCACTCTCTTCTCACAAACACCCGATTCCAATGGCTCATCGCTCGTTGTCGGCAGTTCGGGAAACTTGAAGGATACAGCGAAATTTGCTAACACCAGGCATAGGGCTAGACTTAAGAAGGCTCCGCACTTTCTCAGCTCTTTATCGAGTTCATCTACCATGATTCTAGCTCCGTAACTCTTCTAATCCTTTAAGAACACTCTAATTTGAACGGAATTTCAACTATAGATGAATGAGCCGTTGTTAACCCCCAGAGGTCGGCGTCATGGATCCACCTGAATCGGTTAGCAAATTTGTGCTCTAAATTTGAACCTACAGAAAATATATCGCCTATCTATCGCTATATCCTCTCCCGTTAGTATGAAGTATTATAGACCCTTTTTTCCGGAAGGCGCCGGGGTCACTCGGAGAAAAAAACCTCCCTGGGATAAGCATTGAGCCAGGACCTTTCCAGGGGCGATCGCCTGGGGAGGGGTCCCCCTGGCCCGACTCCGTGGGTAGAGGGTCCAAAAAAAAGCCTGAAGAATGAAGTAGCAAGCTTCACGCTTCAGGCGATCAGGAAATGAGAACTGATGAATGGTTTCACATCCCTTCCGGTTACCTTTCCAGAACATTTAAAGGTGAGGATTTTTAGCCATCCCTGGGGAAATTTAATCCCCCTAGGACGCCGATACCGGATTGGGTAGAGAGGAGCTTAAACTGGCTTTCTGGCCCTTGCTTGAGGGTTAATGACAACAGATGAAGTCCCGAAAGCGGGTGTCTGAGTTTTACGGACCCCATCTGCGGGGGATGACTACCGTCCAGAACCCGTAGAATTGGGTCGGTTGCGATTTCCCTGTCCGTTCCCATTATGGCCCTGACGGTTCTCGCGGTTTTGGCGGCGCTCTTGCATCAATTGGGCAAACTGCTGGCGTTGTTCTGGGGTGAGAACGTTGCGAATGGCTAACATTTGCTCAAACTGCATTTGTCCCATTTGTTGCCGCGCTTGGAGAATTTGATTGTGTTGATTCCGGAGATCATTATCGCTGGTATTGCCTCCCATCATTTGACCCATGCGCTCCATGTTTTGACGCATTTGGTCTCGGGTGGCTTGCATCTGAGTTTCGTAGCGATCGCGAATGGCTTGGATTTCTTGCTGTTGCTGCTCTGTGAGATTTAACTGTTCGAGCCAGCCTTCTTTTCCGGCCCATTCACCGCCTCGTTCAGAACCCCGACCTGGATTGTTGCCCCCGGGACGTTGAGCGATGGTTTGTTCTGCAAAGGCTTGGGGTGCAGCAGCATAAGCGGCAGTGCTGGTTCCCAGGGCAAGCATTAAAGCGGCTAACAAGGAAAGACGATAGGCAGACATAATTAAAGCCTCACTTAATTTGCAATGAAGTGTTGGGTTACACTTGAATTTGTAGACCGGGTTCAAGAGAAAAAGGTTTCGGGTTTTTACCTAATTTAGGTAAATTCAAAGAGCTAAATTAATTGGATAATTACCCAAGGATTAATCTGATTCCAATGGGGAGACACTTTCTTCTTCGATAAAAATTAAATCATGAGAAGGATTTAGCATTTCATCTTGTAACAGACCATTCCAGGTATATTCCATGAATGCTTCAATTTGAGCGGAATTGCTGGCCGGTGTTGGGGAAAATAACCCGGGTTTAATCCCCCAAAAGGCTAGGGATAAACTCGCGGCAATGGAGGGGACAACCAACCAGAGGAGGCGCAGTGAATAACCCCTGACCCTGGGCCGATCGCCTGCAACAGCGGCTAGAATTCGTTCTTCTAACTGCGGGGAAGCCGGGGGAATATCCGGGCGATGTTGACGTAAAAAATCTACGAGACAGTCGGGTTTTTCTGGGTGTTGGTTCATAGTTGCACTCCTTCAGATTCCAGAAATTTTCGCATAGAGGCTCGGGCATGAAACAACCTGGATTTAACTGTTCCCACCGGAATGTTCATAATTTGAGCAACCTCTTTTTGGGGTAGATCTTCGAGGTCATGAAGGACTAAAACCGCCCGATGCTCGAAACTTAAACCCTCTAGTCCGCGTTGCACTAAATCCTGGTAATGTAAGTGCATTAAATCGGGGGTTTGGGACTGGGGAGGCCGATCGCTGCTGCTGTCCTCTTGGAGCAAGGCGATGGATCCTCGATGTTGGGCCTGTTCTTTGACAAAACCTTGACGGCGATCGGTGGCGACATTCCAAGTAATCCGATACAGCCAAGTCGAGAAGTAGGCGGGTTGCCGGAGTTTCGGTAATCCTTTCCATACTTTTAAAAACACCTCCTGTACCAAGTCATCGATCTCCGGTGCACCACAAAGTTGGTACAGGGTCGATCGCACCTGATGTTGATAGCGCCGGTACAGCTGACCAAAACAGTCCTGGCACAAGAGGCGATCGCCCGCAGGGAAATCCCTGTTTTGACAACACTTTACCAGGTCCAAATCGGATGGCTCCTTTGTAACTACCTTTGCTGACACGGTGAGCACCTGTGACTTTTTCCTCAAGGATGTGGGAATTCTGAGGGTTTAGACCCCCGGGTAAATTTAAAGGTTCAAACTCTTGGGTTTGGAGACTGAGGCGGCTGGGGGAATCCTATCCTAAATGTAGGGGCTCTAAGTCACTCTGCTCTGACGATGAGGGCCCACTGGCGATTTCTCTCATCTTAGGGCATCGGTTCCCTCGGGGGAAGAGCACCCGGTTTCTTCACTAAAACTTTATGCCTTTTTTGCGTGAATGACGGGTGAATAACCTGGTTTTTTACTCCATTTCTTTAATCCCTCCCGAGAAACTCTAGGACCGATCTCCCGGGAGTGAAGTTGCGGGTTGTTGAGCGATCATTGGTGTGGCTGTGTCGTATTTTTGCTCACCCCTAAAACTTAGCGCGCAGGGTTAGGGAGCGAATTTTGTTCCCAAGCGTCTCATTGACTAGATCTAAACTAACTGTGTAATTTTTTAAACAAGGGCGTTGGGATGGAGGGTTCTGAGTTAAGCTAGACACAGCAAAGAAAGAGCTTAATAAAAGATTAAGGGTTAAGTTAGCGCGACCCAGAGGAGTATAGGAGCAAACCGATGACATTCACGCTTAAAAAACTGTATGGCAAAAAAGAAATCCGGTCGGCAATTGAGGGTTGTGTGACTGCACTCGATAGCCCGATCGCCCTTCTGGATGCAGGAGGGGCGGTGATTGTAGGCGTTCAAGAGACAAACTTCAGTAAATACCCGGTTGTGGTCAATGGAGAACTGATCGGGTGGGTTTGTGGCGGGGAAAAAGTCGGTGCGATCGCCTCGATGATTTCTTGTTTGGCAACCCAAGAGGTCGAAAAAAAAGCGTTAGCCCGAGAAGTTCTGGGAAAATATCGAGAGTTAACTCTACTTTATAACATTTCTGAAAAAATCATCGGCAGTTTAGATATTAAAGAAGTCGCAGGGATTGTACTAGAAGAAGCCCAACGGGGCATTAAAGCCAGTAGTGGGGCGGTGATGTTGTGGGAGGAAGGGAGCGATCGCCTAGAATCTATTCAGACATTCGGTCCGGCAGGGGGCTGTTTCAGCGAGTTAGCGGCAACGGCAACCCTGGTGAATCGGTCCGTGGAGACGGGACGCGGAGAAATTGTCAATGATATTGGATGGGAGTTGGCCCCAGAATCCGGCCCCCATCAACCCCCGGGTCTGGCTTCGGTGATGTGCGTCCCCCTGAAAACCAAGGAAAAAGTCATCGGGGCGATCGCGATCGGGAACCGGGAATCTCTTGGATATAGCGCAGAGGATTTAAAATTATTGACCGCCTTAGCCTCCCAAGCGGCGAGTGCGATCGCCGCTTTAGCCCATGAAAACAAACTCAAAGAAAGCCGCAGACAGGCGATCTTATTTCGCTTGGCTACCCAAATTCGCCAGTCTCTGGAACTAAGTACCATTTTAGAAACAGCAGTTACCGAAATTCGCAACCTGTTACGGGTGGATCGCTGTTTGTTCGCCTGGTATAACCCGGCGAAATCAAACATCCGGTCCAGGGAATCAGCAGAAGCGGATGAGAGGCCCCCAGAACCGTCCTCGGAACGGTCTCTACGACACCATCCCGGTCATTTTTCGCACTTGACCCTGCATACGTCAGATTATTGGCAAGTGATTAACGAAGCCAAGCATCCCGCTTTACCGAGTGTGATCGGCGACTACGCGACTAGCGAAGTGGGGGGATTGGCATCGAAACTGTTGAAGATGGAGATTGTGCGCGTGGATGATGTGACGAAATTAACGGATTCCGTGATGCGGCAGTTTTTTCTCAAACAAGATGTCAGTTCGATTTTAGCTGTTCCCATCGAGACGCGACTGGGGAAAAGGGGGTTTGTGGCTTGTGCCAACAGTAGCAAAATTCGGCCTTGGAGTGATGATGAAATCGAACTGTTAGAAGCCGTGGGTAATCAACTGGCGATCGCCATCGACCAAGCCCAACTGTATCAACAAAGTCTCCACAGTGCCCAAGTTGCCCGGGAAAAAGCCGAAGAACTAGAAAAAACCCTGGTGGAATTACAGCAAACCGAGGCCCAACTGGTCCAGAGTGAAAAGATGTCTGGGCTCGGACAGTTAGTGGCTGGAATTGCTCATGAAATTAATAATCCGGTTAATTTTATTCACGGCAATCTGGTTCATGTGAATAACTATACGTTAGAACTCCTAACCGTCCTCAATTTGTATCAAAAATACTATCCCGAACCTGTAGCGGAACTGGAATCGGCGATCGAAGAAATGGATGTGGAGTTTCTGATGGATGACTTACCCAAATTGCTCTCCAGTATGAAGTTAGGAACCGACCGAATTCGGGCGATCGTCCAAAGTCTGAGACTCTTCTCTCGGGTGGATGAATCGGACATGAAGCGGGCTAATATTCGGGACGGGATTGAGAGTACCTTGATGATTTTGCAGCACCGTTTAAACGCTCAACCGGGACGGCTGCCGATTCAACTGATTTTTGAAGATGGGGACCTGCCTCTGGTGGAGTGCTATCCGGGTCAACTGAATCAAGTGTTTATGAACTTAATGGCTAATGCGATCGACGCTTTGGAAGAAGCAATGGCGTCTGGCCAGGGGAGTAAATCCCAAACCTTGCCGGTCCTCCGAATTCGCACTGAACGGGTTGATTTTCCCGAGTTCGATAGCGATGGCGAACTCTTGGAAAATTCGAGGTCTCCCCGGGTGCGGATTACCATTGCTGACAATGGCATTGGCATGACAGAAGCCGTGCGGCGGCGACTATTTGATCCCTTTTTCACCACCAAAGCGGTCGGTAAAGGGACGGGTCTGGGCTTGTCCATTAGCTATCAGATTGTAGTGGAGAAACACCGAGGAACCTTAGAGTGTATTTCTGAACCCGATCAAGGGGCCGAATTTATTATTGAACTGCCAATTTTCCAGTCCAAAAGCCAAGGTAATGTGAGTTTTTTTGATAGGAATACCGGGATGAGGGATGGTAAATCGGTGGTCCATCACATCCAAAATTGCTAAATTTTTTTGAGTGTTCTATAGTAAAGAATCAATATCCGTCGGCAAAATCTTAGGGGTCCAGCATCTACGAAATTCCTCACCATCGGTGCAAGGCGCAGACGGTTCAGAGGCGCTCATCTACAAGGCGGTATTTTGTTGGTTCTCGACGTCCCTATCTCCGGGGCGATCGCTGTGGCGATCAAAACAAGGAGTTGATGGGCGATCGCGCTGAGTTCAAACCCAGCGATCGCTTGAATTATCCTTCTAAAATTACCCAACCCCCATGACTCATCCGAAAATTTCTCTCTCCATTCCCGGCTATCAAATCACCGAAGAAATTCAAGCGGGAAGCAAAACCCTGATTTATCGAGCGATTCGTAAATCCGACCAAAAAGCCGTGATTTTAAAAGCTTTAGCCTCGGAATATCCCAGCCTGGAAGAATTGGCGCGGTTAAAGCATGAATATGAAATTACCTACAATTTAGAGATCAATCGGGTCATCAAACCCTTGGCGATCGAACCCCTTCACAATACCTTGATGCTGGTCTTTGAGGATAGCGGGGGCCAGTCCCTCAAACAACTCCTACTAACTGAAAAGCTAGGGATAGAAACTTTTTTACAAATTGCCATTCAGTTAACAGAAACCCTGGGAGAACTGCACCAAGCTCAAATCGTTCATAAAGATATTAAACCCTCCAATCTCATCATTGTGAATCACGCTCAAAGGTTGAGCGTTAGAATTACCGACTTTAGCATTGCCACCCGCCTCTCCCGGGAAACACAAACCCTCAACCCCCATCCCACCCTCCTGGAAGGAACCCTCGCCTATATGTCCCCGGAACAAACCGGGCGGATGAACCGATATTTAGACTATCGCACGGACTTTTATTCATTAGGGATTACCTTTTATGAAATGCTGGCGGGTCAACTGCCCTTTGTCGCCGAAGACCCCTTAGAATTAATTCACTCTCACATTGCAAAGCAGCCGGTTTCTCTACAGGTTTTAATGCCGGAAATTCCTCGGGCTTTGAGCGAGATTGTCATGAAATTAATGGCAAAAACGGCCGAAGAACGCTATCAAAGTGCTTACGGAATTAAAGCGGATTTAGAATACTGTTTAAGCCACTTGAACGATCGCGATGGTTTCAAAGATTTCAAGCCGGGACAATGGGATAAAAGTGGTCAATTTGTCCTTTCGCAAAAACTCTACGGACGCGATCGGGAAGTTGCCAGCCTCCTAGAAGCCTTTAATCGGATCGCCTCGGTTTCCGAGGAGAGTTCACCGGATGCCTCAACGCCTTTGGTCAAATTAGGAACCCCTGAACTAATTTTAATTGCTGGGTATTCTGGTATTGGCAAAACCAGTATTGTCCATGAAGTTCATAAACCCATTGTTCGTCAACGAGGGTATTTCATCGCCGGAAAATTCGACCAGTTTAAGCGGGATATTCCTTACGCTTCTCTGATTCAAGCCTTCCAGTCCTTAATTCGCCAACTGCTCACTGAACCCCCCGAACAAATTGCCCAATGGCAAGAGAAACTCTTAGCAGCAGTTGGCGAAAACGGTCAAATGATTATTGATGTGATTCCCGAAGTGGAATCGATTATTGGCGAACAGCCTCCGATTTCTGCATTAGGACCGAGTGAATCTCAAACCCGATTTAATCGGGTGTTTAAAGAGTTTATTCATGTGTTTACGCAACCGGAACACCCCCTGGTTGTGTTTTTGGATGATTTACAGTGGGCGGATTCCGCTTCTTTAAAACTGCTGGAATTGCTGATGACTGATACGGAAAGTCATCACTTATTAATGATTGGGGCCTATCGCGATAATGAAGTCAGTCCCACCCATCCCTTGATGCTCACCTTGGAGGAAATTGAGAAGATTGGGGCTAAGATCACTACCATTGAACTCGAACCTCTAGGGGTAACTCATGTCACGGCGTTGATTTTCGATAGCTTTAATTGTAGCCAAGAGCAAGCAAAACCCTTAGCTGAACTGATGTTTAAAAAGACTCAGGGAAATCCGTTTTTCTTGACCCAATTGCTCAAATCACTCCATCGAGATGACTTGCTTTCCTTCGATTTTAATCAAGGGATGTGGCAGTGGGATATAGTGCAGATTCGCCGGATTGGGATTACGGAAAACGTGGTTGAATTAATGGTGGGTAAGATTCGTCAATTTAGCGCTCATGCCCAGAATGCTTTAAAATTAGCCGCTTGTATTGGCAACCGCTTTGATTTGAATATTCTGGCGATTGTTCGAGAGCGATCGCCAGCTTTGACGGCGGGAGATTTGTGGGAAGCCTTACAAGAGGGGTTAGTGTTACCCTTAAGTGAAACCTATAAAATTCCTACGGTTTCCGAAAATTTGGAGGGAATTGAAGTCAGCTATCAATTCCTGCACGATCGCGTTCAACAAGCGGCCTATTCTTTAATTCCCGAGGCCCAGAAAAAAGCGGTTCACCTCAAAATTGGGCAGATTCTCCTCCAAAATACCCCAGAATCTGAACGAGAGGAGAAAATTTTTGATATTGTCAATCATTTGAATAGTGGGGTTGAATTACTGCAAGGGACTGAGGAGAAATGCCAACTTGCCCGACTCAATGCGATCGCCGGGAAAAAGTCCAAAGCCTCCAATGCTTACCACAGTGCGATCGTTCACTTTAGTCTAGGCCTAAACCTGTTAAATACCAACCCTTGGGAAACCCATTACGCCCTCACCTTGTTCTTGCACCGAGAACTGGGAGAATGTCAATATTTAGTGGGAAATTTTGACCAAACCGAAAGCCTATTTAACCGCGCCTTATTTCACGCCCAATCCCGCTTTGAACGGGCGGAAATCTATTCTCTCTATATCGCCGCTTGCATGACCAAAGGAGATAATTATTATCAAGCAGTGGAATTAGGCATCGAAGGATTAAAAGATTTTGGACTCTATTTTCCCAGCCAGGAAGAAGACTTACCCGCTGCGGTTGTCGCGGAACGGGAAAGCGTCCAGACCCTGCTCAGCGGCCAGAATATCCCCGATTTATTGAACGTTCCTGAAATGACCGACCCGGATAAAAAGGTGGCGATGAACCTGCTGGTTAATTCCTGGACCGCCACCTATTTTGCTAATCGTCCCGACTGGCTGCAATTGATGGGATTAAAAATGGTCAGCCTCACCTTAGACTATGGACCCGTGGATGTCTCCGCCTTTGGTTATGTCGTTTATGGCATGATTTTAGCCGGTGAACAGGACTATCAAGCGGCTTATCAATTTGGGGATTTAGCCTTAAAATTGCGGGAGAAATTCCCAAACCATACCCTCACTCCCAAAATCAATAATATCTTCGCCCATACCATTAATCCCTTTTGGAAACATCTCCAAACCAATTTACCCTTGTATCGAGAGTCCTATAAAGTCAGTTTGGAAACGGGGGATTTAGTTTGGGGAGTTTGGGCAGTTACCTATCAATTTTGGACGCAATTTATTATCGGAAATCGCCTCCCAGAAGTCTATGACAAGTCGGCAAAATATCTCAAATTTATCGAAGAAACCAACGATCGCAATATGATCGCCGGTTATCGGACCTTGCAACAGACGGTTTTAAACTTACAGGGATTAACGGATAGCCCGATTACCCTAAATAGCCCAGATTACAATGAAGGCGCTACCCTAAAACTTTGGGCAGACAATCAATTTTATGTGGGCATGAATTGGTTCTGGATGCTCAAGAGTCTGGTTTTGTTCCTCCAGGAAGACTATCCCGCCGCGTTGATTGTTGCTCGTCAAGCGGATGAAACCATTGGGACGAATTTCGGCTTTTTCAGCATGACGCAACATTATTTTTATTATTCCTTGATTCTGACTGCCCTGTATCCAACGGCGCAGGAGGAGGAAAAAGCCAGCCTCTGGAGTATCCTCAATAAAAATCGCCAAAACCTCAAACTTTGGGCAGAAACGGGAAAAGAGAATTTTCTTCATAAGTATCTGTTGGTAGAGGCGGAAGTGGCCCGAATTAGCGAGCGTCCGTTAGAGGCAATGGAACTGTATGATCAGGCGATCGCCACTGCCCAAGAACAGGGATATTTGCAGATTGAAGCGATCGCTAACGAACTGGCAGCTAAGTTTTATCGAGGCTTAGGACGGATTAAAATTGCCAAAACTTATCTCACCGATGCTCGCTATCAATATAGTCTCTGGGGGGCAAAAGCTAAGGTTCAGCAACTTGATAAAACTTATCCCGACCTGTTAGCAAGAGCATCCATTCAAAACCGGCCTTCGGGAGACTTCAGTCAAACCACAACGGGAGAACAGGCCACCACCGTCGGCCATGCGGCTTTACTTGATATGGCGACAGTAATGAAAGCCTCTCAAACTATTTCTTCGGAAATTGTCTTAGAAACTTTGCTAGAAAAGTTAATGCATATTCTCATCGAAAATGCAGGCGCTCAAACCGGGCATTTACTCCTCGATCGCCAGGGTGAATTTGTGCGGGTGGCGCAGGGAAGCGTGGAGAATGACCAAGTGACCTTACTGCCTTCTATTCCCCTAGAAAACTCCTCCGATTTGCCCTTGGGATTAATTAACTATGTGGCTCGCACCCAGAAACCTCTCCTGCTCAATAATGCCATCGGGTCAGGACTGTTTACCACCGAACCTTATATTGTCCGCCATCAAGTCAAATCGGTTTTATGTACCCCGATCGTCCATCAAGGCAAGGGCGTCGGGTTACTGTATTTAGAAAATAACCGGGCAGCAGGGGCTTTTACCCCCGATCGCCTGGAAGTCTTACGAATGTTATCGGGACAGGCGGCTATTTCCCTAGAACTGGCCCGGGTGGTTAAACAAGTGCAAAATACCGTCGCCTATTTAAGTGCGATTATCACCAATATTGCTGATGGACTGCTGGTTACCAATGCCCAGGGTCTGATTACCCGAGTCAATCCCGCCTTGCTGGAGATGTTTGACCGGTCCGAAAGTGAGACGGTAGGGAAACACTGTGCAGAACTTTTGTCCCTGGACCTCGCCCAAGCAATCGCCCACAGTGTCAATTCTCCCAACGAAGTGCTCACCGCAGAAGTCGAACTCGCCTTTGAGCGCGTCGGGAAAGCTGTGGCAACTTCAATTTTACCCCAGGAGTTATCAGAAGCGGATACCGCCAACTGTATTGGGACTGTTATCCTGATTCGAGATATCACCACGGAGAAAGAAATCGATCGCATGAAAACCGATTTTATCTCCACCGTATCTCACGAACTGCGAACCCCTCTCACTTCCGTGGTCGGTTTTGCGAAACTGATCCAGAAAAAACTCCAAGACAAGATTTTACCCAGTTTCCAGGAGTCCGATCGCAAAACCCAGAAGGCGATCGCCCAAGTGGGAGATAACATCAATATTATTATTTCCGAAGGGGAACGGTTGACCCATTTGATTAACGATGTCCTAGATATCGCCAAAATGGAAGCGGGAAAAGTGGATTGGCAAATGCAGCCGTTGGCGGTATCCGAACTGGTAGAACGGGCTTTTTCCGCCACATCCAGCCTGTTTGAAAATAGTGGATTGGCGCAAATCCAAGAGATTGAAACCGGATTGCCCGAGGTGATTGGCGATCGCGATCGCTTATTACAAGTGCTAATTAATCTCATCTCCAATGCCGTCAAATTTACCCGGACTGGATCCGTAACCGTCCAGGCGCAACTCCAGAACGAGCAACTCAAAATCTCTGTCATTGATACCGGCATCGGCATTCCCCCGGAACATCAAGAGACGGTGTTCGAGAAATTTAAGCAAGTCGGGGATACCCTGACGGACAAACCCAAAGGGACGGGACTGGGATTACCGATTTGTAAACAAATTGTCGAACATCACCAGGGTCAGATTTGGGTGGAAAGTGAGGGAGAATCCGGGACAACCTTTTCCTTTACCCTGCCTCTGAACCCAGAGAGTGGATTGCCGACCCCAGCAAAACTCAACTTTCAGACCCTAGTCCAGCAGTTGAAACAAACCATCGTCCAGCATCCAGAACATCCGCGCAGCGATCGCCCGAAAACCATCCTAGTGGTGGATGACGAGGCTCACATTCGCTCCTTGCTGCGCCAGGAATTAGAAGCCTCGGGCTATTTTGTGCGAGAAGCCAAAGACGGCATGGAGGCGATCGCTCAGGTGAAAGCCACCCCCCCGGACTTGATTCTGCTGGATGTCATGATGCCGCAAATTAGTGGATTTGACGTAGCAGCCGTTCTCAAAAATGATCCCAATACGATGCATATTCCCATCGCCATCCTTTCCATTATCGAAGATAAACAGCGAGGTTATCGTCTCGGGGTTGATCGCTATTTAACCAAGCCGATTGATCGAGAGGACTTACTCAACCAAATTGGCTTCCTCCTCTCCCAAGAAACGTCCAAAAAGAAAGTTTTGGTCGTGGATGAGGATGTTTCTGCGGTCAAACTTTTAGCCGATGTCTTAGAAGCGAAAGGCTATATCGTTACCGAAGCCTCCAGCGGTCCGGAATGCATTGAGAAAGCACGAGCGGTAAAACCTGATATGATTATAGTAGATTCTTTATTTTCCGAGCGACATGAGATCGCCAAAACCTTGCGATTTGAGAAGGGCCTAGAAAATGTCTTTTTCCTGTTACTTGCTGAAAATCAAGAACCTGATCCAGGGACAAACTAACGGCGGTAAGTCACGCCCCGTAAAGCCCTGAAACCGTCGGGGGTTTAAATCCCCGACGGTTGCCGCCCTCTAACCGCACGACTTACGAGTAGAAAAACAACTATGAATATTCTTGGGTATGAACTGGCTGAACCGATGGAAACCGGCCTCAATACTATCATTTATCGGGGCTATAATGCTACCGATGGGACTACAGCCATTTTCAAAATCTTGGCCTCTCCCTCGCCGACGATTGAAGACCTGATTAAATTTAGGAATGAATATGAAATTTGTAAAAATCTGGATATTCCTGGGATTGTCAAGCCCTTAGCCTTGACCGATTATCAAAATAGTTTGGCCTTGGTTTTGGAGGATTTTGGCGGCCAGTCTTTGAAAAAGAGCATGGATCGAAAGCCCCTCACCCTAGCTGAGTTTTTACACCTGGGGATTCAACTCGCGACCAGTCTAGGGCAACTCCATCACCATCAGATTGTTCATAAAGATATTAAGCCCCAAAATCTGATTATTAATCCCAGAACTGGGGAAATTAAAATTACTGATTTTAGTATCGCGATGCGACTCTCTTCTGAATCGTCTTGGAGTCAAGAGACGGTTTTGGAAGGAACTTTATCCTATATGTCTCCGGAACAAACCGGACGGATGAATCGGGCGGTGGATTATCGCACGGATTTTTATTCCTTGGGGGTGACGTTCTATGAAATGCTCACAGGACGGTTACCCTTTGAGGCGGTTGATGCCTTAGAGTTAATCTATTGTCATATTGCAAAAATCGCCGTTTCACCCCATGAAATGAACCCGGAAATTCCGCAAGCGGTGGCGGATATCGTCATGAAATTGATGGCGAAAACCGCTGAAGACCGCTATCAAACCAGTCAGGGTCTGTTGTTTGATTTGGAAACCTGTTTAACCCAATTAGAAGCTAGGGGAAGCATTGCCTCGTTTGCTGTGGGAGAACGCGATCGCGCCAGTCAATTGCTGATTCCCCAAAAGCTCTATGGGCGGGAAAAAGAAGTAGAAACCTTAATGGAAACCTTCCATCGAGTTGCTGAAGGTAGCAGCGAAATGATGCTGGTTTCTGGCTATTCAGGCATTGGTAAATCGGCCTTGGTAGCAGAAGTTCATAAACCGATTGTGGGGGCGCGAGGCTATTTTATTTCCGGGAAATATGACCAATATAAGCGAAATATTCCTTATGCGGGACTGATTCAAGCCTTTTCTGAATTGATAGATCGCCTCTTGACGGAAAATCCCGATCGCATTACCTTCTGGCAAGAACAACTCAGCAAAGCTTTGGGGAGTAATGGACAGGCGATCGTCGAGGTGATTCCCAAGGTTGAATCCATTGTTGGACCCCAATCCTCCATTGCTGAACTCGGGCCCATTGAATCCCAGAATCGCTTTAATCGGGTGTTTCAACAATTTTTGCAGACTTTTTGCAAAAAAGACCATCCCCTGGTGATTTTTCTGGATGATTTACAATGGGCTGATACCGCCTCTTTACACTTAATTTATCAACTGATTAATGACCTCGATCAACAGTATTTTTTACTGATTGGGGCTTATCGGGATAACGAAGTGAATGCGGTTCATCCTTTGATTCAAACTCGGGATGCCCTGCAATCAATGGGGGCGACGGTGAATCAAATGGTGTTGCAACCGTTAGAGATGGTTCATGTCAACGAGTTGATTGCAGCTACCCTGGATGAACCAGAGCGATCGCGTCCCTTGGCGGAACTGCTTTACCATAAAACCCAGGGCAATCCGTTTTTCCTGACCCAACTCATCAAAACCCTGTGGGATGAAAAACTCTTAAATTATGAGTTCAGTGGGGGGGTTTGGCAATGGGATCTGGACCGCATTTTAGCCGTGGGAATTGCCGATCGCAATGTGGTCGAATTAATGGCCCGCAATATTCAAAAACTCCCGGAATCTACCCAAACTATCTTACAGTTAGCCGCTTGTGTGGGCAATACTTTCACCTTAGAAGTCCTGGCGATCGTCAGTGAAAATTCCCCGATGGCAACCGCTGCCTCCCTCTGGTCCGCGTTGCAATCGGGCTTGATTTTGCCCCTGAGTTCGGGATATAAAATTCCCCTGCTGATTGGGGATGAGGGAGAACAATTCTTAGACAAACAAACGGGACTTACCCTATCTGACTTGTTAGGAACCCAGTCTATTTCTTATAAGTTTTTGCATGACCGAGTTCAACAGGCAGCTTATTCCCTGATTCAAGAAGACCAGAAAAAAGAAACTCACCTGAAAATCGGAAAACTGCTGCTGAATAATATTCCCCCGGAGGAACGAGAAGAAACCATTTTTGCCCTGGTTAATCAACTCAACTATGGCTGTGATCTCCTGGAAAGCCAAGGGGAAAAAGATGAACTCGCCCAGTTGAATGCGATCGCCGGAAATAAAGCCAAAGCCTCCACAGCTTATGAAGCGGCTTTACGTTATTTGAAAGTCGGCATCGGACTCTTAGGGGAGGATTCCTGGAACAGCCATTATGAGTTAACTCTTTCCCTCTATGTCTCTACCTTGGAGGCGGAATACTTAAATGGCAATTTCGAGGCGGCGCGAACCCTCGGCGACCTGATTCTAGCCCAGGCAAAGGCGGTTTTGGATCGGGTGAAGGTGTATGAAATTCAAATGCAAATGTATGCCGCACAACATCATATTAGCCTAGCCATTGAAACGGGATTGGCAGCCTTAAATTTGATGGGAATTTCCCTAGCGGTTGCCTCGGAAGAACGGAGTCAATCCCTAGAATTGCCGGAGATTGACCGCATCGCCGAACTGCCGGAAATGACCGACCCTTATGAACTGGCGGTGATGCGAATTGTGATGAATTTAGTGGCCCCGGCTTTACATAGTAGCCAGTTAGAGCTATGGTTCCAATTGGTGTTGACGGCTTTAGAACGCTGTCTGGAAAAAGGACATTCTGCGATTGCGGCATTTACTTACAGTTGGTATGCCACGCTTCTCTGTGGGTCCGGAGACATTAACCGGGGCTATTATGCGGCACAAATTTCAGTCAAATTGTTAGAACGGTTTCAAGCGAAAACCCTCAAATGCCAAGTTTATAACATGGTTTTTGCCTTCGTACAGCATTGGAAGCAGCCGGTTAAAGTCGCGGTTGAGGCGTTACAAGAAGGGCTACAGAGTGGCTTGGAAGTGGGGGATTTAGAATATGCCAGTTACTGCGCTTGTAAATATTGCAGTTACTTGTTTTTAAGTGGAGAATCTCTGGAAACTGTTGCCCGCAAGCAAACTCCCTATATTGAATTACTCCAAAAACTCAAGTATGAAATTGCCCTCTATGACGGCAGTACCTGGCGACAACTGGTGGCGAATTTACAAGGGTTAGCCCCGGATAAGTATCGGTTAGTCGGGGAGGTTTTTAACGAAGACCTGATTTTGCCTAAACTTAAAGAGGCGAACGATGGATGGTCTTTGTTTAATGTTTATCTCGCCAAAACCATCCTCAACTTTTTGTTAAAACAACGACAAGTTGCCCTAACTTATGCAACCCTAGCCGCTGAATATTCCGGTTCCGTCAGTGGGGCTTTTACAATGGCGGTTCACAACTTTTACTATTCTTTAGTGTTGCTATCCATCTATCCTTCTGCTGCTGCGGCAGACCAGCAAAAATATTTGCACCAAGTGGAGTGCAATCAAGACAAAATGCGGAAATGGGCGGAACTCGGCCCGATGAATTATCAGCATAAGTATGAATTAGTCGAAGCGGAGAAAGCGCGAGTTTTAGGTCATAGTTTAGAGGCGATCGATGGCTACGAACGGGCCATTACGGGGGCGAAAGAAAATGGCTATCTGCCGGAAGAAGCCTTAGCCTACGAACTAGCCTCGAATTTTTATCGCCATCGCCATCAGGATAAATTTGCCGACACTTACCTGACTGAAGCTTATGCCATTTATACCAAATGGGGGGCTAAAATTAAGGTAGAGCAATTAGAAGCCAAATATCCCCAGTTAAAGCTACGCAAGCCTGCCCTTTCCCGGAGTAGTACCGCAATAGCTCAAATGACCACGGCAACAACTTTTGGGAGTTCCGCTGCGTTGGATTTAGCCACGGTGATTAAAGCTTCTCAAGCCATTTCTTCTGAACTGCAAATTGAGAAGCTGGTTGAGAAGTTAATGAATATTCTCATCGAAAATGCCGGGGCACAGAAAGGATTTTTAGTGTTAGCGGAAAAGGACAAACTAATTCTGGCGGCGGAAGTGGGTCTGGACAAAAAAATTCAGGGGGTCAAGCTACGATTTGATGCCTTAGATGCTAAGGCTGACTTGCCTTGGTCGATTATTCATTATGTCCGACGGACTCAAACCAATGTCGTCTTAAATGATGCGATTCGGGAGGGATTATTTACGAACGATCGCTATGTCAGTACCCATCAGGTGAAGTCGCTGTTATGTGCACCGTTTGTCAATCAAGGGAAACTGGTGGGGATTGTTTATTTAGAGAACAATCTCACCCGTAGCGCTTTTACGCGCGATCGCCTGGAAGTGTTGCGCCTCCTCTCGGGACAAGCGGCGATTTCCATTGATTTAGCGCGAACCGTGAACCAGTTGCAAGATACGGTGGCTTATTTGAATGCGATCGTCAACAATATCGCCGATGGGTTGCTGGTGACGGATATGCGCGATCGCATTTCCCGCTTGAATCCCGCCTTATTACAGATGTTTGGATTACCCGCCACGGAACTGGAGGGTCGGGATTGCCAGGAGGGACTGAGTACCGAACTCGCTACCTTAGTCGCACAATCCCGGGAACACCTCAGCGATGTGCTATCGGCGGAAATTCCTTTAACGAACAATCGCGTCGGTAAAGCCGTCGCTACCTCTATTGTCACGGACTCCACCGGAGAGGAACAGGGTCCTAGCTGTATCGGGACCGTCACCTTAATCCGGGATATCACCGCCGAGAAGGAAGTCGATCGCATGAAAACCGACTTTATCTCCACGGTGTCTCACGAACTGCGAACGCCTCTCACTTCTGTGGTGGGATTTGCCAAAATTGTTAACAAAAAACTCCATGATAAGATTGTAGGCGCATTGGAGAACGCGGACAATAAGACGCAGCGGGCGTTGCAGCAAGTCATGGACAACATTGAGATTATTATTTCTGAAGGGGAACGCTTGACGAACCTGATTAATGATGTGCTAGATATCGCCAAGATGGAAGCGGGGAAAGTGGAGTGGCAAATGCAACCGATTTCCCTGAGTGAACTCATGGAACGGGCGATCGCCTCGACTTCTAGTCTATTTCAAACCAGTCAGTTACAGGTGCAGGTGGAGATTGAACCCCAACTGCCACAAGTCAGCGGCGATCGCGATCGGTTATTGCAAGTGCTGATTAATCTCATCTCCAATGCGGTTAAATTCACCGATACCGGGACTGTCACCCTGCGCGCCACCCAAAACGAAGAACAGGTGGTGGTGAGCATTATCGACACCGGCATCGGCATCCCCACGGAGTTTCAAGATACAGTGTTCGAGAAATTTAAACAAGTGGGAGATACCCTCACAGATAAACCCCGAGGGACTGGACTGGGACTGCCGATCTGTAAACAAATTATCGAACATCACGGCGGCAAAATTTGGGTCGAAAGTACACCGGGTCAAGGCAGTAGCTTCTCCTTTAGCTTACTGTCCCTGGGGTCTAGCGTCACCCCTGAACTCGAAAAACTCAATTTGGATAGCTTTGTCAAGCAACTCAAAGAACGAATTGTGATCACTCCGCAACGGGAAACGGATTCCGTTAAAACCATTCTCGTGGTTGATGATGATACTCACATTCGGTCCTTGTTGCGCCAAGAATTAGAAAGCTGTGGATATCAAGTCCGGGAAGCAAAAGATGGCATGGAGGCGATCGCTGAAGTCAAATCCCTGAAACCGGACCTGATTTTACTCGATGTGATGATGCCGCAAATTAGTGGGTTTGATGTGGCAGCAGTGCTCAAACATGACCCGGAAACGATGGATATCCCCATTATCATCCTCTCAATCATTGAGGATAAACAACGGGGATATCGCTTAGGCATCGATCGCTACTTAACCAAACCCATCGATACCGAAAAACTGTTTGAGAATATCGGGGCCTTACTGTCCAAGGGGGCCTCAAAAAAGAACGTGATCGTCGTGGATGAAGATGCCGGTGCCATTAAAACCTTAGTCGATGTCCTAGAGGCGAAGGGGTATAGCGTTGTCGAGGCAACGACGGGTCAAGAATGCATTGAAAAGGCAATGGCGATCGGACCTGATATGATTGTTCTCAATTCTGTGCTATCCGAGCATCATGAAATCGTCAAAACCTTGCGGTTTGAAAAAGGACTGGAAAATGTCTTATTTCTCGTGCTAGATGATGATGGTTCCGGTTCTCTCGGGTAACCGCACTGAGGACAATCCCCCGATAAATCAAGCAATTCAGACGGAAGAAAGCTACTTTTTTTCGTTTGAATTGCGCCTTTTTCTGTTTACCCCTATAGGAGGTTATATGGCGAAAAAAATCTTAATTGTGGATGATGAACCCCATATCCGCATTCTCATGGAACAAACCCTAGAAGAACTCGAAGATGAGGGGGTCGAATTGCTAACGGCCATCAATGGAGAAGATGCGCTCAATACCATCAAAGCCGAAAAACCCGAATTAGTTTTTCTGGATGTGATGATGCCCAAAATGAGCGGATTTGAAGTTTGTAATGCGGTCAAAAATGAACTAGGCATCAAAGATGTTTATATTATCATGCTTACGGCCAAAGGTCAAGAGTTTGACAAGCAAAAAGGCAGTGATTCCGGGGCCGATTTGTACATGACGAAGCCCTTTGACCCGGATGAAGTCCTAGAAAAATCAATGGAAATTTTAGGAATCGATTAAATTTAACCCTGGAGGGGCGATTAACGAAGGTTCGTAGTAACCCCTTCAGGAATTGCTTTAAGAAGACTCCTGAAGGAGTCACTACGAACTTTTGCATACGAACGTTTGTAGTAACCCCTGAAGGAATTGCTTTAAGAAGACTCCTGAAGGAGTCACTACGAACTTTTGCATACGAACGTTTGTAGTAACCCCTTCAGGGGTTGCTTTAAGAAGACTCCTGAAGGAGTCACTACGAACTTTTGCAAAGGATAGTTAACTATGACTCAAACATTACCGCGAACTTACATTTATTTACATGGATTTGCATCGAGTCCTGATTCATTTAAGGCGAATTATCTGCGCGATCGCTTTGCAGAACTATCAATACCTCTCAAGATTCCTAATCTCAATCACGGGGATTTTTCGCATCTGACTCTGACGCGGCAACTGGAACAAGTTGCGAGGGAATTCCCCCCGCAACCGGCTACAGTTACCCTAATTGGCTCAAGTTTTGGGGGACTGACTTCTGCCTGGTTAGCGGAACGATATCCGCAAATCGATCGCCTGGTTTTATTAGCCCCTGCTTTTGAATTTCTGAGTCATTGGATGGCGAGTTTAGGTCCAAAACGGCTTGAATTTTGGCAAGAACAGGGTTATTTGCCGATTTATCATTATGGAGAAAAGCGGGATATTCCCCTGAGTTATCAATTTATTATGGATGCTCAAGGTTACGTTGAAAATCAGTTGCAGCGACAGTTACCGACTTTGATTTTACATGGGGTGAAAGATGAGGTGATTCCGGTTGAGGCAAGTCGTCGATTTGCTGCTTCTCGTCCTTGGGTGGAGATGGTGGAGTTAGATAGCGATCATGGGTTGGGGAATGTGATGCCGGAGATTTGGGAGGCGATTCAGGGTTTTTGTGGGATTTGATGGGAATGAGTGAAATTGTGATGGGGAATTAAGGGAACGACTGAAGTCGGGACGTTGAACATTGACAGGACTTATGGATTTGGGGAGGGTCAATCCTAAATGTAGAGGCGATTCGCGAATCGCCTCTACATTTAGGGGTCGATGTTATAAATTGCGTAAGTCCTGATTGAGAACGACTGAAGTCGTTACTACGAACTAAGAGAACGACTGAAGTCGTTACTACGAACTAAGAGAACGACTTCAGGATGGAGTTGAGTTTATCCTTTATGATTATGATTCGGTTCAGCGTTGGGTATTTTATGGGATTCGGCGAGTGCTTCGGCTTTGGCTTCTGCTAAAATATCTTCCCATACTTCGTTGGCTTCTGCTACAGCAACTTTACCTTTTTCATAGAGGGTAATGCCATTTTTTAGGGTTGCTTTGGCGAGGGGTTTGGCAACTTTACCGATCGCTGGTAATAAAATAGGTGCGAGGACTACTGCACCGATTCCCAAGGCGATCGCCCGTCCTCCTTTTCCCGCTTCCATCATTTCGGTGAGATGTTGTTGCATTCCGGCTTGTTTCCAATGAATGAGTCCCATGATACAATTCCTCCAGTAAGGGTAAGGGGTATTAACTTGGGTTGATTGCACTCTGTTCTGACGCCGATCGCGGGGGGTCGATATGCATCAGAGGACGTAACCCGTTTAATCCGGCGGCGATCGCTGAACCGTTGTGAACCACCGTGGCGGCTAAGGGGTGCAATCCCAGGGTGGATGCTAAAACCAGGGCGGCTAAATTGGGTCCGACCACTAAGGTGGTATTTTGTTGTATAATCTGCTGGGTTTCCTTGGCGATCGCGATCGCATCCAGCAACCCAGACAAATCGTTCTCCATCAACACCACATCAGCGGTTTCTCGGGCCACATCGGATCCATTGGCAAAGGACACGGATACATCCGCATAAGCTAAGGCAACGGAATCATTTAACCCATCCCCCACAAAGGCAACGGTTTTCCCTGATTCGTGTAATTCGCGCACGATGGCGGCTTTTTGTTCGGGAAAGGCTTCGGCATGGGTATGACGGGCGGGAATCCCCAGTTTTTCGGCAACCACAAGGGCGCGGGGACGTTCATCCCCAGTCAGCATCTGCACCTGAATGTGATACTCTGACTGCAACCGTTGTATCACCCTGGGGGTTTCCCGGCGCAGGGGGTCTGCATATTCGATGACGCCTTGGAATTTGCCCTCACAAGCGACGTAAATCAAAGAACAGTTGACATTCAGCGCACAATCTGTTTGCTCACAGTCCAATCCGCGATCGCATCGCCGTTGCTGATCCGTCAGACAGTCCACTGTCACTCCGGACTGGCGCAAGAAGCGATCGCTACCGACTAACACCCTGCGCCCTTCAATCTCCGCCTGAATGCCAAAACCCACCTCATAGTGCCATTCTCCCCGAGGCAACAGTCTCACTCCCCGGTTTTGGGCCTCCGCCACAATCGCCTCGGCTACGGGGTGAGAAATCCGTTGTTCCGCAGCAGCAGCCAGTTCCAGCACTTCCGCCTCGGAAATTGCCTGGGATGCGGTGGTGATGCGAACGACGGACAGATTCCCTTGGGTGAGAGTGCCGGTTTTGTCAAATACCACGGTATCGACTTCCGCTAATTGTTCCAAGGCGCGTCCACTGCGGATTAAAATCCCATGTCGGGTGGCATGAGTCAGGGCTGCCATAAAGCTGGTGGGGACGGAAACGCGAATTCCGGTAACAAAGTCTAAGGTGAGAATCGCTGCCGCCCGTCCCGGGTCCCGAGTCAGGGCCCACACCAGGGCGGCCCAGATTCCCGCAGGTAAGACGGCGCGATCGGCGATGTTGGCGGCGTAATTTTCCATGCGGGTATCATGGACTGGGGCTTTTCTCACTAATTCCAAACTCGCTGCGGCCCGGGTGGCGGCCCCGACTCGTTCCGCTTGGATATACAATTCCCCGGACCGCAGCAGGGTGGAGGCATAAACCTGAGTTCCCTTTTCAGCAACAATCGGCATGGATTCGCCGGTGAGTTTCTGGCGATCGATGGTGGCGGTTCCCTGTAAGACAATCCCATCTACAGGAATTTGCTCCCCGGGATAGACAATGACGGTTTCCCCAACTTCCACCTCAGTGGCGGGAATTTGCTGTTTTTCTCCTCGGCGTTCCACCCAGGCAAAGCGCCCGATGGTGTCCATGAGGTCCGCAGTCCGGGCGGCAGAGGACCGGGCGGTGCGATCGCGGATGGTATCCCCAACTTCATGGAGGGTCATGACTAAGGCAGGGGTGAGCAAATTTCCGCGCAGGGATGACAGGGCGATCGCCATCAAATCTAAGCAGTCGATATTCAGGCGGCGTTCGACGAGAACACTGGCGATCGCCCGTTTAGCCACGGGTAAAGCAGCCCAGGCAACGCTTCCCGCCATGAGGGTTCGTGGAATCGGCAAGCCCAGGGGACCGCCTAGAATCGCCAGCAGAGTAGCAATGGCAGGCCATTTGATATCATGACCCTCGGGTTCTGTTGCCGGAAGTTCAGGAATGACGGGGTTGCTCTCACGTCCCGGGGACTGCTGGAGTTGCCCGGTTTGTTGAATCACTTTCACCAGTTGCGATCGCCTTCTTTCATCCCTCACCCCCTGGGTTTGGTAGTGAATGGCGATGGAGGCGGCAGTGAGATTCACTCGCACTTGAATCACCCCGGGTTGACTCGCCATTGCTTGTTCCAGGCGACTGGCATAGGGGCGATCGCGGGCAAGGCGTGGGACTCTAAACCTGACTCGTCCCGGGATGGCATGAACTAAAGTACAGGCAACCCAAGTCGGCGTCACTTCGGCGAGGGGATTCCTGGATTTGTTCCAAATTTCTATATTTGCTATCATTTTGCTGCTCCTCGGTCCGATTACACCGACGCCCCCATAAACCGATTCATCATGGCATTCACAAATGCCCGCGCAAAACAAGGGTTAAAATAATTCACGGCATCCTCGTCAGCATCGGGGGTAAGACTCGCATCGGGTTCTACTTCGGCGACTCCTGGGGTTTCCTCGGGATACTCGGGTTCTGGGGTGGGGGTTTCCTGGGGTAAATCAGAGATCGCCTGTTGAATCATCTCCACCAGGTGCGATCGCCAGGATTCATCTAATCCGGCAGCAATTTCATACTGAACCACAATCGAGGCGGTGATGGGATTGAGGCGGATTTCGGTAACTTCCGGTTGGGAACAGAGGGCCGTTTGGAGGCGATCGGCACAAGTGCTATCCTTGGCAATTTTGGGCACGCGCAACCGCACTCGTCCGGGAATGGCATGAACGATTTCGACTCCCCTTGCCGATGGCGCTTTCACCGCTGATTGAGGCGCAGTCGGTGCCGGAGTTGCCACTGATGGCATCGTTACCACAGCGGCATCGGTGGAGTTTTGCTCCAATTGGGCGATCGCCTGTCGCGTCACACTCGCCGCTATCACATTTCCCAGTAACGCCCATCCCCCGCGCAGTTTCAGGGTCTGAGTCACCAACATCCCGGCAATCATCGGGGCCAATGTCTCCAATTCTTGATGATGAAGCAGAAAATTTCCCACTTGCTTTACCGGGTCTGCGTCGGTTTTTATCCCAGAAATTCCCCACTCTTGCAGCATTTCCAGCACCTGAATCAGGGGAATAACATGAGGATTAAAGACAATAATTAAATCCCCCGTTTTGGCATCCGTAGAAACCGCCACGATGCCCGGTTCTTGTCCCACCTGTTGCCCCAGCAGATTCAGATAAAGAATACCCGTGCTATCCCCTGCGCGCAATTGCACACAGCCCTCAACTGCCTGAACTAATTTAACAGTTCCGGTTCCAGTGGTTGCCGTTTGACTGACCATTCCCTTTCCTCCCCTAGCCCCGGGTATTTTTCAATCCGTTATCGCCGATGGCTTGAGGACTAAAAGTTCACCCTGGATAAAACTCTTTAGTCTTAGAATAAAACTTTGTCTGGATTTTAGCAAGGGTTTTCGGGATTGTTAACAAAACTTTAATACCCGCACTTCCGTCAGATTTTCTGATCTCATTAAATCAGATTAATTTTGTTTATTGAGAACAAATACCAGTAACTTTTATCGTTGCCCGCTTAGGGATTTCCATAAAAAAACTTCTGCATTAGAAGTTTTGCAGAATTCTTCAAGCCCCCCTTAAGAAGGGGGGTTGGGGGGATCTCTCCTCGAAGATTTTATTTTTTGGAGTTCCCTTACTCAATCAAGTCGGGTAATACAGCAAGGGTTAGAAACCGGCTTTCTTAGCAACATTTCTGGCAATTCGCACCCAATCTAGGCCAGAAACCCGGTTTCTTGTCCTGTGGGTCCTGGAATTTATTGAGAGGGTTTATCATGTCCGCTTGACAAACCCTCTCAATAAATTCTTCTATCCCGAATGAGGACAAGCGGGAGAGAGGGGTTCAGTGGAGAAACAATCACCTTTTACCCAGTAATAAATAATCAGGGTCTCTGGGGCACAACTGCCACAACTGCCACAACGATTCGAGGAAACTATCTTTTGCACCCGCCCTTTCCGAATCAGTTTCTCTAACATGGGACTCAAGGCATTAGAACTAACATGAAAATGCTGTTCCAGTTGTCCCAGTGAGGCTTTACCCTGTTGAGATAAATAGGTTTGAATTTCCGTTAATATCATCTTTCCTGACTCATCTGGAAGAGGGAACGCCTACTTTTAAAACCGTGAGCGAGTTCATAATAATTAAGGGATGGGGTAAGCCGATTTGCCTCAATTCTAAACCCTCGCTCATCCGGCTATTTCTGCTGCCGATCGCCGTTCATCCCTTAACTGGCAAAACGGGCCGAGAAAGTTTCATCAAGACAACACTGGCACCCGCAAATAGCACCACCCCTACAATCCACAAGAGGGAGGCGATCGCGTGTTGTGAGAAAGTGGCTACTTGATAGAACATCACCGCACTACCATAAGCCAACCCAGTGCACCAGAAGGCCACAAATAAGGTCCATCGCAGACTGGTTTCGCGATGAATCGCCGCAATGGCAGAAACACAGGGAGAATATAAAAGAACGAACAACAGATAAGCAAAAGCACTGGCTTGGCCCTGAAAACGAGCGTTCATTTCCCCAAAAGTACCCGCGACAACTCCCGTCTCTGGGGCTAGTTCCTCAGTGTCTAAGGAGTCTTGGATATTTAAACCGAGGGGATCCAGCAACGCTGCCGGAACTTTGGCTAAATTGGCCGGAATTGAGGCAAATGCTTCTTGGACTTGTCCCCAAAAGTCAAATTCCTCTGCCGTTGCTTCATCCTGACCAGTTGCCCGTTGTCGCGCCATGTTACTATACAGAGAATCCAAAGTTCCCACTAACGCCTCTTTCGCAAAAACTCCGGTAAAAATTCCCACGGTGGCGGGCCAGTTTTCGCGCTGGATTCCCATCGGGGAAAGGACTGGGGTGATCGCTTGACTGGTGACACTCAAAATTGAGCGATCGCTATCTTGGTTCCCAAATGACCCGTCAACCCCCACGGAATTTAACAACCCCAGAACCATCACCATAATGATGATAATTTGACCCGCTTTCAAGATAAACCCTTGGAGGCGGTCCCAGGTATGAATCGCCACACCGCGCAAGCTGGGAAGGTGATAGGGAGGCAGTTCCATGACAAAAGTGGAGGGTTTTCCCTGCAACAGGGTCTGCTTCAACACTAACCCAGTCACCACCGCAGCGAGTACGCCAATAATATATAATCCGAAGACAATATTTTGACCGGCAACGGGGAAAAAGGCAGCGGCAAATAAGGCATAAACGGGTAACCGCGCCCCACAGGACATGAAGGGATTCATGGCGATAGTGAGGAGGCGATCGCGCGGATTTTCCAAGGTGCGACTGGACATAATCCCCGGCACATTACAGCCAAATCCCACCAACATCGGCACAAAGGATTTCCCCGGCAGTCCCACAAACCGCATGAACCGATCCATGACAAAGGCGGCCCGGGCCATATATCCAGAATCTTCCAAAACCGACAGGAACAAAAACAAGAATCCGATCACCGGAATAAAGGTAGAAACGGTCTGAATCCCGCCTCCTGCGCCATCGGCAACCAGGGCCACCAACCATCCGGGAGTGCCAAGACTGACCAGAAACCGGCCCAGTCCGTCCACGAAGATAGCCCCAGTGAGAATCTCAAAAAAGTCGATAAAGGCGCTGCTGATGTTGATGGTAAACAAAAACATCAGATACATCACCCCTAAAAAGATGGGAATCCCTAACCAGCGATCCAGGACAATGCGATCGAGTTTTTCGGTAATACTTGCACTCACTTCTCCCTGGCGTTCGGTGACTCCTTGGGTAATTTGGTGAATGTAACTATACCGACTGTCAGCAATAATAATATCGAGGTCTTCTTCCAGAACCTGATGAATTTTGCGCCGGTGGGTGACAATGATCCGGTCCAGTTCGGTATCTGTGGAAACCGATGCGCCGCGATCGTCATATTCCAACAGTTTGAGGGCGGCCCATCGCGGCGCAACGGAGATTTTTCGGTCGGCGATCGCCGTTTCAATGTCTAAAAAGGCTTGTTCCAGAATCGCCGGATAGGGGACGTAAGCTTGAGGCAGGGTGGGACGGTCTACTTGTTGGGCGATCGCATCTCCCAAGGCACTCAACCCTTGCTTTTTGGTCGCCACAATCGGTATCACCGGACAGCCTAAGCGTTCTGACAGCAGCACCGGATCAATATTCATCCCCCGTTCTTTCGCCACATCCATCATATTCAAGGCGATCACCATCGGTAGACGCATCTCGATTAATTGCGTTGTCAGATACAAATTTCGCTCTAAATTCGAGGCATCTACAATATTAACGATCGCCGTCGCTTCCCCGGACAACAGATAATCCCGGGCCACCAGTTCATCCAGTCCCGTTTCATCATCTTCCGCATCCAGGCAATAGACCCCAGGCAGATCCACCACGGTAATCTCACGATTCCCGTCGCGATAAGTACCATCTTTGCGATCCACCGTGACTCCCGGCCAGTTGCCGACGCGCTGGTTGGATCCGGTCAAAGCATTGAACAGACAAGTTTTCCCGCAGTTCGGGTTCCCTAACAGGCCAATAATGGGGTGCTTCATCGGTCTACCTTTTCTATACAGAGTGCATCGGCTTCGTCTTTCCGCAGGGTCAGGCTAAATCCGCGTACCTTGATTTCCGTGGGGTCGCCTAGGGGTGCGTGGCGGATAATTTTAAACTCGGTTCCCGGGGTTAATCCCATCGAAAGTAGTCGGCGCTTATAGCTGCGGTTTGTGGATTCATAGCCGATAATTCGTCCTTTGGCACCGATCGCAATCTCTCGCAACCGGGTTTTTAGCGCTTTGTGGGGGTTTTGGCTTTCTGGGTAACCCTGGGTGGACTCCACACAAAGGATATTCCCCGTCATTCCCGCCCCTAACCCAATCTGCTGATCCCCGATCATCACAATCGCTGATCCACTGGCGCTGCGATCGATGACGACTAATTCGGTCCCCTCTCTCACTCCCATTTCTTCCAGATAGGTTTTCAGGGAACTCCCCCGAGTAATCTGCGTGACTCGCAGGCGATCGCCCGCTTGGGCGATGGATAAAGGACTATCCCCCGTTCCATCTTGGGGATTGCAAGGGGGGGAAATCTCCCCGGTTCGCTTCGGTTGAGTCGCTGCCCCAAAATAACTAAACCAGGTATCCTTGGGATTCTGATATCCCTGTGCCTTGTGCAATATCCCCAGTCCTTTCATGGTCTACCTCTATCTATTGAGAATCTTTATTAATAATCAGATAGGAAAATCCTACCTTATTCTCATTTTTAAAATAAACGCTGTATCTTTAACGACAAATAAGCAGCCGGTTTTGTATCCTTTTGCCGGATCGTCAGGCAGTCACTTCCGCTTGACTTAAACCCCCAAACCGCATTCTAGCATCTCTTTACGCTCCAACTTTGACGAAATTCACTCCGTTACACAACAACGGGGTTGTTGAAGTCGGAATAACTCCACTTCATAGTTATCGTTTATATCACGGTTTTCATCCTGAAAAAAATTCTTGTAACAATATTTAACCTTGTTGAGAGTTGAATCCAGTCAAACCCAGGGCAATCGGGAGTTATAGGCATCAGAATTAGCCGCCCGGGAGTGGGTTTCATGACCACAAACCGGAATGTCAAGGATTGAACATAGAACACAGGGAACCAGATCCAGCTAATAATTATCAACTTTGTAGATTAAAATAAACCCAAGCGTATAGAATCGGGTATAGACCCGACTCTATACTTAGGGTCCAGCGCCCACAGGCCAAGATTATAAAAAGTCGGCGATCGCCTCAACTACTGCCTCCGGAAATTCTTCATGCATTCCCAGAGAACCGCCAACCCGCGCCGATTCCACCCCAGGCAATTGGGCAACTGCCTCCATCACCGACTGGGAACCCGAGGGGGCCAAGGTGCCAATAATCACCTTCACCGGAACAGGTAAGGGCTGAAATTGGGCTAATATCTCCTCGCGATCGCCTGCCGGGTCCAGAGTCCCCGTCACAAAGGCAACCGGGGCAAATCTGCCCCCTGGGTGTTGGGTACTGTCACGCTTTTGAGCAATAAATTCCGGGGTCAACTTGGCCGGATCCACAAAAACGTGCTGTTTATACATAAATTCCAAAAATGCCGGGTGAGTATTCAAATCATAAAGAAACTCACCAATGCCCGGACTCCGCACAGTTTCTCTCACAAAATCCCGTACAGGTTCTGGCACCCCCATAATCCGCAGGGGTCCCAGCCAAGTGGGAGCCACTAACACCACCTTAGAAACCCGTTCGGGGTGGGTTTGAGCCAATTTCATGGCATATCCGGCCCCATGTCCTGCGACCACAATGGCGACGGGTCCCGGGAAGACAGAACTCACGAAATCCGCCAGAAACTGATGGTAAAATTCCGGTCCATACTGTACCCCGGGGCGAGCGGACTCTCCAAACCCGGGCCAATCCAGTGCCACGACTTCAAAGCGATCGCACAATCGTTCCGCCATCCCCTGCATCTCATCGCGACTGGACACGGTGCTGAAGGCGGGCAGTAATAACAGAGGCATCCCCTGCCCTCGGGTTTGATAGGCAACGGCGATCGCCTGGTTGTCGTAGTTCCACAGACACTCTTGTTTGGTCATTTGTCGGTTGTCATTTGTCATTGGTCATTGGTCATTGGTTGCTGGTTATTATATCTCGAATATAGAAAAATAGAAAAAGTGCGTTTTGGGGAATAAAATGCACTCTCAATTTGCGGATGAAATCATTCAATTTTAACTCATTTCTTGGACTTGTTCTACGGTCAAATTTAGGGCTTCGGCTACCTGTTCTGGAGTCAACCCCATGCCTAATAAACGGGGGATAGATTCCCGCTGGGAACGCTCGGCGCGATCGGCTCGTTGGCGTTCAGTTTCCGCTCGTTGCTGTGCGAGTTCGGCGCGTTCTGCTCCAGTCAGCAACAGATTTCCTTCTTCATCCCACCACCTTAACCAGAGTTGAGTTTGATTTTGGTAACTGCCTTGCCACAGTCCCAATTCTATGCCTAATAGGGAGATAGGATAATGTCCCCGCTCATTCGGTTCTAGTTTTTGATAATCATACCCGTTGCTTAAGTTGTAAACCTCTAATTTTCCAGTTTTGATTTCATAAATTCCATAGTAAGGAATTTTGATGATTTTTTCATACACCCAAAACTTACCGGGTTTTTGTCGGGGTGCATCTGCGCTTCTGTTGAGTGGGGTGCGATCGCGTTCTTCCTCCCCAGTCCCCGAGGCAAATTCGAGAGCAATTAAGGGGGAGACATATTCCCTCCAATACACATAGGACCGGCGAATTTCCCCATCTAAGTTCGGCGGAACATTTGGAAGGTAAAACCAATCCGGTGCCTCTGCGCCTTGTTCTGGGGGTTCAGTTTCTCGCCAGTAAATGCCGCAGTCTTGTCCGATCGCATATTGTCCATCGGGATGGATCCGTTCTAATACCGGCCCAATCGAATCTGTGAGGAGAATGCTTTGGGGATGCTCCTGAAAGTTTTTCACAAATGTACCGTCCGACTCGGGTAATTGGGTATGGTCCGGAAAGGGAGGTGGCAAAACATCGGTTTCAATGCGCTGAGTCATGGTTTCCCTCCAAGATTTGGCCTGATGTTCAGACTATCTTTTTAGTATAGCGCGCTCAATCTTTGTGAAGAGAGGGAGAGGGAATTAGGGGGGATTTGGGAATTTTTCCTCATCACTTAAGAAACGACTGAAGTCGTTACTACAAACAGGCAAGAGGATTTATGGGACAGGGATTGCTCTTTTATACCTGAAAGGGGAATTTTGATCCAACCCCATCTTGCGGCTTTTGTCATCAACCTCCAGCAAAAACTCCGACGATCGCACCCGTCTTTTCGGCCTTGCATTAACCCAAGCCCCTGTGAGAAAATCGTTCCCCGCTTTGCGTTATGCTTGAAGGCGCTTGACATAGATGCGATCGCACCTAGCCGTTTCCACGCCGGTTGCGGGTTGATAGCCGTTGCGTTCGTAGAGTTGCACGGCTTCGGTGAGAACGCTGGCGGTTTCTATCCAGATTTCCGAGAAATGGCGATCGGCGATCGCCTCTTCGAGTTGTTTGAGGAGAAATCTTCCTAACCCTTGACCTCGCACCTCGGGTAACAGGTACATTTTGCGAATTTCTACAGCATTGTTCCCTCGGGGAACTGGATAGTATCCGGCTGTCCCCACAATTTTATCAGATTGTGCTATAATCCAGAATTCACCTCCAGTATTGTGATAAGCTGTTTCAACTTCCAGAACATCGCGATCGGCCTCCAGGGGGTCCCAATTTAGGCCATATTCTGCCAAAACGGACTCAATGACTGCTGCTGCATCGGTGCGATCGCCCGGTTGCCAGGACCGAATCTGAAATTGTTTATACGGTTTGTTCATGGGATTGAGCCTTGCTCCTTGATGCTGTTTACGGTGAACTTTTGGTCCATTTTATCTTGGTTTGTATAAAAAAATACGACGACCTCGGTACCGTCTTAACGGGTTTATCCTCAGCCTCTATCGCTTTTATCGGAAAAACCCCGATTCTATTTACCTTCCAAGTCTCTTTGCTCCATAACTCTCCGTATCCTCTGGCCTCCCCCTTCCGTATTTATACGGAGGGTTTTTCAAAAAATCTCGGTAATTCAACCGTTGGCACTTTTTTAAAACCTAGGTTAGTGTATAAGCACAATCAGGATTGGGCATCCTGAGAAAAGTAGGGCGATCAAGAGATAAAATTCAAAAAAATCGAGGGGGTTTTCAAGAGTGATCCGGTTAAAAAGTTAACTCTCTAGTTAGAACCTTAAAAGTCTGCGATCCCAGGTCGAGAAAAAACATAAAAAATCCCCCTCCGCACTTTAGGGAGAGTAGGGGTGGACTAACTCAGGAGACATCTCTACCTCATGGTAGATGCCAAGAGGGAAGGTCTAAGCAAGAAATCTCCCAGAAAAATAAACGGCTTCCTCAAGGGCAGGGGAAAGCTAGAGGAGAAAAAAGATTTTCCTTCACCGAGTGAAATAAATTTTTAGGGAATCAGATCAATACAATAATAAGCGTCCAATCTTTTATAAAATTAGATAGCTAGAGGGAACGCAGATGAAAGGAAGCACTCAAATTTTTAAAATTAATCTCAGGCGGCTTTTGGTGAAGTCGGAGGTTAGAGAGATTTTGACCCCACTGTTGAGCGCGATTCAATCTCAAGGCTGCACGATCTGGGATTCAGCAGGGCAGATCCTCCTGGGCACCCCCACGGAGGGACAAGTAGAAAGCCATCCAATTGAGCTATCTGGGGAAGTCTTGGGCTGGGTGCGAGGAGGGGAGGAAGCCAAATCTGTCGGGAATCTACTGGCTTATTTGGCGAAAAAAGAGCAAGAGAAAAAGCAACTAGCTCATGAAGCGTTAGATAAATATCGAGAAATTACCCTGCTGTACAATATTTCTCAAAAATTAACCGCTTGCTTGGATATCAAGGAAGTGGCTAAAGTCGTGCTGGATGAAGCCCAGAGGCTGCTCAAGTCCCGTAGGGGATCGATCCGATTACTCAATTCGAGTACGGGAGAACTGGAAACCTTGGCCCAGTTTGGACAAGAGGGAGAGCAAGCAGCCAAACTGAAGGTGGGAGAGGGGATTGTCGGTCAAGTGATTGCCTCGGGAATGGGAGAAATTGTGAACGAAGTTAGTCACGACCCCAGAAAAGCTGCGGATGAAATCCCGGTAAAATCCCTGATGGCGGTGCCCCTAAGGACGAATGATCGCGTCATTGGGGCAATTTCGGTCAGTACCTGGGAAGCTCATAGTTATGCTGCTGGGGATTTGAAATTGTTAACCATGCTGGCGTCTCAAGCTGCCTCAGCCTTAGAAAATGCCATCCTCCACGAATCGAAGTTAGAAGAAAGTCGCCGGGAGGCATTATTGTTCCGGTTAGCGAGTCAGATTCGGTACTCCCTAGATTTGGATACGATTTTAGAGACGGCAGTGAGCGAGATCCGGAGTCTTCTGGATATCGATCGCTGCTTTTTTATGTGGTATCGTCCCCATGCCGCACTTCCAGCCTGGGAAGTGGTGAAAGAAGCCCGCACGGCAAGATGTGCGAGTTTGTTGGGGTACTATTGTGCCGACGACATTGGTTCTTTGGGGGAACAGTTGATTGGCCGAGAAACGGTCAGAGTTGATCAGGTGGAGAATGCGAGAGATTCTCAAATGCGCGAGTTTTGTGTGCAGGGAGGATTGAATTCAATTGTGGCTTTACCAATCCAGACGCGATCGGGAGCAATCGGGGCGATCGCCGCAGGGAGTTGTGGCATCATGCGACCTTGGAGCGATCGCGAGGTGGAACTGTTGGAGGCGGTGGCGAATCAACTGGCGATCGCGATCGAACACGCTGAAATGTATGAAACCAGTCAGACGGTTGCCCTAGAAGCTCAAACCCAAGCCCAACAACTCCAATGCACCCTGGAAGAATTGCAATATACTCAAACCCAATTGATTCAAAGTGAAAAAATGTCCGGTCTTGGGCAGATGGTCGCTGGGATTGCCCATGAGGTGAATAACCCGGTTAACTTTATTCATGGCAATCTGGAATATGCCCACCAATATAGCGACGCTTTACTCAGTTTGATTGATTTGTATCAGGAGCATTACCCGGAGCCTAACCCAGCCATTCTCAAACGAATCGAAGCGATCGAACTCGACTTTATCCGGTCCGATTTTCCCAGTTTGCTCTCTTCAATGCTGGTCGGAACCGAACGAATTCACGAAATTGTGCAGAGTCTGCGAAATTTTTCTCGACTCGATGAAGCGCAGATGAAACCTGTGGATATTCATGAAGGGATTGACAGTACCCTATTGATTTTACAACATCGCTTAAAGTCTAGCTCGGGAGCATTTCCCATCGAAATTGTCAAAGAGTATAATGAGCTGCCCCCGATAGAATGCTATGCGTCTTCCCTGAATCAAGTGTTTATGAATATCCTCAGTAATGCGATCGATGCGGTGGAAGAAGGGCCGGACACAGTGGGGAAAATAGAGATTAGGACCGAACTGATCACGGGAGACTGGAAACGGGCGATCGCCCGCAGGGGCCTGGGAACGCCAAATCTGGAGCAAGGCAGGGATTTATCTCTTGGCGATCGCTACACTGCTTTCAAATCCTGCCCTGGCATCACCCCCCACCCCTCGGATGTTTGTGCAGCGATACCGGGAACAATCCCCCGTCCCTCCTTCGTGATGATTCGGATTCGGGATAATGGGTACGGCATCCCAGAAGACTTACAAAAGCAACTCTTTGACCCATTTTTTACTACCAAACCTGTGGGTAAAGGGACTGGACTGGGATTGTCGATTAGTTACCAGATCGTTGTCGAAAAGCATGGGGGACGGCTGCTCTGTTTTTCAGAACCCGGAAAAGGCACAGAATTCGCCATCATCATTCCCCTCAAACAACCCCTCGAAGTCCAGAGTGAGGAAGTTCTAAACTGTTTGCCGAGTTGGGTACTTAGTTCATAGCGTTGTAGATTGGGGTTGAGGGGCTAAGTTTTCAGCGGTGTTGTTTGAGGGAGGGACTAAGAGGGACCCTCTTCCCGCAGGGGTTCTGTTTCGGATCGCGGTTTTAGGTGTGTGAGGAGTTCGGGTGATCGGCGATCCGGGTTAGAAACCGTTGCTCGCTTTGAGGGTTTTAGCAGTGCGAGTGGGGAGAAAATCACTGGGCTGGGCGCGAAGATTTTGATAGAGTTCAAGGACCTGCTGAGTATAGTCACCAAACTCACCGCGATCGTACAAGTTCCCATCACCGGACACCCACCAAGCCGCAGCACGACGCACAGCGATTTCTTCATCGTCCCCACTGAGTGGATACTCCGCCCGCAATACGTCCTCCATCACGCACACTAAAATATTTTGAGCCTTCATGCGATCGGAATTAAATTGTTCCGGGGTTAATTCCTCCCCAATACAGAGCCTTGACCACCTTCTAATATTTGCCGGTTTGATATTCCAGGCACTCTCAAGTCCATCCTCCCTCCCCGATGAATTGGATGTAACCAAGCGCAGTGCTTCCACCAGCGCCACTACTTGGGAATCCGAGATTTGTCCCCATACTGGAAATGCCCATAATACAAAGCTGGCTAATAGTCCACCCAGCAAAATCCGCATAATTCTCCTCTAAAAGTCCGCCCATTGATTTTGACTTATACTGGGCCAACTGTCCATCTTTATTTTAAAAATTATAAGAAGGGAACAATAGACAAACTTTTTTGTCTTTATCTGTTTTATCGGCTGCCATCTGACCCGCATCAAAGCCACCCTTAGAGGTACTCTGGAACATCACTTTTTGTTCAAGTCAAGCCTTTTAAAAACTCCAGTTAGTCCATCTGTGGCCCATCCCTAAAAAGCCCACGGGCCTTGTTAAGGGGGTAGTGGGGATTTCTGTAGCCGAATCTATTCGGAGTTTAGAGATTTTGAGAACAAGTTAGGCGGATTTGACTAGGGTTTCACTTATGCATTCACCCACCGTTAGAATGAAGCCCTCATGGAGAGCGAAATTCATACACCTCTTGAATCACGCGCACCCAACCCTGGGCTAAGGATTCCCAAATGCGATCGCCCTTTTCTTTCGTCGCCGCAGTCCCATCCCCGACCACCCCACTGTTACTAATATGATCGGTTAACCAGGCAAAAGTTAATGGTCCTTTAGTTCCTAACAAACTCCCTTCCGGACGTTCCGGGGGATATTCCTCCACGGCTTTTTCCATCTTCACCCAGTCCGGCAAAACTGCTAACATTAAGCTCGTTTCTGCATCCCCCGCGTGCATTCCCAACCTCCGCTCTTTTTCCGAAATGAGCGCTTTACTTTCATTGGGAACTCGCCAAGTAAATAGGGGAAAGACCCTCAAATCTGGATACTTTGCCGTTAAATCCTGAGCCGCAATTTCCACCACTTGCGGTTGACCGCCATGAGAATTCATGAAAACTAATTTTCTAAATCCTGCCCGATAAAGACTATCCCCAATCTCCATTAAGGTCGATAAAAGGGTTTGAATACTCAAGCTAATCGTCCCCGGAAAATTCCCATGTTCATTAGATTTTCCATAATATAAGGGCGGCAAAGCATAGGCTGGAATCTCAGGACTTAATTGTTCTAAAGCTTTTCCTAAAACCGCCATGCTAATCGCACTATCGACAATCACAGGCAAATGAGGACCATGTTGTTCGATCGCCCCCAAAGGTTGAATCACCACCACATTCCCTTTATCGGACATCGCCGCAATATCCGTCCAACTCAGATAGGCAAAAAAACGCTCAGGGGGGATGAAACTGTGCATGGGGGAGATGGGGAAGAGGGGGAAGATGGGGTCCATGTTTGTAGTAACGACTTCAGTCGTTGCTCTCGTGTGATGGCATCAGCCATCACACGAGCAATCTGAGGGTTCTAGTGCCTGCTTCGGAACTGAAGGACCAGCTGTCGCTGAGGGCGTTACTTGGCGTAAGGCCAAGTAACGCGGTAACGACTGAAGTCGTTACTACAAACAAAAGAGGAGAACGACAGCAAGTCGGGACGTTGAACATCCTCCCCATCCTCCCCATCTTCCCCATCTTCCCCATCTCCCCCATCATTCTTCCATCTTCCCAATCAACCGTCCCCGATGGGATGTTGCGCGCAAGAAGGAGAGCAATTCTCGATTAACCAGATGGGGGACTTCCTGCTGGATCCAGTGACCGCAGTGGGGAACCAACTTGAGTTGAAACGGCGCTTTAATTAAGCGATCGAATCCATCGGTTAACTTATTGCTCAAAAACGAATCTTCTTCACCCCACAATACTAGAGTGGGTGCGGTGACATAATTAGGCGATCGCCCCAAATTCTGAGCCCAATTAAAGGGAGACATCAGTTGTCGATAGTAATTAATCGCCGAAGAGAGCACTCCTGGTTTTTCCAACGCTTCCTGATAAATCTTAGTCAGTTCCGAGGTAAAGGCCCCTTTACGGATCGCTTGTTCCTGGAACATCTTTTTGACAAAATCTTTCAAGTTCTGCTGAATCAGCCATTCTGGGACTCCTGGAACCTGAAATGCCAGGACATACCAACTGCGGCGCATTTGATCCACATTGCTTCCCATCGCCTGTAACCACTGTTGGGGGTGGGGTGCATTCAAAATTGCCAAGCGATCCAGGCAATTGGGAAAGCGTTCAGCCAGATGCCAGGCGATCGCCCCTCCCCAATCATGACCCACGATATGAGCCTTGACATATCCTAAACTTTCAATTAAACCTTTGATATCTGCACTTAACGTATCCAGATCGTAGCCACTGTCTGGCTTATCCGAATCGTTATAGCCGCGCAGATCCGGGACGACTACTTTAAAATATCGAGAAAGCGCTGGGATTTGATAGCGCCAGGAATACCAAAACTCCGGAAATCCGTGCAACAGGAGAACGAGTTCTCCTTCTCCTTGAGAGACACAGTGCAAGCGGATCCGGTTCGTTTCAATATAATGATGTTCCCAATTAGCTTCTAGGGCAGTCATATTTTTTTTGCAAGCTGGCTGTGTGGATCGCGAAACGCCAATTGAAGCCAGATAAACCCCAGGAGCGCTCGTTACCGTGGCGTTTGTCGTTCCGTTCTTTCAGCCTAACATTTTTCAGCCCCAAAAAAATTAGCCCGCTCTCTTATCGTAAACCCGATGTTCTCCTGATCGACCACCAGGAGATTGAGATATCGGGTTCCCTTCAAGGGCGAGCCTCAGACCCGTGTTGCTACACGAGTTGCTCATTGACGTCTTCCACTGCCAGATCGGGCTGGTCTGGAATAGCTTTCATCTGACATTTGACCAGGTTGGCGAGTTCCTGAAGCTGGGCGATCGCTTCTGCGCCCTCTAGTTTCATTAATTCGCGATCGTCGCGCATTTCTGTCCAGGTAATCCCATAATCCGACACCAAAAACCGAATCAAGTGATCTTCTCCTAGGCTCACCATAAAGGAGGCGCTATTCATTTGGCCCCCGCAGGTATAGCAAGATGCCAGGTAACCCCGACGCTCTAGCACGATCGCTAGGGCTTGCAGGTTCATGACGAGATCCTTGACAAATTGACGGTGCTGTTCGGCGAGTCTGATAAACACTTACTTTCTCCTATCACCACACCACATTTTAGAACTTTTTAATGTTTTTTTTAGATTTGACCTCCTCCTGGAGTCGATATAATATCTAGGGCTCCACCTGTCCAATGGTAGTCCAATTGTAAACGTCCCACGGAAGGGATGCCACTAAGTTAACGTGATTCATCGTTCACAGGAGGTATCCGTTACGACACTTGATAGTTGGATAGGTCATAGATTCACGAGAATTCCGGGGGTTTCCGGAGTGCTTTTACTGGCCTGGATTGACCCGCAATTCCCTAAAACCTATGGAGGCTGGTTAGCCTACGACGATCGCCCATAAGAATAGGAAATTCTTATCAGAGTGATTAGAAAATTGTTTGAGAGATTGTCAATACTCGGATTGTCTAAGCGGGGTAAGGACCCCGTTAGCCTCGATACCAATCGGCATCCCAGAATGCCACTCGGTACAGAGATTCATCGTTACATCGCCCCTGAATTAGCTTAAAAAGGCCAATTTAGTTCACTTCCCACCAACCAATTGCAGGGCCAATGAAGCGAACGGTTAACCAAGCTACAATCAAAAACCCAATGCCTAGCCAACTTCCTTGGACGGTCCACTTCACAAACTGTTCTGATTGACTTTTAGTAATCGGCAACCAAGGCACGATTCTAGGCTCTTTGCCATACTGATCTCCGAGCGTTGACTTGCGACGTTTTGCTTCACCCATAGTAAAGAAAGTAGAAATGCTAGAATTTCAATTGAGCTAACGGATCCAGTGGGAAATCCCCCTTCCTCATGCAAAGCATCCCGGTTAGGCCGATGATTTCATTCCCCGTTGCCATCGAAAGGAACCGGCCCGTTGCGAGACTTCGTGCCCTGAAGGATGAGGGTCTGATAGCAACCCTCTGAATATTAACTTGATTTCATAGCCGCTTGCTCACTTTTGTTGCCAAACTTTACTTAATCTTTCAGTTTCACTGGTCTGGGCCTTCCGGATAGAGATGAGAGCAAGGGGACCACAAACCGGGTTCTGTCCCTAAGAAAGGTGCTTTTTTCCGAGAGATTGGGTCAAGCAACGCAGTTTTTCATCTCTACTGTACCGATGCCCTAGGATAGGATTTCTTGACAAAGCCCTGACTGATGGACCGCCCAGGGAGCGATCGCCTCTCGGTTGCCCCTCTGTCCCGGGAAACCGGATGGGGAGACCCCGTTGCCAAAGGCGGGGAGCAAAAAAGGATTTGAGGATGATCCCCTTCCTTGGTAGCATCAAAGTCTAAGTCATCGGATTTGGTCAGTGGATGAACATCCAGAAATTTAATGAGTTCAAGGAGGTGATTCACCTGAGTAACAGATCTATCTCGATAGAACAGAATCCAGCCTTATCCTGTAGCCCGGTGAGCAAAGCACTTGCCTCATCTGGGTTTTCCATTATGAGAATTTATTTGAAGAGTAACCCAGGACAGAGCTGGAAACAAGATGCTGTACTGTGTGAAGGTCCTCAAGGATTGACCTGCAAAATGGGTCAGGGCGATCGCCTCTATCCATCCAACCCGAGAAAGGTCCCAAAGATTCCCGTATCCCCCGGATGGAACGGGAACCGATTGGGACCGAGGACTTGGGGTAGAAGAATCCCAACCCCTTCATCCGCTATCATTCCAGACTTGAGTGGCGATGTTCAGGTGTGCTCAGCGTAAATGGATCAGCTTGAATGTTTACCCTATAGTGTCGGTCATGGAGATGAGGGAGTCTCCTTACAGGTGCGGATGGGACCCTATCGCATCCTCCTTGACTGTGGCATTAGAGATATCTCACCCTTGCAAGCGGGTTTAGAGCCCAAGGGCAGTGGCCCGGGCTCCTTACCGGCAGATTTAGTGCTGGTGTCTCATGCTCATGCCGATCATGCCCGGGGTTTATGGGACCTGCATCAAGCCTTCCCCCAATTACCGATTTATGCCAGCGAAGTCACTACAGAACTACTCCCCCTGAACTGGCCCGAGGGAGAAGGCGATCGCTTAAGATTTTGTCAAGCCTTACCCTGGCGCACCCCAGTCGAATTTCTGGATGGATTAACTGCTGAGTTATTTCCCGCTGGACATCTCCCAGGGGCAGCGGCTATTTTATTGAGCTATACCCCCACCCATACCGGGCGATCGCCTCAACCGCCCCGACCCTATACCCTGCTTTATACCGGAGATTTTTTCCTGTCCAATTCCCGCTTAGTGGAAGGATTGCCCTTAGATGAACTGCGGGGATTAGATCCAGATGTGCTGATTGTCGAAGGCAGTTATGGAACCTCGCGGTTTCCCCATCGCCGATCGCAGGAAAACCAACTCGCGGAACGGATCGAACGGGCGATCGCCCAGGGTCAATCCGTCCTCCTTCCCACCCCTACCGTGGGTTTAGGTCAAGAAATCCTGATGCTGCTGCGGAGTCATCACCAATTCACCGGGCGCGATCTGGATATTTGGGTTGAGGGAACCGTTGCCGATGCTTGTGATATTTATTTAGAACTCCTCCCTCAACTCCCCGCCTCAGTTCAAAACTTTGCCCGCCATCAACCCCTATTTTGGGACGAACGGATCCGTCCGAGGGTCCGTCGCTTATTCCCCGAACATCATTCCGAACTGGCAAACGGTCCTTGTGTTCTGCTTACGGAATTAAGCAGCAATCTTAAAAATTTTGAGGGAGGCGATCGTCAACCCTGGTTAATTTTGCTTCCCGAATATCCCGGACAACCTCAGCGCTATAACCCAGAGTCCTTATTTGGCCATCTCCCCAAGTCCCGCTTTACCCTGGAAACCTATTTACTCGCCCAACATTGTGACGGCAATAGCACCACTCAACTCATTCATAACTTACATCCCCAGCACGTTGTCTTCATCCACGGTTCCCCCGCTTATTTAGCGGACTTGACCAACTTGGATGAACTCCGCAACCGTTATCACCTACATACTCCAGAAGCGGGGAATCTGGTAGAACTCCCCATCGGCGAGACGATTTTACAACCGGCGACCCCGGCTGAAATTTATCCGGGAGAACTTACGGAACATCCCAGCAGCGTTACCCTTTCCCTGACCCAAACTTTGGCCTTGGACCCCCGTTGGCAGAAGTTTTCCGATACCGGGTTAATTGAAGCGCGTTGGCAGGGTGAGGAATTAGTGGTGCGTGGGGTTTCTCAACGAGAATTGCTCTCTCAAGGGAGTGCTGCCCGCGTCAGTGCGAATATAGAATGTTGCGGAAACTGCCGGTATTATCGAGGACAGCGTTGTTGGAATCAGGTTTCTCCTTTATTTGGGTTTAAGGTGACTCCTGATGGTTATTGTCCCGCCTTTGAAGCAGCGATGGTGCCCCCTGTCGCGCCGCCGGATTCATAAGACTATTGCATCCGGTTGTTAAAGACCTAATTTACTCTTGAAAAAAGTTGCAACAACCGGCGGGGGTTTAAACGTTGGCGCACTAACAACTTAAGCGACAACCGGCGGGGGATAAATCACCCGCCTAATAGCTAAAGTCGGTTAAAAACCGACTGCAAGTCTTATCCCGTGGTGTTTTCAGTCGGTTTCCACCGACTTGAGTTAGGCGGGGGTTTAAACCCCCGCCGGGTGTCGCCTGGTGTAAGATGTCAGTTGAAACCCACTGGAAGTCTGATGGGGTAGTGTTTTTAGTCGGTTTTTAACCGACTTTAGCTATTAGGCGGGGGTTTAAACCCCCGCCGGGTGTCGCCACTACAAAATCATAGCCTTAAGTACCGCAGTGGCACTCAAGGCTATGATTTTGGATTTGTTGTTTTAGGGGTTTTTAACGATCGCCTCAATCCAGAAGAGGGGGAGGGGATAAGAAACCTGGTTTCTTACCCGATAATGGGGATGACCTCAATTAGGGTTGTACAGAAACCCGGTTTATTGTACTGCTGAACATCAGCGATCGCCCAATGACCTGGAACCGTTAGGATTCAAGGCAAAACCGACTGTTGAGATTATTCTTGATTCAAGTCGGGAGAGCGTTTGGGAATTTGTTCGGCTTCGGGACAATCATCTGATACCAAAGGCTCCACATTACCTCGCGAAACGCAGGCAATTTTTTGGCTAACGGCACCGATGCTTTCGAGGCGAAACATCTCTTCCCAGGAAGAGAGTTCATCTTCTTCATCGGTTTCATAGCGGATCGTGACTAAATCTCCTTCGATGTCAAGAATGCGAACACCGTCAATCCAACGTTGCTGATCCCGCAAGAAAATACTGACTTCACGACCATCGCAACAGAATTGATAAATCTTGCGGTGTAGCATAGGTGGCTTCTCCTGAGCAAATAATTTTTCAATTGCTAAATCGTATTTCTCACCAAAGCGAGAATGCCCCGGCGATCGCACCAGTTCCCCAAAGTGAGGGTGGGACCGGGATGGGGTTCCGATTGTTTCCATAATGCATGGCTTGAGTTGAACTGTTCCACCTCGGGGTTCATGGCTACCGATTTAATTTGACAGTGTAGCTTGAAAACCCGTCAATATTGCTCGCCATGTAACAATCCAAATTAAATGTCGCCCTCGCCGAGGGGGGATATCGTAGCGAGAAATTGACAAAAGCCGGGATTTTGAACAGGGGGCGAACAAAAGTTAGGTGGACCAGGGGATTTTAACTAAGATTGAAGGATCGTCCGACAGTTTTTAGGGGTGGGTATGGTTGCCGTCTTTCCCCCTCCTGTTGCGATCGCCCCGTTAGGAACTCGATCCAGTGAGGTCGGCTGGGCCTCAAGGCTGGCCCGTTCGGGTCAGTTCGAGGGACTGACTTGGGTAACTGACCCCTAACTTTGTGCCTGGACGGTTTAATCAACTCGAATAATTAGGTAGCTTCTTTTTCCTATTGTACCGATTTTCAGCCATTCTGAGACAACTCCCTCAAAGAAAGAACCGGGAATTTCCACTCCACTCGGGTCCTTAACGGTCTAGGTTTGAACCTGAGTCTAGTTATGGCGAATGCTTCTGGCTGTCTGGGGTTCCCACAAAGAATGGACGATGGTGTTGGGTCTGTTCTAGGGCCTGGGTCAAGGTATTCCAGTCTTCTGCCTCGATCGCCCCGATGAACTGGTTGAGTTGATCCCGATAAGCATAGAGCGATCGCAAGACTTCTTTTCGGTTGTACTGCGCCATCATCACCCCTAACTCGGGATTGCCCCCACCGACTCGGCTGGTATCCCGAAAGCCACTACTGGCAAGCTGTTGGGCCAATTTCAGCCGATTAGCCTCGGGTTCTTTCAGACAGGCGGATATTAAACTCGCCGAAACGAACACCGGCAAATGAGAAATCCAAGCAACAGCGCAATCATGGTCTTCCGGGCTGCATTGGTAGACCTGGGACCCCAGAGAGCGCGCCAACTCGGTCACAGTTTCTACGGCAGTATCCGGGGTATCCTCCGTGGGAGTAATCACATAAGGACGTCCGACAAATAAATCGGGTACTGCTGCATCCAGTCCGCTTTCTGCTGTCCCCGCCATTGGATGCGCTGGGACAAAGTTGGGCCATAAGGGAGTCACTGCTTCGACTACAGGCATTTTCACGGACCCCACATCCGTTATGATAGCGGTAGGGTTGAGATGGGGGACAAGTCGTTCTACGGTCCAGGCGATCGCCGCGATCGGCGTGCATATAAATACCACTTCGGCGTTTGCCATCAGGGTCATCTCTACATCTGCCTCATCCACGATTTGGCGCGTTACAGCTTCCTGGCAAGTTTGTGGACGACGGGACACCCCTAAAATGCGGTGTCCCTGCGATCGCAAATCCAACGCCAAGGAACCTCCAATTAAACCCAAACCCACAATTCCAACGTTCATCGGCTCTTTTAAATACCTAATTCCGATTTATTATGACCCCAGTTGGCTCCTTCTCAATCCCATCGCCAATCCCCAAACCCGAGGGGACCCAAATTACTCCAGTCCGGGAGGAGGGAAACTCCTCTTCCTAATACAGTCATCCGAGTAGCAGTTAGCGATCGCCTTACCCCTAACGGGGAATAATTCACCCATTGGCACTTTAAAAATCTGTACCCAGCAATTCCTACTTTTTTTTGACTTGTCGCCGGTTTCATCTTTTCCTTCTTCAACAGTTAGTTGACAGTGAGTGGAAGGCCCCGATAACCGATGGGGGTTAAAATTGTCGATCGCCCTGGGAAAAATTAGGAAGATTGAGGGTCAGAAAATGTTAGAGTGAGTCGATCTCCCGGTGTTCTGGTGGAAGTTATCCCCCTTGGTGCGTTTGGTGATTTTGTGATGGATGGCGATCGCCTAACCCTTAGCAATTGCATGGAACAATCCCTCCCGTGGTTTTCAATCCCGGGAACGATTCCCAACGACTCAGCAGTACCACAAGCGGGGACTTTCCTATATGGCGATCGCTCTTCCGCTAGGATGGTAATGCAAGCCTGCTATCACCGTAAAGTCCCGCTGTTCTCAGGGTGCCCCGATGGAAGCTGAAGAACTAATCAAAAAATATCTAGCTGGTGCCAGAGACTTTCCTGGGGTTATGCTGACTGAAGTCAATCTCAGTCAAGTTAATCTTAGCGAAGTCAACCTAAGTGGGTCCAACCTGAGTATTGCCAATCTTAGCGGTGCTGACCTCACTGGAGCCAATCTCAGCCATGCCAAGCTTAATGTTGCGAAACTCAACAGCGCTCACCTGAGTGGAGCCAATCTCAATGGAGCGGACCTCAATGTTGCCAACTTAGTGCGGGCGGATCTACGCGGAACCCTGTTAATTCAAGCCTCGTTGATCCGCGCCGAACTCATGCGTGCCGAACTCAGTGGAGCAAACCTCACCCAAGCGGACCTCAATGGGGCCAACCTCCGGGAAGCGAAACTCCGACAAGCCTATCTAGTCAGCGCCAATGTCAGTGAAGCGGACATGAGAGGAGCCTCTTTAATGGGGGCGAATCTGGAACAGGCCAATTTAAGAGAGACGAACCTCAGCGGTGCGGACCTCAGTGGAGCCAACCTCAGAAATTGTGAGTTGCGCCAAGCCGATCTGTCTCATACCAAGCTCATGGGAGTAGACCTTTCTGGAGCTAATTTGCGTTGGGCGGATTTAAGTGAGGCGAACTTGCGAGGTGCGGACCTCAGTGGGGCTAAATTGAGCGGCGCTAACCTCCGAGGTGCCGACTTGAGTCAAGCCAATTTATTGGATGCGAGCTTGGTGTACGCGGATTTGACCTACGCCAATATGATCCAAGTGGACTGGACGGGAGCGGATATTTCCGGTGCAACCTTAACCGGAGCCAAACTGCATGGGGTGTCTCGGTTTGGTTTGAAAACCGAAGGGATTATCTGCGAGTGGCTGGATCTGAGTCCCAATGGCGATCGCACTCAAGTCTACCGCTTTACCCCAGAAACCTCGGAAACCTTTTTTCATCAAACTCTACCCACGGTGGACCTGCTCATTGATGCGGCCCTCGACCAAGATGCTCATTTAGCCTTAGCCTTGGCCTACCATCAAATCGCCCATCGCTATCCTGACTTAATCGAACCGCCCAATATTGAAGTGAGTTCCCGGCGCACCAAACTCAGCTTTAAAATCGGCAATGATCTGTTATTGTTCTCTACAGCTTATGTGGCGATTCTCCCCTTCAAAGATGCAGGGGTAACCCAAGAGAATCTGGAGCATTTAGTTGATATGATTGAATCTGAAGAAATTTCTAGGTTGCTCAATAATGCCCGAGAAAAGGTCAAGGAAATTAAAAACTCCCAGACCTTTTCTCGAATTGTTCAACGGGGAAAGTTCTTCCAATCTCCTACGCAAACGGTGTTGACTAATTCCGGCGATCGCACCTTAGATGTCCATCACAATCCCAATTTTGGGAAACGGTTGGTTAACATCGCCCTCGGCAATAACGGCGTGCCTACTGGACCCGTTGTTTCTAGTCCCAATTTTTCTCTACCCCCAGTCAACTTGCTGGTTAATTTTATCAAAGGCTTGCACTTTTCCTCCAATGCCATATCCCAGAAATAAAACATCTTCTCAATGGCGATCACTATTCTGACAGTCTCTGTTTTCTCCCCTCTTCCATCTGTGTTGTTTTTCTAATTTTGGCCTCCAGGCTCCCCTGAACACGTACCCCACTAACCCATCAACACTTTCTTCACAGGAATACCATCTATGCAAGCCGAGGATATTATCAAAAAATATGCAGCAGGAGAAAGAGACTTTTCGGGGATGGACCTGACCGAAATTAATCTCAGTCGAGCCAATCTCAGCGGCGCAAACTTCAGTAACGCCACCCTCAGTATTGCCAATCTCAGCGGAGCCAATCTCAGTGAGGCGGACCTCACGGGTGCCAAACTCAATGTGGCTCGCATGAGTGGGGCCAATCTCAGTAAGGCCAAGCTCAATGGCGCCATCCTCAATGTCGCCAACCTGGTCCGCGCTAACCTCAGCGGTGCAGAGTTGATTCAAGCGGCTTTGATTCGCGCCGAATTAGTGCGCGCTGAACTCAGTCGAGCCAACTTAAGCGAGGCTAACCTCAGCGGAGCTGATTTACGAGAGGCTAAACTCCGACAAGTGAATCTGAGTGGTTCTAACTTAAGTGAAGCCGATATGCGGGGAACGAACCTGACAAGCTCCAATCTGGAACGGGCAACATTAAGCGGGACGGACCTGAGCCGGTCCGAACTCAGTGGTTCCGACCTGACCGAGGCAGAACTCCGCCACGCCAACCTCAGTCGGGTCAATCTCAGTGGGGCCAATCTCAGTGGGGCCAATCTCCGTTGGGCGGATTTAAGTGGAGCCAATCTCCGTTGGGCTGACTTAAGTGACGCAAAACTCAGCGGAGCCAACTTGCTGGGAGGGGACTTAAGTAACGCAAATCTGATGAATTCCAGTTTCGTCCATGCGGATTTGACCCAATCTAATTTAATCCGGGTGGAGTGGGTGGGTGCGGACCTCAGTGGCGCGACTCTAACCGGCGCAAAACTCTACGGCGTTTCCCGCTACAACCTCAAAACTGAAGGGATTACTTGCGAGTGGGTTGACTTGAGTCCTCATGGCGATCGCACTCAAATCTATCGTTTTTCCGCCGAAGAAGCTAAAAAATTTTTTAATCAAACCCCCCCAACGGTTAGGATTATCATCGATGCTCCCTTAACTCATGAGGCCAATCAATCCTTAGCTCAGGTTTACCATCAAATTGCCAGTCAAGGGGAAATGATGCCTCATCCTCCCAGTATTAATGTAGGCTACCGCCGCACCGAATTGGTTTTTAAAATTGATAGCGATCGCGATATTTTTCCCATCGCTTATATTGGCATTATCCCCTTTAAAAATGCCATCTCTACTCAGAAAAATATCATCACCTTAATGAAAATGCTACAAGCTTATGCGATTAACAGTCACAGCATGGAGGCGATTAAACAAATTAAACAACTGAGTACCGCCCTCAGTCAAACCATTCATGGGGTCAATGACCTTCAAATCCCTCCGGTTACCCTGACCCCCAGCGATAACTACAACTTTTTTGAATCCCCCACCCAAGTCTTGCTGACTAATTCCAGCGACCAAAGTCTTCAAGTCTATTATGATGGCAGTTTTGGAAAACGCAACATCGGGCCGTCGGGTTCGGTCAAAACCGCCACCGGAACCACGATGAAAGCCACCAAATTTGCTTTACCCAGCATTAATCATTTAGTGGAATTTATTGATGGATTTTACTATCTCGACAGTTAATCGCTCGTTTTTTTCGTAAAATAGAAGGGGTATATAATTTTTAAGAAAAAACCTGACAACCGGAAGGGAGTCGAGTTTTTATACCCTACTTTTCTGAGTTTATTTGCCAATCGAGACTTATGCGCGATCGCTTTAAAAAAATGATGGGCCGTTCCCGGTTCGTCGTCTCCCGAATCTTTCTCCATCTCGCCGGGAATGACGTGGCCCCCCTGTTGGGTGTACTCAACCAAGGCATCCGACCCGTACTCGATAGCGATGGAGACCTGGAAACCCTCGGGGAGGCCCTGGTAGAAATCACCGAAAGTCTCTTGCGCTACGATGACTATTGGCGATCTGCCGCCAATGAAGGGGATGTGGTCTGGGACGAAGGGGAAGCTGGGGACTATTGGACCGAGCTATTTACCGACTCTGCTGCTCGATATGGCAGTGAAGCGCGGTTAGCAGACTCAGCAGAGGAACCCCTCTCTCTCCCGGTGACTCGCAATGTCGTGGTCATGATCACCTTAGCGGCAGAGGGAGAAGTCCCGGAACTGGAAACCGACCTCTCTAACGTGGAAGCGTTACAGGCGGGTCTCAAAGCCGCGATCGCCCTGCATTACCAAGAGCGGCTGCGCGGCATTCAAATCCACTTTTCACCAGCGGCGATCGGGGAAGAACTCACCGAAGACCAAATCGTTGAGTATTTTCCCGAACTCATCCCTCTGTAAAACCCCACCTGTCATCCAAAATAGTCTTCTCTTACAATCAAGAAAAGAGCAACCGGACTGAGCAACTCGGTCCGGTGAATCTTGACTTGAATCCATTTCATGCATTACCTCCGCCATGTTCCGCAAACTAATCCCAGTCTTAATGGTATTCATGCTCTGTTGGACCACCACCGCCTGTAGCACCAGTACAGGTTCGTCTTCCTACAGCGCACCCAACCCTAGCACCTCCGTCACCCCAACCCGAATGGCTGACGGTCGCTATCCCGTCCAGCAGGCCAGTTATAACGATGCCAACGGCGAATATAGCCTGTTTTTGCTCAATGCCTCCCCTTCGGTCTATAGCACCGATGATTTGCCGATGGCGAGTTTAACCCCGGAAGAAATTTCTGCCGGTCAAAAAAGTTACCTTCAAGTAGAGTCGGGTCAAGCGTCCCTACATTTGACGGAAGACTTCAAAATTGAATATATTCACGCAGTAACCGAAACCCAACCCAACCCGCAAACCGGCCAACCGGAAACGGTAATTGTTCGCCAGCAATCTAGCTTCTGGACTCCCTTTGCCGGTGCGATCGCTGGACAAATGGTCGCCAACGCCTTGTTTACTCCTCGCTATTACGTTCCCCCGATGTATCAACCTGGGGTCGTCATGACAGGTTATGGCGGCTATGGCAACTCCTATCAGCAAGCGGTCCAGCAATATAGCAACCGCTACCAATCTCCACCCCCAGCGGTTCAAAATCGCCAGAACCAATTGCGGACAACGGGTCGGGTGCGATCGAATCCCAGTAATGTCAATCGTCCCTCCTCGGGAACTACGAACTCTCGTCCTAGCGGGTCCGGCGTCGGTGGTAGCAACCTACAACGCCCTGCCTCCAACTCATCCGGCAGTTCCACTCCCCGTCGTGGCAGTTTTGGGAGTGGGGGTTCCTCTTCTCCAGCGCGATCGGCCCCCCGGCGCTCAGGCGGTGGCACAAGACGCCGCCGTTAAATTTAGTTATCTGTAGGGTGGGCAATGCCCACCCTACGCTACATTGATGCTCTACCTTGGATGGCAGAAGATGGGGAGGACCGCCATCGAGATGTTCGTAGTAACGACTTCAGTCGTTCTCTTCGTTCGTAGTAACGACTTCAGTCGTTCTCTTCGTTCGTAGTAAC
>JAMXFF010000047.1 GCA_025370845.1 Laspinema palackyanum D2a | reverse complement strand
TACATATGACCGGCGATGATGAAAATCACCGCGATCGCCAAATGGTGATGGGCGATATCAGTCAACCACAACGACTCAGTTTGAGGGTGGAATCCACCTAAGAAGGTGAGGATGGCGGTGCCAGACCCTTGAGCGGTACCAAATACATGGTTGGCTGTGTCAGGGTTTTGAGCATACACACCCCAGTTCCCGGTGAAGAACGGTGCTAAACCTGCCGGGTGGGGTTTGACGGAGAGGAAGTTATCCCAACCGACATGAACACCACGAGATTCGGGGATAGCAACGTGGACGAGGTGACCCGTCCAGGCCAAGGAACTGACACCGAACAGACCGGCCAAGTGGTGGTTCAAGCGGGATTCCGCATTTTTGAACCAGGACAACGAGGGGCGGAATTTCGGTTGGAGGTGTAACCAACCGGCAAAGAGCATGACTGCTGCCAAGACCAACAAGAAGATGGAACCTTGGTAGAGGTCAGAGTTCTTGGTCATGCCGATGGTGTACCACCAGTGGTAAACACCGCTATAGGCGATGTTGACTGGGTTGGAAGCGCCCGCTTGGGTGAAGGCATCGACTGCCGGTGCACCGAATTGGGGGTCCCAAATCGCGTGAGCGATGGGACGGACGTTTAAGGGGTCTTTAATCCACTGCTCGAAGTTGCCTTGCCAAGCGACGTGGAACAGGTTGCCCGATGTCCAGAGGAAGATGATGGCCAGGTGTCCGAAATGGGAGGCGAAAATCTTTTGGTAAAGATTTTCCTCGGTCATTCCGTCATGGCTTTCAAAGTCGTGGGCGGTTGCAATCCCGTACCAAATCCGACGTGTTGTCGGGTCTGCCGCGAGGTCTTGGCTAAATTTTGGGAATTTTGTTGCCATGTTTTTTTTAGCTCCTCCTCGCTATCATCCTGAGACTGCAATAATGCGGGCCAGGAAGAATGCCCAGGTCGTCACAATACCTCCTAAGAGATAGTGAGCAACCCCAACCGCACGTCCTTGAATGATACTCAGAGCGCGAGGCTGAATTGCCGGGGCAACTTTCAGTTTGTTATGTGCCCAGACGATGGATTCAATCAGTTCTTGCCAGTAGCCGCGACCGCTGAACAGGAACATCAGGCTGAATGCCCACACAAAGTGAGCACCGAGGAACAGCAGACCGTAAGCGGATAAGGCAGTTCCGTAGGATTGAATCACCTGAGAGGCTTGCGCCCACAGGAAGTCACGCAACCAACCATTAATGGTGATTGAGCTTTGGGCAAAGTTACCGCCGGTAATATGAGCGACGGTGCCATCGGGAGACACTGCACCCCAGACATCGGATTGCATTTTCCAGCTAAAGTGGAAAATCACGATGGAGAGGGAGTTGTACATCCAGAACAGACCGAGGAACACATGGTCCCAACCGGAAACTTGACAGGTGCCGCCACGGCCGGGGCCGTCGCAAGGGAAGCGGAAGCCGAGTTCGCTCTTATCTGGAATCAGACGAGAGTTACGGGCAAACAGAACCCCTTTGAGCAGGATTAAAACGGTAACGTGAATGGTGAAGGCGTGGATGTGGTGAATCAGGAAGTCTGCGGTACCGAGGGTAATCGGCATCATGGCAACCTTTCCACCAACTGCGATCACATCTCCACCGAAGGCGAAACTAGCCGGGGCTAGGGCGTTCGGAGCAGTGCTACCGGGAGCCAAGAAGTGCAGGTTTTGCACCCATTGGGCAAAGATGGGCTGAAGTTGAATGGCCGAGTCCGAGAACATATCTTGGGGACGACCAAACGCTCTCATGGTGTCGTTGTGAACGTACAACCCGAAGCTATGGAAGCCCAGGAACATACAGACCCAGTTGAGGTGAGAGATGATGGCATCACGGTGACGCAGGACGCGATCGAGCAAGTTGTTGACGTTCTTGGCTGGATCGTAGTCGCGCACCATGAAGATGGATGCGTGAGCACCTGCACCGACAATCAGGAAGCCGCCAATCCACATATGGTGGGTGAACAGGGACAACTGAGTTGGGTAGTCGGTGGCGATGTATGGATACGGAGGCATCGCATACATATGATGGGCAACGATGATGCTCAAAGAGCCCATCATCGCCAAGTTGATGGCGAGTTGCGCGTGCCAGGAGGTGGTCAGGATTTCGTAGATACCCTTGTGGCCTTCACCAGTGAAAGGACCTTTATGGGCTTCCAGGATTTCCTTCATGCTGTGACCGATGCCCCAGTTGGTCCGGTACATATGGCCTGCGATGATGAACAGAACGGCGATCGCCAAGTGATGGTGTGCCGTGTCAGTCAACCACAAACCGCCGGTAACGGGGTTCAAGCCACCTTTGAAGGTGAGGAAGTCACTATAAACGCCCCAGTTGAGGGTGAAGAACGGAATTACTCCTTTGAAGAATCCCCAATCCACGCTCGGATATAGCTGGGTCATCAAGCTCGGGTTCAAGATGAACTCGTGGGGTAAGGGAATGTCTTTCGCATTCACCCCAGAATCCAGGAGCTTGTTGATCGGCAAGGAAACGTGAATTTGGTGACCCGCCCAGCCCAAAGAGCCGAGACCGAGTAATCCAGCCAGGTGATGGTTCATCATCGACTCCACGTTCTGGAACCATTCCAGTTTGGGAGCGCGTTTGTGATAATGGAACCAACCGGCGAACAGCATCAAGGCTGCCATCACCAATCCACCGATGGCGGTGCAGTAGAGTTGAAACTCATTGGTGATTCCAGAGGCACGCCACAACTGGAATAAACCAGAGGTGATCTGAATACCGTGGAATCCACCCCCAACGTTGGCGTTTAAAATTTCTTGTCCGAAGATCGGCCAAACCACTTGGGCACTGGGTTTAATGCCAGTCGGGTCGGTCAGCCATGCTTCATAGTTGGAAAATTTGGCACCGTGGAAATAGGCACCGCTTAACCAGATGAAGATTACAGCCAAGTGGCCGAAGTGTGCGCTAAAAATTTTGCGCGATACGTCTTCTAAATCGCTGGTGTGACTATCGAAATCATGAGCATTAGCGTGCAGGTTCCAAATCCAAGTGGTGGTTTTGGGCCCGCGAGACAAGGTACGGTCAAAGTGACCCGGTTTGGCCCACTTCTCGAATGAGGTGGGAACGGGATCTTTATCCACCGTTACCTTGACTTTTGCCTCTCGCTCTGGAGGGCTAATCGTCATCGAGACTCTCCTCTCTCTAGACAAGGACCTAATTTACATTCCACCCAAGGTGTTGCTCTGACACAACGGTTCACTACCAAAGGTGAGTGTTGGGTGGCTTACAACTTTTTAAAAAACCTTTTAAGGGTTCTTAAGATTGTTAGTTTAATCCAAACTCGGGATTTTGTGTAGTAACCGCTCTAAAAATCCAGCAAAATGCTGGTCTGTCGAGCAAGGCAACCTTAGTGGCTTCTGTTCGTGCATTATAAGGCTACCTCGGTTATCTGAATCCACTGCTTAACAATAATTCAAATTAGCCAAAATTTAATCGGGGATTGGCTTTGTGTTTCAAAGGGTCGTTAAAAAGTCAAGAGGGTTGGGGATAAATTAACATAACTTAATACTTGGCTGGCATCGGTGGTAGGGGATGTAACTGACGTACAATTGCAAGATGAGGGGATGTCACGATTCGGGCGGTTTCCAGGGCATTTAAACCGGGAATCGGATTGTCTGCTTTCACCGCTGCGATCGCCTTTCATCTTCTTCATTTGGGCAAATGGCCCATCATTGGTTTTATTTATGGAAAGACTTAACAAGTTTTCATAGTTGATCTCATATAGGAGAATTGCTAAGTGTTAGGTATAAATTCCCGATCGCCGATTGTTAAATCGTTAATCTCTGCGATCGCCGCCATCATTGTCCTCTTGGGCCTAGGGGCCTGTAGCGATCGCATCGAAGCCCCTCCCAACCTCGAAGCCTCCCAAGCCGTCTTCATCGACAGCGAGTCCCAAATCTCGGAAGTCTCTCCCCCGGAAGAAATTCAAAAACTCCGACTCGCCTTAGACCCCTATCAACCCCAAGTCCAGATTTTAAGTCCCAAACCCGGGGAAGTCCTGGAGGATTCCACCGTTGCTGTCCAACTCCAGGTGCGGGACTTGCCCCTATTTAAAAATCAAGACCTCGGTTTGGGACCCCACCTCCACCTCTTTTTAGACCATCACCCCTACCAAGCCATTTACGATGTCAGGGAACCCATTGTCTTAACGGACCTCGAACCAGGGACCCACACCCTCCGAGTCTTCGCCTCCCGTCCCTGGCATGAAAGCTTTAAAAATGAAGGGGCCTACGCCCAGACCACCTTTCACCTGTTCGCCCCCAGCGAAGATAATCAACCGGATCCCACCAAAGCCCTACTCACCTACAGCCGTCCCCAAGGCAGTTATGGTGCGGAACCGATTATGCTGGACTTCTACTTGACCAATGCGCCCTTGCACCTCGTCGCCCAAGAAAACGCTACGGATGAAATTGCCGACTGGCGGATTCGGGTGACGATTAATGGAGAAAGCTTTGTCCTTGATCGCTGGGACCCGATTTATCTGAAAGGATTTAAGAAAGGGAAAAACTGGGTCAAGGTGGAATTCCTGGATGAGAAGGGGAATCCGGTCAACAATGAATTTAATACCACGGTTCAGGCGATCGACTATCAACCGAAAGGCAAAGACACCCTATCGCGGTTAGTTCGGGGGGACCTGAAAGCAGAAAAGGCGATCGTTATCGTAGACCCCACCTATAACCCACCCCCAGAACCCATAGCTGAACCGACCCCAGAACCCACTCCGGAACCTACTCCGGAACCTACTCCGGAACCCACCCCAGAACCCACACCGGAACCTGAGTCCCTGCTGCCCCTACCGGAACCGGAAGAGATGCCGGTAGAAGTGGTCCCCGAGGAATATCTGCCGACGCCGGAGATTGTGGCCCCAGCACCCACTGAAGAATCAGCGGAACTGGTCCCCGAGGAAGTCCAACCGGAACTGGAAGTGGTGGAACCGGCTGGACAACCTGTGAGGCGATCAAGATGGGATCAACTGCGCGATCGCATCCGTCGCCCCACTCCCGAACCCGTTACCCCGGTAGTTCCGGAACCGCAACCCGTGCCAGAAGTGATATCACAACCGAGTGAGATAGAGGCCCTCGAACTCACTCCCCCAACTGACCCAACGACAGGTGAGGTTGAGATGACCCTCGAACCTATCGAATAACCTCCAGTTGATATATACAGAAACAGCCCGCTTAAGCGGGCTTTTCTATGGAGTGAGAAACCGGGTTTCTATCCAAGATGGAGGCAACCCATCATATTTTTACTAATTTGTCAATATGCGGTTGTTGGGTGCGAAAAAAACTGGTGATGCGGGAGGAAATCTTGGAGGCGATCGGCCCTCATGACCTGGCCCCACTGACAACGGTATCATAAGGGTTGGGGGCGAAAAGTTTTCCCAAAATCAAGTAATTTTTACAACTAAGGTAAACGGTTCCCCAGAGAATACAGTTTACCATGATTCGTCAGATTGTCAAAAAATGCCTGAAACCCTTGCCAATTCGTTGCGGATGCGGCTATTAAATTTATGGCAACTCCCGCAGGATGTTTAAATTGTTGCATGAGTTGAGAGCAAAACAATCAGCCTAAATTATTAATCAGATTGTAGCTATTTTGCCAATTTCAAAAGCAACAACCGCAGTGGGTTCAAACCTCCTGCGGCGATCGCTATCAGATTTAAACCCCTGACCCCCGACGGTTGTTCTATGAGCGCTGAAAACCGCGCATCAAAATAAAATACAGCATCACCAACAGCAACCATCCCGATGCATAGTAAACCCCAACCGGACTCACCGGCAGCGAACCGGAAGACTCCTGCTTAACTTCAATCCTTTGATTGAGATAGGGTTCCACAAAATTGCTATAAGCATCTTCCAGCGCTTGCCGTTGTTTGAATTTCCGTTTTAGCTCGTCCATCACTAACCTCATTTATGTCTCTGAGGTCAGTATTTTTTTGGGCTACTGCCCAATCAAACCCACAGGTAAAATCCTGAAATCCTTGCTACAATGGCTTTACCTGGTTTGGGCAACCCTCCCGTTTGGGCAAGTTTCCCCAAACCAGCACCAGTTTTCTATCGAGGGTCGTCATGGTGGGAAAATCGGGTCATCCTGACAAAAAAAGCCGCAATTATGGAAAAAGCGCCGACGACTTGCAAGACCGTCTGGACTTCGTAGCAGCCTTGTTGGCCCTGGCTGATACTGATAAGGAAAAGATCCCGATTCCCCCAGGCCCACTCAAGGCACAGTTCAAACTGGATTGGGTAAAAATAAATGAGTTAAAGGTTTCTGGCACTATTGAGGAACAACAACGCAATGGTCAGACAAAAAAAATAGAAATAGGAATTACCCAGGATAGTTTAGGGCGATTATTAGAAATTTATCTTCAAAAACCAATCCAAGAAAATGCCCGGAAAACAATCATACAAACGGCACTGGATTGTCTTCGGGATTTAGGAATAATTAAAAACGTCACTAAAACCCAAAAAGCACGTCAGTATTATTGGCAGTTTTCCCTATTATTAAAAAATCAGACCCAAAAAGAAGAAAACATACAGGTTATTAAAGATAAATGGAAAGAAGCTTTTGGAAATCTGCCTGAACTCAAGCCGATTCCCCAACCCACAGATCTTGATAAATGGCAAGAAATTTGTCAGCAAAACGTGGAGCTACAAAAGCAACTCACTACAAACCCCTTTACCAACGCCGACGGGGTGACTCCGCAACTCGATGAAATTTATGTTTCCTTAGCGATTGTTGAACGCCAACCCTCTAAAACTCTCTCAAGAAATCAGACAGAAGAAAAGGAAGCAGAAAAGCTTATTCCCATTGCAGAAGAACGTTTTTTTGAGGATGTATTGCGACAAGGGAAAAGCCCAATTAGTCAAGGGCGAAAAATTGCCATTATTGGCGAACCGGGTTCTGGGAAAACCACGCGGTTACAGAAAATTGCTGATTGGATTTTAGAGCAAGATTTGGGGTTGCCGATTTGGGTATCTTTGGCAGATTTAACCCAAGCCACAATTACCCAATATATCAAAGAAATCTGGCTCACCCAAACTAAAAGCCTCACGATTGACGAACTTACCCAACATAAAGAACGGATTTGGTTATTGTTGGATGGGTTAGATGAAATGACATCGAGGGTAGAAACCCGCCATGTTTCCAAACTATTGGGAGGATGGGTGCCAGGGGCGCGGGTCGTGGTGACTTGTCGGGTGAATGTCTGGGATGCGGATAAGAATGCTTTTTCAGGGTTTGATGTGTTTCGCAACTTGGAGTTTAACCCCAAACAGGTGACGAACTATATTCGCCGTTGGTTTGCAGCAATGGGGGATGTAGGGACGGGGGAGAGTTTGGAGGCAAAGTTAGCACAGTCGAACAATTCCCGTATCAAGGAGTTGATTCACAATCCGCTACGGTTGTGGATGTTGTGTCAAATTTGGCGAACTGGCGGCGGTTTTTTACCGGAAACGCAGGCGGGGTTATACGCGCAGTTTGTGAAGTGGGTGTATCGTTGGAAGGCAGATGAGGAGATTTTAGACCAACGGGAGGCAATTGATAAAGCCTTGGCGCAGTTGGCGTGGGCGGCGATGGAACAGAAAGATGAGGTTTCGCGGTTACGGTTGCCGGAAAGTTGGGTGTTGAAGGTTTTGGGAAGTCGCCAAATTTTTAAAGCAGTGGAGAAGTTGGGGTGGTTGAATCGTTTGGAACGATCTCCAGAGGCTATTTGGTTGTTTTATCATGCCACGTTTCAGGAGTATTTTGCGGCGTTGGCAGTGGAGAATTGGAATGATTTTCTGCCCAGGACTCATGTGAATCGTCCGGTGGAGGGGAAGTATCGGATTTTTGAACCGCAGTGGAAGCAGGTGATTTTGTTGTGGTTGGGGCGTGAGTATGTTAAGAATGAGGATGTTCAGAATAAGGAGAAAGAAGCGTTTATTCGGGCATTAGTTAAGTTTGAGGAGGGTTGGGGAGAGTGGAATTTTGAAAAAGTAGATAGAGGATTTTATGAATATCGTGCCTATTTTCTGGCAGCCGCAGGAATTAATGAATTTAAGGCTTTTTCTCCTTCTCTCGCGGCTGACATTGTTCGGCAGTTAGTCAAGTGGGGGTTTGGTTATTTCAAGATTGAGAAACAGGAATGGCAAACTTTTCTCTCTCCGATAACAGAAGGGGCAAGAAAGGCGATACCTGAAACCATTCGACGGCTGGCAGTTGTAGCACTGAATGCAATCATTGAGAATTACCCAAATGAATATATTTTCCTGCAAGATGCGGCTTTGAGTTTAGGGAAAATCGATCCAGGAAATCCCAAGGCGATCGCGGGGTTACTCGAACTTATGCGCACTACTGAAAATCAAAATACCCGTTGGTGGTTGCCTTGGAATTTAGGGGAAATCGGACAAGGAAATATCCAGGCGATCGCGGGGTTACTCGAACTTATCGGCACTACTGAAAATCAAGATACCCGTTGGCTCGCGGCAGAGAGTTTAAGGGGAATTGGACAAGGAAATCCCCAAGCGATCAAGGGGTTACTCGAACTTATACGCACTACTGAGAATGAAAATATCCGTTGGGTCACGGCAGAGAGTTTAAGGGAAATCGGACAAGGAAATCCCCAGGCGATCTCTGGGTTGCGCGAAGTTATCCGCACTACTGAAAATGAAGAGATCCGTTGGCTCGCCGCTTGGAGTTTAGGGGAAATTGATCCAGGAAATCCCGAGGTGATCGCGGGATTGCGCGAAGTTATCCGCACTAATGAAAATGAAGATACCCATTGGCGGGCGGCTTGGAGTCTAGGGGAAATTGATCCAGGAAATCCCGAGGCGATCGGGGCGTTGCTCGAACTTATGCGTACTACTGAGAATAAACATACCCGTTCGCAGGCGGCAGAGAGTTTAGGGGAAATCGGACAAGGCAATCCCCAGGCGATCGCGGGGTTGCTGGAAGTTATCCAAACTACTGCGAATGAAGATACTCGTAGGCTCGCGGCAGAGAGTTTAGGGGAAATCGGACAAGGAAATACCCAGGCGATTGATGGGCTGCGCAAAGTTATCCGCACTACTGAGAATGAACATACCCGTTTGCAGGCGGCTTGGAGTTTAGGGAAAATCGATCCCGGAAATCCCAAGGCGATCTCTACTGTGGTCAAAGTTATCCGGACTACTAAGAATGAACATACCAGTAGAAGGGCGGCTTTGAGTTTAGGGGAAATCGGACAAGGAAATCCCGAGGAGATCGATGGGTTGCTCCAAGTTATCCGCACTACTGAGAATACAGATACCCGTTGGCAGGTGGCTTTGAGTTTAGGAGAAATCGGAGAAGGAAATCCCCGGGCGATCAATGGGTTGCTCGAAGTTATCGGCACTACTGAGAATGAACATACCCTTAGGCTTGCGGCTTTGAGTTTACAGAAAATCGGACAAGGAAACCCCGAGGCGATCGTGGGGTTGCTCGAAGTTATCCACACTACTGCGAATGAAGATACTCGTAGGCTCGCCGTAGAGAGTTTAGGGGAAATCGGACAAGGAAATCCCGAGGCGATCGCGGGGTTGCTCGAAGTTATCCGCACTACTGAGAATGAAGATATCCGTTGGCTCGCGGCAGAGAGTTTAGGGAAAATCGATCCAGGAAATCCCCAGGCGATCAATGGTTTGCTCAAAGTTATCCGCACTACTGAGAATGAAGATCCCCTTAGGCGAGCGGCTTGGAAGTTAGGGGAAATTGGACAAGGAAATCCCGAGGCGATCAATGGTTTGCTCCAAGTTATCCACACTACTGAGAATGAAGATACTCGTAGGCTCGTGGCACAGAGTTTAGAGAAAATCGGACAAGGAAATTCCCCTGTGATCGCTGCTTTGGTTAAAGTTATCGGCACGACTGAGAATGAAAATACCCGTAGGCAGGCGGCACAGAGTTTAGAGAAAATCGATCCAGGAAATCCCGAGGCGATCGCGGGTTTGGTTCAAGTTATCGCCACCACAGAAGATGAAGATACCCAGACGCAGGCGGCAAAGGGTTTAGAGAAAATCCTCGCCACACCCCAACAATATACAAAAGTCGTCTCCACCTTAAAATACTGCCTCAGCGGTGAGGTTTACCAAAACGACTTTGACCGATTCGATAAATGCTACAAACTCATCTGGAACTGTGCCGAAAATCTCCCTTATCCCGAATTTCATGAAGCATGGCACAATCCCCTCACCACTCCCCATACCCAAGTCACCGCACAAACACAAGTGGGTCATAATTCAACGGTTGATAGCTTAGAAACTCAACCGATAGATATTTGTCTCCAACTGCAAAATCTCCCGATTTTTTGCCTCGACGCCACTATCCTCACTGATGAAACGGAACCCAGCGAAATCGCCCAAACTCTCTGCCAACTCATCTGGGATAAAGCCTTAAGCGATGAAGACTACCCCAAAGAAGTCACCACAGCCAGTAAACTGCGGGAACAGTTGAAAACCCTCAAACTTCGCCAAAATCTACCTAAATTCCCTATCCTGATTACCCATTGCTATCCCAGCAGTGAACTCATAGCCTTTTGTCGCAAACTCACCAATATTGTTGCTATAGCCTGGTTAACCGACGAACCCCTCGAAGCACCCTTAAAAGGCTTTCCCCCCAATCAACCTCATCTGATATCTGCGATTCAAACCTGGTTAGAGGAGATTTGAGAATATGGGTTTCTATAACTATCGATTTTGGAGCATCTCGTTTACCATCATGCCTTGCCAGTCAAGCTATAATTTCTACAACAACGACAGAGGTAAAATTGTGTCCAACCTAAAAGAGATTGAAAAGGCAATTCTCTCCCTGCCATCCCATGAGTTTGAAAAACTAAAACAATGGGTTTTTGATTTGGATGATCAACGGTGGGATGAACAAATAGAACAGGATATTGCTGAGGGTCATTTAGAAGCCTTCGCACAAGAGGCGATCGCGGAGTTTGAAGCTGGACATTGCCGAGAAATCTGATGCACTATACCACTCGACGATTTTGGCAATGTTACAACGCTTTACCGGAATTTGTGTAGAAAACTGCGGATGAATCCTACAAATTGCTCAAGATTGATCCGTCTCATCCATCCCTACATTTCAAAAAACTGGGCCAAAAGTATTGGTCTGTTCGAGCTGGTCTAAATTACCGTGCTTTGGGTGTTGAAGTAGAGAACGGCATTTCTTGGTTTTGGATTGGAACTCATGCAGAGTATGACCGATTGATTAGCAAATAGCCCAGATGAAAACCAACAGCCTTAAGGGTTAGGCTACCCGATCGCCGTTGAAATTCTGAAGCGGTTGGTCAATTGTGACGTTCCCCTCCCTGACGGGATAAATCAGCTATTCAAACCGGGTTAGAGGAAAATTAAGCCCCCCAAAAATCCCCTTTCTGACCATTGGCGAAAAAATCAGCTAAAATATCAGACAACCCTAGACACCGATTTGGATAGTTTAAAAGTCTGGTCACAGAGGGTCTGACCCAGACTCAATGGTGTTGCTTCCTGTTTAATAATTGAGAGGTCTAATTTATGGTAACCACCCCTCAACCTACTAAGGTCATCTACCCCGATTGTGATGGAAATCCGATGTCTGATAATACCCGCCAGTTTCGTTGGATTGTGGTGATTAAAGAGAATTTAGAGATTCTGTTTGATGAGGATCCGAATGTGTTTGTGGCGGGGGATTTGCTTTGGTATCCGGAAGAAGGAAATAATAAACTGCGTCAAGCGCCTGATGTGATGGTGGCGATGGGACGACCTAAAGGCGATCGCGGTTCTTATAAGCAATGGGAAGAAGGGAACATCCCTCCCCAAGTCGTGTTTGAAATTCTCTCCCCTGGAAATCGTCTCAAGGAGATGGCGAAGAAACAAAAGTTTTATGAGCAGTATGGGGTGGAAGAATATTATGTTTTCGACCCCGATCGCCTGGATTTTCATGGGTGGATACGCAGTCAGGCGGGTTCTCTGGAGGTGATTGAGCAGCCGGAAAATTGGACGAGTCCCCGGTTAGGGATTCGCTTTGAACTGCAGGAGGAACAGTTTACTATCTACCGTCCCGATGGCGAGAAATTTCTGACTCCAACGGAGTTATCCAAAATTGCGGAACAGCAACGTCAGGAGGCTGAACAGCAACGTCAACGAGCCGAGTCAGCAGAAGCACGTCTGCGGGAATTGGAGGCTCGTTTACGGGAACTAGAAGGCGATCGCCATCCTGAAGGATAAGATAATCTGACTCAGGAGGGTGCAACGGTTTCGCCTCTGTGAAATGTTCCTAGGGTTGGAGAGGGATGGGAATGGTCTTATATCCCTCTTGAAGTCAAATCTGGTGAAAGCCTAATCCCCCGTTGCCTGAAACGACGCAAAATGGGTAATTTGTCCTAAAGTGACCGAACTCGGGATAATATCGGGGAGAGTTAGCTAGAGTACCCCACAAGCCATAACTTCAGCTTCCTAAACTCACGGCAAGTGAGGCAAAATAGCTAACTCTAAGTAGCTAGTGTAGCCTAAAGTTGTGAAAATCTTGTGAACCCCGCGAAAAATATACCGGAAGCGATAGAGTCAGCAGCCGAGGCGATTCCTTCGGAAGGCTTCGCCAACGCACTCTATGCAGAGCAAGGGATTCAAGCTCAATTCGGTGGACTCATGTCGAGGTGTTTCAATAGTCTTCCGATTCGAGGTCCAACCACTCCTCGATTTCTTCGGCTAACCAGGCACATTCTTCCTCGGTGAGTTTTCGCCCCGTATTCCCAAAGGCATATTGTTGATAATATCCGGGTCTCGGTCCGGCGGTGAGGGCGACTCCCATGACAAATTTTTTATTGTCGTAGAAGATGGAGGCAGTTTGAATTTGGGCGGTGACGCCGAGTTGTCGGCGATAGGTAAATCCTAGCCGCTTTTGCTGGATTTCAAAGGTGTTGCGATCGCGTTCTAAACAGACAATCGTTCGTTCAAAATACTCGCTCAAACAGGCAACCATTCCTAGGGGAATTAAGATCGGCAGGATGACGGTTGCCACTTGAAGAACTAAGGACAACAGGGACAAGGAACCAATGCCGATTAACAGATAGACTAACACTTGGGCAATGATATCCGAGGTGCTGAGATTATCTCGCAAGGAGGCGACTGTGCGTTCGATCAGGTTTAGCCCCCGTTGCCACAGGTTTAACGACCATGTGAGGACTTTTAAGCCCGGTTCGGGTAGGATAATTTCTAGTTTTTGGGGGGTTTTGTGGAGTTGAACCGGGGTGATGTCTGGTTGATAAAAGGGGGCGTTGTCCGTGGATAGGGTGGCGACTCCTTCTAAGGCGGCGATCGCCTCACTTGCGGTGGGATAGCGATTGTCCACCTGGGGTTCGGTGAGGGTTTGCAACCAACTGATTAAATAGGGGCTGAATTTGGGACTGAGGCGATCGCTAAATTCTAGTTGCAAGTTTTTCTGGAGTAAGTCTGCCGGGGGTACGCCGGTGCCTAAGTGAACCAATGTGGCACCGACGGCATATAAATCCGATGCCGGAACCGCCTGTCCTCCAAATTGTTCTAACGGAGTATAACCATAAGTTCCCACTACGGTAAAGCTGCGTCCCGGAGTGAGCAGGTTCCGGTCCTGGGCGGCCCCGAAATCGACTAAATAAATTTCGTTGTCTTCTCCTAATATAATATTGCTGGGTTTAATATCCCGGTGGAGGACGGGAGGATTTAATTCATGCAGATAACATAAGATATGCAACAGGGCCGTGGCTATTCCTTCTACTTCTTCTTCTGTAAACCGCCTGCCGCGATCGAGCCAGTCCTGAAGGGATACACCGGGAATATACTCCTGAACTAACCCGGACCACAGGGTTCCATCATCGATCGCAAAATAATCCCGATACCGAGGAATGCGGGGGTGGGCTAAATTTTGGAGGACTTTCGCCTCCCGTTCAAAGAGCTTAAGATTTTCCCAAGCTTTCGCACCTCCCCAAACGAGCAATTTCACCACGACGAGTTCCTCGGTGGTCAAATCCACCGCTAACCAGGTTTCCCGGGTCGGGTTATCATTTAACTGCTCTTGCAGTTGATACCGTTCTTGTAATACCGCCCCTGTTTCCGGCATATTGTCACAATCCAATCTGGACTAACTTGATTGTTCCCCTCTCTAGGGTAGCAATTCTTGATCTCTAATGGACAGGGTTCGGGGTTGAGGAGCCTTTCCATCGGGGATTTTTCCGCAGGCGGGATGGCTGTACTCGGGTCACGGGTTCACCTTCCCGGGGAGAATCCTCAGAAAACCGCGTCAATTAGGCCAATTCAAGCAATCAGGGCAGTTCAGGCGATCGCCGGGGTGGGATGAGTCATCAATCAGAGAACCGGAGGGTTAGAGGGCAGCTTTGTGGTGCAGACAGGGCGATCGCGTGATAGATCATGGTAGGGGGGTGACCTGCCCCAATCTCGAAAAAGCCGCTTTATAGGTGAAGTGGGAACAAAAGTCAAGTGATCAGGATAACATTTGGTCTGATTAATTGGGGAAAATTCCCCGGGTTTTGTCGGAAAGCCGAGGTTCTCACAAGCAGGAAATCCCCCGGGAGGTTGACGGGCTAGGAATTCCACTGTCGGATCAATTTGAGCCCTTCAAGAGGAAGGGGACTGCTTAACATTAAGAAATAAACAACCCCTGGGATGTTAAAGCAATCTAAATATTCTTTTAACAAAGTTGCTGATCTGGGCGGGAGATAATAAGGTACAATATTTTAAATTAGCTAAAAAGCTAAAGAATATAAGAGCAAAATCCAATTGTCATAAAAAGTTCAAAAAAAGATTTTAAAACTTGTCGAATTTTAAAAATATGAGCTATGATTTACATGGAAAGTGAAAAACAAAGAAGTTTAACTTTCTAACACTCTTAAAGACGAGCATCAGGTAACAGGAGTAGGATATATGGTTTCTACAGCTCCAGAACAACAATCAGCCAAAGGTTCCAAAGAAACCCAGTTTGTACTGGTTTTTGAAGAAGTCGGTTTAGCAGATTTAGGCTTAGTGGGGGGGAAAAACTCCTCATTAGGTGAAATGATCCAACAGCTTAAATCGAAGGGAGTCAACGTTCCCACAGGCTTTGCCACCACTGCTTATGCCTATCGGTATTTTATCGAGAAAGCAGGGTTAGAGCAGAAACTACGGACCTTGTTTGCGGATCTGGATCTCAACGATGTCAACAATCTGCGGGAGCGCGGCAAGCAAGCTCGGGCACTGGTGATGAATACGCCATTCCCGAAAGAATTAGACGATGCGATCGCTGCAGCTTACCTCAAATTGTGCGAAAGCTACGGTGCGAATGCTGAATTCTGCAAACGCTTTGGTCCAGAGTATCAAGAAGTCTGCGAAAAATTCAGCAGCGATCTTGACGTAGCCGTTCGTTCTAGCGCTACTGCCGAAGACTTACCTGATGCGAGTTTTGCTGGACAACAGGAAACCTACCTGAACGTCCACGGCGTCAAAGGTGTGCTGGAATCGTGTCATAAGTGCTTTGCATCCTTATTTACCGATCGCGCCATCTCCTATCGCCATCAATATGCCTCCAAACGGCCCGACTTTGACGAATTCAGCGTCGCGCTGTCTGTGGGTGTCCAAAAAATGGTCCGGTCTGACTTAGCCAGTTCCGGCGTCATGTTCTCCATCGACACAGAAACCGGCTTCAAGAATGCCGCCTTAGTCACCGCCGCTTATGGTTTAGGGGAAAACGTCGTCCAAGGTGCGGTCAACCCCGATGAATACTTTGTCTTCAAACCGACCCTCAAAGAAGGCAAACGCCCAATCCTCGAAAAACGCTTGGGCAGCAAAGAAATCAAAATGGTGTATGACGTGGGCGGGTCGAAACTGACCAAAAACGTCCCCGTTGCCGCCCCTGACCGAGATAAATACTGTATCAATGATGATGAAATTCTCACCTTAGCCAAATGGGCTTGCATCATCGAAGACCACTACAGCGAATCCCGGGGCAAATATACCCCAATGGACATTGAGTGGGCCAAAGACGGGATTACTGGCGAACTCTTCATCGTGCAAGCGCGTCCAGAAACCGTCCAATCCCAAAAAGCCGGAAACGTCATCCGCAACTTCAAACTCCAAGGCACCAGTGACGTTGTGGTCCGGGGTCGTGCCGTCGGTGAAATGATTGGCCAAGGTAAAGCTCGCGTTATCTTAGATGTCCACAATCTCGACCTGTTCCAACAAGGTGAAGTCTTAGTTACCAATAAGACGGACCCGGATTGGGAACCGATCATGAAAAAAGCGAGTGCGATCGTCACCAACCAAGGGGGACGGACTTGCCACGCCGCCATTATCGCCCGGGAAATGGGGATTCCAGCCATCGTCGGTTGCGGAACCGCCACTGGGGACATCAAGAGTGGTCAAGAGGTCACCGTCTCCTGTTCTGAAGGGGAAGAAGGCAAAGTCTATGAAGGTCTAGTTCCCTTCGAGATCCTCGAAACGGCGATCGACAACCTGCCACGCACCAAGACCAAAATCTTGATGAACGTCGGCAACCCAGAAGAAGCCTTCGGTTTATCCTCTATCCCCTGCGATGGTGTTGGTTTAGCCCGGTTTGAGTTCATCATCGCCAACCACATCAAAGCTCACCCCTTGGCCTTGATTCACTTCGACAAACTCGAAGATCAAGCAGTCAAGAGCGAGATTGCTGAACTGACCAAACTGTATTCGCACAAACCGGACTTCTTCGTAGACAAACTGGCTCATGGTATCGGCACGATCGCCGCTGCCTTCTATCCCAACCCAGTCGTCGTCCGGATGTCTGACTTCAAGAGCAACGAATATGCCAACCTCCTCGGTGGTAAGCAATTCGAGCCCAAAGAAGAAAACCCAATGATCGGCTGGCGGGGTGCTTCTCGCTACTACGACCCCAACTATACCGAAGCCTACGGCTTAGAGTGCGTCGCCCTCAAACGGGTCCGGGACGACATGGGTCTGACCAACGTCATTCCGATGATTCCCTTCTGCCGCACCCCAGACGAAGGTCGCAAAGTGTTAGAGACGATGGAAAAATACGGTCTCAAACGCGGCGAAAACGGACTGCAAGTCTATGTGATGTGTGAAATTCCCAGTAACGTCATTCTAGCGGAACAATTCGCCGAAGTGTTCGATGGATTCTCCATCGGTTCCAATGACTTGACCCAGCTCACCTTGGGTCTGGACCGTGACTCCTCCTTAGTGGCACATATCTTTGATGAACGCAACCAAGCGGTTAAAGATATGGTGACGATGGTGATCAAAACGGCTCAGAAAACGGGTCGCAAGATTGGGATCTGCGGTCAAGCGCCTTCGGACTATCCCGAATTTGCACGCTTCCTCGTGGAACTGGGTATCGACTCCATCAGCTTGAACCCTGACTCTGTGATGAAGACTCTCCTCGACATCGCCAAGTTGGAAGAAAGCATGAAATAAGTCTGCCTTCTCAGTAAGATAGAGAGATTGGCGGGAGAGTAGACTCTCCCGCGCCAGAAACAACAAAGCCCGCTGATGCGGGCTTTTTTTGGGCTGTTGGAAAGAACCTCACCCCCCTAGCCCCCCTCTCCTTGTAAAGGAGAGGGGGGGACAAGATCAGGAGAGGGGGGGACAAGGTGCGGGGAAAGAACCTCACCCCCCTAGCCCCCCTCTCCTTTACAAGGAGAGGGGGGGACAAGAGGACAAGGAAAGTATGAATGGTATAAATATTTGATGCGGTAAATCAGGGGTGATATCTCGGTGGATTTTAACTCTAATTTGAACTTGAAACGAGTGCTGATCCTCGGTGGCACAGGAGATGCCAGGGAGTTGGCCGATCGCATGGCTGAAATGCCTGGGGTGGAAGTTGTGACATCTCTAGCGGGTCGAACTCGGATGGCGGTGGTGCGATCGCAAAACACTCGGATTGGTGGGTTTGGTGGCGTGGCAGGACTGAGCCAGTATTTGCACTCACAGCACATTGATCTGCTGATTGATGCCACCCATCCCTTTGCGGCGCAAATTTCAGGGAATGCCGCTGAGGCAGCCGCTGCGGTGGGTATTCCCCGTTTAATGCTGATGCGTCCGGGGTGGGAACGTCAGGAGGGCGACTGCTGGATTGAAGTCGAGAGCCATGAAGCGGCAGCCGGAGTATTACCCACCCTTGCTCAACGGATATTTCTCACGATTGGTCGGCAAGAATTGGCTGCCTTTGCTCACTTGCAAGATTTGTGGTTTCTGATGCGGATGATTGATCCCCCCTCCCCGGATGCAGCAGTTCCCCCAGGTAGGTTGCTGTTGGAACGGGGGCCATTTGGCCTAGACGATGAGCGATCGCTGTTGCAGGAGTATGAGATTGGGGCGATCGTTAGTAAAAACAGTGGCGGTGATGCCACTTATGCCAAAATCATTGCCGCCAGGGAGTTAGGCATTCCCGTGGTGATGATCCAACGTACACCTGTCCCACCAGGGGACAGGGTGGCAGATGTTGAGGGGGCTTTAGCTTGGGTTGAAAATAGTAGTGGCAACACCCGGCGGGGGATAAATCCCCCGCCTAATAGCTAAAGTCGGTTGAAACCGACTGAAAACACCACAGTGGCAACACCCGGCGGGAGTGGCAACACCCGGCGGGGGATAAATCCCCCGCCTAACAGCTAAAGTCGGTTGAAACCGACTAAAAACACCACAGCATAAGACTTGCAGTCGTCTTTAGACGACTTTAGCTATGAGGATTTATCCCCCGCCGGGTGTTGAGAATGGTGCAAGACCTCAGTTAAAACCGACTAAAAACACCACAGCATAAGACTTGCAGTCGTCTTTAGACGACTTTAGCTATTAGGCGGGGGATTGATCCCCCGCCGGTTGTGGCGTCACCACCCCCGCCGGTTGTGGCGTCACCATCCCCGCCAATTGTGGCGTCACCCAATGGGTTTTAACTTCACCACCACCCATTGGGTGACGGGTGCCATTGCCTTCCAGCCTAAAAATTTTCCCACAGGTTCAGCGCGTTGAATGGCAATGCGGGTGAGGTGACCTCCCCATTGGCGATACCCTTGGAAGAGGGTTTGTTCGCTCTCGACGGTGACGGCATTGGCGACGAGACGACCGCCGGGACGCAGGGCCTGCCAACAGGTTTCTAGGAGGTCCGGTGTGGTGATGCCACCGCCGATGAAGATGGCATCGGGTTCGGGGAGGTTTTTGAGGGCATCGGGGGCGGGTTTGGGGATGATGTTGAGGTGGGGCACGCCCAATGCGGTGGCATTGTTGGCGATGTATTGCAGGCGAGTGGGATGTTGCTCAATGGCGATCGCCCGACAACGGCGATCGGTCCGCATCCATTCAATGGCGATCGAACCACAGCCTGCCCCCACATCCCACAGCAGTTGTCCCGGTAGAGGTGCAAGGCTCGATAAGGTAACTGCACGAACTTCGCGTTTTGTCAACTGTCCATCATGGTGGTAGGCGGTGTCCGGCAGTCCCGGAGTCTGGGGTGAGAGGGGGGAGAAAGCGGGGGGGTGGAGATGAAGGGCGATCGTATTCAGATTATCCAGTTCCGTCTCAGTCCAGGTGGCGGCAATGCCCTCGGTGAGGCGTTCCTGGGGGCCGCCCATCCGCTCTAAAACCGTGATTTGACTGTTGCCATACCCCTGGGTTGTGAGAGATTCGGCGACGGTGGAGGGGGTGGTTTTGTCCGCACTGAGGACGAGAATTTTGGCCCCGGGATACAAGACGGCATTTAACAGGGCCGGGTCTCGTCCGCAGAGGCTAAGAGTTTCCACCTCAGTCCGGGACCAACCTAGGCGAGCACAGGCTAGGCTGAAGGCAGAGGGAGCAGGAACTAGGGTGATTTCGGTGATGGGAATATGACGCAGGAGGGTGACTCCAATCCCGTAGCACAGGGGGTCGCCACTGGCTAAAACACAGAGGGCTTGTCCGCGACGCTGGATCACCTGCTGCACCGTGTCGGCAATGGGAGAAGTCCAGAGGAGTTGTTCCCGGGGGTCTTCTGGGGGCAACATAGCGAGATGGCGTTCTCCCCCGACAATGACTGTAGCTTGATTCAGGAGCGATCGGCCCACGGGACTGATTCCCGCCAGTCCATCTTCCCCAATCCCCACAACTGATAACCACTTCTGCACCTTCCCCTCCTTAATTTACAGAAACTGATGAAAATTCCAGTTTGGTGTTGCCTATGTGATAAACTACCCTAACTTGATGCTGGGGAAGTCCGGTGGAATTCCGGTACTGTGCCGCAACTGTAATGCAATAACAGAGGGAGCGATTTGAGAGTTCCGACAACCGGCGGGGGTTCAAACTCATAGCTCAAGTCGGTTAAAACCGACTAAAAAACCTACGGGATAAGACTTGTAGTCGGTTTCCAACCGGCGTGGGATCCAACCCCTCATAGCTCAAGTCAGTTAAAACCGACTAAAAAACCTACGGGATAAGACTTTCAGTCGGTTTCCAACCGACTTTAGCTGTTAGGCGGGGGTTTGAACCCCCGCCGGTTGTCGGAACTCTCAAACAATGCCCCTCCCTCTGAAAGCGAGTCAGAATACCAGCCTCAAGGGGTTTCTCTAAATCTGAGAAACCCTAACTTGTTGATTCTCTGCGTTGCACGGAGAAGGAGGAGATTGTGGCTTGGTTAATTGAACCGAACGTTTGCCCTGGGCTATTCTACGGCACATCTGCCCAGGATGGCTATTTAATTCGCATTCGGACCCCGGGTGGGTTCCTGAATGCAGAGCAAGGACGGGTACTGGCGACCCTGGCGGAAACTTGGGGAAGCGAGTTGATCCAGGTGACGAATCGCGCTAATTTACAAATTCGGGCAGTTCAAGGGGCTCCTACGGCTGAAGTGCTGCAAACTTTACAGACTATAGGGTTAGCGGCGGAAAATCCCCGCCTGGATCATCTGCGGAATGTGATGACGAGTCCGACGGCGGGAATTGATGCTGAGGAGTTGATAGATACCCGTGCGTTGGTAACCGCTTTGGATGCCTATATTCAACATCATCCGGAACTGGTGGGACTTCCGTCCAAGTTTAGTCTGGGCATCGATGGGGGGGGTGCGGTGGGAATTGGCACGCGATCGCCCGTTCCTTGGGAACATCGGTATAACGAGATTCAGCTTTCGGCAGTGGTTGGGTCTAGCCAAGAGGTCTCTTTTCAACTCTACCTCGGGGCGGACAAACAGTTATGGGATACTCAGATGTTGATTCCCCCAGATGAGTGTGTGGCTGTGGTGGGGGCTTTGGTAAAGGTCTATTTGGACTATGTAAATCAGAAGGCGGGAATGCCTAAAAAACCCCGCATGAAACATCTGTTGCAAAACTGGGGGGGACGGCGCTATCTGCAAGCGGTGAAGGAGTATCTGACTCATCCGTTGCATCCGATGAGGGAGGAGGTCCCCCATCGGCCCAGTCAGCCTTACGCCCATTTAGGGGTTCAGGGTCAAAAACAAGGGGGGTTCTCTTACATCGGGATTAATTTGAGGTTAGGACAACTCACCCCCACTCAACTCCAGGGATTGGCAGAATTATCCCAAACTTTTGGCAGTCAGGGACTGCGGTTAACGCCCTGGCAAACGATTTTACTGCCAGATATTCGGGATCAAGAGGTTTCGGGGGTGTTGCAGCATCTGGCGGGGTTAGGATTGGGCGGGTGTGATGATGGGGTGGAGGCGGCGATCGTTGCCTGTGCGGGAAAACCGGGCTGTGCCTCTGGGGTGACGGCGACTCAGAGGGATGCGATCGCCCTTCAGGATTATCTCAATCAGCAACTGACTTTAGATCGCCCAGTTAATATTCACTTCACCGCCTGTCCCAAGTCTTGCGCCCAACCCAGTCCCGCAGAAATCACCCTGTTGGGGACAACAATTGAGCAGTCGGGTCAGACCCTAGAGGGCTATCATATCTATGTGGGTTCGGTGGATAGCCACTCAGACTCAGGCGATCGCGCAGGGTCCAAAAATGAGCATCGCGCCCCTGAGTCCCAACCTATTCCCCATCAACATTATCTAGGCGAGGTAACAACCCCTGAACTGCCATCACGAATTGCCCAGTTACTGGCTTTCTATCAACAAAATCGGACAACGCCGGATGAATCGTTTCCAGCCTTTACTCATCGATTTGATATCAACCAACTTCAACTGTTGATATGAAATCTGGTATTTAAAGGGAAAACCGGGGGGGGTTAAAACCCTGCCTAAGCGCCTAACCGCAACAACCGGCGGGGGTTAAAACCCCCGCCTAACAGCTAAAGTCGGTTGAAACCGACTGAAAGCAACAACCGGCGGGGGTTAAAACCCCCGCCTAACAGCTAAAGTCGGTTGAAACCGACTGAAAACACCCAAGGGTAAGACTTGCAGGGGGTTAAAACCCCCGCCTAACAGCTAAAGTCGGTTGAAACCGACTGAAAACACCCAAGGGTAAGACTTGCAGTCGGTTTTAACCGACTTTAGCTATGAGGCGGGGGTTTTAACCCCCGCCGGTGTTGAGGTAAGACTTGCAGTCGGGTTTAACCGACTTTAGCTATGAGGCGGGGGTTTTAACCCCCGCCCCCCGCAGGTGTTGAGGGTGGTGCTTTTGATAGCCAGATTTGGTATGATGGCGGGCTTTACTGTTGAGAAGGGGATGAGATTAGAAATTGCATGATGGATTATATTCGCAATGGGGAGGACATCTACCGTCAATCTTTTGCCATCATTCGTGCCGAGGCTGATTTAGAACGATTGCCGGATGATTTGGCTCATGTGGCGGTGCGGTTAATCCATGCCTGCGGGATGACGGATATTGTCGCGGATTTGCAGGCATCCGAGGATGCGGTGCGGGTGGGACGAGGGGCGTTGCAGGGGGGTGCGCCGATTTTATGCGATTCGCAAATGGTGGCGAATGGGATTACCCGGAAACGATTACCCGCTAACAATCCGGTGATTTGTACCCTGAATGAGCCTGAAGTGCCAGAGATAGCCAGACGCATCGAGAACACGCGATCGGCGGCGGCGATCGAACGGTGGATACCCCTTATGGAAAATGCGGTGGTGGCGATCGGGAATGCCCCCACTGCCCTGTTTTATCTCCTGGAAAGATTGGATCAGGGATTTCCTAAACCGGCCTTGATTCTAGGGTTTCCCGTGGGATTTGTGGGTGCTGCCGAATCGAAGGCGGAACTGGCGGCCAATAGTCGCGGCGTCCCCTTTATGACCCTGCAAGGTCGGCGGGGGGGGAGTGCGATCGCAGCGGCGGCAGTGAATGCGTTAGCAAAGGAGAATGAACTTTGAATACAGGTAAACTCTATGGTTTGGGCATTGGTCCAGGAGACCCGGAACTCCTCACCCTCAAAGCCCACCGCATCTTGACGACTGTGCCGGTGATTGCCTATCCTACCCTAGAGAATGGCAAAGTATTGGCCCGGGCGATCGTGGCGGACTTCATCCGTCCTGACCAGATTGAAATTCCCATGCCTTTGCCCTTTAGTGTGGAGCGATCGTCTCAACCCCATTACGATCGCGCGGCGGAAAAAATTGCCGAACACCTCGCCGCAGGGCAAGATGTGGCGGTGCTCTGTGAAGGAGAACCGATGTTATATGGCTCATTTATGTACCTGTTTCAACGGTTAGCACCGCGCTTTCCCACGGAAGTGGTGCCGGGAATTTCTTCGACGATGGCGAGTGCGGCGATGTTGGGTGCGCCGATTACCTTCCGCAATGATGTCTTGAGCATTATGCCAGCAACTCTGGATGCGGAGACTTTGCGCGATCGCCTCGCCGTGGCAGATGCAGCAGTCATCATCAAGCTGGGGAGACACTTTGCCAAAGTTCGCACCATCCTCGATGAATTAGGATTACTCGATCGCGCCCTTTACATCGAACGGGCGACTCAACCGAATCAGCGGATTGTGCCAATTACGGAACTCGACCCCGCCGAGGTGCCTTACTGGGCACTGATTCTGATTCCCAGCCAAACTCAACCCCAGTAATCCATTATCCATGCTCAAGGAGCAATTATCCATGAATGCCCCGGCGATCGTCATTTTGGGAGAAGCGAGTCTTCCCGTTGCTCGTCAGATTCAAACTGCTATTCCCGAAGCGATGATTTATGGATTAGCAACTCGCACCCAATCGGCGGATCAAACCTACGATAATTTTGGGGAAACGGTGCGGGAATTGTTTCAAACGGGTACTCCCATCTTGGGGGTTTGTGCGGCAGGGATTTTGATTCGCACGATCGCCCCCCTCCTGAGCAATAAGTGGCAGGAACCTCCGGTGCTGGCGATCGCCGAGGATGGCAGTGCGGTGGTCCCGCTGTTGGGCGGATTGCAGGGGGTGAATCATCTAGCAAGGCAAATTGCTGGGGTTTTGCAAGTGGCACCGGCGATTACCACCACCGGGGAACTGCGCTTTCAAACCACCCTCTTATCACCCCCGCCCGGATACGAGTTAGTCAATCCCGATGATGCTAAAACGTTTATTGCCAATTTACTGGGGGGAGCAAGGGTTCAACTGATTGGGGAAGCGCCCTGGATTGCCCAGAGTCGTTTGCCGATTGTCCCAGAATCCGAGGCGGGGGACAACACCCTGAGAATTGAAATTCTGTCTCAGAATCGGGAGGGGGTGATGTCCAGTCCGGGTCCCGATTGTTTGGTCTATCGGTTCAATCCCTCCCACCCCACCTCCCCCGGAAAGCTGGCAATTATTGGCACGGGTCCGGGTTCAAGCGCTTGGATGTCCCCGGAGGTGAAGGAGATGCTGCAAGCGGCAACAGATTGGGTGGGGTATAAAACTTATCTGGATCTGGTGGAACTGTGGCGAAAACCCTCCACCATCCGCCATGAATCGGATAATCGGGTTGAACTCGATCGCGCTCGTGCTGCCTTGGATTTAGCCGCTACCGGACGAACGGTGGCGGTGATTTCATCTGGGGATCCGGGGATTTATGGGATGGCGGCGGCGGTTTTTGAGGTGCTAGAGCAATCTGCTCAACCGGAGTGGGAGTCGATTGAGATTCAGGTTTATCCAGGAATTTCCGCCATGCAAGCGGCAGCGGCCCAGGTGGGTGCTCCCCTCGGCCATGATTTTTGTGTGATTTCCCTCTCGGATATTCTCAAATCTTGGGAGGCGATCGCCGGACGGATTGCCGCAGCAGCACAGGCAGATTTTGCGATCGCCTTCTATAATCCGGTCTCGAAACAGCGCACTTGGCAACTGGAAAAGGCTACAGAGATTTTATTACAGTGGCGATCGGTCCAGACTCCTGTAATTTTAGCCCGGAATCTGGGCCGCCCCGGACAAACGGTGACGGTTAAATCCCTAGGAGAATTGGCCAGCAGTGATGCGGATATGCGAACGGTGGTGTTGATTGGCTCTAGTAAAACTCGCATTGTACAACAGCAAACCGGCAAACAATGGGTTTACACGCCGCGACATTATGGGAATTTCCAAACATAAATCATCCCCATTCGGTTGTTACAGCAACAGATGTCAAAATGATTTAGGGTCGCTATAGATGTACTCATGCTAAAAACAACCCCGGCTACTCCAACACAGAATCCTTGAGGCTGGCGGCTTTCTGTTCTAAAGGCGGGAAAATTTTCTGCGGATCTGGTTGCCCTTGCCCTCCTAACATGACTTGGCGAAGTTTCGCCATTAACCGACCATTCAGGAAGAAAAAGAACGCCCCACATCCGCCTAAGCGGAGAAGATGCTTGGCGATCGCTTGTGTTTCTTCATCCTCAGTAGCTTTGCGATCGGCGAGATAGATTCCGAGTAAGGCTTGATTAATCATCAAATGAAATTTGGGTTCTGGCAACTGAGCCACACTTTTATTAGCTTTGGATAAAAAATGCGCCAATCGTTCTCTCATTTTCTCGATATTTTTGTAATAAAAACAAAAATTCAAATCTCCACCCAGCCTATCTTCCTCTCTATCGATTAAGTAATCCAGCAAGATATGCAGCCCTTGTACCCAGGGAAAATATCCAGCTTTGACTCGCTGAGTTAACCCGTCTGAGTAGCCTTCATTACAGGCATAGCTCACCAGAGAAAAAATCCCCAACGTCGAACCCGCACAGGCGGAGAACTCAAACCACTGCATCTGGGGAAGCTCATTTTCGTGTAAGTGAAACCACCTTTTTAGTCGGGGTACACGCTCCTCAACTCTAACGTGTTTGTGAACTTGCAAATCACAATAATAGCTCGCTAATTCTTGAAGGGTTGAAGCAATTTTAGGATAGGCCGGAATTTCTTGTAATACATCTTGGCAATTCTTCACCAGTTGATTCAAATAACCGCCATCCTCTTGCTCTTTCCGAAACCGATAGTAGTTTCGGGTTTCTGCTCCAGGGTGCAAAGCATCGAAGATGGATTCGTGAAGCGCCCTAAAATCTTGAGGGTCGAGGGAGGTGCTGCGATCGCATAAATTATCTAAATAATCACAAAGGGTTTGATACCCCACAATAAATTTAATGATTAGATGACACTTATTTTTAGCGAGTACCCCATAAATTGCTCCCCCTTCACAATGGAATCTTTTAGTTTCCAGACTCATGAGAGCTTGTTTCCTCAATTCAAGATTGGGGATGTTTTTAGCCAGGGTTTTCCAGTGATTCCAGTGAACATGAACAGCCGGAATCACGCGCTGATAAATAGCTATCATCAACGTCAGGGGATGAGTTGGAACTTTCATAACTAAGTCGGAAAATGCAAAGGCGGGTTTGGATGCCTATTCATTTTAAACGCCTCAATTTCCAATGCCCTCTCCCAGGGGAAGGACCTTTGCTCTCTGACTAAAGGAGTAACTTCCGGGTTGATTTTTTCTACTTAAAATTTGCACAACTGTTACATAACTACTCAAGAAAGCAGACAATAATGTGGGTAAAATAGTAAGCACAGCTTTATTCCCAAACACCTTGTTTGGCAGTAGATTACAGCAGAACTTATTGAGCAGTAAGTCGTCTTTAAAAAACAGCCTGAAGGGTGACGACTGACAGGACTCAGCCTAGCTACGCTTCCCTTAGAGAGAAAACAAGTTAGGGTCTAACTCACCCTAACTTGTCCCCAACGGAATAGGGCAAAATCCAGGGTGAGTTAGGGGATCGTCACCGATCGCTCAAATTTACCCCTGGGTAGCTTTATTTGCCGGAGGCATCACCACTTTTTTAGCTAACCCCACGGTTTTTAAAAGCCAAATCGCCCACCAAGTCATATCCAATTCCCACCACCGCCAACCGGCTTTGGCAACGTTGGGATAAGCATGATGATTATTATGCCATCCTTCGCCATAGGTGAAAATTGCCGCCCACCAGAGATTCCGGGAATTATCTTCTGTGGGAAAGGTTTTGTATCCCCATAGATGGGTAACCGAGTTAATCAGCCAAGTGCTATGCCACAGCAGCACAATTCGCACAAATACGCCATAGACGATAAAGGGCCAACCGCCTAAGAGATACAGGACAACTGCTAAGGGAACTTGCATCAATAGAGAGTAGCGATCGAGCCAACAGTAGAACGGATCCCGAGCTAAATCTGGAGCGAATCGATTATACAATTCTTTGTTGAAAAATTCGGGACGGGGATAAATCATCCAGAGGAGATGACTCCACCAAAAGCCCTTCCGTGCTGAATAGGGGTCTTTGATTTCATCTTCGGTATAGGCATGATGTAACCGATGTCCGGCAGTCCAAAAAATGGGTCCGCCTTGGAGTGCCGATGCACCGACGAGGGCGATCGTATATTCTAGCCATTTGGAAACTTGAAAACTGCGATGACTTAATAGGCGATGATAGCCCAAACAAATGCCAATACTTCCCAAAAACCAGTGCAGTAATAACATCACCCCTAATGCGGACCAGGAAAAACACCAGGGTGCTAATAAAGCTAGTCCATGAATGGCGATAAAAAATGCCGTAATTACCCAATTAACTGGGGATTTATTTTCCGGAGAATTTGGGATGGATTCTAACTGCATACACACTTCCTCAACCACACAATAATTTCACCAAAAGCTTGCACCCTCAAGGGCAACAACCGGCGGGGGATAAATCCCCCGCCTAATAGCTAAAGTCGTCTAAAGACGACTAAAAACATCACCTCATAAGACTTTCAGTCGGTTTCAACCGACTCGCAGCTCTTAGGCTGCCAATTGTTTTAACCCCCGCCGGGTGTTGCAACTTTCAGTCGGTTGAAACCGACTTTAGCTATTAGGCGGGGGATTTATCCCCCGCCGGTGTTGAGCTTGCTCTAAATTGCTTTAGAGAAACTATTCACTGCTTTCTGGCTCAGATAAGTATCAAAAACCGCAGCCACATTCCGAACCAGCAACCGTCCTGCTGGCGTTACTTCGATGTGATTAGGAGATAAGCGAACTAATCCATCGGCTTCTAGCTGATGCAACTCCACTTGCTCTGCTGCAAAATACTCATCAAAATCGCAATCGAATTTGAGATGATATTTTTGCTCAAATTCATTCTTTGACAGTTCAAATTGGCACATCAACTCCATAATCACCATGCGCCGCAGGATGTCCTCGGCACTCAGGAGCACCCCTTTTTCAATCGGTAACTGATGAGAATCAATTGCTTGATAGTAGTCTTTCAAGCGTTTGTGATTTTGGGTATAGACATCATGGAGCATACTAATGGAAGTCATCCCCAACCCAATTAAATCCGATTCCGGTTTGGTGGTATAGCCCTGGAAGTTCCGATGGAGTTGGCCCTCCCGTTGGGCAATGGCTAACTCATCATTGGGTTTGGCAAAATGATCCATGCCAATAAACTGATAATCCGCTGCCCCTAAATCCTCGATCGCCATCTTTAAGATATCCATCTTTTCCGATGCCGGAGGCAGTGCCTCCTCCGGAATCAATCGCTGCACAGGTTTTAACCAAGGTACATAAGCGAAATTAAACACCGCAATTCTGTCCGGATCCAGTTGCGTGGTTTTATAAATCGTATCCCGGAACGTCTCCAAAGTTTGAAACGGCAACCCATAAATCAGGTCTACATTCACACTCTCAAATCCCGCATCCCGCACCCAATCCATCACCTGAAACAGCATCGCTTCCGGCTGAATCCGATTCACCGCTTTCTGCACTTTTGGATTAAAATCTTGAATCCCAAAGCTAATCCGGTTAAATCCCAAATCTTTTAAAAACAACAGATAGTTTTTATCTAAAAACCGGGGATTCACCTCAATGGAAACTTCCGCATTTTCCTCAAATCGGAAATACCGATTAATCGTATTCCACAACTGATCCACTTGAGGAAGGGATAAATAATTCGGCGTCCCTCCCCCCCAGTGCATTTGATTCACCAAACGGCTGGTATCTACCAATTCCGCCATTGCCCGAATGTGACGAGTCAAATACTCCAGATAAGGTTCAGCCAAAGTTTTCCGCTGAGTGATGATAGTATTGCACCCACAAAAATAACAAGGCGTTTCACAAAAGGGAATATGACAGTACAGCGAGAGGGGAGTTTTCTTATAGTTACTAACTGCAATAGACGCTCTAAACCCTACTTCTTCAAACTCAGGTTTCAATTCCGTCGCCGGTGGATAGCTAGTATAGCGCGGCACCGGGCGGTCATATTTTTTCAACAAATCAGCATCAAATTCAACGGTAGAAATTAAAGCGTTCATGAATAGTTTAGGTAGCGTTTACAACTCAATGGCTCAACATCTCTCCCTCCGGTCCCCTCCCCTTACCAAGGGGAGGGCTAGGGTGGGGTTCTTTCCCTCCGGTCCCCTCCCCTTACCAAGGGGAGGGCTAGGGTGGGGTTCTTTCCGGTCCCCTCCCCTTAGCAAGGGGAGGGCTAGGGTGGGGTTCCTCGTGACGTGGCTCTGCCGCGTCACGCATTCTTTGCGGCTCTGCCGCCTGTAGCTCTCCTCACAAAGAGGCTGTAACCAGCACAATTGGCAGATTAAGCCCTTGCTCCCGGACTGGAGGCAGAGCCTCCAGAGTTCGTGACGCGGCAGAGCCACGTCACGAGAATTTGAAAATCAAGCACCTACTTCTGCCGGTATCGATGCAGAATGGCGAGAATGTCTCTCGGTACTTCCCGGTTTATCCTGCTTCGTGAGCAACTCAAAAACATGATCCCCGATCGCCGCTTTGACATCATCTTCCAACTCATGCACCACATCTCGATTCAGGTGAAACGCATAGTTCGCTTCTTCCACAATCCGTTCAATGGTTGCCTCATCCACAGGCAAGGAATTCAAAGCATCCCGATACTTCTCTTTAAACGCTCGTCGCGCTTCGACGGTGGGAATTTCCTCAAATTCATGGAGGGATGTGCCTTGATTCTCAGGTAAATCAAGGGCCGATCGGATAATCTTTTTCAAACTTTGACCCCCGGAGAGGTCTCCCATATAGCGAGTATAGGCATGAGCAATCAGCAGTGCCGGGTCAGTATCTGCGAGGTGCTGAAGGCGATCGACATAAATTTGACCGGCATTTAAGGGGACAATCTCACTCTGCCAATTCTCTCCATAATAAAAGGCGAGGTCTTTTTCCAGATTCGCCGTGCGGTTGAGTTCCGGGAAATACATCGGTCCAACTACCGGATCATCCTGGTGTTGTCGCATCGCTTCTTCCAGTACCCGATACACCCAATAGAGATTGGCAAGCAACTTGCGGAATGGCTCCCGCTCAACAATCCCTTTGAGGAAGCATTTCATATAGGCTGTATTTTCGGCAGCAGTATGGGACTTTTGGGTTCCTTCTCTCAGGCGGGTGGCTAAATCGTGGCTCATGTTAAATGACCTTTTTCCTTTCAGATTTATCTGGGTAATGCCGGTTGGGGCCATCTCCAGCAAGGGACAACGCGACCGACTTCAGCCAGTATATAGCCATACAGCGATAAAGCAATAGGTTGTTACATAACTTAACAGTCAGCAAACGTTAAGGCTTGTTAAGTTTTTGGGGTAAGGGTCTTTTCAAATTTGAAAAAGTATTATAACTTGAAAGCTATTAAGTTATTGCAGAGGAGCCAGCCATGATTTCGACCCCCTCCCCAGCCACTGCCCAGATGTCCGTCACCAAAACCAAGGCCCTGAAGGAAAATATCCTGACCCCCCGGTTTTATACAACCGACTTTGAAAAAACGGCGAACCTGGACTTATCCGCCCAAGATACGGAGTTGCGGGCGATGCTAGAGGAAATGCGGGCAGACTACAACCGCCATCACTTCGTGCGAAATGAGGAGTTCGCCCAATCCTGGGACCATATTACCGGAGAAGCGCGCCAAGCCTTTATTGATTATTTGGAACGGTCCTGTGTGTCGGAATTTTCCGGGTTTCTGCTATTTAAGGAACTTTCGCGCAATCTGAAACAGCGCAGTCCTCTGCTGGCGGAAATGTTTAGTTTGATGGCAAGAGATGAAGCGCGCCATGCCGGATTTTTAAATAAGGCGATGGCAGATTTTGGCTGTACGATGGATTTGAGCTATCTGACCAAACATCGGGTTTATACGTTTTTCCCGATTGAGTGGGTGTTGTACACGGTTTATCTGTCGGAGAAGATTGGCTATTGGCGGTATATTATTATTTATCGGCATCTGGAACAGCATCCAGAGCATCAGTTTTATCCGTTGTTCAACTATTTTGAAAGCTGGTGTCAGGATGAGAACCGGCATGGGGATATTTTTAAGGCTTTGCTGCGATCGCAACCGAAACTCTGGCAAACCTGGACCTCGCGCTTGTGGAGTCGCTTTTTCCTGCTGACAGTGTTCGCCACCCATACCTTAACAGTGCATGAACGGACGGGATTTTATCATGCTTTGGGAATTGAGCCCACGGAGTTTGATCAGGAAGTGATTCGCAAAACCAACGAAACTGCAATACGAGCTTTTCCATCGGGTCTGAATACCGAACATCCGGAGTTTTTCCCTCGATTACAGCGCTGCTGTGAATTGAATGAGAATCTGTCGGAAATTGATGCCAGTTCTCAACCGAAGTGGGTCAAGACGTTGAAAAAATTACCGTTTCAACTGTCGATTGGGGGCCATTTGCTGCGGATTTATTTGCTTAAAGGCATTGATGCTGAGGCCCTGCGGGGAACGGTGCGATAACAGTAGACCTTTTGCAAAAATCCGGATTGATCCCCCCAACCCCCCTTAAGAACGCCAATCGGCTTTTTAGAAGTTGGCAAGAAGTCTACTGAGGGGGTGAGGCGATCGCCCTTAATGTGACTCGAAAGAAGTTTGGTAGAATTGGAAAAGCCCCCCTTAAAAAGGGGGGTTGGGGGGATCTCTTCTAAAAGATTTTGAAGAGTTTATTGTTTGGAGTTCCCTAACTGGATGCTTCCAATTCGGCTTGTTCTTGCAAGCGCCGTTTGCGCGCATAGAGTTGAATAATCACCGCAAAAGCAACAATTGCGGCAATGGTCCCCCAGGTGACAATATCCGTTGGAAAATTGTTTTTGAAAATCGCTAAAAACACGACTAAAGCGAGGATAATAGTGGGAACTTCATTCAGCCGTCGCATTTGGATACCACTAATGGTACAGGTTCCCTCTTCCAACTGACGAATCACCCGGCCACAGTAATGATGGAAGCCGACTAAGGCCAAGACCAACAACAGTTTGACATGAAGCCAAGTTTCTTTAAAAACCCCGGGTTCCTGATAGATAATGCCAGCGGCCATAATAATGGTAAAAATCATCGCTGGCCTCATAATTAGTTTGTAAAGCCGTTTTTCCATGCGGTTATACTCGGTTTTGAGCGCAGACCTAACGGCTTCCGGGCGCTCACTGGCTTCAATATGATAGACAAACAACCGGGGTAAATAAAACAATCCGGCAAACCAAGCGACAAAGCCAATAATATGGAAAGACTTAAACCAGAGATACGCCATAAACTTTGATTACTCCTTGGAAGACAAACTGGGAATTGATTGGGGGTGGGAACGCTAGGATTGGGTCCAGACGCCCCCGAAACAGGGGACTGGCCTAGGGCAAAAAATCACTTTCATATCATACCGATTCACGGCATCAAAACTTATCCCAAATCCGATTTATTTTTGATAACGGGTGCCATCAGGCATGATCGCATCTTCTAAATTAGCATCAATCAGAATCGCGCCCGTCAAATCAGCCCCGCGTAAATCAGCCCCGCGTAAATTGACCCCCGTCAAGTCGGCAAAACTCAGGTCAACCTTGCGTAAAATCGCTTCACTCAGATCCGCTGCATCCTGTTGAAACGTCCGATTCAGATGAGCACGGCAGAGTTTGGCACCTTTTAAATCAGTTTGATACAACAACGCGCCACTGAGATTGGCATAGCATAAATCGGCATCGATTAAAATAGCCCGACCCAAATCCGTTACTTGGTCAGAAGTAGGACGGAGATCCGCTGCAAACAAGTTCGCCCGAGATAACCGACTTCCGACTAAATTCGCACCACATAAACTCGCTTTACTCAAGTTGGCTAACTCTAAATTGGCATAAGTTAGCTTGGCACCACTTAAATCGGCTTCCCTGAGATTAGCGCGATACAAATCTGCCTCAGTTAATTCAGTTCCCCAGAGAATTGCTTCACTCAAATCTGCCTCGCGAAAACTGGCGCGACTGAAGTCAGTTTTGCCGAGTCGCGCTTGTCGTAAATCCGCCTCATTCAAGTTGATGCCGTGGAAATGACCGTCAATTAAATCCGCTTCCCGGAGATTCGCTTTCCGAAAGCTGCGATCGCCTTCAAGATAACGTTTTTGAATGTCTTCACTGTTCATGGGGTTGTTAGGGATAAAGATGGGTGGACAGCAGCGATTTTCTGAGAACAGTTTATCATAACCCCTGTGCCACCCTACACCCCGGGCCCCCTTGGCGATCGCTTCCGGAATAAGGTAGCGAATTTTACTGAAAAATCTATTTTGTTTCTTTTATCCTGGCTAGTCCACGCTATAGTTTCTACCCTTGAGAGTGCTGTTTTTGTTGCCGACTGAATAAAGCCATGAATAATCAATGCTGAACAAGCCGGTCAGGTTTTTAACCGAATCCTCATCCCCAAACAAAGCGGGTCTGGTGTCTTCTTGCCCAACAAGAAACCAGACCCTTTCCTTTCCGAGTAACCGACTCAGTTGAGGTTAGTTTTTCACTTGATTGTAAGGAAGTTTAGCCAACAACATTCCCATTGCACAAGTATTACTAATGCCAGCAAAGACTAAACCTGCCCCCACAAATCCGCTGAGAATTAAAAATGCCGGGTTCACAAAATGACCCAGGACTGTGCCAGTAAACACCAGGGTCCCGGCTACAATTTGCACCTGACGGAAAATAGAAATGGGGGCATTTTTATTCACTTTTACCGGATATCCCGCTTGTTTCCATCCGTTGATTCCCCCTTTGAGCTGCATCACCTCGGGAGCTCCTGCCGCTAAGAGTGTTTGCGCCGCTTGTCGGGAACGGTTGCCACTTTGGCAGTAGAGAACGATATCTTTTTCCCCCTGCAATTTAGGCGAGTTTGGGTCAAATTGAGACAGGGGTAATAGGATAGCCCCTTTGATATGCTCCCCGGCAAATTCCCCGGGTTCTCGCACATCAATCAGGGTGATTTTTTGCTCCTCTAGCCCATTTTTTAGGGTGAGAGGGTCAATATCGAGCAGTTGATTCGTTTGATTGGCGGTCATAGTTAGCCTCTTAGTGGGTTAATTTAATTTAGGACAAACAACACCGGGTTGTCATAAACTGTGGAAAGATTTAGAACGTTTAGTGAAATTAATCTATTTTGAGATGAGGATTCTACGGGGTCAGAGTGGCTGTTTGAGTAGATTTACTTAAGTCCCTCCAGACTTCCCGTATTTTACCTGAGTTGTCAATTTCAGGTTATTTTATTACTATATAGTAGTACATCCATGAATGTCAAGTTGTCTCGATAGGCTCAGAGTAGAGGGGACCCATCGCACTCCAGGAGAAAAGACGATCGCCTGGTTTTGAGGACTCCTCGACTCAGATCGAGTCCACCGGACCCCGTGAAAATCCCTCAGAGTTCAGGAGAAACGACCCATGCTATTCCGCCAACTGTATGACAAGGAAACCAGCACCTACACCTATTTAATTGCGGACGAAACCACCAAAGAAGCGGTCTTAGTCGATCCGGTGATTGAGCAAGTCGATCGCGATTTGCAACTGCTGCAAGAGTTGGGATTAACCTTGCGCTATTGCCTGGAAACCCATATTCATGCGGATCATATCACCGGGACTGGAGAGATGCGATCGCGCACGAACTGTCAGGGAGTCGTTCCCGAGAATGCCAAGGCTGCCTGTGCCGATCGCTTTATCAAAGATGGGGAAATTTTGCAGGTGGGAGACATCGAAATTAAGGCGATCGCCACCTGGGGACATACGGATAGTCATAATGCCTATCTTGTCAATGGCGATCGCATTTTAACCGGAGACTCCCTGCTGATTCGCGGATGCGGACGCACGGATTTTCAAAGCGGTGACCCCGGATTACTTTATGATTGTATTACCCAAAAAATCTTCACCTTACCCGACGAAACCTTAGTCTATCCTGGTCACGACTACAAAGGCAGAACCGTCTCCACTATTGGTGAAGAAAAAACCCATAACCCTCGGTTTGTCGGCAAAGACCGCGATAACTTCATTGAACAAATGAACAATCTGAACTTACCCGACCCCAAAAAAATTGCCGAAGCCGTTCCTGCCAATGAAGGTTGTGGTAAACCTGCCGTTGCCTAGACCCTCACTCTAAATCCCTCTCCCCTTTTGGCAGAGGGACTTTGAATCCGGTTACCCTAAAATTAATCAGGGAAATCACCCTACTTTTTAACCGAGTCTTTTGATGAACGCAATCAAACAATATATTCCTATTTTAAATTGGGGACTGCATTATCGGCGCGAGTATTTAGTGGGAGATATAACCGCTGGCATTATCGTCGCCAGCTTGCTGATTCCCCAAGGAATGGCTTATGCAATGCTGGCGGGATTACCGCCAGAAGTGGGATTATATGCCAGCATTTTACCTCTGATTGTCTATGCTTGTTTAGGAACGAGTAGCAACCTTTCCGTTGCGCCGGTTGCTGTTGATTCTCTGATGGTTGCTGCTGCCGTTAGCACCTTGGCTGCGGAAAATACTGCGGAATATTTAGGATTAGCTTTAACCCTGGCGTTCCTAGTGGGAATCATTGAAATTCTCATGGGCGTATTCCGCCTCGGGTTTTTGGTTAATTTCCTGAGTCAGTCGGTGATTTCGGGATTTATTAGTGCAGCGGCTATTTTGATTGGGTTCAGCCAAGTGAAACATTTATTGGGGGTGAGAATTCCCCAAACTGAGTCATTTGTGCAACTGGTTTCCTATTTAGGTGGAGAAGTGGGAAATACCAATGGCGTTACCCTCATGCTCGGGTTAACGGCCTTGGGTATTTTAATCTTTTTTAACCAAAAAGTCAAGGATTATCTGAAACAATGGCGTATCTCGGAAGCGGCGATCGTCCCGATTACTAAAAGTGCGCCGTTGCTGCTGGTTATTATTAGTTCTCTGTTGGTTTGGGGATTGAGATTAGATGAAATTGCTGGAGTGAAAGTGGTGGGAACGATTCCCCAAGGATTGCCGCCGATTTCCCTGCCTGTTTTTGATGCAACGACTCTACAACAGTTATTTCCTGCTGCTGTAGCGATTAGCTTTGTGGGATTTATGGAAGCATTTGCCGTGGGGAGTTTTTTAGGCAGTAAGAAACGCCAAAAACTGGATGCAAATCAAGAATTAATTGCTTTAGGGGCGGCGAATGCCAGTGCTGCCTTTACCGGAGGATATCCCGTAACGGGGGGATTGAGTCGGTCCGTGGTGAACTTTGCGGCGGGTGCAAATACGGGATTGGCATCGATAATTACAGCAGTTGTCATTGCAATTACGGTGATGTTTTTAACGCCGTTATTTTATTTTTTACCCCAAACCATTTTAGCGGCGATTATTTTAGTAGCGGTATCCAATTTGTTAGATTTTGGGACATTAAAACGACTGTGGGGATATGATAAAGGAGATGCGATCGCCTGGAGTGCTGCCTTTATTGCCGTCCTCGCCACCAGTGTAGAAACCGGAATTCTCATCGGGGCTGCCATTTCTTTGGCCCTGCATCTCTGGCGCACGAGTAAACCTCATATTGCCATAGTTGGACGAATTGAAAATACGGAACATTTCCGCAATGTAGAGCGATATCCAGTCAAAACCTGCCCTCATGTTTTAGCCATTCGGATTGATGAGAGTCTGTATTTTGCAAATGCCAAATACTTGCAGAGTTATGTGCAAAGTACCATTTCTAATTATCCTGAAATCAAGCATTTAGTCTTGGTTTGTAGCGCGGTTAATGTAATTGATGGCAGTGGTTTGGAAACATTAAAAAGTTTAATTGAGGAGTTAAAGGTTCTGGGCATAAGCTTTTATTTAGCCGAAGTGAAGGGGCCGGTACTGGATAAACTCAAAAAAATTGGATTTACCGAATTTATTGGTGGCGATCGCATCTTCCTGACCACCGACATTGCCATGAAAACCTTAGAATGCCAGTAAACCCACTTTAACCCACCAACTTCTGACCCAAATCCCGTGCCTGCCGTTTAATTTTATCCGACAATCCGCCTTGTTTTGAAGTTACCATTCCCACAAAAATAATTCCTATCGGTTTTGCACCCAACATTTTTGCTAATGCCTTCAAACTTTTAATTGCACCGGACAACCAACGCGCCATAAACCCAGGCATCGCACTCGCCGAAATCAGTACCGCTTTCTTACTTGCTTCGGACTTTCGCATTTGTGGCGCGGGCGTATTCCAGGGCCAATATCCATAACAAACACACCGTTCTAAAAACCGTTGAGTCAGGGCATTAATATTTCCAAAATTAACCGGCGCACCAATTACCAAAGAATCCGCTTTATCAACTTCCTGCAAAATCCCATCCATCTCATCCTTCAGCACACAGTCCCCCCGTTCTGGTCCCGGTTCCTGTAAGCAAACCCGACAATTTGTACAAAACTCAATCTGGCGGTCCTGCAAATAAATCTTGGAAATTTCTGCACCCTGATTCTCCGCTTCTGCCAGCACCTCACTCACCACCGTATCAATCGTTCCACCCTTGCGATAACTGCCCACAATTCCGACAACTTTCTTCCCGCTACTCATCCTCTTTTCCTCTCTGTGTCAATCCGTGAAATCTGTGGTTCCCCACAAAAAAACCTTCAAGAAACAGCAATCCGAAAACCAGCGATCGCCTCCCGAGAATCCGGTTCCTTCCCAAACCGTTGCGCCGCCCGAGAATACCACGGTAAATCATGCCAGGACCCGCCACGCAGTATCCGAAATTCTGGATTTCCTCCCACTTCCCAGGCACTGCCATCTGTCGGCGCACCCTCATAACTATTATGCCATAAATCCTGACACCATTCCCACAGATTGCCATGCATATCGACTAATCCAAACCCATTCGCCGGAAAACTGCCAACCGGGGTGGTTTTGTGATGAGGAATTCCTGTCAAAATTTCATCATAATTCCCTAACTCTGCGGTGATTTTTTCACCAAAATAAAACGATGTAGAGCTTTTAGCGCGACAGGCATATTCCCATTCTGCTTCTGACGGCAGACGATACCTCAGACCTGTTTTTTGCGTCAGTCGGTGACAAAATTCTACCGCATCATGCCAGGAGACCTTTTCCACGGGTAAATTGTCTTGCTGCCAAGTGGAAGGATTGTTTCCCATCACCGCTTGCCACTGTGCCTGAGTGATAGGAGATTGACTTAAAAAGAAGTCCGGCAATGTGACCGAATGTTGAGGACCTTCACTGTCATATCGTTCTAATTCGGTGGCGGGGGAACCCATCAAAAAAGTCCCCCCAGGAATCTGAATTAAATCAATACCCAGACCCTTGCCTAAAGGTTCCTGAAAATAGGGGGCTTCTTTGCAAACTTTCTGAATGATTTCTCCGGTTTCATTCACCGTAACCGTGGTAAATTTCCACGAAGAAAGTTGGGGGATTTGTGGTCCTTGGGCTTTAGCTATTTTTCCCCCGAAATTGGGACCTGCTAAAGCGGCTAAAAAGCCGATACTGGATAACCCGCCTAATTTTAAGAAGTGACGGCGAGTCAAGGGATGAGAGGGCTTTTTGGGCGGATTGGCTGTTTGGGATGGATGCATAGTGATTTAAGAAGATGCTATGGGATAGGGTAAGGTTCTGGATAGTCCTTCTTTCAGGGGATTTATTCCTCAACCCGATAAAATTCAGCACTTTGGGTAAAACTAGCGCAGGGGACAGTCGTTTTACGCGAGACGATGGGGGATTTGGAGTTGGAGTTGGAGGGTAGAATATCTTTTAGTTAATAGAAGCAGTCGCCATGATAGAAGATTTTACCCTAACCTGTCCGATTCCGATTTCTCAATATCCTCATGTATTGTTAGCGCATGGGGGTGGGGGAACGTTGATGCGCCAGTTGATTGAACGGATGTTTTTGCCGGTGTTTGGGACACCGGATGGGGTTCCTCATGATTCGGTGGCGTTGACGTTGCCGGGAACTCGGATTGCGATGACGACGGATTCTTATGTGATTCGTCCGCTATTTTTTCCCGGTGGGGATATTGGTTCCTTGGCGGTTCATGGGACGGTGAATGATTTGGCGATGAGTGGTGCTCGTCCTTTGTATCTGACGGCAGGGTTTATTTTGGAGGAGGGGTTGCCGATGGAGACTCTGTGGCGGGTAGTCCAGTCGATGCAAGCGGCAGCGGAGAAGGCGGGGGTACAAATTGTGACGGGGGATACGAAGGTGGTCGATCGCGGCAAGGGAGATGGGATTTTTATCAATACTGCCGGGGTGGGGATGATTGAACATTCTCTGGCGATCGCACCGCAGTCGGTTCGAGAGGGGGATGTGTTGCTGATAAATGGGGATTTGGGACGGCATGGGATTGCGATTATGGCAGTCCGTGAGGGGTTGGAGTTTGAAACAACGATTGAGAGTGATTCAGCAGCGATCGCCTCCCTTGTCTTACAGTTACTGGATGCTGGCATTGAAATCCATTGTTTGCGAGATTTGACTCGCGGGGGGTTATCTAGTGCGTTAAATGAGATTGCGACATCGGCAGGGGTGGGGATTGCCATTGATGAACGGGCGATTCCGGTTCAAGAACAGGTCCAGGGTGCTTGTGAGATTTTGGGGTTTGACCCGCTATATGTGGCGAATGAGGGGCGATTTGTAGCGTTTGTTCCGGCAGATTGTGCGAGTCGCGCTTTGGAGGTGATGCAGTCGCATCCGTTGGGGGTCGATGCGGTGGCGATCGGGACGGTGACGGGGACGGGTCAGGGTTTGGTGACGTTGCGGAGTCAAATTGGCGCGAGTCGGATTCTGGATATGCTGAGTGGGGAACAGTTGCCTCGGATTTGTTGAGGGGGGAGGGGGGAGAACGACTGAAGTCGTTACTACGAACATCAAGAGAACGACTGAAGTCGTTACTACGAACTGGGGATAACGCCTGAAGGCGTTACTACGAACAGAAGAGAACGACTGAAGTCGTTACTACGAACATTCCCCCCTCTCCCCCATCTTCCAATTGTTAAGTTTATTTTAAGAGTGGATTTCGGTAACTTTAGCAACGGTTTTGTTTTGAAATTACCCCGTATGGGTTGGGGTAATTTGTGACTTGGCCGCCGATTATGGCCGATCGCTTTTTCTTAGTTTGGCAACTTTTTTATTGCTAAACTAAGCATCTGTCTCTCCTCGGGAATAAACCCTAGACTGTTTTATTCCCACTGGCACAAAAATTATCAAAATTTCCAGATTTTTTAAATTTAACATTATCTTAATACCCTAATAAGGTTTGCCGATTTAGTGATGGAATTAGCGGGAAACCGCAAGATTATGGGGGGAGGTGGGGGTTAATCTTGGCAAGATTTATCCGGGATCCCGGAGAATTCTTAAGGCTTTTAAACTTATGGCGGGTTTCTCTATTTTCCATGATAGAATCAACAACTTGAATTAAAGCCCTCTGTACAACAGTCTTAAAAAAACATTACAAAAATTTATAGAATAAATGTAAATGTTTTAGGGTTAAGCGGTACAGTAGAGAAAGAACGGGGGGAGGGTAGAGAAAAGGGTAGAGGGGTGAGGTCTAGTCCCTGACAAACGGGAGAGTTAAGGGAGGAAGCAACGGTTCAGTGCCAGGAGATAACGGTTTAGAGTAAGGATATAAGCTATGCAATCAACTGCGGCAAAGAGCGACGAACACGAAAAATCCGCCCCGAAGGAAAAAGCTGCCAAAGAGCATCCGAGTGGGGATAAGCGCTTTAAGGTGCTAGATATCACGATGAAGCGGAATCAGTATCGACAAGATGCGCTCATCGAGGTACTCCATAAAGCTCAAGAAGCGTTTGGATATCTGGAAGAAGATGTATTACTCTATGTAGCGCGGAATCTGAAACTGCCATTAAGTCGGGTTTACGGGGTGGCGACATTTTACCATTTGTTCTCCCTGAAACCCAGTGGATCACATACTTGCGTGGTCTGCTTGGGAACCGCCTGTTATGTGAAAGGGGGGGGTGAGGTACTCGCGTCCCTGGAGAAACAGACGGGAATTCTGCAAGGGGAAACCACGGCAGATGGTGAGGTTTCTCTAATTACGGCCCGGTGTGTTGGGGCCTGTGGAATTGCGCCGGTGGTGGTGTATGACGGAACTGTAGCTGGGAAACAGACATCGGAACAAGCACTCGAACATATTAAGGGATGGATCAAGTAGGGTGAGAGAGTTAGAGCAAGGAGAAGGTTTCACCCATTGATTTAGACAACCCTCCTCCTTGAACGGCAGAAAGCGAGAGGTTAGAACACTATGGATTTAGCGGAACTTCGGGAGATTGGCGAGAAGGAACGGACTGCCCAGAAACCTATTCGGGTACATTGTTGTACTTCGACGGGATGTCAGGCGGCGAACTCCCTAGGGGTAAAGAAGAATTTAGAACAGACTTGTAAACAGAAGCAGATGGGCGATCGCGTCCAAGTAGTGGGCGTGGGTTGTATGGGATTTTGCGGGCGGGGCCCGTTGGTCCAAATTGAGGCCCAGAACAAGCTATATGAAGAAGTGACCCCATCGGATGCCGCCAGCATTATTGAGGCGATCGATGGCGGGACGGCAAGTGCAGCAGAAGGGGACCCGGAACATCCATTTTTTGCGCGGCAGATGCGGATTGTCCGGGAAACCAGTGGGAAAATCGACCCAGAACGGATTGAGGAATATATCGCCGTTGGGGGATATGAACCCCTGTATAAAGCGATTCATGACCTCACGCCCTCGGAAACCATTGATGAGGTGAGTAAGAGTGGATTGCGGGGACGGGGTGGCGGTGGATATCCCACGGGGTTGAAATGGGCGACGGTGGCGAAAATGCCCGGAAAGCAGAAGTATGTGATCTGCAATGCCGATGAAGGCGACCCTGGTGCATTCATGGATCGGTCGGTGTTGGAAAGTGACCCCCATCGCGTGTTAGAGGGAATGGCGATCGCCGCTTATGCGATCGGGGCCAGTGAGGGATATATTTATGTGCGGGCGGAATATCCCCTGGCGATCGAACGGTTGCAAAAGGCGATTAAACAAGCGAAAAAATACGGCATTCTCGGCAGTCAAATTTTTGATTCCCCCTTTGACTTTAAAATCGAGATTAGAATTGGGGCCGGGGCCTTTGTTTGCGGGGAAGAAACCGCCTTAATTCAGTCCATTGAAGGAGGACGAGGCAATCCCCGCCCGCGTCCGCCCTATCCCGCCCAAGAAGGACTCTGGAAGTCGCCGACGTTAATTAATAACGTGGAAACCTTTGCCAACATTCCGGCAATTATCCGCGAAGGCGGCGACTGGTATGCCGGAATTGGCACAGAAAAGAGCAAAGGAACCAAGGTTTTTGCCCTCACGGGTCAGATTCGCAATAATGGACTCATCGAAGTCCCGATGGGGATTACCCTGCGTGAGATTGTCGAAGAAATGGGCGGCGGTGTCCCCAATGGTAAAGTCAAAGCGGTACAAACCGGCGGACCCTCTGGGGGTTGTATTCCAGCGTCCTTGTTAGATACCCCCGTAGATTACGATTCCCTGGTGAAAATTGGTTCCATGATGGGGTCCGGCGGCATGGTGGTGATGGATGAAAAGACCAGCATGGTGGAAGTTGCCCGCTTTTATATGGAGTTCTGCCGGGGTGAAACCTGCGGAAAATGTATTCCCTGTCGGGCGGGGACGGTGCAGATGTATCAAATGCTGACCAAAATCCTGAATAAAGAGGCGACTTTGCAGGATATTGCCAAACTCGAACAACTGTGTGACATGGTGAAAAATACCAGTTTGTGCGGGTTAGGCATGACGGCCCCGAACCCGGTGATGAGTACCTTGCGCTACTTCCGCGAGGAGTATTTGACCCTGTTGAAAGACAGTCCCAATGGGAAAGTGCCAGCAGGAACAGCAGCATCGGTCACCTCCTAGAGGAAAACAGGGGCAATGGTGAAGTTGCCCCGATCGCAGCTTATCGATCTAACACAGAGAGAGAAAGATATGTCAGTCGTTACCTTAAAAATTGATGGAGTTGACCTCGCGATCGAAGAGGGGACAACGATTTTGGAGGCGTCCAAGGAAGCGGGAATCCGGATTCCCACCCTCTGCCATTTGAACGGGATTACCGATGTGGGTGCTTGTCGGTTGTGTTTGGTGGAAATTGCTGGGGTGAATAAGATGTTGCCTTCCTGTGTCACCCAAGTGGCAGAAGGCATGGATATCACCACCAACAGCGATCAACTACAAGAATACCGGCGAATGATTGTGGAAATGCTCTTTTCCGAAGGCAATCATGTTTGTGCCGTTTGTGTCGCCAATGAGAACTGTGAACTGCAAGATTTAGCGATTGAAGTCGGCATGGATCACAGTCGATTTCCCTATCGATTTCCGGCAAGAGAAATTGATATTTCCCACCCCCAATTTGGCATTGACCACAATCGTTGCGTCCTCTGTACCCGATGTGTGCGAGTTTGTGATGAAATCGAAGGGGCTCATGTTTGGGATGTGGCCTTTCGCGGGGCAGCGGCCAAAGTTGTTACTGGATTAAATCAACCTTGGGGAACCGTTGATGCCTGTACCAGTTGTGGTAAATGTGTCGAAGCTTGTCCAACCGGGTCAATTTTCCGCAAGGGTTCTACCGTTGCCGAAATGACTCGCGATCGCAACAAATTAGAATTTATCGTGAATGCCAGGGAGAACAAACAATGGACAAGATAAGACTCGCGACAGTTTGGTTAGGTGGATGTTCCGGTTGCCATATGTCCTTTCTCGACCTAGACGAATGGTTAATTGAACTCGCCGAGAAAGTGGATATTGTCTTCAGTCCCGTTGCTTCTGATATCAAAGAATATCCCGAAAATGTCGATGTTTGCCTAGTAGAAGGGGCCGTTGCCAACGAGGAAAACATGGAACTGCTGATTGAAGCAAGAAAGCGCACCAAATTCCTAATTTCTTTCGGAGATTGCGCCGTTACCGCCAACGTTCCCGGGATGCGGAATATGTTAGGAAAAGCAGAAACAGTTCTCAAACGTTGCTACCTAGAATTAAGCGACGAAACCCGGCAACTTCCCCATTTTCCCGGCATCGTCCCCGAACTCCTCGATCGCGTCCGTCCCGTCCATGAAGTCGTCGATGTCGATCTATTCATGCCCGGTTGTCCCCCCTCCGCCCAACGTATTCTCGCAACCGTCGAACCCCTTCTCCGAGGTGAATTACCGGAAATGAAAGGGCGACCCATGATTAAATTCGGATAACCCAACCCAGAGAGAGACCCTCTCCCCTCTCTCTCCCCCCTCTGTGAAAATCAGTGAAATCAGTGGTTACTAATATGCCTAAAACAATCGTCATCGATCCAGTCACTCGCATCGAAGGTCATGCCAAAATCTCTGTGTATTTAGATGATGCTGGAGAAGTCGAAGATGCCCGCTTCCACGTCGTAGAATTTCGCGGATTTGAAAAATTCTGTGAAGGTCGTCCCATGTGGGAAATGGCCGGAATTACCGCTAGGATTTGCGGAATTTGTCCCGTTTCCCACCTCCTCGCCTCGGCCAAAACAGGGGATAAAATTCAAGCGGTCAGAATCCCTCCTGCCGGTGAAAAATTGCGCCGGATGATGAATTTGGCCCAGATTACTCAGTCTCATGCCCTGAGTTTCTTCCATCTGAGTAGTCCGGATTTTCTGTTAGGATGGGATAGCGACCCGGCCAAACGGAATGTCTTCGGATTGATTGCGGCAGACCCAGATTTAGCTAGAAGTGGGATTCGCTTAAGGCAATTTGGACAAAAGATTATTGAACTGTTAGGGGCGAAAAAGATTCACCCTTCTTGGGCAGTTCCCGGCGGGGTGCGATCGCCCTTGTCGGAAGAAAGTTGCACCTGGATTCGCGATCGCCTCCCAGAATCCCGGCAAACCATCGAAACCGCCCTGGGTCTATTTAAAAACCTCCTAGACCGCTTTTCCACCGAAGTCGAAACCTTTGGCAAATTCCCTTCCTTATTTATGGGATTAGTGGGGAAAAATGGACTCTGGGAACATTACGATGGCAAGATTCGGTTTACCGATAGTGATGGCAATATTGTCGCCGACAATCTTAGCGAAGACGACTATGAATCCTATCTCGGTGAAGCAGTTGAATCCTGGTCTTATCTGAAATTTCCCTATTATAAACCCTTGGGATATCCCAATGGCATCTATCGGGTTGGACCTTTGGCGAGGGTGAATATCTGTAGTCGGATGGGGACAGAAGCAGCGGATAGAGAGTTGCTAGAATTTCGCGATCGGGCCGGTGGTGTTGCGACCTCTTCCTTCTACTATCATTATGCCCGATTAATCGAAATTCTCTGTGCCATTGAACATATCGAACAATTGGTCAATGACCCGGATGTTGTTTCCCCTCGAACTCGCGCCACTGCTGGGATTAATAACCTAGAAGGTGTTGGAGTCAGTGAAGCACCACGCGGGACTTTATTCCATCATTATAAGGTGGATGAAAATGGGTTAATTAAGAAAGTGAACCTGATTATTGCTACAGGACAAAACAACCTGGCAATGAATAAAACGGTCACGCAAATTGCCCAACATTTCATTCATGGGAATGAGATTCAAGAAGGAATGTTGAACCGAGTTGAGGCGGGGATTCGCGCCTTTGACCCTTGTCTAAGTTGTTCCACCCATGCAGCAGGTCAAATGCCGTTGCATATTGAATTAATTGATGCCAAGGGGACGGTTGTGAATGAGGTTTATCGGCATTAAAAGAAGTCGGAGGGAGACCTAACCCTCCGGTCCCCTCCCCTTGGCAAGGGGAGGGTTAGGGTGGGGTCCTCCGGTCCCCTACCCTTGGCAAGGGGAGGGTTAGGGTGGGGTCCTCTTGACGCGCTTAAGCGGGTCAAGGAAGAATGGGTGGGTGGACCGTCATAGTGAGGGGCGATCGCCACCCGGAAGAAAGAGGTTGGACCATACTTTATACAGGTGCTTAAACCGTTAAGAGTGAGTGACTTGGCGATCGCCCAAGAAGAACCCCACCCTAACCCTCCCCTTGCCAAGGGGAGGGGACCGGAGGTGCAGAGGTTGGACCAGACTCTATACAGGTGTTTAAACCGTTAAGAGTGGGTGACCTGGCGAGATCGCCCAAGAAGAACCCCACCCTAACCCTCCCCTTGGCAAGGGGAGGGGACCGGAAGTTCTGAAATTTCAGGTTTTTAAAAGCAGGATTAGGGCCAAATCGGTGAATAAATAACCGAAGCGGGAGACATCATGACGAAAGAAAATCTCTATTTATGTATGGGTTCTGCTTGTCATCAACTGGGAGTTTATGAGGTATTACCGCAACTTCAGGAGTTGATTAGTCGGTATGAACTAGAGGACAAAATCGAACTGAAAGGGTCGTTTTGCTTAGAGACTTGCAGTGTGGGAATTGTGATGAAATTTAAGGAGAAGGTATTCACAAAAATCAATCCCGAGAATATCGAGACCAAATTCCAACAAGAAATTTTACCCAGTATTTTAGCAGGGGTTCAATAGCAATGGTAACTAGCGAAAAGACCTTGTGGGAACTCCTGTGGGAGTATGATCCGAATGGATTGATTGTCTTGAATGAAGATATGACGATCGCCGTTGTTAATCCAGCATTTTGCAAAATGTTTCAAGTGGCAGCGGATGAAATGGTGGGGAAACCGGCGGTTGCCTTGTTGGGGACCGTGGAGGAGTTTCAGCGAGTCTGGGAAAAGAATGAAGTGATTCGGGGGAAAGAAAAAGAATATCCCGCCTACAATCTTTATGTGCGTCAGGTCCTATTTTCGATTCGAGATCAGAAGGCGATCGCCTGCATTATGGTGGATATTACCGAAGAGTGGCAACGGAAGAAAGAGTTACTCGAACTGAAGCGAGAAACCGTTGCCAAAGTGAATGAAGTGGTGGATAACCAGATGAAAGTCGCCCAGGAAATTGCCGGGTTGCTGGGAGAAACCACAGCGGAAACCAAAGTCAGTTTATTGAAAATTCTGAAACTGGTTGAGAGGGAGACGCTGTAGCATGGATAGCTTCTTAGATATTTTTGATTTAAGCTTAAATAAAAAAGGGGAAGAACTCTGCGGCGATCGCGTCCGGTTTCGCAAGACTCCGGAGAAAACTACCATTGTCCTTTCCGATGGATTAGGCAGTGGAGTCAAAGCGAATATTCTCGCCACCCTCACCACAGAAATTCTCATTTCCATGCTGAATGAGGATGTCCCCTTAGAGGAAGTGATTAAAACCGTTATCGGGACTTTACCGATTTGTCAAGTTAGAAAAATTGCCTACGCAACTTTTACCATTTTACAAATCGATAACCATACGGATCTATTTAAAGTTATCAATTTTGACAATCCACCTCCCTTGTATTTTGACCAAGGTAAATTGGTTAAATTAGAGGGGAAAACCGAGAAAATTTTAGAGAAAAAAATTACCGTTTATGAAGGCAGTCTCAAAGAAGGGGATTTTTTAGGATGTATGAGTGATGGCGTCCTCTATGCCGGTTTAGGGGTGGCCTTAAATTTCGGTTGGGGATGGGATAATGTTGCCCAATATATCGAAGGACTCTTTCTAACTCAGACGCGAAATGCTAGACGAATTGTCCAAAAAACCATCGCCGAAACCCATTCCCTTTATGGGGGAAAAATTGGCGATGATGCCACCTTTGTTGGGGTGTATGTTCGCCAACGCAATCCCTTGATGATTTTTACAGGTCCTCCTTTAGATCAGAGTCACGATCAACAGTATGTAGAACGCTTGTTAACCTTTGAAGGACGCAAAGTAGTCTGTGGGGGAACTACGGGAAATATCGTGGCCAAATATCTGGGGGAAACCATCGAAATGGATATTTCAACGATGCGGCGTGATTTACCCCCCATTGGTAAATTAAGCGCCATTGATTTAGTCACGGAAGGGATTTTAACATTGTCTAAATGTCTGGAAGTCTTGAAAAATTGTAACTGCGATATTACCCGGTTACCCTCGGACCAAAATGGATCCGTCTTGTTGGCAAAAGAAATTTTACAATCCGACTCTATTTTATTTATGGTGGGTCAAAAAATTAATGAATTTTATCAAAATCCCTTGCTGCCGAAGAATATTTCAATTCGCCGCAGTTTAGTGGAGGAAGTCGTTAAATTCTTGCGGGACAAACAGAAGGAAGTTACGTTAGAATATTGTTAGAGAATCAAATCAAGAAAATGCTGTCAATCCCACAGGAGTCCCCGGCAATTCTGGCGATCGGATATGGAAATGACCTGCGTCGCGATGACGGCGTAGGACAACGGGTGGCGGAGGAAGTGGCATCCTGGGGATTACCCAAGGTGCGATCGCTGTCTCAACACCAACTCACCCCGGAATTGGCCGAACCTCTGTCTGAGGTAGATTTGGCCATCTTTATCGATGCCTATCCCGCCACGGAGGAACAAGGACTACAAGTGGTCAAACTCGACGGCGATCATCTCATCTCTCCTCAGAGTTTAGGTCATAGTAGCGACCCGTCCTCCCTGCTGATTCTCGCTAAAACCCTCTATGGCAAGTCTCCCCAAGGGTGGTTAGTGGCAATTCCGGCGATAGATTTCGAGTTTGGGGAGACGTTTTCTGCGGTTACTAAACGAGGAATGGCGGAGGCATTGGAGGCGATCGCGGAGTTGATTGAAACTGGGGGTAGAGATGGGGGAGAATTGGGAGATGGGGAGGATGGGGAGGATGGGGGAGAATTGGGAGATGGGGAGGATGGGGGAGAGTAAAGATAACTTAGATTATTATGCATGAAGTTAGTTTGATGGAGAATACTTTAAATATTGCTTTAGATTGTGCTTTAGCACAAAATGCCAGCAAAATTCATCGCCTGAAAATGCGGGTGGGGGAATTGTCTGGGGTGGTTCCGGATGCCTTAGAATTTGCCTTTGATGTGGTAACCCGAGGCACGATCGCAGAAGGGGCAAAATTTGAAATTGAACGAGTTCCGGTGATTTGTCATTGTCCCACCTGCGATCGCAACTTTGAACCCATTGATTTGTTTTATGAATGTCCCCATTGTCATCAACTTACCCATCACATCCAAAGCGGACAAGAAATCGAGTTAACATCCTTGGAGGTTTCATAACTGATGTGTACTAATTGCGGATGCAGCGTCGTCGGAGAAGTCGGAATCCATACTCACAGTCATGAAAATGGCCATACTCACAGTCATGAAAATGGCCATCACCATCATCATCATGATGACACCCATCAAACCATTGTGGTGGGACAATCAGTTTTAGCCAAAAATGACCGCCTTGCCGAACGAAATCGCGGCTATTTTATGGCTAAAAATTTGCTGGTTTTGAATGTACTTTCTTCCCCGGGTTCTGGGAAAACCGCCTTCTTAGAACGGATGGTTCAGGATATCGGCAGTCGCATTCCCACCGGCATCATTGTCGGAGACTTAGAAACCGATAACGATGCTATTCGACTCAGCAATAGTGGGGCATCAGCGGTCCAAATTACCACAGGAACTGTCTGCCATTTAGAATCGGATATGGTGTTGAAAGCTGCCCAACAGCTTAATTTAGATGCCTTAGATGTATTGGTGATTGAAAATGTGGGCAATCTAGTTTGTCCTGCTGCTTATGATTTAGGGGAAGATTTGCGAGTGGTGTTATTGTCGGTGACGGAAGGGGAAGATAAACCGTTGAAGTATCCGACAATGTTTAAATCGGCCCAAGTGGTGATTATTAGTAAAATTGACATTGCCGAAGCGGTGGAGTTTGACCGGGAGAAGGCGTTAGAAAATATTAGAAAAATGGCACCGCAAGCAGCAGTTTTTGAAGTATCTTCGCGGAAAGGACAAGGAATGAGTGAGTGGTATGGATATTTAGAACAGCATTTGAAGAAGTCGCCAGTCAGTGCAGTTTCATGATTTCTCTTCTGTTCGTAGTAACGACTTCAGTCGTTATCCCTCTTAGTTCGTAGTAACGACTTCAGTCGTTCTCTTCTCTTAGTTCGTAGTAACGACTTCAGTCGTTATCCCTCTTGAGTACGAACCCGGAAACGACTGAAGTCGTTACTACGAACAATCCGGAAACGACTGAAGTCGTTACTACAAACAGGGGAAATTAGTTATGAATTTATTATTGAAATCTCCTATTGTTATGCCTAACTTAACTCGCGTCTCCATCACTGTTCGAGGGGCGGTACAGGGGGTGGGATTTCGTCCCTTTATTTATCGACTTGCTACCGAACTGCAACTGAACGGATGGGTGAATAATTCTGCCCAAGGAGTGTTTATTGAAGTAGAAGGAACCCCCGAACAATTAGAAACCTTCTTACTGCGATTGGACCGAGAAAAACCAGCAATTTCCTTTATTCAATCTCTGGAATCCTCTTGGTTAGAACCGGTGGGGTTTACGGCGTTTGAAATTCGGCCCAGTGTGGCGGGGGCAAAAACGGCGGTGGTGTTGCCGGATATTGCGACTTGTCCCGATTGTTTGCAGGAGATTTTTGACCCCCAGAATCGCCGCTATCGTTATCCGTTTACCAATTGCACTAACTGCGGTCCTCGTTATACGATTATTCGGGAATTACCTTACGATCGCGCCAATACGTCGATGCAAGAATTTCAGATGTGTCCCGACTGTCAGGCGGAATATGACAATCCCTTAAATCGGCGATTTCATGCCCAACCGAATGCTTGTCCTAACTGTGGTCCACAGTTGGAATTTTGGACGGAGTTGGGAGAGGTATTGGCAACGGGCGATCGCGCTTTAAAGGATGCCATTTCTACAGTGAATCGCGGTCAAATTTTGGCGGTTAAGGGATTAGGTGGATTTCATTTGATGGTTGATGCAGGCAACTCAGCAGCAGTCCGTCGTCTGCGGCGTTGTAAGCATCGGGAAGAAAAACCATTTGCAGTCATGTATCCCTCATTGGAACAAGTTCGCCACGAGTGTCAGGTAACGGCAATTGAGGAGAGACTGTTGCGATCGCCAGAATGTCCGATTGTGTTATTGCGACGGTTGTCTGACACTGCAACGAATATTGCCCCAGAAGTTGCCCCGGATAATCCCTATTTGGGGGTGATGTTGCCTTACACACCCTTACATCATCTCCTGTTGACAGGGTTGGGTAAACCTGTAGTAGCGACGAGTGGTAATCTTTCTGATGAACCAATTTGTATCGATGAATGGGAAGCGCGCGATCGCCTAAAAAACATTGCCGATGGATTTCTCGTCCACGATCGCCCAATTGTTCGGGCGGTGGATGACTCGGTTGTGAGGGTTGTGGCAGGGCGGGAAATGGTGATGCGACGGGCCCGAGGGTATGCGCCTTTACCCATTTCCCTGAAAGTTACCCCGGATTCTCCTCCGTCTCCCCCCGCAATTTTAGCAGTGGGTGCTCATTTGAAAAGTGCAGTCGCTATTGGCGTATTCCCCCAAATTTTTGTGAGTCAACATATCGGAGACTTAGAGACACCCCAAGCATTTCAGGCATTTCAGGAGGCGACTGCGAGTTTACAGCAACTGTATGAGGCAAACCCAGAAATTGTCGCCCGAGATGCCCATCCGGACTATCGGTCTACCCGGTTTGCTGAGGGATTAGGATTGCCACAAATAGAGGTTCAACATCATTATGCCCATGTTCTCGCTTGTATGGCGGAAAATCAACTTTTAGAGGAAACAGTCTTGGGAGTGGCCTGGGATGGGACGGGATATGGGTTAGATGGGACGATTTGGGGCGGTGAGTTTCTGCGGGTTTCTCCCCAATCCTGGGACCGAGTGGCCCATTTTCGCACGTTTCCCCTGTTGGGAGGGGACAAGGCGGTGAAGGAACCTCGCCGGGTGGCCTTGGGGTTATTATATGAAGTGTTGGGCAATCGGTTGTTTACGGAGGGGGTAACTGAAAATTATCAACATATCCTCCAGGCGTTTACCCCGTTGGAGTTGACCCTGCTGCGATCAATGTTAGAGAAACAGATTAATACTCCGGTTACCTCTAGTGTGGGACGGTTGTTTGATGGCGTGGCAGCGATCGCCGGGTTGAAATCTCAGATTAGTTTTGAAGGACAAGCGGCGACTGCCTTGGAATTTGCCCTAGAAGGTTGGATGACCGAGGAAAGTTATCCCTTACCCATTCAAACCGGGGAAGGGGTGGCCATTGCGGATTGGGAACCGACAATTTTAGCAATCTTAAGAGATGTAGGCGATCGCCTCCCCATAGGAATTATTTCTGCTAAATTTCATAATACCTTAGTAGACTCTATCCTGGCGGTTGCCCAATGGGTCGGCGAGGAACGAATTGTGCTCACCGGGGGTTGTTTTCAAAATGCCTACTTAACGGAACAGGTCATTCGTCGGTTAAAATTAAAGGGGTTCCGTCCTTACTGGCATCAACGGATCCCGCCCAATGATGGGGGGATTGCCCTGGGGCAAGTGGTTGCCGCCTATCGAAATCTGAATCAGGAGTAATTTTCAGAATGTGTTTAGCAATACCGGGCCAAATTATCAGTATTAATGAAAATGACGAACCGTTGTTGCGATCGGGCCGGGTCAGCTTTGGCGGCGTGGTCAAAACCGTGAATCTTGCCTATGTCCCCGAGGCCAAAGTAGGGGACTATGCGATCATTCATGTCGGGTTTGCCTTGAGTATCATCGATGAGGGCGAAGCGCAAGAAACTTTAGATTATTTTAAACAAATCCAAGAGGTCTAATCCCCCCACTTGATGAACCAAGACATCTTGTTAAAAAACCGCTACCCTCAACGGGGGCGGTTTTTTTGATAAGTTATGTAACAAATTTACCATTTCAGGATAATACCATATTTTAGGAATTTCCCCTAAAATTTTAATAAAAATTAAACAATCAATTTAAGCAATTACCCACCCCTATAAGGCCAATTACCCGGTAGAAAACGGCTTCCGAATCATCCGGGGTAATTTCCCCAAAAAAATCTTCCAATTATCATCGATGAGGATGTTATAATCAAGAGGAGAAAAAGAGCAACTGTCCGTTTTAAGGAGGGTTAAAATCAAGTTAAGAAACCTGGGGGTTGCAAAACAAAATCAAGTTATGAGCAAGGCAAATTAAACAAAACAAAAGTTGTTTAACTGGACCGTTCCCCTTAAACAACCCCTCAAAAATTGCTGAAAGGATTAGTACACAAGAGGGAGTCATCGGATTGCGGATTGACTGGAAAAATTTTCCCTGATTCCTGGGAACCCTGCCCGGGCTAATCCGGCCTATTTAGGCGCACAAAAGCTAAATCGTTGCTTCACAAAGGTTAAAAATATGAGTACGAGAACATTTGCGACTCTTGACGCAAACGAGGCTGTTGCCCGAGTTGCGTATAAATTAAATGAAGTAATTGCCATTTATCCCATTACCCCCGCTTCACCGATGGGAGAATGGGCGGATGCTTGGATGTCCGAAGGGCGTCCGAACCTCTGGGGGACGATTCCCTCGGTGGTGGAAATGCAAAGTGAGGCGGGGGCGGCGGGAACGGTACATGGGGCCTTGCAAACAGGTTCCCTGACAACCACCTTTACCGCGTCTCAGGGATTACTATTAATGATCCCCAATCTCTACAAAATAGCCGGGGAACTCACTTGTGCAGTCATTCACGTTGCCGCCCGATCGCTGGCAGCCCAAGCCCTTTCGATTTTTGGGGATCATAGTGATGTGATGGCGGTCCGCAGTACCGGATTTGCCCTCTTATGTTCCGCCTCGGTCCAGGAAGCCCATGATTTTGCCTTAATTGCTCAATCGGCAACCTTGAAATCCCGCATCCCCTTCATTCACTTCTTTGATGGGTTCCGGACCTCTCACGAAATCCAGAAAGTAGAACTGTTAGAGGATGAGGACTTGCGATCGCTGATTGATGATGCGGGAGTCTTCGCCCATCGCGATCGCGCCTTAACTCCCGATCGCCCCGTCTTGCGGGGAACAGCCCAAAACCCCGATGTCTATTTCCAAGCGAGAGAAACAGTCAACCCCTTCTATACCGACTGTTCCGACATCGTACAGCAGGCAATGGACCAGTTTGGAGAACTCACGGGACGCAAGTATCAATTGTTTGAGTATCACGGTGCACCAGACCCGGATCGCCTAATTATCTTAATGGGTTCCGGTTGCGAAACCGTCCATGAAACTGTCGATTACTTGAACGCCCAAGGGGAAAAAGTCGGCGTCTTGAAAGTGCGACTGTATCGGCCCTTGGATATGAAACGGTTGGTTGCTGCTATCCCGGAAACCGTCAAGGCGATCGCAGTCTTAGATCGCACAAAAGAACCGGGGGCCGGAGGTGACCCCTTGTATCTGGATGTCGTCACCGCGATGCATGAAGAATGGACCGGCGATCGCTTGCCGAAACTGGTGGGAGGGCGCTATGGCTTATCCTCCAAGGAATTCACTCCGGCGATGGTCAAAGCTATCTTTGATAATCTTAGCCAAGCTAAACCCAAAAATCACTTTACCATCGGCATCAATGATGATGTCACTCACACATCCCTAGATTACGACCCCAATTTCTCCACCGAACCCGATAGCGTAGTTCGGGCAATGTTCTATGGATTAGGGTCCGATGGCACCGTGGGGGCGAACAAAAACTCCATTAAAATTATTGGGGAAGAAACAGACAATTATGCCCAAGGCTACTTTGTCTATGACTCCAAAAAATCCGGGGCAATTACCATTTCCCACCTACGGTTTGGACCCCAACCGATTCGTTCCACTTACCTGATTGAACAAGCCAACTTTATCGGCTGTCATCAGTGGATTTTCCTGGAAAAATTAGACGTTTTAAGTGCAGCCGCCCCGGGTGCGATCTTCCTCTTAAATAGCCCCTATCCCCATGAGGAAGTTTGGAATCAACTCCCCATTGAAACCCAAGAAAAAATTGTCCGCAAAGGCTTAAAAGTCTATACCATTGATGCCAACAAAGTCGCCCGCGACAGTGGCATGAGTGGACGGATTAACACCGTCATGCAGGTGTGTTTCTTCGCCTTAGCTGGAGTTCTGCCTCGGGACGAAGCCATTGCCCAAATCAAGAAGGCGATCGAGAAAACCTACGGCAAAAAAGGCAAAGAAATCGTCCGCATGAACCTGCAAGCGGTGGATAATACCCTCGCCAACCTGTTTGAAGTTCCTCTCGGACAAGCTAACAGTTCCCTGCACAAACAACCCGCTGTTCCCGATTTAGCCCCCGCCTTTGTTCGCGAAGTGGAAGGCAAAATGCTGGTGAAAGAAGGGGAAGTTCTGCCCGTGAGTGCCTTACCTTGTGATGGCACTTATCCCACCGCTACCTCCAAATGGGAAAAACGGAATATTGCCACAGAAATTCCCGTTTGGGACCCGGATGTGTGCGTCCAATGCGGCAAATGTATCATGGTTTGTCCCCATGCCGTCATCCGAGGGAAAGTTTATGAACCGGCAGAACTAGCTAATGCACCGGCTACCTTTAAGGCAACCGATACTAAAGATAAAGACTTCGCTGGAACTCAGTTTACCATTCAAGTCTCCCCGGAAGATTGTACCGGCTGTGGCATCTGTGTCGAAGTTTGTCCCGCCAAAAACAAATCCATGCCGTCCCTGAAAGCGATTAACATGGAAGCGCAGATTCCGCTGCGGGAACCTGAACGGGAAAACTGGGAATTCTTCATGAACTTACCCAACCCCGATCGCCGCACATTGCATCTCGATCGCATTCGTCAGCAACAACTCCAAGAACCCCTCTTCGAGTTCTCCGGCGCTTGTGCCGGATGTGGCGAAACTCCTTATCTCAAGTTAGTCTCTCAACTGTTTGGCGATCGCAGTGTCATCGCCAACGCCACCGGCTGTTCCTCCATCTATGGCGGCAACCTCCCCACCACCCCCTGGGCACAAAACGCCGAAGGACGGGGACCCGCTTGGTCCAACTCCCTGTTTGAAGATAACGCCGAATTCGGCCTAGGATTCCGGGTTTCCATCGATAAACAAGCCCAATTCGCCGCCGAATTACTCCAAAAACTCAGCAGTGAGATTGGAGACAACCTCGTTACCGGCATTCTCAATGCCACCCAGAAAAACGAAGCCGACATCTGGGAACAACGCGATCGCGTCGCAGCCCTCAAAGAAAAATTACAAGGGATGAACTCCCCAGATGCCCAGCAACTCGCCAGTCTAGCCGATTACCTCGTCAAAAAAGATGTGTGGATTATCGGTGGTGACGGTTGGGCGTATGACATCGGCTACGGTGGTTTAGATCACGTCATCGCCTCCGGACGAAATGTCAATATCCTTGTCCTAGATACCGAAGTTTACTCCAACACCGGAGGACAAGCCTCCAAAGCCACTCCCCGAGGGGCCGTCGCCAAATTCGCCGCCGGTGGCAAACCTGCCGCCAAGAAAGACTTGGGCTTAATTGCCATGACTTATGGGAATGTGTACGTCGCCAGCGTCGCAATGGGGGCCAAAGACGAACATACTCTGAAAGTCTTCCTAGAAGCCGAAGCGTATGACGGACCGTCCTTAATTATCGCCTATTCTCACTGTATCGCCCACGGCATCAACATGACGACTGCCATGAATCACCAGAAAGACATGGTAGAAGCGGGACGGTGGTTGCTGTATCGCTATAACCCGGATTTGGTGGAACAAGGGAAAAATCCGTTGCAATTGGATATGCGATCGCCCAAGAAAGGGGTGGAATATTCCATGTACAACGAGAACCGATTCAAGATGTTGACCAAAACCAAACCCGCTGATGCCAAGCGGTTATTAGCGGAAGCACAAAACGACATCAACACCCGTTGGGAGATGTATGAATATCTTGCTTCCCGTCATCTGGAAACTCACAATGGGGAAGCGGCTGCCGGTGAGGTGACAAAAGCCTAGAGTGCCGGAGACCCCACCCAACCCTCCCCTTGCTAAGGGGAGGGCTCCGGAGACCCCACCCAACCCTCCCCTTGCTAAGGGGAGGGCTCCGGAGACCCCACCCAACCCTCCCCTTGCTAAGGGGAGGGCTCCGGAGACCCCACCCAACCCTCCCCTTGCTAAGGGGAGGGCTCCGGAGACCCCACCCAACCCTCCCCTTGCTAAGGGGAGGGCTCCGGAGACCCCACCCAACCCTCCCCTTGCTAAGGGGAGGGCTCCGGAGACCCCACCCAACCCTCCCCTTGCTAAGGG
>JAMXFF010000046.1 GCA_025370845.1 Laspinema palackyanum D2a | reverse complement strand
GCTCACAATTTTCGGCAAGGACTAAAAGCTTTATCCCTTGTACAGCAAGTGGTCTAGCTGTCTTGTCACCCTCTCAGAAATTTTTCACATCTTGAACTCTTCAGTTTAAAACGCCATCATGTCTGCATCTTTACCCCATGATTTTCCGAATCCTACCCCACCTGGGGCGATCGAAGTAAAAGAGTATCCCGAGTATCGGGCAGTCACTTACAGCCATTCGGGGAATCCTCAACAAGCCAGCCAAGTTGCTTTTAATCCGTTATATCAGCATATTAGTACCAATCAAATTGCCATGACAACCCCGGTTGAAGTGCGGTATTTGGATGGGTTAAGTCCGGAAGTAGAAACGCCCCAAACTGCGGAAGTTTCGTTTTTATATCCCAACCGGGATATTTCGCCGGAAATCCTGACAGATGAGGTGAAGGTGACGGATTATCCGCCGATGACGGTGGTGAGTATTGGCATTCAAGGGGCTTATAGTTGGGCGAGTTATGAACAACATTTGCAGCGGTTGCAAGATTGGTTGAAGGAACATTCGGAGTATGCGATCGGCGGTCCGCCTCGCCGGTTGTTGTACAATTCTCCGATGACTCCGGAAGCGATGAAACTTAGCGAGGTGCAGATTCCGATTGCTGGGGTTACTGCGGGTTAGTTAATTAAATAACCCGCAGGCTAACCTAATGCAACACCCGGCGGGGGATAAATCCCCCGCCTAACAGCTAAAGTCGGTTAAAACCGACTGAAAGACTTATCCGATGGTATTTTTAGGGATTTTCATAAAAAAGTTCTGCATGAGAGGTTTGGCAGAATTGGAAAAGCCGATTGACGTTGTTAATGTGGGGTTGGGGGATATCTCATAAAAGATTTTATTTGTTGCAGTTATTTTAGTTTTCTTAGTCGGTTTTAACCGACTTTAGCTATTAGGCGGGGGATTTATCCCCCGCCCCGCCGGTGTTGCTATGGGTGCTTTAGCCTGCGGGTCGGGTTAAAATATTTTAAGTCAACCCTTGAAAGATGGGAATTTCTATCACAAATTCTGACCCTAAATCTGGGGTGGCGTGACAGGAGATTTTACCTTGATGTTTTTCTACGATAATTTGATAGCAAACAGACAGTCCTAATCCGGTGCCTTTGCCGACGGGTTTGGTGGTGAAAAAGGGGTCGAAGAGTCGGGCTTGGATTTCTGGCGTCATGCCGGGACCATTGTCGATGATGCGAATTGTCACTCGATCGCCAGTGACGGCGGTGAGGATGCGAATGGTGGGGAATTCCGGGGGTATTTCTCCTAACTTGCGGTTGTATTTTTGCTCTAAGGCATCGATCGCATTATTCAGGAGATTCATAAACACTTGATTCAGTTGTCCGGCATAACATTCCACCGATGGCAGTACGCCAAATTCTGGGATAATATCGATTTCTGGTCGCTTATCCGTGGCTTTGAATCTGCCTTGCAATATCAATAAAGCGCTTTCGATGCCTTCGTGAATATTCACTTGCTTCATTTCCGCTTCATCGAGGCGGGAAAAGGTGCGGAGTGATTGCACGATGCCTCGGATGCGATCGGTTCCCACTTTCATTGAACCCAAAATTTTCTGCAAATCCTCTTGCAAAAAATCAAATTCTATGTCTTCGAGTTTATCGGCAATTATCGGGTCTGTTTCTCCATATTGTTGTCGGTAGAGTTCGACTAAATCGAGTAAATTTACCAGGTAATCGCGAACATATCCCAAATTCCCGGAAATAAAATTCACGGGATTATTAATTTCATGGGCAATTCCCGCCACCATTTGACCCAGGGAGGACATTTTTTCCGATTGAATTAACTGGGTTTGAGTCCGTTGCAGTTGAGTTAATGTAGCTTCGAGTTGCTGATTTTTTTCCTGCAATTCTCCGGAAGTCCGATGCAATCGTTCCACGGTGTCGCGCAAGGCGGTTTCTGCTTCAACGCGATCGCTGATATCTCGGGCAACACCAATTAATCCAATCGCATAACCTTGGGCAGAACGATACACGGTTTTTGAGGTTAGATAGGTCCGGGTTTGAGACAAAGGATAATCTGCATTCAATGGCACAATTTCTTCTTCTAAAAGCTGAGTCTCTCCCTCTAATAAAATCCGATGGTCATTTTTCATCCGTTGGCGAGCAGTTTCTGGGGATAATAATTCTGTATCATTTTTTCCTAAAATTTCATCTATGGGCTTACCTATTGCCTTGGCCCCGGCAGAGTTAATGGAGAGATAGCGACCCTGAAGGTCTTTGACAAAAATACTATCCGTTGTCCCTTCGGAAATGGCTTGCAATAGATTGTAGCTTTCTTGCAATTTCTCCTGGGCGCGTTTGCGTTCGGTGATGTCGCGGACAAACAGGGTGTAGAGTTGTCCTTGGGGTAAGAGAACATGAGCGATCGCCAGTTCAATGGGAAACGTTGTGCCATTTTTACGCTGTCCCACTAATTCATAAGCCGAATTGTTCTCCCCCGGCATTTTACGAGTGTTCAGAAAAAGGGTTAAATAGGCATCAATTTCTTGTTGCATTAACCAGGGCATCAACAGTTTCAAATTTTGCCCTTGTAATTCTGATTCGCTATAGCCAAACAGTTGCAAAGCAGCCGTATTCATCCAATGAATTTTACCGCCATCGGTGATGGCAATGGTCCCCTCGGGGGCCGCTTCCAACATGGCTTGATATTGGTGAGAATTGCGCTTTTCAAGGGTAAGAAATCGGTTACTTTGGTAGACAAAGAGTATCCCTGTAGTGCAAATGAAGAGGGAGGCAATGCCCGTGGCGATCGCAGGACCGGGTAGGTAAGATGAGCGAATTTGTCGGACCTCAATCTGGGTCAAAACTGCCCCATTTAAGTCGGGAATAGGGGCATAAGCGACGATCGCTGGAATGCCCTGTTCGTCCGTAATCAACTCACTGCCGGTTTCCCCGACGATCGCCCGGTGGATGGCATCGGCAAGTTCAGAATCCGGGATTACAGGAATCCAAGGGCGATCGCTGGCTGTTCCCTGTTGCCACATCACCGGGGAATCGTCGGTTTCCACCCAGGCGATCGCCACACGCATCCCTGAAGGTTGAGGGAGTTGATAGGCTTGTTGGGCGGACTTCCAGGCGGTTTGCGGCGTATCCGTGACGGTGGCAATCCCCTGGATTAGTTGGGCTTGAATCTGGACAATTTGTTCTAAATGCGATCGCCCTTGGAAGAGGACCATCTGATCCAGGAGATAAATCCCAATTCCCGCCACTGCCATTGTGATCGCGGTGAATCCGACTGTCCAGTAGACCAGTTTCTGGCGGTTATTCGGGCGATCGGCATCATCGCCTATTTCCTGATTCTGGGAAATACCCATCATGGAATTCCTCACCGGGACTTGCTTGAATTTTTAGCCTCTACTGCCTCAGTTTAAGCCAGATTACGGATTATCATTCCCCCTGAATATGGACGACTAATTCTCGATAATGACCTTGTTGCCGGTGTTCCCAAATATAAATTCCCTGCCAAGTTCCAAGCACTAATCGACCTCGATTGATGGGAATTTGCTCACTCGTATGGGTGAGGGCCGTGCGAATATGGGCGGGCATATCATCAGGACCTTCGGTACTATGGCGGTAGCGACGTTGTTCGGGAACTAAATCGGAAAAGAAATGTTGTAAATCTTCTAACACATCCGGGTCGGCGTTTTCTTGCAGCAATAAACTTGCGGAGGTATGGCGCAGAAATAGGGTACAGAGGCCCGTTTGAACCCCAGATTTTGCTACAACTTCTTCCACTTTAGCCGTGACTTTAGCCAGGGATTTGCCGGTGGTTTTCAGTTGGAGAGTTTGTTGATGGTAAGTCATAAATTTAAGGGGTAAAATGGTTAACGTTCAGAAGGAGATTCCGTTTGGAAATAATCCACCACTGCCTGGGCGATCGCTTCCGTCCCATCTTTGAGTAAGGGGTCGGTTGATTGTGGGGGGAGAGGAGGTTCTCGTAAAAAGTCCCAATTCCCCTCGAAAAACTCTTCAGGGGAGACAATTCTGTGATGAGAATGCTGTTGGATTCCCGAGAGTAATAAGGGGGATTCAGCAAACCCTTCTCGGGTCAGGGAGATAATCGGCACATTTTGGCGACAAGCTTCTGAAAAGGTGCTGAATCCTGGTTTGGAAACGACTCGCCCACAAACCGGCATAAAATCCACGGGACGCAGGCGATCGCTATTGGTTTGATTGTCAATTTTAACTAAATTCGGCAAATCTGGTGCATTGTGGTCAAAGGTGATAAATTGCCAGTCAGGAAATTTATGCAAATTATGATAAGGAATTTGTTCCAATCCCAATCCGCCAAAAGTAAGTAAAATTGTTTGTTCTATAGAAGATTTTAGCCCCCATTCCTGGCGGATTGTTTCCGGTTGATAGCGGGGAGTACCGCCAGTTAAACCGAAATCTTTAATGAGAGGAAAGGCACTCATCGGTTCGTGAAAGGGCAGACGAAATAAGCAGTCACATTGACTGAAACAGTCGGCAATCCAATCGGCAATGGCTTCAAATTCTCCGCCCCAAGGACGATAGATAAAATCCCACCCAAAATTGCTCATCATCCAGACGGGAATGCCTGCGGCTTTACCAATAGTTGCCGCTAAGGGGGGAATATCAGCTAGAATTAATCCGACCCGATTGAGTTGAATAAAGTTAACTTCCCCCGAGGCGATCGCATATTGTCGCTTGCGAATCTCTTGCAATTTTTCTAAAGTAGCTACTTTATCCATTTTTAAGCTATCTGCCTGAATCACTCCCACATCTAAAGCCCTTTCCCGTAAGATAAAATCTCCGGTAATATAACTTTCCAATAACCAACGGGGTGCGGTAGTAACTAAAATTAACAAAATGTCCGGATTTAGCCTTTGAATTTCTGCCGCCACTGAGGCGGCGCGCACTGCATGACCAAAACCATGATTGGTAATGGCGATATAAACAACGGGTCGAGTTTTCACGGCCTATATCATCTAAAAAATAACAACAGGATAAAGGAATAATCTCGTCGAGAGACACCAGATATTGCCTCTCTACTGCCATCCCCAGACAATTTTAGCCCATTTTCTCCCAATAATAAGAATCAAGGTCACCGTTGGGGAAATAGCCTGATTAATTTTTGGGGTTTTAATGAGATGAAATCTGTTGAAAATAATCTTGAATTCCCTGAATTAGTTGTTCAATTTCAGATTCTAAGGTAAAATAATGAACGCAAGCTCGTACACAATCCGGCTTGAGAATAGTCCGAACCATGACGCGATGTTCTTTTTCCAAAAATTTCACCAATTTGTCATGAGTTGCCCCAGATTTTCGCGGATTTTCATTAATCTGAAAGGAGACTAAACCTGCTTCCGGTGGCGTGACTTTTAAACAAATAATATCCGGTAAGTCTCGGAGTTTTGTCCAGAGTTGATGACTTAAGGCTTGGATGCGATCGTAGCGTTCTTCAGGGGTTCCCATGCCCTGATGAAAGGCGATCGCCTTTCGTAATCCGGCTAATAAGGGATAAGCGGAAGTTGCCATTTCAAACCGTCGTCCATCGGGTTTAAATCCTTCCCAATCCCCGATAGAATTCAAGGCAACACTGCGCCAACCAATAAAGGTAGGATGAAGGGTTTCAGCGGCATCAGGACTGACATATAATCCACCTAACCCTTCCGGTCCACACCACCATTTATGTCCAGTAAAGGCATAATAATCAACCCCTGTTTTGGTGAGATTTAAGGGTAAAATCCCGACGGATTGGGCAGCATCGACCAGGACTCTAATTTTTGGGTAAGGGGTGGATTTTTTGTTAAATTCATGGCAAACTTTAACAATATCGGTAAGGGGTAAAACTTGGCCGGTATTCCAGAGGATATGACTGAGAACGACTAAGCGAGTATTGGGGTGGAGATGGGAGGCGATCGCCAACGTGGGATTCCCCTCATTTAAAGTTTCCATTAAGGGACAAATGGAAACTTGTAAATCGAACCGACGGGCGAGTTCATTGACAGCAGCGACAATTCCGGGATGTTCGCAGTCGCCGATTAGGATGCGATCGCCCGGTTGCCAATCCAAACCCCAGAGGGGAATATTGCATCCAATCGAGACATTTTCGGTGAGGGTAATGGTATCTGCCATGACCCCGAGTTCCGAGGCGATCGCCTGTCGAGTTGCCGCAAGTTCTTCAGAGATCCAGAGTAACACTTCTCCGCTAAATGGCCCTTTTTCCTGAATTGATTGATAGGATTGAAACAGGGCGGTTAATGCCGATTCCGGCATCGGTCCTTGTCCACCATAGTTAAAATAGGATTTATTCTTTAAAGCGGGAAATTGCTGGCGATTGGCTTCTTTCACAGTAATTGACCTCATGTTTTAATCAGATTTAGGGAACTCTAAAAAATAAAATTCCCAAAATGTTCGTTTGTAGTGACTCCTTCAGGAGTCATTTTCAGATAACCTTTGAATGGATTACTACGAACGTTTGGATAATTTATGTTTTGCCATCCCCTTAACCGATGAATTTACCTTAAAAATACAGCCTGCCTAAATCAGGCTAACCCTAGAATTAATCTTACCACGGAATAGTTCATAATTTCTCAATACCTTGAACAGGAGTAATTTTCAAAAATACAGGTAATCCTGGGTGATGTTTAGGTGACTGATAGGGGAAAAATCAATTGGGATTGAGATATTTTTGGGCGGCTATTTTCTCCAGAATGGTCTGGAGTACAGTAACTTTGACCGGCTTAGTAATATACTCATCCATCCCCGCTTCTAAACATTTCTGGCGATCGCCTTCCATTGCACCTGCCGTCATCGCCACAATCTGAGGCCGCTGGCTGGGCCCCCACTCCTGGTTAATCTGGCGAGTCGCTTCTAATCCATCCATTTCTGGCATTTGAACATCCATCAAAACCACATCATAAGAATGCTGATGCAATGCCGCTAAAGCTTCTAACCCATTATTAGCAACATCGGCCTGATATCCCATTTGGTCTAAAATTTTGAGGGCAACTTTTTGATTAATCCGATTATCCTCAGCCAGAAGAATTCGTAAAGGAAATCGTTCCGCCAGTTGGGGGTCAATCTGAGGGATAGAAGGGGCATGGGCCGAAATAATCGCCTTCTTTTTGGCAACTACATTGAGTAACACTTCATACAAATGAGAACATTTAATGGGTTTGGTAAAACAACCGGCAAAATTCAGCAAAGAAGCATTGAGAGATTGACCCATTGAGGTCAATAAAATCAAGGGAAGCGTTTGGGGGTCTCGCAACTTGTGCAACTCAGACCCGAGAGTAATCCCATCCATTTCTGGCATCTGCATATCCAGAATTGCCAAATCAAACGATTCTCCCCGATTCAAAGTGGCGATCGCCTCCGATGGCGAACTCACCGCAACGGGAATCATCCCCCACTTCTGAGTTTGTCGGATTAAAATTTGGCGATTGATTTCATAATCATCGACAATTAACAGCCGCTTCCCTTGTAACTTCGCTTCAGTTCCTATTTCATAAACCGGCAAAGGTTGGGAATCTTTAGCCACAATCATGGTAAAATAGAAAGTAGAGCCTTCTCCTACCTTACTTTCTACCCACATTCTCCCCCCCATCAGTTCACACAGCCGTTTACTAATCACTAACCCTAACCCAGTCCCGCCATATTTTCGAGTCGTGGAAGCATCAAGTTGAGAAAAAGAGCGAAACAGTTGATTGATGTTTTCCTCGGGAATCCCAATTCCCGTATCCATGACAGAAAACTTGAGTTCAAACAACGTCTGATTCGGATCCAATGTCCCTACTAAAGAGTCGGGGTTGGAGTTGGAAAATAGGCTGGAAAACGGTGACCAATTGCCAATTTCCTCAGATTCTACTAAGACCCGAACTTCACCCCGTTCCGTAAATTTGACCGCATTGCTGAGAAGATTGGCTAAAATTTGGCGCAACCGGGTGACATCACTGATAATGCGAACGGGGGTGTTTTCATCCATGAGGTAACCCAATTCGAGTTCCTTTTCCGAGGCTTTTGCCGCGACGAGAACCAGAGAATCTTCCACCGCCTCGCGCAGGTCAAAAGGCGTCTGTTCTAAGGACAATTTTCCCGCTTCTATTTTCGATAAATCTAAAATATCATTGATAATTGTCAATAACGCTTCACTACTGTTGCGAATCGTCTCTACAAAATCTCGCTGAGTGGGGTTGAGTTCCGTATCGATTAACAATCCAGTCATGCCAATGACTGCATTCATGGGAGTCCGAATTTCATGACTCATATTAGCCAAAAACTCCGATTTCAACTGGGTAGCTGATTGAGCATCGCGGAGGGCTAAATCAAGTTCCATATTATTTTCTTCGAGTTGAGACGCAATTCGCGCCATTTCTTGTTGAGACTTGAGGATCTCCTGGATATAATTTTTAATATGCCGAACCGAGGGATGAAAGATAAATACAGCTTCTAGGAGGATGACGCATAAGCCGAGACTTAAAAATAACCACTCCAAACGGATCAAATTTTCAACCCGCTGAAGGGCTTGTTTTTCATACTCGGAGACGAGGGCATCCATCGCCAAGAAGAATGCCCTTTCATTGGCGAGAATTTGTTGAGAAAAGGGCAAAATCGCCTCGCGATCGGCCTGGGTTTCTTGTTCAGTGACAACGGAGAGTAAACCGACTGCACCTTGTCGCAACGCTTGATAGGAGGGTTCCAGTTCGTCCAACATTTGGGCAATTTGCGGGTTGTTCTGTTTAGGCAACCCCACTGCCGGATCCCCATATTTTAAGCCGAGATGGGATTGGGAAAAGAGGTTGACGGCATCTTGCAGTTCTTGGAGTTGGACTTGGCGATCGCCCTGGGGGGGAAATTCCAGCCAGATCAGTGCCGCTTTACTCATCCGTTGGCTCAAGGCTCTTTGGCGTCCGGCAATATTGAGCACTTTAGAATCTGTAGTAATGACCCGAAGCGATCGCTGCCGCATCAATTCGCCACCTATCGAAAGAATGGCGAGGAGGCTAAGGGCGACTATATACAGTGCGCTCAGGCGGCGCGTTGGAGAGTTGCGGTGATAAATAGAAGGCATAGAACGGGTAGCGAGTGAGCGGGGGGATTCTGTTGGAGTCTGATGAGAGAATTCAATAATTTTTATCTCCAGTTTTACATAAATTCTAATAATAGATTCTTTATAATTAAATAAACCTTTCCTAAAAATTCTATCAATTAATGTTCTCTACCTTGGGGCGCTATTGATTTGATGCTTCCTTTCTTCCGGACTGAGCAACCCACAGCAGGGGGGCCACTTTAGACCGCTACGGATTAGCCTGATCACCCCTGCCTCGGGACTCGGAGGCGATCGCCACGCTGTTCGTTCACCTGAGTATTCTCGCCGACTGATTCTTGGTATGTTAAAGATATGCTGCTAACTGACAACCTTTTATTTGATTACCAACGCTGTGCGCGCCTGTCATTCCTCAACCTGTATGGAAATGGCACTCATCCAGAATCCGCGAGTGATTTTGCCACCAAACTGAAACGGGATAGCGAAGTTTACCGACAGGACGTTTTGGCAGAATACCCTGCTCAACGCCCGAATTATCCCTATGGAGACTGGGTAAAGGGTGCCGAGGCAACTGTGGCGTTAATGCAACAGGGTGTCGATCGCATTGCTCACGGCGTCTTGATGACTCCAGGACCCCAAGGGGTCACCCTGATGAGTCGTCCTGATTTATTAATCCGAAAACCCGGTGCCTCGGTGTATGGGAATTGGTCCTATATTCCCGTGGATATTCGCTTTAGTAAACGTCCGAAGGCACAACATCAAATTATGGCAGCCTTTCACGCCCTGGTGTTGGCGGGGGTCCAGGGGGCTTGGCCCCAGGACGCCTGGTTAGTTTGCCGTGAAACCGGCGAATATAGGGTGAATTTAGAGAAATATGTCCCTCAAATGCAGGAGATATTAAACCCTTGCATTAAAATGTTGAGCAGTCGCCAGGAACCGGAAGTCTTTATGGCAAGACATCCTTGCAGTATGTGCCACTGGCAGAGTCATTGTTATGCGATCGCCCAAGAGACACAGCATCTCTCCCTCCTGCCTGGAGTAACCCCGATTCGGTATCAACAGTTAAAACAACTCAATTTGACCCAGCTAGAATCCCTCGCCCATGCGGATGTACTTACTTTAGCGAATGGTCTAGTCGAGGTTTGCAATAAGCAATATGAACCGGAAACTGTCGCCCGTGATCTGATCATACAAGCTAAGGCAACCCTCAATAATCAAGCGATCGCCTTACCCCAAAAATTGCCGCTTTCTCCGAAGTTTCTACCCGTATCTCCCGTTGAACTCTATTTTGATATTGAAGCGCAACCGGAATTAGACCTCGATTTTCTACTGGGTGTGTTAGTCGTTGATCGCCGCAATCTCGCCCCAGGAGAAGCACCCATCCAGAAATTTCATGCGTTTTTAGCCGAAAGTCCCGAAGAGGAACTGCAAATTTGGGAGCAGTTTTTGGAATTAATTTGGACCTATCCGATTGCCCCAATTTTTCATTTTTGTGACTATGAAATTCAAACTATCAAAAAACTGGCCCGACGCTACCATACTCCTCCACATCGATGGAAAGTGATTCTGAATCGGTTTGTGGATATTCATAAGTTGGTGACCAAATCCGTAGTAATGCCGGTGGAAAGTTATGCCCTCAAGTCGATTGCTCGATATCTCGGATTTGAGTGGCAAAATGCCTTAGCCTCCGGTGCTCAATGTGTAGTGTGGTACGATCGCTGGTTAGAAACGGGCGATCGTCATTATCTGGATTTAATTTTAACCTATAACGAAGATGACTGCATCGCGACCTTTGTCGTTAAAGACTGGTTGGTACAATTTTCTCAAAGTTATTCCTGAATTTCAGGGTTAAAACTGCTATAAATTCAAGTTAAACCCGGGAAATAGTAGCTATTTTAGCTGGTTAAAACATTTATATTTTTGCTAACCCCAAGAAAACATATCAACTCAAACCTCTATGATTTTTGCTAAAATCAATCCTATTTTATGGGTAACTTTGGGATTGTCTTGTACTTTTGGCATGGGTTGTCAACCGCAAACCCTTCCCGAAACCGTTGCGAGTCCTTCCAAGCCAACGATTTCTAATTCTGCCTCGGTGATAAATTCTCCTATTGAATATCTAGGAGAATTCAAAATCCCCACCGGCTTTATCTTTCAGAATACCCCCCTCGGAGGACTCTCGGGAATCACCTACGATGCTCAGCGCAATCTGTATTATGCCCTATCGGACGATCGCGCAATCCAAGGACCCGCAAGATTTTACAATGTAGAAATAGAATTAAATCCTCTGGTTGTTACCCCCATTGGTGTTACCCCCTTGGTGGATAAAAGCAGTCGCCCTTTTCCCACTTACACCGTAGACCCTGAAGGGATTGCCTTAACCCGTCGCGATACCCTATTTATTTCATCCGAGGGAGATGTGGAACGAAATATCCAACCCTTCATCAAAGAATTTTCCCGTGAAGGAAAAGAACTCCAATCTCTTCCCATTCCCGATAAATTCATCGCTCAAAATGGTCAAGGGATTCGGGATAATCAGGCTTTTGAAAGTCTAACTTTAAGCCCGAGTGAGCAATTCCTCTATACCGCACCCGAAACGGCTTTAGTTCAAGATGGAGAACCCGCAAATCTGGAAAAAGGAACTCCTGTCCGCATTTTGCAATATGATTTAACCAGAGGACAACCCGCCCAAGAATTTTACTATCTCACCGAACCCGTACAGACTGCACCTAAGTCTCCGGATGGATTGTCAATTCATAGCTTGGTCGAATTACTTGCCTGGGATGAAACAAAATTGCTCAGTTTAGAACGGGGCTTTACAGAAGATGTAGGAAATAGCGTTTTATTATATGAAGTTTCTCTGGAAGGCGCAACAAATATCCAGCCAATGGAGAGTTTAAAAGATGTTGATATTCAAAACATACAACTGGCTCAAAAACGCCTGTTGCTGGACTTGCGAACTTTAGAGATTCCTCTGGATAACTTAGAAGGAATGACCTTCGGTCCGAAATTAGCCGATGGACGAAGGTCCTTAATTTTAGTCAGTGATAATAATTTTAATCCGTTGCAAGTGACGCAGTTTTTAGTTTTTGCCCTTACCCTAGAAGAGTGAAGGCGACTCCTGGACAATCGCGGGAGAAATCTTTGATAATAAAGACAGTAATTTCCCAGAGCAATTCATGGAGACTAACATCATGAGTAGACAACCCTTGGTGGGAAAACCCAACAGCAGAACGGAACAACAACTCCTTCCTTTAGAGAATGGCGATCGCCTCACTCGTCCTGAATTTGAGCGCCGCTATCACGCCATGCCGAATTGCAAAAAAGCTGAACTAATCGAAGGAGTCGTTTATATGCCATCCCCCGTCCGTTTTACCCCTCATGCCGAACCCCACGGACTCTTAATCACCTGGTTAGGCGTCTATCGAGCGATGACTCCTGGAGTCAGACTCGGAGATAATGCTACCATTCGTCTGGATTTGGACAATGAGCCTCAACCCGATGCCTTACTCAGATTAGAGGAAAGTCTTGGGGGAGAGTCGCACCTTACGGATGATGATTATGTTGAAGGTCCACCGGAATTTATAGCAGAAATCGCCGCATCAACTGCCACTTACGATTTACATGATAAAAAACAAGTCTACCGTCGTAATGGAGTGCAAGAGTATCTGGTATGGCGCGTATCTCAAACTCAACTGGATTGGTTCCAACTGACGGAAGGAGAATATATCCCCATCGAACCGGATGAAAATGGAGTTTTGCGGAGTCTAGTCTTTCCAGGGTTATGGTTAGACTATTCCAAATTATTATCGGGAGATTTTTCAGGCGTCCTCGCAGTTTTGCAAGAAGGATTGAATTCACCCGAACACGCGCAGTTTGTCAAGCAATTATCGGAAAACCCGCAGAATTGAGCGAGGGGCGGTTTTAGCGAAGATTAGCCTAAAACCGCTCTATTTTTGGAGTTTTACCATCACAGTTCTACCTCATCATAAATGTCGGAAAGAGATAGCTGTAATCCCAGAGATTGAAATTCAACGATATCGTTTTGTGAAAAAGTTGCTAAACTCCAATCGCAGGGGCGATCGCCTCGCCGATATACCTCCACCTTCTTTTCTGTTTGTGATACCAATACATACTCTTGAAGGCTATCTAATTCCCGATAATTAATAAGCTTTTCGTGACGATCTATCCGTTCGGTACTGGGAGAAAGCACTTCAAAAATTAGACAAGGGGAGTCCAAAAAATACTTTTGCCGGTCTTGAGGATTACAGCTAATTGAAACATCAGGATAATAAAACAAATCCAGTTGTTTGATTCTGACTTTCATGTTGCCCGAAAAGACGCGACAACCACTCCCTCGCAACTGATTTTTTAGGCCCGTGATGATATTAACCGAAATTAAATCGTGTTCTTGGCTACCTCCCGACATGGCATAAACTTGACCTTTAATATACTCGTGACGAATGTTGCTGAGTTCTTCATAGTGCAGATATTCTTCGACCGTCAGAACAGATTTTAAGGCTTGATTAGACATGATTTTGCCTTCCCTTGAGAATTTGGGGGGGGTGATGGCGGGTTAAGGTGGCGATCGCCCTTACCTCTAGGATAAATCATCTCCTAGCACGTCATGACAGCAGCCGCAACACCCGCCGGGGGATAAATCCCCCGCCTAACAGAATCAAGTCGGTTGAAACCGACTGCAAGTCTTATCCCGTGGGTTTTTTAGTCGGTTTTTAACCGACTTGAGCTATGAGGCGGGGGATTTATCCCCCGCCGGTTTCTGGCAGCACCCACGGGTCCGCCCTGACTGGATATTGCCAAGCTGTAATCGACTCCGCCAGAGTTCAAAAAACTTTTTTGAAAAAGGGGTTGACAAATCCAAAAGCATCGTGCAAGATATAAAAGGCTCAAGGAAAGGGACTGTAGTTCAATTGGTTAGAGCACCGCCCTGTCACGGCGGAAGTTGCGGGTTCGAGCCCCGTCAGTCCCGTTTAAAATATAAATCAGGTTACGCGCCGTGTTTTCCTAATAATAGGGGACACGGCGTGTCTCCTTGCAAACGAAGTTAATTAGAGAAAATAATTGTGACTGTTCGCGTGAGAATAGCTCCTAGTCCGACTGGGAACTTGCATATTGGAACAGCCAGAACGGCTGTGTTTAACTGGTTATTTGCCCGGAATCAAGGGGGCCAGTTCATTTTACGGGTCGAAGATACCGATGAGGAGCGATCGCGCCCGGAGTTCACCCAAAATATCCTGGATGGACTCACCTGGTTGGGTCTGAACTGGGATGCAGGGCCGGTTTTCCAGTCCAAGCGTCTCGATCTCTACCGGGAACGAGTCAAAACTCTCATTGATAAGGGTCTCGCCTATCGGTGTTACACCACCGCCGAAGAACTCGACGAAATGAGAGAAGCCCAAAAAGCCCGGAATGAAGCCCCCCGCTACGATAATCGCCACCGGGATCTAACGGTGGATCAAATCGCCAAATATGAAGCGGAAGGACGGCCCTCGGTGATTCGCTTCAAAATCGAAGACGATCGCGAGATTGTCTGGAATGACTTAGTACGCGGTGAAGTCTCCTGGCGAGGCAGTGACCTCGGGGGTGATATGGTGATCGCGCGCGGTTCCAGTGGTGCCGACATCGGGATGCCGCTGTACAACCTCGCCGTTGTTGTCGATGACATTGACATGAGAATCACCCAAGTGATTCGCGGGGAAGACCATATTGCCAATACCGCCAAACAAATTCTGCTTTACGAAGCCTTTGATGTCGCGGTCCCGGAATTTGCCCATACGCCGCTGATTTTGGATATTTCCGGCAAAAAACTCTCAAAACGAGATAACGTGACCGGGATTTCCGAATTTCAGGCGATGGGATTCCTTCCCGAAGCCTTGGTCAACTATATGACCTTGCTGGGTTGGTCCCCGCCGGATAACCAGGAACTGTTTACTCTGGATGAGGCGGCAAAGCAGTTTAGCTTCGATCGCGTCAATAAAGCCGGGGCCAAATTTGATTGGGATAAACTGGATTGGATTAATAGCCAATACCTCCACCAAATGTCCCCGGAAAAACTCACCGACCACTTGATTCCAGTGTGGCAACAAGCGGGATACTCGGTTGATCCGGAGGGCAATCGTCCTTGGTTGGAACAACTATCTGCCTTAATTGGTCCGAGTTTAACTCGCTTGACCGATGCGGTGGAACTCAGTCGGATGTTCTTTGTGGATGAGGTCGAACTCAGCGATGAAGCGGCAGCCGAACTGGAAAAAGAGGGAGCCTCCCAGGTTCTCGAAGCGGTAATCGGACAGTTAAAAAGTCACGAAAGCCTGACAGCAGCAGATGCTCAAGACATCATTAAACAGGTCACAAAACAGCTCAATGTCAAAAAAGGGCTGGTGATGCGATCGCTGCGCGCCGGATTAACCGGCGAACTGCACGGTCCTGACCTGATACAATCTTGGGTATTACTTTATCAGCGGGAGCTGGACAAAACGCGCCTGCACAAAGTCTTAAAGGTTGACGAACAAGAGGGTAGTACCTTGACTCAAAATCCTGAACCAGAAACATCCCAAGATAAGATTGTGGTAGAAATTCCTACTTCTGAAATCCCTGTGGACGAGATGTCTGAACCATCGACTGTCCCAGTGGTGACCACCGGAGTCCCCAACACAGGGGCCACAAATGAACAGTTAGAGCGGATCGGCAAACAAGTTCGCGAAATCCTCTCTTATCTCCCGGATTACGTGACTGGGTTTGTTAAAGACAACCAAAGACCCTTAACCACCGTTGGTTTACTGATTGCGGCTTTGGTGTCCCTCAGAGTATTGGTTGCTGTCTTGGAAGTGCTTAACGGCATTCCCCTAGTACAGCCAACCTTTGAAATCGTGGGTATGGCTTACTCTGGCTGGTTTATTTATCGGTATTTACTCAGTGCAGCGACTCGTAAAGAGTTGTCGGTCAAAGTTGAGGAAATCAAAGAACAAATTACCGGGAACCATTCCCCTAACCCCTAGACCATTGAACTGTCGGTTAAGGGTCCCAGCCGTGTCCTGACCCTTCCTAAGACGGTTCTCCGGTTCTATTTTGCCTTGTGCATTCCGCGTTTCGTTCCACACACTCCTTTGAGGATGCGGGTAGCAGGGGGACTCATCCCCGGGAGGGGCAGTGGGCTGGACATCTAGCTGTCTCCTCCAATGCTGCTAAACCCCATTGCCGTTCTCGGGTGATTCCCGAATCACCCCTACAGTTACAGGAATCGGGACAGTCTGGGGGACGTTTAAAAAAAACCGATTGATACAAGATTCATAAGATGGGCGCATCTAGGTGCGCCCATTTTTGCATTCTGGCGATCGCCTCGGTTACCCCTCGTTTCTAAATGGTCATAACCCTCCCCTATGTCTTAACTTTGTTAACCAAGAAGAGGGGAACCTTACAAGAGTAGTTTTTTACGTTTCCGGTCCCCTCCCCTTGCCAAGGGGAGGGTTAGGGTGGGGTCTCCGTGACGTGGCTGACGCCAAGTCACGCACTTTTTGTAGGGATTCCCTACGGGATAGCTTCGCTTACAGCGCCTGGATGGAGACGGGTCCAAGCTCTTTCCTTGTTAATCGGCGAGATAGCGTCACTCTGACACTCTAATCAACCATTCATACTGACGTGGCCTCAGCCACGTCAGGAGGACCCCACCCTAACCCTCCCCAAGACACAGGGGAGGGGACCGGAGGAGCAGTTAATCAAATTGTGAAATTGTCTTAACATAACTTAAACTTAAAGAAGGGTTTTCCGAACCATTCCGCAAATTGCGGTGTACATGAGTGGTCGGTTCACCTGATTCTGAGCCGGTTTTACCGACTTTTGGGCGAGTCAGTTGCATCGATCCTGATAATTAAGTTAAATTTGATTAAGATTCTGATCGGGATGAACGGTTTTACTCTATGCCCGGACTCCACCCCTCGGGGGAGGAGCCGAAAGTGGAAAAAAGAGAACCCCCCGACTGCCCTCAATCAACTCGCTTGGGTTTAATTACACCCAATTTGCTTTTAATCTCATTGTCTGAATTTGTACTAGAGGCCACCGCATCCTATGAAATCTTCCTGGAGAATAATTTTACTGTGGGCATTACCTGCATTAGTAATCGCCTTTGTCGTCTGGCAGGGTGTCTTTTCCTCCCCCGCCATGAATATGGGAAATAATGCCGCCAATACTCGCATGAGCTACGGTCGGTTTTTGGAATACCTGGACGCCGATCGCGTAACCAACGTAGATTTATATGAAGGTGGCCGGACGGCGATCGTTGAAGCCGTCGATCCCGATCTAGACAACCGAGTGCAGCGTTTGCGAGTCGATTTACCAGGAAATGCTCCCGAACTGATCGCCCGCCTCAGAGACTCCAATATCAGTTTTGACTCCCATCCCATCCGCAATGATGGAGCAATCTGGGGACTGTTGGGGAATTTAATTTTCCCCGTCCTATTATTGGCTGGCTTATTCTTCCTCTTCCGCCGTTCCAACAATGTTCCTGGGGGTCCAGGACAAGCCATGAACTTCGGCAAGTCCAAAGCTCGTTTTCAGATGGAAGCGAAAACTGGGGTGATGTTTGACGATGTGGCAGGGATTGAAGAAGCCAAAGAAGAACTCCAAGAAGTTGTAACGTTCCTGAAAAAACCCGAACGGTTTACCGCTGTTGGTGCAAAGATTCCCAAAGGCGTCCTGTTGATTGGACCTCCGGGAACCGGGAAAACCTTACTTGCCAAGGCGATCGCAGGAGAAGCCGGTGTTCCCTTCTTCAGCATCTCCGGTTCTGAATTTGTGGAAATGTTTGTCGGGGTCGGTGCTTCCCGTGTCCGGGACCTGTTCAAGAAAGCCAAAGAAAATGCCCCCTGTATCATTTTCATTGATGAAATTGATGCCGTTGGACGTCAACGGGGTGCTGGCATCGGTGGGGGTAACGATGAGCGCGAACAAACTCTCAACCAACTCCTGACTGAAATGGATGGATTTGAGGGCAATACTGGCATCATTATTATTGCGGCTACTAACCGTCCCGATGTCTTGGATTCAGCCTTGTTGCGTCCCGGTCGTTTCGATCGCCAAGTAACGGTAGATGCACCAGATATCAAGGGTCGTTTGGAAATTCTTGATGTTCATGCTCGCAATAAGAAATTATCGGATCAAGTCTCTTTAGAGGCGATCGCCCGTCGGACTCCTGGTTTTACCGGCGCAGATTTAGCTAACTTGCTCAATGAAGCCGCAATTTTAACCGCCCGTCGCCGTAAAGAAGCGATTACCATTCTGGAAATTGATGATGCCGTAGACCGGGTTGTAGCCGGGATGGAAGGCACTCCCCTGGTGGATAGCAAGAGTAAGCGCTTGATTGCGTATCACGAAATTGGTCATGCGATCGTCGGGACCTTGGTCAAAAACCATGACCCGGTGCAGAAAGTTACCTTGATTCCCCGGGGACAGGCACAAGGTTTGACTTGGTTTATGCCGAATGAAGACCAAATGCTGATCTCTAAATCCCAGTTAATGGCCCGGATTATGGGTGCATTGGGTGGACGTGCGGCTGAGGAGGTCATTTTTGGCGATTCTGAAGTGACCACGGGTGCTGGCGGTGACTTGCAACAGGTGACTGGCATGGCGCGTCAGATGGTGACTCGCTTCGGAATGTCGGATTTGGGTCCGATGTCTTTGGAAACCCAACAAGGGGAAGTATTTTTAGGTCGCGATTTAATGACGCGATCGGAATATTCTGACGAAATTGCTTCTCGCATTGATGCTCAGGTGCGTTCCATTGTGGAGCATTGTCATGATGAAGCCAAGCGCATTATCCGCGAAAATCGCATCGTGATTGATCGCTTGGTGGATCTGCTGATTGAGAAGGAATCAATGGATGGGGAAGAGTTGCGTCAAATTGTGGCGGAATACACGACGGTTCCAGAAAAAGATCTGTTTGTGCCAATTTTGTAAGGAAGTTTAGGGGATACAGTTCGGGTTATTTCAACCCGTTCCCCTAGTCTTGAATCAAAAAGGAGGGGGTAAAATGCCCCTCCTTTTTTTGTGGATACTCCATCGTTTTTTTATAGAAATGCCTTGTTCAGATAACTGTTGCCAAACGAAGGAAAGAATTTAAAGGGTTTATGGAATAAGCGGTAGTCAGGGTTTAGCTGAGTTTCGCTTAGGTGACAGGTAATGCGCCTTGGACAATTAAAACCGAGCAAGGTGCGTGATGGGTAATGTAGTTACTGACACTGCCTAATAAGAGTTCGGTCATCCCTTTGCGACCTCTGCGGCCTACTACAATTAAGTTAGCGCCCCAGCTTCGGGCTAACTCACAAGAGACGACACCGGGATCGCCGACGCTATGATGGCAGATGGTGGGAATATTCCGGGCCATTGCCATAGAAGCATATTCCTGGAGTATTTCTTTGGTGTGTTGGATTTGCCCATCGAGTCGTTGTCGCTGAAGTTCGGGGATTTCTCGTCCTAGAGATGGACTTAACCCCATGCCAGTCCCCACCATCGGTGAAATCTCTGCTAGAGCCTCAACTTGGATGGCATGAAATAGCATCAGTTCGGCTTTTTCTTTTTCTGCTAAATCGAGCACCTGCTCAATGACAAAATCTGATTGGGGGGAACGATCAATCGCAGCCAGAATTTTATGATAAGTCATGGGGAATTCTCCTTGCTCTCGTTACTGGGGCGATCGCCCCGGGGAATCAGCCTCTTTTTCAAGGTAACCCGATGGTTAGGTTCAACGCCTCTTCTCCAAGGGCGATTTCTGTTTTCAGCCCTGATTGCTTTTCCGGTTCAGAAGTGTAACCCTGTTTATTTTCTCTTTATCACTTGTTGGGGACAATGTCAAGTGAAATAGGGAGAATACTTTTCTAAATCGGGTCTAAATCGGGGATATTATGGCTTCCAATCAGAGCGACAGGGGTTGCTTCAAAAAACTTAACGGAAAACCGGGCAAATGGGCTTAAGTTATACACAAATCATACAGGACGCAAACGCGATCGCAAACATCCAGATGATAAATTGAACATTCAAGTCAAATTCCCGGCATTCAAGACAAATCTTAAAGATTTGTGATGGAGAGTAAAGATATGTTAAAGCATCAGGTTTGCAACTCGGATACCAGGCAGTCCCAACTCCTAGCTGATTCTCAGGTATTAGACTTAGAGTGGGCCAGGGCGAATCAATGGAGTCCGATGATTCAAGACAACTGCTTGAAAACTTTAGACTGTCCAGTTAACCCTTCAAAAAAAAGTCACCTACCCTCCAATTTTAGCCTATTTTTGGCTTGGATCTTTTTATTGATGACCGTAGCGGCTCTGTTAGCTCCGATCGCTACTTCTTGGAGTTCAGACTTTTTTAATAACCCAATTGGATCCGAAGGCAGCGGGTTAGCACTGCCCGAATAATTTCCCTGGAATTGGAATCAAACCGGAGTTAAGCTCTGAGCAGCAGGGTTTTTACTGGCCCTATTTAGGGGGTTTTCAAAGACTTTCGAGAGAATCAAGTCCATAAAAATTAATACAAATTGTTAAAAAAAAGACCGATATATGATAGGGAAATACGGCTTCAGGGAATTGGGGTAACCGAATGAAAGAAAGAACTAACCCAGCTCGGTTTACCCTTAACCTCGGGGATATAAAATAATAGCGCCACAACTGGAGAACGGGATTATTATATGGCTCGAACCCACGGGAGTAGCCCAAACGATTGAGAATTTTATCCTTGGGACGTTGAACCGGCAATGCCATCGCCGACTTTAGGGCAAATTGATTTCGACCCTCCCGAGTTACTCCGATTTTTGGTCCGTCAGGGATGCAGGTCAGCGGTTTTCAGAACAATCAACTGAGGGAAAAACTGAGTTTTGGCAGGATTGGGTATAATTTCCTGCCGTTTCAACCTGAAGTTTTAAAGAGTTCCGATGGTTTTCGGCCCTAGGCGCTCTTGCCGATGACAATATCAATAGATACACTGGCATTTGGAGCCGCCGCACGTTCACGGTTGCTCAAGTAACCAAGGGAGTGACAAAAGAAATGCTCTGGAAGAATAGGCTATCTCAAGTGGGTTGGCAGGGGGAGGGTTCGATGCAGAAGAACATGATATTCAACGTTCTGGGGTATGGAGTGGCAATTCCGGTATTCTTGGCGCTCGCTAATTGTTCTGGGGGTCAAGCCATAGCAGCAGACATCAAACCCTTAGTCCCGGAGGAATCAGGAGAGTTTCTGACTAGAGAACCCGAGGAAATAGCCAGGGAGAAAGCCCTCAAGAATAGCGATCGCTTCGAGATATTTGCAACTGAGGGAAAAGCAGCAGATCCAACAACACCTCGTGGAAAATTGGGAAATTTGGGGTGGCTAGAGGATGGGGAAATGAGTTGCGATCGCGAAGCGTCTCGGAACCAGCATCGCCTCTGTGATGACAGTCTGGAGATTAATTTACAGAGCATAGCAACCCCAGAGCAACCCCCTACACTGAACCTGGGAATGCCCGAGGCGATCGCCCAAACCCCTCCCTCACCTCCCCCGCAACCTCCCACCCAAGAGCCATTACCCCCCCTACCAGAGGTCCCACCGGCCCCCCCAGAAGACGAGCAACCCCCCGTCTTGACCCCGCCAGAAGAACAACCCGCTCCAGAAGAATCTCCCGAAGTAGAAATTCCCATTCGCCAGGTGAACGTGACGGGCTCTACCGTACTCACCGATACAGAAATTCAAACCATTGTTGCCGAGGTGGAGGGACAAACCGTTTCCCTCGATCGCCTCCGACAAGTCGCGGATCAAATCACCCAAATTTATCTTGATCGCGGTTATATCACCTCCCGCGCCGTACTGGGGGATCAAGTCATCGAGGATGGCATCGTTGAAATTCAAGTCATTGAAGGCACTTTAGCCGCCATTGAAGTGGAAGGGAACAACCGGGTGAGAGAGTCCTATATCCGCTCTCGCATCGAACTTGGGGGGGGTGCGCCCTTGAATACCGCCCGCTTAGAAGATCAGTTGCGGTTACTGCGCCTCGACCCTTTATTTCAAAATATTGAAGCCAGTTTGCGTGCCGGAGACGAAATCGCCCAAAGTATTCTCACCGTGCGCGTCCAAGAAGCGAATCCCTTTGGGTTGAACTTAGGCGTGGATAATTTATCCCCTCCGAGTGTGGGTTCGGAACGTTTAGGGGGAACTGTCCGCTATCGCAACGTGACGGGGTTTGGAGACGAAATTGCTGCCAGTTATTATTGGGGAACCGGAGACTCGCAAATCTACGATCTCAGCTATCGGATTCCGGTGAATGCGATGAATGGAACCCTGGGTTTCCGGGTGGCTCCCAACCAAAATGGCATCGTTCAGGACGAGTTTAGAGAGTTGAATATTGAAGGGGAATCGGAACTGTATGAAGTGAGTTTTCGACAACCTTGGGTGCGATCGCCCAGGCAAGAATTCGCCACTTCTCTCGGGTTTACGTTCCAGGAGAGTCAAACCTTTGTCGCCGGTGAACCGTTTGGGTTTGGCAGTGGTCCTAGCGCCGATGGGATTACCCGGACTAGCACTTTCAAGATCGGCGCTGACTACCTGCGCCGGGATGTTCAAGGCGCTTGGTCTGTGCGATCGCTCTTGAACATCGGGACTGGCTTATTTGATGCCACTGACAATGACGACCCTATCCCCGATGGACAATTTGTGAGTTGGATTTCTCAGGTGCAGCGAGTGCAACGGTTAGGTGGCTCACAATTGTTAATTGTCCAAGCGGATTTACAGTTAAGTCCCCATAGTTTGCTCTCATCTCAGCAGTTTGTGATTGGGGGGGGTCAATCGTTACGGGGGTATCGTCAAAATGTGCGATCGGGGGATAATGGATTTCGCTTCAGCGTAGAAGACCGAATTGTGATTCTCCGGGATACCTCCGGAATTCCGGTATTTCAATTTGCCCCATTTTTAGACGTGGGAACCGTTTGGAATCATGTGGATAATCCCAATGAATTACCGAGACAAACCTTTTTAGCTGGGATAGGAATGGGTGTACTCTGGCAGGTGTTTCCCGGTTTAAATGTGCGGGTTGATTATGGACGGCCTATTTTTCAAATTGATGATAAAGGCACGAATGCTCAAGATGAAGGATTTTATTTTACGGTGAATTATCAACTGTAATTAGAGCATCCCACCTCACTTGATTAGAAGTTAAAACGCGGGTTGCTTTTTAAAGAATGGGTTAATTCCCAAGCAATTCAGGAGAAAAATCTGGTAACTTGTCCTTTGCTTTTCATCAAAGTTTCTTGAGCAGGGGGCGAACTGCCTACGGTTCTGGCTCTATCAGGATGAGGTGATTCAACTTCATTAAATAAATTGAATCAGGGAGGAGTAATCCTCCCAACCCCCCTGAGAAAGCTATGGGTTATTCCCATACAGGAAGTAAAAAAGAGCATGGACTGGCTCATGTAGGGAAGAATACCCTGGAGAAATAGGAGAGTAGAGTCTTGGGCCGCATCCCAACTGAAATCTACGTCGTTGGCGGATCAGCGTCTTGTCTTAATAAGCGAGACCGGGCGAGGAAGCCCAATATCAGTATTCCCCAAGCCTGTGGGGGTTGGGGCGCTACTCAAGAAGCCTATGATTTTTGGGCTTTCTAACTGTCACCAGGGCAAAGAACTGTTTTTTCAGCTAGAGTGGCTTTTGTCTCCTTCTGTTTAATCCGAACGGACGTTGATGGAGATGAGAACCCAGGTGAATAACCGTTGAGACTGCGATCGCCAATCTGACGAGGCAAGCGCTGGCTTTGGGGTGGCTGTAGGGGTTGCCCTTGATCCACAAGGAATTCGAGTAGTGGAACAAGACAGGATCCTGGGCGATCGGCATCATCGCGCCAAGCCATTCTCTAACCTCATCCTATCCGAACCCTAGACCGGCCACCTCAAGAGAACAAAACTCCCACTATTGCTAATATTTTCTCTCAGCCTTTTAAAACAATATAAGAGTTGTTAAACTCATAAACCTTAGAGGCTCTCGGTTTTTCAAAAAACCTATAAATTCTTATGCTTTTTATTCTGTCTAAGAGTTGCCAAGAGGTGACAAAACTCACATTTTCTTCACAAGTTATTTACATTTCTTTAACTAATTTTTTGGGTTTTATCTTGACATTGGTATAAAAAAGCTGTTAGATTAGTTGCATTCTGACCAACGAGGTAGAAATAGTTAAGGTCAACAAGAGACCTAAAACCCTAGCCCTTTTTCCAAGGCTTCACTGTCTCTCCTGACCCGAGAGAAAATAACGAACGAATGACAGACTTACTCTCCGGGGTATGTGGAGAGGTCAGTCTTTTATGGGTTTCTGTCTATCAACTTAAAAGCAGCTTACTTATCAGGGAAATCGTCTATTTCATTTGCTGTTTGGTTGATGACATTTGAATCACTTTGAGCTAAGAGAGAGTTGTTAGCTTGCTAGAATTCCCGGCTGTTCTCTGCGAGGTTTAGTAAGTATAACGATAATCATAATCTGGTTAAGCTATAAAACTTAGCGGGTTGTCTCCTGTACTGTAAAAATTTTTTCAGGGTCATAGAAATAGAAAAGCTGCCCAAATTATGTATCTATAAAATGCCAAGTAAAGCCTAGACTTTATCCTGATTTGCACTTAGTTTTTAGAAGATCCAGGAAGTGGGCATAACAATTATCAAGAGGCTAAAACCCAGTTAAAAAAGTGTTCGATACTTTTTTAGCCCGGGAATATGCACCGCGTCATCCGATACACTATAGAAAGCATAAAATTATATGGATACTTTAGCTTGCATTCAGGCTTGGTTAATTTGGCAAGAACATAACGAACAGCCAGAAGTTCCTGATATTCCGCTTTCCTCTATTACGGGGTTAGTGATGTTGATTGTTATTCTTACTTCTCCCTTCAATTTACGTCCTGCATTCGCCGCTGAATTATTAGCAAGAGGAAGTCGAGGTCAACAAGTTGTTAAATTGCAGGACGATCTCAAAGAAGCAGGTTGTTTTCCTCCAGGAGTTCGTAGTACGGGTTATTATGGGAAAATTACGAAATCTGCTGTGACACAACTACAAAAAACTCATGGTTTAAGAGTAGATGGAGTTGTGGGAGAACAAACTCGAAGTGCTTTGGACTCTGGTAAAATTTGCCAGTCCTTAGCCACTTCAGGAATTCTCAAGATGGGAAGCCGAGGAAAGAATGTTATTGAGATTCAGGATCAACTGAATGATTTGGGATTTAAAGTGCAGAAAATAGATGGTATTTTTGGAAAAGAAACTCGGGGAGCAGTTATTCGATTTCAGGAGTCTAACGGCTTGAAGCCAGATGGTATTGTTGGCTCTAACACGGCTAAATTTTTGTGGAAACCTCGACCTTCATCACCTGAAGCTCCCTTACCTGAAACTCCATCACCTGAAACTTATGAAAAAGCATTGGAAGAATCGGTAAGGGGCGATGGTATTGAGAGGATTTCACTCGAAAATTTTCAAATAATTAAATCTGCTATTATTGATAATAATTTAGACCGTCACACTCAATATGAGGCTGCAATTATATTAGCAAGCCAAATTTATTTTTACAATTTTGATAAATTTAGTAGTGGCCTTTATCAGCAAAACAATTGTCTATCATATAGCTGTATCGACAGAAGGGAAGTTTATAAAACTAATATATTTAAAGAACAAGATAGTCAGACAGAAGAAATAATAGAAAAAATAGTTTTTGACTCAATGATATTACTCCTGAATGAAGCAACAAATGAAGAACAAGGTTTGTATCGTTTCATGGCTGTATCTGCAATGCCATACCTTAGACAAGCTCCAACACAAAATATTATTAATATTTTCAAGCAGGAATTAGAAACGGGAACAATATTAAATACAGGATTTACCGATGTAAATATTGAACGCACTGTGGAATCATTCACTCTTTTCACAGAATATGACAATGATTTTTTCACGAATCAAGAAAATCAAAACATCTTAAATTCATTGAAAAATTCATTGAAAAATTCTTTTAAAGAAGCCTCTGGTTATAATCATAATCAAGGTTATTATAACTCGTATTTATTGTCTTCAATATTAATATTAGTTGGAGAGGAAGATTATGTAACTAATGAATTTAATCAACCTCATTTGAATTGGTGGATAAAATTAGCACTAGCGAACTCTATTTATAAGCATATCCAGAACCATAATGATAAAGCACACAGTTTGGAAACTATAATGAGCATATACGAAGAAAACTCTAATTGGTTTGGTTTTGAAGCTTGTGTTGTATATAATATGGGTGAAGAATCAATAAAGTTTTTAGAAGAAATTAAAAATAAAAAACCGGATTCAGAAGAGGGGATAAATTGGCTTATCGATAGTATTAATGGGGAAGTTCGCTCCAGTCCTTGTGACTCTTTTATGACTGGTTGGGGCTATATTCATAAATTATTTTTTGGTAAACGCTAAATGATGAAGAATACAAAAAACAAACTACATCATCAAAATCTAACAAACAGAGAATTTAGTAATTTGGACATACGGAGACTTAACTTTACAGAGTCTAAACTGGCAAAAACAAGTTTTGCTTATGCAACAGCAGGAATTTTGCCTATAACAAAAGTATTTTTAATTTTTGCCTTAGTTTGTTTATTAATTTTATCCGCTATTATTTTATCTTTTTCAAGTCGAGGTATAGGTTTTTTACTTTCTGATGAAAAAAAGTTTATAGCTGAATTTGTTTGGATATTACTCACAATTATATTCATGACCCTGACTATTTTATTGGTCAAAGCAGAATACACAACGACTTTACTATCCTCAACTATTTTGTTTGCAGGTCTTGTCGTTATTATATCAGCTTTTTCACCTGAAGAAAAAGAAATTTTTGACAGGATATTACAATCAATTATACCGGGATTTTTTATTTTTATTGGTTGTTTTACAGGATTTTCTCTTGTTATTGTAACTCTTGTTTTATTGGAAATAATAAAACTCCATAATCGGCTTCAAAAAAAATTTTTAGCTGGCCAGGTCACAACCATACTGTTCGGTATTATATGCGGAAATTTAATGTTTAAGGAATCCCCTCAACAATTAATTTCAAGTATATTGCTGAGTGTCACTTTACTACCTGTTGTTTTTTATATAAAAGAGAAATCTTTGGCTGGAGATTCAAAATATTTATTTTTTAAAAATATGGCTATTAATTTATCTTCAAAAATAGGTACTACTTTTAAAAAAGCCGATTTAACTGATGCAGATTTTACAGGCGCAATTCTAGGAAACACTAACTTTAAAGAAGCTAATTTAACTCGCACTTGTTGGCGCAATGCTCGAAACTTACACAAAGCTAGAGTTGAAGGGACTTATTTAGAAAACGAAAAAATTCGCCAATTGGTGGTTACTGGCAATGGACGGAACCAAAACTTTGATGGTTTAGATTTGCGAGGATGTAATTTACGAAATGCCGACTTAAGAGATGCGAGTTTTATTGGCGCTAAACTAAGTGAAGCGACCTTAGAAGGGGCTGATTTAACCCGCGCTAAACTCGCCCAAGCTCAACTGTATGGGACTAATCTCACCAATGCAATCTTAACGGGGGCTTGCATTCAAGATTGGGCCGTTTCCCTTGATACCCAATTTGAGGGGATTAAATGCGACTATATTTATATGCGCTTAGAAACCAAAGAAGACCCCGATCCTTGGCGTAAACCGGATAACCGGAATGAAACGTTTAAGGAGGGTGACTTCACCGATTTTATCGCCCCGATTATCAAAACTCAAAAACTGTACCAGACTCAAAATGTCAATTTATTAGATGTAGCAGAAGAGTACAGAATTTTAGATATATTTCACCATCAAGGAGTCGATCCGAGTGCAGCAGCGATCGCCTTCCAGAAATTAATTGAAAAATATCCGGAAGCTGGATTGAAAGTCATTTCAATGGAAGGACGAGGAAACGAAAAAATTCACTTTCAAGCCCAAGTCACTGAGGAGGCTAACCGTTCAATTCTCAGTCAAGAATATAGTGCAATTTATCACCAAATCCAAGCAGGGACTTATAGCAATTTACAAGCATTTTTAGCTGCAGTAGCCGAAAAAGACCAGCAAATTATTAGATTCCAAGAATTACTAGAAAATGCGATTCAGCAACCCAAGTTTTATGTGGAGACTTATCAGGAAAGTCGGGGTAATGTTACAATTAGCAGCGTCACAGGAAATATCGCTGGAGTTGTTGGCGGTGATGTAACTGGAATGGTCGATGTTTCGCAAGGAGACACCCAAATTACAGGTGATCGCAATATTGAAATCAACAAGGGTGATTATCGGGAAAATCATGTGAATGACCAAGGAAGCTATACGGAAGGAGATGCTCATCATAACTCCCCACCAGAGACCCCCTAAATTAAGAGCTTCCAGGTCTGCCAGACGGTTGCCGCATCCTCCAAATGGGTAACCTCTATGTCCCTAAGTTTTGCTGTTTTGCCACTCTTCTAAGGCCCCAATCACAAAACTGGCGGCTGGATGATTTAGAACTTGCTCGAATGCACTCACACCACCTGCTTTTAACGCCCCTATAACACGCTTCATCAACCCTGGATTATTTTCAATTTCCTCAATCACTTCCCCTGCTATTTTCATTTTTCCAGTCATGGTATTTGTGGAATTGTTTTTGCTGAGTTGGTCAAGCAATTGTTGAATTTCATGAGCCACTTCAGTTAAACTGGATTTTTCAGCCACATGATTGTAGTAATCTCCCTCAACATAGCTCCCTTGGTCATGAATGGAGGTTTCACGATAATCGCCCCTTCCCATCTTAATGTTACGTCCGCCTGTCATGTTCTCTGCTCCAATTTTAGCAATAAGTGAATTAGCTTGTTTTCCTTGAGTTAATTCTGACCGTTCAACCCGTTCAGTCTTTTCCCCATACCACCGAGGAATAGATTCTTGATGGATTCCAGCCATTCTAATCGCATTACACCCTAACTGATAGGCAAAATAATAAGATTTATTTGCTCCTAGAGCATCATAAAAAGCCACAGAAAATTCTATCGCGGCTTTATCATCAATGGCTTGGCTCATGCCAATAACATAATTAATATGTTTGGCTATTTCTTGCGCTTGGCAATCGGAATAACAGGCATTCAGAACCACACATTTAACTTGGTCTCTGAATAATTGGAACAGTCCTCCTATGGCTTCAGTGCCCACCATTTTTTGAAATCCTGTTTCATCTTCAAAGATTAAGCCATCTTGTCCTAACCCATGTCCACTAAAATGAACGATAGTTGGTGCATGGTCTAATATAGCTCTGCGGATATCTTTATATCGAGTAGCTTCCGCTGATTCAATCGAAAATAAATCCCGCGATTGCGCCCGCTTTAAGCCTTCTTTGATTTCTCTAATTTCCTCATCTAACCTCAAGGAAGTGGTTTGTTTCGGGTTAGCTGATAAAATCAATATTTTGTACAGGACTTTATCTGAAGACATAAGGTAATCTCCCTTAAATTCATGTAAAATAAAAACATGATTATTTTAAAGTTATGGGGCCAGCAAACAGCTCTATTTAAAAACTATTCGGGATGATATTTGTCTTTACTTATTATAACACGTCTGCCCTAGTTCAGTTATGTACCTAGCCAAAAATTAGGGAAGAGTTTCCAGTCTTTTTTAACATTGAGGTTTTGGCGACACCTCCTCGCAATATCAAGAACAAGCTCATATTGCGTAAGACTACTCGATAAAAATGACTTTTCATACCCGGATTTGGGATGACTTATCCCTCCAGTGAAATGCAGGACTTTTTCGGAAAATCCCTAAAAAAAATCTGGTTCCTTTCTCTGAGTCTGTAACCTTCCTCTATCGAAATCCTAGCAGTTTCAACACGGGCATGAGTAAATAGTAACTACAACCGAGACAAAAACTGCCGGTCATTCCGAGGAGGGCGAAAAAGGCGATGCTATCCCAAAATTGCGGCATTCCGATTCCGGAGGTGGCGGAAAATAGGTCTAAAATTAGGGGAAAATATGAACTATACAGAAAGATAGCCATCACGATCGCAGTCCCGATCGCACTCATTGTCGCATGGAACAGTTGCGGTTTGGGTAATCCTAACCCCAAGGTAATCGAGGCGATCGCGATCGCAGTAAATCCGACTAAATCCGGTGCAGCCAGGGTCTCACTGGTTGAACTCACCGCTAATACAAACCATCCCAATCCATACCCAAACAGTCCCATCAAGCCAGCGACAATAAATCTTCTTTGTTGTCCGAAACTTCCCGCTTCGGTTAATCCCAAGGCTGTCCCTAACCCCGCCATCCCAAATAAAATTGCGACCGGCTCAACGGTCAGTTCCAGATTAGGAAACCATTGTGAGATTAGCTCACTTAGTCGGCTGCTGAGTCGGCTGCCGACGGGTAACCAATAGGCTACTGCAAATCCCACTCCGGCACCGACACTAGCCCCCAATCCGCCTAAAATTGTGCCTAATATAGTATCGAAGCAGGCGGTAAAGACCCAACTGATGAGATCTAAGGTGGTGATCAGGATGCTCTCCAGGGTTTTGTAACTGACGATGCCTAGGGTGGCGATCGCCTTAATCACCACGGTTCCTACTCCCCAACAAAATTGGAGACTGCGCCCAGATGCCACCGCCGCAAACTCCGCCAAGCGGCCACCCAGTCCCCGATTCCGCTGGCGGACTAAGGTTTTTAAATACGAACCTTGTCCCAGTCGTCCTTGTAGTTCTGTTGCACTATCTAATCGTTTGTCAACCTGAAACTCTAGCATTTCATCGACGACATTCGCCAGATTCAGGCTAACCCGGGCATGAGGATGCCAGCGACATTCTCCCGACATTCCATCATCGAAGTCTGTGGGCGATCGCCCGGTTAGCAGAAAAATCGCAGTTCGACCCAAGGCATAAAAATCCGCTGCTGGTCCCACGGAACCCCCCATCATCTGTTCCGGAGGACTGTAACCCGGGGAAAACAACCGCGTTGAACTCGCTTGCTTGCCGCTGAGTTGTTTCACCCCACCAAAATCGATCGCCACCAGTTGACCCGCTGCACTTCCCCCCATCCTTCTATTAAATAAGGAGAAACGAGTCGCCGGAGTCGCCGGAGTGGATCCGGTTCGGACCATGAGATTCGTGGGTTTGAGGTCCCGGTGAATAATGGAATGGCGGTGCAATTCTTCTAAAATATCTGCTGCCTGCATCAACCAATCCACCACCATCTCCTCGGGAAATCCTTGAGGATAATCGCGATGCAGCATTTCATCCAAGGTTAACCCTTCAATTTTTTCCATGACGAGACAAGGAAGGGTGTGGGGTTGGGGATGTTTGAGAGCAACCTGAAAATAACCGTCGCGATCGACTTTGGGAATTCCGGGATGGGTGAGACTGGCTAAGACGGATGCTTCTTGTTCAAAGAGTTCCAAGGCTTTGGGCGATCGCTCAACCAACACTTTTAAAACTCGTTCCCGGTCCGTCTGCCGGTCATACACGGTGAAGGTGACGGCAAAACCGCCGGTCCCTAATTTTTGTAAGGGGAGGTAACGGCCATTTAAAAACAGAGGGGTGCCACAACTGTCACAAAAGTGCTGACTCGGACTTTGGCCGGTGGGACTTGGACAATCTGGGTTGATGCAGTGGAGGAAAGCTGGCTGCATAAGTTTTTTAAAATCACCCCCAAGGGCGATCGCGCAACAAAGGGGATCAAGGTTAACGGGGCTCAAGGCAAAGGTGGCGATCGCATTCTGGAACGTTCATCCCCCCTGTATCCAGTTCAGGAAGCAGACCCCATCGCCTTCTCAACTGCGATCCATTGTATCGTTCTTGCTGCTCCCCACAGGGAAATTCTACCAGTCCTCGCAAAACTGAGCGTTTTATTATATCAGCTAATTGCAGTTTTATATTATAACAAAAAATAAATATTTATAACGAAAAATAAAGAAATATTATCAAGGAATAAAAGAACAATGATGTTTAACTTATTGTTTTCCTGATACTATTGTTATGCAGCAAAACGAAGCAGCCGACTGATTTCGCTCAACTGATCCCCGACGCGGGTTCGGTAAGCAATAGTACCCAGATAAGTGAATAGCTTGTCAGGAAAACGAAAAACCAGGACAACTGCAACGATTTTCGATGATTCCGATGATTCCTAGGAAGGGGGATTATGTCTTACAGTTCAACCCAGACTCAAGCAAAAACCGGCTACCAAGCTGGCGTTAAAGATTATAGACTGACTTACTACACGCCGGACTACACTCCCAAAGATACCGATGTCTTGGCGGCATTCCGGATGACCCCGCAGCCCGGAGTTCCCCCGGAAGAAGCAGGAGCTGCCGTAGCTGCTGAATCTTCTACCGGAACCTGGACCACAGTGTGGACCGACCTTTTGACCGACTTGGATCGGTACAAAGGCCGTTGCTACGACATCGAAGCGGTACCTAACGAAGAGAACCAATATATCGCTTACGTTGCCTACCCCCTCGACTTGTTTGAGGAAGGTTCTGTCACCAATATGCTGACCTCCATCGTGGGGAACGTCTTTGGTTTCAAAGCCTTGCGTGCACTCCGCTTGGAAGATATGCGGATTCCCGTTGCCTACCTGAAGACCTTCCAAGGTCCTCCCCACGGCATCCAAGTTGAGCGTGACAAAATCAACAAATATGGTCGTCCCCTGTTGGGTTGCACCATCAAGCCGAAACTCGGTTTATCTGCGAAGAACTACGGTCGTGCAGTATATGAATGCTTGCGCGGTGGTTTGGACTTCACCAAAGACGACGAGAACATCAACTCCCAGCCGTTCCAACGCTGGCGCGATCGCTTCTTGTTCGTTGCTGACGCTATCCATAAAGCTCAGGCAGAAACTGGCGAAATCAAGGGCCACTACCTCAACGTAACCGCCCCCACCTGCGAAGAAATGCTGAAACGGGCTGAGTTCGCCAAAGAACTCAAAATGCCCATCATCATGCATGACTTCTTAACCGCAGGGTTCACCGCCAACACCACCTTGGCTCACTGGTGCCGCGATAACGGCATCCTGTTGCACATCCACCGTGCTATGCACGCCGTTATCGACCGTCAGAAAAATCATGGTATCCACTTCCGTCTGCTTGCCAAGTGCTTGCGGATGTCCGGTGGTGACCACATCCACACCGGAACCGTTGTGGGTAAACTCGAAGGCGAACGCGGCATCACGATGGGCTTCGTGGACCTGCTTCGCGAAAACTATATCGAACAAGATAAATCTCGCGGGATTTACTTCACCCAAGACTGGGCCTCTATGCCTGGGGTGATGGCTGTTGCTTCCGGTGGTATCCACGTATGGCATATGCCTGCTCTCGTGGAAATCTTCGGTGACGACTCCGTGCTGCAATTTGGTGGTGGGACCTTGGGTCACCCCTGGGGTAATGCTCCGGGTGCAACCGCCAACCGTGTCGCCTTGGAAGCTTGCGTTCAAGCTCGTAACGAAGGCCGCAGCTTGGCTCGTGAAGGGAATGATATTCTCCGTGAAGCCGGACGCTGGTCTCCTGAGTTGGCTGTCGCTCTTGACCTCTGGAAAGAAATCAAATTTGAGTTCGAGGCGATGGATACCGTCTGATGACGGATCCTTAGTAGAAAAGTTAACCGTTAACCTGAGATGGAAAACGGTTAACCTTTCTCCAGTTAGACAAGCGCTCTAGCTTCAGTGCAGTATCACGGCAAAATCCGGCAACAGTAGGTAGAAAGTATTCCCCTACGCTGTTTGATAAAGGAGTTCCGGGTTATGGTTTGTACCCAAAGAAAGGTGCAACCACCCGCTGCGATCGCGGATGGTAGACATAAATAACCGCCGATATCAAACGTTGCCAACAATATGGATTTAAAACAAATTGCCAAAGATACTGCCAAAGTCATGAGCAGCTATTTGACCTACCAAGCCATGCGAATCGTGGTCAGTCAACTGAACGAAACTAATCCTCCCTTGGCATATTGGTTGCAAAACTTTTCGGCCACGGCCAAAATTCAAGATGGAGAAGCGTATATCCAAGCGTTACTTCATGAAAAGCCAGACTTGGCGATTCGGATTATGACCGTGCGCGAACATATCGCCGAGGAAGTTACAGAGTTCTTACCTGAAATGGTTCTGACTGGCATCATGCAAGCCAACATCGACCACCGCAAGCAGTATCTGGAAAGAACAGTAACGGGATTACCCTTACCTGACTCAACCCCAGAGACGGAAACGGAACCCGGATCCGGTTGACGGTGGTGATTTATTTCTGGCCTAAACCGCCAATCCTTAGTAGATCCCGCACCAAAGAGACAAAGAATTATGAAAACTCTGCCAAAAGAGCGTCGTTACGAAACCCTTTCCTATCTGCCCCCTCTGTCTGATGCACAGATTGGCAAGCAGATTCAGTACATCATTGACCAAGGTTACATTCCTGCCATTGAGTTCAATGAAACCTCTGACCCCACGGTTTACTACTGGACCATGTGGAAGCTGCCTTTGTTCAATGCACGTTCTGTCCAAGAAGTGATGAGCGAAGTCCAAGCCTGCCGCAGTGAATACCCCGCTTGCTACATCCGCGTTGTGGGTTTTGATAACATCAAGCAGTGCCAAGTGCTCAGCTTCATCATCCACAAACCCAACACCAGCCGTTTCTAAGTTTGGGAAGTAATTCTCACATCTCAACACCAGGCGGGTTTTAAATCTTAGCCTAGGCTGAAGAAACAACCGACACCCTCAAGGATGTCGGTTGTTTTTGTTTGATTGTCAGCTTTTAGCTGAAGTGGGGATCACCGGACATCTTGCAACAGTGGCGACACCCGGCGGGGGTTAAATCCCCCGCCTAACAGAATCAAGTCGGTTGAAACTGAGATCTTGCACCTGTTGCAACACCCGGCGGGGGTTAAAACCCCCGCCTAACAGCTCAAGTCGGTTGAAACCGACTGAAAACACCACGGTATAAGATTTGCAGTCGTCTTTAGACGACTTTAGCTATTAGGCGGGGGTTTTAACCCCCGCCGGTGTTGAGAATGGTGCAAGATGTCAGTTGAAACCGACTGAAAACCCCACTGTATCAGACTTGCAGTCGGTTTTTAACCGACTTTAGCTATGAGGCGGGGGATTTATCCCCCGCCGGTTGTTGAGAATGGTGCAAGATGTCGGAATCACGGGACAAGGGACCGATTTTTCTCCGGACCAATCGGTAAAGGTGTTTTCATCTTTGTAATGACGAGGCGTTTGGAGCAATAACCGCCAAGCTTCTGTCCCATCGATTAACTTCAACCGCCCGGGATAGTGAAGTTCTAGCAATTCTCGGACTCGGGGATAGTAGTCTGAGTTGATGTTAGGGAAAATATGATGTTCGGTATGGTAAGAAAAGTTCAAGTGCAACCAATCGAAGAATTTAGGAACTCGGATGGATAAGCTGTTAAACGTGGGGTCGTTAACGCTGCTCATCGGCGAGACCATGTGATTGGTATATATATAAAACATCACACCGGCATAGCCAATGGCGATGGGGAGAAAGTAACTCAGTAAGAGTTTGATGGGGTCGAAGTGCAGGGAAAACATGATGGTGAGATGGATGGCTGCGATCGCCACTAATTCCCATGCGATCGCCCGTCGTTCTTTCGGGGTAATGGTAAAAGCTGCTGGCACATAATCTACGGATTTGGCATTAAAAAACAGCACGGAGGTGATGTTTCTAAAATTATGCACTCCCCAGGCACTGGTCATCCCCACCGCCAACCACAAGGGATGAACTTCCGCAGAAGGCACAAAGAGGTTTTGAATCCATTTGCCCCAATTTTTTGGCTGACCCTCCAAATAGTTGCGATCGGGGTCATTCATGGAATTGGTTTTATTGTGATGCTCACGGTTATGGACCGCTTTCCACATCGTCGGTGGCATCCACAACAGGGTTAATCCCAGAAACCCCATCAGATACATCACCCGCTTATTTTTGATGACACTGCCATGCATCAGGTTATGAGAACTAAACAAGAGGACAATAATGCTATTGCCCATGATAAGGGCGATCGGGAGGTAAAGCCCTACCCAGAAGACGGGCCAACGATCCAAGGTGGAGGCGATCGCCCAACCCAGGATCATGATTCCCAAATTAATCGATAAAATGACTAACTTACCCGGATCGGGTGCAAACGCCTCTGATGGCAGCAGGGGACGCAATTTCTTCGCATACTCCGCATGAGGAATCATTAATTCTTCCTCACTGCGGCTCATCAATTGTTGTGAATTCATTTCAGAATAAGTCGTCCCTAAAAGTTGAACTTTTAAACCTAACAGGCTAAGTATAGCGCAAAAAATAAAATTACTCTGGTCTCTAACTATTTTTTCTACCCCTAAAAATATTTTTATTTTTAAAGGCTTTATGATATAATATTGGACCGACAAAAATTCCTAATACCGACTAAAAGTTAGAATAATATCGACAAAATGGGTGCAGGGGGTATCAGGAATCACACATCAGCCGCTTGTAAAATTCTGATGTATAATGCTGTACTTATCCGAAAACCCGCCTGAGCGATCAGCCTGTCCATAGCTTCAAATGACCGATCACCGCTAAATTACTCAAAGGGGAAGTATTACTGACAATTATCATTGCCAACCTTGTTCTCGCAAAGATTCTAAATCTTGTTCAAAATCTTCTATTTCATAATGAATACAAATTCCCCGGGTTGCCATTTCCCGTTGGAAGGCGATCGGGTGCCGTCCGGCAAGGTGCGCTGCTTTGCCGAGGCTAATTTTGTTTTGCTGAAACAGCATCATGACAATTTCTAATAATAACTCCGGTTCAGACAAACCGCTGGCTTCTACCAGTTCCTCAGAGATGACTAGACTCATGGGGGATTTTGATAACTCGATAGGTGAATTATAGCAAAATTTACCCATCCCCACTCCTTCATCGAAACTGAACCCCCAGAGTTAAACCTGTTTCATCCAGACTCAGGTTCAGTTTATTTTCAATGGATTGAATGACAAAATCTACCGCATTAGAACCAATTCCAATCGGTTCCGCCAGGGTATTGAGGTGATTCAGAGCAACAAATTCATCTAATCTTTTCCCATTAAATCTAGCTAATTCTTGCTCAATTTTTTGAGTAATCTTCCCCTGGCTAGATTTGATGACTAATTTCGAGCTTTCTAAATCCGTCTCCCCGGCTTTAACATAGAGATATCCATCTTTGATACTCAGGGATAAATCTTGAGCGACTGAAACCGGAACGCTTCCCGGGATTGCTTTGAGATTAACGAGGACATCCCCCTGGAGGTGAATTCCTTCTGGAATTAAAGCATAGTTGAGATTGCTGACGGTGATTTTGTTGCGAGTTTTTTCCGCAATTATGGGTTCTAACCGCTGGAGTAACTGACTCAGATGGAGTTTTTGCTCTAAACAATCGGGACTGTAGTGAAGTTCCAAGGCGTCATTGTGAATCGTGGTGACGTTGGCACAGGGGGAAGGGATGGGAGAGGCGATCGCCAGATAATTCCCTGGCATTGGGGTTGGTCCCCAAGGTAGAGCAGGTGCAGTCAGAACCAGTAACAATGCTAATCCTAAACTAATCAGAATTGATGAGATTTTCATGGGAGGAAGGAGTTGGGATAAGGGGAAGTGTGGAATGGGCGATCGCACCGTGGGAATTCCATCAATTATCGTTTGGTGTATTCAATGTTCCACATTATTGGCTTTTAGAGATTCATAGTATTTTAGGGCTTCTTCTGTTGAGAGAGGTTTTTCGTCTTGCACTTCTTCCATCAATTTTGCGAAGCCGTAATCTTCGAGAATTTCCTCGATCTTCTCAAACTCTGCGATCGGGATTTGGACGGCGATCGCTTTCTGGTTTTCGTCGATGACATAACTTTTGTGGATTTCTAGCATTTGAGAGGCTCCTCAACAGCGATTCCGGTTTCTGATATTTTACCTGATTCGCTTTTTTATCGCCATACCACCTAGATTAGTTTTGTTCTAAGTAGCCAGCCGTCAGAGGTAATAATCGCCACCTTACCAATTTTTTCCGGTTCACCAACAAATTTTAAAAAACCTAAATATTCACCTAAAGATTGATATGAAATTAGCAGATTATTCCGAATCTTTGCCTGGGGGTTAGAAACCAGGTTTCTGCTTCAATTTGGGTATTATGACTTTAATTTTGATTTCTTGTCAAATCTGCCAGAAAATACTCAGCAGACTTTGAATAGGTAGTTTTTTCTAAAAAAAATAGCGGCCTCACGAAGACGAGAACCGCTATTTTTACATTTTATATTGTTGGGGCATATCGGTTCAGTAATTCTTATTCTGTAATTTGTTGACTTAACTTCTATAAGGGGTTTTTGTTATGAATTTTTAAAATTTATCCAGCATATTTATTTTAACTTCATGTCTTTATTATTCAGGTTGCGTATGGTCAAGTTATATGGTAAGTAAAACCGGATATAAAAACTCCGTCCGGTCGAATAACATCCCAGAATTCACAAGGTTCTTCACCATAGCCACCCAAGTCAGCACCTTGAAGATTTACTCGAATAAAATTAGTGCAAGTGGCGTTGCAAAACCTGGTGTAAACCCTTCGGAGATCGCTGTCAAAAAATCTGGCACTCTCTAAAACACAATGCTCCATAATAGCATCTTTCAAGTTACATAACCAGAATTGCACAGCCAATAAATTACAGTCCCACCATTCGGTACTGCTTAAGTTAACATTTTTTAAGTTAGCCCCGTGGAGGTTGACATTGTAAAAGCAAGCACCGCTTAGATTGACCGAATCTAACTTGACATTGCTTAAGTCAGTATGCTGCAAAATAATTGCTCGAAAATCTCTCTCTCCCGCATCGTAGCATCTCAGCAGTTCTTCCCCATCCATCGTTAATCTCCGTCAATCCGATTTCCTACTTTAACACTAACACAAGTTTAGCCACGCCGGTCAGGAGTATCATTGGGCCGTTCTCCCCAGAGGATGACGGCGGTTTAGTGATGTACCATCCTATCTCTATAGAAGTAAGCGATGGCGAAGATACTACCACTTTATCTTGGAGGTTAAATATCATCGATCAAACTGTCAATCGTCCACCTAGGATCACCTTTACTCCAAGTTTACTTACAAAATTAGAACGGGTTTATCAATATCAACTCGTCGGCAAACATCCTATTAATTTTGTTGGGGCGTTAGAAACCGGGTTTCTGCCACAATTTGGGTGGGTGGCCCAAGTTGGGGTTAGAAACCCGGTTTCTGAATCTTTGCCTGGGGGGTTGAATTGAGTTAGGCAATGACGCCTTGAAAGACTTTTTCAACCACTTTTGCTAAACGTTCCATGCCCATTTCTATGGCTTGATCACTGGCGGTTAAACTCAGGCGAATACATTCATGTTTGTGTTTCCAATCTTCGCGTAAACCGGGGAAGAAACTGCTGCCGGGAACGGCTATGACTCCGACTTTTTTCAATTCTTGATAGAGTTCCCAATCCGTCATGGGTAAGTCTTGGAACCACATCCAGGCGAAAATTGCGCCTTCACCGCGATGCAAGAACCAGGGGAGGTCTTTCGGCATGGCGCGATCGAGGGTGGTTTCTAGGACGGTGAATTTTTGCTGGTAGTAAGGACGAATGACGGTTTCGGCAATTTCGGCTAATGCGCCTGATGCGATCGCCCTTGCTGCGATCGCCTGTCCATAGCGAGAGGAGTGAATACACAAATTGGTTTGGAAGGATTGCAAAATCTGAATGGTGCGTTCATCCCCGATCGCAATCCCAATCCGTTCTCCCGGTAACCCCGCCTTGGATAAACTCATACAATGAATAATATTCCCCCCAAAAATTGGCGTCATATCGGTGAAATTCAACGCCGGATAGGGCGGTGCATAGGCCGAATCCACAAACACCGGCACATCATAAGGCGCTGCCATTGCTGCAATTTTCTTCACTTCGTCCTCGGTTAGCACATTTCCCGTGGGATTACAGGGACGAGAAAAAATCACACAACCGGCATTTTCATTAATCTCTAATTGGCTGAAATCGGGACGATATTTAAACCGATGTGCCGTTGCATCTAAATCTAAGGTGGGTTTATAGGCAATTAAAGATTCCGGCACTAAGCTGACTCCCCCATACCCAGTATAATCCGGACTCAGAGGTAAAACAATTTGTTTGAGTTGTCCACTGCTGCTGTATCCCCCCAAGGTATTGGCGGCAAAAAAGTAAAGGCATTGACTGCCAGGAGTAATCAGAATATTGCGATCGCTCAGGTTTAATCCATAGCGCTTGTTAAAATCCGCTTTGATGACATCAATAAACGGCTGATACCCTTGGGATTCTCCGTAGCGACAGACGACTTCCCCATACTCCGAGGAGGAGAGTAAATCTGCGGTACAATCGCGCCATAACTGTTCAACCTCGGGCAAAATGACCGGGTTTCCGGCACTCATATTAATTAAATCCCGATCTGCACCGGCACGTAAGGTTTCACTAATATCTTTCATGATGGCCCGCACTCCAGTAAGCTGGGACATCTGTTCACCAAATTGAGTCAGATCGGGATTCATAGGACTTCTTCTATTAACGATAAGTTTGCCGTGATTTTTACCGATTTTAGCTGATTTCTGGTATGGCGATCGCGGCCCTGGGATCATCTTCATAATTTCCAGGGTCCTTTGCTGCGGTTGTTCGTGAAACTTAGGGACTTAGCCCTTGAACTGAAGAGGCAACCCCTGAAGGGGTTACTACGAACGTTCGTAGTGACTCCTTCAGGAGTCATCTTGATGCAACTAGGTCCCTCAGCGCGGGATCAGCCGCCCCACCCGGTGCGATCGCCTCTGTAGAGACTGGAAGTCAAGAATTGCTCACAATTAATAACCCTGACGAACCGACCCTGATCCCCGAAATTGCTCAAGGAACTCCCCGAAACTCAACCCCTAGAACGATGAAAATTTTTGGGGTTAAATCAAAAATGAAACCCGATTCAAGCGTTACAGAGCAAGAGATTGCCGGATTTCTGTCCTAGATATAGGGGAACCCACAAAAGACAGGTCAAGAGGCGATCGCCCCTAGGGGCAGTTTCAGGACAATCTGAAGCAAAACTTAAAATTGTGTAATAAAACACCTATTTACCGCCTAGAGGTAATAAATTTATAATTCATCCTAATGTTGCCAAAGGAGCAGCCCCGGGATACTCTTTGCAGCGCTCGGTCCATCGAGAGTCTTCGGGGTATCGCCCTTCTGTCATAATGTCCGACAACCGAAAACGTCTCGAAAGCATGGTGTCATAGTATGGTGATTGAAAATTACACGAAAGCCAGCCAACAGTTGCGGGAGAAACTACCCTTTCCCTTGAAACCCTTGGCAGAAATCGCTTATAACTATTGGTGGTGTTGGACCACTGAACGAATTTCTCTGTTTCGCAACATCGATCCCGACGCATGGCAGCAGTGGAACCATAACCCCGTTGCTTTGCTGCAATTTGTTTCCCTAGAACGCCTCAGTCAGTTGGCGAACGACCCGGATTACATGAAGCGGGTGAAAGCGGTTTCGGAGCAATTTCACCGCTATATGGCGATTCGGGATACCTGGGCGAGTCGAGTGGCCCCTCAGATTACGAGCGATCGGCCCGTGGTGTACTTCTGTGCCGAATTTGGCATCCATGAATCCCTCCCCATCTACTCCGGTGGTTTGGGAATGTTAGCTGGGGATCACCTCAAATCCGCCTCAGATTTAGGCGTTCCCTTAATTGGAATTGGCTTAATGTATCGGCAAGGATATTTCCGCCAACGCATTAACGGTCACGGCTGGCAAGAAGATTACTATGTAGATAACGTCTTCGAGCAGATGCCGTTGGAGTTAATGACTAATGCCGATGGTCAACCGATTACGGTTGAATTAGAAATCCGCAGTCGGGTGGTCAAAATCCAAATTTGGCGAGTACAAGTCGGGCGAGTTTCCCTCTATTTACTCGATACCGATCGCCATGATAACGACCCCCTCGATCGCTGGTTAACCGGACACCTCTATGGCGGCAACCAAGACACCCGGATCGCCCAAGAAGTTGTTCTCGGGATTGGCGGTGTCAGAGCATTAGAGGCCCTGGGAATTAACCCTGCCATTTGTCACCTGAATGAAGGACACGCCGCCTTCTGCACCCTAGAAGTCGCCCGCATGGAAATGCAGCGCACCGGCAAGAGTTTCTATGATGTAGAACAGTCGGTTCGCGAACGTTGTGTGTTCACCACTCACACCCCAGTTCCTGCGGGTCACGATGTATTTTCCGGAGACTTAATCGAGTCTTACTTCTCCCACTATTGGCCTACCCTGGGACTAACTCAGGAACAATTTATGGCTGTCGGTGCAAGGCGTCTGGGAGACCCTTGGGAACCGTTTGGGATGACAGTCCTCGCCTTGCGGATGTGCCGGACTGCCAATGGCGTCTCTGCTTTACATGGGGAAGTTTCCCGGAAGATGTGGCATATTATGTATCCCGATCGCCCGATGGAAGAAGTCCCGATCGGTCACATCACCAATGGGGTACATCAGCGCACCTGGACTGCACCTCTGCTGAGTGACCTGTATGCTCAGTATTTCGGAGAGGATTGGTCCAATCGCATCGCTGACCCGCAAATGTGGGCCAAGGTAGATGACATTCCCGATGAGGAACTCTGGTGGCGTCATCAACTGCTAAAAGAGCGGTTAATTGCTCACACGCGCACTAAAATTAAACGTGCAAGGCAACAACGGGGAGAAAATCCTCAGTGGGTGGATGCAGCGGACCGGATTTTAGATCCGAATGTGCTAACAATTGGGTTTGCGCGCCGCTTCAGTACCTACAAGCGTGGGTATTTGTTGATGCATGATTTGGAGCGTTCTCTACGTCTGTTCAGCAACCCCGAACGCCCGGTACAAATCGTGTTTGCCGGGAAAGCACACCCGGCAGATGAGCAAGGGAAGCGCATTTTGCAACGGATTTATGAATGGAGTCAACAACATTCCCTGTTGCAAAACCGCGTGATTGTGCTGCCCGATTACGATATGTACACCGGACGGAAGTTGGTGCAAGGGGTGGATGTGTGGTTAAATACCCCCCGTCGTCCTCTGGAAGCATCGGGAACTAGCGGTCAAAAGGTCTGCTTTAATGGCGGTATCAATTGCAGCGTGTTAGACGGATGGTGGTGTGAAGGCTATCAAACGGGTCCCGATGGGAAAGGGATGAATGGTTGGGCGATCGGGGAAGATGCTCATACCAGTGACCAGGAAATGCAGGATAAAATTGATGCAGAATCCCTGTATCGGTTATTAGAGGAGGAAATTGTTCCCCTGTATTACGACATCGACCCCAAAACTGGCCTATCTCACGGTTGGATTAAGATGATGAAGGGTTCGATTAAGACCAATGCACCGTTATTCAACACCGATCGCATGGTGGCGGATTATGTGGCAAAGGTTTATGCACCCGGGATTCAGCTTGATTTAGAACCGATTCTCGCCAGCGTTTAGGTGTAATCGGGATTATCGGCGGGGTTTGAACGTTCCGTCGCGATTACCGGCAGGGGTTAAAACGTTCCGTCGCGACAACCGGCGGGGGTTAAACGTTCCGTTGCGACAACCGGCGGGGGATTAATCCCCCGCCTAATAGCTAAAGTCGGTTGAAACCGACTGAAAGTCTTATTGAGTGATGTTGTTATTCGGTTCTTAACCGACTGCAAGTCTTCTAATCTGGTATTTTTAGTCGGTTTTTAACCGACTTTAGCTATTAGGCGGGGGTTTTAACCCCCGCCGGGTGTTGCTACTTTAAATTAATCCCCCGCCGGTTGTTCCTGTTGGGATTGATACATTGGGATAGTAGTTGTGGTGATTTGGCAAGCAGATTTTTACCGACGTCCTTTACAAAGTGCTACAGGGGAACCGTTATGGGAGTTGTGTCTCTGTGATGCAACAGGCAATTTTCAATGGAGTCGTTGCTGTTCCCAATCGCAGGCAAACTCGACTTGGTTAGCGGAACAACTTCAAATTGCCGGGGAGGGGAGATTACCGGAGGCGATCGCGGTGTTTCGTCCCCAGTCGCTGAGTTTGATGGTAGCAGCAGGGGAAAAGTTGGGGGTGAAGGTAGAAGCTTCTCGACGCACTCCCGCTTTAAAATCATGGTTAATGCAAAAGGCACAGGAGTATAGAAACGAACCCAATTATACCCATGAACCTTACGAACCCTTAGTCAGCGATCGCCCGCCACCGGGACCTTTGCCGGAAGAATTATGGGGCGATCGCTGGCGGTTTGCTTCCGTGAGTGCCGCTTATTTGATGGAAGTGTTTGCTGAAAGAGCAATCCGGATTCGTCATATCCCGGAGGAATTGACCCCAGTCGCTTTGGGACTCCCTTCTAATGCGGTGATTCCTGGAGTGGTCCTGGATGGCGGACGGCAATCGCTGAAAATTGCCCAATGGTTGCAGGAAGCATCCCCAGTGGCGATCGATTACAATCCCGGACCTCCCAATGGATTAATTTTAGAGGCGGGATTAGTCGAGCGTTGGATTATTGCTACCTTTGAGGATACAGAAGTTGCCGAAGCGGGTCAAACGTTTCAACAGCGCAAACAGGCAACTCAGGGCTTGCATTTCTTGCTCATCCAACCCGATGATTCGGGGATGACCTATAGCGGGTTTTGGCTATTGCAAAATACTTAAGACCCGATTGCTACAAATAGGGCTATAAGATTTGGTTTTGCCCTTTAAAATGATAGCGCCTGCTGGAGTGATTCACCCAGCAGGCTGTTTTTTATTGATAGACATTCATGAGTCCCAGTAATTAAGATTGAAGAGAGTATATTCACGGAAAAACGAACCAAGCTATGTAGCCCAACAGGTGTTGCTACTAATGTTCTTTACTTTTGAGAGTTTAAGACAGAATAAAAACGCCTATAACCCAGTTAGGGTAAGCATTTTTCATCCCCGATCACCCCATTAGTGTTACTCAAAGACCCGAATTAAACCCCGTTGGACCGCATCAAAAACGCGACTAATTTGCGTATGTTCACGGTCATTTAGGGCATTTTTAGAGAGTAGCGTTGTCATCAACAGTTGTTGGTCAACGCGGGTGATTTGCCGTAGAGCAAAGATTCTCTCCACAATTTGATCCACTGAAAGTTTGGGTAAAGTTGTTTGACGTAGCATGATTGCACCCTATTTGCATCTATTGCACAACACTCAAGTTTTATTTTTAAAGATTTGGTGAATTTAAGAAGCGATCGTGAACATAGGAGGACTGTGAAAAATTGGCAGAAAATTCGCGATCGGTATCATTGACAAAATTTTAAAAATAGTCATAGTTTCGGGAGGGTCCGAGGTGACTGGAACGGAGGGACCTATCGTGGTGGGCGATCGCCTACCCAGAAGATCCAGAAGTTCTTGAAGGGCGATCGATGATACTCCGTATCAATCAAGGGGATACTTCCTGGATCAGATTTCTCCCTCCACAGTTCCTACCTCCAGACCCCTCTCACCCGTGAACCCCCAGATTTACGGTCATTTGATGCGCTATAATGGCATCTATCAATCCCATCTAAACCATTGCCATGAATACTCTAGTCGCCGATAAATTATTGAGATTTGAAGACTATCTCCAGTATGATGATGGAAGCGCGAACCGATATGAATTAGTCAATGGGAAATTAGATGTCATGAATCCACCCCGTTTAGAGCATTTTTTAATTGCCAGATTTCTTGAAAAAGCGTTAGAATCTGAAATCAACCGCAAATCTTTAGAATGGATATGTTTTAAAGATGCCGGGATTAGAACGGGACAACAGAAGTCTCGGTTAGCGGATATTTGCGTCGTCACTCTCGAACAAGCCCAGGAATTAAGCCAAAAATCTTTGGTGTTCCAAACCCCGCCTTTATTAGTAGTAGAAGTGGTCAGTCCTGAATCGGTCAACCGGGACTATCGATATAAGCGATCGGAATATGCAGCCGCCGAAATCGTCGAATATTGGATTGTAGACCCCATCCTGAATAAACTCTCCGTTTTGCGCCTAGAAGAAGGATTCTATGAAGAAACCATCTTAACCGCAAGTCAACCCCTAGCCTCTCAAGTTTTCCCAGAATTAACCTTAACCGTTGACCAAGTGTTAGCCGCCGGAAACCTAGGCGCTTAATTTTCAGAAAATTCTCATCATAAACTTATATTGATTTGATGTAAATATAGTTTTTTGAACCTTAAATATGATAAAATAAGCCTTAATCAAGACATCACCCTGGAGTGACATCTACTCCTGCTGATATGGAAACAGACCCGATATTTTACCGACTGTTTAAACAACAACCCAGTTGCTTCTTTGAACTAATTGGTCGTCCCGCCTCGGAAGCAGAGGCTTATGACTTTTCCTCCGTGGAACTCAAACAAACCGCCTTTCGCATTGATGGGTTGTTTATCCCCAAAGCTGAGTTTCCAGAAATGCCCTTGAATTTGGTGGAGGTGCAATTTTACAGCGACAAAAAATTTTATGCCAATTTATTTGCCGAACTCTTTCTATACCTCCATCAGAACAATCCCGCTCAAAACTGGCGAGTGGTGGTCATTTTTGGCCGACGCAGTTATGAACCGAAGGAACTGGCCCCTTATCAAGCCCTACTGAATTCCCCTCAAGTTCAGCGCATCTATCTCGACGAGTTAGAAGCGGTCCCCGAAACATCGTTAGGAATGCAGATTGTCCAGTTAATCATTGAGAAGCGAGAGGCTTCTGCTGCGGAACAAGCCAGACAGCTTGTGGTTCAGGCAAGGCAGGATATGACTGATGACGCTGAACGAGCAGAAGTTGTAGACTTAATAGAGACGGTGGTATTGTACAAGTTTTCTAAGTTAAGCCGCGAGGAGGTCCAAGAGATGATAGGCGTGAATGAATTCAAGCAATCCAAGCTGTATCAAGATATTAAGCTCGAAGGCAAACTTGAAGGTCTGATGGAAGGCAAACTAGAGGGTAAACTAGAGGGCAAACTTGAGGGCAAACTAGAGGGCAAACTTGAGGGCAAACTTGAGGGCAAACTTGAAGTAGTCCCGCAGTTGCTGTCCCAAGGATTTACGGTAGAGCAAACGGCACAAATTTTGGGATTAACCGTTGAACAAGTGCGCCAAGGGCTTCAAGAAACCTAGGTTTGACAAAGAGTTTCAATATTTGAATCGGCGGTAAAGTGATTGACTCTACCGCCGGATTTTTTTATCAAAAACCGTGTAGCTTTCGCAATGAACGATGACGCCGATCGCGCAGAAGTTGTAGACTTGATACAGACAGTGGTATTCTACAAGTTTTCTAAGTTAAGCCGCGAGGAGGTCCAAGAGATGATAGGCGTGAATGAATTCAAGCAATCCAAGCTGTATCAAGATATTAAGCTCGAAGGCAAACTTGAAGTGGTCCCGGAGTTGTTGTCCCGGAGATTTGCGGTAGAGCAAACGGCCCAAATTTTGGGGTTAATTGTCGAACAAGTACGCCTCACTAAATCCCTATTTTTCCTCACGTCTGGTATATTCTCTCTCGGCTTGAGCGATCGCCACTGTCACAGCACCGGATTCCCCCTCTAACCGAAAAATTTGCTTAGAAACGAGAAGCGAATTGGACGTTTCACCCGGGGAATTAAACCCTTGTGCGGCTACGATCGCCGCTGCTTCTGCCACGCTGGGAGTGCCGATTTTCTGTCCCACAACCGTTGATGGGGTGGGAACCGTAACCGACTTCAAAACCTCTGAGGAAAAGGTTTTTAACGGCCACTGCCGCGCCTCGCACAACTCTAATAATCCCACTTCATCGGCTTTATTATCAATTGTAGCAATTCCAGCGATCGCCCCTTGTGCGAAATGACGAGACTGACACACTTGAGCGATCGCCGTTTCCACCACCCGCCGCGAGGTTCCCCTTGCACAACCGACTCCCACCCACAAGATGCGCGGATGCCACTGCACCTTCGGAAATTCAGAATTCGGTGCAAATTGGCGCTGGGTAGCACTAATCCAGACTCTTGATGCGTCGGTGAGAACGGGGGTTGCACCGAAGTGATAGGCGACTGCCTGCGTCAGGGAGTCTGCAACCCCTTGATGTCCGCTACATAAACTCCTGGTAAATTTCCCCACTTCATCCACCACAACCACTGCCGGATCGATGGATTGGTGCTGTAACAACGGTGCGATCGCCCGGACGACGGCGCCGGTTGCTAAACAAAAGATAAAATCCCGATAATCCGGCCAAATCTTAGCCAGATGGTCCGTCAATGAGTCAGTATAAACCTGCACTCTGGGGTGAGTCGTCCCATCGATCGCGTTTTGACAGGATGCGGGTATCCAGAGGATGGCATCGGTGGCATCACACAGAGAGAGTAATCGTTTGAGCCCAGAAGGGGTAACGGCGATCGCGGCGATCGGCTGATAATCCTCAAAGAGTGACAATTTCAACGGACAATTCCTGATATTCAACGCGCCAGTCTATTCTACTTATCCGTTATAGGTGGGGCAGTTCATATACTGCCCCTATCCTATCGGATGTTTGCCTACAATGAACTCAGTCCTGAGTAGATTCCGGTGACTCACCCTACCCTTGACTCAGGACCACTGACCCTTAAATATCCAGATCCATCAGTTTGAGTTGAGGACCGTAGGTTTCGATGAACTCACGACGGGGTGCAACCCGATCGCCCATTAACACCGTAAACACGCGATCGGCTTCTGCCGCATCCTCAATTTCTACCCGCTTCAGGGTGCGACTTTCTGGATTCATCGTCGTTTCCCAGAGTTGAGTTGGCATCATTTCACCCAACCCTTTGAACCGCTGAATCGTGTAGTTGGCATTCGCGGGGAATTCATTGCGGACTAGGTTTTGTAGTTCGCGATCGCTGTAACAGTAGAAATGATTCCGGCCCCGTTCTACCTTATACAGCGGCGGACAAGCAATATAAACATACCCTTGATCCACCATATCCCGCTGATAGCGATAGAAGAAAGTCAGCAACAGAGTCCGGATATGCGCCCCATCTACGTCCGCGTCGGTGTTATGAGCACATAACCCGCCAGTTCCGCAAACGAAGTTTTCATCCCCTTCTACGGAGAAATCATACACATAGTCACCGACTAATTCAATCTCTTCCGCCGATATCACTTTCAGTCCCATTAAATCATCGCTGATGGGGACGAAATCCTGTGCTTTGCGGGTGGGACGGGCTAAATGTTCCTCCAACTGTGGTGCATTGGCGTGATGTTGCCAGATTGCTTGACAGAAGGCGATTTGCTCTTTCCCACAAATGGTCAGGGTGTAATAGGGATGGCGGGTTTGGATCGGCGCATCCGCTGGAGTTGAGGGTTGATGTTCGGTGGGAGTGGCAATTAACCCCAGTTGTCCGAACAGATACAGTAACCCTTCTTTCAAGGCAGGAGAATTGGTCGTCCAAGAGAAGTTATTGCTGCCAATCGTGCCATCTCCGAGGAAATAGCCTTCTAAAAAGGCCAGTTGGAGGTCTTCTGGGAGACTGAAGACTAAATCAGGCAGTTGCTTCTCATGGGCGGGTTTGGCTAAACCCCAGGCTTGCAATAACCGGGCGGCAGCGACACTATGGAAATAGAGTTTAATGCCATCACTGTCCGGGTCATTATAGCGCCGTGGGGTTTCTCCGAAGGTAGCGGCGATCGCCTCACTCAATGCCGGGATAAACCGCTCGTCTTTTTTACCCAAATTTAAGCTAACTTGGTGTTCACTCAGGGTTCCCTCGGCGACATACCACCCCAAGAAGTTCATCAATTCCTGGGTAATCGGCAAATAGCGATTAAAGGCTTTATCTTGATGCGCCTGGGGGACGATTTGCACCTCATCCCCGAGTTGGATCAGTTCGCTGGGGGTGAAATACTCAAATGCTTTGTAGGCACTGACTTCACGCCAGGGAGCATTTTTGCTGGTATCATCCTGTTCTAACAGGCGATCGAGTTTAGAAGGGACGGTTTCATAAACGATATTCTCGTTCCCCCCGATCGCCTCTAGGTATTCCAAAAAGTTCGGTAACGTCGGACGATTGATCCCCCGTTCCCAATGACTGATGGTAATCGGTTGTTTGACACCACAGACGGTTGCCACCTGTTTTTGAGTGATACCGGCCATTTTCCGTTGGGAAATCAGTTGTTGCCATGCCGTCGCTTCCAATTCCACCCGAGGGTCGTTCCATTCCCCTGGGGTGGCAACTTTAGCCAGCAGACGCTGACTGGCAATCCGGCGCACATCTTCGCCTTTTAAGTAGAGCGATCGCGTCAGTCCAGCGCGATACAAGGTGTCCAGCAAATCAATGCGAGTTGGACTTTCTGCCGGACGCGGTAACCGTCGAGAGGCGACTAACAAATCTCCCGGTTTGACTTCGTTGCCTTTTTTGAGAATCACTTCCCCGTTTTCATAGACGAATACGCTATGGGAGGAGGTGACTTTGACTGAGCGATTATACCGGGTGGTGAGTTTATACATGGCTTCTTCATGGCCATGTCGAATCACCGCTTTCAAGGGTTTAAAGCGGGTGGCATGGGTCACGGGGTCGAAGGAAACCACGCGATAGCGTTCGGGACTGCGACGCCCTTCTACGCACTCGTCGATAAATTGACCAATTTTGACGAACTCAGTTTGCCCTTTGTCATCCATGACCAGGGTGGGTTCGTCTCCCGCTACGCTCATGATGATGATTCGATGATACCGCAGTTGGGTGGAGTCAAACTCTTCCCCTTTAATGCCTAAACCGAGGGCGGCAATTAAGGCTTGAATTTCGGTATTTTTGTAAATCTTGGAATCATCGGTTTTTTCGATGTTCAGGATTTTACCGCGTAAGGGAAGAATCGCTTGGAAACGGCGATCGCGTCCTTGTTTGGCACTGCCTCCCGCACTATCCCCTTCTACAATGTAGATTTCACTTTCACTGGGGTCTTTGGTACTACAATCCGCCAGTTTTCCAGGCAGGGGAGAGGATTCTAAGACCGATTTGCGGCGAACCAATTCCCGGGCGCGTCGGGCCGCTTCTGCGGCATTAAAGGCTTGAAGGGCGCGTTCTAAAATGGCATCCGCCACACTGGGGCGAAATTCTAAATACTCCGTGAGCACTTCACCGACTAAAGAATCGACAATTCCCCGGACTTCGGTATTCCCTAATTTGGTCTTGGTTTGTCCTTCAAATTCTGGATCCGGCACTTTCACGGAAATCACTGCCGTTAACCCTTCCCGAATATGCTCACCGCCAAGGTTGGAATCCCCTTCTTTGAGTTTATTCCGTTTGCGAGCGATCGCATTCATGGTCCGAGTCAGAACCGCTTTCAATCCTTCTAAGTGCGTTCCGCCATCAATGGTCCGGATGTTATTGGCAAATCCCAAAACGTTATCCGTATAAGCATCGATGCACCATTGCAACGAGACTTCCACATGAACATTATTACGTTCGCCTTCAACGTAAATAATTTCTTCATGAAGGGGCTGTTTGTCTCGGTTCATGTATTCTACATATTCCCGAATTCCCCCTTCATAGCAATAGGTTTCAACTCTGGGTTCATTATTTTTGAGCAGGTCAATCCGATTATCGGAAAAGGTAATTTTAACCCCAGCATTGAGGTAGGCCAGTTCGCGCAATCGTCCTGCTACAGTGCTGTAATCAAATTCAATGCCGGTACTGAAAATTTGCAGGTCCGGTTTAAAGCAAACGGAGGTTCCAGTGCGATTTTCTTTAATCGGTTTGGCTTCCAATTCTCCAATGGCTGCACCCCGTTCATACCGTTGGGTATGGACTTTTTTCTCCCGCCAAACGGTGACTTCCACCCATTCCGATAAAGCGTTAACCACGGAGATACCTACCCCGTGTAATCCTCCAGAGACTTTATAACCGCCCCCTCCAAATTTACCTCCGGCGTGGAGGACAGTCATGACGGTTTCCAGGGCGGACCTCCCTGTTTTAGAATGGACATCGGTCGGAATGCCTCGACCGTCATCCGTTACGGTACAAGAGCCATCCGGGTTAAACTCGATTTCAATATGGGTACAGTGGCCAGCAAGCGCCTCATCGATCGAGTTGTCCACAACCTCGTAAACTAGATGGTGGAGTCCTCGGGGTCCGGTGGTCCCGATGTACATCCCCGGTCGCTTGCGTACTGCTTCGAGTCCTTCAAGAACTTGTATTTGGTCAGCGCTGTAGTTGCTGGTCATACCACGATAGCTCCATTAATCAGGCTTTTGCAGCCCACAAAGTGTCAGAATACCAAAAACTGTCAAAATTATAACATTAAACGGTTGTCAGCGATGATAGCCCAATTACAAGAGAAATTTTTTGGGGGGATGCAGGGGGGATTGGGGAGGATGGGGGAGATGGGGAGGATGGGGGACAGAGGAGGGATGACCAAGGACATAAGACCAAGGACAAATGACGATCATGCCTGGATTAATTGTAATTTGTGGGGCGACGGCGACGGGGAAATCCAGTCTAGCATTGGATTTGGCCCAGCGTCTGGGGTCGCCAATTTTGAGTGCGGATTCCCGTCAGGTGTATCGCGAGTTCGATATTGGGACCGCTAAACCCACGGCGGGCGATCGCAGGAAGGTCCCTCATTATCTCCTGGATATTTGTGATCCGACGGATAATTTAACCGTGGCGGATTATCAGGACCAGGCGATGAAGGCGATCGCTGAGGTTCATCGCCAAAATCAAGTCCCCTTATTAGTCGGAGGGACCGGATTGTATTTGAAAGCGGTGGTTAAAGGGTTAAAAATTCCCCGAGTGGGCCCTAATCCGGAGTTGCGATCGCAGTTGACTACCTTGGGTCAAGGTCAATGTTATGCCATGCTGCAACAGGTGGACCCCGAGAGTACCACCCGAATTCATGCCAACGATGCGGTCAGAACTCTGCGGGCATTAGAGGTATTTTACGTCACGGGCTGCCCAATTTCTCAACAACAAGGGGAAAATCCGCCCACTTATCCGATTTTACAGATTGGTTTAGACTGTACAAAGGTCGAAGACGGCGATCGCCGAATTTTAATTCGCACCCAGGAAATGTTTGAGGCGGGTTTGGTGGCGGAGGTAGAATCAATCTGTGCCAAATATGGGCCGGACTTACCCTTGCTTCATACCCTCGGATATGCTGAAGTTAAGCAATATCTGGCCGGAGAAATTTCCCGGGAAGAAGCGCAGGAATTAACGGCATTACATACCCGACAATTTGCTAAACGGCAGCGGACTTGGTTCCGAGGCGATCGCAATATTGAATGGTTTGCCGTGGATCAGCCCGATTTGTTAGAACGGGTCTGGCATCGAGTTCAAGGGTTTCTGGAACAGCCGAAAGTCGCCGCTGTTTCGGGTACTTTTTGACAAGTCAGAAGCTTGAATCATGACTCTTTTCATCAGGTTTAAGTACAGTTTATGAAATCTGCTAAGTTTCAACCCAAGTTTATTTTATCCTTAACTTTCAATGCGATCGCCTTGCTTCTCGCCCTGGTCTGGATTGCCAAAAGAGGAGGAATTTCCTCCATTTTAAGACAAATCCGGTCAACTCCCCCCGAAAATTCTTCTCAGGCTTGGGCTGATATTTACTATCAACATCGCCGGAGTTTGTTTGAAGGTCTCCCAGAAGTCAGCCGTCCCATTATTTTTCTCGGCGATAGTTTAACCGATTCCTGTGAATGGAACGAAATTTTAAATCATACCCAAATTTTGAATCGGGGGATTATCGGCGATACAACCGCTGGGGTTTTGCAACGGTTAAGTCCCATTCTCGCCTCTCAACCGCGTCAAATTTTTCTAATGATTGGCATTAATGATTTATCCCGCAAAAAAGATTTTTCGGAGACTTTAGCGAATTATGAACAAATTTTAGCGAGAATTCAACAACAATCCCCCCAAACTGAAGTTTATGTCCAAAGTGTTTTACCCATTAACAAAAGACTTTTTGAAAAAGGCCCTACCAATGAAATGATTAGAAATTTTAATACTCAACTGCAACGGTTAAGTGACAATTTCTCTTATTCTTATATTGATTTACATTCTCAACTGGTGGATGAAAATCAACAACTGGATGAACGATACACCCTAGATGGGTTACATTTGAATGGGACGGCCTACTTGATTTGGAAAGAGGCGATCGAAAATTATGTTGAACGCGACGCTGAAGAATTGGAGGAAGGATAAAACCGATTTCCCCACCAATGACCAATGACCAATGACCCACAACATTACCCGAGGTGAATTGATGGATTATCTTAAATTTATTGAAATGCTTCCTCAGCAGTATGAAAATTGGGGTGAAGATTCAGTCAAACCCTGTTCTGACAAGTTCCAAGAGGTACTCGATCGCGTCCAAGGGACGACGACTGCGAATTTGATGCAGTTAATCAATTTAGCGGTGTCTTGTCTGGAACCCGGGGAAATTTATTGTGAAATTGGCACTTATCAAGGGTCGAGTTTAATTGGTGCATTGCTGGATCAAGGCGATCGCCACGCTTACGGGGTGGATAATTTCTCGGAATGGGATGAAAGTAGCGAGAGTTATGAAACCCTGATTGAAAATTTAACCCAGTTTAAGGTGTTGGATCGGGTAGAGTTCTATAATGAAGACTTTGAAAGGTTTCTTCTGAATCTGCGCGATCGCCAACCCACGCCTAAAGTTGGGGTCTACTTTTATGATTGTGCTTATGACTATCGATCGCAACTGATTGGTTTACTGTTCATGAAAAACTTTTTAGCCGATCGCGCCTTAGTCATCGTCAACAATGGTCACTGGAAAACCGTACAACAAGCCCAAAAAGATTTTATCGCCGCCCATCCCGAATGTCAAGCGATCGCAGAACTCTCAACCGCAGTGGGGGAAGCAACCTTTGGCAATGGAATTCAAGTGCTCAGTTGGACAAGTTCTTCCAAAAATCCCTATTCTGCTGCTTCCGCACAGAGTCGCGATCGGCAACCTGTTGGATAACAAATTGCAGGCACTTTTGCCCAAAAATTATCCTAAATATCCGGATAACTTAACCTCAAACTTTGATAAACCCTAAGCAGGAAAAATTACCATGCTGGCCCAAAAAACTCAATCAGAACGCGACTGGAAACCCATTATCAAAGAGTTTGAAAGAGTTGTCGGTAAAGATGGAGTAGTCCGACGAAAAGAAGAACTCCTCACTTATGAATGTGATGGATTAACCAGTTACCGCCAACGTCCGGCATTAGTGGTATTGCCGCGAACTACCGAACAGGTTTCTGAAGCGATTAAAATCTGCGATCGCCATAACATTCCTTGGTTACCCCGAGGTGCAGGAACTGGACTATCCGGCGGTGCATTACCCATTGAAAACTGCGTGTTAATCGTCACCTCGTTAATGCGAAAAATCCTCAAAGTTGACCTAGAAAATCAGCGCGTAGTCGTCCAACCGGGAGTAATTAATAACTGGGTCACCCAAACTGTTAGCGGCGCAGGATTTTATTATGCCCCCGACCCTTCCAGTCAAATTATCTGTTCCATTGGGGGTAATGTTGCCGAAAATTCTGGCGGCGTTCACTGCCTCAAATATGGCGTCACCACCAATCATGTTTTAGGGTTAAAATTAGTCCTACCGGATGGTTCAATTGTGGATGTGGGAGGAGAACTCACGGAAATGCCCGGTTATGATTTAACCGGCTTATTTGTAGGGTCCGAAGGCACATTAGGAGTCGCCACGGAAATCACCCTTCGCATTCTCAAAACCCCGGAAGCCATTTGCGTCCTCTTAGCCGATTTTACCAGCGTTGAAGATGCCGGGGCGGCAGTTTCTGCCATTACCAGTGCAGGCATCATTCCCGCTGGCATGGAAATGATGGATAACCTCAGCATTAATGCCGTAGAAGATGTCGTTGCCACCGGATGCTATCCCCGAGATGCCACCGCCATTTTATTAGTCGAAATTGATGGATTGCAGGTGGAAGTGGATAAAAACAAAAAGCGAATTTCTGAACTCTGCAAGCAGAATGGGGCGCGAAATATTACCTCCGCCAGTGACTTAGAAACTCGGATGAAATTGTGGAAAGGGCGCAAAGCAGCCTTTGCCGCAGCAGGACATTTAAGCCCGGATTATTATGTGCAAGATGGAGTCATTCCCCGGACTCAACTGCCTTATGTCCTGAAAGAAATTGAGGCACTTAGCGAAAAATATGGCTATCGGGTTGCCAATGTCTTTCATGCTGGAGATGGCAACCTTCATCCCTTAGTTCTGTATGATAATGCTATTCCCGGGGCTTTAGAACAAGTCGAAGAATTAGGGGGAGAAATTCTCAAACTCTGCGTGAAAGTCGGGGGAAGTCTCACTGGAGAACATGGGATTGGGGCTGATAAAAAGTGCTACATGAGCGAAATGTTTAATGAAATTGATTTAGAAACCATGCAATGGGTGCGTAGCGTATTTAATCCCAAAGGATTGGCAAATCCGGACAAACTATTTCCCACTCCCCGGACTTGTGGAGAAGCTGCCAATGCCCTACAAACTCAAAAATTTGAGGGAATAGAGGCTTTTTGAGGGTCGATTCTGGTGAATTAATCCCTATGACAACTGAATAGACACGAAAAGCAAAATTTCGTAGAGATCCCCCCAACCCCCCTTAAAAAGGGGGGCTTTTTAAAATTCTGCAAGAAGTCTAATCAACGGGTTGAGTTGTCAAAGGGATTAATACCGCTTGACTTTAAACTCATACTGGAGAAAAGTATTCGGGTCTAAAGGGGGAAATTTTTGTTTCCAATTGGAGACAATATAAAAGTAATTTTTGGCATCTTCTAAACAATATTCGTAAATTCTATTAATAATTTCACTCGAATTATCTTTTTGAGACAGGACCCGCTTGGCATTCCTGCGAATGTAAAGGCCATTGATTTGTTTATCAATGTTGATATCCAGATATTCAAATAATCCATTTAATCCGCCGCGATATCGCGATTGTTTGGGGTCATATAAATCTAAAATCGTTAAGGGACTGATGTCGGGTTTGAGTCTTAGGGACCGGATTCGCTTCGTCAAACAATATAAATCACTGTTAATAATATTGAATCCGACGAAAATTTTATCCTGCAATAATTTCAAATCATTAATAATTTCTTTGATTAAATATTTTTCTTCTCGATGATTTTCAATCAGTTGAATTTTAATATATTGAGAGTCGGTAGATTCTAAAATTCGAGTAATTGTGTAACCAAAAATTCTTTGTTGAACCTTGTTTGGCGTGATATAAACCGGAAAAAATTCTAAATCAATAAAGACTAAGCTATGGAGAGGACCCTGATAAAAATTGTTAATGAACTGAGTTTCCAGACAGAGTTCTTTTTTCCACATGGTAGCCTACAATACAAGAAGATAGTTAATAAGAGATATACTATATCATACAATTCTATCAGTATTTTCATGGCAACTGACTAGGGTTAATCGCCCCCTGGCCCTAGGAAAGTTGGGAACCTCTCCTGGAGATTCACGGCAACGGCAGGATTGCCGAGTTCTCCGAAGTAATTGTCCAGGTTTCCCCTGGGAAATCCGACGCCGGTCCTCCCCCTCCTACGGATGCCGGGAGAAAATCACTCTCGTGAAGTTTGACAGTGACCGCAGTGGCAGGCTACAACCGAGGAGACTGTTTGTGTGGACACGATTATTTTAGGCGATCGCGGGTATTCATGAGCTATGTAGATGGATTGGGCCTCAAATTGACTTGGGACGCCTTGTTAGACCAGTTTTCTGCCGATCGCAAACTCGGTACAAAAGTCTTATTTAATTTAGTCACTACTTATTGTCATCCCCAACGCTATTACCATAACCTCGGACATATCCAATTGATGATGGAAACCTTGGACTCGATGAAATATCTAGCGACGGATTTCCCGGCTATTTATTTAGCCACTTGGTTTCATGATGTCATTTATGACCCAACTGCCCATAATAATGAGGAAAGAAGTGCAGAATATGCCGGGGAAGTCTTAACCGCATTAAACATTCCCTCATCAACGATTGCCGCCACCCAAACCCTCATTCTCAAGACGAAACGTCATGAAGCCGCAGAGGATGAACAGGATTTGCAAATTTTTCTCGATGCAGATTGGGCAATTTTGGGGGAAGAACCCTCAGAATATCAGTTTTATACCCAAGCCATTCGTCGAGAATTTGTGGCCTTTTCAGAAGCCGACTATCGCCGGGGGAGAACCCAATTTTTAGAAGGCATATTACAGCGCGATCGCCTGTATTTTACGCCCCAGATGTTTGAGGAAAAAGAGGCGACTGCCCGCCGTAATTTAAAACAAGAAATTCACACCCTTTCCCGGTAGGGTCAGCGGTCCCAACCCTACCTCCATCAACCTTACAAATATTTCTGCAAAATTACCTTTAATTTATCCTTAATCCGAGGCGGCACTCGATCCATTGGGGTTAAAATCGCATATTTCAACGCCGAATGCGCCTTACTTTCTGGGGGATTTTCACCCACCCGCCTCACCACTTCTTGAATCACTTTTTGGGCATGATCTGCATTGGCATGGAGGTGATCTAATATCATTTCAACGGTCACACTATCATGCATCGGATGCCAACAGTCATAATCCGTAACCAAGGCCAAAGTTGCATAAGCAATTTCCGCTTCCCGGGCCAATTTTGCCTCGGTTAAATTCGTCATGCCAATGACACTCGCCCCCCAATTGCGATACAGATTAGATTCAGCTTGTGTAGAAAAAGCGGGCCCTTCCATACAGACATAAGTCCCGCCGCGATGCAGATTCACCTCCGGTAAATTCAAACTCGCCACCGCATCTCCGAGGATTTCTGTAAGGCGATCGCAAACAGGTTCACCAAAGGCAATATGAGCAACAATTCCCTCACCAAAAAAGCTGGACATCCGATGTTGAGTGCGATCGATAAACTGATCCGGAACCACCATATCCAGCGGTTTCACCTCCTCCTTCAAAGACCCCACCGCCGAAGCCGAAATAATATAATCCACCCCTAATTGTTTCAAGGCATAAATATTGGCCCGAAACGGAATTTCCGAAGGCATCAAACTATGGTGACGACCATGACGGGCTAAAAAGGCCACCCGAATGCCATCTAAAGTTCCGATGATGGCGGCATCGGAAGGAGAACCAAAGGGGGTATTCATCGGCACTTCTTCGATATCTTTCAGCGCCTCCATTTGATAGAGTCCGCTTCCCCCAATAATGCCGATTTTAACGGGTTCCATTGTATTCTAATTCCTCTATTGTTTCAAAACAAAGCCCGCTGATGCGGGCTTATCTTAATGAATTTTAAATTAAATGGGGTCGGTTTTTAAGCATTCGTTCCCTCTTTCACCAAATGCCCGATCACACTCGACACCAACGAGAGCACGATTGCGCCAATAATAGCCGGTAAAAAGCCATTGACATCAAATCCTGGGGTGAGATATCCCACCAGGGCCAGGGTGATGCCATTAATCACCAACAAAAATAACCCCAAAGTCAAAATCGTTAAAGGCAACGTCAAAAGCACCAGAATCGGTTTGACAATGGCATTAATCAATCCCATTAAAATGGCAGCAAGGGCAGCGGATGAAAACCCAGCGACATAGATACCGGGGACAACGTAGGCTGTAATCAGCAGGGAAATGGCCGCAACCAACCAAGTAATGATAAAACCGATCATAAGTCTGTCTCCAGGGTGACTTCACCTTAAATTGTAACCACAAATTTGAGCAATTCGCCCCCAAATGCAGTACCCTGAGCTATAGACCTGGTTGGGTTACTGTAATCAAGAACCTTAAAAAACTCCGTTATGAACTGGCGACATTTAGCGGCTCATGTTTTAGCACTCCTGCTGATATTCATGCCCTCACCGGCATTAGCGCAAGCTTATAAATACTATCCACCCCCGCTGTCCTATAGCAATGCCCAACTTTCCGGCAAAGACTTTTCCGGGCAGTTTCTAAGGACAGCAGAGTTCTCTAATGCGGATTTGCAATTCACCAATTTCTCGAATGTTCAGGCAGAGGGGGCCATTTTTAGCCTCTCCATGATGAAAGATGCGAATTTTCATGGGGCGGATTTGACCAATTCTATGCTGGAATGGACCAACTTAACCAATGCCGATTTTACCGATGCGGTGTTAGTCGAGGCGCTGTTTCTCGGTGCGAATGTCAAGAAAATGAAGATTACAGGTGCAGACTTCACCGATGCCATTTTAGATGGGGCGCAAGTCAAGCAACTCTGTGAAAATGCCAGTGGCGTCAATTCAAAAACCGGGGTGGATACTCGTGAATCCCTCGGATGTCGGTAATATCTCCTCGTGACGAAAGGCGAGTTGCAACACCCGGCGGGGGTTAAAACCCCATACGCATCAAGCTAACTTCTGAAACTCAAATCTGGTAAGCATTAGGGGCCATTTTCCAGTCCGGGTCGG
>JAMXFF010000045.1:53178-62739 GCA_025370845.1 Laspinema palackyanum D2a | reverse complement strand
TCTCTTCCATTTTACATCAGAGAGAACGCCTTTCCTTTTCTCGATTGCCCTTTAGAATGAAACAGCCCTACCCTTAAAAAGGGGGGCTTTAAAGAATTTTGCAAGAGGTCTATTTAGCATTTAAGGTTAAAAATTGCGTAAATCCTGTAAATTTAAGAACATTCAGGGATGCGGAAGGAAGGAGTCATGTGGGATCACATTGCGAAACAGATTGCTGAGGTAACTGGAGAGAAATTTGCCCTAGGCGATCGCCGTTCTGTGGGCGGGGGTTGCATCAATCAAGGGTATCGCGTCACTGGAGGCAGTCGCACCTATTTTGTCAAGCTGAATCGCGCCGTAGATCTGCCGATGTTTGAGGCGGAGGCGTTGGGATTACAGGAAATGTGGGACACCCACACCATTCGGGTTCCCAAACCGATTTGTACCGGCATTGCCAATGATTCAGCCTATATTGTTTTAGAGTGGCTGGAGTTGGCTTCTCGCGCTGATGGTGAAGTCTCCCGAGAAATGGGGCGCAAATTGGCTGCGTTGCATCAACATTCGGGTTCTGGCAAGTTTGGCTGGAGTCAAAATAATACCATTGGTTCTACCCCTCAGATTAATACTTGGAACACAGATTGGACCGAGTTTTGGGTGGAACATCGCTTAGGGTTTCAACTGCAATTGGCGCGGCGAAAAGGGGGGCAGTTTCCCCAGGGCGATCGCCTCCTAGATGCAATTCCTAAATTATTAGCAAATCATACCCCCCAGCCCTCCCTCGTCCACGGCGATTTATGGGGAGGCAATGCCGGAGTGACTCAAGGGGGGGAACCGACTATTTATGACCCCGCCACCTATTATGGCGATCGGGAAGTTGATATTGCCATGACGGAATTGTTTGGGGGATTCTCCTCGGCTTTCTATCAAGGATACAACGAAGTTTGGCCGTTGCCTGGGGGATATGAACAGCGCAAAACCCTTTATAACCTTTATCACATCCTGAATCATTTTAATTTATTTGGCGGGGGGTATGGGTCCCAAGCCAATCAAGCGATCGCCACCCTATTACATTAACTTATCCCCCCAATCAGAAGCCCAGACCTTTAAGAGTCTGGGCTTCTTTTATCAGCTAACTGACAGTTATTAAAAAACAATCGAGGGCTTTAGGCATCGGGAGTCAGTTAGCGGTTTTTAAAACTTTATTGAAAGCAGTCAAAAAAAGGTAATAACCGTTGCTGGTTTTCAAGATAAGCAACTAATGTGAATATCTGATGAAGATTTTCCTGACTTTGAAAAAATTTTTTTGAGGGGGTTCTGGGTTCCATCGGGGAGTCGCTGCCTCTGGCGGCAATCCCCCAGACAGAAAGGGTTCCATCCAAAAAGGGGCTCAGATTTAGGGTCCCATACCTGGATGCCCCTCCAAAATAATAGACCCAGACCCGCTAGGATCTGGGAGAATGTTATAGACCGGCTGACGGTTATTCAATACAACAAGAAGAAGGGTCCGAGACAAAATGTCAGCCAGTGGAGTTTAAACGAGCTTGGAAATGAGTTAAAAAGAAGTTAAAACCTTTATTAACTATCACTATATTCCAGGAATGTGAATATCTTATGAAGATGGGAGAAATTTTCTAAAAATTTTTTGAGGGGTATGACCCCCGAAAGGAGGGGTTCTGATTTCTGCCAGTTCTGCCTCCGATGGCACCCTGGGGCTAAAATTAGCTCCCAAAATATAACCAGACCCTCGTGGGTCTGGTTATCGGTTATTTTTATAAACTGGCTTAGCCCTTTAACAAGAAACGTTTGTAAAAGGTATCTCTACAGCCAGCGGTTTTTAAAGGGGCTTTGAAAGAAGTTACGAACAGGTTTAGAACCTTAGCTGATTATCAAGATAATCCAGGGGTGTGAAAATCTTGTGAAGATTTGCAAAATTTTCCAAATTTTTTTACAGGGATTTTGGGGTCCCCATTTTCGGGGCTGCATCCCAATGGAGTCACCCTCCTGCATCATCTGGAGTCCGGGAATTATCCGCTTCCACCCCACTTCCTCTGTGGGTTCTTGTGACCGGGAGCCTGCTTGGATTGTAACCGTATCAACGCATGATTTGAGCTAAAATGATTTCCCGGATCTCAGCCGAAGCTGGAGAAGGGCGATCGCTCCCTGGACCCGGAAACTTCAACCGAGCAAAAAACCGTCCGAGGCAGACCAGCAAGGAGCGCTCCCGAACTGGCTAAACTGTTCAAGAGGATTGCCTTCCTGTAATGACTCGCCCCCATAACAAATTAGCTATATGAAAAGACGCGCGTTTGTGACTTTGAGACTGTTATCCCTGGCGATCGCACTCCCAGCAGTAACACAAACCCTGTGGATTCCTGCGGCGATCGCCCAGGGGTTCGTCAATACCCGAGGACCCCAGTCTCAACCCTTCCCCTCCTTTAACAGTCAGCGACTCGACGAACAACTGATCCGCTATCAGCAGCAGTTGAACCAATCCGGACCTCCAGATATCTTAATCGTCGGCAGTTCCAGAGCATTACAAGGCGTAGACCCCCTCGCCTTAGAACTCGCCTTAGCCCATTATGGACATCCGGGACTGAGAATTTATAACTTTAGCATCAATGGGGCAACCGCCCAAGTTATTGACCTGCTATTGCGGAGAATTTTGACCCCGGATCAACTCCCGAAACTGATTATTTGGGCTGATGGCGTGAGAGCTTTTAATAATGGTCGTCCCGATCGCACCTATCAAGCGATCCTCGAATCCGAAGGGTATCGCCGCCTCTCCAGTGGCGTGCGTCCTCTACAAACCCAAGGTTCATCCACCCCCACCAGAACCGGACCGACAAGAAGGCGGCAAAGTGCGGTCCCGGGGGCCTTTCCCAAAACCGACCCGCCCCCCCCACTCACCACCAATGATGACCCCCGAGAAGCCCTGGCCACCACCTATCAAGCGATGAATGTCTGGTTTAGTCAGGTCAGAGAAGAAATTGCTGCCACCTACAATGACGAGGCACAACAGGCGATGTGGATGCGAAGGGGAGACCCGGGAGAGAGTCGCAACAATCAAAGACCCAGCGCACCCACCCCAGGAACTGGGAGACCTCCCCTGCCCACAATGGAAGCCCTGACTGCCCAGCAGACTCCGAACCAAATGCAACCTAGGGGGTTCGTTCCCGTGAGCGATCGCTATAATCCCGAGACTTACTATCAGAAACATCCGCGAGTATCGGGACAATATGATGGAGATTATGCAGCATTTAGCTTGCAGGGAGCACAGACCCGAGCATTAGAGGCGATCGCGCAATTTACCAACAGCCAACAAATCCCCCTCGTTGTCGTTAATCTCCCTTTAAATAGCGATTACTTAGACCCGGTGAGAAGTTCTTCCGAACAACAATTCCGCAGTCAAATGCAACGGATGGCGACTCAACGAGGCTTTATTTTCCGAGACCTCGGACAACTCTGGCCTACCCAGGATAATTACTTCGCCGACCCCAGTCATCTCAACCGATACGGAGCCTTTTCCGTCGCCGTAGAACTGGCAGCAGACCCGACTATTCCTTGGGGGAGAGCGAGATAAACTGAGGGTTAATTTCCGAAAGAATTAGCAATAAATGAAACTGGCATTTTAGGCGATTCGGTCAGAGATTAGAAACTGGGTTTTTTCACCCAAATTTGGACAAGTTTACCAAATTTTGGGCAGAAACCCGGTTTCTTGTCCTGAGTAATCTAATCCCTTTCAGCGTTCCCCTCGGTCGCTTGGATTTGCTGCATAACTGATGCTTGAAGTTTCCGCTCAAACTCCGGATCATCGACAGTTGTGATTACATGACGGGGGCGATCGGCGAGCCTATCCAAATAAGCTCTCAGCGCCAACTTGTCCTCCCGATGCCTGAGAAAATATTGTTTTAATTCTCCATCAGACATCGCCCCATAGTTAACTGGATTCATTAAAATACCTCCCCTTGTGGAGTAATCTGGAATTCAAGGTTGTCCGTATTCCCCGCCAAAACATATATTGTCTTACATGGATTGATTGTATTTTATCCTATTTTAAGCCCTTGCCTTTGAGGGGATGAAGCATCAGAGGCAATCTCTTCTTTTCCACAGACCGAGAACGACCCTACCCGACTTTTAAAAACCGCGAAGAGTAGGCTAAACGGGCTGTAGAGACAACAAACTAACCCTTGCCAGGAGAAGCAGTCACCCTTTCCGGACTCTTGTCAAATTCAGGGAGGTTCGCTTAAAATATTTGACGGAAAAAATACCCGGTTGGTTATAATAAAAATCCCCCTTTACTCCCGTTAACCCCTGCAAGCGTTTGAATTTAAAACTATTCTCCAAAATGGAATGATTAGCCTTCCGTCGGAATACTCCCACCAGTGGGAAGGTAAAATCATCCGCGTCATCGTTTTAGAAGACATCGAAAGCACTTCCCCACCAATTGAAACGAACCCCCTCAAAGGAAGCGTTTTGTTTGAAAATGACCTAATTTCTCCCATTGATGAACCTTGGGAAGCAGCCTAATGATTATTCTCGATACCCACGCTTGGATCTGGTGGGTCAATGAATCTCCAAAACTGGCCCCCCGCGTTAGGGAAATCATTTATACCGGCTTTTTTTAATACAAAAACAATGACTCCTAACCAAACATCCCCAAAACTCCCTTATCTTGAGTTTCTGAATACTGAACTTAAACCCATTCCCGATCGCACCGATAAACCCTTGGTGATTGACCTGTTTTCCGGTTGTGGGGGATTGGCATTCGGATTTGAAGCCGTCGGATTTAGAACCATTGGATATGAAATGGACCCCGATGCCTGTATGACCTATCGGAAGAATCTCAATTCTGTTTGCCATCAGGTTCTATTAACCCCTGACAGTGAATTAGTGCAAGGCGCATCGGTAATTATTGGGGGTCCTCCTTGCCAACCTTTTAGTGTCGGAGGAAATCAGCAGGGAGTCAAAGACAGTCGAGATGGATTTCCGATTTTTATCAATGCGGTAGAACGCCATCAACCGGTGATCGCCATCTTTGAAAACGTGCCCGGAATGCGATTTCGCAACAAAGCCTATTTTGAAGACATCATTAGCCGTTTAAAAGCCTTAGATTACATCGTCGAATGGGAAATCCTGACCGCTAGTGATTATGGTGTCCCTCAACGCCGCCAGAGATTATTTTGTATCGCCCATAAAGGCGGATGGGAATGGCCGAAAAAGACTCATCACTATCATCCTTACACCGCTGGAGAAGCCCTCGGAGAAATGGCATTGATGGCACCCCCCAACTCCAAATTCCTCACTCCTAGCATGGATGAATATATTAGAAAATATGAAAAAGCGTCTAAATGTGTCAACCCTAGAGATTTACATTTAGATCGACCCTCCCGAACTATCACCTGCCGCAATCTCAGCGCACCCACCGGAGATATGTTAAGAATTCGCTTACCGGAAGGACGGAGACGCCGCTTAACAGTTCGCGAAGGCGCACGTCTGCAAAGTTTCCCCGATTGGTTTGAATTTTACGGCAGTGAAGAAAGTCAATGTAAACAAATTGGCAATGCTGTTCCACCTATTTTGGCAAAGTCGTTAGCGGTTAGGGTGAAGCTGTATTTGGAAAATAGAATGAGATTACAGTCAGAAAAATGTCTTCAGTTTGAGGAACTTATCCAGCTATCTTTTAATGTTACAACTTAATATATTGTTGAAATAACTGAACCCCGTAAAATTTTTTACAGCAATAGTGGGATCGCTTGTCTGAACTAGAACAACAGGTGATGTTCCCGTTGGCGGAGGTGGGGACGCCGGTTACTGTGACAAAAATAATACAAACTAATACCATAGACCCTGCGGATGTAATGAAGGGGTTGCACTCTTTATGGCGGCATTGCTGGGTGGAAAAACGAGACGATCGCTACAGTCTGTCTGTTGTCATGACTCAGTATATCAAGAGTCTCATCCCTTCGTAAACCAGGCAAAATGGCTATCTCTATCTAGTGAAATCTCCATCCCACGGGGCTTTTAGCCTTGGTCAGCCAGGAAGGGGGGAGAGATTTGTTGGGGATGTCCGATGGGTTGGAAAAAGTTTTTAAAACTCACCGGATTTTCTGAATGAGTTTTGTTTTTATTAAGGCGCAGATGATTATAAACTGTCTATTTTAAAATATTTAACGAAATAATCCTGAAATTTTTATGGTTACTTGTAGGAGGAGATGACCAATTTACCCCTACCATTTTTATGTTTAAGCAAGTAAGCTTTGTCGTCTTCTTTGGTTTAGTTATGGGTACGGTAATTGGGGTGTCACCAGTTCAAGATAATCTCAGTAAGACCACGGAATTTGACAGTTTAAATCATACCAATCCGGTTGTTTCAGTCACTCAACAAAATCCGGATGAGAAAAAATGTACGATTCCTCGGGGTACGGGAAGAAGAGATGACTGTTCTACTGAAGCATTTACACAACCGAGTTCCCAGGAGATGAAAACAGAAGCTGTGGCCGGTTAATGAATATCAATTTGAGTGGAATAGTGAAACCCAGTAGATCACCTACTGGGTTTTTTCAGGGGTGGGAAATGTAGGGTTGATTCGCGAATCAACCCTACATTGAGATTTTTATGCGTAAGTCCCACCAATTCAGGGACCCTAACCCTCGCGGATCTCTGTTCCAGGGATGGATGTAGCGATCGCCTCTCAACGAATGCAACAATAGAATACCTGTTCACTCAATGAAAGACGTTAACGAACTCATGCCTGCTGTTCCTGAATCCCTCTCCGGTAACCAAATCCGCGACAAGTTTCTGAATTTCTATGCCGCTAGGGGTCATCAAATCCTACCCAGTGCCTCTTTAGTCCCAGAAGACCCCACGGTGTTACTCACCATCGCCGGGATGCTGCCGTTTAAACCCATTTTTCTCGGACAGCGCACTCCGGAATTTCCTCGCGCTACTACGTCCCAAAAGTGCATCCGCACCAATGATATCGAAAATGTGGGACGCACTGCCCGCCATCATACCTTTTTTGAGATGTTGGGCAATTTTAGCTTTGGAGATTACTTCAAAGAACAGGCGATCGCTTATGCCTGGGAACTCTCCACCGAAGTCTATGGACTCCCCAGCGATCGCATTGTCGTCAGTGTCTTCCGCGAAGATGACGAAGCATTTAATATCTGGCGGGACCAAATCGGCATTCCCCCCCATCGCATTAAGCGCATGGATGAAGCGGATAATTTCTGGGCCTCTGGTCCCACGGGTCCCTGTGGTCCTTGTTCAGAATTGTATTATGACTTTCATCCCGAACTCGGGGATGACAACCTTGATTTAGAAGATGATAGTCGCTTCATCGAATTCTATAACCTGGTTTTCATGCAGTACAACCGGGATGCTGAAGGCAATCTCACCCCGTTGGCGAAAAAGAATATTGACACGGGATTAGGGTTGGAACGGATGGCGCAAATCCTCCAAAAAGTTCCCAACAATTATGAAACGGACCTGATTTTCCCGATTCTCAAAAAAGCGGCAGATATTGCGGGAATTGATTACGCCACAGCAGATGAAAAAACCAAAGTTTCTCTCAAAGTGATTGGGGACCATTCTCGCGCTGTGGTACAGATGATTGCCGATGGGATTACTGCGTCTAATATCGGCAGAGGGTATATTCTGCGCCGGTTAATTCGTCGGGTGGTGCGTCATGGACGGTTAATTGGGATTCAAGGGGTGTTTACTCCCGAGGTGGCAGAAGCAGCGATCGCCCTCGGTGAAGGGGCCTATCCCAATCTGCGCGATCGCGAGGCGAGTCTGAAGGCGGAACTGCAACGGGAAGAAACTCGGTTTTTAGAAACCCTGGAACGGGGTGAGAAACTGTTAGCAGAACTGATGGAGAAAAACCCCAAAGAAATTCCTGGACGTGATGCCTTTGTCCTTTATGATACTTATGGTTTCCCCCTAGAACTGACTCAAGAAATTGTGGAAGAACGGGGGATGACCGTGGAATTGCCTGGGTTTGAGGCAGCAATGGAAGAACAACGGGTGCGATCGCAAGCGGCCCATGAAACCATTGATCTCACAGTGCAAGGCAGTTTAGATAAACTCGCCGAACATATTCAGGGGACTGAATTTTTAGGCTATTCTGAACCCGTAACCACCTCAGAAGTGACGGTGATTTTGATGGGGGGGAACTCTGTCGAATCTGCAACCTCTGGCGATCGCGTTCAAATTGTCCTAGACAAAACGCCCTTCTATGCGGAATCCGGGGGACAAATTGGCGATCGGGGATTTCTCTCGGGTCAAGATAGCTTGGTTCGGATTGAAGAGGTCAAAAAGGAATCGGATTTCTTTGTGCATTTTGGACGGATTGAACGGGGAAGCATCGCTGTTGGCGATCGCATTACCGCCCAAATCGACCGCGCCTGTCGTCGTCGTGCCCAAGCCAATCATACCGCAACCCACTTGCTCCAAGCAGCGTTAAAGCTGTTGGTGGATGAAGGAATTTCTCAGGCGGGTTCTTTAGTTGATTTTGACCGTTTGCGCTTTGATTTCAACTGTCCTCGTGCTCTGACTCCCGAGGAGTTGAAACAAGTGGAGGACCGGGTGAATACCTGGATTGCGGAAGCGCATCAAGCGCAGGTTGAGACAATGGGACTGACGGAGGCGAAGGCAAAAGGTGCAGTCGCCATGTTTGGGGAGAAATATGCCGATGAAGTGCGGGTGATTGATTTTCCCGGGGTTTCTATGGAATTGTGCGGGGGAACTCATGTGAGTAATACCGCTGAAATTGGCGCATTTAAGATTGTTTCTGAATCTGGGGTTGCCTCCGGAGTGCGACGGATTGAAGCAGTGGCGGGACCGGCGATTTTGGACTATCTGGAAGTGCGCGATCGCGTGGTTCGGGAATTGAGCGATCGGTTTAAGGTCAAACCCGAGGAAATCTGCGATCGCATTGAGAGTATTCAAGGGGAATTGAAATCCACCCAAAAGCAATTAGAGGCCATAAAATCCGAATTAGCTATTGTTAAATCGGAGCAATTACTCACGGATGCTGAATCCATTGGCGAGTTTAAATTGATTGTGGCTAATCTCGGCGAAGTCGATGCGGAATCGTTGAAAACTGCCGCAGAACGGTTACTGCAAAAACTCGGAAATGGTGCGGTTGTTTTGGGTTCAGTTCCTAGTCCGGATAAAGTCAGTTTAGTCGCTGCCTTTAGCAAAGAAGTCAATGCCAAAGGATTGCAAGCGGGTAAATTTATTGGTGCGATCGCCAAAATTTGCGGTGGCGGTGGCGGGGGACGTCCGAACCTGGCACAAGCTGGAGGACGAGAGCCGAACCAGTTAAAACAGGCGTTAGAAACAGCTAAAACCCAGTTAAAAGACGGGTTGAAGTAAAGACAATCGGGGTGGGCTTTTGTCCACCCTTGTAGCCCATTCCGATGCTTGTGATTTTTTAACCGATATAGCGTTTCCCATAGTTATTCGCGGACAATTTGGGAGTGCGAGCATCTGGCTCGCTAAGGCAATTAGTTATTCGCATACAATTTGGGAGTGCGAGCATCTGGCTCGCTAAGGCAATTAGTTATTCGCGGACAATTT
>JAMXFF010000045.1:19900-53078 GCA_025370845.1 Laspinema palackyanum D2a | reverse complement strand
GGGAGTGCGAGCATCTTGCTCGCTAAGGCAATTAGTTATTCGCGGACAATTTGGGAGTGCGAGCATCTTGCTCGCTAAGGCAATTAGTTATTCGCGGACAATTTGGGAGTGCGAGCATCTTGCTCGCTATTGAAGAAAGCGAGCAAGATGCTCGCACTCCTCTAAACAATTGCAGAAACCCGGTTTCTGGTCTCTTAAACAGGGCTATCCGCCTATTTTGATGATTTTTGAGCATGAATCACTTGCAAACTTCCCCCGGCATAGAGCCGTGGAGAATCAACGTTAAAACCAATTTCTTGCAACAATTCGGGTAAATTAGTTTGGAGTAATTGCCAAGCGGTTTCGGTTTCAAAGAGCCAGAAAAATAGGGCTAATCCGGGCCAGAATAGGGGATTGGTGGGCGGATGAAAATCAACGATCGCAAAAGTTCCTCCCGGCTTCAGGACGCGATAGACTTCCTGGAGAATTTGCCGCAATTGTTCTGGATCCATTTCATGCAGGGCGGCGCTGGTATGCACGAGGTCAAATTCACCATCGCCAAGAGGGATATGTTCGGCAAAGGCTTCGATGTAGGAGGCTTGGGGGACATTGTTTCGCGCCCGATTCAGGGAGAGGGGAGAGGCATCCAAGCCGGTGACGTTGGGGGAAGATTGGACGAGATAGGCGGTGGCTTGACCACTCCCACAGCATAGATCGAGAATTTTGCTGTCGGGATGGAGGGTGAGCCCTTGGATGGCTAACTGGCGGAACCGAGATTCCCCACCGACGCTGAGGGCGGCGATGCGAGTGATGCCATCGTAAAGCCACTGATAACGATAACTCCAGTCTCTCAAAATTGTTGCCACGGATACCCCCTGGAATAAAAATGAATAAAAATGCGGATTTGACTCAAACTGTGACTTAATCAACGGTATTATTGTTAAAATAAGTAAACAATAATGAAAACACTAAGGAAACTGTGACTGCTATGGGCCGTGTAGGGGTACTGTTACTGAATTTAGGTGGGCCGGAGCAAATTGAAGATGTTCGACCCTTTCTGTACAACCTGTTTTCTGACCCGGAAATCATTCGGTTGCCATTTCCGTGGATGCAAAAACCCCTAGCATGGCTGATTTCGAGCCTGCGCCATAAAAAATCCCAAGCCAATTATATGGAAATTGGTGGGGGTTCGCCTTTGCGTGGGATTACCGAGGAGCAAGCGATCGCCCTGCAAAAAAGTTTACAGGACAAGGGACAGGATGTGCAGGTGTACATCGGAATGCGCTACTGGCATCCGTTCACGGAAGAGGCGATCGCCCGCATCAAGCGCGATGGCGTCGAACAGTTAGTCATCCTCCCCCTGTATCCCCAATTTTCCATTAGCACCAGCGGGTCCAGTTTCCGATTATTGGAAAAAATTTGGACAGACAACCCCTCTCTGGCCCCTCAACAACACACGGTTATCCCCTCCTGGTATCAACGTCCCGGTTATCTTCAGGCAATGGCGCAACTGATCGCCCGAGAATTGGATGGGTTTGAAAATCCTGACCAGGTGCATATTTTCTTTAGCGCTCATGGGGTCCCGGTCAGCTATGTGGAAGAAGCAGGCGACCCCTATCAGCAGGAGATTGAGGAATGCACCAGACTAATTGTGCAAACCCTGAATCGTCCCAATCGTCATACCCTGGCCTATCAAAGTCGAGTGGGTCCGGTGGAATGGCTCAAACCCTATACGGAAGACGCGATCACGGAGTTAGCGGCAGAAGGCATTAACGATTTACTGGTGGTCCCGATTAGCTTTGTCTCGGAACATATCGAAACTCTTCAAGAAATCGATATGGAATATCGAGAAGTGGCAGAAGAGGCAGGAATCGAAAATTTCCATCGCGTCCCGGCGTTGAATACTCATCCGGTGTTCATCGAGGATTTAGCTAATTTAGTCGTAGAGGCGATCGATGCGCCACCCTTGACCCTGGATCAGGTGATGCGTCCCCAGAAAAACTTCAAAATGTATCCCCAAGAACGCTGGGAATGGGGGATGACCACTGCTGCGGAAGTCTGGAATGGACGACTGGCAATGCTTGGGTTTATGGGATTGTTGATTGAATTAATCAGCGGTCATGGACCGTTACATTTCATCGGATTGCTGTAGTTGCTGCCGGAGACTGAGGGATTTCTCAGTAACCGGCAGGCCCTAATTATGGAGAGAGATTCCGCAGAGTCCCCGGGTTGCCGAACTTTAATCCGGTTCGGTTTTATTCTGGCGCGGATTTTTCCGCGCACCCTGCTGGATATACCAGCGATACCATTCCTGGGATGAACGAATCGCTAACCATAACAGGAGTAGGGCAATAATGCCGCCCTCGGTGGGGGAGTCGAAGGCGAAGAGAACGAGGCAAATACATAAGGCATCTTGAGCGAGAATGGCCCAGAGGGGTAATTTCCCGAGGCGATAGAACCACCCAACTTGCACCAGTTGTAGCACCAGGGCCAATAATCCACCGATAACGCCAATCAAGGCCACGATAAAGGTGGGGGCATCACTGTCATCCCGAAAACTGGCCGCTGCGATCGCCATGCCCATAATTGCCCCAACAAAGGGACTAAACAGCAGTTGCACGTTTTGGAGGAGGCGTTGTCCCCAAGGTTGTTTCGAGGCAAATAGTTCAAATAAGGACCAACTCACCAACACCCCGATCGCCACCTGGGGGGAAATCCGCGACAGCAGGGGGACGCGGGACCATAATTCATCCGCATTTAATAAACCGATTAATAGCAGCGGTAGGGCAATCCGCAGACCCCCTGCTGCTGAGGCCGATAGCGCCGCTAGGAGTGGAATCATCATATTGGCAATTTAGTCTCTTGAAATCTTATGGTTTCCGCTCACCTAGTCCAACTATCGGAGTTTAAGCTTTTCGGCGATCGCCGCTCGGTTTTGGCCGCAGATCTCGAAGTGGGTGGCGATCGCACCCCGCCTCATTTCGGGTTTTGCTGCATCCCCTGTTCATAGTTTAAATGCTTAGACGGTGATCTGCCTGCAACGGGACTGAGTTCGCTTCGGGTTTTCTCTGTCCCTGCATGATTACCTCCAGCCGCCCGCTTCCGGGAGCGATTCTGAGGCTGACCCATTCCCTGCGGTTCTAGTCTAACTTTAATCGGGGATCAATGAGTTCGATATGGGTCTCAAGGAATTATCCCTAAGATTGGCCGGAGTCGGCGCTTTTAACTATCCTGAAATTGCCGTAAAAACTGTATAATAAACTACAGTAGTGCGTTGCTAACAAACCGAACTGCCCTGTCTTTTTCCAGTATAAGCATAAAATATTTTTTTAGATAATTCTATGTTTTATGCTTATAAATAACCCAGAACGCCTAAAGTCAAGTCTCTCTAATCTCCCCCAGGCGGAACCAGATTAGCCCAGGGGGGCCTCGTCAGATTCATGTCAGGGCCGGTCAAGGCATGACAACGGCAGAGGTTAAATTGAGAAGACTGGACATTCCTTCACCGAAAGACTCAGGGTAATTCAGGGTTTGCACCACCAGCGCGATCGCCAATATGGAGCATACTAAAATGTCCGATTCACTCTTTGCCGATGCCAGCAAACGCTTAGAACGGGCGATGAAATACGTATCGATTTCCGAAGACGCCCTCGAATATCTCAAACATCCTAAAGCTAGTCTAAACGTCTCCATTCCCGTGCGTATGGATAACGGTTCCTTACAGATTTTTCAAGGTTATCGGGTGCGCTACGACGATACAAGAGGTCCGGGAAAAGGAGGCGTCCGGTATCATCCCAATGTTTCGATGGATGAAGTCAAATCCCTCGCCTTTTGGATGACCTTTAAATGTGCGGTTCTTGACTTACCCTTTGGCGGTGCAAAAGGCGGCGTCACCGTCAATCCCAAAGAACTTTCTAAACTGGAATTAGAACGATTAACTCGCGGTTATATTGATGCGATCGCCGACTTTATTGGACCCAACGTTGATATTCCCGCCCCAGATGTTTATACTAACCCCACCATCATGGGCTGGATGATGGATCAATATAATATTATCCGTCGTTCCCTCAACCCCGGCGTTGTGACCGGCAAACCTGTCACCCTAGGCGGCAGTTTAGGTCGGGATACGGCCACCGGCAGCGGTGCTTATTATGTCATTGAAGCCATTATGGGGAAATTTGACCGACTCCCCCATCAAACCACCGTTGCCGTTCAAGGATTTGGGAATGCCGGTTCCGTAGTGGCTGAACTCCTGGCTAAAGCCGGATACAAAGTAGTCGCCGTCAGCGACTCTCAAGGGGGAATTTATGCCAAAAAAGGGCTAGATATTCCCAGCATTCTCCACTACAAAAAATCTAACCCGGGAATTCAAGCCGTCTATTGTCAAGACACGGTTTGTAATATTGTTGAACATGAAATTATCACCAATGAGCAACTGTTGGCTTTAGATGTAGATATTCTGATTCCCGCTGCCTTGGAAAATCAAATCACCGAAGCCAATGTGCAAGATATCAAGGCCAAATATATCTTTGAAGTTGCCAATGGACCGATTAGTTCCGGGGCCGATCGCATCCTAGAAGACCGAGGTATTTATGTCGTTCCGGATATTTTAGTCAATGCCGGAGGGGTCACGGTCAGTTATTTTGAATGGCTCCAAAATCGCAGTGGTTTGTATTGGGAATTGGAGGAAGTTGAGGAACGCTTGCAGAAGAGAATGCGAAAAGAAACCGAGAAAATTTGGCAAATTGCCGATGAATTCTCGATTTCTATGCGAACTGCTGCCTATGTGCATGGGTTAAACCGTCTCGGAGAAGCCCTCAGCGCCAAGGGAACCCGGGATTATTATGTGAAGAAATAAGTCAGAATCGGACTCAGAGGGCGGTGGTAGGTCCCCAAAAAACTGAACCACCGCTGAGAAGTAGCGGGCATTGAAATTTGGGTCAATTTGTGGTAAGGTAGGGGGTGAGATTTAAGGGTGGATCTAGGGTGGCGATCGCCTCAGCAACAGGGGGGTGCGATCGGGGGTCTGACCTGGACCAAGGGCGATCGCATCGGTCCCGGACCAACTCCGGTGATGAATTGGATAAAATAAGGTTAGAAAAAACGGAGAGTTTGAGACATGACTAAAGGGATTTATACCTTAGCCAATGACGTCGTTTATAACCAGCTTGTCGCCCTTTTAAACAGCATTGAAGTCAATGTGGGGCCAAACTTTCCCGTTTGTGTGGTTCCTTACGACGATCGCATTGAGAAAATTCAAGCCGAGATAGACACCCGAACTAACGTCACCCTCCTCACGGATACCCAGCGGATTTCTCGCTGGGACGGGTTCGCAGATCAGGCATGGACTACCCATCCAACGGCCAAGAAATCCTGGGCAGAACAAGGCATCAAAGGGGTGCATCGCAGCGGCACCCATCGCCGCTATTGTGCCTTCGACCCAGAAAGTCCCTTTGAACAATTTATCTACTGTGATGCCGATATTGTCGTCCTCAATTCCCTAGACTTGATATTCAATGCGTTAGACCACCACGATTTTGTGGTTTATGACTTCCAATATAAAGATTTATCTCATGTTTTTAACGGGCAGTCCGACAAATTAAGACAACTATTCAAACCGGAAGAAATTGAGCAAGATATTTTTTGCTCCGGGTTCTACGGCAGTAAGCGTGGTTTGTTTGACGCGCAGCAGCGTCAGGGGTTGTTGTCGAAATTATCCGAGGGAGAGGGAGAGGTTTTGTATCCCAATGCCCCGGATCAAACGCTTCTCAACTATATGAGAATGAGATTGGGAATTCCCATTTATAATTTAGTGTTTAATTTGCCTAGAGAACAAGTTACCGGCAATTCCGTGACCTCTCCCCACTTCGAGATGAGAGAGACGGCAGTTTATGATAAGGGACAACAGTTGACCTATCTCCATTATATTGGTCTCTCTTCCAAACTGTTCGATCGCCTCTGTGCGGGAGAGAATATCGATGTCCCTTATCGAGATATCTTTTTACATTATCGGTACTTGCACGAACCGTCCCAACGACCCCAGTTTACCACCCCACCCAAACCCTACAATACCCCTCCGAGTCTAGTCAATCGGGTGATGAGAAAATTAGGATTAACCCGTTGAGGGAAAGAAGGATGAGTCTCGGAATTTATAGGGTTGCCAATGCTCGTGTGAAGGAGCAGACGATCGCCCTGCTGAATAGCATTTGGTTGTATGACCCAGAGACTGCGATCGGGATGATTCCCGGTCATGAAAACTCTCCCGAAATTGCCGAAATTGTCCCCAACCAATATGCCGTGCAAATCTCTATTCGGCTGTCAAAGCCATGTTTTCTCTCTGACAGCTGAATAGTTGAATGAGGTCTTTAGATTCGCCCTCTGAGTCTTTGCGGTGCTTAGCATTCTCCCTCTAAGCAGATAGGGATAACAGCTCAATTTGATGGGAAATTGGAACTTCCACTTCAAAGATAGTGCCTTGATTGGGAGAAGAGGTACAGCGTAGATTTCCCTTGTGTTTTTCTACCACAATTTGCCAGGTAATCGAGAGTCCGATTCCCGTTCCTTTCCCGGGGGGTTTAGTGGTGAAAAAGGGATTGAAGATACAGCCTCGGACCGCTTCGGACATTCCCGGTCCATTGTCGGAAATGCGGATAGTCACCTGATTTTTGCCCGTAACTTCCGTGCGAATTACAATGCGTGTGGGATGCGCTTTCATTTCAGCGAGGGTTCTGCGTTCGTTCCACTCATCGATCGCATCGATCGCATTGGCCAGAATATTCATAAACACTTGATTCAGTTCGCCGCCATAGCATTCCACCTCCGGTAAATAGGAATCATACTCGCGGATCACTTCAATCTCTGGGCGATCGGGTTTGGCTTTCAAGCGGTTATTTAAAATCATCAAGGTACTGTCCAGTCCTTGATGCAGGTTAACCGACTTCATCTGAAATCCCTCATGCCGGGAAAAATGCCGTAAGGATAAGACAATTTCCCGAATGCGATCGGCCCCTACTTGCATGGAGTCCAAAATCTTCGGTAAATCTTCCTTAAGAAAAGAGAGTTCGGTAGATTCGATCGCTTCTTCTATCTCAGAAATCGGTGCCGGGTAATGCTGCTGATAGAGCTCGACAATTTCAATCAAGTCTTGAGTATAGTTATGAGCGTAGGTGAGGTTGCCATAAATGAAATTCACCGGATTGTTGATTTCATGAGCAACCCCGGCGACCAATTGTCCTAAAGCCGACATCTTTTCAATTTGAATCAGTTGGCTTTGCATTTGCTGGAGTTGCAACAGAGAGCGTTCGAGTTGGAGGGCTTTCTGGCGCTCTCGGTTTTCCGATTCCTGTAAGGCAAACTGGGCTTGTTTGCGTTCATTAATTTCCTGATTGAGGCGATTGTTGGTTTCCAGCAATGCCTGGGTCCGTTGTTCGACCCGGTGTTCCAACTCTTGAGCAAGGGATTCCAGTTCAGCCCTAGCGCGATCGCGTTCCACAATTTCCGCTTCCAGCTTTTGGGTGAGATGGCGGATACTCAAATGGGTTTTCACCCGCGCTAAGACCTCTTCATGTTGAATCGGCTTCGTAATATAGTCTACTGCACCGGCATTAAACCCTTTGACTTTATTTTCCGTATCGTCTAGGGCCGTCATAAAAATTACCGGAATATCTTGGGTCACCGGATTTTGTTTCAACTGTTCGCAGGTTTCAAACCCATCCATTTCTGGCATGAGTACATCTAACAGGATTAAGTCCGGTTGAGAATACTCGACTTTTTTTAAGGCGCTTTTGCCACTGCGAGCGACCCAGATTTTAAACCCCGATTCACTCAAAAACTCGACCACCGAGCCTAAATTGGTCGGCATATCATCGACGATTAAGATGGTCCCTAACTCCAGACTGCGATCACTCATTGTCCTGCCTCCATATACCCTTGAACAAAAGCTAGTAATTCCTCTTCGGCAAAGGTTTTAGCCAAGTGAATCACCTGAGTTGCAAACGGTGCATAACGTGGTTCCCCATCTACCAAGCGTTGCACTCGTTCTTGAATCGTGACCAATTCGCCCTTCATTGCCAAGTCGAATAAAATAGCTAATTCCTCTGCTTTAGGGGCGATCGCTTCACTCAAGTGAGGGGGGATAGAAGCAGGGATCAGACTGGATTCAGCACTCCCAACTGCTTGCTCCTCATAGATCCATTCTAAATCTAAATGGCTTCCTAAGCAACTCAACAGTTGATCATCTCGAATCGGTTTGAGTAGAAAATCATTACAGCCAATATTCAGACAAGATTGTTCCTGGGACGAGAAAATACTCGCTGAGGTCCCGATGGCTACCACATTTTTCGCTTCGGGCATTTTTCTAATCCGACGCATCGCTTCAAACCCATCCATCACCGGCATCACCAAATCAATGATGATGCAATCCGGTTGAAAAGAAGATACTTGATTTAGGCAATCTTGCCCATCCATTGCTTCTTGGACTTCAAATCCGAGGGGAGTGAGTAAATTCACCAAGACCGATCGATTTTCCCATCGGTCATCCACCACCAAAATTTTCCGAGGTGCGCCCACAAATCCTCTAATAATTTGTTGGGATTCTTTGAGTTCCTCGGCGCAATGTTCTACCAGAGGCAATTCGACTTCAAACCAAAACTGGCTACCCTTTCCCACCTCACTCTCCAGATGAATCGAACTCCCCATCATTTGGACTAATTGAGAACTAATCGCGAGTCCCAATCCCGTCCCTTCCGTTTGACGAACAGTTCCATTCACCTGCTCAAAGGGTAAAAAGATGTTGCCGATTTGCTCCGGTTCAATCCCAATTCCTGTATCCCGGACTAAAAATCGCAGGGTAATCAGAGGAGGTTCCGCATCTGGGGTCTGCGGAGGGAAAGCTTCCACTTTAAAGGTGACTCCACCGCTTTCGGTAAATTTGACCGCATTCCCGAGTAAGTTAATCAACACCTGGCGCAACCGTTTTTCATCGGCACAAACCCCTAGCGGCAGGTGAGAGGAGGGTTCATAGATCAGGGAAATCCCCTTACTTTCAGCGCGAACCCGGCAGATATCGGCAATACTGTGTAAAAACTCCGGGAGATGGAATGGGCTGGTTTGCAATTCCATTTTTCCGGCTTCTATTTTCGACAAATCTAAGACATCGTTAATTAGATTTAGCAAGTGTTCGCCGCACTTGTGAATAATTTTTACCCCACTTTTCTGAGTTTGACTCAGGGTTTTGTCTCGGTTGAGAATTTGGGCATAGCCTAAAATTCCGTTGAGGGGAGTTCGCAGTTCATGACTCATACTGGCCAGGAATTGACTCTTGGCCCGATTCGCAGCATCAGCCGCTTTTTCGGCCCGTTGCCGTTCTTTGATTTCGATTTCTAAACGGTCGTTTTTTGTTTTTAATTCCTGAGTTCTGGCTTCAACTTTCAGTTCTAGGGTATGGTAAAGGGTGGCATTTTCCAAGGCGATCGCGGCTTGGGATGACAGCATTTTTAAGACTTCGACCCGCCTAGTTGTAAAAGCCCCTGAAATTAAATTATTTTCCAAATATAAGATGGCTTTAAGTTGACCGTGGGACAGAATCGGTAAACAGAGTAATGACTTGGTTTTGTGGACCTGAAGGTAGGGGTCATTACTCAAGAATTCCTCTGTACTCGCATCCTTGAGAATGACATCTTCCTGGGTTTGAATTACATATTTAATAGCGGCGATCGCCAAGTCTGTACTTTCTTCAACCGGGAGGGATTGTAGCACCTGTACGTCTTCTTTCGTCCCACTGGCTTCAATTAACCATTTCCCCTCATGGGATAAAATCAGGGTTCCCCGTTCTGCACCCGCATTTTCAATTAAAATTTTCATCAATTTATCCAGCAAATGCGGCAGCACAATTTCCATAGAAATCACTTGGGACGCTTTGATCACCGATGCCATATCCAGAATACTTGTATCGATCGCACTGGATGACGTGATCGTTTCCTGGGTGATGGAGGCAGTCGTGGAAGTCGTCTGTATATTGCTCGCCGGATTCAATACTGAACCCAATAATTCAGGATACCGTTGTTCCAAATCTTGGACTTTCCCATTCGCACCCCAGCGGATGTAACCATAGTAAGCATCAGTCATATAGGCTGTAGCAATCGTTTGTTTACCCCATGACTGATAAAATTTGGCGCTGAGTTCACAGGCGAAAGCTTCGTCCTGGATATAATGGTTTTCTTTCGCTAAGGCGATCGCGCGATCGTACATCTCGATCGCCTCCAACTTTTTCCCTAAAACCCGATACCGTTCCGCCTCTACTAAATAGAATTTATGTAACAAATTCATCGGTGCATGAGTCGCCCATTTCTGGAGTTTTACTTGATTTTCTTCAACCCGCGCCAGAATCAAAGTTTTCTCAGCATCCGATCCATTCTCATATAGACCCAACCGGAGGATAGATTCATAAAAATAATAGATAGTCACCGTCACCTGTCCTGAAGTTGCGCCCAATGAATCCTCAAGAATCCCAATAGCCCGCAACCCTTCTAAGTAATTTCCAAACAGACAACAAAGCATGACTTTATAGGTGGAAAAATAATGACGACCCAATTGATTATCCGTCTGGATATCCGGAGCCATCATCATCTCTTCATCATAGCCTTTTCCCTTCATTATCTCGGGATTGTCTGCCTCTCCGATTAAATTTAAAATCGCTTGCCACACAATTTTCTGATACTCCAGAGAGTTTTCTTGGTTAGCCTTTTTCAGGGCCTCACTAATTTTTGCAACTTCTCGTTCTAGGGACACCAGCGGCTTTCCGGAAAAAAATGAGTAATAACTGTACTCATAAATACAATAATGGCCATATTCTAATTCTCCGCTTTCTAGTCCCAAAAAATAATTAGAGCGCAATGGCTCTAAAGTCTTGCTCAACGGTTCTTTCCACGGAATAATTCCTGCATAAACAATTCCACCCGTTTTGGTTTCAATATTTTTTAAATTAAATTGAGAAGCCAACCCTAAAGCCATTTGCCCTAACTGATAAGCTCGCTCAATCTCCCCAAAGCCACACAAGAAAAACGCATATAAGGCATAGGCCAAAGAAGAAACTGGCGCATTCCCATATTCCACGGATAAATCTACCTGTTTACACCCGATTAAAGGCATCATTAAGGGTGACCCCATATAGGCGGAAGACCAAATTTGGGACAGAATGCTAATCGTGGCCAATTGATGAGGATCCCTCATAAGTGGAAGATTCAGTAACTCTTCATTTTCCTTATTCCCCAAAACCGATGAGGTATGAGCAAGTGCTTGCTGAACATCCGAAAAATTGGGTTCATCGGGCAAGTCGATTCCTAATTCCTTTAAGACTGACAGCCCCAAATTGAGGGATTCTGATACCTGACCTTGGGCTAAATAGGCTTGCATCTGGATTTCATACACCTTGACTTTATCCAGGAGGGATAAAGCCTGCTGTAAGACGACCTCAATCAATCGCTGCATCTGGGGAAAATCACCGGTCAGATAGACCGCTTCTGCGGCCTCATTATAAAGCGATAATATGAGGGGGTAGTCAGTTTCCCAACAACCATCTTCTAATAAGCTCAACCCCACCTTTAAATATTTAACCGCCGATTCATAAGCCGTAGCTGCTTTGGCTTTTTGTCCTGCCATCAAATTCAAAGCAGCTAGTTGATATTTTTCGGATTCAGAGGTGAGTAAATCCGTCCCATAATTGAGCTGATTAACCAAGGTGAAAATATTCTCTTTCCGTTCTTCCTCATTCGTAGACTGTAGGAGCAGCTTCCCAATTTTTAAATGGGTCTGTTTTTTCTCCTGTTCAGGAATCAGAGAATAGGCCGCTTGTTGTACTCGGTCATGCAAAAATTTGTAATCTACCCGGACATCGCTTAAGGAAATTCCGGAGGATTCCTCGGCACTAAAGACCAAGGGAATTTTATATTCATTACTTAACGGTAAAATTAACCCCGCTTGCAGGGCAGACCATAATTCTGCTGCTGTCAATGAGCTAGATTGCTCCTTGACAATTCCCAGCACTTCTAAATTAAAACTATTCCCAATACAAGCGGCTAACTTGACCACTTCCTGGGTCGCTTTTGGCAATTTGCGGAGATTGCGAGCCATTAATTCAACCACGGTATAATCCGTAATTCCAATGGCGTGAATTTGAGCCATATTCCACTCCCATTCCCCACGGTTCAAGTGATAAACCAGTAAGGTTTCTTGATACAAGCTTAAGAGCAGTTGTGTTAGGAAGAAGGGATTTCCTCCGGTTTTATTAAATAACAGTTCCGCTAAGGGTTGGGACCGGGCTGTTTCATTCAGAGTCTCACTCACTAACTCTTCAACATGATTCAGTTGTAAGGGAGATAGGACAATGTTATGAATGACTGTCCCGGCTTGTTCTATTCTTTCAATGGTTTGAATCGTGGGATGGACGGGGGAGACTTCGTTATCTCGATAGGCTCCTATGAGGAGAAAATACTGACTCTCGCTATCGAGCATTAATAATTCAATCAGTTTTAATGAGGCGGAGTCGGCCCACTGTAGGTCATCTAAAAAGACAACTAGGGGGTGTTCTTTTGTGGTAAATACACTGATAAATTGTTTGAAGACTCGACTAAATCGATTTTGGGATTCTGTGGCAGCGAGTTCCGGGAGGGGGAGTTGTTTGCCGATAATGAGTTCGACTTCGGGAATCACGTCGATAATAACTTGTCCATTGTTTCCCAAAGCGGATAATAGCCGTTCTTTCCAAATCTGGATTTGGGCGTCTCGTTCCGTAAGCAGTTGCCGAATTAAGGATTGGAAGGCTTGAATCAGAGAAGCAAAGGGGATATTTCGTTTGAATTGGTCGAATTTACCGCTAATAAAGTAGCCCCGTTGTCGCACAATCGGTTTGTGAACTTCAGCGACTAAAACTGTTTTTCCAATCCCGGAATAGCCGGAAACTAGCATGAGTTCACTGCTGCCATTCGCAACCCGATCAAAGGTGTTTAACAGGGTGGCAATTTCGGCATCCCGTCCATAAAGTTTTTGAGGAATGGCGAGTTGTCCGGCTTGGTCCGCATGACCCGGAATAAACTGGGTAATTTCTCCGGTGGTTTGTAACTGGATTAAGCAGGTTTCGAGGTCAAATTTTAATCCGGCAGCACTTTGATAGCGGTCTTCTGCGGTTTTGGCGAGCAATTTCATAATCAAGGCAGAAATTGCTTCGGGAATTTCTGGATTGACTTGATGGGGGGGAATTGGGATTTTGGCAATATGACTATGGACCAGTTCTAAGGGGTCGTTACTGGTAAAGGGTAAAGTTCCCGTTAACAGTTCATAGAAGGTTACTCCCAGGGAGTAAAAATCAGTCCGGTAGTCTAAAGTGCGGTTCATTCTGCCGGTTTGTTCCGGAGACATATAGGCGAGGGTCCCTTCGAGTAAGTCGGGATGACTCACGGTGGGACTTTCTCGTTCGAGGCGTGAGGCAATGCTGAAATCAATCAGTTGAATCGTTCCGGTGAGGGGATTGATGATAATATTTTGAGGTTTGATATCTTTATGAATAATGTGATGGTTGTGGAGTTCGCTGATAGCATCCACGAGGGAAATTGCGACTTCCAGAAATTTAATCTGAGAAAGAGAGTGAGAAACTATCCACTCACCTAAAGAGAGCGACTCGGTATCTTCTAGGAAAAGCGCCCACCCGTTTTTATAGGTTTCTAACCCGAGGGGTTGAATAATGGTGTTAATGTGAAGGTTTTCTAAAATTTGATATTCGTGGCGCAGGCGGGTAATATCCGCGAGGCTGGGGTATTCAGATTTGAGGGTCTTGACGATTGCCTTGGAGCCATCGACCTGGTTTCGAGCGCGATAAATAACTGTTCTGCCTCCTGAGTGCAGGGTTTCCAGGAATTCATAGTTATTTATTAAGTTGACAGCCATGATGATTCTCCCAGGTCGGAAATTGAGGATGAGGGTTTGATGGTGAGTTGGAGGTTGAGCGCTTCCCCGTGGCGATCGCCTTTGATCCGCAGTCTTTACCTGCCATTACATCGGCGAGTTCAAAACCTTTCATCCTAACCCGAGTCTTGACAGCCTTTAAATGCTGAGACTTGCGTTAAGATTAGTCCGATTCTATTTTAATCTAACCTACCCAAAAATAATCCAAAGTCTTTCAAATTTAATAAAAATTAATCTAATTCGGAAGAAGCACTCTTCTCGTCCCGGCTCTGTGTCCCGTGGTCTTGAATGTTTCGTAAAAATACTTACCCCGTAAGGAGATTCGGGAGAATAGACGGGGAGCCAAATTCTCAAAAGCCCCCCTTGTTTGTTAGATTAAGGGGGGCTTTTAAGAATTTGGCAATACATCTAATTATTCACTTCTAGTAAACCCGGGGGTGGATTGATTTCCACGCGACCGGCTGCCATATCCACAATGGGGACAATTTCTTTCACAAATGGAATTAAAATATTGGGCTGAGATTTTCGTTTTTCGGGAGGCTCTGAAGTCTCAGAAATGTCAGGGTTTTCAGGAGGAGCAACCGGAGGTTTAATTGCCAAAATATCATGACCGGCGCTGAGAATTTCGACGACGGTCCCGATTTCCTTTCCCGTGCGTTGGTCGATCGCCACTAATCCAATTAAATCTTGGATGTAATACTCATCTTCCTCTAAATGGGGACGATCGCCTTGGGGAACAAAGAATATAGAACCGCGCAACGCTTCGGCCTGATTGCGATCGGTCACCTCTGCCAATTTGACGATAAAGATTCCCTTATTTTCAATCAATCGACCATGCAGTAATTCCACCGATTGAGGAGTGGTTTGATTAGGATACTTTAACCATCGCTGTCCCGGTTCCTCAAACCGTTCTGGGAAGTCCGTGGAGGGATAGACCCGAACTTCACCGTTGAGACCTTGCACGCCAATGATTTTACCAATTTCGATCCACTCGTCGGAAGGGCGTGTTTTCGGAGTTGAGGGCTGTTGTTTCATAGTGAGTTATCACGACAAAAAGAGGGAAGGATAGAGAATCCCTGCGGCGATAGCGGGCGATCGCCATCATGACAATCGCCCGCTTTTCAGTTCCGCACTTCACAAGATAGAGGGCGAAAACTGCATAGATGACTCCATGCAGTCCCCCTCATCTGAGAGTTAAGGATTTAAGACAATTTTAATGCAATTGTCGCGCTTATGCTTAAATATTTCATACCCTTGGGGTGCTTCCTCCAAACTCATCTCATGGGTAATCACAAAGGTTGGATCAATATCCCCATTCTGGATACGCTCAAGTAACGGTTTGAGGTATTTATGGACATGAGTTTGTCCCGTTTTCACCGTTAATCCTTTAGAAAACAACGCCCCCAAAGGAAACTTATCTACAAATCCGCCATACACCCCGGGAATCGACAGAGTACCGCCTTTGCGACAAGCAACGATCGCCTGTCTTAATGCCGTGGGGCGATCGGTTTCCAACCGTAAACTTTGTTTCGCCTTATCATAAAAGGCATCTAATCCGGTCCCGTGAGCTTCTAATCCCACCGCATCAATGCAGGAATCCGGTCCAATACCGCCCGTCATTTCTTTAAGCGCTTCCCCGGCATCGATTTCTTCATAATTAATCGTTTCCGCTTTCCCTTCTCGCGCCATCGCCAACCGTTCCGGAACCCGATCAATGGCAATTACCCGTTCTGCACCTAACATATAGGCACTCCGGATAGCAAATTGTCCCACAGGACCGCAACCCCAAATCGCCACCGTATCCCCCGGTTGAATGTTACAATATTCCGCCGCTTGATAGCCCGTGGGAAAGATATCTGTAAGAAATAAAACCTGTTTATCCGTCATTCCGTCCGGTATTTTCAAAGCTGCCGTATCTGCAAAAGGAACTCGCACATATTGCGCTTGCCCTCCGGCATATCCCCCCAACATATGGGAGTATCCAAATAATCCTGAAGGGGTATGACCGTAAGCCTTTTCCACTATTTTACCATCGGGGATGGAGTTGTCGCACAAAGACCAGAGATCGCGATTACAGAAGAAACAATGACCGCAAGCAATAGTAAACGGAATCACCACGAGATCGCCTTTCTTCAGGTTCTTCACTTCTGAACCTTTATCGACTACTTCCCCCATAAATTCATGGCCGAGAATATCTCCCTTTTGCATGGTGGGAATATACCCATCATAAAGATGTAAATCCGAGCCACATATCGCCGTTGAAGTAATTTTTAAAATTGCATCTCTAGGATTTAAAATACTGGGGTCAGGAACGTTCTCAACCCGCACATCGTTCTTACCATGCCAGCAAACTGCTTTCATTTCTTTGAGTTCTCCTAAATTTTAATAAACGGCGATTTATCTAGCGGTTCCCAGGTTTAAAGAAAAAAAATCCCTAATTCATCCAGTCCCCTCCCCTTAGCAAGGGGAGGGCTAGGGTGGGGTTCTCCCGGTATTTCAAGCAAAACCCATCCCTAATTCATCCAGTCTCTCAACAGAAAGCTTTGAATTTGACGGAAAGCTTTGGATTTGAGAGACTAGAGACATCTCTCTCAATTACCGGCTATTGGAACGAGGAGTGGCGGACCGAGTTCCAGGAGCATCAGGGTTATCCGGATTCAGGGTTTCGTCAATATTCTGCTCGATCACTTTAGGAATATTTTTCCCCAAGTTGCGAATATTTTTTAAACCAGTATCCCCAATTTCTTCACTGGGGAAATCTTCCGCACTGTTTTTAATCTTCTTAACCGTAGCTGAGTCTACTTGTTCGGGATTATAGTCCGGGGTCACTAATTTAGCAGCCCGGGCGCTATTATCCGTGACGCCTCCAAATGCAAATCCGAACAGTAAGGTGAGGGTGGCTAGACACCAGCCAATCGTGCGATTGAGGCGAATATTTTTTAGCCAAGTTCTGTTTAAATTCATAAGCTCAATTGGTTTTAATGGTTTTCAAGCTTTTGGTAAAAAACTTATTTTCATTGGAACAATAATCAGGGAATGTTGCCTCTTTCTTTAGGAATAAATCCTCATTTTAATTAGGCTTAAATTAAGAAGCGCCAGAAGGCTGACCTTCTATGGTGGAAATTTCTCCCGCTTCTGCCAGCATTTTAAAATTGCGAATATCATCGCGAATTTGCTGTTCAGCAGATTGACCGACCAGGTGGGCAAAGGCATCGGTAAGTTTGCCGCCGGGGGGTTTGTATTCTAGGACAACTTTGACTTGAGTACCTCGGTTTCCGGGGGCGGTTTGAAAGCGGACAAATCCGGAATTTTCAATATCGGCATCTTCGACAGAAGTCCAGGCAATCAGATGATTTTTCTGGTCTGTGATAATTTCGGCATCCCATTCTAAGGTGGTATTTAAAGGTGCTTTCGTGACCCAATGAGAGCGCTTTTCGTCCAGAACTTGAACGGACTGGAGATGCTTCATAAATAAGGGCAGATTTTCAAAATTGCGCCAGATGTGGTAGAGTTCATCGGGAGTACGATTGGCGATCGTGACGGTTTGTTCAACGGAGATTTTATCGGTGCTTTGCATTGCGGACTCGACGGCAGATTTCAGACTGGTTTCAGCGGTGGCGGCACGATAGGCTAAACCACCACCGGCGATCGCGAGTAAAGCCCCGCGTAATGAAGCTTGTTGCAATCCCATTAAAACCATTGCACCGCCGCCAATCAAGGAACCCCAACGTTCAGTATCACTCATGGTGGCATTTTCAGGCGATCGCGGTTCAGAATTGGGAACTGAATCGGATGTGGATGACATAATTTTTTCCTCAAATCAATCGAAGTCGTCCCTATTAGGGGCAACTCGCGAATAACAAATAAGTCTGTTGACCACTGTAGCGAGGGGGAACTCCGGTGCACTCTGCCAAAAGGGGGAAGCGATGCTCACTCGGTGGGGATAGATGATGAAGCGATCGCCCGAGGGTCAATTAATTCTGATCTCGTTGAGTAAAAAACTACACCTTAGCGGATTCGCCTATAGAAAAACCGATTTTAACCAACCGGATTGGGTTGAAATTCCCGCATAAGCGGGAATAAAATGAGTAGAATCTCGACGGGTTGCTGTGGGGTTTAATTCGGTTCAGCTAAGGGTTCAGCAACCTGTAATTTTAAGGGAAATTCTCCACAAATATGCCACCGCCTGTCCTGAAATACCAGTAAAGTTAGATGACTGGCTGAACATTCATAGTACAACTCTCGGTCTTTAAATTCGGCCCATCCCATATTAAAATGATGCCGTCTGAGATCTTTAAAGGCGATCGTCATGTGCGGCGAAAACGATCGCCCCTTAGATTTCGGGTCATAAATTCCCAGGGACGAGTTGAGATCCGTCGCTAACTCCGACTGAAACAACAATAATTCTGGGGTTTTTTTGACATTAATATAAACCACTCGGGGCGGAAACGAACCAAATCCCGACAGGACCATCGGCACAGGGGCACGAACCTCGGCAAACCCTCTGAGGAACTCTTCGAGTAGTCCCTGTTTTTGCACCTCCCATTCAAAAGGGGGTTGTAGGGTCACATGGGGCGGAGACTTGAGGGCCTGACGAGTTTGGTAGTTCTCAGCAAAGTGCTGTTTGTATCCGGTGACTTCTTCTTGAATTGCCTCCGGGGGCAAAAGTGCAATAAAATATAACGTGGGATCAGTTGAAATCATGGCATTCCTTAGGTGTCAACATACAATCGGTTTGTCCATCGGGGCCTCAAGCTTGGAGTATTCCTGGGGTAATCGCCCTAAACCAGAGAACCCTGGAGTTCTGACCCAGATAAACTTACGATAAATCATTCCGTCAAGGATATAGAGTAACCTAATCCTCAATCACTTGGCGGAAATATCAGCAAATCATGATGACTGATGCGATCGCTGTAAAAGATATGTCCCGAAGCATGACTACTGAAAGTTCTCTCGTTCCCCTTTCCACCCTCAATCCCTTTGACTCCCTGACTCCGGAACAGATTTCTGAATGGGCCGGATATCATTTGCAATATGTTGATTTTAAAGATGTGGTCAATGAGGAAGGACTCCATCAACTGCCGGATTTTCCAGGATTATATTTTGTCTATTTTATCATCTATGATTCCAAAGGGAAATGGACAGAAAATTTAGTTTATATTGGCATTGCGACAACCAGTATCAGTCAGCGATGGAAGTCCAATCATCAAGTACCCATGTTTGGGAAAATGCACAAATTGGGCATTGAAATTTTGATTAGAACGTTTACCCTGCTCCCCGGAATGGTGACCGCAGAAACCCTACAAATGTGGGAGCAATCCTTAATTCAAAAGCTCCATCCGGTGTTCAATGAAGAGATGTAGTTATTGGACTGATTGCCCAATTCTCAAATTCTCAAAAGCCCCCCTTTTTAAGGGGGGTTGGGGGGATCAATGGGAATTAGAGATGTAGTTATTAGACTGATTGCCCAATTCTCAAATTCTCAAAAACCCCCCTTTTTAAGGGGGGTTGGGGGGATCAATCGGAATTTTGGTTATTCTCATCCCATCCCTTGTTCTGATTGGATAAAATCCACGAATTGACGGGCAGTGCGTCCGGAACGACCATTATGGCGAGTGGCCCATTGTAAGGCTTGAAATTCTAAGTCTTCCGGGGATAAATTTAATCCCGCTTCTGTGGCTAAATGCCGGACGATCGCCAGATATTTGTCTTGATTGGCGGGTTCAAAGGTTAAGGTTAATCCGAAGCGATCGCTAAAGGAAAGTTTTTCCTGAAGGGTATCCCAAGCATGAACCTCATCCGCTTGAGAGGGGCGGGGTCTTTCCTCAAAAAACTCTCGGACTAAATGACGACGGTTAGAGGTGGCATAGACGACTACATTGGGAGGACGGGCGGTGAGAGTACCTTCTAAAATTACTTTTAAGGCTTTAAAGGAATCGTCATCCTCTTCAAAGGATAAATCATCCACAAAAATAATAAATTTCTGAAGGGCATCGCGGAGTTCATCGACAATTTCGGGTAAATGTTGAAGTTGAGATTTGGGAATTTCAATTAATCGTAACCCTTGAGGGCTATATTCATTTAATAATCCCTTAACTAAGGAAGATTTGCCCGTTCCTCGACTGCCATAGAGTAAAACATTTAAGGCGGGTTTACCGGCTAATAAGAATTCCGTATTCTTTTGTAAAGTTTCGCGCTGGAACTCATAGCCCACTAATTGCGTCAACTGCACCGGGTCAGGGTGTGGGATGGCTTTTAGTTTCCCTGACTGCCAACTAAAGGCTTGATACTCTGTAAATTGCCCGGTACCTTGTGTTTGGTAATAGGCAACTAACTCCTGGAGAGTATCAGGCCATTTTTTTGGGGATTTGAGGGCTGCGATCGCCCGTTCTCGTGAACCGAGGGGCAATTGATCCATCGCCTCGGGTTCGGGAGAAGATGAGTTCCAGAGTATCGGGGGAATCGGGATACCACTGGCGGATTCCACCCACTGACGGATGCGATCAGCGTCACAGTCATAGAAACATTGCAATCCCTCTAAATCATGTTTTACCGCCGCAATTAACGGCGGAGGAATTTCTTCAAGCGGCTTTCGTTGCACCTGATAAGTAAAGGGATTTTCGTCTTTCAGGATGCGATTTAGCAGATAGTCTTGCCAGCTCATTTCTTCTGCCGCCAAACGTCTAAACCAGCAGCCATAAGCCTTCAGACAATTTAATCCCACCCGGGCTCCCGCCCCTCCCCCGGAACTTTCATAGATCAACTCGATCAGTTTTAGAAAAGATTTCCCCAGTTCATTGCGAAACACCCCTTGATACAGAAATAAAGAGGCTGCTTTAATTTCTAAATATTGAATTGAACTAACTGTTTCACTATCCATTTGATGACCCAATCAGGAGTGACAAATCTAAACCCAATTATGGGTTAAATAATCGATGATTAATTTAGCCCGCTCAAGCGGGCTTGAATTTTTCAAATTCCTCCCCTTCAAGGGAGAAATTTTATCCTAAAATTACCCTTATTTTTTCTTTTGTTTCAGGACTTTTTTAACCAGATTTGGAATTTCGGCAGGACTAGAAGCCACGGGAATTTTTGCCGCCTTAAAAGCTTGAATTTTGCTTTGAGCCGTATCCGGATCAGCGCCGACAATGTTAAAGGTTTTACCTGTAGAAAGTCGGGCGGCCATAATATCCCCCGCATGACCGAGGCGCTTGCCTTTCGGGGCATGATGACCGGCGACATAAGCCACCACGGGCTTATCAATGGCAGCGGCGATATAATGTGCGGCTTCCTCTTCACTACTGCCGCCAATTTCGCCGACTAAGACGATCGCCTCTGTGTGATCATCTTCATCTAAAATTTGCAGCCATTGGGCAAAGGAGGAACCCAAAATCGCATCACTGCCAATCCCGACGGCGATCGATTGTCCTAACTTAGCCTGAGTGAGTTGCAAAGCAATTTCATAGGTGAGAGTGCCACTGCGACTGATTAACCCTACGGAACCCGGGGTATAAAAATCGCTCTTATGAATACCCAGCAAGACTTTTCCCGGGACAATAATCCCCGGGGTATTGGGGCCGAGGACGAGAGTATCCGTTGCCTCTGCCTTTCTCACGAGTTTCACCATATCCAGAGGCGGCATTCCCTCGGTGATAATAATAATCTGACGGATGCCAGCAGCGATCGCCTCCAACGCCGCATCCAAAACCGCGTAAGGCTTGACAAAAATCACCGTCACATCCACCGGACCGACCTGGCGCAGGGCCTGTTCGACCATATCAAAAACGGGAATCTCCTGAACCGTTTGGCCCCCACAACCGGGACTAATTCCAGCGACAACATTGGTTCCATACGCTTTCATTAAAGCCGCATGAGTGGAACCGATCACCTCGGTAATGCCTTGAATTAAAACTTTGGTATCCGGCGTAAAATTCATCAACCCTCCTTTACCCATTCGTTGCCAACGACACGGACAAGGCGATCGCCTCATCCAAGTTTTCCACCACCGTGACTTCTACCGCCTGCAAAATTTCGCGCGCTTGGTCAATTTCGCTCCCATATAAGCGCACGATCACCTTAACCTGAGTTTGAGGATTTCCCGTGGCCGTTTCGCGCTGACTCTGCTTTTGATAATCGGCGATCGCCTTTACTGCCTGAGTGCAGGAACATAAACCCCCGAGCAAATTTACCAACACCACCTTGACATTTTTCTTGTGACTCACCAGGGCCAACCCGAGCTTGATGCGATCGCACAGGAGTTCTGGGGTCAAATCCCAACGACATTCTCCACCAATATTCACAAAATTAGCAGGTTTGCCTCCTGCCGCATACACCAAATCCAGAGTCGCCATTGTTAGGCCCGCCCCATTACATAACAGGCCAATATTCCCATCCAGTTCCACAAATTTCAATTCTGATGGCACCGCCATCACCTCAGAACCAGACCCCACCACTAATCCCTCATCCGGCTGAATCTTGGGCAGCAACTGTAACAGACTCGGATGGCGTCCGAGGGCCTCATCATTCACCGTCACCTTGCCATCGAGGGCCATCACTTCCCCCACCGGACTAATCCCCAGAGGATTGATTTCCACCAGGTCCAAATCCTTCTCCACAAATAGCAGATACATCTTCTCGACGATATCGCTCACCGCCTCAATCAGGGGACCCGTGCAACCCATCTTCAGGGTTAAACGACGGGCATAAAAGGGAGAAAAGCCCTCATCTACCACCACCTGCTGCATCTGTTCCATCGCCAATTCCGTACTGGTCCCCCCTTGGCGCGAACCCAACAATAGGGGGCGACGGGCAGCGCGATCAAGGACCACCGCGAGATAAAATTCGCGATCGGTGTCATATTTAGCCTCAGCTAAGAGCACCTCGGGATATTCCGTATTGATGGGAAGGTGAAAAATATTTTGAGCCGCTGCCACCGCATCAATTGTATTCGCTACAAACTTGATACCACCTGCTCTCCCTCGCCCTCCTGCACGGACTTGGGATTTGAGGACAACGGGATAGGGAATCTTAAGTCCCTTTAAGTCTTTGGGATGGTCGATCCGTTGCGAGGGCAAAACTGGGATGCCCATTTCCCTGAATAATTCTTTTGCTTGATACTCTAATAAATCCATGAATGTATGAAAAACGGTGGGTGTGAACGATCAAAGCCTGAACAATAAAAGGCATCAAAGCGGGTTTAAATTATCGCAATTCGGGGCCTCTCGATTCTGGGGTTTACTCCGTTTGTAGTGTGGCTTACTTTTGATGAAAGTGGCAATCCAGTAGGGATTGCGGGTGAGGGTAGGAGCGCATCCACCGGACCCTTAGTCAGCGATCGCAGGTGTTCCCTAGGGGAGTTGCCATCTCTAATCGGGATTTGTTAAGTCTCAAACCCACCAAACTTGATAGAATACCACATTCGGTTACCCCACAGGGGCGATCGGCCTCCGTCCCCGACTCCGCCAAACCCTGGCCGGTCGGTGCATCGCCCAGATCACCCCCGTTGCGTCAAAAAAAGCTAACTTATGACCGTTTTGACGATGTTGTATGCTATCTAATAATTAACTTAAAAGGCTTGCCAGTTCGTAACCCGTGCCGGTAAGCACCAAACCTGCACGAACAGGATGTGTACCGGGGGTAAAAACTTATGACAACCGCAGTCCGCCCAGGCGATTTAAAAATGATCGCCGAACTCATCGAAGAACGCTTGCACGCCGAATTGCCGGAAAATTTGCCGTTGCGAATTCGCTGTGCCTACAAGCAAGGCAATTTAATCGTCCTCGGAGAACATACTCCCGAGGTCAAATTGGACCTGCCACCGACCTTTAAAGCGATTCAACAAGCGATTCTGGCTTTGGTGGGCTATCTCCCCGGTCAATTGCGACTCTATCTGAGAATCAAGGGTCAAAAAAACCCCTATGCTTACCATGCCTTCAAAACGCCCCAACCCATCGGGGCCGTTATGGATCCGCAAGGGGGGCAACCCATACTGCTGCTCGATCGCCCTCCCCATCGCGCCCCCAATCGCCGGGAAACACCACCGCCGGTTAGTGAAGAGGCAAGGCAGGCAATGGATTTGGCCGCCGCAGCCTTTCCCCTCAATCCCTTTGATACGCCGCCACCGGAGGAAGCTTTTGACGAGCAACTCGAACTGGAACCAGAATCGCAACCGCAACGGCGAACCCCACGGCAACGGCCACAGCAACGGCCACAGCAACGGCAACGGAAGTCCAGAAACCAGCCGAGTTCGTGGTTACTGCCCTTTAGTGCTTGTGCTTCTGTTGCCCTAGTTCTGGGTTCAGCCACGTTTTACGCTTTGTCTCGTCCTTGCGCGATCGGCACCTGTCAGGAAATCATCGCCGCCAACGAGTTGACCCAGGATTCAGCAGAACTGCTGCAATCGGCTCAATATCAACAACAAATTCAAGCCGCCAAAGGGCAACTTACCTCCGCCAGTCAACTGTTAGCCGAAATTCCCCTCTGGTCCAAAGATTACGGCACCGCCCAACGCCTACTCCGGCGAAATCGCAACCTGACTGCCGGTTTGGATGAAATGGTCAATGCCTTGGATAGCGCCTTAACTGCCGTTGCTCAAGGGAAAAATCCCCCTCATCCGTTGCAAGTTTGGGAGGGAGTCGCCGCCAACTGGCAACAGGCGATCGCCCTTCTGGAATCCGTTCCCCCCGATAGTCCGGTCTATCCTCTGGCATTAGAAAAATTACCCACTTATCGCGCCAATTTAACTGAAATTCAAGGCCGGATTCAGGATGAAAAAACTGGACGCGAACAAATGCAGGGGATTCTATCCGTGGCTAAAGTCGCCCAAGCTCGCAGTGGGGTGGCTCAGTCTGTGGAAAGCTGGGAAACTATCTATGCCAGTTGGGAACAGGTGATTAAACAGTTGGAGGCCCTGCCACGAGGCACGATGGCCCATCAGGAAGCGAGTCAACTCTTGCCTAGCTATCGATCGCAGCTTGAACTTTCTCGCGATCGCAAAACTAAGGAAAAAATCGCGACGGAGGCATATCAAGAAGCCATTCTCGCCGCCGATCGCGCCGAAAATGCCACCCGCAACAATCAATGGTCCCAAGCGGTAGACCAGTGGAATCAGGCTATTGCTTCGGCAGAACAAGTCCCCACAGGCACCTATTCCTACCCCAAAACTGCTGCCTCCCTCCCGGAGTTCAAGGCACAACGAGAAGTGGCGCAAGAGGAACTCAAAAAAGCTAACCTCATCGCCAAAACTCGGGCCGATCTGAACAATACCTGTCAAGGCAATCCCAAAGTTTGTGAATATACCTTGACCGATAATGTGATCAGTGTGTGGTTAAGTGCTGACTATATTCGGAAAATTCAACAAACGGCTACAGTTGCCACCACAAACCGCGATCCAAAAGTCCGTCAAGGCTTAGATTTGCACGTGAATACGCTGCGAACCGCCTTAGAAGCGATCGCCGATAATGCCCAGCTTCCCCTGGAACTTTACGACCCTTATGGGGCCTTTATAGGACGTCATACGCCCAATTAAGATAGGTAAAATAGATTCCATTAAATCTATCTTAAGATAGATTTAATGGAATCTATCCCTGAATTTAATAGAAAAAAAGGAAGATTTTATCACCTTTTCCATTAAATTCAGTTCTACTCAAACCAAATGGATAATCTTGTACCCGAGTCAGGTTGGGATCTGACTCCTACTATTCACAGTACCCTTGTCCCCTCCGAGAATCAGCTTGCGGCCCTTCAAAATCCCCAGGGAATGGCTGAAAACCCCGTTTCTCTTAGCCCAGCAGCAGATTCGATTCCTACGAGTTTTGATAATCTGCCCTTAAGTTTTATTGCCAATGTGGGACAACTTGACCCGGAGGTAGAGTTTTTAGTCCAAGGCGCGCAACATGATATTTTCTTTACCCCGGATGAAATTGTCTTAAGCAAATCCCAAGTCATTGACGAGGAAACCGTTTCTCATCAAGTCAAGGTTTCATTTGCTGATGCTAACCCAGACCCGACCATTGAAGCAGTGGCACCATTGCCGGGAGTGGCTAACTTTATCACCGGAGATGATTCATCCCTATGGCATGAAAATGTCCCCACCTATCAAGGCATTGCCTATCAAAATCTCTATGATGGCATTGACTTAATTTATCGCGGAGATGAGGGAGAACTTAAGAGCGAGTTTATCGTGAATCCTGGTGTAGATCCCGGACAAATTCGGATGAACTATGAAGGGAGCGATCGCCTGAATATCCGAGAAGATGGCGCCTTAGTCATCGAGACTCCCTTCGGTGAATTAGTTGAATCTGCCCCCTATCTGTACCAAGATATCAACGGAGAACGAGTCACCGTCAGCGGTGCTTATCAACTTTTAGACAATGCACAAGTTGGCTTTACCATTGGGGAGTATGATCCATCCGTAGCTTTGGCGATCGACCCCACTTTAGAATATACAACCTATCTCGGGGGGAGTCAATTTGACTCACCGCAAGATATTGCGGTAGATGATGAGGGAAATATCTATCTAATGGGAAATACTAATGATTCACCCCGCTTTTCTCCTATATCATTAAATATACCCAGTGATAATTCACCTAACTTTGCCAGTACAGGCATCCCGATACCTAATAGAAAAGCCTTTATTTCCAAACTCTCTAATAATGGCACGTTACTTTATACCACCCTCCTGGGGGGAAATGGGTTCAATCAAGGGGAAGGAATTGCCATCGATCAGGCAGGAAATGCTTATGTAACCGGCGTTACTTTTTCTAATGATTTCCCCATCCTAAATGCTATTCAAGGGAATTCATCCCTGTCCAACCAAGCCTTTATTTCCAAACTGTCTAACACCGGAAGTTTAGCTTATTCCACCTTATTTGGGGGCAGTAGTTACGATGCTGCTCGCAGTATTGCTGCGGATAATAATGGCAATGTTTTTATCACCGGGGAAACGACTTCATCAGATTTTCCCCTGCTCAATGCCATTCAACCGACTTATGGGGGCACTCAGAACAATTTTTCCTTGAGCCTGGGAGATGCCTTTGCGGTGAAACTTTCTCGTGAGGGTCAGTTAGTGTACTCGACTTATCTCGGGGGTAATAATGATGATGGCGGTTTAGGAATTGCCACCGATGGCAACGGCAATGCTTATATCACTGGCGCGACTTATTCTAATAATTTGCCGATCCAAAATGCGGTTCAAAGTAGCTTTGGCGGTGTGCAAGATGCCTTTATCACCAAACTGGCTGCCGATGGCAATTTAGTTTACTCGACCTATATCGGGGGAACGGGAAGTGAACTGGGAGAAAGTATCGCCGTGGATACTAACCAAAATGTGTATATCACCGGAACGGTAAATGCACCGTTGCTGCCGGTTGTCGTACCCGCACCCCTACCCTCTGCTGCGATCGCCGATCGCACCTTCTCTGACCCATCGGCGACCCAGGTTCCCCCGGAAAACGGGAGTCCCCGCACCTTCCTGTCTCCTCCCCCCCTCAATCCCTTTCAAACGAATCTCGGTGGCTCAGAAAGCGCCTTTATCACTAAACTAGCGAACGATGGTAGTCGGCTGATTTATTCCACATTACTCGGTGGTAGTAATAATGATAATGGGACCGGGATTGCGGTTGATAATAGCGGCAATGTCTATGTAACCGGAACAACTAATTCTGCCAATTTCCCTGGGGTGAATGCCTTTCAAGGTTATAGCGGCCAGGGAGATGCCTTTGTCACGAAATTTGCTGCCAATGGTACTCTGGAATATTCCACTTATCTGGGTGGGACTGCCGAGGATACGGGCCTTGGCATTGAAGTTGATAATGCCGGGACGGTTTATCTGGCGGGAAATACTTATTCTGGGGATTTACCCAATAGTTTGAATCGGTTTGGGGGAAGTCTTAATGCCTTTCTGGCTAAAATTACCCCCCAACCCGGACCCCGGGTAGAGTTGCCCTTTATCAATTTAATTGATGCCTTCTTAAACTCCAGTGGGGGGACGATCATGATAGGAACTCCCTTGGGGAATATCTTATTTAATGAAAGCTTCTACCTGTCCAATAATCCGGATGTAACTCAGGCAGTAACCTCCGGTGTGTTCCCTAATGGATTTGATCACTTCTTCTATTTCGGTCAATTTGAAGGACGACAACCGAGTGCTTTTTATAATGAAGGGCGTTATTTAGCCCAGAATCCTGATGTGGCGCAGGCAGTTGGCGCAGGGGGATTTCGGAGTGGGTTTGAGCACTTTTTCAGTTTGGGATTCCGGGAGCAACGCGATCGCCGGACTCAGTTATTCCACGAAGGCTTCTATCTGAATACCTACCCGGATATTGCTACGGCTGTGGCGGGAAATCCCAACAATCTCGGATTTAACCATTACATTCAGTTTGGACAACGGGAAGGACGCAATCCTAACCGTTTCTTTGATGAAGGCTTCTATCGGAGTGTTTATCCTGATGTCGCCGCAGCGATAGCCTCCGGAAGTTTTGCCAGTGGATTTGAGCATTTTGCATTCGCCGGGGAAAAAGAGGGACGGCAACCGAGTCCTCTATTTAATGAACAGTTTTATCGGACCACTTATCCCGATGTTGCCGCAGCCATAGCTGCCGGTAATTTCCCCAGTGGATTTGACCACTTTTTGCGGTTTGGAGCTAGAGAAGGACGGGTTGGAATTAGATAATTCGTCCAGGGAGTGGGAGCATCGGGCTCTTTTGCTAGACTCGGGAGCAAGATGCTCCCACTCCGTCATTCTCTAATCATGGGGTGATGATTTCCTTTTCCAAGTAGATTTTTATACAAAACTGGGAACCCGATCGCCCGATAAAGCCGGTAAGACGCGATCGCCAAAGGCTTTGATAAACTCCTCCTGTTGGCGGTTGACATTATGGAGAATTAGGCGGTTAAATCCCAGTTCCATATCATCACGCAACCACTGGATATGCTGTTCTAAATCCGCAGAAATTCTCACATGATCGTCGAGATCCTCGGGTTTGACAAACTGCGCGGCAGCCTCTAACTCCTCTGGGGTAGACAGTTCAGCTAAAACTGAACTTTTAAAGATATTAGTGCGCCACTGTTCATAAGCCCCCTGCCTTGCCTGTTCCAACGTTTGAGCGTAAGACAGTTGTACCTTGACGTGCATCGGTTTCCCTTTTCCCCCACCTCGATGGAAGGCTTCTACGACTTTTTGGAGTTCTTCCCGAGGACGAGAGGTGGTCAGCAGTCCATCGGCCCAGGACCCTACCCATTCCGCTGTTTCTAACGTAATTGCCGCCCCGAAAATGGGAGGAGTATAGTCAGGACGGGTATAAAGTTTGGCCTGTTGGACGGTGAATAACCCGGAGTGGTTCACGGTTTCACCGGCAAACAAGGCGCGAATGATATCTACGCTTTCTTTGAGGCGAGCGTTCCGTTCGGGTTTACTCGGCCAGCGATCGCCCGTTATCCGTTCGTTAATCGCCTCTCCGCTGCCTAATGCCACGGAAAAGCGGTGAGGGAACATTTCGGCGAGGGTGGCTACGGCTTGGGCGACAATGGTCGGGTGATAGCGCGGACCTGGGGCGCAAACGACGCTACAGGGTAGGGAGGTTGCCTGCATCGCCGCCCCTAACCAGGCCCAGGAAAACCCACTCTCTCCCTGGCGATCGCTCCAGGGTTTGAAGTGATCGGACGAAGACCCCGCAGTAAATCCAGCCCGTTCCGCCATCTGGATATACTTGAGCAGGACGCTGGGTTTAAATTGTTCATGAGAAGCGTGATAAGCAAATTCAGTCATAAGGTTATTTAATCAATAAACAACATGAATTAAGACCCCTTAAACCTGTTGAGCAATACAGCATTTCTTCAGGGTTTAAACCTAGCCTAAATAGGTGGACAGGAGGGCTACAAACGCAAATCCCCCGACAAAACAGAGCGTTTCTTGATAGTTTTCCTTTTCATGTTCGCTGGCCTCGGGTACCATATTTTCGACAACCAGGGTGGTCAAAATACCAGCAGTGAAGGCCAGTAGCATAAATTTAATCACTTCCGGTTGACCCACGACCACCCAATATCCCAGGGTTGCACCAATCACTGGAGGAAAGATAAAGGAAGCCGATAAGATTTGGCGAAAGAGGGCTGAGGTTTTACCCTGCTTAAAACTGGAAATGGCTGCCATTCCCGTGGGGATATTGGCCAGGACATGACCCAGGGCAACCATCAGGGCCAGACTAAAGGCAATGGTTGAACTCGTCCCCACCATTAACCCATCGCTAAATAAATCGATTCCTACGGCTACGGAAATCACCCAGGCTGAGGATTGCTTTTCGGATTTTTTCGAGCGTTTTTGGAAAAATTTAATGGCTCTTCTCATCAGGATAAAGAAGCCTCCACCCAAAACAAAAGCTAGGAAAATTAGCCAAGGTGGATCCGCTGCCAACATTTGAGGCATAATTTCAACTCCCACCACGGATAGAATAATCCCGGCTGCGGCATGAAGCGTTAAACTTAAGTTACTTTTAGAGGGAGGAATAAATTCGGACAAAAGTCCGCCTATATAGCTCCCGATCGCTGGCATGGCTGAAAGAGCTAACGTGCTTAAGTAAGGGTTCATAAGAGATGTTATGGAAAGGTTGTAATTTATAAAAAATCCCGTTTCTTTTAATGCTCTTTAATTTTTGAGTTTTAGGGTTAGGTTAGTGGGAAACTCGGAATAATTGGCATTGAAATTTTGGGTAATTTCACCAATTACCCAAAAGCGTCAAAAATTTTTTGTTGGTTAGCAACCCCTTCAGGTCGAATTGAAGTCAAGCAAAAAAGTCTTGAGCTTTTTTTACTCTGCAACAAAGGCAGATTTTTCAGTAGAATACTATTCGGAGCTTTAGAGTTTACTCTGCTAATTTTATTTTAAAGTCAACTTGGATTTGTTCCCCCTAGAGGAAGAGATTAGGGCCTAAAGGGGTGAAGAGGTTTCCGGACAATTGCAGTGCGATCGGGGTAAAAATTGAGCTATCTCCGTTCAAATTACTCCCGTCTGTGGCACTCCAAGTCAGGGTAGGCCAAAAGAATTGCTGCAATCTACGCCTAGCCCCCTCTATCGGGGGCAATAAATCCCCCAAAACCGCCCTATTCCAGGCAAATTGCAGACCCCTTTCAAAACTTTTGAAGTTGTGCTGCGGAGTTAAAAAACTCGCGGGCAATCCCTTTGGTAATCAACAGGGCACTCACCACCGAAGCGAACGCCAGCATAAACATAATTAAAATTTGATAAGCGGCGGCATTCAGGGGATTGACCCCACTGAGTAATTGACCCGTAATAATCCCGGGGAGGGTCACCAGTCCGACCACCATCATGGTATTAATTGTGGGAATCAGTCCGGCGCGAATGGCATCTTTGCGGTAGGTGGCGATCGCCTGTTCCGGAGTCGCCCCTAAACATAAATGGGTTTCAATTTCCACTGGGGACGCATTCAGGGTACTCACAAATCTCTCCCCGGCGATCGCCCCACTGTTCATGGCATTTCCTAACACAATCCCGGTCAAGGGAATAATATATTGAGGATTGGTCCAAGCTTCCGGCTGGCGCAGAACCAACAAGTTAACGTAAACCAAGGTAATGGCACTACTAATGAAAATGGAACCCCACACCCAAGGCAACAGCCGAGGAACCTTTTGACTAATCCGGTTCCGGGCTACAATTGCAGCAATAGTGAGCATCACCATCAGGACTGCCAACACTGCCAGGGGATTTTTCCAAGTAAACACCGCTTCTAAGAAAAACCCCACCATCAGCAACTGGATCATCGTTCTAGCACTGGCTAAAGCCAATTGGCCCTCTAATCCCAGGCGTTGCCATGCCGATAGGGCGATCGCCAACCCCATCAATCCTAGGGCCAATCCCAAATCGATAAAATCTAGTTCAATGCGCTCCATGAGGGTTGTTTTTTATGATAGTTTTGCTGATGCTTCGGGAAAGATGACTTGTGCTCTACTGCCGATTAACTATAAAATGCCTGAAAAGTTTGGCATTTTCTGCGTTACTCCCCCTGGCAAAATCTGATTGTATCTAAAAAAATGATGGTGTAGAGGCGTGAATCATATCCCCCCCCTGGATCTCTCTTTGCAGTACCACACGATCGCCCAAGAAGTAGAAGCCTCAGTCTTAGCATTGTTGGCCTCGGGACGTTATATCGGCGGTCCCGTTGTGGCTGAATTCGAGCAACAGTTTGCCGCCTATATCGGCACAACCCATTGCGTCTCCTGCAATTCCGGCACCGATGCCTTATATCTAGCACTCCGGGCCCTAAATATTGGCCCTGGGGATGAAGTCATTACTACCCCCTTCACGTTTTTTGCTACCAGTGAAACGATTTCCCGGGTGGGTGCAACGCCAGTTTTTGTGGATATTGTCCCCGAGACGTTTAATTTGGATGTGGACCGCCTAGAGGCGGCGATTACGGAAAAAACCCGGGGAATTCTGGTGGTGCATCTCTATGGACAGCCGGTGGAGATGACCCGGTTAATGGCGATCGCCAATCAACACAATCTCGCCGTCATTGAAGACTGTGCCCAATCCACCGGGGCGACTTGGGGGGGACAGCGGGTGGGGAGTATGGGTCATGTAGGCTGTTTTAGCTTTTTTCCCACGAAGAATTTAGGGGCCTTTGGCGATGGCGGTGCCGTCACGACAAATGACCCGGCGATCGCTGCTCAAATGCGGATTTTAAAAGAGCATGGGGCCAGTGGGCGCTATTATCATGAATCGGTCGGGATTAATAGCCGTCTCGATGCGCTACAGGCGGCGATTCTTCAGATTAAGTTACGCCATCTGGATTTTTGGAACGATCGCAGACGGGCGATCGCTCAAAATTATCACCGACTCCTCGCACCTCTGGCGGAAATTATCCCCCCGCAAGAATTGCCCGGGGGTCAAGGGGTTTGGAATCAATACACAATTCGGGTAAAAAGTCAAGAAGAAAATAGCCAACGGCGCGATCGGCTTCAGCAACAGTTAAATGAGTCAGGGATTGCAGCAACGGTTTACTATCCTCTGGCACTTCATTTACAGCCGATTTACCAAGGGTTGGGGTATGCCTTGGGTGACTTGGCGATCGCAGAACAGGCATCTCGGGAGGTTCTCTCTCTACCCATGTTCCCTGAGTTATCTGAGGAACAGCAGCAAGAGGTGGTTTATGGTTTGAAGTCTTTTTTGTGAATTGCAGAGGGGATAACGACTGAAGTCGTTACTACAAACAGGGGGAGTGCTTTCTTCTCT
>JAMXFF010000045.1:0-19800 GCA_025370845.1 Laspinema palackyanum D2a | reverse complement strand
TCGTTCGTAGTGACGACTTCAGTCGTCTCTTTTCCCAAAACTCAGAGGGGATAACGACTGAAGTCGTTACTACAAACAGGGGGAGTGGTTTTTTTTCTTCGTTCGTAGTGACGACTTCAGTCGTCTCTTTTCCCAAAACTCAGAGGGGATAACGACTGAAGTCGTTACTACAAACGGGGGGAGTGGTTTTTTTTCTTCGTTCGTAGTGACGACTTCAGTCGTCTCTTCCCCCAGACTCAGAGGGGAGAACGACTGAAGTCGTTACTACAAACGGGGGAGGGGTTTCTTCTGTTTGTTCGTAGTGACGACTTCAGTCGTCTCTTCCCCTGTATCCATCAACATCACCCGTGAGGTCAATAGAGTGAATTCTATCGATAAAGAAGGGTTAAAGAATTGTAAAGATGGGTTAAGATATTAAGAAATAAGTAAATAATCTGAATAAGCCAAACCGCAAGGCTGGTGGCCACTTCAGATCCAACCCAAGTATTAGAGGCAAGGAAAGGCGTGAGTTCTAAAACCATAGCCCAGATGCGGCGGTATGATCCGCAGGCGATCGCCAGTTACTATCGCTCCCGTCCCTGGAAAGTGATCTGGAGAGCCATCACCATTATTTGGTATTTGTCTAGTTTTATTTTGGGCTTGAAGTGGGATGAGTGGACCAATCAAGCGGAACAACAACGACCAAAAAGAGCCACCCAGCTTCAGAACATCTTAACCAATCTAGGCCCCACCTTCATCAAAGTCGGTCAAGCTCTTTCTACCCGTCCGGATTTGATCCGTAAGGACTTCCTCGATGAACTGATCAAGCTACAAGACCAACTGCCTTCTTTTGATAGTACAGTCGCCTACCGCATCATTGAGCGAGAACTCGACAAAACCGTTGAAGAACTGTTCGCTCAAATTACCCCCCTACCTGTTGCCGCAGCCAGTTTAGGCCAAGTGTATCAAGCCTATTTGCACAGTGGCGAAAAAGTCGCGGTCAAGGTACAGCGTCCGAATTTGAAACCTGTACTCACCCTGGACCTGTTTTTAATGCGCTGGGGTGCAAAGGCAGTCGGACCTTGGTTACCCCTAAATTTAGGCCATGACCTGGGTTTAATTGTCGATGAGTTCGGCACCAAACTCTTTGAAGAAGTGGATTATCTCAACGAAGGACGCAATGCTGAAAAATTTGCGACCAACTTCAGTGGGAATCCAAGGGTCAAGGTTCCTAGTATTTTTTGGCGATATAGCAGCAATACGGTCCTAACTCTGGAGTGGATTGAGGGGTATAAGCTCAATGATATTCCCACGATGCAAGGGGCGGGAATCGACACCAATGCCTTAATCGAAGTTGGGGTCACCAGCGGGTTACAGCAGCTTTTGGAGTTTGGCTTTTTCCATGCGGACCCGCACCCCGGGAATTTATTTGGTTTAGCTGATGGTCGCATGGCCTACATTGATTTTGGCATGATGGATCAGCTTGATGAAACCACCAAGGAAAACCTGGTGGAGGCGATCGTTCATCTGATCAATAAAGACTATGTAGAATTGGCCGAACAATTTGTCAAACTGGGATTTTTAACCCCGGAGACGGATATCTGGCCGATCGTCCCGGCTTTAGAAGCGGTATTAGGGGATATCCTCGGCCAAAGTGTGCGGGATTTCAACTTTAAGACGATTACCGATCGCTTCTCAGAGTTGATGTATGAATATCCCTTCCGGGTCCCGGCTAAGTTTGCCCTGATTATTCGCTCTCTGGTGACTCAAGAAGGGTTAGCCTTGACGATGGATCCTAATTTCAAAATCGTTGATGTGGCCTATCCTTATGTCGCAAGGCGGTTACTGGCGGGAGAATCACCGCAGTTACGACGACGGTTGATTGATGTGTTGTTTAAGGATGGCAAGTTCCAGTGGAGTCGTCTGGAAAACTTGATTGCGATCGCCCGTTCGGATACCAATTTTGATATTATCCCCACGGCAGAGTTAGGTCTGCGCTATCTTCTCTCGGAAGAAGGTGCGTTTCTGCGCCGTCAAATCTTACTGGCGTTAGTGGAAGATGACAAACTGCATACGGAAGAAGTCCGCCGTCTGTGGAACTTGATTAAGGAAGATATCCACCCCAATCGGATATTCGATGCCGCTTGGGGTGCGATCGCTGATTTCTCTCGGGAAGGTGCAGCAGCGTTATTACCTTCGATGCCCACGGGAATCCCCTTTTTCGAGGAAAAGTAGTCCCGGGAAGACAAGCAACAACCGGCGGGGGTTTTAACCCCCGCCTCATAGCTAAAGTCAGTTAAAACCCACTAAAAATCCCACGGGATCAGACCAGCAGTCGTCTTTAGACGACTTTAGCTGTTAGGCCGCCAATCGTTTTAACCCCCGACTCTTTACAGTTGAGCCTTTCCCCTTTACCGTTGATAGTTGACCCTTCTGAGTTGACAGTCTTGTAGGAGAGATTCGTGCCTAACTTTCCCTATCCAGAGCCACCTTATTTCCTGTTAGCCGCTGCCTTTATCGCGGCGATCGCTGCGGGAACGGCCTTCTATGCCACCCTCACCCAATTGGTGCAAGCCTGGTCTCGGAATCGCTCAACCCGCAGTCTCTCTCAAGCTAGAGGCATGGAATTACAACTGCCTTTTTTGGGAATGGCTGGGGCGATTTGTGTGTTTCTCGCGTCCGGGTTACAGGTTTTCGGATTTACTCTGTTGATTTCCTACGTTTTTTCCTTCCCCTTAACCATTTTGACCGCTTGGCTGGTTTGGTCTCAGTTGGGTAATCTCTTGATGCAACTCCAACGCGGTGGTTCTAAAGCCCTTGACCTTGATTCTTGGGAATAAAGTGCCGCTCAATCATCAGCCGGTCTTTTGTTGAGACCCGGATCTCCAGGGAAAAAGCCCCATGCTTTTTCCTTTTCTTTTTTTCAGCTCATGGGCTGATTAAGACCTTTTTCTCAGAGATTGGCTTTAAGTTTTCTAAAGCGATCGCGCACAGCATTCAAAAAAGTTTTTTTCTCAGCTTTTGTCTGGTAAAAGGTGGGTTTTGCTTCATTCAAATAACGATAATGTTCCCAAATTTCCCAGTAGGGACATCCGGGTTGAATGCGAATCCCGGCCCAGTGCAAATATTGAAGGGGTTGATTGTTATCCGGATCGAACAATTTATATCCCTCCATCGGCTGAAACTTGTTCGTTCCGGCCCAGCTTCCCGCTGCCTTTTCGGGTCGCTGGACGATGTTAAACCGGCGCTTAACTCGTTTCAAAATCATGTAGTTAATAATCGGCTGATCGGAGGTCTTTTGGGAAAAATCGAAATATTCAGGATGGGCGGCACATTCGGCAAAGCTATCGTATAAATCCTGCTCAGAAATTACTCCTTTCTTGGCTGCCCAAAATCCTCCATTAAAAATACTTCTCAGTTCTTCTGGGGTAAAGACTTGATCTTCAATAACTTTGGGGGTAAATACATTAGTAATTCCCCCCCGATGTTGATAATCGCAACAAATAAAGTCTTGCTCTTGAAGATAGTTTAAATTATCAATAATTTTTTCAAAAACGACAATATCGGTATCAATATATAAGAATTCATCGAAAGGTCCGAACCAACAGGCTTGTTTTCTAAATTGATTGGGACGGGCAAAAAACTCGCCGCCAAAAATCTCTTGAAGGGTTTGGGATAATCGTTTAATAAAGTCTAAATCTTCATAAACTGTGACGCCAAACTTATCCCCTAAAATGTCAGCGACCTGTTGATAGGTTTCGTCGTAGGGAATCATGACAACAGGCACATCGCGATCGTACAATCGGATGCTGTTAAGAAGGGCGATCGCTTGCTCCGTGACTTTATCATTAGCAATGATATAAATTCCACGACTCATTCGGGTTTCCTCACTGGGTTATTCACTAGGTTAGAGTACGGGCATTCCTGGCGGTAGAGCCCTCGGGGTTAAAACCGTTAGGAGGCGATCGCCCTGTGTTGAATCAGACTTGCCCTCGAATTACCCGACGCCCTTGGCGATCGCACTTAATCAATGCAAATACTAGCCAATACTATATCACCGTTTTACTGGCCTGTCAACTGACGGTTCACGGCGGTTTTAATCAGGCCCAGATAGGCAATCTCAATGCAATCCCCGAGCCCGCAACCGTTCACAATCAGGCGGAATATTTTGCCAAAACTGCCCGATCGCGCCCGAGAGATTTCGCCTCGTATAGTGCGCGATCTGCACTCCGAATTAATTTCTCCACCGAGTCTTGAGGCCGAGGTAAAGTCACCGCAACTCCCAAACTAATCGACACATAACCCACTGGGGATTGAGCATGATGAATCCGCAAGGCTTTGACCTGATTTCGGATGGTCTGCGCCACCTGCATCGCGCCTTCGGCATTGGTATGGGGAAGAATAACGGCGAATTCCTCTCCACCATAGCGAGCGACTAAATCAGCGGGGCGCTTGACAGCATCTGCGATCGCCTGGGCGACTTGTTTTAAACAAGTATCCCCGGCTTGATGTCCATAAGTATCATTATACAATTTGAAAAAATCAATATCACATAAAATCACAGACATCATCGAATGTTCGCGAATAGTTCGCCGCCATTCGCGATGGATACATTCATCAAAAGCCCGCCGGTTGGCGACCTGAGTCAATCCATCCAACGAAGCAATCCGCTGTAATTCTTCATTCGCCGCTTCCAACTGTTTAAACAGGGTCGATTGTTGAATGGCGATCGCCAGTTGAGTGGACAACTGCTCAAACCCTCTAATCTCAAACGGTTGCCAGTGGTGAATCCCATTACATTGATGCGCCACCAACAACCCCCAGAGGCGGTTCTCATGTAACAACGGGGCAATCATTTTCCCATTCACCCCAAAGGGTTGCAAAAAATCAATCAAACACTGGGGAGAATTCGCCGCCTTGAGATCATCGATCGCCTTGACCGTTCCGTTACAATAGCGATCATAACAACTGGGGGGGAAAATTTCTTCTCCGAAACTTTGTCCCAGCATCGAGGGCCAAGGAGGAATCACCGATTCTGTCACCACACTCCCCGACTGGTCCGGCCAAATCTGATACACCACCACGCGATCGCAATCCAGAAATTGTCTCACTTCCGAAACCGCCGTATTCAAAATCTCTTCTAAATTCAACGATTGGCGGATGCGGGCCAGGGTCCGGCTTACCAATCGTTCCCGGTCGGACTGGTGACGCATGGCTTCCTCCGCCCGTACCCGTTCCGTGATATCCTGGGCCAGCGATGCGACGGCGATCGTCTCACCATGCCGGTCAATCAAGGGAGTCGTGTACCATTCGCAAATAGTCCGGTAGCCATCTTTCCGGACATTTTCACAAATTGAGCAAGCGCCTCCCTTTTGCTCCAACAGATCCTGCCATCGTTGACCCGCATCCCGTTCTTCCGTGGCGGGAAAGAGCAACGCCATCCCCTGTCCGAGGATTTCCCCTTTGCTATACCCAAAAATAGTTTCAGCCGCTGGATTCCATTCCACAATCTCTCCGTGGAGGTTGAATTCCACCACCGCCAAGGGGGTTTGTTCCAGGTGCAGAGAGAGTTTTTGTTTGGATTGTTGCAGTGCGGCTTCCACCTGTTTTTGTGCGGTTAAATTCGTACTAATCCCAATCCGTCCGATAATTTTACCGGTGGGGTCTTTAATTGCATCGGCGCGGAGTAATACCTGAACAATTTTACCGCTGCGGGTGCGCTGTTCCACTGAGCCGATCCAGGATTGACCCGGGGCGATCGCCTCAAAGATTTCCCGGGCAACTTCCGGGTCAGTATAGAGAATGGAGGGACCTCCGGCGGCCTTCAACTCTTCAACGGTGCCATACTCAAACAGGGTAGAAAAGGCCAAATTATGATAGATATGATTGCCATTGGCATCGCTGATGGCGATCGCATCACTGGCACTTTCCACCGCTTGCGCCACATACTCTAGGGCCGCTTCCGCCTGTTTGCGCTCAGTGATATCCCGCAAAATTGCGACCACCCGGTCTTCCGCACAGGCCATAATCCGCGCTTCCCGGCTGTAGCATTTGCCATGAATGGTTACCTCATACTCCCAGGTTTGAACTTCCCCAGTTTCTAACGCTTGAAGTACATATTTCATCCCTTCCGTGGCGATGGAGAGGGGCCAAATTTCATAGATAGAAAGCCCGATTTCAAAATTGGGCGGGATGGCTGTCGTCTGTTCCGGGACATTTTTGCAGTCTAAAATGGTGCCATCTGCTTTTAAATACAGCATCAAATCCGGAATCGTCTCCATCGGTTCCTTGGGTTTGCCTAGGTTCCCTCGGGATGACTCCTCCACCCGGAGGCGATCGCTCATATTTGGGTCCCAAACCACCGCAATGGTCCCTTGCCTGGTGCCATCGCTATTGAATAGGGGGGTTTTTTTAATTTCCACGGACCGCAGTTCCCCGGAAGGGGCCGTCCATTCCACCCGGTGATAAAAGGTCTTGGACAGTTCCCAAGCGGTTTGATCCGATTCGGCATCAGCCCTCAAGATTTCTTGAGCGAGGGGATAGTCTTGACTCAACTGGTGGTTGGTTTGACCGCCATACTCCACCCCGATTAATTGGAATAGCTTCAATGCGGCTTGGTTGGCCAGCAGCCAGCATCCGCGCTCATCTTTGAGGATGACGCTTTCTTCTATGCTTTCAATTAAGGGTTGGAGCCACTGGGACACAGGGCGATCGCCCCAGAGTGGGTCTCTCTCCTCCCCGCCCCAGGACGGAGGCCCTGCTGCCTGGGGCGATCGACTCAGTTGAGTATCCAGTTCTGGCCCCTGATTGGACTCAGAACTCGGTTCTCTCCTGGATTCCTGTTGAACTAATTGGGGTTTACCATTCATGATGCCAGTGCCTCCCCTGAGATTTTCTACGTTACAAAATTAATAGAGGATACTCAGCTTCTATTTTGACAGTTTCTCTCGGGCGATCGACCAAAAGCATCAGACGAGATTTCCTGCCGCTTTCCCTTAGAGATTCTGGATTTTTAAGCGAGTCCTGCCCAGATTAATGATTGAAAAAACTATAAAAACAAAATAACTAACCCTTTAAGATACTGGCGTAGCTAAGATAAATTATAAGGGCTGTTCTGTCACAAAATTTAATTGTTTTTCAGGTATTGCACCGCCTGGGGAAGGGTGGAGCCTCCAATTGCCCGTCACCCAGCACAGGCAAATCCCCAGGACAACGAGTTTGGCACTCTCATCTTCCCTGAAGTTTTGACCGAGAGCATGGGTACAGTTTTTAGACCCCCGGCACAAGAAACCGGGTTTCTTGACAACTTGTCTGCATAAAAGCCACAAATCTGGGTCAGCAAACCTGTTTTTAAGCTCTCCGGTCCCCCCGGGCTAAGGCTTTTGGCGGTTCTGCTCCTAACGGGCCAGATTTAGGCCCCCGAGCAACATTGAGGGCATCTCGGCGATGGGTGAATCCAGAGGGAGCAATCTGTTTACTCTGTCGGTGGCAAGGGAACATCCCACTCCGGTAATCCGGTCTGAGGGAACTTCTCCATGACTTCATCCGGTTAAACCCCGGGCAAGAGAATTTCAAACTCGGTGCCAATGTCTGGGGGTAAATCCTCTGAATTCAGGGTGCGCGATCGCAGATAAAGTTCTCCCCCATGTTTGGCCGTGACAATCCAATAACTCACCGCAAAGCTGGTTTCTTTTTCCGCTAACTTGGACATCCCAAAAGAGGCTAAAATTTCATTAATTTTAGCCTGAGGAATCCCCAATCCATTGTCAGAAATTTTAATCGAAACCCATCGAGAGTCCGGCTGATTTGGCATTAAAGCCGGTCGGGATATCAATTCAGTAGATATGAAAATTTTCAACGGGTTTGGACCCGGTTGCGGTTTGGAGCGAAAGCCCGCTTCACTGAACTCTAAAGAAAATTTGTGATGAATGGCTTCATGAATTAATCCATCCATAGTTTTACTGATAATATTAATAAATACCTGATTTAATTGAGAGGCATAGCAGGAAATTGGGGGAAGATGTCCGTAGTTTTTGATAATTTCAATTTCGCCACTCATGCGGCTTTTAAGCAACAATAAAACACTATCGATACAGCCATGAATATCAGCAGCCTTGGGATAAACCTCATCAATATGACAAAAGTTTTGCAAGCTATTGGCTAACTGTTTTAAGCGGTCTGCCCCATTTTTGAGACTAGAAATGGCCCGAGGCAAGTCTTCTTTTAAAAACTCATATTCAATCTCTTCCTGGAAATCTTCAATTTCTGGGACCGACTCGGGTAAATATTTTTCATAAACGGCCACCAACTCCATCAACTCCTCAGAATAGCTGGCAACGTAGGTTAAATTTCCCCAAATAAATCCCACTGGATCGAGAATTTCATGAGCCACTCCATCCACCAACCGTCCCAAACTCGCCATTTTGTCCGTTTGTACCAGTTGCGCTTGAATTTGTTCAAATCGCAATTGAGTTTCAATGCCGCGAATTTGCCAATAGGCGAGGTTTAACTCATGAATATTGAGTAAGAGATAGTGATCGGCACTGGTTTGGACAACCAGAGGTTCCCCTAATAATTCAGGCGATCGCCGTAATGCCTGTCGTGCCGCTTGGACGATCGTTGTTTCAGAACTTAATAACATAATTTGAGTCCGGGCGTAGCTGTAAAGCATTTGCAAAGGAGCATTTAAAAACAACTCACTTGCGCGCGGACGAATCAAGTATTCTAGCAGTCGCTGTCGAGAGATCATCCCGACAAATTCTCCCGCATCTCGCAAAATCACCCCAGTCAGCAGGGGATATTTTTCAAAAGTGCGGACGATATCATCACAGCGTCGGGTGACATCAACCTGAAAATCAAACAGGGGTAATTCCCCTAGGGTTGATTCTACGCGCAGATCTCGATAACTTCCTTCAAAAAATACAGGCTTTGATAGTTCAGAATGGGGTTGATTTGGCACAGTCAAGGGATATCGCCGGTCAACACCGACGCCTAAACAGTTAGAATGACAATCGGGTGGTAGATGGGTGGTCCACCCTAGGGACGATCGCCGTTAGACATGGGTGCACTTATCATAAACCAAAAGGTTGCGATCGCCCGATTGAGCTCGTCCTGATTTCCATTCTGTATTTTCTTTCTGTATTTTGTTGGGAAAAAAAATCAAAGTCCCTCTCCCAAAATGGGAGAGGGATTTAGGGTGAGGGTGCAACATGAAGCTAGAGAAGGGTCAAATTGGACAACTTATCCTGTTTTATATCCAGGGATTTCAGGAGGGGTAAAACCCGAAAAATACCCCGTCCTTCAACACAAAGCCCTAGTTCGCCGACGGGTCATCGGGGAACGGGTTCCCTGGGATGGAAACATCCCAAATGAGTCCACTACTCCTGGGGAATCTCTTGGATATAGACCGGCTGTGGATTCAATTCTCCCATGCGGTTAGGGGGCCAGAACCGAATCACCGCACGACCGATAATCTTCTCCCGAGGGACGAAACCCCAGTAATGACTATCGTAGCTATTATTGCGATTATCCCCGAGCACTAAATACTGATCTTCAGGAACAAGTTCTGGCCCATATTGGTAGTTCGGTCCTTCTTCAATATAGCGTTCCTTGATGGGAATATTATTAATGTAAACTCGTTCCCCTCGGACCTCCACCGTTTCCCCAGGCAGTCCGATCACCCGCTTGATAAAAGCATCTTTAAAATTTTGGTCTTGGAGGGTTTGCGTGGGATAAAATACGACAATATCGCCTCGCTCTGGATCCGTGAAGCGATAGCTCAACTTATCGACAATCAGGCGATCGTTAATTTCCAGGGTCGGTAGCATCGAACCGGACGGGATGTAGCGTGCTTCTGCCACAAAGTGACGAATCCCGATTGCTAAAATCGCACTCAAGCCAATTGTCTTAAGTGCTTCTACCCAAGGATTTTCTGGCTGGAGTTCCGGCTTGATAGGGGGAATTGGCTGAGAATTTATATCAGACACGGTTTCTTTTGCACGAGTCATGTTTGAACTTTTGACCTAATAGTGCTGCTGGGTTTTAACACAATATTGGGGAGGAGGGGAAATAGGCTCTCCCCGGAGAAGTAGACCGGAATTAAAATACCATCTATTCCTCGAACCTTTAATCATCAATTATAAACGGAACGTTCTGTGTATTTTTAACAATCCGCTGAGCTGCATGATTGAGGAATTGACGCCAAATATTCATAGGATAATGTTACCCTCCCTGAGATTAAACCATTGACGCTTTTCCCCTCTGTCTTCGTCCGTCACCTCTTTCCAAGTCAGGTTGAGAAAATCACCTGAAAATCCTAGTTAAGCTGGGAGTACGAAGACCGAGCCCCTCGATCCGGGAAGAGGGTGAATCACGCCCCAACATCGATGATTTATTGTATCAATGCCCACTCCTTAATCCAGTGTAAAATGTCGGTCTGATTTTGGCAACTAGAGGGCTGAACTGACGCCCCCCATAAAACCCCCGAACGGGATATCCTTGACTTGAGCCAACTAGGTTGAACAAAATACCAGGAACTGGACCATGAGAAACCATTTATTAATCCGACAAGCCCGGATTTTACAGCCCGATGGAGAATTTTTACAGGGTGACGTCCTGATCCAAGAGGGAAAAATCCGCCAGATTGGACCGGATATTCCGGGTTTAGGTGAAAATCCCGACCCTGACGATAATCTGCGGGTGATTGACGCAGTTGGGCTGACTTTGTTGCCCGGGGTCATCGACCCCCAGGTTCATTTTCGGGAACCGGGACTCGAATATAAGGAAGACCTGTTTACAGCCAGTTGCGCCTGTGCTAGGGGCGGGGTGACTTCCTTCTTGGAGATGCCCAATACCCGACCCCTGACCACCACCCAGGCGACTCTGGATGATAAATTGGCTCGGGGCGCTCGTTCGTCCTTAGTTAATTATGGCTTTTTTATTGGGGCAACGGCAGAACATTTGCCGGATTTGGTGGAAGCTCATCCCGCCTGCGGGATTAAAATTTTTATGGGGTCGATGAAGGGTCCGTTGTTGGTGGATGATCAGGAGGCATTGGAGGCGATTTTTAGTCAAGGCGATCGCCTGATCGCCGTCCATGCTGAGGACCGCACCCGCATCGAGGAACGCCGTCAACAGTTTAGCAGTCGCACGGATCCATCGGTGCATTCTGAAATTCAGGATACTCAAGCCGCCTTAATCGCCACCAAGCGCGCCTTAAGCCTCTCTAAAAAATACCAACGCCGCCTGCATATTCTGCATCTGTCCACGGGAGATGAAGCCCTCCTGTTGCGCGAAGATAAACCCAGTTGGGTTACTGCCGAAGTCACCCCCCAACATCTGCTGCTGAATACCAGTGCTTACGACACCATTGGCACCCTGGCGCAGATGAATCCCCCCTTGCGATCGGCCCGGGATAATGAAATTCTCTGGCAAGCCCTCCTCGATGGCGTGATTGATTTTATTGCCACGGACCATGCCCCCCATACCTTAGAAGAAAAAGCCCAAGGCTATCCCAATACCCCCTCGGGAATGCCCGGAGTGGAAACCTCCCTGCCTCTGATGCTGACTCAAGCCATGCAGGGACGCTGCACAGTCCCCCAAGTCGCCCACTGGATGTCCACTGCCGTTGCCAAAGGGTATCGAATCCCCAACAAAGGGGCGATCGCCCCCGGTTACGATGCTGATTTAGTCTTGGTGGACTTAAACACTTATCGTCCCGTCTTACGGGAAGAAGTCGTCAGTAAATGTGGATGGAATCCCTTTGAGGGCTGGAACCTCACCGGATGGCCCGTGGTAACCATTGTCGGCGGTCAAGTGGTCTATGATCACGGAAAACTCCACACCGACATTCGCGGCACAGCCTTATCTTTTGGGGGTTAATCCCGCCCAGAAGTCCGGCGAGGGTAACCCCCCATACCCATCAAGCTAAGGCTTCCATCGTTATCGGGTAAATGTTTTCAGGGATGGGGGTTCCCTGAAAACTATCCAGGTAATGGAGGTGACTGTCTAGGAGTTCAAGGTAAGCTTTATCTTGTTGTTAATTACTTCCATAGTTCCACTGCTAGAATGACTAATCAAGTCATTACAGAGGCTTGGCAAATGATCCTCTACAGTCTAAATAACTTTGCCGTAAAATTTTTGGACTTTTTCTAACCCTTCTTCAAAGCACTTTTGACCTTCAGAAACGGGTTGACGGGTTTCATAAATCTGGCCCCCTTATTCTTGATATTCGTAGGGGGCTTTCAACCAATTAGATGTAGATGAGGATAAAAGCTTGAATAATTGCGGGCGTTCTCAATTCTTTAAATCAATTCCGTTTCTCAAAACTAGGGACAGTTTATCATATTTTTTAAACCCTGAAGATTTAGCGATTTTTTTCAATTCTTCAATTAGAGGTCTTCTTACAGGAAATCGGTCGCTCACAATTTGAGCATTCGGAAAAATTTATTCCATAACTTTTGGAAACCCATGCCACCTATCAACACTAGCTTCTTTTACCGGGAGCATCTCAATGTTGCCTAAAAACCGATCTGACCTCTCCCCACCTCCCCACGCTTACAGGGGAATTTGCCTCACATTAAAATGAATTTCCGGTCCCTCCCCTGTGTCTTGGTCCGGGTTAGGGTGGGGTACCGTTATGTGGCGATTCCCTACGGGATAGCTCCGCTTACCGCCGACTGCGCGTCACTCATGAGAGGCGATTCCCTACGGGATAGCTCCGCTTACCGCACCTGTATGGAGCCGGGTGCCAACCTATTTGTTGGTGACGCGCGATCGCGTGTCACAGCCGACACCCTCCACCCACCCATTCCTCCTGACGTGGCTTACGCCACGTCAGGAGGACCCTACCCTAACCCGGACCAAGACACCGGGGAGGGGACCGGAAGTACCGTCAATCTAAAGCAAATCACCATTAGCGTAAAAACCTACTCTTGAAAGGGGATTTAAGGAGGACGGGAGGGGGATCTCCCAGCTTACAAGAGCAGGTTTTTAACCCTTCACTCCACCTCCGGTCCCCTCCCCTTGGCAAGGTCCGGGTTAGGGTGGGGTCCCTCTTGGGCGATTCCCTACGTCATGCACTCTCATGAGGCGATTCCCTACCGGATAGATCCGCTTACCGCACCTGTATGGCGGCGGGTTCAAGCTCTTTCTTCGTGAGGTGGCGATCGCGCTTGGGCGTGAAATCTCAACCCACTAATTCATCCTGACTTGGCTTGCGCCATGCCAAGAGGACCCCACCCTAACCCGGACCTTGCCAAGGGGAGGGGACCATCAGGTGCAGTTAAGCGTAAAAAACCTACTGTTGTCAGGGATCTCCCAGGGGGTTGGGGGGATCAATCGGTTATTTGGCAAGAGTTCTCTTGTAAAAAAATATTACAATTTAGACCGCTCCCCGAAAAATGTGATTTTTCTTTAGGCAGAGGGAATAGTAAAAATTAACAGAGGGCGACATCGGTGCATCCCTAGAACAGGGACCTAATCATAAGCGGCGATCGCCGTTGCATAATTTGCCGCTCGCTCTCCTAGTAAAAGAGTAAAGAGGGCAATTTAGCTTGGGTGAAACCACTCAATCGGTGACCCCATCACGGTTTGGAGATTTTCCTGAAGTCAGAGCGCCCACCAGCAGGGGTTCGTAAATTTTATTAATTCAGAGGGCATCATGTTTGAACTAAATCACGTCTCAGGAACTTCCAATCTGCTCACTGGCATGATGGGTGATACCTCTGCCACAGACAATATTTTGGGTTTGGAACCTGTGCAAAATTGGAACCCGGGGAGTGGAGGTCCCACCCTTGATGTCTCGGCCCTAAACCCAGGTGCCCTCACCAACCTGCAAGGAACAGTCCTTCCAGAGGAAACCGTACAAATTGCGCTAACGACTGGAACAACCGACGATATTGACCCGGTTACCAGAGAATCTTCCACCCCAGTTGAACTCACTGGAGAACCAGGCGATCGGCTATTTGATGCCGAGTATTACGCCCAACTTAATCCCGACTTAGATGCCGCAGGTTTGAACACCCTCCCCCAACTCTTTCAACACTTCAAAACTCATGGATTAGGGGAAGGACGAGACTTTTCCCTCTGGACCAATCTGGAATATTACGCCGCCCAAAATCCCGACTTAGAGGCTGCCGGGTTAACGTTACATGAACAAAATTATCAACATTTGCAGACATTTGGCCTAGCCGAAGGGCGCGAGTTTTCCCCTTGGGTCGATTTGCAATATTATTTAGACAATAACGCCGACCTCAAAGCCGCATTCGGCGAGGATACGGCCAAAGCATTCGAGCATTTACAAATATTTGGTGTAGAGGAAGGACGGCGCTTTTCTCCTAAACTTGACCTCAATTATTATTTAAGCCATTACAGCGATTTATCTGCGGAATTTGGGGACAATAAAAAACTAGCGTTTGGTCATTTGCAGCAATTTGGTGTAGCAGAGGGACGGCAATTTCTGCCCGAAATTCCCGAAGCAGCGACAACCGAATCTACCGAAGTAGAAAGCTCGGCAATTGACGAACAGATGCAGGAGGGGATTTCAATCGTCTTTGAGACTCAAACAACTCCCACCACCAGCATTCCCACAGCATCAGATGTGGAAGAAGAAACCAATACATCTGCTGATTTAGATACGTTACCCGATGAAAGCGAAACCGCTGCCAGTGTCTCGATTGAAGTAGAAGAAGAAACCATTCCCGACACCTCGGATGAAGTAGAAGAAGAAACCATTACCGAGACTTCTGATGAGGTAGAAGAAGACGAAGGCAATGCCACAGCGTCCGATGATGAAGTAGAAGTAGAGCAACTGTCCCCAACGGTAACACTCTCTCAAACCTTGATGGGGTTAGAAGAAGAACCGACGCCCCCGTTAGATTTGCCCGAGAATGCCGGAGGTGCGAATGCCAAGAAAAATCCCGCGCCGAAGCATTTAAAATTGGATGCCACTCAGGAGGAGTATTATCAAGGGGGAACCGTTCGCCTGAATGGGTGGATATTTGACGCCAGCGGTGCCAACGATGTGGAACGAGTCGAGTTTTCCCTGCATAAAACTGGGGAACAGTGGGAAGAAATTGAGAATTGGACGACCTTTAATATTTCCACCAAAGATGACCGCTGGGCCTATTTTGACTATTCCACCTTTGGGTTAGAACCGGGCAAATATCAGATTAAAGGATTTGCCTACGATAGCGAAGGCGGCAAGAGTAATGCGGCGGTGGCACACTTCAGCGTTAGTGCAGAAAATCCCCTGCCACTGGTGGGAGTCATCGATACTGGATTTAATGCCAAAAACCGCGATATTGACTACAAACGGGCCGCATTAGGAACCGACTTTGTAGATGGCGATAATAACCCCTTGCTGGAAGAAGGCGAAGGCAGTGAACATGGAACGCATACGTTAGGAATTATCGGTGCAACCCAGAATAATGGCGTAGGAATTTATGGGATTAATGACCAAGCGCCCTTGTGGTTGAGTCGGGCGATCGGGTCTGGAAAATGGGGCGAGGCGCTGATAGAATTTGTGGATTATGCCATTGCCTCGGAACAACCGACAGCTATAGCCAACCTCAGTTTAGATTTAACCCAAGTCGAGTCCGATGGTAACATCAAAACCCGCTACGAATTCACACCAAAAGAACGGGAAGCGCTGGAATATGCGCGGCAGAATGGCATCTTGGTCGTCGTTGCTGCCGGAAACGATGGCAGCGTCATGTCAGTATTAGGACAAGCATCCCAAGAATTTGACAATATTATCACCGTAGGCGCGACCAACGGCAATCAACGGGCGGATTATTCCAGCTATGGTCGTCGCGGACCCGATATTATGGCAGAAGGCGGTAGTAGCGCTTCACCCATTCTCTCCACTGCCGGTGAAGATGTCGGCACAATGGCAGGAACATCCATTGCAGCAGCACAAGTAACGGGTGTAGCCTCTCTCGTATGGGAGGCAAACCCCGAGTTAAACTATCGGCAAATCATCGAAGCACTCAAGTCTACCGCCACAGATTTGAACATTCCCGGGGAAGATAGTGAGACAGGTGCTGGTTTGGTAAACCCCGATGCAGCAGTAGAAAAAGCCAAGCAGATGACCCCGGAAGACTACGATCCAGAGGACTTTTTGACCCCAGATACGTGGGGTGGCGAAGGTCTGGTGACCCCAGAGGAACGGGCAGCCGAAGCCTTTGACCACAATGGTAAATGGTATGACTGGGAACTTTACACAGTTCAAGAAGGAGATAATCTTTCGGTCATTGCCCAGGCCCGAACAGGTGATGCTAACGATTATTGGTTAATTGTCAATCATCCAGATAACGATATTCCCGATCCCAATCTGATTTATCCAGGAGAGCAGTATTGGGTTCCTGTAGAGGTATCTGCACCTGTAACTGAACCGGAACCGACTCCAGATGATGGCAGTTGGACGCCGATTGAAGATCCCACTGTCGGTGAGGAACCAACGCCTAGTGGAGATGCTTTAGAGTGGGAGCTTTATGAAGTACAAGATGGGGATACGCTTTCAGATATTGCCGCTGCCAGAACGGGCAACTCTAATGATTATTGGCTGATTTTCAACTATTCTGGCAACAGTGGAAAAATAGCCAATCCTGACGAGATTTATCCCGGACAGCAAATTTGGGTGCCGAAAGGCGGATCTAGCTCAAGCGGTGATTCACCATCTCCAGTTTACGCGCCAACCTTTGAAATATATGACCTTTTCAAGGGCTCTTATGATGAAGATTCGGAAATTGGTGCGCCAATAGGAGATCCGCAGATTTCTTCAAGTGGCTTTGTGTCGCAAGAGTTTGAAAGTGCCTACTTGATTTACAATGGTCTGGATGTGGTTTTCATTGAAAAAAAAGTAGAAGAAATACAGGTTGCATCTATTCCCTATAATGAACTTAGCTTAATTCGTACTGGGGGTTCATCGAGTGGAAAAGGCAATTTAATTGGTGGTGGTGGTGTTGAAGGTCTGGAAGCATATCTGACTATTATAGCAAATCAAGAAAACCGACAATCCGAGTTAATTAGTTTCCAAGAAAAGTATCAACATTACATTAGCTTAAAGGACTGGAATAATGATGTTAAGTTAAGCAGTCAAATCTGGGAAGATCTTGATATTAATGATTGGAAACCTCCACTCGAAGAATACCGAAGAAACTGGGTTAATGAACGGTGGGATTGGGAAGTAGGTGATGCTTGGAGGATTTTTAATACAAAAAGTGAGGGTACAATTGATGATAATGCGGATCCAAATTTACAAAAACTATATGAAGACTTAACCAAGAGAATTCTTGGAAATAGTGGGGAAGATTATAAGCCTAACATTGGTTACGTTATCGATATAGGCTATGAAAGTTATGAGGCAGCGTATGGATTACATGATGGAATAGATATTGATGTTCCTGATGTGTCACGAGGTCATCAAGAAACTGAAGTCAAAGCTCTTGTAGGAGGAAAAATTCGTGAACTTGTTTATCCAGACAAAAACAAAATAGGTTATTCCCTTGAAATTGCTGGGGATGATGGGCGATTTTATCATTACATTCATTTAAGCAGTCTTAATATAACGTCAGGCGAAAGGGTTCAACCGGGTCAAATTATTGGCAGGGTAGGAGATAATACAAAGTATCCGCTTTCAAATCATCTTCATTATCAAGTTAATGAATCCAATATTACTGATGAATATGGAGCCTACAATATTCATGATGATGAAGAAGTTTATCAGTATACTGAAAATCCTTTAAAAGCCTTCTGGGAATTAATGTGGTATGGAATCTAAAAAGAGTAGTTTGCTCTAAATCTTATGATTTTGAATAGAAAGATCGCTCTTTGACGTGGAAGTCCGCTCTTTGACGTGGAAGTCCGCGATCGCTTTTCTGGGCAGCACAACGATATAGGGCGAGTTCACCAAGCCAAACCCATCACCCCTACAGGAATATATCGGATATGACCAAAAAAAGCGATCGCCCTTTTTCCCACAGAGCGATCGCCCCTTTCCTTCAGCCATCCATCGCCCTTACTCCCAGAAATGCGATCGCCCTTTTACTGTTAAAATAAATCATCAAACCGCAATTGGAGTTCTCCACTATGCCTGAGATGACCATAAAAGACGTGGAACGGATTGAGTCAATCCTCAGCGACGCTGGTTTTGATTATCAACTCGAACTGGAACAAGGTAGCATTATTGTTATCGGGCCATCAGATATTGTGGCAAGTGAAGTCTCCCTCGAATTCGCGAGTCAACTTCTCAATTGGGTGAAACCCCGCCGTCTCGGTCGCGTCTTTGACTCAGCCGGTGGGTTTATTTTACCCAATAGCGACCTGAAAGCACCCGATGTTTCTTTTGTTTCGCGCAGTCGCCTCCCCAGAAGCATTCGCTATTTTGCTACTCTTGTTCCGGATTTAGTTGTAGAAGTCAAGTCTCAAAGCGATCACATCAAAAAACTCCGGGAAAAAATTAAGGTTTATCTCGACCAAGGCGTACAAATTGCTATTTTAATCGATCCGGATACTTGCCTAGTCGAAGTTTACCGTCCCGATGCTTCGCTACAAACTTTGGGCAATGGTGACATTTTAACAGTGCCGGAATTACTCCCTGAATGGGAATTAGTCGTGGAAGAACTTTGGCCGGTAATATTTGAGGATGAAGAATAGCGTCTCTTTTTTATCTAGCTTCCAGTGAGCGCGAACTGCCCAAATCTCAGAAATGCGATCGCCTCTTTTTTCCCACAGTTTCCTCCCCTTTGTCGGCAGGAGGGCGATTGTAGATTATAATAGGCACAGATTGACTTTTGGCTAACCCTGATAAAAATCAACTGACCGCAAAAAATGCTGACTCAATACATTCAAAGTGCTATGCACCGGGCCACTTATGAGTTGCTCGAAGATGATACGTTTTACGGCGAAATTCCCGGGTTTCCTGGGGTCTATGCTAATGCCGAAACCCTGGAATCCTGTAGAGACTTATTGCAGGAAGTCTTGGAAGGCTGGATTATCTTAGGATTGCGATTACAGCATAACCTCCCACCTATTGAGGGCATTGATCTAACTCCACCACAAGAGGTTGCTTAATGCCCCCATTTGGACCCATTCAACGGCAAGATTTAATTCGCAACTTCAAAAAGTTGGGATTTGAAGGCCCCTATTCCGGTGGCAAACACCAATATATGATTCAGGGGCAACTTAAGGTATGGATTCCCAATCCCCATCAAGGCGACATCGGCAAGAGTTTACTCGTTAGAATATTGACTCAGGCTAATATTACTATCCCTTTTCTGTCACTCTAGGCAGAGGAAAATAAGAAATCCACGTCACTCGAAAGAGGGAAGAGAGCGAAACAGGCACGATTTATAAAAGAAATTAATCGATTTAACTCCAAAGATAACTGAGGAATAGGAAACACTTGTAACCAATAGAGAATAGAATTAAAACTGAGCATCGGCAGGAGGAGTAATTGAAGATTATTTAACGCGCTCTTCCAATTCGTTTGATGATTCCAATGAGGATGTTGAGTGACCGAAGACCTAAAAATTTCTGAGGTTGGAGTCGGCGAACTTGTTGCTGAAGACTTAAAAGGAGCAGTGGTCAAAGTAACAAGCAAATAAACACTACAGACAAGTTCCCACCATTTTTCGATATCCGAGTAATGAGTCAGCCTCCAATCGGCCCATCCCAACTCAGACTTACATTGCCTAAATCCATATTCAACCCAAGTTCTATCTCCGTATATATCCCCTACATTTTTATAGCTAAGGTTCGGAATGTTACTCATCACAAAACTGGTTGAATTTTCCGGCAAAGTCTCTTTATCTGTTGTGA
>JAMXFF010000003.1:248127-257989 GCA_025370845.1 Laspinema palackyanum D2a | reverse complement strand
CAAGTCGGTTGAAACCGACTGAAAATCTTATAGTATAGAGTGATGTTTTTAGTCGGTTTTTAACCGACTTTAGCTATTAGGCGGGGGTTTAAACCCCCGCCGGGTGATGATGGTTAACCGTTCAGTCTCTAAACTATCGTAAATAGGAGGAAAAATGATGTCACAAACCGCAGTTAAAGACAGTAAAGCTCAAATTTTAGCCCAATTTCAACAACTTCTAGCCAATCGCCAAGGGACTGCCTCCAAAGTCGCCACGAAAGAGGAGGAAGCTGAAAAGGAGAAAAATAAAGAACTCCTCGCCGTCGCCTCGACTTACACCGTTGATACGATTGTTAAAGGATTAGCGGATCTGCAACTCGATTTTGGGAGTATTGTCACCCAACTGGCGGAGAAACTGAGTACGGAAACCGCTAAACTGGATGAACTCAAACGAGCAATTGTTATTCAAACCGATCGCCTCGAAGAATTACGTCAAATCCGCGTTGTTGCCGATGCGGTGCACATTCTCACCCAAGAACATCAAGAAAAGTTAGCACTGCTGGATCATCAGTCGGCTTTGCAACAAGAAACCATTGAAACGGACCAGGTACAAAAGCGTAAAGCATGGCAAAAAGAACAACAAGAATTTGATAGTTTGGTGCAAGAGCAAGATGAAGCCGTTGCCAAAGAACGGGAACAGGAATCGGCAGATTATGACTATGAACGGCTGCAAATTCAAGAGTTAGAAACTGATGAATATGAAGAACGGAAGCGGCAACAAGAGCGTGAGTTAAAAGAGATTGCCCGAGAGAAACAAAAGAACTGGACGGAACGAGAGAAATATTTGACCGAACATCAAGCCGAATTTGTAGCCAATCAGGATAAGATTGCTGGATTCGAGGAAGAATTGAAACAAGCTTATATTAAGGCAAAAGAAGAGGCGATCGCGGAAGTGAAACGCGAAGCCAAGGTTAAATCTGACCTATTCGAGAAAGAGTGGGAAGGCACGAAGCAAGGCTATGATTTAACCTTGCAATCCCTTAATAGCAATATTGAACGGCAAACTCAACAAATTGCCGAGATTAACGCCCAGCTACAAGCGGCGATGCGACAAGCTCAAGATTTAGCAATGCGCGCTTTTCAAACTTCATCCAATGTGAGTTCTGGCGCGAAATAATGGCAAAGACCCGCACCCTAAAGGGTGGGGCGTTTGCGGATAAATCCTGCCTCCGCAGGCTAATAAAACCCGCCTTTTCAAGTTTAACCCCTCAATATTGTTTGGAGACATCTGATGGCGAAAAAAATTACCTCTAAAAGCACCAAAGCGGAAATCATGGAAGCTTTGGAGGAATTAGAAAAGGAAAATTCAGGACTGGAGGCTCAAGTTAAGCAACTCGCGAAAGAAAAACAAGCCTCGCCCAAAAGTACCATTTCAGCGGTTAAGGAAGTCAATTCTCCCGAAGTTAAAACCTCTATAAATACCCCGTCAATGGCTCAACAGAAAATCAATCAGACTATCGAAAGTTTACAACTGCTGCAATTAGGATTTGGGGGTGCTGTCAGCGATTTGTCTGAGCGACTAACTTCGGAAGCGGCTAAGTTGCAGGAACTGGAAGAATCGGTGAATCAGGAGGTGGAAGACCTTCAAAATTTACATGATTTGGAAGTATCTGAGGAGACGTTAGAAGAGTTAGTCCAAACCTATCAAGAGCGCGCTAAAGCCTTTCAAGGGGAAATGACCGATCGCCAGGATACCTTAGAGCAACAAATCCAAACCCTGAAGAAAACCTGGGAGAAAGAACAAGAAACCCATCAACGTGAGATTAAAGAACGTAATACCACCAGGCAGAAACAAAAACATCGGGATGCCGAAGAATATCGCTATAGTTTAGAACGCGATCGCCACCTGGCTCAGGAAGAATACGCGCAAACCCAAAAAGGCTTGTATCAAGAACTGGCAGAAATCCGCCAAACCCAAGAACAAGAATGGACTGAACGGGAAACTGCGATCGCCGAACGGGAAAAACAATATGCCGAAGCCAAAGCCAAAGTCGAGGCACATCCCAAAGAATTGGAAACCCATATCAAGAATGGCAAAGACAGTGGTCGAAATATCGGCAACTATCAAGCCAAAATCGCCTCAGATCTGCGAAGCAAAGAAGTGGAAGGACTCCAACGCTCCTATCAACTGCAAATCAGTGCATTAGAAGTGAGCATCAACAACCAAGAAGAACGGATCAAGACCCTGACTAAACAACTGGAATCGGCACTCAAACAGGTGCAAGATTTGGCAGTCAAGGCGATCGAAGGGACATCCAATGCCAATTCCTTCCAAGCCTTGCGGGAAATTGCCGTGGAACAAGCGAAAAATCTGCCAAAAAGCAAATAATTGAATTTTAGTGTTATTTTAACTAGGGGCAATTGATTAATTGTCCCTAGTTTTCTGTATTTAAGACAGGTAAATCCTCATCAACCGTTGAGAACCGAGGCTCCATGCAACCAAACTCCATGCAACCAAACAACGAGGGTTGGATTAAAATTGCTGAATATATTTCCCTGGCTGGATCAGTTGCGGGTTTGGTTGCTGCATTGGTTCTGGGAAGACTCAGTTATGCAGCCGTTGTGTTATTTCTCTCAGCCTGGTTAAATTTGGTCTATCGCCATCGCTTGCATCTGATCACCCAGCAACGACTGAGCAATGCCATTACGGAAGTGGATCAGAGTATAGATGAGTTTCAGGTAGCGATCGCCAATCGAGTTGGGGAACTCAGCGAAGAAATCTCCCAGATGAATGAGAACCTCCTGGAAAAACCGGAGAAGGAGCAGATCGAGCGATTAATCTCACCCATCCTCAACCTAGAGCAACAGTTAATGGTATTGGATGCGGCGTTATCGCGGATTGGCAAGCATCTGGAACCCCCGATTCAGGAATTGCGCGATCCCCTCACCGCCACCGAAGGGGAATTGTCAGAAAAAGCCACAACCGGAGGCAGCAGTCGCCTTCCCGAGGAGATTGCTCAACTCTCGGAACAGATTTCCCATCTCGGCGAGGCGATCGAGAAACTCGAACCTCGACGAGAAGGCAGCCAAATCGTCCCCGTCCCTCCTCAAATGCCGATGGTGACGAATGTCTGGGGTGTCCCCGCAACAGTAAGCGAACCCAATCCCAACCTTCCCGTCATCGAGGCATCGCCGGGTTCCCATGCCAGCGCCGCCTCACCCAGCGCTTTACCCACCTGGGGAAATCCTTATCAGAAACTAGACCCTGAGACGGGCTCACCCCAGGCATTTCCAGCGAATCAAGCGCTGACCCTGCGGGGAGAGGCAGCGATCGCCTATTCTGGCTATCCCAACCCGGCGATCGGCAGCGAACCCGCCGCCAACATCGACTTACGAGGAGCCATTCTCATCGGCTGTAGCCTCACCCAAGCCAACTTTGCCGGAGGGGACCTCCAAGAAGCCAACCTCAGTCAAGCCGACTTACGCGGTGCCGACTTACGGGAAGCTAACCTCGCCGGTGCCAACCTCAGCGGCGCCAACCTCAATGAAGCCGACTTAGACGGTGCCAATCTTGCCGGTGCCGATTTGCGCGGCGTCAACCTCCGAAATACCCTGTTTAGAAATGTCTATCTTAGTGGCGCAAACCTTAGCGGATCAGACTTGAGTGGATTAGATTTAAGGGCGCTCAATCTCAACAGCGCCACCCTGATCGAAACCAACCTATCCGAGGCAAACTTACAGCACACCCAATTAATGGGAGCCAACCTCGCCGGTGCCAACCTCGTCGGTGCCAACCTAGAAGGTGCTAACCTCACCCATGCCAACCTCACCAACGCTAATCTCATCGGTGCTAATTTTGGCGAAGGGGAAACGCAAGCGCAACTCGATGGCGCAATCCTTCCCGATGGCAGTCTTTATGAGTAGGGTTAAAAATAAAATCCCTCCGGGGGATGCATGGAGGGATTTACTCTAAAGATGTCAAACACTTTCAGTCTGAAATATATTCTGAGGGATTTCTGACTTTTCCACCAGGGGGCTTTCCCCCCCAAGAGGGTTAACCCCCTACTGCATTAAAACCATAACTCGCTTCAACCGACCCCTGTAAACTCTAAAATTTGATGCTAATAGCGGCAAGTACGGCGATAAGATCTAAAGAGTCCATAGAAGCCATCAACAGCACCCACTTATGACATATTGCCTGGGTATCCTCACCCGTTTTGGTTTAGTGATCGCCGCTGACTCGCGCACCAATGCCGGGGTGGATCATATTTCAACCTATCAAAAATTGTTTGATTTTTCCGTACCGGGAGAGCGAACCATTTTGCTATGTACCTCGGGAAATTTATCCATCACCCAAGGGGCGATCGCTGCCTTAGAGAAAGACATTAAACATCAAGAAGAAATCAATTTGCACACCCTGCCGAGTTTGGCGGAAGTAGCGCGTTATATTGGCAACAAAATCCGAGCCATCCAAGAACAGGACCGCCCTTTCCTAGAACGCGATCGCATCGATTATAAATGTAGTATCCTGCTCGGCGGTCAAATTTCGGGGGAAGAACCCAATTTGTATTTAATTTACAGCCAGGGAAATTTCATTCACGCCACCAAAGAAACGCCCTTTCTTCAAATTGGAGAAACAAAATATGGCAAACCCCTCCTAGACCGCACCTTAACAGCCAATACCCCGTTAGAAGCGGCGGCAAAATGTGCCTTACTCTCCATTGATTCTACCATGAAATCTAATATTTCGGTAGGACCACCCATTGATATTGTCATGTATCATACGGATTCCTTCATCATCCGCAATCGCTTGAGATTGAGACTCGGTGACCCTTATTTGGCTAAAATTAGAAAGTTATGGGAGAGCTACGTCAAACAAGCGTTTGATGATATGCCGGATGTGGAATGGGAATATTATGAAGCTGATTTAAAAGAAGATATTCTGATTGATTAAAGGTAATTAGAATACAGAACGTTCGTAGTAACGACTTCAGTCGTTACCTCCTGTCACGGCTGAAGCCGTGACAGGACAGCTTACGCGCAAATCATACCTCTGGAGCGCCTCTGCCTCCAATCTCCAAGCAGGTAGGCGGTAGACCCTCCCATTGCTCGTGTTATGGCGAATGCCATAACACGAGAGCAACGACTGAAGTCGTTACTACAAACAAGAAGAAACGACTTTAGTTGTGACTACAAGCATCTCCCGCATCTTCTCCATCAACCAATGACTAATGACCCATGACCAATAACCCCATCTTTAGCCAATCAAGACCCGATCGCCGTTTGAGTTTGAGTCTGAGTTTGAATGGAAGAAATCGGTTTAATTTCTTCCACTGCTTCTACCGCTGGTTCGAGGGCAAAATAGGCATTAAAAATACTCTGACCCACGCCATTGAGTTGCTCTTGGAGGGTATTGATAAACTCATGCAACCCCGTTTCAAAGATATCGGCAATGGTCATATATTCTAATTGCGATCGCAACCGACCTAAAGCGCGTTCTGCCTGGTCTCTCCATGTCCCCACCGGAGTGCCGGTAATTTCATGGAGCGATCGCTCGGCATTCAAAAAGCAAAACCGGATTGAGCGCGGAAACTCTCGGTCTAAAATCAAAAATTCCGCGACTAGAGTCGGATTAATCCGATGCTCGCGCTTCCGATACATCTCATAAGCACTCGCCGATCGCAATAACGACATCCATTGAATCTCATCCAGAGTCGTTCCCACATCATGCACCGACGGCAGCAAAATATAATACTTCACATCCAAAATGCGAGAAGTTTTATCCGCTCGTTCCAACAGTCGGCCAATTTGTCCGAAATGCCACCCTTCATTGTGGGTCATCGTCGCATCCATGATGCCTGAAAACAAGTGACTTGCCAACTTAACTTGGGTAAAAAAATCATGGAGAGAGCCTAAATTTTGTTTAGGTGCGGCCTCCTTTACCATCATATAAAAGGCATTCACCTGTTCCCACATTTCCGAAGAAATCACTTCTCGGACCGATCGCGCATTTTCCCGGGCAATTTGCAAACAGGATAAAATCGAATTGGGATAATCGCGATCAAAAGCCAGAAATTGAATCACATTTTCCGGCAGCACTTCCCCATATCGTTCCTGAAACAGGGGTGCATCCCCGGTGATTTTCACCAAAGGCTCCCATTGTTGGGTCATTCCGGTGGGAGAATCCAGAATTAAATTGAGATTAACATCAATAAAACGGGCAATATTTTCCGCCCGTTCTACATAACGATTCAGCCAGTAAATTGAATTTGCAACGCGACTAAGCATGAGAATTTTTAGAGTTTAAAGTTGAGAATTGAGAGTGTTTTACCCTCAGAGAGTCCTGTTTGAATACCCGGGCCAAATGCCAATCATTCCTCGGTTGGCTGTCAGGAATGTCCCTCCCTCTCACCCCTCAATCCTGACGCTTAACCCCGTCGTTTATTCCGTCACGACCCAAGTATCTTTACTTCCCCCACCTTGGGAAGAGTTGACCACTAAAGACCCTCGTTTTAAGGCTACCCGAGTTAATCCACCGGGGTTAACATAGATCTCTTTTCCATAGAGGATATAGGGTCTTAAATCGACATGACAGCCTTCAATCTGACTATCAATTAATGTGGGAACCCGAGACAGACAGAGGGTGGGTTGGGCGATATAATTGCGGGGATTGGCGCGAATGCGATCGGCAAAGTCCTCTCGTTGTTCTGGCGTTGCCTGGGTGCCAATTAACATTCCATACCCCCCCGATTCATTCGCCGCCTTGACGACTAATTTATCCAAATTAGCCAAGACATGATCTAAATGTTGGGGATTTCCACATAAAAAAGTCGGAACATTGGGAATAATTTGGTCTTCCCCGAGATAATACCGAATCATCTCCGGGACATAGGCATAAATTGCTTTATCATCAGCAACACCCGTTCCCAAAGCATTGGCAATACCCAATCGACCCGATCGATAAACATCCATCAAACCGGGTACACCTAACAAAGAATCAGAACGAAATGCCAGGGGGTCGATAAAATCATCATCAATGCGACGATAGACTACATCAACACGCTTTAAACCCTTCGTCGTCCGCATTTGCAAGTAACCATCGGCGACGACTAAATCTTTCCCTTCCACCAGTTCCACCCCCATTTGCTGGGCGAGGAATGAATGTTCAAAGTAGGCGGAATTGTAAATCCCTGGGGTAATCACCACCACATTGGGATTCGGCAAATTATCCGGGGCGAGATTGAGTAACGTCTCTAACAGATAACTGGGATATTCATCAACGGGTTGAATATCCATTGTTCTAAAAACTTGGGGGAATGTACTTTTCATTACCCGACGGTTTTCTAGGACGTAGGACACCCCCGAAGGACATCGCATATTATCTTCTAAAACATACCACTGTCCATCTTTTTCTCGAACTAAATCGGTGCCGGTGATATGACACCAAATTCCCTTGGGTGGTTTTAACCCAATGCAAGGTTTGAGAAATCCTTTCGCTGAGTGAACCAATTCGATGGGAATTATCCCATCTTTGATGATTTTCTGGTCTCCATAAATATCAGCAATAAACAGATTTAATGCTTCAATTCGCTGTTTCAGTCCACGATTGAGAGTGGCCCATTCGTTCGCTGCTACAATGCGGGGGATGATGTCAAAGGGAAAAATCCGCTCATTGCCTTCGCTATCTCCATAAACGGTGAAGGTGATCCCCAGTTTAAACATGGCGCTTTGTGCCGCCTGTTGTCGCTGGAGAAGTTCTCCATCGGATAGGGAATTGATTCTGTTTATTAAGGGGTTCGCCTGGGGGCGAGGTTTTCCCTTCTCGATAAACAGTTCATCGTAAAAATCGCCTGGATCGTATGTGTCAAATCGCACAGTCTGCTCTCTAACGCTGTCCACTACTTTAGGATAAATGGAGTGAATAGAATACCCGCAGACTATTAATTTTTATGAACTTGCCCGGTTTAGATTCCGGGATGTCCGTTGTCGAAACTACTACAGGACTAGGGGTATATAGGGTTAAGGGATTTTAAAACGGGCTTTTGGTTTTTCAACAAATCCAGACATTTGTCTCTCTGGTGGGTTTAACCCAACTCCAGAACGAACGCCTGAAGGCGTTACTACGAACGGGGGGAGAACGACTGAAGTCGTTACTACGAACAAAGAGGAGAACGACTGAAGTCGTTACTACGAACAAAGAGGAGAACGACTGAAGTCGTTACTACGAACAAAGAGGAGAACGACTGAAGTCGTTACTACGAACAAAGAGAAGAACAACATTTAATGGAGATTGGACTGGGTTAGACGATTGAGGAGACAGAGAAAATCGTCGAGAATCAGTGGAAAATTGGTGGGGGTGAGGAGGGGGACATGGACGAAGAGGGTAGGAATTTTTTTGGGGTGAGTATGGAGATGATTTAGAACAGAATAATAGAGGGTTTCGCAGACAAATTTTCCGGCATCTTCGCTGATTTCTGTGAGTTTTAAATCTTGGATGAGGAAGGGAAGGTTTAAGGGGGTGACGATCGCCTCTTTGCCACATCTCGCCTGTTTTTCTACGGTGAGTTTTTGCCTGGATTCTGCCATGCCGCAACAGACGACGATATCCGGTTGCAGTTCGTTGATTTTGGCGATCGCCTGTTTGGGGGCCTCTTGAAAATCTACGGGTAATTTCCGCAGGAAGTGCAGATCATGGGGAATCCCACTCACTTGGGAGACTTTCTCCAATAACTCATCGGAGGAGTTGGTTTGGTGATGGGACATCCAAATATCAAACGAGGTTAAAAGAATGGTTTGAGTCATGGCAATGGGTCCGTTACCCTTTATAATCAAAAGAGCCTCAGTCAAGTATTTTAAGGAAAAAGGCAATGCCGGTAATCGCCGTCATCGACTATGATATGGGCAATCTGCACTCGGTCTGTAAGGGATTGGAAAATGCAGGGGCCACAGCCAAAATCACCGATGTGCCTGGGGAAATTGAACAGGCAGATGCAGTTTTGCTACCCGGGGTCGGGTCCTTTGATCCGGCAATCCAACATTTGCGATCGCGGGATTTAGTCTCCCCGGTTAAGGATGCGATCGCCTCGGGAAAACCCTTTTTAGGGGTTTGTCTCGGGTTGCAAATCCTGTTTGACAGCAGTGAGGAAGGAAAAGAACCCGGTTTGGGCATTATTCCCGGGGTAGTTCGTCGCTTTAAATCGGAACCCGGTTTAACGATTCCTCATATTGGGTGGAATCGTCTGGAATTGACACAACCGGAGGTTCCGTTGTGGCAGCATTTGCAGGATCAACCTTGGTTGTATTTTGTCCATTCTTATTATGTTGACCCCATCGATTCTACGGTGACTGCTGCTACTGTAACGCATGGCAGTCAAACCGTCACCGCTGCGATCGCCCGGGATAACCTGGTTGCTGTCCAATTTCACCCGGAGAAATCTTCTACTGCTGGGTTGCAAATGTTAGCAAACTTTGTCCAACAAATCGAAATGCGATCGGTGGCAATGTCTCATTAAACTGAGTGAAAAACCGACTGTAGGGGCGCTTCGCGAAGCGCCCCTACGGCGGGGGTTTAAACCCCCGCCTAATAGCTAAAGTCGGTTAAAACCGACTGGGGAGATGATTTTTGAGGGGTTGGGTTTTGGGATGAGATGGGGGATAAGGGTTTCTACAAATTTGCGGAAACCTGTTGACAAGGTGGGGGATTTTTGGTAGATTGTTATTGTGGGAGAAGGTGCGGCCAAAAAAAGGCATCCCCAGGCATCAAATTAGCTTCAATAGAATAGTAATTCAGAAATATCAATTTTTTAGAAAAACCGACTGTAGGGGCGCTTCGCGAAGCGCCCCTACGGCGGGGGTTTAAACCCCCGCCGGTTGTTGCTGTTGA